>NZ_JAVRHL010000021.1:0-235 GCF_031846565.1 Tropicimonas omnivorans | reverse complement strand
TCGTTTCCGACCCAGCCCTCGCCATACGCGGGGGCTTTGTCGTATCCGCACCTCCCAAGGCCAGAATACCCGCCAGATCTCCGCTCAGCTCAATCCTGTGCCCATCGGGCGCGTCCGCTGTCGGCATCATCCGGATCTCGGAGATCAGGCTGCGCATCGCCTCGGCGGCCTGGACCCGAACTTCCGGGTCTGAAAGGGCATTGACCAGATCGCTGATCTTCTGACGGTAGAGATC
>NZ_JAVRHL010000020.1:0-281 GCF_031846565.1 Tropicimonas omnivorans | reverse complement strand
GGTGACCGCGGGGACGCTGCGCACAATCGATGGCGGCACCCTCTTCGACACCGGCGCGATCGACATCCTCGAGGACGCGCGCTTCATCGCGGCGTCCGCGGATACGGTGGGCGTGGTGACGAATGCCGGCACCTACTCCGTCGGGGCGGCGCAGAACGTCCTGTCGTTGAAGAATGACGGTACGGCCGAGATCTATGCCGAGCTGACGGCGCGCGAGGGCGGCGTGACGAATACGTCCGGCGCGACGCTGGATCAGCGTGCGAACATCATCTCCGAAGGCG
>NZ_JAVRHL010000002.1:0-1101624 GCF_031846565.1 Tropicimonas omnivorans | reverse complement strand
CGCACAGCGGACGTTGGCTGTCGAAAAATGCTGAGCGACGCACAAACGACCGCTTCGGTGAAGCTGCGTCGCGGCATGGTAACCAAGTCCCAAGGTCGGCAATGGGCCGGTCGCGACGACCGCTGGAGCCTGCCAGGTGTTCGGCTCGTTGCACTGCCGCAGGTCCGCTCCGAGCCAATTCCGTTTCAGGCGGCGGCACCTGCGGCGCGTATGTCCTTTCCAGGAGGCGCGTCGAAAAGGCGGCCGTATTCCCGGGTGAACTGGGTCACGCTAGCGTAGCCGACTGTGTGGGCTGCCTGCGCGATTTTCGCGCCTTCGGCCAGCATGAGCCGCCGCGCTTCGATCAGGCGGAGCTGTTTCTGGAACTGGAGCGGAGACAGGGACGTGATGGCGCGGAAGTGCTTGTGAAACGCGGGCTCACTCATTGCGGCGGCCTCCGCGAGTTCCTCGACCCTGATCGGACGGGCGTACTCCCGCCGCAGGATATCGACCGCGCGCGCAATCCGCCCTGCATGGCTGTCCGGCACACCGAGCGCAGCGATGGCCGGGCCGTGAACGCCCATGAGAAGCCAGTAATGCAGCTCACGCAGCAGGCCGTCGGCAAGCACTGACAGGGCCTCGGGCCGATCCAGCAGCCGCGCAAGGCGAAGGGAGGCATCGATGACCTCTGTGTCGATCGGCTCCACCCTTACGGGCGGCGCGTCACCGGGCCGCACGGAGACGGCCGGGCGCAACGCACGCAGGATCGCGGGATCGAGTTCGAGCACGAGCGCATAGTAGGGTGCCGCGATGCTGGCGCGGGTAATCCGGCTGACCGTCGGAATATCCGCCGCGACGACCATCGCCTCCCCCGGCGCGTATTCGAAGCTCGCTCCCAGCGTGGTCACGCGCTTCCTCCCCTGCAGCAGCATTGCGATCACCGGCTTCTGGACGGCAACCATCAGATTTCCCGGGTGCAGGTAGCGCACCACGGACAGGCCCCGGGCCGGAGTCGGCGCCGACCCCTCGGTCCCGGAATTGGCGTCGGCGAACCGGCGGCAATGGATGAGCAACTGAGCAAAGGGGGGACTGCTTTGGGCAATGGTCATGTCGTAAAATATGGCTGAGGCTGGACCCTCGGGGAAGGGGTGAAATGGGAACAGGCAAGAAGCGGCGAGGTTCAGGCAACCACGAGCGCCGGCGCTCTTCTATTTCAGAGTGACACCATGACACCCTGAAAGGACAGTCTCATGAGCAAGATCGCTCTCGTCACCGGCGCCAATCGCGGCCTCAGTCGCAACACCGCTCTCGCCATCGCCGAAAGAGGTGGCGACGTCATCGTCACCTATCGGTCGAACGCCGGGCAAGCAGAGGAGGTCGTGACCCTTATCCGCGAGATGGGGCGCCGGGCCGTGGCGCTGCCCCTCGACGTTGCCGACACAACAAGCTTTCCGGCCTTCGTCGAAAGCCTGCGCGCGGAGCTGCGCAACATCTGGGGCCGCGACAGCTTCGATCACCTCGTCAACAATGCCGGGCATGGCGAGTTTGCCATGATCGAGGAGACCACCGAAGCGCAGTTCGATGGCCTGTTCGCGGTCCATGTGAAGGGCGCCTTCTTCCTCGCCCAGACACTTCTGCCGCTGCTGGCCGATGGAGGGCGGATTGTGAACTTCTCGTCCGGCCTGACGCGGATCTCCTTCCCCGGCTTCGCGGCCTATTCGGCGGCAAAGGCGGCGGTCGAGATGCTCACGGTTTACATGGCGCGGGAATTCGGTGCGCGGGGCATTGCGGTGAACACGGTTGCGCCAGGCGCCATCGAAACGGATTTCGGCGGCGGGCTGGTCCGCGACAACGCCGAGGTCAACGCTCAGTTCGCGGGGATGACGGCGCTCGGCCGGGTCGGGCTGCCGGACGACATCGGTCCGATGATCGCCAGCCTTCTGCGCGACGATAATCGCTGGGTGACCGCACAGCGCATCGAGGTGTCGGGCGGCCAGACGATCTGATCGCGCAAGGTGATGCGCGACGCGCCGGCTCCATCGGCGCGTCGCCTCACCGGTCGATCCGAAGCGCAGGAGTGGATTGAGATGGGCTGCGGTTTTGTCTGGTTCGTCTCACAGCAGACGTGCGACGACGCGGTGGAGGTCCCCGAGGTTCTGCGGGGCCTCCCGTCGCTGACCACGGCCCATAGCTGACTTGGATTTCGTCAGCCAAGTTGCCCCCTCCGGCCTCGACCTGCCTTTCGTGCCTGGCGCAAAGGATGACCGGGGGCACCCCTTCCGCGACTTTCAGGCCCTTTGCCAGCACTCAATCCTGAGCAGGCTTCGCGTGCTACGCAGCAATAACACGCCCCAAAGCAGATGCAGGGCCATCCAGCACGTCGCTGGCTGTCCGCCATGCCCCCTCATCAAGTCCAAGCGCGTCGCGCAGCCAGGCGAGCGTCATGCGCTTGGTGGCTTCGAGGACGTCGGGGTCCTCGGCCTCGGTTTCCTTCGCGTCGAGCGAGGCAATGCCGCCCAGCCCGTGGCCGACACCATGCATCGTCAACAGCGCCTCGGCGCCGGGGCCATCGTGAAAGGAATCGGCGAACCAGTCGGGCCCTCGGGTGGTGAAATGCGGCTGATCGGCATCGCCGCAGACCACGAGGGTCCGCGTTGTGAGGGTCGAAAAATCAACCTCGAAGAAGGGCAAACGCTCTGCGCTCTCCGGGGTCAGTTCGCTGCCGCCACGGCCGGGCGCAGTCAAGAGGATACCCGCGGAGATGCGCGGATCGCGGAAGCCCTCTCCCTTCACGCTGGTGCCCAGCAACAGGCTGACCGTGTGGCCGCCAAGCGAATGGCCCACGGCCGCGACCCTGGCCGGATCCAGCCGCCCCGAGAGTGCCGGTGCCTGCTGCATGATCTCGTCCAGGCGGTCGAGGATGGTCTTCATCTCGGCCACCCGCTCGCGCCAGAAGAAAGGCGCCCCCTCGGCGTCCGAGGGTAAACCGGCAACATGGGAACTGGCATGGGTGGGTTGGATCACCGCAAAACCGCGCTCGGCCCAGAACTGCGCAAGATGGGCGTATCCATCCTTCGACGCGATGTAGTTCGACGGTCCGTGCCCGTGCGACAGCAGGACGATCGGGATGCCCGCGCCCTTCACCGGCGCCGTGATGCGCAGTTCAAGCGGTTGGCGTCCCTCCATCGGAAGGGTGACGGGGGTATAGGCCACGGTCGGCGTCGCATCGGGCGCGGGAATATGGCGGGAAAGATCGATCAGTTTGTTCATGGGACACAGGCTCCTGGTCATGAAGGGAGGGCGCCGTCCCGGTCCGGGATCACGGCGTCTGAACTCCGATTGACGAGAAGATGGACGCTCTGATCTGGATTTCCTATGATAGGCTATCCGATAATCATTAGCGTATGTCCGAAACGATGAGCGATCCTCTCACAGATGTCGTCAGCCTGCTGAAACCCGTCCCGTCGATCTCCAAGCGGGTGACGGGGGGCGGAGGCTGGAGGGTGGAACGCACGGAAATGGGCACCCCCTTCTACTGCGCCATCGTTTCGGGCGGGTGCCTGCTGACGCCATCGGCACGTGATCCGATCCGGCTGGAGGCCGGTGATTTCGTGCTGGTGCCCGAGATCTTCGATTTCGTGATGACGGGCCTTGTGCCGCCCGAGCCGCAGGCAACGCCCCGGTGGCAGGAGATCAGCCCCGGCGTCATACGGCAGGGAGATCCCGAAGCGCCCACAGACGTGATCATGCTGGTCGGCCACTGTTCCTTTGCCTCGCGCGATCGGTCACTGCTCGTGTCGCTGCTGCCCGATATCGTGCATGTCCAGGGCCAGGCCCGGCTGATGCAGCTGGTGCAGATGATCGATGAGGAGACGCGCAGCGGCCGGGTGGCCCGCGACATGGTCCTGGGTCGCCTGCTGGAGCTGCTGCTGATCGAGGCGCTTCGCTCGACCGCCGACACCATCGTATCGCCCGGAATGCTTCGTGGACTGGCCGATCCCCAGCTTTCGATCGCATTGCGTGAGATCCATGCGGATCCCGGACGACCGCATTCGGTCGCCGCCCTGGCAAAATGCGCCGCGATGTCGCGATCGACGTTCTACGAGAGGTTTCATCGCGAACTCGGCGCGGCCCCCATGGAGTATGTCACCAAATGGCGCATGGCCTTGGCGAGGGACATGCTGACAAAGAAGACGGCCCCGATCGCCGAGATCGCACGCGAAGTCGGATACGGGTCAGCGAGTGCATTCAGCGTGGCATTCGCCCGTCATACAGGGAGGCCACCGGGAGCCTTCGCCAACGCCCAAGGGTGACCTGCCAAATCGCTCCGCGGAACAACCCACTTCGGCCACCATTTATGGGCGGCAGATCCTGGCCGTCCAAGCCTACGGATACGGCGTCTCAAGCCTTCCCAATATGCCCGCTTTTGCGCACCGCTGGCTTTTGTCCAGTGTTAACAGAAAGCTGGCTCTCCGCCCTATGTGGCTGAATTTCTACTCAGTCACGATGACCGCGGGCATGTCCGTTTCAGGCTGGGAGCGGTCATCCGATTGGTCGCGCCGAAGCCCGCAAGGTCAACACGCAAGACGCAAGACGCAAGACGCAAGACGCAAGACGCAAGACGCAAGACGCAAGACAAGATCTGCATGTCGCTTCGGGAGCGAACCATACCCCACATACTTCAGGTCGTTGTCCGGTCGGCGACCATGGGACACTCCCCTACTCGGGGTCGGACCGCTTGAGGCTGTCGCGGCGCCTCGCGCCCTTCCTTGAGCTCTTGGGCTACTCGGCGTCTCCCGCCTTCAGCCCCTCGATCGCACTGCGCATGGTGGACACGAAAAGATCGAGGTCGTTGTTGTTCAAATGACCGAGGGCCATCGCATTGACGTCTCGAGCGGCGGCCTGCGCCGGGCCGCGTAGATCGCGAGCCTGCGCCGTAAGGTGAATTGTCTTGGCCCTTGCGTCCGTCGCGTGCGCCCGCCGTTCGATAAGCCCGTCCCGCTCCATCCTCGCGAGAGTGTTGGCCATGGTCGCCTGCTCGACATCGAGACGTTCGAATAAGTCGCGCTGCGTCAGACCGTCCTCCTCCCACAGCACGAGCAACGTCATGAACTGCGCAGGCGCGAGACCCAGCGGACGGATACGTTCATGCAGGCGCTGCGCAAAGAGCCGAGCCATATGGTTGGCGAGATAGCCCGCGGAGCGGGCGCGATCGAAAGTATCGGTGGCCATGGCGGACGAATAGATCTTGCATAGCGTGCTGTCCATATCTAACTCATAACATAGTATGCTATTCAAATGGAGGCCAGCATGTCCCGTACCTCTCTCGTCGCACTGCACGGCATTTCCGGCGCCGCGGCCCTTCTCACCATCGCAACCTTTTGGGTTTCGGCACTGACCGCCGAATTCGTCCTTGCCACCCCGGGCGTCGTGGCCGTTCGGACGGCGATCCTCTATGCGCTACCGGTGCTCGTGATCGCCATGATGGCCGCAGGTGCCACCGGCACGCGCCTCGCCGGGCGGTCCAAAGCGCCCGTCATCCGCGCCAAGCGCAGACGCACCATCATCACGGCGGCCAACGGCCTTCTCATCCTCGTCCCCTCGGCGGTGTTCCTGGGGCTGCGGGCGCGAGCCGGACTTTTTGACGCGACTTTTGCCACCGTGCAGATCGTCGAGCTGGCCGCCGGCGCATTGAACATCGCCCTGCTTTCGCTGAACATGAAGGCCGGAATGGCGATGCGGGCGCGACGTATCCGGGCCGGAAAGACAACGGCCTGAGAGCAGTTTTCGCCTATCTGGCCGTCCTCGGATCGGCCGCGTTCACCGGCACGATGCTTTGCATCGCCATCGCCTTCGGCGGCTACTGGACCAGCTTGCCGCCGGACGACTTCCTCGCATGGTTCGCCGCGAACAGCGGATTAATCGCGCGGACCATACCGGTCGTGGCGGGACCCGCGTTGCTGGGACTTGTTGGTTCGCTCTGGCTGGCGCGACGGGAACGGGGGGTGCGTGGTACATGGGCGATCGCCGCCGCCGCAATGGTCGGATTGGCGCTCGTCACAGGGCTCTACCACTTGCCAGCGAACGCGGCACTCGCCAACGGAGAGATCCCGTCAGAAGCCGTGTCGGCGACGTTACGGACATGGCTGACCCTCCATGCCCTCCGCATCGCGCTCGGTCTCGCGGCGAGCGCCTTCGCGCTTGGCGCGGCTCGGCATGAGTAAGGCGTTCACGATGAGCGGTGTGACTTCTTGCTCTTGCCCCGAATGCAGACCTTCGAACAATTGTCGCGAAAGGCAGTTTTGACGGATTGCGCTGCAGAATTCGAACCCAGGACTGAAGGTCGGCTATGGGCCGTTCGCGTCGGTGGGGACCCTCGACACGAAGGGCGGGAAACCGACCTTCGCTGCGATCTGGGCGAACGGCTGCTTTAGTACGCCCCGTAGTCTGCCAGAAACGCAACGCGCCGGTCTTTCGCGATGAGTGGATTGCGGTAAGACGCATATTATCGCCCCCCATCCGCGCGGCCAAACTAAGGACCTTGCACGCTTTTTCTTCGAGCCTGGCTCGACGACGCTGGAAGTGCGGTGGAACGAGGAGGATCTTGGTGCCATCGAAGTTTTTTTTGATGGCGGATGGCAAACGGTACCGTCCATTCTCGAATGTTTCCGCGGCGTTCATGCCTCAACCTGGCTCAAGACCTGCCGTTCGCTCAAGGCGACCGATCCCGAGCGGAAAGAATGGGAGGAAAACGTTGTCGAGCAAGCAATCCGGTCTATTGAAGCTTTGAATGCCAAGGCGAAAGCTTCGTTCCACATTCTCGATCACGCTTGGACAGAGGACCGGATCGCGAAGCTGGAAGATGAGGCCCTTGCCAGCTTCTCCACGGTACCCGCTCGCGAGAAAACAACCAGTTCACCCGATGGGCGCGGCCAAGTGATCCTTCCAGTCGCTCCGGCTGGGTCGAACAACGCGGCCCCGGCGATAGATCCTGACCGGCATGCGGTCCCCTCGACCAATCAGTCGGATTCCCCGACCCAGGCGAAGCCCTCCATTGAGACGGCAAGTCACCCGCAAGAAGAACCCGAAAAGGCCCGTCGAGCCGACGAGCGTGGCGAACCTTCCTCTAATGTGGATGGCGGTCAGAGCCCCAACTATGGCGCTGACTTTGACTTTCCGTCCTGACCGACAAACTCCGGAGAAGCAAAATGACGAACGCATCCAAAGGTATCAATTTGCCCGTGGATGAGCTGCGTAATCTTCATATCGGGACACCCAGTTATAGGTCCCTGAAAGACAATCTGGCCCGCTTGTTCCGCGCGGGCCCCGACGGGACGCTCACACACGAGCCTGTCTTGTTCACCCGCGGCACCGAAACCCACGGCATCATTCTGATTGCGGGTGCCGGCGCGGGGAAGACCCCCGATATTGGCGAAGCGATCGGCAGCATCGAAGCCCTTACCGACAACCACGAAACCGGGGTCCCGCGTTACATCCACGTCACCGTCGGCAGTCCGGCAACACTACGCAGCCTGGCTGTTCAGTTCCTCGAGAAATTGGGCCTCGATGGCGTCGGAGACCGGGTCAAGGTGCATGAACTATGGACTATGGTTCGACGTCGCCTCCAGCGCCTCGGCATCAGCCTCGTCGTCGTGGACGAGGTTCACGACATGTTCCGATCTACCCCGGGTAGTGAGACCGACGCCATGTTTCGCATGATGAAGTCCCTGATGCAGGGCGATCATCCGGTTGTTCTGCTACTTGGCGGAACAGAGCGCTTGCTGGCCGTCACTGGGCTCGACGCCCAGGTGAACCGTCGGTTCCGAAAGGTCATTGCACAACCTCTCGATTGCGGCGGCAACGCGGACAGCATCCACAAGACCGTTGCATTCTATGCTGGGAAAGCCGGCCTGGCGCTTTCGATCCGCGATGATCTCGCTGTCCGTCTCATCCATGGCGCCCGTTACCGCTTCGGTCGCTGTGTCGAGATCACGATTGCGGCGATCGATGAAGCTCTGCGTGCGGGAGACGACACGCTGACGGGACAGCATTTCGAAACTGCATGGGGTATGGAGGAAGGATGCCCCCTCACCGCGAATGTGTTTGCTGTCGAAGACTTCATGTCCATCCAACTCGAGGACGATGACGAGATCGGTGAGCGCATTCAGGTCGCTCGCGAGAAGAAGCGGAGGGCAAAGGCAACGCCGAAGTCTAAGCGCGGCAAGAAGGTAGCCTGACGATGACCCTGCGCCCCATTCTGCCTGCCTTGCAGGACGAAAGCCTGACGAGCTATCTGGCCCGTTGCGCCGAGTACCATACCGGCCTAGACGTGTTCGCCTTCATCAGCGCTTTGGGCTTCAGCCAAACCGAAATCATCGATCCTGCGCCAGCAACGTTTGATCGTCTCTCCGAACTGACCGGACATTCACTCGAAGTGTTGCATCGGATGGTGTTCCGATCGGTTCGACCGCGCGTCAGGGCTTTGGGCCAAGAGCACTTCCACACGGAGTTCACGAACCTCAAGCAGACCAGCTTTTGCCCGGCCTGCTTGCTCGCAGACAGGGAACCAACAAGCCCTTCTCGAGGACTGCGCGTAGGCCGATTGTCATGGCGAATCGAACCTGTGCGCAGGTGCCGCCAACATGGGTTTGCTTTGGTCCGACGCCCCTTGGCCCGGAAGGCGGAACGGTTTCAGACCATGGACATGGTAGCTCCAGATAACGCGGAACTTAACCGTCTTGTCAGATCAGCTGACCCAACGAATCCTTCTGCGCTGCAAAGTTATATCGAGACGCGGCTGGCAGGCGGCAGTGGGCCGGCTTGGCTGGACGGACAGCCGATCGATCTCGCTGCTCGAACGTGCGAGATGTTGGGACTGTTGCTGACCTTTCCTGTAACCCGGACCATGCCAGCAGCCACATCGGAAGATCTCGAAGCCGCAGGAGCCGTCGGTTTTGAACACGCGTCGCAAGGAGAAGATGGCGTTTGCAGCGCGCTGCAGAGCGTTCGTGAGCAGGCTCAACACGAAGGGTTTCACGGCGGCCCTGCTCAGGTCTACGGCTTCTTCCACACGTGGCTGCAGGATACGGATAAACGAAAGCCCTTTGGTCCGGTCCTGGATGTCGCCCGGACCTTCATTCTCGATCACTTCCCGGTGGAAGCAGGTGCGGACGTCTTCGGGTCGATAATTTCCCGCCGTCGCAAGCACACCGTTTACACCTTGGCGCGGCAGATGAACGTCGGTCCGATGACGGTGCAAAGAGCCCTTGTCTACGGCAAGCTTTTGGATGGCGAGCCCGATCGCAGCTCCCATCATGTCGTCTTCGACGCCATATCGGGTGAAACTTTGTTCTCTCGGGTTCACACTGCGCTTTCTAACCGAGAGTTGCGTAAATTCTTGAACTGCGGCCGAACGCAAG
Organism: Tropicimonas omnivorans; assembly: GCF_031846565.1. Classification (NCBI taxonomy): domain Bacteria; kingdom Pseudomonadati; phylum Pseudomonadota; class Alphaproteobacteria; order Rhodobacterales; family Roseobacteraceae; genus Tropicimonas; species Tropicimonas omnivorans. Next base: position 1,092,226 of record NZ_JAVRHL010000002.1, on the reverse strand, counting down.
CAGAACAACTCGTAGCCGCCAGTTTTCTACCCCAAGTAATCGAACAAGAAGATCGCGCTTCAAACTCGGCACAGCATGTTGCTCTGGAAGACGCGAAGACCTTCCTCCAAGCGATAATGGGTCGCACTAAATCGGTCGAACGCGCCACTGAAGGCATGTGCGATATCCCGAGGGCAGCTCGCTCATCACATTGGTCAGTCACAGACATCGTGCGCGCCCCTCTCGGCGGCAAATTAGAGAAGGTCGAATGTGTTGATCCGGATCTTCGCTTCCTGGGCATCCTTTTGGACCCCAAGGAAGTCAGCACGGTACTGATCCGCGAAAGCTCTCCGGACCTTGTCGGCTTTGAAGATGCAGCCAGCATTCTTGGGATCAAGCGGTACGGAGTTCGCAAGTTTCTCGATCTGCGTGATCGGGATGGCGTGCCTTATCTTCGCGTACATTCGATCCAGAACTCCGAAGGTTGCCAGATTGACTGCTTGTCGCGCACAGAGATCGCAGGTTTTTTGCGGGAACATATCGCGCTTGCCGACATCGCCAGCCATATGGAATGCCACTGGAGGACCGCCGAAGCTCGGCTTATGTCTGCAGAAATTTCAGTCGAGCTTAAAGGCGCCGGGATCGGGAGGTCGTTCTACCGAAGATCCGAGGTCAAAGGCGTTATGCCAATTTAGACCTTTTCAAAATGCCTGTCTCTAAAACCGCCCTCTGTGGCGGTTTTTTCATGCTCGGAACGAAGTACAGTGTGGCAGATAATGACCCGACGAAGTGGAAGAACCTATCCGCCGATCGAAAGCCCGGATATATAGAAAACAGTGGCCTAAGGTGTATAAAGTGGTAGAGATAATGCCGCCGTCACACCGCACGTGCCTCCATCGGCTCGCCATGCGCCCCAAGGCGGATCGGGCGTGGGGGGTGCGGCTGCGTCGAACATCGACTAGTGGCTTCTAATGAAAGAGGCCCGCCGGTCTCCCGGCGAGCCCCCTGCAGACCGAAATGCGTCCGCTCAGAACGACTTAGTCAGACCCACGTAATACGTCCGGCCGGGCTCGTTGAAGGTATTGGCACCGTCGCCCGTGCGCTTGATCTCCTTGTCCGCGACATTGGTGATGCCGGCGGTCAGGGAGAAATCCTCTGTGACCTCGTACCGCGAAGCGAGGTTCCACAGGGTGTAGGGATCGCGGGCGTCGGTGTTGTCGTAATCGGTCTCCATCACCGGGTTCTTCTTCGGCGCCTCGATCTTTCCGTAATGGGTGAGCGACGGAATCAGGGTCAGCGCGTCCGTCGCCTGCCATTCGAGGGAGGCGTTGATCGTGTAGTCAGGCACGAGGCTGAGCGGGTCTCCCGTCTCCTTGTTTTCCGATCGGGCCATGTAGGTGAAGTTGGTGGCAAATTGCAGATCCTGACCGATCGGTGCGGCAAAGCTGCCCTCGACGCCCGAGACCACCGCCTCCGGAATGTTCTGCCACTGGAAGACGCGGTTGGCGTCGTCCCCGATCGTGAATGTCGCCAACTGGTCGGTGCCGGACTGAATGCGGTCGCGGTAATCGTTGTGAAAGGCGGTCAGCGTCGCCTCGACGCCGGTCGGGCCGGAATAGGCGACGCCGATCTCGGTGTTGGTGCTGGTCTCGGGCTCGAGATCGGGATTTCCGAGGACATAGCAGGGTCCTTGCAGGTAGTAGGGCGCGGGGCATCCCCGGCCATTGGTGACATAGATATACCCTGGGTTGATCTGGTAGAGGTTCGGCGCCTTGAAGGCCCTCGCGATACCGACCTTCGCCGTCCAGTTCGGTGTGACCTCCCATGCCGCGTTGATCGCGCCGGAGAGGTTCCAGCCGAACGTGTCGGCGTAGTCGGCCCTGAGGCTGGGAGAGAGGGTGACGACGTCCGACAGCTTCATGTTCGCTTCGGCGTAGATGCCGAGAAGCGTCTGGTCCATCTCGTCGTCGCGATTTTCCGCTGCCGCCTCGGTATCGCCGAACTCGAAATCGAGATCGCCGCGGGAGCCGACGGTAACCGGATCGTCCAGATGCTCGTATCGCAGTTCGGTCCCGAACGTGTAGGTCGTATCCCGGCCGAAGGTCCGTCCCGGCAGGATCCATTCGGTCTTCGCGGCGATGTTGTCGAGATAGGTGACGCCGTACTCTTCGGACTGGATCCGGCCCTCGCCGGACCCCGCGGTGCCCTCGATCAGGCGCTTGTTCTTGGTGCGCTCGAGCTGGAGGTAGCTGACGGATTCGCCGAAATCGTATGTCCCCTCATGGGTGACGGCGAAGGTGCGGCGGTGGAGGACATTGGTCTCGTCGCCATCCTCGGCGAGGCTCTGGGACAGCTCGGACGGCAGGCTGAGCTGGCTGTCGCCGGCATAGATGTTGCCCTGTCGCGAATAACCGAGCTCGAAATCGATGCGGTGCCCCCCGGTCGGCTCCCAGCGCAAGAGGCCAGTCATGTCGCGGTTCTCGACCCCTTCCCGTCCGGCATAGACGTTGCAGCCCCGGGTGCCGATCTCGCAGGTCTCCTCGACATTGATGTCCGGATCGTCCGCATCCGTGCGGTTGTAGTTCGCCGTCAGACGCAGGCTGAGCGCGTCCGTCAGCGGCTTCGACCAGATCATGTTGAGGCGGCGGGTATCCCCCTCGCTGCTCGATTCAGGCGCCGTGTACTGGGTGGAGATGGTGAAGCGTTCCGCCTCGGGCTGCTTGGTGACGATGTTCACCACGCCCCCCGCCGCGCCGGAGCCGTAGCGGGCCGCCGCCGGGCCACGGATGACCTCGATGCTCTCGATCAGTTCGGGCGCGACCCAGTTGGAATCGCCGCGCGTATCCCGTTCGCCGCCACGTCCCATGCGGATCGAATTGCGGGACTGGGCAGGCTTTCCGTCGATCAGGATGAGGGTGTTCTCGGGGCCCATGCCGCGGATGTCGATCTGTCGCTGGTTGCCTCGCTGCCCGGAGGCGCTGGCACCGGTGAGGTTCACCCCCGGCATCTTGCGCACGATCTCGGAGATGTCGTTTGTCACGGGTCGCTCCGCGATCTCATCGGAGGAGATGACGGAAACGCCGAGGGATTGGAGCACTTCCTCCTCATACGAGTCGACGAAGATCGGATCGAGGACGAGAACCTCGGAGCCGTCGTCGAGCGCATAGCTCTGCTGAGCCGTGGCCGCCTCGAACGGAAGGGCCGAAATGAGAGTGAGCGCCGTGCAGGACGCAAGACGAGAGAAGCCAGCCATCGGCAGTCTCCTTGGGGTATGGGGTTTGGGTGCTTGCTGATCGCCCGCGGGGGGAGCGAAAGGTCCGGGGGTGACGCCACCCCTGGCACGTCGCTGGCAGAAGGCTCGCGTATGCCTCGATCCGGGGGGCCTCAACCTTTTACCTGACAGGACCTGTCAGGTATTGCCGACAGGTCACACCCGCTGCCCGTCCGAGGCCGCTCAACGGCAGCGTTGAACTGGCCGGGTCCCGTGGCTACGCTGCGCCATGGAGGGCGCCGATCGGGGTTTGACGCGACACGCGCCGCCTTACGGCCGCATACCGGCACACGGCACGCGGAGCGCGACAGGATCTGCGAGGCAGAGGGACCGATCGATGAGCGATCTCGACGATACGACGACGCGTACCGAGCCGGGCGAACCTCTGGCCGAGACGTCCCGAGACACCCCTCGCTCCCGCGCGGCCCTCGACGACGGCATACGGGCTGCGTCGCAGCAGGTCTTCGCTGCACGCCAGGCGGGGAACGAAGCCGAAGCGGCGCGGATCTTCGAGCGCATCCTGTCGCTGACGGAAGAGAAGGTGGCCCTCGATCCCGCCGACGGCGAAGCCCGCACGGAACTCGCGATCCTGCTCCACCTCTCGGGTCGCTCCGACGAGGCCAGGTCGGAGGCGGACCGCTCCCTTGCCGCCGATCCCAGCGATCGCTCAGCCGTGCAACTCGCTTCGGTACTCGCTCTGAAGGACGGAGACGAGGCGCGTGCGGCAGAGGTCTGGGACGACCTGATCGGGCAATGGCCCGAAAGCGGCGAGCCGAGCCGGGCCTACATGATCGTTCGCGCCGCCAAGGTCTTCGCCTTCTTCGACCGCGATGCCCGCGCCCGCGCCTATCTGGATCTCGCCCGCCCGCTCCTGCGCACGCCGGCCGAGCGGGACGATCTGCGCGCGGTCGAAGTGCTGGTCAACGGCGCAGGCGACATGGAGCGGCAGGCGGCGCATTCGGTCGAGATCTTCGACGCTTTCGCCAAGACCTACGATCAGGTTCTCTTCGGCATCCAGAACCGCGGCCCGTTCCTGATCCGCGACATGGTCCAGCGCCTCGGCCTGACCGCGACCCGCTCGCGCGACATCCTGGATGCGGGCTGCGGCACCGGGCTTTGCGGTCCGCTCCTGAGGGAGTATGCGCGGACGCTCCACGGCTGCGACATCTCGATCGGAATGCTGGAGCAGAGCCGCGCACGGAACGTCTACGACCTGCTGACCCGCTCCGACATCAGCGTCGCCGGAAGCCTGCCGGAGGGGCCGTTCGACGTCATCGTCGCGGGGGACGTCATGGTCTATTTCGGCACTCTTTCCGGCGCTCTCTCGGGGCTGGCGCAGGTCCTGAAGCCGGGCGGATGGATCGTCTTCACGACCGAGCTGGCGCAGAAGCCGGCGCCTCGCGGCTGGCACCCGACACTCACCCACCGCTACCGGCACGACCCCGCCTTCGTGCGCGCCGAGCTTACCCGCTCCGGGTTCTCCGCGCCGCGCCACGAGGTGAGGGATACGCTCCGCCACGAATTCATGATGCCGGTGGAGGCCAGTTGCGTGGCGGCGCAGAAGCTCGCGCTTGCATCAGGCCCCGGCGCGCTGTCCCTTCCGGGCCTCAGCGGCCTGACGGGCTGAGCCCGCTCAGAGAGGCAGCACCAGGTCGGCCCTCAGCCCGCCCCAGCGTTCGCTTTCCCCGAGGCGGAGCGTGCCGCCATGACCGCGCGCGATGTCGAATGCGATCGAGAGGCCGAGACCGACGCCGGATCCCCTGTCCTGGTTGCGCGCGGTGTCGAGGCGGGCAAAGGGCCGAAGCGCGATCTCCCGCGAGTCCTCGGGGATCCCCGGCCCGTCATCCTCCACGGTGAAGACCACCGCCCGCTCGCCCAACTGCACGGACACCTCGGCCTTACCGGCATACCGGATCGCGTTGCCCACGAGGTTGGCCAGCGCGCGCTCCACGGCCAGCGGGCGAAGCGTCACCTGAACCTCATCGGGCGGCACCCGCCCCAGCGAGACAGTGCCACCGGCGCGCTGACCGTTCTCGACCGCGCTCAGCGCAAGGCCCGCCGGAGAGACCTCTTGCGGATCGTCCAACGCCTCGCCCCGGGCGAAATCGAGGAACGTGCCCAGCATCGCCTCCATCTCAGCGATATCGTTCAGCATGTCCTCCGCCTCGGGCTCATCCGTGAGCATCGACAAACCGAGGCGCAGGCGCGTCAGCGGCGTCCTGAGATCGTGGCTGACGCCGGACAGCATCAACGTGCGCTGTTCGATCTGCCTCTCGATGCGAGAGCGCATGTCCAGAAAGGCGTGGCCCGCCGCCCGCACTTCCGTCGCCCCGGAGGGTTTGTACGGGACCACCCTGCCCCGCCCGAACGCCTCGGCGGCGGCAGAGAGCCGGGTGATGGGCCGTAGCTGTCCGCGCAGGTAGAGAAAGGCGATTCCGGTCATCACGATCGCCAGGATCCCCATCAGGACCAGAAGCTGGTGCGGGTTGGACGGAGCGGCCCGCCTCCGGTCGAACTGGAGCGTGAGAGGGCCGTGCGGCGTCTCCGTCTGGAGCGTGACACGGCGCAGGGAAGACGCAAGATCGACGGCCCTTAGGTTCGGCAGCGCCTCCTCTAGTCGCAGGATCACCACACGGCCCGAGATATCGTAGAAGACCCGCCGATATCCGCGCATCTCCTCCCCCGGCAACTCCCAGTCGATTGCGAGCGCATCGGCCACGGGCGCGATCCGGGCTTGCGCCGCCTCGAGATCGGGCGCCTCATCCGCGAGCGTCGAGAGATAGGACAGCTCGAGCGCCGCGGAGCGCATCATCTGGTCCGTCACGCCCTCGAAATTGCGCTGCACGAAGACGATGGCCAGCACGATCTGCAACACGGCGATGGGCAGAACGAGGATCAGCGCCGCGCGCCCGTAGAGCCCTTTCGGCATCGATCGTTTAAGCCAGGCGAAATTCATGGGATCAGGGGTAAAGCGCCATGCGGGAGGACGAAAGATGAATTGCGACATGTGGGAGCCCCGCCTGCGCCGCATCCTTGCGCCGAACCCCTCACCCATGACCGCGGAGGGGACGAACACGTTCATCGTCGGTCGCGGCGACGTCGCCGTGATCGATCCCGGGCCCGACCGTCCGGCACATCTGGACGCAATCCTCGCCGCACTCGATCCGGGCGAACGCATCGCCCTCATCCTCGTCACCCACAGCCACCTCGATCACAGCGGCCTCGCCCCCGCCCTCGCAGCCCGCACCGGCGCGCCGACGGCGGCGTTCGGCGATTACCGCGCCGGCCGCACCCCCCGTATGGAGGCCCTCGCAGCGCGCATGACGCGCGGCAGCGACGGGGTCGACCGCACGTTCGTTCCCGATCTCGCGCTGGCTGACGGGCAGAGCGTGACGGTCGGGGCGGAAACACTCACCGCGATCCATACCCCGGGCCACATATCGAACCACCTCTGCTTTGCCTGGACGGACGCGCTCTTCACCGGCGACCATGTCATGGGTTGGTCGACGTCCATCGTCTCCCCGCCGGATGGCGATCTCGCGGCATTCATGGCATCAATGAGAGCTCTGCGCGCACGGAGCGACCGGATCCTCTACCCCGCCCATGGCGCGCCCGTGCCACGGGCCTCCGCCCGGATCGCCGAACTCGTCGCCCACCGCGAGGCCCGCGAGGCCCAGATCCTGGACGCCCTCACCTCGGGCCCGGCCACGGCGGACGAACTGGCCGCGATGATCTACACCGGCAGTCCGGCGACCCTTCTGCCGATGGCCGCACGCAACGTGCTGTCGCACCTCATCGACCTCAAGGCTCGCGGCGCGGTCATCGCGGACCCCGCCCTGCTACCGGATGCCACCTTCCGCCTGTCCCGCGCCGCAAACGCCTGAATACAAACGCCTCCTTCGGGCTTCCCCCACGTTTCCGCCACGTCTCCAGCTCGTAGCAAAGTTTTTCTCAAACACCTCTGGACGCCCACCACCCGCATTGCTAAAGGTCTCGCCGTGTTCCGGCGTAGCTCAGCGGTAGAGCAGTTGACTGTTAATCAATTGGTCGTAGGTTCGATCCCTACCGCCGGAGCCAAAAACCCTGAATGAGATCAGGTGAATATGTGGCAGTTCGCTTGAAGCGACCTTTCGCCTTATGGCCTGAATCGCCACGGGGTCGCCACCGTGAAGACGGTTCATCGGTCAAGCTGGGCTACAATATCCTTAGAATCTGTCTCCGTCTTAGTCAGGATGCTGGATTTAGTCGGTTCCTTCATCGCTCACCCGCCGTGTCACTCATCAAGCTCGTTTACCACTCCGTCGCCCGCGTCCAGATCAGTAGTCGGCGATCCGTCGTCCGGCACCGCGGTTACTTCAGTAGCGCCAACCGTTTCGGTCAGAGAGGCTACCTGGGCCTTCAGCACGGCTATCTCCTCTCTGAACTGAGAGGTCGTGTACCAGCCGTCGACGGCAGCCGGAGAGACCCACGAAACAGCCAGTTGAAGCACGGCGAACAGAAACGCGATGAAGCCGAGCCACATAAGGGCGGAGTTACGCATCTTTTCCATCGCAACTTTGCCCGCGTCCTCAGCTACCTTGTCGGCATTCAGAAACTGCCGTCCGAAGGTAGTCATGGCCGTCTTGCGAACCCCTCTCTCATACTCCTCGACGGCTGGGCCCTCATTGAGGCTCGACACCGGCGAATGTTGAAACATCGAAACTCTGAGAAACACGTCGCCCCTGCTGATTGCGAAGGGGACCTTGCTGAAATTGAAAAGTGTGGTCGAGACAGGACAATTCCAACCCGGGTCCACGACACCGACCGTCAACGCCCATATTCCTTTGTGAGTCATGCCGGTTTTGTAGGATACGTGAGCGGTAATATCGGAGGGAAGGCCGAAGACCTCAGCGGAAGTCACCTGAACCATCTCGTTGGGTTCTAGGATATATGGACCCGCGATCTCTTGCCCCTCATCGTTGAAGATGCAGCCAACCGTGAGGTCAAAGCTGGATGCACGTTTTATCGGATCACCCTCGCGAAAGAATCTCGTCTTATCGAGTTTATCGCCAGCAAGTAACGTCATTCTGCCCTCTCCATCTTGCCTCAACCCCTTCAGTCCGAACGGTATGCCATGAAAACGATGCAGACTGATAGCGACTATCTGCGGCGGAGCGTCGAGCTCCACCAGCGGAGCCACGACCCGCACCGCCAAGTGGGTGCGCTTATCGTGGATTCGGCAGGAAACATCGTCTCAGAGGGGGTGAACGCGCCACCGGATCGCTTCAACTTTTCGAAAGCAGACACCTTTCGCGCCATCGTGCTTGATCCCGAGTGGAAATACTTCATGCTGGAACACGCAGAGCGGAATGCTATTAATGCTGCCTTTTCCAAGGGCATGTCGCTATCGGGTTCGACAATGTATGCGTCATTGTACCCATGCGCTGACTGTGCACGGGCAATTGTCGCTGCGGGCATCAGCCGTCTGGTCGTACCCGATATAGGTGGCGATGCTGATCGAGACACCAAATGGAAAGCGCACTATCACTACGCGAGCAAGGTGTTTGCGTTGGGCGGTGTTAAAGTCGAAGTCAGATAACCGTAAGCCAGCGTTATGTAGCCCCGGTTGCGAGCAACCGCAGATCACCCATGAAGCTCTCAAGTGTCTGAAGGTCTGCCCGGATGCTCGCCGGAAATTTTCCGATCAGCGGTTCCGGCACTACAAGCTGCACATTCGCCTACGTCATTTCGCGGAACTGCGCCTCGGAAACGCCCTCCTGCAAGGTCAGGAGGTGCTTCACCGGAATCCGGTCTGCCTCGTTGATGACCTGCCGCCAACGGTCGCGGCAGGTGATCTTGGTGGCAAGCATCCGCAGCCGGGCCTATGTGCGCTTTCTGTCCGACAAAGTGCGCGATCTGCTGCAGACCTACTACCGGAAGGGTTACGCGGGTCATCACGCCGACCTGCTGGCAGCGCTCGACGCGGGCGACAAGCCGCCTTTCGCGCGGCGATGGCGGCCGACATCGGCGCGACCCGCGATCTTCTGATGACCCTGCTCGGCGACGAGGGCGCGGCGGACTGACCCCGCGCGCGGCTCAGCCCGCCGCGGCGCGCCCGGCCCCGGACCTCAGCGTCGCGACGAGGTCGTGGAATCTGTCGCCCTGAATGAGGACATGCCCACGCATCGCCGCCTCGGCGGCGGCGCCGTCCCCTGCCCGGATCGCGGCCATGACCTCGGCATGTTCGGCGTGTGACCGCGTCAGCCGCCCCCGCGCGCGCAGTTGCATCCGCCGGTAGGGTTGCAGCATCGCGTGAAGCCGTCGCGCCTCTGCCGCGAGGAAGGCGTTGTGCGTCGCCTCGTAGATGCAGACGTGAAAGGCCGTGTTCTCCGAATAATAATCGTCGAAGGCCGAGGCGCCGGCCAGCGACAGGCACGCTTGGTGCCGCGCCTCCAGCGCCTCGAGCTCTGGCTCGGAGATGCGGCGCGCGGCAAGACGGGCGCAGATGCCCTCGATCTCGGCCATCGCCTCGAACCGTTCGGCCAGTTCCTCGGCGTTCCATTCCGACACGAAGGTGCCCTGCTTGGAATGGACCCGCACCAGCCCAGAGGCCTGCAATTGCTGAAGCGCCTCGCGGATCGGCGTGCGCGAGCAGCCGAAATCGCGGGCCAGCGCCTCGGGGTCGATGCGCGCGCCGGGGGCGAGCGTGCCGTTCACGATGGCGGTCTCGAGCGCTTCGCGGATGCGGGTGGTGTTTGACGTGCGGGACATTCGGGCCGTCTTCTGCTGAATGCCGACCACCTTAGAGGAGGACGCGCAAATATCCAAACTCGACCCTGTTATATACAACAGACTACGGCAAGTGTATAGGGCGGTATCTCATGCAGGGAGCCGCGGACATGGCCAACCCCAACATCGCCTTTCTCAACGATCTTCTGTCGAATGTCGGCAGCGCCGTGCGGGGGCGCATCGTCGCCGCCGGCTCGGACCAGTCGGCCGAGGAGCGCCTGTCCGCCAGTTGCCGGGAGCTGATGCGCCGGGGTGGCGAGGCGACCCGCATAGCCGCCGCCGAGCAGGCGCTGGAGGCCTTCGCGGAGCTCGGCGACGCGGCCAAGCTGCGATTCTTCCGCACGCTCCTGACCGATTACAGCGCCGATCCCGAGGCAATTCGCGCAGCCTACGCCAGATGGGAGGAAGAGCGCAGCGAGCCCGCCCTCTCGGCCCTCTTCGGCGCCGTCGAACCGCGGCGCCAGAGCCTCCTGCGGCGGCTCAACTATCCCAGCGGCGGCACCCTTCGGCTGGTCCGGATGCGCAAGGACCTGCTGCGGCTGATGGCGGATGCGCCCGACCTCGCCCCGATCGACGACGATTTCAGCCACCTGCTCAAGTCCTGGTTCAACCGCGGCTTTCTGGAGATGCGGCGGATCGACTGGAATTCGCCCGCCGCGATCCTCGACAAGATCGTCGCCTACGAGGCGGTGCACGCGATCCGCGATCTTGACGATCTGCGCCGCCGGCTGGAGCCGCCGGACCGCCGCTGCTACGCCTTCTTCCACCCCGCGACCGGGGACGAGCCGCTCATCTTCGTCGAAGTGGCGCTTTGCGCCGCGATCCCGGACGCCATCGGCCCGCTTCTGGCGGGCGATACCGCGCACGAGGACGGCAGCGGCGACACCGCGGTCTTCTATTCGATCAGCAATTGCCAGCCGGGCCTCAAGGGCATCTCTTTCGGCAATTTCCTGATCAAGCAGGTCGCCGCGGACCTCGCGGCCGCGCTGCCGCATCTGCGCACCTTCGTCACGCTGTCGCCGGCGCCCGGCTTCGCCCGCTGGCTGGCCGCCCGCGAAGAGCCGGAGGGCGCCGCCCTTTCCGAGGCGCTGACCCGCGGCGACTGGCGCGAGGACGACGCCGCGCGCGATGCGCTGGCGCCAAAGGTCCAGGCCTGGGCCGCGCGCTACATAGCAGAGGCGCGGTCCGGCAGCGGCCAGCCGCTCGATCCGGTCGCGCGGTTCCACCTCGGCAACGGCGCCTCGGCGCACCGCGTCAACTGGCCCGCCGATTTCGCGCCAACCGCGCTCTCCCGCGCCCACGGGGTGATGATCAACTACCTCTACGAGCCGGGCCGGATCGAGGCCCGGCACGAGGCCTTCGCCAACGAGGGCACCATCGCCACCGGCCCCGAGCTGCGCCGCGCCCTCAAGGGCGCCCGCGCGGCGGCGCCAGACCGTACCCGCCAGAAAGACGCGACATGACCCAGCCCATCCTTTCCGCCTTTTACGACCGCGCCCGCATTCATGGCAGCAAGCCCCTGTTCGAACGCCCCGGCCTGACACCGATCGGCTTCGAGACGGCGGCGGACAATGTGCGCCGGATCGCGGCTGTCCTGGCAGAGCGCGGCGTGACGCCGGGCGACCGGGTGATGGTGCAGGTGGACAAGAGCCCCGAGGCGGTGATGCTCTACCTCGCCTGCCTGCATGTCGGCGCTGTCTTCTTGCCGCTCAACACCGCTTACACGGGTGCGGAGGTCGACTATTTCCTCGGCGATGCCGAGCCGCGGCTCGTCGTCTCTACGCCCGACCGCGAAGGCGAGATGCGCGGCCGTCTGCCTGGCGGAACGAGGCTGGAGACGCTCGGCGCCAATGCCGGCGGCACGCTGATGGACGCCGCGCGCGACGCTGCGCCGCACGAGACGCCAGCGCCCCGCGGCGAGGGCGATCCGGCGGCGATCCTCTATACCTCCGGCACCACGGGACGCTCGAAGGGGGCGGTTCTGACCCACGGCAACCTCGGCTCCAACGCCGCGGCGCTGAACGACGTCTGGCGGTTCACCGAAGAGGACCGGCTGATCCACGCGCTGCCGATCTTCCACACCCACGGGCTGTTCGTGGCGTGCAACATGGCGCTGACCACCGGGGCGACGATGATCTTCCTCACCCGCTTCGACGAGGGCGGGGTGATCGACCTGATGTCGGACGCCACCGTCCTGATGGGCGTGCCGACCTTTTACAGCCGGCTGGTGAAATCGCCGCGCCTGGACAGGGCGGCGACCGCCGGGATGCGCCTGTTTGTCTCCGGCTCCGCGCCGCTTCTTCGAGATGTGCGCGAGGCCTTCGCGGAGCGCACCGGGCATGCCATCCTCGAACGCTACGGCATGACCGAAACCTGCATGATCGCCTCCAACCCCTATGAGGGCGAGCGGCGGGTCGGCGCGGTCGGCTTTTCGCTGCCCGATGTGGAGATCCGCATCACCGACCGCGAGACCGGCGAAGCCCTGCCGGAGGGCGAGACCGGCGCCATCGAGGTCAAGGGCCCGAACGTCTTCGACGGCTACTGGCGGATGCCCGAGAAGACCGCAGAGGAATTCCGCGCCGACGGCTTCTTCATCACCGGCGATCTCGGGCGCATCGACGAAGACGGCTACCTGCACATCGTCGGGCGCGACAAGGACCTGGTGATCACCGGCGGCTACAACGTCTATCCCAAGGAGATCGAGACCGTGATCGACGCCCTGCCCGGCGTCGCCGAAAGCGCGGTCTTCGGCGTGCCGCATCCCGATTTCGGCGAAGGCGTCACCGCCGTCGTCGTCCCCCGCAGCGGACAGGACGTGGACGTGGCCGCGCTTCGGTCGGCCCTGTCCGGCGCCATCGCGAAGTACAAGCAGCCCAAGGAGGTCATGATCGTGGACGAGCTGCCGCGCAACGTGATGGGCAAGGTGCAGAAGGCCGAACTGCGCAAGGATTACGCGGACCTCTACGGCGCCGGCGGCTAGGCGCCCGGCGCGACGACATCCTGCCGATCTCCAGGCATCTCGGCACGGTCTTCGACGACCCCCGGCCGACAAACACCACCGTCACCTGCGGCTTCGTCAACGAGGAAATCAAGGTCGAGATCGAGGTGACCGCCCGGCATCGTCCGGCGGCCTAGACCTCTCGGGCGGCCTCCAGTCGCGGCGACAGGGCCTGTGCTCGCGCCGCGAGATCGCGCAGCTCGCCCGACGAAAGAGCCCGGTTGGGCAGGTTGAGATTGACCTGTCCGATCAGCTGCCCTGCCCCGTCCCGCACCGGCAGGTTGACGAGGCATAGACAGCCGATCGCGGTCAGCCTGTCGATGCCGCCGAACATGGCGCGCAGCTCCTCCTCTCCGCGAAACACCTGCGTCTCTCCGCGCGCGCGCATCCGCGCCATGGCCGGCGCGTCGTCGAAACGTTTGCGGCCCCGGGCCGGCACGATGTCCGGATCGGAGGAATAGAGCCGCTCCGCCGCCGCCTCGTGATACACAAGGACCGTGGTGCAGCGGCACCCGAACCGTGCGGCGGCCCAGTCCGCGAAGGCGTCGTAATCCATGGCTCAGATCCGGTGATGATGGTTTGCCGCGCCGTAGCGCGCGCTCAGGGCCGCGAACTCCGCGCGCGCCTGCGGCAGCAGGAACCCCTCTGCGATCAGCCGGCAGACCGCCTTCAGGATCGCCTCGGAATAGGCGGCGGGCGTGGGATAGAGCTCCGTGATCGCCGGGCGCGGATCCCCGGTCAGCGCCGCCTCTTCGGGCGTTTCGGGCAAGGGAATGTAGCTGCCCATGAACGAGAACAGCATACCGCGCCCGCGGAGGTTCCAGCCGTGTAGCTGCCCAGGGGCGCCACGACCATCGGCGCCAGCAGCCCCGCGACATCGTTGCCAGGCTCGTCGGGCACCGGCACCAGCACCGCGTGGCGTGCGCCGGTCTCGAGCGGCGGATGCGCCGCGGCCGCGCCGGCAGCGTAGCCGGGGCCGTAATCGAGAACCGGCAGATCGTTCGCGCCCTGCGGCAGAAGCGTGCCGGGGATCGCGGGGAACAGCTCCCGGTAGGTCTTCTGCGCCGACAAGCGTGCCGTCCGTCACGCTCGGGATCCGCGAGGGCGGCGGGGCGCCCCCGTCGGTCAGCCAGCGCCGCATCAGCGTCAGCGTGGCCGGAAAGAACGGCGCGGTGTGCACGTTGTTGAAATACTCCCGGCACGGCCCCTTCACCGGCGGCGCGACGCGGGTGTCGGCCCAGTGCTGGGCACTTGCCCGGATATAGATGCGGACGCTCTCGGGCTGCTCGAGGTCGCGCCCCTCGGTGTCGGTGTGCACGAGCGAGCCGCGCCGGTACCAGTATTCCGACGACGTCTGCGTGTGGATCACCTTTGGGTCGGTGCCGGGGTGCCGCAGGATCGCATCCCGCGCCCCGCTCACGTGATCGGTGCTTTCGGCGTAGGAATAGGGGAACTGGTCAGACGGGTTCGCCCGGTCCTCGTATTCGGGCGAGGCCGCGACCACGAGGTTGGTGAAGCGGTTCATGTTGGTCTTGCCGCCGCCCGAGATGTGCGGAAGCATCCCGTCGAAGACGCAGCGCCCGGCATGATCGGCGTTGAACCCGCGCCAGAGGAAATCGCGGATCGCCCGGCCCGATTGCGACCGGCCCCATCCGATCGCATGCCGGATCGCTCCGGCCAGCGGGTTGCCGGCGCCGCCGTGGCGCAGAAAGCCGAGTGTCTCGCTGATTAGAACGAAGCCGACGTCGATCGCCAGCGCATCCTCGGCGTCGTATTCCAGCGTATGGACCCAGCCGGGGCGGAACCCGCCGAAAAGATGCAGGTGCCGCGCACAGGGCACGATGGCCTGCTCGGCCGCCATGACGTCGCCCGCCCCGAGGCCCGCGGCATCGCCGTCGTTCCGTTCGAACGCCCAGTCGTCGGCGCCGATCTCTTCGGCCGGCGCGTCCGGATAGCGCCGCCGGGTCAGGCGTGCCGCCGACGTGTCGAGCGACGCGGCAGGGTAGCTCCGGGTGCCGGTCTTGGTGGACAGCGGCAGAACGCGGGTCGCCTCGTCCTCGACGATGAACTCTGCGGCGATGCGCGTGGGCGCATCGTCGACATAGCCGGGCAGCGCGCAGCTCATCCGCCCGTCGCCCCGCGGCACATCGCCCTGCCAGGCCACCACGACGAGCGTGTAGCCCTCGCCGAGAAGCCGGCCGTTGCCGGCGTCGGACATCGTTCGGGTGTCGTTACCCGGAGCCCCGTTGTTGAAGAACTGCAGCGCCCGCTTGTTGCCGCGGTTGATGAACTCGAAGAGCAGTATGCCGTTGCCGCGCGCCGGATCCTTCGGCGTCAGGATGAACACGTCCGAGCTTCCCCGGATCCGGCCGTCCGCGTCGGTCTCGATCCGGTCGGCCTCGAACATGCTGTCGGTGTAGCGACAACCAAATAACGACCATCGACCTCCGCTAACCCATTGATTCAACGGGAGTCGAACAGTGTATTTTTTGCGGTCTTGGCCATTATACAACCAATTCATGACCGTCAGGATCACCCGAAAATATTTCTTGGGTTCCGATCGAAGCGCTCCGAGAACGTAGTGCACAATCGCAGACTCAGAAAGCAAAAAAGGGCCGCCGAATGGCGACCCTCGATACGTTCTATTTCTGCGCCCCCTGCCCCGTTTCCACCCGAGGCAATGTCCCGGGCTACGCTGTGCTGAACTCGGGAAGCCGAGCGACCTTGTAGAAATCAACGCCGACCTCGGATTGACTGACCACCGGTCGAACGCCTCGCGACTTCAGACGAGAAATCACGTCCTCCCGCTCGAGGTCGTGCTCGTTCGCGATCCGAACCGCGGTCGTGAACTCGGACATGAAGGAAACCACTTCCCGAGCGTCGAACCGGTGAAAGCGATGCCGCCCGCCCCGGCCTTCGATCACCGTGGACGGCAGCCGCGGCGCGACCTGACGGTCGACCAGCGCCCAACCAGTGGCCTTCGGTATCCGCAGCTTTCCGAAGACCGTGTTTGCAGAAAGCCCGGGCATATGCGCTGCGACTGCGGCGCGGACTTCAGCCGGATCGACGAGCACGGCCGCGATGCCGTGGACACCCTGAAGACGGGCGATGTTCTCGAGGAAGCCGCCGAGAATGAGATGGATGATCTCGATGCACAGCGCCCTCGATTTCTCGGCCGCTTTCGAAATTGTCACCATTCCCGACGGCACGGTCGCAACCGGCCGCGCCGGAGCGTGGAGATCCGCGATCAGCTTGGCGACGGCGTCCTCGCCGACCGACTTCCACATGCGGCCAGCGGAATCCTTGGGCCCATCGGCAAGCGGCAGGAGCAGACGCTCGTTGAGGAGCTGATCGGCCACGGGGCGCGTGCAGCCCAGCGCTTCGTCGAGTGTGCTTACGGTGATGGCACGCGGGACCGGAGCGGCCAGGTTGCGACCGGCCTCGGCGTCGAAGAGGTGATATGCGCTGATCTCCGGCTCGGCCGGGATAAGCCCTCCGGCCGCCAGGATGTTGCGCAAAGTCATCGGGTGCAGACCACTTTCGCGCGCGAGGGACTGAACGCTATGCAGTCGACGCTCTGGCAACGCTTCACCCAGAATTACCTCCCCTGAACCGATCGCCATGGTCTCGAAGATGTGCTCACGCATGATACGCGCGATATCACCGGGCGCCTTGCGCAGCTTCGTCGCGGACAGCCATTCCCAGAGCATGCCGTACATTTTGCGGCGGCCCGGCACGGCGCCGGTGCGCTTGAAAGCGTTTTGCGCCTCGTGAAGCGCCCGTTGAATGCCGGCCTCCCCTTCCGATGTCACCTCGAAGCCGATGCGACCCGCTTCGTCCCACTGATCTTGGCTGAGTTCGGAGGCCTTTGCGGACGGACCGAATGCTACCAGCGCGCCGACGAACTCCGAGGTCTTGATGGCTTGCTTGAGCGCCTGGCTGTCGAGCCACGCCGGGCCAGCTACGCCGTCCAGTCGCGACAGGACATAGCCCTGCAAGCGTGACGGTGATCTTTGGGTACAGCCGTCGATCAGGTGGCGAAGATCGTCGCCGCGCTCAGGCACATGACGGGCCAACTCGAAGTACTTACGATCGTGACCTTTGACGCGGCGACGGACGAGTGAGAGACCATGCCGCGCGCAGGTCCGTACGGGGCGCAGGGTCCAGGCGAGGCGCTGGCGGCGGAATACGGCGACATCCGTGGCGTCGGCATCATCCTCAAGCAGGCACGCCGGGCAGAAGGTGGTGTCGGGACGCGACAACATCTCTGCGCTCAGCTCGTGGCCACGAAGGACGTAGTCGTCCTTGGCAGTGCTGCGCATGGCGTTGCGGCTCAGCACCGCCGGGTCCACCCCGGCGATGGCAGCGAGGCGATTAACGGCATCGGTATTGCCGAGAGCCAGGGCATCGGGCTGCACGCCGATGTCATGGAGGAATGGGACGAGCGGTTTGTCGATATGGAAGGCCGCGAGACGCGCACTGAAGGACAGTGGCGTTTCGTCGGCGTGGCATTGTAGATGCGGGAAGAGGACGGGCATGTTTGAGTTCCTGTGAAATCGGCGAATTTGGCGTGCGTGGGTGTGCCTGATGCACAGCGGGGATCAGCCGAGATCGATCGACGACCACCGCGGCGAGAGGAAGATGTTCCGGTCGACCTCGCACCCTTCTTGCTGGAAGAAGGCGTCGGCGAAGTGCTGTATGTCGAGCTGGGTATCCCCGCGCATCAAAGCGATCTCGATGGCGGAGATGATCTGCTCGATGCAGATGCCGAGGCGATACCGGCCGGCATGGGCGAGACGATCGATGAGGTCGGTCTGCTTGGGGCGATCAAGATTGGCTCGGTCGCAGAATTTGCCGATCATTCCCCAGATCAGCTTGCTGTCCGCCGCCGTGGTGACCGGCGGTAGTTCAAATTTTGCGAACCGCCGCTGCACCTGGTAGTCGAACGAGATGCTGTCGGTGAGGCTCTCGATCCCGCAAAGCACGACAACAACCGACCCGTTGCCCTGCATGAGCGATTTCAAGGTCCGGAGAATATCGTAGGCCTCTGATTTCGATTTCCGTGGAAACAGGTCGTGCGCTTCATCGATCACGAGAACGCGGGTACCGAGAAGCCGGAAGCGGGTTCTGACGTCGTTCCAGATTTCCCAGGCCGTCCGCCTGTTGGCGAGTTCCGGGTACCCAGTCTTCTTCAGGATCTCGAAGCCCACGCTCTTCACGGTGGCGGGGTTTGGCACAGTGATCTCGACGACAGGCATGAGGGCATCTTCGGACGGCTGGAGCGCCGGGTGCTTCCCGACCGCTTTTGCGATCAGTGAGGTTTTCCCGCTACCGGCCCCGCCGACAACGGCGATACCGCGCTTTTCGCCGGCGGCCCTCATGGCCTCACCGGCCATGATCGGATTGCCGTTCACGTCCATCGCCAGAAGTCGGTCGAGCTGCGCGCGAAAATCATGATCCCGCTTCAGGGTCACGTATTTCCCGCGCAGGTCGGAAACGGTGGCGCGGATCGTACCGCGGTTTTGCAGATCTTGAGTAGTCATCTATTTATCCTCGATGTCGAAGTCCGGTTCATCCGGGTCGTCACCCTGGGATGGGTCACGCTCGGAACGGTTCGGATCTGCGTACGGCGAGGTCGGCGCGGAAACGCATCTTCGAATTTCAAAGCGGTTTCTTTGACGTTTTCGTGATCTCCCTCAGACGGAGTGAAGTCTTCTCCGAAATCAGCGGAAGTCGCTCGTTGCGGCTCGCCCTGCGCATCGGGCTCAATTGCGAAGCCGATGAACAAATTCTTCTCTTCCTGCTCAAGCTGCTCTTTTGACCAGTCTTCTGAAAGGAGGCCCACACGTTTCATGGCCTCGCCGTTGATCTGCTCGATATCGTCGATTGCCTTGTGGACGATGTGTTCCTCGAGCGCGGCCTCGTGTTTGAAGCGGGCCCGGAGCTTGTCGCAGGCTTGGCGCCAAGTGGCGGCTCGCACACCTTGATGACGCGCAAGGACCGACGGGACCTCGATCCACTCGCCATCGATCTCGACGGCGATGGCCCCGATATCCTCGCTGTACCAGCGCAGGTTAAGCTCCTTGTCCCGCTTGTGCAGCATCGTCTCGGCAAGGAATTCCGAGTGATAGCGCACGCCGAAAATGGTGATGCCATCCTTTTGCACGGAGCGTTTCATCCGCGTCCCGAAGGCCAGTCTGCGGCGCCGCAGGTCTGCCGGCGGAGCAACCCCGTACTCCTCGGTCAGCCGCTTCCAGCAGTTCGCTGGTGTTTCTCCATCGAGCCCTTCATGCGGCGTGCGGTGATAGATATCGACGACCCAGCGAGTGAGCGCCGCGCAAAGGTCATCTACGGTCAGCGCAGCACGTCCCTTCGAGTCGTAGTCACCGCGCTCGACGACGTTGCTAAAGGTCCGCCCGGTAAGACGAGCCAGCAGGTTGACTGAAATCGTCCGGAACACCCGCTCGATCCGTGCCCGCATCTCCGGAAGTCCGGCCGGCGCATGCTCGAATGAAACGCCAAGATCTCGTGCGGCTACTCGCACATCGTATGAGACGTATTCACTCCCGCAATCGGCCAAGATAAGTTCCGGCGTTCCGCGCATGGGCCACGGGCTGAGCGTGCCTACCGCGTCGGCCCAGACGCCCTTGTCACGGCCGATCATGTCGATGACTTCGAGAGTGGTCTGCGCATTGGGTGTTTGCGATAGCCGCATCGCGATAATGCATCGCGTGGTCGTGCAGATCGCGACGGTAAGATGCCAACGCTTCTTCTCGCCCGTCAGGCCGAAGCTCAACTTCTCGTCTTCCGTGAGGAAGTTCAGAAGCCCTGAATCGGTGAGCAGGGTGATCAGATCGACCTTCCATGTATCGATCTCGACCCACTGCAACGGGCGGGTCAGGTCCAGACCAGTGCCCACCGGAGCGTACTTGCGCCGCGCCGCCTCAGCCCCGAGACGGGCAACATCGCACTGATACGGGTCTAAGGCTTTGATCGCCTTGCGGACTGTCTCCTTCGACGGGCAAATCAGGTCCGGCCGACCCTCCGCGCGGAGTTCTTCGTTCTTTCTCCTGATGGCTTTCTTTACGTCTTCATAAACCGCCGACTGGGTCATGCCCGGCGTCATGTAATTGCGGACACAATCCGCAAGAACCATTCTTTCCTCAAGGCGAAGCCGGGCCTCACGGTTTCCGCGTTGCCCGGTGCCATTGTAGAGCCCGCAGACGCCGAAATCTTCATACGCCCTAAGCCAGCGCCTCAGCGTCCTCGCACCGAAGGCCGGAACCTTGAACCCCGAGGAGCTACCGGACATCCCGTCGTATTGGCTCGGCGTTTCGAGCATCCGGGCGGCCCTACCGGTGATGGTGTCTTTCGCGTTCGTGATCGACGCATCCGTCCGCACCACCTTGCCTTCCCGTTCGAGGGCAAGGAATGCAAAGACGACAGCTTCCTTTCCGCGGGCCACGCGATGCATGGCATCGGGCAACTGCGAAAGGAGGTCGGCAGGAAGCGCCAGACGGGCCTTAGCGTGGGCGGGTAGCAGAGCACCACGTTCGTGCTGGATGTGTCCGAGATCCGCGAGCCTTGCGATTTCGGTCCGGCAAAAGGTCTCAGTTAGTCCCGTTCCATCAAGACGGACGAACTCGTATCCGTGATCTCTGATATCGAACGGGCGATACTCAATTCCACCGATAGTTACCTTGTCGCCCTTGAAGAAAGCGAAACGGGGCGTGTCGCCGCTTGGTGCGAAATTCAACATTACGAGGCCCTCCGGCGGACCAGCGTATCGGGAGAGATCCGTTCATGTGCGACGAGCTCGAGCTCATGACTACGGATCATGCGAACGACGGATCGGAAGCCACTCCCCCGGCACTCGGCTGCGGTGGCGATGTCTGAAATCCGCGCCGCGCCGACAATGGACGCAACGACCTCGCGGACGGCACCGTCTGGCTCCGGATCGGGCTGCCGCACGGCGTGGATCAGCTCGGCGTTATGAACCTCGATGGGGTCGAGATCGGCCATGGTGATCAGGCTGAGGCGGTCGGCAAAGGCGGGAACGGCCCGATGCGCCAAGCCACGCAGCCACAAACGGAATTCCGGATCGGATGCCTTCGGCTTTTTCTTCACCACCAGTGCGATGCGCCTGCCGTCGCGCAGCGTGACGCGATAGTCGAAGAAGTGCCGACGCGGCTTTTCTTCTTCATCCAGCCAGCGGAACAGCACCTGGTTCTCGAGGTTCACCACCTCGGGACGCGCCAGCATCACCAGTGCAACCATGAACTCTGTATGGCTCTCGAACTCGATCTCGCGACCTTCGTCGTCACCGTCGATGAAGCTCCCGGTGAAGTGCTGTTTCACCCCCATCTTGATGGAGCGGTCCCCAAGGGGTGGGAGGGGGAGTCGGACGCTCCCTGTCGGTGTCATGTGCATGGTCGTCTGCCTTTCGAACCAATCTGCGTTCGGGCGCGGAAATTTATCCGGGCCGTCCTCCGCGGAAGCGCCATCGGCGAAAAACTTGTATCGCCTTGTAAGCGCCGGATTCTTTCCTGGTCGCCGATCGCGTCACAGCAGCCGGCGAGTCACCGAAAGCTTGGCAGGCTACGCGCCGAGCAACCGCATGATGGCTCTCTCGGCGGCGATGGCATCGAGCGCGGCGGCACGGGTCCTCTCGAAGTCAGCCAGCAGATCTCGCACCCGGAGGAGGTGTTCACCCCGTTCGGTGTAGATGGCGATCTTCCGAAGCTCGTAGCTCTGTCCCATGGCGTCGTAATGGGTTTCGACGGGGCGTCGCTCGATGCCGATGACCTCCGCCGCGAGATCACGCTCGAAAATGCCGCGGAGGGTCTCGACCGAGGCGTCGTCGCGATCGTCGAACGGGTTTCGCTCGGCGAACCGCTTCAGGCTGCGCGCGACGAAACCGAACGTCTCGGCGCTGCCCCCGGCGTAGACGGCATGGGCTTCCGCCTCGAGGTCTCGTCCGAGCCGCATGGCCTCCTCCGCGAGGCTCTGGAGCGACCGTTCGGTGTTCTGGTGTCTATTCATGTTGGACTCCCGAAAGCCCGGCCCCTGCGGCCAGGCGTCAAGACCCGGTCTCTGCGAGAGAGACCGGGAGGATCTCAGGCAGCGAAGACGTCGATGTCGTCGAACACGCGACCGCAGTCGGGCTCGCACCCGATGTCGTGCAGGAGATCGTCGAGCTGCTCTGTCAGCAGACAGATTGTCTCGACCTCAGCCGATGCCGGATGCAGGTTCGCGAAGAGCGCCGTCTCCAGGCACTCGGGATCACCGACATCGTGCAGCGCCAGAAGCTGATGGAATGCGACAAGGTCGCTCTGGATGCAGCGGTCGACGCGGGTCGCTGCCTCGAGCCGCAGCGCGCAGGAGACCACGCGGGCCTCGGCTGCCGCCCGTCCCAGCAGCGCCGCGGCCTGGGCCAGGTGGTGCCCGTGGTCGAAGAAAAAGCAATGCACGCTGTCGAGGAGCTCGTCGCGGTGGTCGAAATTGGCAGAGTCGAACATTGGTGTCGCTCTTCATGTCTACGCTGCACCGATGCGGCAGCTTCAAGATCGCCCTTCCCTCCTTCCCACGGCGTACTGTCGTTGCTTCGAATTGAAGATTGGCCGATCGACCCGGCGACGAAGGAAAAAGTTCAGAAAATGTGCTTGATCGGCTGTTCCGGGGGAAATCCAGCCAAGATGTTCATTCCTGTGGGACGGCGATCCCAGGCGGAAATCTGGCCGAATCTCCCTCTCCAGACGTTCGACATGACGCATTCGGTACGGTAGCGTCCTGCCATGACGGCTTTCGAGATTGCGTTCGTGACTGCGTACTTGGCGTCGGCCGTGACTGGCCTCGCATTCGTTGCGTACACCCTGCGTACGGCTGTGCGACCGCGGCCCCACGATCCGGAGGCCGTGGATCGGCTCATCGCGAAGGTGCGGAGTCCGCGTGCGATCGCGATGCCATCATTCAACGACCGCTGGGATGAGCGGGATCATCAGGATCGCCATACCGGCAAGAGACCGGCGACAGAGGCGGCGGGGGCCGAGAATGATGCCGGTCGCACGCCTCAGGAGTTCGACTTGGAGGCAGCCGCGGTGGCGCTTGACGACGTATGTCGGCAGTTCAATGTCGAACTGCTTGGCACGCCGAGTGGGGTTCGGATCTTGCCCAAGCAGCGAGAATGAGCTGAAAACCCGTCCACGCGCATAACAAATCCGTCAGATGAAGCCAGACATGAAGATCGAAGCAATTATCGTTCGCATGCTTCCGGAAGGCCTATTCCCGACGCCACAAGAAACATCGATGTTCTCTGGCAGAAGCCGCTCTGATATTATCAGAATTCGGAGAGCTACTTCACAGAGGTGTCGTATGTGGGCGGATTCCTGAAGTTCGCTGCAGGTGCGCTGTATTCCTGCCAACTCAGATGAAGCTGACATCCACCCGCCTTCGGCAGGGGATCTTCACTGCTGCACAGCCGGTATGCCCTTTGGAAACCTAATAATACGAAGTTCCCGTCCTTCAACAATACTCGGACAAACCGCGGAAAGAAGTCTCATTTGGTCCATCGCGATTTATCCCATCGACCCCAAACGCAGATGCAGTGTGTATTAGGCTTGCGCATAGACACCTCTTGCGCCCCCATCCTGTTCAGCAAGGCGAAGCGTGCGTCGGACAACTTTTGAATATCGCTGTCTCCAGCAGAACGATGTAGGTCGAAGGTAATCTGGCTAATTTCCGGAGTTTGCTCCGCAACTAATTGAGCAAAGCCACGGAGAACTATTTCCGCCACTCCGCTACCTTGCAGGTTTCTATCCACGGCAAAGTGATCGACATGGAGGGTTCTGTCTTTTATCGACAATGTCTCAAACGTTGCTATGGAATGCGGACCCTTCTTCACGTAGCAATCCGGCGCTCGTGACAATGTCAGCATGTAGGGCTTACCACCGTGGATGCAGTAACGGATGGTAGCTACAAGCTTATCGGGCGCTCCGGCGAAATCCTGATACGTGATAGTTTTGGTTTTCAACCAACGTAACATGGCAGCGTTCCTTTAGATAAACTTCTCTACCATCATTCCGAGAACTGTAGGTATGCCCTGAATCGTCGACCTACACCCGTCCGGAATTTTCTACACACCTTTACGAAAGGCCGTTTCGGAGAGGCCGCGCCTCGGCGATGCCCATCATGGCAAATGGCAGGATCAGGCCATCCATCGAATCGCTCAATGTTTTCCCTCGAACATCATTCGGAGATCATGGTCGTGCCGCAAAATGGCATCTATCGAAGAGAGCGCATTGCCGACCAATACATCGTCTCGGTCTTTATCCGGGTCACCGCTCTTGCCTCCGTGGAAGAGGTTGTTTCGGACGCGTCGAAGAGAGCCTACTAACTCTTGGATGTTCGAAACTGCGCCTACCTGCTTCCAACTCAGGTAGCCTTGGCCGTCGCCAATTTGGCGCTTTGGCGGCGTCTGTAGTAGAACGTTCACACTGCCTTCCGCCTTCATTGCATTAAAAAAAGATGCGCCAAGACGTTCATTGGCAAACCTATCCCAATCAACTTCGGCCTTCTGGTTTCCTGCAGTTTTGCAATAGCCGATTTCCTTGAGGGCAAATTCAAGGCGCATCATGACCTTGAAGAGCCGGTCGGCTCCTACCGGATGTTCCTCTGACTTTGAATAGTTCACCTCAACAGCCGCCAAAATCGTCGCCTCCTACTGAAACGCTACATATTATTATTATCTTTACGACAGGTAGCATGCCATGTCCAATTCAGAGAAGCTGCCCTGCGGCAATGAAGGCTGCTAAGAGCGACCGGTATGGGCCGGCTTAGCAGGCTTCCGTCCCGATCAAGCGTTCGACCAGCCGCGGTCCCGTAGGTCGGCTTCCAACCCCTCTTGACCAACGCTGCGGAGCGTGTGAATGGCCGCTCCGACGACAAATTCCTCCTATGGCAGCGTTTAATATACGTTTTCCGATTTGAGTCGCAGAGTTCAGCCAGGCCAATCTGGATGGGGAGCCATTAAAACCGATTTCCATCCAATAGCTCGGCCCCCTGTCGGGATCGAATGCGCCGAAGGGTGCGGGAGTGACATCCGCAGTCCTCGAGGTTATGACCGCTAAGCGGGTCAAACAGGCGAGAGATGACGTTGGGGAAAGAGCTAACCAAGCTTCGGCATCGCCATGAGGCAAGGCAACGTCTCGAGGATCTGGACAAGGAGCGTAAACTCGTTCACGTCATCCATTACTCCTGTGAATCCTTCTATGATATTAAGGACGGCCGCACACCGCGAGTGACCTCTATCGCCGTTCGCAACTATGCATCCGGGCAAACGAAGTCCTTCTCAATTCACAAGTCGGCTGAGCAGAAAAACGTGCCGAGCGAGGAGATCTCCGACCGGTACGATGAACTGGAACGGGAGATGCTCGGAGAGTTTTTCGAATACCTCAAATATCTTAAAGGTCATCGGTTTATTCACTGGAACATGCGCGACATCAACTATGGGTTTCCAGCCATCGAGCACCGCTTCAAGATCCTCGGCGGCGAGCCGATTGTCGTTGAAGACGACCGGAAGTTCGACCTCGCTCGCGAACTGGTTGCCCTCTACAGCGTGAAGTATGCTCCGCACGGAAAATTTGGCCGGATGCACAGCCTCATGGATATGAATTCGATCGGAGCAAAAGATGCTTTGACGGGAAAGGAGGAGGCCGACGCGTTCGATAATGAAGAATACGTCAAACTCCACCAATCGACATTACGCAAGGCGGACGTTATTGCCAATCTGCTGGACCGAACGCTGGATGGCAGCTTGAAGACTAAGGCGACGTGGCGAGAGCGCCATGGCATTCACCCTGTCGCTCTGCTCGAGTTCCTAACCGAACACTGGATTTGGGCGATCATAGTTGCGGTCGGCGTCATCGTCAGCATCATAAGTGGTATTTGGTCGCTGGTCTAACGCGGTGAGCTACAGATAGCGGAAACGCTTATCGGTCGCGAAGCTGGCGAGGCAAAAGCAAACAGACATTCACGCGCCACTGGTGAAGGTACGGTTTTTGTCCCGAACAGCGGACCTCCGGGTCTTGGACGCTGGTGCACACAGCCATGAAAGTCCGGTGTGGGTAAGCGGCGATGCAGCAACAACGATCCTGGCGAAAGGCAGGTTTGGGCCGTACGCGTTGGCGACCCTGCTCACCGGATAGGGATGGCTCGGTTCTTCAGCCGTTCGGCCCAGCAGAGCCGCCGCTACTTCACCGGGTATCCGAGCCGTGCGAGCATTACCTTCATCGCCGAGATTTCGGCCTCCTGGGTGTCGATCACGGCTTGTGCCATGGCTGCCACCTCGGCGTCGTCCGATCGTGATCGTTCGAGAAGGGTGCGCGCCATGTCGACCGCGCTCTGATGGTGCGGGATCATGAGAAGCAAGAAGTCGGCGTCCGGATTGCCGGTCTCCTCGACGGTCTCCATCGAATGCATCATGCTGTCCATGGCGTCCGCATAAGGCGATTCCGCTTGACTGCGCGACATCTCGGCGTCGCTTTTTCCGTGATCCATCGTCTGAGCACCAACGGGTGCCGTGGACAGAAGTGCAATCACGAAGATTGATGAGATCGCTGCAACGCGACGCGAGACGGTTGTCATATTGATATTCCTTGGAAGAACGGGACGAGCGTCACCCTGCGAGGCGATTAGGTTGTATGTGTCCGTTCCGAGACCCCGGGCAAGACCCCACGCGACCATGTCACGGCGAATTGCATTCAATACGGCTGCGCCTCAGGGCACCCGTTTTCGCCGCGCAAGTTCCCGGTACAGGGCGGGTGGCGTGACCCCGATCCAGTCCGCGACGCGAACCCAGCCACCGGATTCTGGCAGGCCGTGCAAGTCGATGTACGCGTCGAGCCGGTCGCCAAGCCGCCGTAGCCGGAGCACCTCGACACGAGCGCGCAGGACCTGGATCTCGCGCGCCGCCTGGGCCATGGCCGACACCGCGGGCGACGCTCCGAGCCAGTCTCGCACGCGCGACGCGGGCTGCACCGCAACACGCACGTCGGTCTCGCAGATCGCATCGCAATGGGTGACCTCGGACCAGAGCGAGCCGGGCGCTACGACCTCGCCTGGCCCTGCCGTTTGCAGGATAAGCGCTCCACCGTCGCTCAGGGCGCGGCGCAGAGAGACGCGGCCCTCGCGTACGAAGAACAGGACGCTCGACGGGGCTCCCCGGTGAAACAGGACCTCACCGGCGTCCAGCCTTCGCTCCGGTGCGTCGGTGAAGACGGAAGACCAGATATCGGACATGATCGCGATCATGTCCGCTCCGCAATGAACGTGCAAACATCTCACGATCGCAACGACACCCGGACCCGCATCATGACAGTTCTTCGCCCCCTCACGATCGCCCTTGCCTCACTTGCGACGCCGCTGGCCGCGCAGACTGACCACACTTCTATGCATCACGGAGCCGATTCCGGTCGGGCGCCGCTGACCGAGCCCGGACAGGGCGCATTCGCCGCCATCGCCGAAGTGGTGATGCGGCTCGAAGCCGATCCATCGACCGACTGGTCCAGAATCGACCTCGACGCGCTTCGGGCGCATCTCGTGGACATGGATCTCGTCGCGACCCGTGCCCGCGTGCGGGTCGAGCGCCTGCCCGATGGCCTGCGCGCGATAGCAACCGGCGACGCGGCGACCGCAGCTGCGCTTGGCCGCATGGTCCCCGCCCACGCGGCGCAGCTTGCGGCGGACGCGTCATGGACCGCAGATGGAGAGGCGACAACGGACGGCGCCATCCTGACGGTGACGTCGGACGACATGGCCACGGTTGCGCGCATTCACGGCCTCGGGTTCTTCGGCCTCTTGGCCAGTCAGGACCATCACCGTGCCCATCACCTGGCGATCGCCACCGGCGGATCGCCGCACGGCGACTGAGACAGGTTGCCCGTTGGAAATACCCCCTTTAGGTATGGCGCATGTTTCGGGTCCTCGCCTCACTCCTGCTTTGCGTGCTGATGAGTGTCGCCGGCGCCGCCTCGGCTACCCACATGCCTACGCGCGGCGATCATTCGACGGCGGCCCCTCACGCGACAGAGCAAGCCGCCGATCCCCATGAGAGCCATGCGGTCGCTCAGGCCGAGTGCTGCGACGCTCTCGGCACCAAGGTCGGCGGACCTTGCCAGACCGACGCCATACATACCGCGGCGCTGCCGGGCGAACCGGCCCGGGCTACGGCACAGCGTATGAGGCCTGTCGTGACGCGGCTTGCCCACGGCCTGATTTCTGCGGTCCCGACGGGTCCTCCGAAAGTCTGATCGCCGCTCTGAACGGGCTCGCCGACCAGATATTCAGACCAAGGACCGATCCAATGACCAATCGACGCCAGTTCCTGGTGCTGTCCAGCGCCGCTCTCACCGTCGCCGCCCTTCCTGCCCGCGCCGCGACGCCGATGCATGTGCATTCGGCACCGTCCTGCGGCTGCTGCCACGCCTGGGCGGACCTGGCCCGCGCGGCGGGCTACGATGTCACCGTTACAGAACTGACTGATCCTGGCGCCCAGAAGGCGGCCATGGGCGTGCCCGCGAACATGGTTTCGTGCCATACCATCGAAGCAGGCGGCTATGTCTTCGAGGGCCACGTGCCGTTCGAAGCGGTCGCAGCCGTCCTGGCCGATCGCCCCGCCATCACGGGCCTCGCCGTGCCGGGTATGCCGATGGGATCGCCCGGTATGGGCGATGATCCTGCGGCGCGCTTCGACGTGATCGCATTCGGCGGAACGCCAGGCGCGGGCCGGGTGTATTACAGGGCCGGAACGGCGCAGCCCTTCGAGGTCTGACATGGGCGGGACCAAGGCGCTTCTGGGCGGCGGCCTGCTGGCCGCCACACTCATCGTGGCGGTCGTCCTGTTGCGGCCCGCCGGCGTGCAGGATGTGCGGCTGGTGCCGGACGACGAGTCCATGGTCGCCCAAGGGGCGCAGATCTACGCCGCCGAGTGCGCGTCCTGCCACGGTGCCGATCTGGAAGGGCAGCCCGACTGGCGGTCGCCCGGACCGGACGGTCTGCGGCCCGCGCCACCCCACGATGCCAGTGGGCACACGTGGCACCACGACGACACGACGTTGTTCATCCTCACCAAGCACGGTCTCGCGGGCGTGTTGGACGACCCGCCGCTCTCGGGGATGCCGGCCTATGAGGAAGTGTTGACGGACGAAGAGATCGTCGCCGTTCTGTCGTACATCAAATCCAACTGGCCCGATGAGATCCGGGCCAGACACGATGACATGAACGATCAGGCCGGGCCCTGATCAGTGATACAAGCCAAGATGGCGGGGTCGAAATCGGAATCTTCAGGGGTCACGATGCCGGCCCAATCGAAGCTCAGACCCGGCCGGTGCGTCCGCTCTCAATGACGGGGGAGCAAGCGCTCGACCTGTCCGCACCGCAGGGCGAAGAACTGCGGACGGAGGGGGTGCCATGGGACGGATGAGCGGGGTAAAGCTGAACGGCGTGGACAGTGACTTCCGCGCGCTTCTTGCTGCCCGGCGTGTCTGGGCGTTCGACGGCGTCTTGGGCTACATGGACGAGCCCGCCTTCCGGGCAAAGCGTGGTCGCACGATGCGGATGCGGCAGATCGACGACACGGTATGGCCCCACGGCATCCGCCTGCACGGGCATCACTTCACCGTCCTGTCGCGCGGCGACACTCCAGATCCGCACCGCGATCGCCGCGAAACCGTCTTCGTCCTGCCGAACGAAACGGTAGAGATCACCTTGGTCGCGGACGATCTTGGGCATTGTCATATGCTGGGTCACCAGGCGTCGGGTGTGGTCACAGGTTTGAGGTCACCTGACCCAGCGCAGTATCAACCGCGCGCCTTGTCCAGCAGGTCGAGAAGCTCGGTGAACTTCGCTCGTTGGTCCTCACGGTCGCCCGAAGCGAGGGCGTCCTCGATGCAATGGGCCGCGTGGTCGTCGATCAACAGCTTCTCGACACCCTTCAGCGCCGCGCGCACGGCCGCGATCTGCGTCAGGATATCCACGCAGTAGCGATCCTCCTCTACCATCCGGTTGATGCCCCAGACCTGCCCTTCGAGGCGTTTCAGACGTTTGAGCGCGGCTTCACGGTTCTTGTGCATGACAGGATATAAAGGGCTCGGCGGCGTCAATGTCGAGAGGCGACACCAAAGAACGTCGGTCCCTTGACGATACCCATAAGGGGTATACCTGAGAGCTTATGAAACACGACAGCAAACACAAAGGCTCCTACGGCCGGTTCGCCGCAATGATCGCGACCTCGACGGTCGTGATGTTTGGACTGATGTATCTCAATACCTATGCGTTGGATCACGTCTTCTTTTCGCAGACGCGAATGTGGATGGCGCTCTACATGGGTGCAGTGATGGCGATCATCATGCTGGCGTTCATGTTGGGCATGTATGGCAACCGCCGGATCAACATCGGCATTTTCGCGGGCGCAGCGATGGCATTTGCCGCGTCGCTGTACCTCGTGCGCTCCCAGGACACGGTTGAAGACGTCGCCTGGATGAAGGCGATGATCCCGCACCATTCCATCGCCATCATGACATCCGAACGCGCCAACATCTCGGACCCTCGCGTGCGCGCGTTAGCAGATGCGATCATTCAGGCGCAGCGCGCCGAGATCGAGGAGATGAAGCTCTACATCGCCGATATCGAGGCCAACGGAGACGCCCCCACGGGCACGCCGCGGGAAAGGCAATAGCACCACGGAGGCTACCATGCCGAAAGACATCCTCGCAGATACTCGCGACGTCTCTGACGTCACCACCGATCCTGCATCTGACGCGACTGGCAAGACGGCTGTGCTCTATCGTATGGCGCTGCCGAACCACCTCTGCCCTGCTGGGCAGAAGGCGCGCTGGTTGCTCGACCGCCAGGGCTACGAGATCGACGACCGCGTGTTCCGCACCCGCGACGAAGTCGACGCCTTCAAGGCGCGGTTCGACGTGCCGACGACGCCGCAGGTCTGGATCGAGGGCGAGCGCGTCGGCGGCTATGACATGCTCCGGCAGAAGCTGACCGACCACGACCCCAAGGCGACCACCTACAAGCCGGTCATCTACCTGTTCGCGGTGGCCGCGGCGACGGCGCTGGCCCTGTCCATCGGGTTCCTCGGCGCAATCACATGGCAGACGCTGGGTTGGTTCATCTCGATCTCGATGATCCTGCTGGGCATGCAGAAGCTGCGCGACATCGAGAGCTTCAGCACGATGTTTCTGAACTACGACGTGCTCGCGCGGCGGTGGGTGCCGTACGGCTATGTCTACCCTTGGGTCGAAACCGGAGCCGGCGTGCTGATGACGGGGATGCTGCTGACCTGGCTGGCGGCACCGGCGGCGCTGATCATCTCGACCATCGGCGCCTGGAGCGTGTTCAAGGCGGTCTACATCGACAAGCGCGAGCTGAAATGCGCATGCGTCGGCGGCGGCTCGAATGTGCCGTTGGGCTTCGTGAGCCTCAGCGAGAACCTCGCCATGATGGGCATGTCCATCGTGATGCTGAGGATGCTCCTGGCCTGATAGAATGCCCCGGCCCAATATTTGCGCCGTTGCCGGGGCCACCGTGTGACTTGCCGTGATGGACTCGCGATGGTGCGTAATGGTGCCTGTGCCGGAATGGGAACGGTCGGCCAAAAAACGGCGCTGAGTGGACGAGCTGGCCCAGGTCCCGAAGTCACAGCATGATTTGGCGCGGGCAGCCAGAGTAGTCTTCTGCTGGCATCAAGCATGTAGAAATACTGCGTTCGGCACTTATGGCCACTTCAAAGAAACGGTGTTGCAGTAGAAGCGATCTCGACGAACGTTCGGTTTGGGGAAGCTGCGGTGGGGAATGATATTGGGCGGTGAATGGCTCGTGTGGGCTGGTCATAGCGAGTCTTCGTAACGCGGGGTTTCAGCACGGTTGAAACAGGCAGTGCATCCTATGGACTAAATTTATCGAAATTTCTCTTCGCTCATCCTCATGTCGGCCAATCTTCCGGCTACCTCAACTGGAGAACCGCATGGCACGACCGGATGAACGCGAAAAGCACCTTGGTTGGATCGAGGTCCAACTGCGACTGGACCACCCGAAATTTCCAAGCCTTCAGATCATCGCGGACTCGCATTACGGGTCCTTCAACAATGTCGCTTGCGTGGAAATATGGGGGGTAAGGGACCGTTGCCGAATGGAGAAGATCCAAGAACAGGCGAAGGGGCTCTTGCGTGACCTTGGGTACGAGGTTGGCTATCTTTCCGGGCTGGATACTTACGAACTATACGTCGAGAGACCTGAATCGGCGCACGAGAAGATCGAGTTCCTGCGATCCCTGAATACTGCGCTCGCAGAGTCGAGGAAGCCTGACGACGCTTCCTGACGGTCTGGCGGGCAAACTATCCAGTGAGCTCCCTTCGGGCTCACCTCCCGCATGCACCGCTTCTCAGGACGATGTGAACGAGGCTACCGTCGAAAAAGCCACTCAGAAACACGGCAGAGGCAGCCAGTACAAATCGATCCCTTAGATTGCCGGCTTCCTTGCTCGCCGTTAGGGTAGCAAGAAAATGAGGGGCAGGCATGTTCGAGAACGCATTCAACAACGATGATCGGGCTCTACGGAACGACGAGGGAGCAACGCTCGAGTTGAACTACGCCAGCAGATGGCATGGCGGCTCTTCCTCAAGCACCTCGACGACGGTGCGAAGAGACGAGGCCGAGCTCAAGGGCAAGGACTACAGCCCTATCGTTGACACCGCCTACAGCTGGAAGATTGGAGCCGCACCCGGCCTGAGGAGCTACGCTTGCGCGGACGATCACATCTTCTACGCTGCCGATCGGACCCTGTGTAAGTAATTATGGGCAAGCGGCTCCTTTCAGAACGGGATATTTGCAGCAAGTTTATCCTACCGGCTTTGATGGATGCTGGGTGGGACCTACAAACGCAGATCGCTGAGGAACGCACGCTCACTGCGGGTCGGATCATAGTGCGCGGAAGGCTTGTAGCGCGGGGGCAGAAAAAGCGGGCCGACTTCGTACTCTACCTGAAGCCGAATATTCCGATTGCCGTGATCGAGGCGAAAGACAACCGCCATGCAATCGGCGATGGTATTCAGCAAGCACTTACTTACTCGGAAATGCTTCAAGTGCCCTTCGCCTTTTCGTCAAACGGCGATGGCTTCGTTTTCCACGACAGAACGGGGCAATCGGCTCAAACTGAGACCGAGATTGGGCTCGACAGCTTTCCTTCGCCCGAGGAATTATGCGCGAAATATTTGGCGTGGAAAGGACTGACCGAGACCGAAGCCAATACCGCCCTCCACCCATACTACGAAACCGGTAAGGAGCCTCGCTACTACCAGACGAACGCCATCAATGCCTCTCTGGAAGCGATCGCCAAGGGTCGAGATCGGCTCCTCTTGGTGATGGCGACCGGCACCGGGAAGACTTTCACGGCCTTCCAGATCATCTGGCGCTTGTGGAAATCGGGCAAGAAAAAGCGGGTTCTGTTCTTGGCTGATAGAAACGTTCTTGTAGACCAGACCATGGTCAACGACTTCCGGCCCTTCATCGGATCGATGGCGAAGCTGTCGACGCATTCCAAAACCATTGAGCGGTCAGACGGCACAGAGGAAAAACTGACCTTAGCTATGGACGGGCGTCGGCGCATCAACACCGCCTACGAAATCTACCTGGGGCTTTACCAAGCGCTGACCGGCCCGAAAGATAGTCAGAAGATCTACCGCGAGCTGAGCCCGGATTTTTTCGACCTGATCATCATTGATGAGTGCCACCGCGGAAGTGCAGCCGAGGATTCCGCATGGCGCGAAATACTCGAACATTTTTCAGGCGCGACGCAGATCGGCCTGACCGCGACGCCGAAGGAAACCGAATACGCTTCCAACATCGATTACTTCGGAGACCCCATCTACTCTTACACCCTGAAAGAAGGCATCGATGACGGTTTCCTTGCCCCCTACAAGGTTATCAAATGCCATGTAGATCGGGATATCGAAGGCTATCGTCCGAGACAGGGGCAACTCGACCGAGATGGCAACGAGGTCGAGGACCGGATCTACAACACCAAGGACTTCGACAGAACGCTTGTGATCGATGATCGCACCAAGCTTGTTGCCAAGCGTATCACCCAGTTCCTGAATGAAAGTGGAGACAGGATGCAGAAGACCATCGTCTTCTGCATCGATCAGGAACACGCAGGCCGCATGCGCCAAGCTCTGATCAACGAAAATCAGAATCTGATCGAAAAAGATAGCCGCTATGTCATGCGGATCACGGGCAACGACAAAGACGGTTTGAACCAGCTCGCAAATTTCATTGACCCCGAGGCGGACTATCCCGTCATCGTGACCACATCTCGGCTGTTGAGTACGGGTGTGGACGCGCAGACCTGCCGCCTGATCGTGCTCGACCGTGAGATCGGTTCGATGACGGAGTTCAAGCAGATCGTCGGGCGTGGCACGCGCGTTCATGAAGACACCGGAAAATACTTCTTCACGCTGATGGACTTCCGGGGGGCAACGTCCCACTTCGCCGATCCAGACTTCGACGGAGATCCTGTGCAGATCTACCAGCCGGGTCCAGATGACCCAATGACACCCCCGGAGGACGAAGATACTCCGGCAGGGGACGGGGGCGAGGGTTTCGAGACAGTTATTATTGATCCTATCGACCCGGGCCCAACGGGAGATCCGAACGGTCCTGATGGATCTGATGTGCGTAAGGGACCACGGAGAAAGATCTACGTCGACGGGATTGGTGCGACAATCATCAGGGAACGCGTCGAATACCTGGACGCGGACGGAAAGCTTGTCACTGAGAGCCTCAGTGATTTCACGCGAAAGCACCTCACGCGCCGTTTCGCGTCCCTGGATGACTTCCTCCGCCGTTGGCATGCAGAGGACCGAAAGCAGGTCATCATCGACGAACTCGCCGAAGAGGGCCTTGACCTGCAATTGATCGGCCGTGAGATCGACAGCGATCTCGATCCCTTTGACCTCGTTTGCCATATCGCATTCGGCGCCAAGCCTTTGACCCGTCGGGAGCGGGCTGAAAACGTCAAGAAGCGCGATGTCTTCAATCGGTATGGGGATCAGGCCCGCGCTGTCCTGGATGCGCTACTCGAGAAATACGCTGACGAGGGACTGCTGACCCTCGACGACACGAACATCCTTCAGATAAACCCGTTTTCCCACATGGGAACGCCAGTCGAGCTCATGCGAGCCTTCGGCAAGAAACCCGACTACCTGCGAGCGATCCATGACTTGCAGGAAGCTCTATACGACGAGAGTGCGTGACAGTGTCCAACGCTAAGCAACAAGGAGAGCTCGATGGACTCTGTGGGATGTATGCGATTGTAAACGCGCTGCGAAAGATGGGTGTTTCGCGGGAAGATGAAGTTTTTCAAACTTGTTGCGAAGCTCTGTGCAGCAGCAGGTGGCCGGATACGCTTTGGGAAGGAACAACACTTCGAGATATCGAAGTAATGCTCAAAGGGTGCCGAGCAGCAGATATCAAAGGCGTAGAGCGTATAACAGTTTCATATCCGTTTCGCCGGACGGAGCCTAAGTCGAATAAGGAATTCTGGGACAGTTTTTACGAACTCTTCCAAGAAAACAGAGCTAACAAGTGCGCCATCCTCGGCCTGGCGGAACCTTCGTTGCATTGGCTCGTAGCGAACCCGAATGGGTCAGGCATTCGCTTTACTGACTCGGGCGTGAGGAAGCCCGTTACCGTGCCCCAAAATATGATCTACGCGGGAAGCAGAAGAAGCGGCAAAGAAACCCACCGCATCGAGCGGAAAGAGGTGATCCTCTTTGAAAGGCACAGCTAATCAATGTCCATGAGAAATCTCGTCAAAACGATCCAAGACGTCATGCGCAAGGACGTCGGCGTCGACGGTGACGCGCAGCGCCTGTCGCAGCTGGTCTGGATGTTCTTCCTCAAGATCATAGACGACCAGGACGAGGCCCTCGAGTTCACGCGGGACGACTACACCTCGCCGATCCCCGAACATCTGCAATGGCGCGCATGGGCGGCGAACCCGGAGGGCATTACCGGCGACGAGCTCCAGGACTTCGTCAACACGCAGCTGTTCCCGACCCTGAAGGAGCTTCCCGCCACCACACCACGCGCCCGCGTCGTCCGGTCCGTCTTCCAAGACGCCTACAACTACATGAAGTCCGGCCAGCTTATGCGGCAGGTGATCAACAAGATCTCCGAGGTCGACTTCAACAGCCTGTCCGAGCGTCAGCACTTCGGCGACATCTACGAACAGCTCCTGAACGACCTTCAGAACGCGGGCAATGCCGGTGAATACTACACCCCCCGCGCCGTCACCGCCTTCATGGTCCAGCAGATGGACCCCAAGCCCGGCCAGATCCTCATGGACCCGGCTTGCGGCACTGGGGGCTTTCTCACCTGCGCGATGCGCCACATGCGCGAGCACTACGTGAAGCGGCCCGGAGACGAGGCCACCATGCAGGCCTCCCTCCGCGCCGTCGAAAAGAAGCCCCTGCCGCACATGCTGTGCACGACAAACATGCTCCTTCACAACGTCGAGGAGCCGTCCTGGGTGAAGCACGACAATACGCTGGCCCGTCCGCTCATCAGCTGGACCAAGGACGAGCGCGTCGATATGATCCTCACCAACCCGCCATTCGGCGGCAAGGAAGAGGACGGGATCGAGAACAACTTCCCAGCCTTCAAGACTCGCGAAACCGCCGACCTCTTCCTGGCCCTCATCATCCGGCTGCTGAAGAAGAACGGCCGCGCCGCCGTGGTCCTGCCCGACGGCTCGCTCTTCGGCGAAGGCATCAAAACCCGCCTCAAGGAGCACTTGCTGACCGAGTGCAACCTGCACACCATCGTCCGGCTGCCGAACTCGGTCTTCAAGCCCTACGCCTCCATCGGCACCAACCTGCTGTTCTTCGAAAAGGGCTCGCCGACGGAGGAGGTCTGGTATTGGGAGCACCGCGTTCCCGACACGCAGAAGGCCTATTCCATGACCAAGCCGATCCGGCTGGAGCATCTGGATGACTGCGCCGCGTGGTGGGGCGGAGCGGAGCGCGAGGGGCGTGAGGAAAGCGACCGCGCCTGGAAGGTCTCGATCGACACGATCAAGGAGCGTGGCTTCAACCTCGATATAAAGAACCCGCACGTAGAGGCCGACGACTGGGGCGATCCCGAGACTTTGCTGAAAGATCTGACCAAGGCCGAAGCCTCGGTCGACAGCCTTCGGGCCGAGCTGAAGTCAATTCTGACCGAGGCGTTGGCCCGATGAACGCGGAACGGTTGCTGGAGGTCTACGAACAGATCAGCGAGGCGCCCGACGCCATCGCGAGGCTGCGGCGGTTCGTGCTGGGTCTGGCGATGCATGGGAAGCTGGTGGAACAGGATTCGGGAGATGAGCCCGCATCAGTTCTTCTCAACCAGATCGCGGCAGAGAAGGCGCGTCTGATAAAGTCGGGGGAGATCAGGAAGCCGCGCGAACTTACAAATGGCGAGGAGCTTGAACCGCCCTTCGAGATTCCCGTTTCCTGGCAGTGGTGTCGCTTGGATGTCATCGGTGCGATCATCGGGGGTGGAACGCCGTCAGCCGGCGACCCCAATAACTTTTCCAAGCCCGGCGAAGGTATTCCATGGCTGACCCCAGCTGACCTCGGTGGCTACCGCGATCTCTCTATTTCGCGGGGCGCGCGTGATCTTACCGAGAAGGGCCTCGCCTCGTCCTCCGCGACCATGATGCCCTCGGGGACTGTGCTGTTCACCAGTCGCGCGCCTATTGGATACGTGGCCATTGCTGCGAACCCGATCTCCACCAATCAAGGGTTCAAATCCATTGTTCCATACGTCGCGGAGTGCTCGCGCTTCATCGCACTGGCGATGCGGACTTTCGCGCCTGAAATAGACGCAAGGGCACCAGGCACTACGTTCAAGGAAGTCTCTGGCAAGATCGTCGCCGGCGTCGCCTTCCCTCTGCCACCCCTCCCCGAGCAACACCGGATCGTCGCCAAGGTCGATGAGCTCATGGCGCTCTGTGATCGGCTGGAGGAGGCCCGCAAGACCCGCGAGGAGACGCGCGACAAGCTCACCACCGCCAGTCTCGCCCGCCTGACCGCCCCCGACACCATGCCCGAGGACTTCCCCGCCCACGCCGCCTTTGCCCTCGACGCGCTCCCCGCACTCACCACACGCCCCGACCAGATCAAGACCCTCCGCCAAACCATCCTCAACCTCGCCGTTCGCGGGAAGCTGGTGGAACAGAACCCGGCGGATGAACCGGCGTCTGATCTGCTTGAAAAGGCCAAGGAGGACATTGCGGAATACGGTCAAGCTAACGGCGTTCGACCCGCAAAAGTCGATAAAATTCGGGGTTTTCCGTTTGATGTGCCTTTCGGATGGGCATGGACGCGGCTCGCCAGTATCTTCCGCGTCGTGACCGACGGCGACCACCAACCGCCGCCACGCTCAGATGCTGGAGTTGCGTTCCTAACCATTGGAAATGTTTCCGGCGGCACCCTTGAGTTCGACGGCTGTCGTCGCGTGCCGCAGGAATACTTCGACGCGCTTCCTCGATATCGCACTCCGTCGGCAGGAGACCTGCTTTACACGGTCGTCGGCGCGACCTTTGGGCGTCCAGTAGTTGTTGACGATCATGAACCATTTTGCGTCCAGCGACATATCGCGATCCTGAAGCCATCGTCAGAGATGAGCCTGCCGTTTCTCGGTCTGCTCATGGCATCGCCTTTCGTCTATTCTCAGGCAAAAGAGGCGCTTACCGGAGCTGCGCAGCCTACCCTGACATTGAGGCCTTTGCGAAACTTCATGCTTCCCATCCCGCCTCTAACTGAACAACACCGCATCGTGGCTAAGGTCGACGCCCTCATGGCCCTCTGCAACCGGCTGGCGGCCGCCCTGACCACCACCGAAACCACCCGCACCCGCCTCCTCGAAGCCCTCCTCCACGAGGCGCTGGAGCCTGAGGCAAGAGCTCTGGAAGCCGCCGAATGAGCGAGGACGTCGATTGGGCGCAGGTCGCGGCCCTGCTCGACGATCTTTACACGGCCGCCGACGGTCTTGAGCAGCTGTTCCCTGGACGAAAATTCACGCTCGACGGCCATCTCGTTGGCAGCATCGGCGAGGTCACGGCTGCCTACATGTTCGACCTCGACCTCAACCCAGCCTCGACCCTGGGCCATGATGCCAGATCCCGCTGTGGACGAAACGTGGAGATCAAGCTGACCCAGGGGCGGGGCGTCGCGATCCGGCATCAGCCCGACCATTTGCTTGTCCTGCACCGCCCCGTGGGCGGTCCCATGGCGGTGATCTACAACGGCCCAGGCGCTATCCCGTGGGACGCATCGGGCGCCATGCAGAAGAACGGCCAGCGGCCGATCTCGCTCTCTCGGCTTCGGTTGCTCTCCAAGGACGTGGCGGACCACGCACGCTTGCCGATCATGAGGGAGCCACCGGTTTAAGCGCGGGTCGAACCCGGAGGATTTTCTTGGAGGATTGCCAGCATGAGTAACGGCCTGCCCGAAGGCAAACGCATCCGCATTCGCTCGTTCTACGGGTTCAGCCCCGAGGAAGATGGATACGTGGGCTGGTCGCAGGAACAGGCTCGAGACGCCTACCTGCGCAAGCTGAACGACGGCGATCTCCTCATGATCTACGGCGCCAGCACGACGGAGACTGAGAAGGCTCAGCGCTCCTACGTTCTTGGCTTCGTTGAGATCGCGGCCACGCCCATTCGCGATACGGACAAGGCCTCTGCGGTCGGGCAGCAGATCAAGCGGGACAAAGGATGGGCCGATCGCTGGACCTATGCCATCCCGGTCAAGCGCGCCTGGCGGACCGAGGAAAAGGTGATGATCGGTCGGATCGCCATCAACTCCTATCGACCGGAAGCGGGACAGGCGCTCGCTGTCCATGGCGCAGAGCTCGATGATGCCGAAATCGCCGAGGCCTTGAAGATCAAGGTCCGTGAGGTGAACGTGTTCGGAGAGGACCCGGTCACGGACCGAGAAGCCCCTGTCATGCCCTTCGGGCAGGTCTTCAAGCCATCACGGGGTTTTCCGGGGAGCAAGGGAGAGCGCACTGCAATTTATGAGGACGGGGACACCTACCTCTATCTTGCGGTCTATGACGGCGACGGCCACGCTTTCATCGGTCGAAAGAAGTCGTTCGGCGACACCTCAGTCGCTCTGAAGATCGGCGTCTCGAACGATCCGAAACGTCGATGTGAGGAGCTGAACGCAGGCATTCCGCCAGCGGCGAAGGGTCGGTGGACCCTGCGCGTCAAGTCGCAACCGTTTCCGGACATGAAGAGCGCCGAGCACGCTGAAGCACTGTTCAAAGACCAGTCCGGTCGGCACCTCGAAAGCCTTGGGAATGAGTTCTTCTGGGGCCGCCTCGATCACGCGGAGACCCTGTGCTGGTCGCTCCCCGGGATGTCGCGTTTCCGGACAAAGTAGGCCGCAGGCTATGCCCTCGCTTCTTAGCGGGCAACCTACCAAGCGCACGGTTAGGTCTGGTCAAGAATGCTTCGCCAGCAAGGCATGTGTATAACAGTGGATGAAGCTCTATCCGTCGGCTTGGATCGTAACTGCGCGGAAACGCCGCCAAGTCGATCTTCCGACAGATCTCGCGAAGCAGGAAAGCCTGCTTCGTCATCCAGGATCGTCCGTTCCGCTGGGCCGGCCTGAACGCCGATTTCCCGTCGAAAGCGCCCAGTGGCCGGCTTTTGGTTGTTATAATGGACAAATGACCCCCAAAATGGCCAATAATTGCTGGTCGTTACAGTCGGCGCCGATCTCCTCGGGCCGGATGGCAAGGCGCGCCCGCCCGTCGATCCGCCGGTAGGCGCCGGTCTCGCCGAAGGCGGCCCCGCCGGCAAACGGCGCGTCGTCGCGTATGTCGAGCGATAGGATCTCTGTCATGTTAGTCTCTTGGCCCGAAGAGGTAGTCCCCCCAGCGGGCCGGCCTCCAGCACCGCGACCTCGCGCCCGGCGCGCGCGAGGTGCAGCGCGTCCGCACGGTCGGAGCCGCCGCCGATCACCGCGACCTCGGCCCGCTCGGGCACCGCGTCCGCACGGTCGAAGCCGCCGCGGGCGGTGCGGCGCCAAAGGGTGTCCTGAAAGGGAATGTCGGGGCTCATGGCTCTTGTCCTCGGGCTGTCCGCCGGTGGCAGCTCTGTCAGGCGACCTCGCCGGAGCGGAGGCAGGCGGCGCGGCGGCCGTCCACCTCCTCCAGCGGCGGCACCGTCTCGGCGCAGGCCGCGATGGCCCAGGGGCAGCGGGTGCGAAAGGCGCATCCAGATGGCGGATTGGCAGGGTCGGGCAATTCGCCGAGCGGCGGCGCGCCCGCGGTCACCTCGTCGAGACGCGGCACCGCGTCCATCAGCATCCGCGTGTAGGGGTGGCGCGGTCGGGCGAAGATCGCCTCGCGCGAGCCGATCTCCACGATCCGCCCCAGATACATGATCGCCACCCGGTCGGCCATGTGATCGACCACGCCGAGATCGTGGGTGATGAAGAGATAGGCGAGCCCGTATTCCTCCTGCAGGTCCTTCATCATGTTCAGGATCTGCGCCTGCACCGACACGTCGAGCGCGGAGGTCGGCTCGTCACAGATGATGACCTTCGGCCGGGTCGACAGGGCCCGCGCGATGGCCACGCGCTGGCGCTGCCCGCCAGAGAACTGGTGCGGGAACTTCTCCGCGTCCTCGGGGGCGAGACCCACCTGGCTCAGAAGCTCCGCCACCCGCGCCTGTGCCGCGTCGCGCCCGGTCTCGAGCCCGAGGACCTGCATCGGCTCCGCGATGGAGCGGCCCACCGGCCAGCGCGGGTTGAGCGACGAATAAGGGTCCTGGAACACCATCTGCACGTCCTTGCGGGCGGGCAGCGCGCGGCGGGCGATCCGCTCCATCGTCTCGCCGGAATAGCGCACGGTCCCGGCGCTCGGCGATTCCAGCCCGGCCACGCAGCGGGCCACCGTGGACTTGCCGCAGCCCGATTCGCCGACCAGCGCCATGGTCTCGCCGGGGCGCAGGCGCAGATCGACACCGTCAACCGCGCGCACCCGGCGCGCGGGCTGGCGCAGCATCCGCGCGAGCATGCCCGGCGCATCGCCGTAGGTCCGGCGGAGGCCGGCGACCTCGAGGATCGGCTCGGCTCGCTGAGCGGTCACTTCGGTCATTGCACCGCCTCCTCGTCGCATGGGTGAAAACACGCCGCCGGATGCGCGGCCGGGCCGGTCAGCTCGGGCACCGCGCGGCTGCACTGCGCTGTCGCCCGATCGCAGCGGTCGGAAAAGGCGCAGCCGTCCGGCAGCGCGCCGGGCCGCGGCATGGACCCCTGCAATTGCGGCAAACGCTCGTGCCGCTCCCCGATCCGCGGGATCGAGCGCATGAGCGCGCGTGTGTAGGGATGGCGCGGCCGGGCCAGCACATCGGCGGTGCGGCCGGTCTCCACGATGCGGCCGGCATACATCACCGCGACGCGGTCGGTGGCCTGAGCGATCACGCCCATGTCGTGGGTCACCAGCGCCGCGGCCAGCCGCTTTTCGTGGCAGAGCCGCTTGAACAGGGCAATGATCTGCGCCTGGATCGACACGTCGAGGGCGGTCGTCGGCTCGTCCGCGAACAGGACTTCGGGCTCGCCGGCCAGCGCGAGCGCGATGACCACGCGCTGCCTCATGCCGCCGGAATATTCGTGCGGATATTGGTCGAGCCTGTCCTCGGCCGCTGGAATGCCGACCTGGTGCAGCAGCTCGCGCGCCCGGTCGCGGGCCGCCGCGCCGCGCAGCGCCGTGTGCCGCCGGATCGTCTCCACGAGTTGATCGCCGACGGTGAAGACGGGATTGAGCGCGGTCAGCGGGTCCTGGAAGATCATCGCGATGCGCCGGCCCCGTATGTCGGCCATGCGCCGGTCGCCCAGCCCGTCGATCCGCGTCTCTCCGAGGCGAACCTCGCCCGCCCGCCGGACAAGCGGCTCGCGCAGAAGGCCGGTCACCGCGTTACCCGACATGGATTTGCCGGCCCCCGATTCGCCCACGATGCCGAGGATCTCTCCGGCGCGAAGGTCGAAGGACACGTCCGAGACGATGGGCAGCCAGCCGCCCGGCACTCTCAGATCCACCTGCAACCCGCGCACCGACAGGATCGGTGGGCCGTCGCTATCCTCTTGATGTGTCAGGGGCTTGAGCTCTGTCATCCGGGGCTTTCCCTGTTGCTTCATCCGGCACGGGCACGGCCGGCATGCCTCCGACCGTGCCCCTACGGTGTCGCAAAGTAAATAGATTTTGATCAAACGATTTTATGTGCAATGATCGAGAAAACCAACAGGAGGCCCGGAATGACAAGATTTGCCAGAACGCCGCTTATCGGCGCCGCGATTGCCGCCATGCTGCCGGTCGCGGCCGCGGCGGAGACCCTGCAATACGCCGGCACGACCGCCCCGCTGACCTTCGATCCGCACAGCACCAACGACTACGTCACCACCGCCATCGCCCGGCAGACCTACGAGAGCCTTGTTGAACTGGGCCCGGACTCGGAGCTGATCCCGGGCCTTGCAACCGAATGGGAATATGTCGGGGACGCCACCTGGCGGCTGTCCCTGCGCGAGGGCGTGAGCTTTCACGACGGCACCCCGATGACCGCGGAAGACGTGGCCTTCTCGGTGATGCGGCAGGCCACATCGGCGCGCTACGCCTCCCTTTTCGGGCAGATCGTGGAAGCGCGCGTCGTCGACGAGTCGACCGTCGAGATCGTGACCGAAGCCCCCGATGCGGTCATGCCGGTCAAGCTCTCGCGCCTGTTCGTGATGTCCAAGGCCTGGGCCGAGGAGAACGGCATCGCGGAGGTGCCGCAGCTCGGCACCGACAGTACCGAAGCCTGCGGCACGCCAACGGCACCGGCGCGATGCGGCTCGAACAGCAGATCCCGGGCGAAAAGACCGTCTTCGAACGCAACGAGGATTGGTGGGGCGAGTTCAC
Organism: Tropicimonas omnivorans; assembly: GCF_031846565.1. Taxonomy (NCBI): domain Bacteria; kingdom Pseudomonadati; phylum Pseudomonadota; class Alphaproteobacteria; order Rhodobacterales; family Roseobacteraceae; genus Tropicimonas; species Tropicimonas omnivorans. The sequence goes on along the minus strand of NZ_JAVRHL010000002.1, from coordinate 1,048,196 downwards.
CGGCAACGTGACCCGCGCCGAATACACCGCCATCGGATCGGCGCCGACGCGGCTTGCCGCGCTCCTGTCGGGCGAGGTCGACCTGATCACCGATCTGCCCCTGCAGGACATCCAGCGGGTCGAGGCGGCAGACGGCTTTCGCGTCGTGTCGGGCCCGCTGCGCCTGTTCATGGAACTTGAGATGGACGGCACCCGCGACGTGGCGCTGGCGACCTACGACAAGGCCGGCAACCCGCTGGATTCCAATCCGTTCAAGGATCTTCGCGTGCGCCAGGCCATCGCGCTTGCCATCGACAACGAGGCGATCGTCGAACGGGTGATGCGCGGGCAGGCCAATGCCCTGACGATGCCCTCCGCGCCCGGCTTCTACGGCTATCCCGCCGACATGGAAAAGAGCCCCGAGGTCGACTACGACCGCGCGAAGGAGCTTCTGGCCGAGGCCGGCTATCCCGACGGGTTCGCCACCACGCTCAACTGCCCGCTTGAACGCTACGTCAACGCCGAAGAGATCTGCCGCGCCTCCGCGTCTCTTCTGGCGCGGATCGGGATCGACGTGACCGTGAACGCGATGGTCTGGCCCGAATTTGCCAAGATGCTGGTGAACGGGCCCGACAGCTCCTTCCACCTGATCGGCGCGGCCGGCAATTCGGGCGACGTGCAGGACACCTTCGCTGCCGTCCTGCACACGCGCGAGGAGGACAGCGGCCTCGGCGGCCAGAACTGGGCGCTCTGGTCCAGCCCGGAATTCGACGCCGTATTCGAGGAACTGGTGTCGACCTTCGAACCCGAAGAGCGTGACGCGCTCTACCGCGAAGGCCTGCAGATCGCGCGGGATCAGCAGCACGCGGTCTACCTGCACCAGCCCTACATCACCTGGGCGGTGGCCGACCGCGTCGAGGCCGACGTGCGGGCCGACAGCGCCGTGGTCCTGCACGCCGTGACCGTCGACGAATGATCGGGCGCGGCGGGGCGGCGTGATCCTGAGGGGGTCGCGCCGCCCCGCCGCACGCCTTCCTTCACAAGCCGGGGATCCGCGGCCATGACCATGCTCTACTTTCTTCGCCGGCTCGGGCAGGCCTTTCTGGTGGTCTTCATCGTCAGCCTGATCGCCTTCCAGCTCGGCACGCTGATCGGCGATCCGGTGACGGCTGTCCTCGGGCTCGACGCCACCAGCGCCGCACGGGCGGACCTGCGCGAGGCGCTCAGGCTCGACGATCCCTATGTGGTCCGCTACGCCCGTTTCGTCGCGGACGCCGTCCAGGGCGATTTCGGCATGTCCTACCGGGCGCAGCGCCCCGTCGCCGACGTCATCGCGGAGCGCATTCCCGCAACCGCGGAACTGGCCATCACGGCGCTGATCGTCTCTCTCGGGATCGGCATCCCGCTTGGCGTCGTCGCGGCGATCTGGCGCGAAAGCTGGTGGGCCAGCCTGCTGATGACGGGCTCCATCGTCGGCGTGTCGCTGCCCACCTTCGTCGTCGGGATCCTGATGATCTTCGCGTTCTCGGTCACGCTCGGTTGGCTGCCCTCCTACGGGCGCGGCGCCACGGTGTCCGTCGGCGGGTGGGAGACGGGGCTCCTGACTGCCTCGGGCCTGACCGCGCTGATCATGCCGGCTGTGTCGCTGGCCGTGAGCCAGGTCGCGCTGGTGGCGCGGCTCGTCCGGGCAGAGATGCTCGAGGTGCTGCGCATGGATTTCATCCGCTTTGCCCGCGCCCGCGGCCTGCGCGACCGCGTCGTGCATTTCCGCCACGCGCTGCGCAACACGCTGCTGCCGATCATCACCGTCAGCGGCATCCAGATCGGCTATCTCGTCGCCTTCGCAGTGGTCGTGGAACAGGTGTTCCAGTGGCCCGGCCTCGGCACGATGTTCCTCTCTGCCCTGACCGAATCCGACATCCCGGTGATCACCGCCTTCCTGGTGCTGATCGCCTGCCTCTTTGCCACCATCAACCTGGTGGTCGACCTGCTTTATGCGCTGGCCGACCCCCGGGTGCGCCTGTCGCGAGGATAAGCCATGCCAGCCGCGAGCGCCCTGCGCGACCACGCCCGAGCGATGAGCCTGAAACCGGCCGTGATGGCGGCCACCGCGATCCTGCTGATCCTGGTCGGCGTCGCGGCGCTGGCACCCTGGATCGTGCCGCACGATCCCTACGATCTGGCGTCGCTCGACCTCTTCGACAGCCACCTGCCGCCAGCCTGGATGCCCGGCGGCGACGCGCGCTATCTTTTCGGCACCGACAGCCAGGGCGCGGATCTTCTGTCGCTCCTGATGCTGGGGCTGCGCACCTCTCTCAAAGTCGGAGTGCTCGCGGTCGCGGTCTCGGTCTCGATCGGCCTTCTGGCCGGGCTTGTCAGCGGCTATTTCCGCGGCTGGACCGAAACGATCATCATGCGTGCCGCCGACATCCAGTTCACCTTTCCGGCGATGCTGCTGGCGCTTCTGATCGGCGGGCTCGCGCGATCCATGCTGCCGGTCGGCCAGCAGGAAAGCGCCGCGATCTACATCGTGGTGCTCGCCCTCGGGATCTCGCACTGGCCGCATTTCGCGCGCCTCGTGCGCGCCGCCGTGATCACCGAGGCGAGCAAGAACTACGTCATGGCCGCCCGCCTTGCCGGTCGCAGCCATTCCGGCATCCTCTTTCGGCACGTGATGCCCAATTCGCTCAATCCCGTCTTCGTGCTGGCGACCATGGACATCGCCTTCGCGATCATGACCGAGGCGACGCTGTCCTTCCTCGGCTTCGGCATGCCGACGAGCCAGCCGTCCCTCGGCACGCTGATCAAGATCGGTTACGGCTATCTGTTCTCGGGCGAATGGTGGGTGGTGGTGTTTCCCTCGCTCACCCTGATCGTGCTTCTGGTCAGCGTGAATGTCTTCGGCGACTGGCTTCGCGACCGGCTGGACCCGAAGCTGCGCTAGGACGGTCGGACCCCGGATCGGGCGCGCCGCTGCGGTTCGTCACCCCACCGGGATCTGCCCCGGCGATCGGCGATTGCTCTTCTCGACCGGGCCCTTCTGGAAGGGGGGAGGATGAACCGCAGCCCGGGCGCCCGGCGGTTCGCGACCCGCGGCGGCGGCGTTGTACCCCTCGCGCCCGCCGATGAGCGAGAGGCCCAGATACATCTCGTCGATCAAGCTGAGGAACCCCGCCTCGCGGTCGATGTGCATGCGGTAGGTCCGCGACCCCGCCACTAGCGCAACCGCGCCCCGCCCCGGCCCGCGAGCCGTCAGACCAGCAGGCCCGCCATGCGTCGGCGTTGATCATCCCGCGGAGCTCCACGAGCCCGGCCCGGATCGAGGAATAGTTGACCTGGCCGAGGTCCCCTGACCGCAGTTCGTAGGGCACGCGGAACCCGGCCGAGATCGTGTGTAGGCTCGCCCGCTTGTGTTCGCCGTGGCGTTGTTGCAGAACTCTGCCCGATGAGGATTAACAGCACGAATTCAAGAGGTTAGGAGAAGGCTATGCCGAAGCCCTCACCTACCCGCTACCGCACGACGAACTGATCGGACGATAGCGCCGCTCTGCGCAAGCGCGGCTCGCTGCTGATCTGGCTGGGCAAGGACATGACGTGGCTAGCGCCGCGTGAGGGGCGACTTGGTCGGCCGCCCGTCCTCTCTGACGCGGCGAACCAATTCTGCCTGTCGATCAAGGTGCTCTTCCGGCTCCCCTTGCGGAAGGCCGGGCTCGACTGGCCCGTGCCTGATGCTTCGACGCTCTGCCGTCGGCAGGTTCAGCGGAAGTCAGAAATGTTCGCTGATCGAACCAAAGGCGTAACAATATGCTGCGCAGCTGATCCAATGTCCGCTTGGGGAAGCTGCAGTGCGGCGGCGTGAGCTTGCGCGAACGGCAGCTCCGAGCCGCGAGCGACGGCGCGCGAGGAACGACCAGGGGTTTGCCCTCGCTGCGCCGCCGCATGACCGCTTAAAGCCCAAAGTGATCGCGCCGATCTTTTAGTGATCGCCATTGAAGCATGGTCGCGCCGGTAGCTCCCGGCCCGAAGCCCTATAGTAATCAATGGAACTCCTTATCATCACGAGTAAGGAAATCCGTATCTTGTGTCGACGCGCGTAGATCAGTCCAATCTTGAGGCGGTCGATCGGATGCGGACAATAGCTCAACCAATATCAGTAAGGTGCATGCGTTTGCCCATTTTTATGTCGTTATTCCCGTCGGCGGCAGGAGCAGTCCATACCGAGGCGAGCGACATGGCCGTCTAGTTCGATATGTTGATGTCGCCGAGGGGCCAAGTCAAAGGCGTCGCCAAAGACGAAATCGCGCGCCATACTTTTGGTGGGCCGTTAAGCCATTGGCTAACCGATACATTCAGTCCGGGACGAATAGTCGTTCGCCGCAGTGGAGCAGGATTCAGACGTTTTCTTGTAGTAGAGCATTCAAACTCTACGCTTATCAAGCACCCTCATCGCTTGAACTTCGCAAGCACTGTCGCGGATCAAACAAGGCCCGGCTTTCCCAAAGCAGGAGAGCTCTAACCAACACTAATATGCTTCTAAAAATTCAAGGAATTACCGAGATGAAATACGTATTGTCATTGGCGTTTACCGCTGGCCTGACGCTGAGCAGCGCGGCCCAAGCAGATGAAATTTCCGACACGCTTCAGTCCGCATTGGACGCTTACGCAGAAGGTGACGTCGCATACGCGTTGGAAGAGCTTGATTTCGCAAAGCAGAGGATGACAAGTTTGCAGGCGAGTTCTTTCGAGGAATTCCTGCCAAGCCCGCTCGAGGGTTGGACGCGCGAGATGGATAATGAATTGCAGACCGGACTGGCATTCATGGGAGGCGGCATCGCGGCCGGCGCAAATTACACCGCACCGGATAACGCGCAGTCTTACAAGGTCACGATCATGGCCGACAACGCTATTGTCGCATCAATGGGAACCATGGCCGCAAATGCAGCTCAAATGGGAATGAGAGTTGAACGGATCGGGCGCCAGCGCATCGCGCTGGGTGACGATCAGGCTTTGGCCTTCATCAACAATCGTGTCCTGATCACAATCGACGGTAAAGATCAGGATCTCATGATGACCGTGATGGAACAGATCGATTTTTCCGGTCTCTCGGATTTTGGTAGCTAGGTGAGCGATTCCGATTGTTCGACCCCGTGGTTCCACGTAGCGATCTCTTTTTAAGTCTGAAAAGAAGCCGTATGAACTCGATGCGAAACGCCTCTAGCTGGCCGCTCTCGAACACACCGTTTGCGTCGTTCACCATCGCGAGTCTCGAAGTGGGCTTTAGGCCGGACTAGGACGGCCAGTTTCCCAATATGTGGAGGATGCGTGCTCGACCCTCTTGAAGGTCAGATAAGGCCGGTACGCACCGCCAGCGCGACCGCATGATCTCGCGTTTTCGCATTGAGCTTATGTCTCGCACTTCGGAGGTGCTTCTCGACCGTGACCTCAGCGATCCCGAGGCGGTGCGCCACATTGGTTGCGCGCAATCCGTCCGCGAAGAGTGCGAGACAGTCACGCTCGCGATCCGTCAATGCAACGGAAATCGGCGCAGTTTGGGACAGGCCAGCATAAACGACCTGACACCAGGCTCGCCAATCGACTTCGAACTCTCTGCGCAGATCGGCAAATTCACGGGGATCATGAGACGTCATCAGGTTCCAGCCGACACCGGCCCCCAAGGAGCCCGGGCAGATCGTTACCGACATCCCGGTCCGGATATCGAGCGATGCGCTGCCACGCGCAACCTCGTCGCGTGCCCCGTCCGTCAGAGCGGGGTGAGCCTCGAGATGGGCGATCCCGGTCAGAACCGGCGCGATCCGTGACAGACAGTTGATTGGGAATGGATCGCGCCCCGAGACGACCGCGTCGGCATAGTCGTCCGTCCAGGTTTCCTCGGCATTGCTGAGGATGAGCGGAGAGCCGCGGCGGGAAAGATCAAGGAACACGACCTTCGACAGCCCCAGATCCGGCAGGAGACGCATCGCGCTGCTCCAGACCTCTTGCGGCGTATCGGCCGTGGTCAGTTGATCGGTCATGGAGCGAAAACGTAAAATCGGGTCCCCCACGTCGAACAGCGTAAGGATCTCCTTACCTTGCGACCAATACCCGCGTTGGCGACCTTGACCTACTGATTTTTCCGAGGGGCTCTCAAGCCGGGGTCCCGTTCGAAGTGGAGCCCGACCAATCATGCGCATATTTCCGACACTCGCACTCTCTGCCTTGGCGACTGGCAGCGCCATCGCGCAGGACGCGCCGGGCGACATGATGGTCGTTTTCGACATGTCCGGATCCATGTGGGGCCAGGTCGAAGGCGTCGCCAAGGTCGAGATCGCGCGCGACGCCTTCGGCGGATTGCTGGACGACTGGCGTGCGGCGGACATGCGCACGGGGCTGATTGCCTATGGGCACCGGCGGAAGGGCGACTGCGGGGATATCGAACTGCTCGCTCAGCCTGATGAGCAAGCCGACATCGATGCGCTCGTCGCGGGTTTGCAGCCACGCGGAAAGACACCGCTGTCGGACGCGGTGCGTCAAGCCGCAGAGGTGCTGAAATTTACCGAAGAGGCGGCGACAGTGGTGCTGTTGTCCGACGGGGTCGAGACATGCTCGGCCGATCCCTGCGCTCTGGGGGCCGAGCTGGAATCCCTGGGCCTCGATTTCACCGCGCATGTCATTGGCTTCGACATCGCCGAAGCTGACCGCCCACAGCTGCAATGCCTCGCAAACGCGACGGGAGGGCAGTATTTCGATGCCGAGGATGCGGGCGAGCTTGCCCAGGCAATGCGCAACGTTGCTCTGGAAACCACGGCACAAGTGGCGGAGCCGGCTCCCACAGCCCCCGATACGACGGAGGTCCTGATCCGCGTGCTGCCGCCCGAGCTGATGAGGCTGCCTGCTGAAATCGAGGTCTTCAACGGCGAAACATCGATTGGAACTCTGACGAACAAGACCGCCTCGGTGCCGGGCCTGACGGTGGACTTGCCGCTCGGGACGGCGGACCTGCGCGTTCAGGCGCAGGGAATGTCCGGGACCTTTCCGACCGAGATCGTGGCAGACATGGGGGTTATCGGGCTAAGGCTCGAAGCGAATGCGGACACCTACGTTCTCTGGCGTGACCGCGCTCTTCCTTTGAACGGGGACCACACGGTCCTGATCGCGAACACGACGGGTGTGGACCGAACCACCCACTACCGCGTGTACCTACATGCCCTCGGCGCGCCGGAGCCTCTCGAAGTATCCGCAGGCGGCAGTCTCATCGGTCCGCAGGCCGGGATTTACCATCGCGTCAGCATTCCCTCACCGACCGAGCCGGGCGACTACGAAATCGTGCCCACCGGAGCCGATGGAACCGAATATGCAAGGATTCCGATCCCCTTTGCGGACCCGATCGTACCGGCATGGCTCGGCCCGCGGGTGGCGGAACCGGGTGCCACGATCCCCGCACGATGGGCCGGGGATGCCAACCGCTCGACGGTGTTTCAATTCGAGAAGGATGGCCAACGCGTCAGCCGCGTGGTTGTCGAGACGATCGCCGAGGAAGACGGGTTCCAACTGCCGGTGCCGCCGGAGCCTGGACTCTACGACCTTTCGTTGTTGTGGCGGACGGTAGACAACGAACAGCTCTCCGCGCCCCTGGGTCAGATCGCCGTCGGCGTGCCGCTTCCCGACGATGAGGCCGCCCTTGCTCAGGACGCCAACGTCGACACTGACGGCCTGGCGCAGGAAGCCGAAGCCATGGGCGGCGAGGAAGGCCCGCTGGAGGATGTCGGTCCGCTGCACGGCGACTGGAACCTCATCTTCATGAACGATCAGCGGACCATCTCGATGCTGCGTGGTCAGGTCAGCCAAGCCATCAGTGAGGATCTGGGAAGTGGCGGTCTGGTGATCGACGCGCATCCCGGGTGGGGATTCGGGCCGACCGGCAGCTTCGGGACCATGGCCGTCGAAGAACTGGACGGTGCGCCGTTGCTCCTGACGCTGGTGACAGAAACGGGAACACATGTTGCGGACATGGAGCGCGACGGCTCATCCTACCGTGGAACGATGGCTCTGCCGGATACGGAGCCGCGAGACTTCGTGCTGGTCCGCCCCAAGGATCTGCAAGCCGCCGAAAGCGCCATGGATGCGATGCCGGTCGATCATCAGATCGTCACGCGCGACGAGCGAGGCGAGCGCGTTGACACCGCACTCACCTGGACGATCCAGGGGGCCGACATGGAAAGCCCCGAGACGTTCAACACAGAGAACTACAGTCTGGAAGACACCGGCCGAGCCCCAGGCTCCTACCGCGTTACAGCCCAGACAAGCGACCTGGAGGGCGTGACGAACATCACCATCGGCCGAGGCAAGCAGCGGGCCAACCTGATCGTCCTGCGCCCAAAGGGTGAAGGTTCGGACCTGCCGCTCGACGTGCAGTTCTTCTGCTCGGAGGGCGAAGATTGCGACATGACGATGGCTGATGTGCCCATCGACTTCACACTGCCCGTCGGCTGGGGGGCCGAGCGCCCGCTACCGGTCGAGCGGGGCATCGCGACATTCAACATGGTGACGATGACCGATGACGGGCCGTTCTATGCCACCCTCAACCAACCCCAACGCAGCACCGATCTGGGTCCCTGCGAAGAGCTGATGGCCGGCACATTCTGCTGGGACACCACAAGCGATCCCGACCTTATGGCCGACATCGACATGCTGCGCACCGCGCTGTCCTTCAAGGCCGCCGGGCGAATGTTGATCGGGAGCGAGGTGGACGAAATGATCCAGAAACTGACCGGAGACGCCGAATGAAGTCGCTCATCCTCGCGCTTGTCGTGCTGGCCGCGCCCGCAACAGCTGAAAACGTCAAGATCTTCGTTGTCCAGAAGGACGGCGGCGTCATCGTGAAGCCCGGAAACGGCGATGTGCGGGAAGCCGCCCTGATCCTGGGCGACAAGAACCCGCCCCCTGGTGCCACCGGCATCGTGATCGAGCGGAGCAAACCGGCCAGGTGGACCGATCTGTCGGACGAGGACGTTCACCGAAAATACGGCGGCGTTGGTGATCCGGTGACCGAGCTTTTTCCAGAAGAAGATACGCCGACAGAGCCGATCGAGGTCTTCCCGGAGGCGCAGGACAGTAGCCCGGGCATCGCGCCACGCGCGGGAAACTGGATCGGCAAGGTCGTCTTGCAGGAGGTTTCGGCCGATTGTCCGGCAGGGATCGCCGAAGGCGTCGCCGGGCCCCTCGCGGCCCTCGACGGATCGCCGGTGCCCGGCACCATCGACGCGTCGTTCAGCCCCGAGAAAATCTACCCGTCTCTCAGCTGGACCAGGGAGAGTGCGAATTCCTGGCGCAGCACGACCGAGATGGGCCAGGGACCGGCGCTCATCACCGTGCAATTCGCGATTCAAATCATGTCGCCGGAGCGGATCTCGAGCAAACAGCTTGCATCCATCGGTGGATCACTGTTCGGCGACTGCAAATCCCGCATGGAAGTCGATTTGCTCTGGCAGGAATGACGCGTGGCTCCGTACGTCTGATTGACCGGCAGGCCATGATCTTTCATGTCCTCATCCTATCCGAGCCTCTTGCCCGGACCGACGTCCGCTCATCGAGTTCGCAAGAGCGGTAAACGGAGGCAATCCGACGACGACGCCTGCATTACGACTCTGTTGGCAGTCCAACGCTCGGTCGAACGTCAGGCGCCGAGGCCGGATAGTCTGTCACGCGCTCTTGCGGCACCCTCACGCATGTTGCGTGCAAAGAGGCTGACGTCGATGTCGGTCGCGATGAAAGATGCGCCGATATTGCGACACTCCGCCTGGAACGAGGCATCGAGGGTCAGGATCCCCGCTGCCTTTCCGGCAGACACGATCCTGGTCAGGGCATCCCGTACCGCGTCTTTCACCTCCGGCGCATCCGCCCGGCCAATATGGCCAAGGTCAGCCGCAAGGTCGGAGGGACCTATGAAGACCCCATCGATACCATCGACCGCAAGGATCTCGTCGAGGGCAGCGAGCCCCTTACGGTTTTCGACTTGAACCAGGAGGCAGATCTCGTCGCTCGCAGTGGTCAGGTAGTCCGGGATTGCCGCGAAGTCCGAGGCCCGCGCCAGCGCGGAGCCGACGCCGCGCACACCGTGCGGCGGGTAGGTCACCGCATCGACCAGCGCGCGGGCCTGCGCGGCGCTTTCGACCATCGGGATCAGCAGGCTCTGCGCGCCGGCGTCCAGGTACTGCTTGATGAGCCACGTCTCTCCGATGGGCGGGCGCACCACGGCGTGCGCGTTCCGCGACGCGATCACCTGAAGCTGCCGGACAGTCGAGCGCAGGTCGTTCGGCGCATGCTCGCCGTCCACCAGAAGCCAATCGAAGCCGGCCCCGGCGCTGATCTCGGCGATGTAAGGATCGGCGAGGCCGAGCCAGCAGCCGAGTTGCAGCTCGCCTCTGGCGATGGCGTGTTTGAACGGGTTGCGCGGTGCGGGCATGGCGGACCTCAGACGAAGGAAATCTGGACAGACCCGAAGGGGCCGAAATCGGCGTCGATATGGCTTCCGGGCGGGCATTCGATCGGGCGGATGAAGCTGCCGGACAGGATCACGTGGCCGGGCTCGATGCTCTGGCCGTACTCTGCCATGCGGCGGGCGAGCCAGACGACGCTTTCGACCGGATCGTTCAGCACCCCGGCGCCGAGGCCGGTCTCTTCGACCTCGCCGTCGAGCGAGGCAATGGCGCCGACCCAGCGCAGGTCGAAGGCGTCCGGGGCGTGCCGATCCGGTCCGAGGACGATGCCGGCATTGGCTGCGTTGTCGCTGATCGTGTCGAAGACGGTGCGGATCTGTCCGGTCTCGGCGTCCTTGCGCACGATGCGCGTGTCGAGGATCTCGATCGCCGGGGCGACATGGTCGGTCGCGGCCAGCACATCCTCGCGCGTGACATCCGCACCACCGATGGGGGCCTTCATCACGAAAGCGATCTCGGCCTCGATCCGGGGCTGGATGAAGCGGCCCGCGGGCACGGTCGCGCCGGTCTCGAAGGTCATGTTGTCGAAGAGGATGCCGCTGTCGGGGATGTCGATGTTCAGCGCCGCCTGCATCGCCTTCGAGGTCAGGCCGATCTTCCAGCCGATCACCGCCCTGCCCTGCTCCAGCTTGGCGCGCTGAATGGCGGTCTGCACCGCATAGGCGTCGTCCATGCCGATGTCGGGGTGGCGGAGGCTCAGAAGGCCGATCTGCCGGCCGGTCGCTTCGGCCCGCAGAAGGTCGGCGGCGGCTCTGGCGTGATCTTCGGGGCTCATTGCGCTTCGTCCTCCACGGTATTGCGCAAGGTGCCGATGCCGGCAACCTCGACCTCGACCACGTCGCCGGGGGCGAGGAATTGCGGCGGATCGAGCCGCGCGCCCGATCCGGTGGGCGTGCCGGTGACGATCACGTCGCCGGGCTCCAGCGTCATGAAGGTGGAGATATAGGCGATCTCCTTGCGGATCGGAAACATCATGCGCGAGACGACGTCGTCCTGCCGCACCTCGCCGTTGACGCGCGTGACGATGCGCGCCTCGTCGAGTTGCCCAGGGTCGGTGAAGGGTACGAGCCACGGGCCGATGGCGCCCGAGCGGTCCCAGTTCTTGCCTTGCGTGACGTTGAACTTGGCGTGCCGCACCCAGTCGCGGATCGTGCCTTCGTTGCAGATCGTCAGCGCGGCGATGTGGTCGTAGGCGTCGGCCTCGGCGATGCGCCGGCCGGCCTTGCCGATGACGATGGCGATCTCGCCCTCGTAGTCGAGCTTGTGGCTTTCGGGCGGGCGGATCAGCGGGCGGTCGTGGCCGGTGAAGCCGCTGGCAAAGCGCGGAAACAGCGACATGTACTGAGGCTGATCGCTGCCGTCCTTGTATTCGGCGTTGCGGTCGGGAAAGTTCACGCCCACGCACAGGATGCGGCGTGCGTCGGGCATCACCATCTCGTAGGTGACGTCCGTGTGTGTCGCTTGCCGGCCCTCCGCCGCCTCGGCCAGTGCTTCGAGGCCGCCGGCCCGGACCGCGTCGAAGAGCGTCGGCCATTCGGGAAACGCGTCGTTCAGCGCAACCATGCCGGTATCCGTGACGGCGCCGAAGCGGCGCGCGCCATCCGCGGTAAACGTCGCGAATTTCATCTGATCTTCTCCCATACCTCTTTCACCGCGTCGCGCACGCACATCACGTCCGCCCGCGTCGTGTCGAACTGGCCCACCTGGACCCGGATGATCCTGCGCCCGGCAAAGGCACCCTGTGTCAGGTAGACCCGGCCGTCGTCGTTGATCGCGTCGACCAGGCGCTGCTGCATCGCGTCGTCGCCCGGACAGCGGAACGAGAACAGGCTCAGGATCGGCTCGGTCACGATCTCGAACCCGTCGAGCGCGCGGATCTCCTCGCAGAGCTCGCCGGCCCAGGCGACGTGGTTGCGGATGCGCGCCTGAAGGCCCGACACCCCGTAGGAGCGCAGGAGGAACCATATCTTCAGGGCCCGGAACCGCCGGCCAAGGGGAATGGTCCATTCGGAATAGTTCGTCACGGCGCCGCCGGAGGTCCGCAGGTATTCCGGCTCGATCCGCAGCGTGTCGAGCTGCGGCGCCGGATCGCGCAGGAACTGGACCGAGCAGTCGAATTGCGCCCCGAGCCACTTGTGCGGATTGAAGACGATGCTGTCGTAGCCCTCTGCACCTTGCCAGTAGGCCTCCCGGTATTCGGGGCAGATCATCGCCGCCCCGGCCCAGGCCGCATCGAGATGGGTATAGAGCCCGTGCGCCCGAGCGACCTCGAGGACCGGGCCGAGCGGGTCGCAGGCGCCGACGCCGGTGCCGCCGGTGATCGCGATCACGCCGGCGGGAGTGTGGCCCGCAGCCTTGTCGGCACGGATCGCGGCGTCGAGCGCGTCTGGCGCCATCCCATGACGCGGCCCGGTGCCGGGGATCTTCACCAGATTGGCCTGCCCGATCCCCGAGACCCAGCAGGCCCGGTCGATCGACGAATGGACCTGATCCGAACAATAGATCCGCAGTGCCCCCTTCTGCGACAGGCCGTCGGCATTGCCGGTGTACCCGGTGGCGCGTTCCCGCATGGTCAGGACCGCCGACAACGTCGCAGAGGACGCGCTGTCCTGGATGACGCCGGTCATCCCCTCTGGCAGACCGAGGGCCTGGCGCAGCCAATCGACCATCACGCCCTCGACCTCGGTCGCGGCGGGCGAAGTCTGCCAGAGCATGCATTGCGCCGCCACGGTGTTGACCAGCTGTTCGGCCAGCATGGAGGGCGGCGCCGCGTTGGCCGGGAAATAGGCGAAGAAACGGGGATGCTGCCAATGGGTCATCCCCGGCATCACGATCTCTTCGAAATCCTTGAGGATCGCGGCCATGTCCTCTCCGGCCTCGGGGGGCGCGGCGGGAAACTGCCCGGCGATCTCACCGGGACGGGTGCGGGCACGGACGGGACGGTCGCGCAGCGTCAGGTGATAGTCCGCGCCCCAATCCGCGATCCGCTTGCTCCAGCCCCTGAACTCGTCCCAGTTCATGCAACCCGCTCCGGTTCGATGCCGCCCATGCAGATGTACTTCACCTCGAGGTAATCATCGAGCCCGTGGCGCGATCCTTCGCGGCCGAGGCCCGACGCCTTGATGCCGCCGAAGGGCGCCTCCGCGGTGGAGATGAGGCCGGTGTTGACCCCGACCATGCCGGCCTCAAGCGCTTCGGACACGCGCCAGACGCCCGCGTGTTCGCGGCTGAAGACGTAGGCGGCGAGGCCGATTTCGGTGTCGTTCGCCGCCGCGACGGCCTCGGCTTCCGTCTCGAAGCGAAAGAGCGGCGCGACCGGGCCGAAGGTTTCCTCGCGGGCGATAGCCATGGCGTGGGTGACGCCGGTCAGCACGGTCGGCTCGTAGAAATTGCCGCCGAGCGCGTGGGCCTTGCCTCCGAGGAGGATCCGAGCCCCCCGGCCGTGGCGTCGGCGACGTGTTCGGCGACCTTCGCCGCCGCCGCCGCGTCGATCAGCGGGCCGAAGGCGACGCCGTCCTCGACCCCGTTGCCGGTGCGCATGTCCGGCAGCCGTGCCGCGAGCCTGTCCGCGAAGGCGTCGTAGACGCCCGACTGCACGTAGATGCGGTTGGCGCAAACGCAGGTCTGCCCGTTGTTGCGGAACTTCGCGACCAGAGCGCCCTCGACCGACGCGTCCAGATCGGCGTCGTCGAAGACGAGGAACGGCGCGTTGCCGCTGAGCTCGAACCAGCGGCGGATGACGGCGCCGCGCTCCTTCGCGGTGCGCGCGGCCCAGTCCTTCTGCGCCGCGGCGGCCGCGTCGATGGCCGCGCGCGTCTCGGCCGCGCCGAGGTCCGGCACATGCCCCAGCGTCGCACCGTCCGCGGGATCGGTCACGGCGATGCCGGTGCCGCCCGCGTCGATCCAGGAGCCCCCGACGAGCGCCGCCTGGCGCAGAAGCGCGGGCCTTTCGTGATCGAGCCCGGTCATGGAGCGACGATCGGCGTGGCCTTCATCTGCGAGTCCTTCGTCTCCACCCCGGAGAAGGTCGTGCCGTGCTTGAACCAGCTTTCCGGCGCCGGCGCGCCCCAGAGGGTCTGGCGCTGCGGATCCTTGAGGTCCCACTTGATCGGTTCGAGGTCGGGATCGACCGTCTGGTAATCCGAGCAGTAGATCTCGATCCGGTGGCCGTCGGGGTCGAGGGCATAGAGGAAGAAGGCGTTGGAGATGCCGTGCCGGCCCGGCCCGCGCTCGATGTTCTTCACGAAGCCGCTCGTCGCCATCAGGTCGAGCAGGTCGATGATGTTGAGCGGGGTCGGCACCCAGAACGCGACGTGATGCATGCGCGGGCCGGTGCCGTTGGTGAAGGCCATGTCGTGCACGCCTCCCTTGCGGTGCATCCACGCGGCCCAGAGCTTCTTGCTCTCTTCGTCCTCGGTGTATTCGGTCACGCGGAAGCCGAAATCGCTGTAGAACGCGACCGAGGCGTCGACATCGCTGCTGAAGACGTTGAAGTGGTCGATCCGAAGCGGCTTCACCCCGCGATAAAGCGCGTATTTCTGATGGATCGGCTCCAGCCGATCCATCTTGTGATAGAACTCCAGCGGTATGCCCATGTTGTCCGAGGTCAGAAGCGTCTTGCCCTGATAGGGCCGTTCCACCCACTCCGTCGGCCGGCCCCTGGCCTCGAAATAGGCCTTCGCCCTGTCGAGGTCGTCCTCGTCGAAGGTCTTGAAGCCCATAACCTCGACCGTGCCCGGCTGGTCAGACGCTTGCAGGATGATGCAGTGGTGGCCGCGTTCTTCCATCGCGCGCAGATAGACGCGGGTGTCATCCTCGTCGGTGATCTGAAGACCGAGGATCTCGGTGTAGAACGTCTTCGAGGCAGCCAGGTCCTTCACGTTCAGGCAGACATGGCTGAGCCGGATCGTATTGAAGTCCGGGTAGAGATTTGCGGCGGGAACGGGCATTGGACTCTCCTCGTATCCGAAAGGGCGGTAAGGCAGGTGGGCAAAAGGGACCGCGGGGACGGCGCGCTCGTCAGCCTGCTCCCAGCCGGGTGATCCTGTGCTGCCCGGTGGCGAAGCCGATGTGCTTCTGTTCCATGTAGAAGTCGAAGGACCAGTCACCGCCGTCGCGGCCGATGCCGCTGGCCTTCACGCCGCCGAAGGGTGTCGGCAGGTGGCGCACGTTCTCGGAGTTCACCCAGATCATCCCCGCGTCCAGCCTGTCGGTGAAGCGTAGCGCGCGGGTCAGATCGTTGGTCCAGACATAGCCCGTCAGGCCGTAGGGGATGTCATTTGCGATCTGCAGCGCCTCGTCCTCGATCGAGAACGGGATCGAGGTCAGGACGGGCCCGAAGATCTCTTCCTGCGCAATCCGCATGTCATTGCTTGCGTCGGTGAAGAGCGTGGGCCGGACGAAATAGCCCTCCTCGCCCACGGTCTCGCCGCCGGCGGCGACCGTCGCGCCGTCCTCGCGCGCGGTGTCGAAATAGCTCGTGACCTTGTTGAAGTGCTCTTCCGTGACGAGCGGCCCGATCTCGGTCGCGGGATCGAGCGGATGGCCCACGCGGATTTTGTCGACCCGCTCGATGAGCCTGGCCTCGAACTCCGCGCGGATGCTGTCCTGCACCAGAAGGCGCGAGGACGAGGTGCAGCGCTCACCGTTGATCGAGTAGATCATGAAGATCACCGCATCGAGCGCGCGGTCGAGATCGGCATCGTCGAACACGATCACGGGGTTCTTGCCGCCAAGCTCCAGGTGGTTGCGCTTGAGCGTGTCGGCGCCCTGCTTGGTGATCAGGCTGCCGGTCCGCGACTCGCCGACAAAGGCGATGGCCTTGATTTTCGGATGCTCGCAGAGCGCCTTTCCGGCATCCTCGCCGAACCCGTTCACGGTGTTCAGAACGCCCGGCGGAAGGCCCGCCTCCTCGGCGATCTCCACCAGGAGGCGCGCGGTCAGCGGGGAGGCTTCGGCCGGTTTGTGAACGACCGTGCAGCCGGCCGCGAGCGCCGGCGCGATCTTCCACGTCGACAGCATGAAGGGGGTGTTCCACGGCGTGATCACCCCCACCGGGCCGATCGGCACGCGGGTGGTGATGTTCATCAGCGTCGGCGATTTGAGGTGCTGGCCATCGCGCGCCTGTACCACCTGATCTGCGAAGTAGCGGAAGTTCTCCGCCCCGCGCAGCGCCGCCTTGGACATGAACTTGTAAGCCTGGCCGGTATCCCAGCACTCGCAGAGCGCGATTTCCTCAGAGCGCGCCTCGATCCCTTCGGCGACGCGGATCAGGATCTTCTTGCGCTCGAGCGCGGGCATGTCACGCCAACCGGCGAAGGCCTCGTGCGCGGCCGTGGCCGCCGCGTCGATATCCGCCGCCGTCCCGTGGGCGACGTCGCAGATCACGCTGCGATCGACCGGGGAGCGGGTCTGGAACGTGCCGCCGGAGCCGCCGGAATCCTCCCCGCCGATGCGATTGCGGATGCCGGTTTCGCGGAAGCGGCCAAGATGACCTTCCAGCTTGGCGATGTTGTCGTCGAGCGCCGTCATTGGGCCTCCTCCAGGTGATCGCGCACGTTTCCGGACTTCAGTGAAAGGCCTGCGTCGATATCACGGATTTCCGCCGACAGGGCGACGGACCGGGCGGCGAGAACGGGGGTCATCGCCGTTTCGAGCGCTGCAAAGATCTTCGCGAGAGCATCGGATTTCACTGCATCGCTGCGCCCGGCGCGCAAGCGAACGGACAGATCGACGAAGCCGTGTTTCGGATCGCCGTCTGCCATCGCAACGTGATCGACACGGATCGCGCGGACCCGTATGCCGGGCATGGGAAACGCCTCGATCCCGGCCGCGGCCGCGCGGATCGCCTCGCACACCGTGCCCATGTCCACCGCGCCGTCCAGATTGGCCGAATATTCGATGTGAATGTGAGGCACGAGATATCCTTAACGTGTTAACTGTTGCGACGTTAAGTATACCGGTCCCACGTTGTCAAGTGTGTGAACTCTGTGCAATGCCGACAGGACGAAATATGCGAAGGCGGCCATGACCTCGAAACTTCCCTCGACAGAGCGGTCCCTGCCGATCGCACTCATCCGCGCCCGCGAAGGCGTTATGGCGCCGATCCGCGAGATGCTGGCCGAGACCGGCATCACCGAACAGCAATGGCGCGTCCTGCGGGTCCTGTCGGAATATGGCCGCCTCGACGCCAAGACGCTGGCCGACCGCTCAAGCCTGCTGTTTCCCAGCCTGACCCGAATTGCCGCGACCCTTCGCGAAAAGGGCTTCGTGACCCAGACCCGCGACGACGCCGACCGCCGCCGCCACTTCATCGAGATCACGCCCTCCGGACAGAAGATCATCGACGACCGCGCGGACGAGGCCGCGCGCATTGTCGAATGGTTCAAGGCAACGCTCGGAGCCGACGATTACGAGACGCTTCTGAACCTTCTGGCGCGCATCGATCCCGGCGCGAAGGGCTGAGACCGGCGGTCAGCGACAGGCAGCGAAAACCCTCTCCCTCAGCCAGGCGTGCCGCGCAGAGGCGTTGACCCGAGCGGTCCAGACCACCGAAATGTCGAAGGTCCCCGGAAACGGGCTTTCCCGGATCGCCAGCCCGTCGGAAATCGCTTCACCCATGCGGCGGGGGACGGTCGCAACGAGATCGGACGCCGCGACCATCCTGGCAATCCCGGCCGGGCTGGGCGCCGTAATCGCCGGACGCAGCGTGTGGCCAGCGGCTTCTATCTCCTTGAGATACGCCGATTTCCACGTTCCGTTGTAATCGATCAGGATATGATTGAGCGACAGATAGGCTGCCTCATCCAGAGGCTTCCCGGCGGCCGGGTGGCCCGGGTCCATCAGACAGGCATACCGTTCTTCGTGAAGACGCCTGGAATGAAAGCCCGACTCGGCCCGCCCGAACGGGCCGATGAGCAAGTCCGCCTCGCGCCGCAGAAGCCGCAGGTGCCCGTCGCCGAGTGAGTTGATCACATTGATCCGAAGGCGCGGGGCCTGAGCGCGCAACGCCGCGACGATCTTCGGGATCAGCAGGATACGTTCGTAGAAGTTGCACGCGAGGGTGACGGTGTGTTCGGAGTTTGCCGGATCGAACGTGTCTGGCTCGACCATGTCGTCCAGCGTGTCGAGCATCCCCTGGGCGTGCGCGATCAGCCCTTCGCATCGCTCGGTCGGGACCTGGCGGCCGCCCTCCCGCACGAAAAGCGGATCGCCGAAACAGCTGCGCAGCTTGGCGATCGTGTAGCTCACCGCGGATTGGTTCACGTCCAGCACCTCGGCCGCGGCGGTGAACGAGCCCAGCGTGTGAACGAGGCGCAGCGTCTCCAGCGCGGCGAAATCGAGGCTTCGTGGATCGGGGACTGGCATGCGGCCTCCATCGAATTCTTTGATGGATGATAATAATTCCATCGCGTGGTCCCGCATAGACCTCTGATCGTATCCATGGGCCGAGGAGATTCTTGGGGGGAGGACGCGATGCCGCTCGCGCCGATGAACGAGAGCATCACGCTCGATCAACTGACGCACGATCCGTATCCGATCTATCGGCGCCTGCGCGCCGAGAGCCCGGTGACGCGGGTCGCCGCCGCCGGCCGGACCTTTCTGACGAAGGCGCACCTGACCAAGGCGGTCAAGGACGATCCGGTCCTGTTCAGCAGCGACGATCCGAACACCCCGATGAAGCCCGCCTTCCGCGCCCACACGCTGATGCGCAAGGACGGGACCGAACACATGGCCGAGCGCAAGGCGATCATGCCGGCGCTGTCGCCCAAGCGCATTCAGGCCGACTGGGACCCGCTCTACGAGAGCCTTGCGGACGAATACATCTCGCGCCTGCCGCGCGGGGAGACGGTGGACCTCTTCACCGCGCTCTGCGGGCCGCTTGCTGCGCGCATTCTCGCGCACATCCTCGGCATTCCCGACGCCACGGACGAGCAGATGCAGCGCTGGTCCCAGCGGCTGATCGACGGCGCCGGCAATTACGGCTGGAAGGCGGAGCCGTTCGCCGCCTCGGAGTCGGCGAACGACGAGATGGATGCGCTCTTCGACGAATTGCGCCCCGTGCGCGCGGCCGAGAACGACGGCAGCGCCTTTTCGATCATGCTCAACGCAGACGATCCGATCCCGATGAGCCAGATCTATTCC
Organism: Tropicimonas omnivorans; assembly: GCF_031846565.1. Taxonomy (NCBI): domain Bacteria; kingdom Pseudomonadati; phylum Pseudomonadota; class Alphaproteobacteria; order Rhodobacterales; family Roseobacteraceae; genus Tropicimonas; species Tropicimonas omnivorans. Next base: position 1,028,577 of record NZ_JAVRHL010000002.1, on the reverse strand, counting down.
AACATCAAGATCGCCATCGGCGGCGGCATCAACGAGCCGCGCGACGCGCTCGCCACCGCGGTCTACGGGCTTCTGGACAATCCAGACCAGCTTGCGCAAGTCCGCGCGGAAGATGCCTGGGGCAAGGCCTTCGAGGAGGCGATCCGCTGGGTCGCGCCGATCCAGATCAGCTCGCGCCTCGTGACCGAGGACACCGAGCTTGGCGGCTTTGACATTCCCAAGGGCGACACTGTGATGACGATCCAGGCCTCCGCCTGCCGGGACGAGGAGCTGTTCGAGAACGGCGAGGAGTTCTTCGTCTTCCGGGCCAAGAACCCGCACCAGGCGTTCGGCAACGGCCCGCATCACTGCGCCGGCGCACACGTGGCGAGGCGAACAGTCGGCAAGATCATCCTGCCGCTGCTGTTCGACCGCTTTCCGGACATGCGGATGACCCACCGCGACGACGTGATCTGGAAAGGCTTCGCCTTCCGCGGCCCGATCACCCTGCCGGTCGTGCTGAACTGAGCGCGCCGGCCCGCGATCCGAAACTCCAGGGAGGACCGAGATGGTCAAGGTGACCTATGTCAGCCATGACGGCGACAAGACCACGGTGGACGCCGAAGAGGGCGCCAGCGTCATGCATACCGCCATCGCGAACGATGTCGAGGGCATCGTCGGTGAATGCGGCGGCGCGATGATGTGCGCCACCTGCCATTGCTACGTGGACGACGCCTGGACCGCCGCCGTTGGCGTCCGCCACGACGAAGAGGGCGAGATGCTGGAGGGCGCCAGCGCCGAGGTGACGGAGCGGTCGCGCCTGTCGTGCCAGATCAAGCTGACGCCCGAGCTCGACGGCCTGGTCGTGCACCTGCCCGAGGATCAGATTTGAGCCGCGAACCGGTCGTCATCGTCGGCGCCGGGCAAGGCGGGCTTCAGGCCGCGATCAGCCTGCGGCAGGCCGGGTTTGACGGTCCCGTGTCCCTGATCGGGACGGAGCCGGGACTGCCCTATCAGCGCCCGCCTTTGTCCAAGGCGTACCTCAAGGACGGCGACCCCGAGGCGCTTGCGCTGCGGCCGCAGAGCTTCTTCGAGACGAAGGACGTGAGCTATCTGCCCGAGACGACGGTGTTGCGGATCGACCGCGCGGCGGGCCGGGTCGAGGTCTCCGGGCCTGCGGGAGAGACCGCCCTGCCCTATGGCCAGTTGATCCTCGCCACCGGCACGCGCAACGTTCGCCCGCGCATCGAGGGGCTGGAGCATGCCTGCGATCTGCGCACGCTGACGGACGCGCGGACCCTGCGCGACCGTCTCGGCGCCCCGCGCCGTATCGCGGTGATCGGCGGCGGCTTCATCGGGCTGGAATTCGCCGCCGTCGCGCTGAAACAGGGCCATGAGGTCGCGGTGATCGAAGCCGCGCCGCGGCTCATGGCGCGCGCGGTGTCCCCGATCATGTCGGACGCCTTCGCGGCGCTCCATCGCGGCTGGGGGGCCGAGCTGTATTTCGGCCAGCCTGCAATAGCGGTCGATGCGGGCGGCGTGACGCTTGCGAGCGGAGAGCGCGTGGCGGCAGATTTCGTGCTTCTGGCCGCCGGCGTCCAGCCGAACGCGGAACTTGCGGCGGAGGCGGGCCTCGAGACCGGCAACGGCATCACGGTCGACGACCGTCTGCGGACCTCCGATCCGGCGATCTCCGCTCTGGGGGATTGCGCCTGCTTTCCCGATCCGAGGACGGGCCGGCCGATCCGGCTGGAAAGCGTGCAGGCCGCGACCGATCACGCCCGATCCATCGCCGCGCGGATCGCCTCGGGCGACGATAGAGCCGCCTACGGCGCCGTTCCGTGGTTCTGGTCGGATCAGGGCGACCGCAAGCTGCAAATCGCGGGCTACGCCGCCGGGCCGGAGACGACCGACACTGCGATCTCGGACACCGTAGTCGCCCGCTTCGACACGCACGGCCTCGCCGCGGTCGAGACGGTCAATTCCGCCCGCGTGCACATGAAGATCCGCCGGTGTCTTGCCGCCGGCGAGGAGGTCGACCTGCCGCAGTTGGAGGAGCTCGCGGAGGGATGACCGGGATTAGTTTAACTTGTTAAGCAACCGTGCCTCATGGTACGATCGCAAGCGTAAGGGAGGACCATCATGAACATCGCATCCACCGCCGCGGCGGCCGCCTTCGGCGTCGCCATCCTTGCCGGATCCGCCGGTGCGCAAGAGCTGAAATACGCCAACTGGGCGCCGCCGATGCACACCATCAACGCCGCCCAGATGGAGCCCCTCGCCGAGGCGCTGAGCGAGGGCACGGACGGCGCAGTCACCCTGCGCGGCTTCCACGGCGGAGAGCTGGGCGCCGGCCCCGCGGACCAGTTCGTGCGCGTGCTTCAGGGCACCGCCGACATGGGCTGGGGCGTGCAAGCCTACACCTCGTCGCAATTCCCCAAGAGCCTGATCCTCGAGCTTCCGGGCGCGCTGCCGCTCGACCGTCCGGGCCATGCCGCGCTGTGGCGCGCCTTCGAGTCCGGCGAGATCAGCGACGAATATCCCCGCACCGAGGTCCTCGCGCTCTGGGCGTCCGAGCCCAACATCCTGATGATGCGCGACACGGAAATCCGCAGCCCCGAGGATCTGCGCGGCCTGAAGATACGCGTCGCCGGCTCCATCTCGGCCGATGCGATGGAAGCGCTCGGCGCGACGCCGGTGCAGTTCCCGATGACGCAGGTCTACAACGGCCTGCAGACCGGCCTGATCGACGGTGTGATCTCGGGCGCGTCCGTCCTGTCGGACTTCAAGCTCAACGAGGTGGTGGACAGCGTCACCACCGGCCCCAACTTCGGCCGGACAGCCTTCTACACGGTGATGAACCAGGGCGCCTATGACGGCCTCTCGGACGAGGCGAAGGCCGCGCTCGACGAGATCAAGGGCGCGCCGATCTCGCAGATGACCGAAGAGGCGTGGATCGCCACCGCCGACGCCGCCCTCGAGGCCGCGCGCGAGTCCGACAGCACCACGGTGATCGAGCTCGAGAGCGCCGAGGCGGACGCCTTCAACGAGGCGCTGGCCGAGGTCACCGACGCCTACGTGGCCGAGGTCGGCGGCGACGCGACCTTGCAGGCGATCCAAGCGGAGTGATGCTTCGGACCCTGCACAAGGTGACGGACAGGCTGATCGGCCTGTCCGCGTTCGTCGGAACGGTGGGGCTGGTCTTCGTTGCGGGCGTGATCGTCGTGGACGTGGTGGGCCGCAACTTCGGCGCGCCGCTCTACGGCTCCCAGGATCTCATCACCATGACCATGGTGCTGATCGTCTTCGGCGGGCTGGCCCTGTGCGACCGGACCGGGGGCCACATCGTCGTCGACATCTTCGAAAGCGCGTTCCCCCCGGCGCTGAACCGCGCCATCGACGTCTTCTCCGGCCTTCTCGGCGCGACGATCTTCATCGGCATCGCCTGGACGGTGTTCCAGTCGGCGCAGATCAGCCAGATGCTGAACCTGTCCACGAACCTGCTGCGCCTGCCGACGGCCTGGTTCCAGTACGCGCTCTGCGTGCTGTCCCTGATCGGCGCGCTGACCATGCTGCTGCGGGCGGCGACGCCGCTGCCGGGGGGCGCGGGCGACCGGATGGAACGGAGCGAGCCTCAATGAGCCCCGAACTCGTCGGAACCGCGGGGCTGGCGCTGCTGCTCGGCCTTCTGCTGATGCGCGTGCCGGTGGCCTTCGCGATGTTCGCGGTGGGGTTCGGCGGCATCTGGATCCTCAATGGCCTGAACGCCGCGACCGGCCTTCTGTCCTCCGAGACCTTCGCGCTCGCCTCCAATGCCGAACTGATCGTGGTGCCGCTGTTCATCCTGATGGGCAACGTCGCCAGCGTCACCGGGATGAGCCGCCGGCTTTACGATGCCGCCTATGCCACGATCGGCCAGGTCCGCGGCGGGCTGGCCTCTGCGACGGTGATCGGCTGCGGTGGCTTTGCGGCGCTGTCGGGATCCTCCGTCGCGTCGGCGCTGACCATGGGTCGCACGGCCCTGTCCGAGATGGACCGCTTCGACTACTCCCCGCGCCTGTCCACCGGCGTCGTGGCCGCAGGCGGCACGCTCGGCATCCTCATTCCGCCGTCCACTGGCTTCGTGATCTACGCGATCCTCACCGAACAGAGCATCGGGCGATTGTTCATGGCCGGTATCCTGCCCGGCATCCTGCTGCTCACGGCGTTCCTTCTGACGGTCGCGATCCTGTGCACCACATGGCCGGCCATGGGGCCGAAGGGCCCGGCCACCACCCCGTCCGAAAAGTGCCGCGCGCTCTTTGGCGCGGTGCCGATCCTGATCGTGGTCTTCATCACGATCGGCGGCATCTATTCTGGTCTCTTCTCTCCGACCGAGGCGGCGGGGGTGGGCGCGGCGCTCGTCATCGGCATCGGCGCCGTCAGCGGGCAACTCTCGCTTCGCGCATTCTGGGACGCGGCGCAAAGCAGCATCGTCACCACCGCGTCGGTCATGCTGATCCTGATCGCGGCGCATCTGATCAACCCGTTCGTTGCGCTGAGCCACCTGCCGGCCGAGGTCAGCCGGATGCTCGTCACGCTCGATCTAGGGCTCTACGGCACACTTCTGGTGATCCTTGCGATCTACCTGGTGCTCGGCTGCTTCCTCGAGGGTCTCGCCATGCTGGTGCTGACGCTGCCGATCTTCTTTCCCGTCGTCACGGATCTCGGCGTCGATCCGATCTGGTTCGGGGTACTGGTCGTCCTGACGCTGGAGATGGGGCTGATCTCTCCGCCGGTCGGGATCAACGTCTTCATCGTCAAGTCGGTGGCGCGGAACGTGCCGCTTCTCGACATCTTCCGCGGCGTCATGCCGTTCTGGTTCGCCATGCTGGTGACGCTTCTCATCCTCGTGGCGGTGCCGCAGCTGTCGCTCTGGCTGCCGGGGATGATGTAGACTTCCGGCCGGCCCGCCCGGGCGAAGGGGGTACGCCTCCTCCGGGCGGATCGGCCGATCTCAGGCGGCGTTCGCTGCCGCCTTGAGACCAGTGTCCAGCCCCGCCTCGAGCCGGTCGATATCGGCGCGTTCGATCACGAGGCACGGCGAGATGATGATGTTGTTCCCCGAGGTGCGCAGCATCACGCCGTCCTCGTAGGCCGCATCGAACATCGCCTGCACCGCGCCCTTGCCCAGAGGCGTTTTCGCCGCGCGGTCCGACACCAGCTCCAGCGCCGCCATGAGGCCCTTGCCGCGGACGTCGCCGACGATGTCGTGCTTTTCCTTCAGACGCTCCAGCGCGGCCAGAAGCTGCTCGCCACGCGCCTTGGCGTTGGCGACGACGCCCTGCTTCTGCACCTCTTCCAGCGTGACGAGCGCGGCCGCCGCGCCGACCGGGTGGCCGGAATTGGTGTAGCCGTGGCTGATCGTGCCGTCGGCGCCCGAGGCTGTCTCGAACGCCTCTGCGATCGTGCCGTTCACCAGCGTCGCGCCGAGCGGGAAGAAGCCGTTGGTCAGCGCCTTGGCGGTGGCCATCATGTCGGGCTGAACGCCCCAGAGCCGCGAGCCGCTTTCCGAGCCGGTGCGCCCGAAGGCGCAGATAACTTCGTCGGCGATCAGCAGGATGCCGTTGCGGGTGCAGATATCGCGCATCATCGGCATCAGCGTCTCGTGCGGCACGATTACACCGCCCGAGCCCAGGACAGGCTCCATCACGAAGGCGGCGATGGTGTCGGCGCCGTAGAAGGCGATATCGGCCTCGAACCGGGCGGCGATGCCCTGCGCGATCGCCGCCGGATCGTCGGTGCCGAACTCGTTGCGGTAGGGATAGGGCGCCGGAAGGTGGTGGCAGCCCGGCAGCATCGGTTCGTACTGGCGGCGGAACTTGTTCGAGCCATTGATCGACGCGCCGCCGAAATGCGTGCCGTGATAGCCGTACTTGAGCGAGAAGAACCGCGTGCGCTCGGGCTGGCCCTTGATGCGCTGGTATTGCCGCGCGAGGCGCAGCGCGGTGTCGATGGAGTCCGACCCGCCAGAGGTATAGAACGCCCGCTCCATTCCTTCGGGGGCGAAGAATTCGCGCAGCGCCACCGACAGTTCGATCACCCGGTCGTGGGTGGTGCCGCGGAAGGTGTTGTAAAAGGCCAGGCGCTCGATCTGGTCGATCATCGCCTGTTTCACCGCGGGCGCCGAATGGCCGAGGCTGACGTTCCACAGCCCGCCCACCGCATCGAGCAGACGGTGCCCGTCGATGTCGATGACCTCCACCCCCTCGGCGGCGGTGACGATGCGCGGCGGATTCGCCTGCATGTCTCCGGGATGGGCCATCGGGTGCCAGCCGTAGCGGGCGTTGTTGGCCTTGATGAAGTTGGAGTCCCTGAGATCGTTCATCGTCTTGTCCTTTCAAAGACCGAGAAGGCGCAGCGCCTCGGCGTAGCCGGCGCCGGGAGCGGTGACGTCGAAATGCACGCAGGCCATGCCCGCCGTCTCGCCGCCGCGTATGTTCCTGAGCTGATCGTCGACGAAGACGCAGGACGACGCCGGCAGACCGAGCCCGTCGGTCACGAAGGCGAAGGCCCCGGGATCGGGCTTCAGGATGCCGGTATATGTTGCATCGACGATCAGCTCGAAATCGGACAGGAACGGCAGCTTGTCGCGAAAGCCCGTCCCGTAGAAGAGGTCGAGCTCGTTGGACAGGATTGTCAGCCGCTTGCCCCCGGCCTTCGCCCTTGCGATCGCGTCGAGGAATTCCGGCCGTATGATCGCAGCGGGATCATCGCCGCGCACACGCGCGATGAACTGTGGAAACTCTGTCCAGTCCTCGCCGACCATGCCGCCGACCTCGGTCATGCGCCGCATGTAATAGTCGCGCTCCGATATCCCGCCGGCCTGCATCGACGACCAGAGCGCGTCGCCTTCGGGCGCGAACGGACCCTGCCAGGTCAGGGTGCCGGGCGGCAGGCCGAGCGACCGCTCGGTCAGATCGTGCGTCTCGAACAACGTGCGCGAGATGACGCCGCCGAAATCCAGAACCAGCGCCTCGCGCGTGTCGGTCATGTCTGAACGTCCTCGTGCGACTGAAGTCCCCTGCCCGCGCCATCGGCTATGGGGGCGCGCGCCTCGAGCCAGGCGCCGGCCAGCCCGCGGGTCTGCGCGGCGTAACGTGCGCAGCGCTCGGCCGCGCCGTCCTCGTCCATGCGCTGAGCGATCCAGCCGACATAGCTGGCCGCGCGCAGCAGCACGAAGAGATCGAGCGGCGCCGGATCGAGCGGGCGCACCGACCGGTACCCTTCAATCAGGGCATCCCTCAGTGCGGGGTAATCCGGCTCGCGCATGTTCTTCAGAAGCGTCGTGGCGACGTCGAACAGGCGAAAACCGAAGCCGCCATCGTCGAAATCGATGAGATGGAGCCTTTCGCCGTCCACGAGGATGTTCTCGCGCACGAGATCCGCATGGATGAGCCCGAAATCGACATCGGGACCGAGCGCCCGAAGCTCGGCACCGGCAACCTCACGCACGTCGCGGAACAGCGCGCGATCCGCCTCGGACAGCGCAGGATTGTCCCAGAAGCGGCCCCAGACCGGCGCCTCGCCCACAAGACCCGTCCGGTCCCAGCGGCAGCGCGTGAACTCCGGCGGTGGCGACCAGGCGTCGCTCAGCGCGTGCAGGTGCGCCATCTCGCGACCGATGCCGCGGAAGAGCCCGGTGCGGTCCGGATGCTCGAGCGGCACGCCACTCGCACCGAGCGGCCGCCCGTTCAGCCATCCCAGCACATCGACCTGAACCCCGTCCACGACGTGCAGAAGCGCGTCGTCCCGCGCGGCGACCGGTGCGGGCACATTGAGCCCGCCTTCGGCCAGCGCCGCCATCCACTGCAGCTCCGAAGCCAGCTCCGCGTCGGTGCGGTAGCCGGTCCGGTGTAGCCTGAGAGCGACGGTGCGCCCCCCCTGCTCCACCCGGTAGACGGCGTTTTCGCGGGCGGCGACAAGATCCGACCGGGCGCCGGCAAGGCCCCAGAGGTCGAGCGCCGTTTCGACCGTTCCGGTCATGCGTGCACCGAAGTCTCGGCCAGAACCTCGTCGAGCGTGTCGAACAGAAGGTCGGCGTTCTCGATCGAGAAGGGCAGCGGCGGTCGGATCTTCAGCGTGTTCTTGTGGCGCCCGAGCTTGGAATGGATGATGCCGCGATGGCGCATGGCGTTGATGACGCGGTCGGTGAACTCGGTCGCAGGGGTCTTGTCCTCCCGGTCCAGCACCATTTCCGCGCCGAAGATCAGGCCCGATCCGCGCACGTCGCCGATGACCTCGTACTTATCCAAGAGCGCAAAGAGCCGCTGCCGCGCATGCTCGCCGACGCGGCCCGCATGGGCGACAAGGTCCTTGTCCTCGATCTCCTTCAGCACGGCCATCGCCGCGGCGCAGGACACCGGGTTGCCGCCGAAGGTATTGAAGTAGCGATAGCCGCGCCGGAACGTGCCGAGGATCTCGGCGCGGGTAACGACGCCGCCGACCGGATGGCCGTTGCCCATCGGCTTGCCCATGGTCACGATGTCGGGCACGACGCCCATCTTCTGATGCGCCCACATATGCGTGCCGGTGCGCCCGAAGCCCGATTGCACCTCGTCGCAGATCAGAAGGCCGCCGGCCCGGCGCACGACTTCGGCCACCGGTTTCAGCCAGCCATCCGCGTTCTGCGGGAACCCTTCGTTGAGGAAATAGGGGCAGATGACGAGCGCGGCGAAGCCATGGCCCTCCGCCTCGTGGGCGGCGATCTCGGTTTCCACCGCGGCGGCAAAGGTTTGCCCGTCCGGGTCTGGCCTGCGGTAGCTGTCGGGCGCCTCCACGAAGCGGAAATACTGCCCGAGGCCGAAGCCCACACTCGGCGGATTGCTGCGCCCGAGCTGGCTGACCAGCGCGGTGTTGCCGTGATAGGTCGCGTCGGTGGCGACGATGCCGCGCTTGCCGGTCATCCCCTCGGCCATGCGCAGCGCGATGTCGTTCGCCTCGGACCCCGTGCAGGTCATCGCCGCCGCCTCGAGCGAGGCGTCCATCGTCCCGGTCAGCTTGTCGACATAGTCGAGAATGCCCTCGTGCAGGTAGCGCGTATGGGTGTTGAGCGTGCCCGCCTGACGGCAGATCGCCTCCACCACGCGGGGGTTGCAGTGCCCGACCACCGGCACGTTGTTGTAGCAATCGAGGTACTTGCGCCCCTCCGCGTCCCACAGCCAGACGCCTTCGCCCCGCACGATGTGGACGGGATCGTCGTAGAAGGTCGACACGCCCGGCCCCAGAAGGCGGTCGCGGTCTCTCATGATGTCGGCGATGCTGCGTGTCATGCGGTCTCCGGGCCGATGGGCCCTCAAAGCTTGAACCAGGCGGTCTTGAGGTCGAGGTACTTGTCGAAGGCATGCAGGGACTTGTCGTGCCCGTTGCCGGACTGCTTGACCCCGCCGAGCGGCACGGTCAGGTCCGATCCGCCGTAGGTGTTGACGTGGACGATGCCGGCCTTGATGCGCCGCACCATGCGGTGGGCGCGGCTCAGATCGGCGGTCCAGACCGCCGCGGCAAGCCCGTAGTCGGTGGCGTTGGCAAGCGCCGTAGCCTCCTCTTCGGTGTCGAACGGAATGACGGCGAGGACCGGCCCGAACACCTCTTCGCGGGCGAGCCGGTCGTCCGGCGCGACGCCCGCGACGATGGTCGGCGCCATGTAGTAGCCGCCGGTCTCTTCCAGAATGCGGCCGCCGCCGAGGGCGATCCGCCGCCCGGCCGCGCGCGCCTCTTCCACGAATTGCAGGTTCTGCGCGAGCTGGCGTTCGGAGTTCACGGCCCCTGCCCCGGTGGCCGGGTCGAGCGGATCCCCCACCTTCATCTGGCGCGCGACGGCCGCGAGCTTCTCCACGAAAGCATCGTGGATGGACCGTTCGACCAGAAGGCGCGAGCCCGCGACGCAGACCTGCCCCGAGTTGCGGAAGATCCCGTAGGCCGACACCTTCGCCGCCTCGTCGAGGTCGGGTGCATCTGCGAAGACGACGTTCGGCGACTTGCCCCCGAGTTCGAGATAGACCCGCTTGAGGTTCGACCGCGCCGACGCCTCCAGAAGCCGCCGGCCCGTCGCGCCCGACCCGGTGAAGACCAGCACGTCAACGTCCATGGACTCCGCGATGGCGGCGCCGACCACGGCGCCCTCCCCGGTCACGACGTTGAGAACGCCGGGCGGCATCCCGGCCTCGAGCGCAAGTTCGGCGATGCGCAGGAGCGTAAGAGAAGCCGTCTCGGCCGGTTTCAGGACCACGGTATTGCCAGCCGCCAGCGCCGGACCCAGCTTCCAGGCGCCGATCATCAGCGGGAAGTTCCACGGCACGATGGCGCCGACGACGCCAACGGGTTCGCGGTGCACCAGCCCCAGGTTGCCCGGCCCGGTCGGCGCGATCTCACCGTAGAGCTTGTCGATGGCCTCGGCGTAGAAGCGGATGGCGGCGGCGGCCGACATGGGTTCGGCCTTCATCGCCATGGCGATCTCGGTGCCGTTGTCGCGCACGCCCAGAACAGCAAGCTCCAGAGCGTTCGCCTCGATCAGGTCCGCCCAGCGAAGCAGGACCGCCTTGCGCGCCGCGGGGGGGAGATCCGACCACCGGCCGTCGTGGAAGGCGGCCCGCGCCGCCGCGACCGCGGCCGCGGCATCGTCGGCCGTGCCGCGCGGCACCGTCGTCAGAACCTGCCCGTCGATGGGCGAGACGACGTCCATCACCGCCCCGTCCGACGCCGGCCGCGGGGCGCCGTCGATGATGTGCGATCCCGGCGCGACCGGCCTTGCGCGCAGCGCGTCTATCCTGGCGACATCCATGTGCTTATCCTTCGCTGCGGCTGTCGGAATGGAGTTCGTCGATCGTATCGCCACGCCGCGCCTTCCACATCGTCCAGCCATGCAGAAGGAGCGCGAAGACGATCATGCAGAACAGGATGAAGGCGATGGGCCGGTCGATGAAATCCAAAGGCGTCTGGACCCGCGCCATCGCGGTGCGCAGCTTGTCCTCCATCAGCCCGCCCAGCACGATGCCGAGGATCACCGGAGAGGTCGGGTAATCCAGCCGTTTGAGGATCATCCCGAAGACGCCGAAGCCTGAGGCGACGAAGACGTCGCTCAGCGAATTGCGCAGCGAATAGACGCCGATCAGGCTGAACGTCAGGATCATCATGCCGAGAAACCGGTTCGGGATCAGCATGACCTTCATCAGCGTGTCGGTGGCAAAGAACAGGAACAGCACCACGAGCACGTTGAGGATGATGAGGCACAGGTAGAGCGCGAGGATGAAATCCATCTCGTTGGCGAAGAGCTGGGGGCCGGGGATGACGTTGTGCACGTAGAACACCGCCAGCATCATCGCGGTCAGCTCTTCACCCGGGATGCCGAGCGCGAGCAGCGGCACCATCGCCGCGGGCGGAACGGAATTGTTCGCGGCCTCCGACGCGACGAGCCCCTCGGGATTGCCCTTGCCGAACAGTTCCGGCGTCTTGGAGGTGCGCTGCGCGTAGGAATAGGACATGAACTGCGACATGAACTCGCCCACGCCGGGGATCATCCCGCAGAACACCCCGAAGGACGATCCGACGAGCGCGAGGCGCCGGAACACCCAAAGCTCGCCCATGACCTTGAAGAATCCCTTCTTGCCGACCGTCGGCATGGGAAAGTTCTTGTCCTTGTCGAGAAACAGCACCAGCGCCTGACTGATGGCGAATATGCCGAGGACCACGACGATCAGGTCGATTCCGTTCTGCAGCCAGCCCTGCCCGAAGGTGTAGCGCTGCGTGTACCCCGTACCCTCGAGCCCGATTGTCTGCAGGAAGATCCCGAAACAGGCCAGCATCGCCGCGGCGAGGACCTGTCCCCGGTGGTTCAGCACGACGAGGACGATGCCCAGAAGCGCTGCAAGGAATATCTCGCGCGCGCCGAACATCGGCGCGACCTTCGCCAGGATCGGCGCGAACAGCATCAGGCAGATGATCGAGAAGATGCCGCCGAAGAACGACGCCGAATAGGCCAGCGCCAGCGCCCGCCGCGCCTCACCGCGCTGGGTCATCGGAAAACCGTCATAGGTGGTCAGCGCGTTGACCGGCGTGCCGGGCGTGTTCACCAGGATCGCCGGGATAGCGCCGCCGAACATCGACGAGCCGTAGACGCCCAGGAGCGCGGTCAGCCCGACGATCGGCTCCAGCATGAAGGTCGCGGGCAGCATGATCGCGATCGCGACCGCGGCCCCCACGCCCGGAAGCGATCCCACGAGTACGCCGCCGATCGAGCCGACCACGATGGCCGCGATCACGTCCCACCGGGCGATGATGTCGATGCTGGAGAGCAGAAGGTCCATCAGGCGGGCCTCAGAAGTAACGGATCAGGATGTAGCGCAGACCCTCCGGCGCCAGCTCGTAGAGCGCGCCGCCGGGGATCTTGACGTTGAAGGCGGTCTTGAACGTCAGCACCACGAAGAGCGCGAAGGCAAAGGCCGAGATCAGCGCGAGGCGGGACCGGTAGCCGAGCCGCAGCGTCAGCAGCACGCAGAACAGGATCGTCGCGGGCAGATACCCGATCACCGGAATGGCCAGCACGTAAAGGACATACCAGCCGACGAATTCGAGCGATCGCATCCACTGCGCGGCCTCCTGCCAACGGCCGGGCGTGCGCATCGTGCGAAAGGTCCGCGCCCACAGGATCGCCCCGAAGAGCGCCATCCCCCCCAGAGATAGCGCAGGCCAGAGGCGTGGCTGCGCGGCCAGTCCGGCCGAGGGCAGCCAGCTTGTCTGCCAGCTCATCATCGCCAGCACCGCTGCCGCGAAGATCAGGAACGCCGCACAGAACAGCAGCTCTCCGGGTTTCCGCCCGAGCGGGAAGACATGCGGTTCATGGTGTGGATCGGACATGTGTCATCCTCCGCGACGGCGTGCACCGCGCGTCCCGGCGGGGCGCGGCGCGACCGGTCGTGCGGCCGGGCCCGGCGCGCCGGGCCCCGGGCCTGTCACTCTTCGATCATCTCGTTGATCTGGCCGATGACCGAGATGTCGCTTTCGATCCGGGCCTCCGCCTCTTCGGCGTCCATCCAGTAGATCAGCGCGCCGGTTTCCTGAGACAATTGCTGCGCGCGTTCGGACATCACGGTTTCCTTCGCGACGGCGACGATCTTTTCGCGCACATCGTCCGGGGTGTCGGCCGGCACGAAGAGCCCGTTCCACAGCGACACGTTCAGCTCCGGCGCGATGGATCCCAGCGTCGGCGCATCGGGGAGGATCTCGATCGGCTGCTCGGTCACCGCGGCGAGGATCGTCAGTTCGTCGACGCAGGGAAAGACCTGCTGGACCGTCGTGTTGATCACGTCGAAATCGCCCGAAGCCAGCGAATTGCAATCGAGCGCGTCGGCCGAGGCGTCCGCCCCCCATTCGAAGCCGAGCTGCTTGGCGGCGGCGAGCGTCGCCTGGGTGGGCAGCGCGAAAGACCCGAAATGCCCGAGGACGACGCGGTTGTCCTGCGCGTAGTCGGCCAGCTCTTCCATCGTCGAATAGGGCGCATCGCCGGCGGCCGCGATCACGAACGGATAGGTCAGGAAGATGCCGAGCGGCTCGAACGGGTTCGGATCGAGCGCCGGGATGCCGAGCTGCGGTCCCACCACCGGGATGTCGACCACGAAGGAGCCGATGGTGTAGCCGTCGGGCGCGGCACTGGCCACGGACGCGGCGCCGGGGAACGGCCCGCTATCGGACGGCCGGTTGATGACCGCCGCCGCGACGCCGTAGGCCTCCTGGAAGTCCTCGGCGATCATCCGTGTCAGCACGTCCTCGAGATCGCCCGGCGGGAACGGGATCACGAAATTGACCGGCTTTTCCGGGTACTCGGCCGTCGCCACGGCCGGAGCCGCGGCAAGAGCGATGGCGCTTGCTGCGCGAAGGATCGTTTTCAAGATGGTCTCCCCGTTGTCATGGACCGGTTGCGCGTCGATTCGACTCGACGTCTATAAAGTTAACTTGTTAAGCGTAGGGCCGGCTGTCAATGATTAACGTGTGAACCAGTGCACCACCCCACCGGGACGGAGACGCGGGCCATACGAGACGATGCACCCGCCCCGGGTCACGGCACCGCCGGCCTAACCCTGCGCCTCGGTCTCCATCCGAATGGTGCCGTCGGCGACCCATCGGTCGATGACCTCGAGCGCCTTGTCGGCGAAGGCGAGATCGTTGATGTGACAATCGAGGTCGTGCAGCACGACCGGTTCCGTGATCACCTTGCGGTATTCGTCCACCATTTCGGCCAGAGCGTCCGGATCGTGCGCGGGCATACCCTCCACGTCCCAGGCATGGATGCCGCGCGCCGGCAGCAGGAATTCCACCGGGCCCTTCGACTGTTTGAGGCGCGCGGAGACGTCGCGCGCCAGCTCCCGCCGCTCTTCTCCGGTCAGGAAGGCCGACGCGATCAGTCGGTTGTGGGCGTGGTAATCCCGGTCCTGGAAGCGGCCCGGCGGCGACTGCCACGCGGGAAAGTCGATCATGTCGCCGAAAGCCGGCGCCGCGATCACCGGCGTGCCCCGGCGCCCGGCGGCCAGCATCCGGTCCTCGCCTGCATTGACCAGCGAGCCGGCCATAAGGTTGCCGACCTCCTGCACGGTGAAATCGAGGACGGCGGCGAAGTAACCCTGCTCGGCGAGGCTCTCCAGCGCCATGCCGCCCATGCCAGTTGCATGGAACACGGCAACCGAGAATCCGCGGTCGATCAGCGGCTGGCGCAGATGGATCATGTATTTCAGCGCCGAGGAGCCGAGGCTCGTCATCCCGATCACCGGCCGGTCGGGAGCGGGATGCACGACCGCCTGCGCCGCCCCGTAGACCGCGCCGGCTGCCTGGCTCAGCGTCGCCATGCAGATATCGTTGAGCCCGTAGAGACCGCCCGCCCAGAGGATCATCTGGATGTCCGCCGACAGCCGATCGGGCGCGATCAGCCCCGAAAACGCGATGGTGGATACGACGTATTTCGGCACGCCGAGCGGCAGCGCCCGAGCGCAATCGAGCGCCAGATCCGTGCCCATCGTGCCGCCAAGCGCGATCATCCCGTCGATCCGGCCCTCTGCACAGAGCTGCTCCGTCAGCTTCGAAGCCCCCTCCGCCATGATCTGCATCGCGACGTTCTCATCGCCCGCGGCGATCACGTCGGTGATCGACTTGTCGGCCGCCTTCGCCACGTCGTGCTTCGAAATGTCGGTTGGGCGCGAGGGATCGCCGAGTACGCTGACATCCATCTCCAAGACATCGCCGCCGAGCTTGCGGATGCGATCCGACACGAAGTGCAGCTCGCCGTCCTTCGTATCGTAGGTGCCGATGATCAGTATCGTTTTTCTATCGGTCATTGTCCTCTCCCTGCAGATCCGGGCCGCCTCTTGGCGCACCCGGTACGAGAGCTGACGCGACTGGCACCCGATGACACCGGGTCACGCCGGATCTCGTTCCGCGCCCCTTCGGCGAAATCGCACGTCCCTGTCGGATGCGGGCCGAAATCGAGTTCGCCCGGTCAGATTGTTTAACTTGTTATCTATTTGCAAGCGCAAATGCCGATGTCCCTTGGCGCGGCTTAGGTGGTGATACCGGCGCTGCCGTGCCTGCGGCTGACGGCCTCGCTTGCCGGTCGGCGGCGGCACCCAGACCATGTCCGGGTCGAACTACGAGACGACCCCCTCACCCGGACTTTGCGCAACAGAGCCGGGACCGGACGTCGTTTTGCGGGTAATCATCGAGGCCCCCCATCACGTTTGGGTCAGCTCGTTGCACAGGGTGCAGTTCTGTGGAAGTGAGCTTGAAAAGCCGGGTTCGCCCGCCGGACCGCACGAGGAACAGACATGGCCTTTCGCTTCACGCACCTTCTTGCCGGCGTTTTTCTTGCATCCGCCGCGAATGCCCAGATGCCGCCGCCGACCGTCGGTGTGATCGAACTGAAGACCCAGGCCGTTCCCCGCACCATCGTCGAGCCAGGGCGCGCGATCGCTTCAGCCCAGGTGGAAATCCGCCCGCGCGTCGAAGGCACCGTGACCGAGATTGGCTACCAGGCCGGACGGCCGGTCGAGACAGGCGATGTCCTCTTCCGGATCGATCCCTCGACTTACGAGGCCGACCTTCGCGCCGCCGAAGCCGATCTCGCCGCGGCCCGGGCATCGGTGCAGGAGGCCGAAGCGGCGCTACAGCGTTCCGAGCAACTGCTCGGGACCGGGACGTCGCAGGCGCAGGTCGATACAGCCCGCAGCACGCTGGAACAGGCGCGGGCGACGCTGCAATCGGCGACCGTGACCCGCGATTTGGCGCGGACGGATCTGGATCGCACGACGGTAACCAGCCCCATCACGGGGGTTGCCGGCTTCGCGAACGTTTCGGTGGGCGATCTGGTTGCAGCCAACCAGGCGGACGCCCTTGCGACTGTCACGCAGCTGGACCCGATCGACGTGGAGATCTGGGCACCCTCGGCGCGCATCCTGTCACTGATCGACGATGTGTCGAGCGATCGGGTGGAGATCGCGGAGTCGATCACGGCGACGCTGACGCTCGAGACGGGCCGCACCTTCGACGCCGACGGGCAGATGGTCGCAACGGGACAGAACGTATCCGAGACGACCGGCTCCCGCGCGACCCGCTTCCGCTTCGAGAACCCCCGCCATGTTCTCCTCCCGGGCATGTTCGTCCGGTCGGAGGTCATGCTGGGCTCGGCCCGAGCGATCCTTGTGCCGCAATCGGCCACCGAGCGGGCACCGACCGGAGAGCTGACGGCCTGGGTCGTCGTGGACGGGGCAGCCGAGCAGCGCAGCCTGAACGAGATCGGCACGCACGAGCATGGCTGGATCGTGACCGACGGGGTCGCAGCCGGAGAGCTTCTGGCCGTCGACGGCCTGGCAAACCTCACGACCGGGATCGAGGTGCAGACCGTTCCGGTCATGCTCGACGAGGACGGCGTCGTTCGCGATCTCGAGGATGCCGATGCACCCGGCGACACCGAAGCGGAATAACGGCGCATCATGGCACAGTTCTTCATCCACCGACCCGTCTTCGCGTGGGTCATCGCCGTTCTCGTGATGCTCATGGGGGCAATCAGCCTCTGGCGTCTGCCGATCGAGCAGTATCCCCAGATCGCCCCCACGACGATCAACGTCAGCGCCACGTACGGCGGAGCCAATGCGGAGGTCGTCGCCAACTCGGTCACATCGATCATCGAAGACGCGCTGACCGGGATCGAAGGCGTGATCTACATGACCTCCTCGTCGTCGTCCGGGAGCGGCGGCGTCGTTCTGACCTTCGAGGACGGCGTCGATCCGGACATCGCGCAGGTGCAGGTTCAGAACGCGATGCAGCGTGTCTCCGCGCAGCTGCCCTCGATCGTTCAGCAGAACGGCGTGTCCGTGAGGCGGTCGACCAGTTCGACGCTTCTGGTGGCGGCTCTGGTCGACCCCGAGGGAAACAGCACCTCGCTGGAACTGGGTGATCTGGTGACGGGTCGGATCGTGGGCCCGATCCAGCGCCTCGACGGCGTCGGTTCGGCCCAGCTTTTCGGCGCCGGCTACGCCATGCGGATCTGGATGGATCCGCTTCGGATGAACCAGTACCGTGTGACCCCCGCCGACGTGACCGCCGCGATCTCCGAGCAGAACTCCAACCTGACCGTGGGCCAACTCGGCAGCGAGCCCATCGCCAAGGGTCAGCAGATCACCGTGGCCCTCTCGGCGCAGTCCCAGCTGAGCACCGCCGAAGAATTCGAACGCATCCTGCTCAAGACCTCGCGGGACGGATCGACCATTTTCCTCGGCGACGTCGCCGACATTGCCATCGGGCAGGAATCCTACGGCACCGGCGGGCGCTACAACGGCCAGCCCGCTGCTGGCTTCTCGGTCTCGCTGGCGCCGGGCGCGAACGCCGTCGCCACCGCCGATCGGGTCCGCGAAACGCTGACGACACTGGGCGCGGCGCTGCCCGACGGGGTCGAGGTCGTCTATCCCTACGACACCTCCCCGTTCATCGAGGAATCCATCAACCAAGTCTACCACACGCTGATCGAGGCGGTGGTCCTCGTCTTCATCGTGATCTTCGTCTTCCTGCAAAGCTGGAGGGCGACGCTTATCCCCGTCGTCGCCGTGCCCGTGGTGCTGCTCGGGACCTTCGGCGTGCTGCTGCTCTTCGGCTTCACAATCAACACGCTGACGATGTTCGCCCTGGTGCTCGCCATCGGCCTTCTGGTCGACGACGCCATCGTGGTCGTGGAGAACGTGGAACGGATCATGGACGAGGAAGGACTGGATCCCGTCGCGGCCACCGAAAAGAGCATGAAGGAGATCACCTCCGCCCTCATCGGCATCGTGCTCGTCCTGTCGGCAGTGTTCCTGCCAATGGCTTTCATGACCGGCTCGACCGGGGCGATCTACCGCCAGTTCTCCATCACGATCATCACCGCCATGGTCCTGTCGCTGGGGGTCGCGGTCATCCTCACGCCGGCCATGTGCGCGACCTTGCTCAAGCAAAGCAGCCACCGGTCGCGCTTTGCGCCGGCACGCTGGTTCAACACCTCCCTCGATCGCACCACATCGGGCTATGGCCGTGCCGTCGGCGTCCTGATCCGGCGGCCCCTCTCGATGCTCGTGGTTCTTGCCGCCATCACGGCCGGCGCGCTCTACTTCTACGACCGTCTGCCGAGCTCGTTCATTCCGCAGGAGGATCAGGGCGTCCTGCTGGTCATGGTCTCGACCCCCGACGGATCGACGACCCCCAGGACCGAGGCCCGCGTGTCCGAGGTCGAAGACTACCTGCTCAACGCGCAGGGAGACGCGGTGGAGTCGGTTTTCGGCGTCATGGGCTTCAGCTTCGGCGGCTCGGGTCAGTCGTCGGCCATGCTCTTCGTCAAGCTGGCGGATTATGAAGAGCGCGAGGGTACGAGCGCGGCCGATATCTCCGCGCAGATCAACCAGCACTTCTATCTCAACAACCGGGCCGGCACCGTCTACGCGCTCCAACCGCCGGCGATCCAGGGAATGGGCGCAACCTCGGGCTTCTCGATGTATCTCGTCGACCGCAGCGGTCAGGGCGCCGAGCGCACCGCCGAAGCAGCCGACGCGGTCGTGGCAGCAGCGCAGCAAGACGGGCGGTTGACCAATCTGCGCGGCAACGACAACCCGATCCAGTCCTCGCTCCGCATCGACATCGACCAGCAGAAAGCGGCCGCACTCGGCCTGTCCGTCAGTAACGTCAATGCGATGCTGTCGGTCATCTTCAGCGGGCGCGAGGTAGGCGATTTCCCGATGGCCGACGACTTGCGCCCGGTGATCGTGCAAGGTCAGGCCGAAGCACGCTCGCAGCCCGAGGATATCGGACGCTGGTACGCCCGCAACGATTCCGGCGAGATGGTCTCGCTCGACGCGTTCACCTCGCTGGTCTGGGACGAGCAGCCTCAAGCCATCAACCGCTTCGCCGCCACACGCGGGATCCAGTTGACCGGGACCGCCGCGGAGGGTGTATCCTCCGGCGACGCGATGCTGCTGATGGAGGAGTTCGTCGCGGATCTCGGCGACGGTTACGGCGTCGAATGGACGGGGCTATCCTATCAGGAACGGCTTTCGGGCAACCAGGCGCCGCTGCTCTACGCCCTGTCGGCGCTCGTCGTCTTCCTCGCGCTCGCAGCGCTCTACGAAAGCTGGGCCCTGCCGCTGGCCGTGATGATGACGGTCCCTGTCGGCATCTTCGGGGCGATCGGCGCGGCGCTCTTCTTCGGCCAGCTCAACGACGTCTACTTCAAGGTCGGCCTTCTGACGACGATCGGTCTGGCCGCGCGGAACGCGATCCTGATCGTGGAATTCGCCGAGGAACAGCGGCGCGAAGGCAAAGGCCTCGTGGACGCCGCGATCACCGCCTGCCGGATGCGCCTGCGTCCGATCCTCATGACGACGCTTGCGTTCATGTTCGGCGTGCTCCCCCTGGCGATCGCTTCGGGTGCGGGCGCCGCCGCGCAGCAGTCGATCGGCATCGGCGTTCTCGGCGGCATGGCCGCCGCAGCGGTTATCGGGATCTTCCTGGTGCCGGTCTTCTACGTCGCCGTCCTCGGAGCCGTGGCACGCGTGCGGAAGGGCGCAAGACAGCCGGCGTAGGTTTGGACTGCGCCGCGCTGTCGCTCGCATAGCCGGCTGGCCAAGGTGGCTCGAGCCGGCGTGCCCGGGCCATTCCGGCCAGGAACATCAAGATCGGAAGGCATTCGCTTTCGGAGCGGAGTGCCCTTTGTCCGACAGCTCTTCGAAAGGCAGGGCGTTCAGCGGCCGCGGTCGCGCTCCCTGCCCCGCTGCCCCGCTGCCCGGTTCACGGATCAAGGGCTTGCGGCATCTGCATCCTGAAGAATTTGCTGCGCGCGGTCGATCAGGGGTCGGTCCACCATCTTACCGTCGAGCTGCACCACCGACCCTGCGGCCGCGTCGAGCGCCGCAAGGATGCGCTGCGCCCAGTCGATTTCGGTCGGGGTCGGAGCGAAGCCGTCGTTCACGCGTGAGACCTGCGCCGGATGGATGCAAAGCTTCGCTCCGAAGCCCATGGCCCTGCCCCGGACAACATCGCCGGCGATCACATCGGCGTCCTTGAGTTCAGTGGTGACGCCGTCGATCGGCGGCGCCAGCCCGCCGAGGCGCGACGCCAGCACGAGTTCGAACCGAGCGGGGTCAAGCACGGGACCGCCTTCGGGAATGCGCGCGTCGGCGCCAAAATCGAGATTGCCGAAGGCAACGCGTTCGACACCGTCAAGCCGCACCGTGTCCCGAAGCCCGGCGAGCCCCGCGACCGTTTCCACGAGCGCGATCAACGGACGTCCATGCAGATGCGCGGCAACATGTGCGACGGCATCGGGTTCGGCCTTGGGCACCATGACGGCGACGGCCGGCAGTGCTGCAAGCGCATCGAGGTCGTCCTGATGCCAGGGCGTACCCGCACCGTTGATCCGCACCAGCCCCTGGCCGCCTTCGGCAAACCAGGTCCGAACGTGCGCGCGCGCCTCATCCTTGGCTTCAGGGCCGACCGCGTCTTCAAGGTCGAGGATGATGGCGTCCGCACCGGACGCTGCCGCCTTGGCGAACCGGTCGTGGCGGTGGCCTGGCACGAAAAGATAGCTGCGCGGATGTTTCATGGCGCCACACCGGTGCCGAAGGCTGCCTCCGCCTTCATGGCCAGTTCGCCGTCTGGCCCCCTGGCCCAGAGGTCGAGCTTGCCATCCTGGCCCGGCGCGGATTCCAGTTTGAAGGATTGACCGACGAACAACGGCGCCATGCCCCGGAATGTGAATTCGACAAGCCGCTCGTCAGGCCGGGACTCCGCGGCAAAACCCTGTAGCAGGGTCGCGATCAGCGGGCCGTGGACCACGAGATCGGGATACCCTTCCTCGCCGGTGGCATAGGGGTGATCGTAGTGTATGCGGTGGCCGTTCCACGTCAGTGCCGAATAGCGGAAGAGCAGCACCGGATCGGGAACGACCTCGACCGAGCGATCTGCATTCGCGGGAGCGGCGGACGGCGACGGCTTCGGTGCATCCGGCGCGGGCGCCTCGCGGTAGACGATGTCCTGCTCTTCCTCGATGCAAAGCGCGCCGCCAACCGCGATACTGTGCCTCACGGTGACGAAAACCAGATTTCCGGCGCGACCGGACTTCGATACCACGTCCAGGATTTCGCTCGTTTTCTCGGCCTGCGCGCCAACCGGAACGGGAGCATGATACCGCAGCCTGCCTCCGGCCCACATGCGACGAGGCAGCGCCACATCGGGCAGAAAGCCGCCGCGCCTTGGATGACCGTCCGAGCCGAGTTCGCTGCGGCGGACCGCCGGATTGAAGAACAGCCAGTGCCAACCCGGGGGCAACGCCCCGCCTTCGACCGGCGCGTCGTCAAGATCCAGTACCGCCGCCATTGCCGCAACGCGGGCCGGTCCCATTCGCTCCGACCTCGTCTCCACCCTCCCGATGGCAGAGCGGTGATCGTCTTCGCGCAGCGCCGTTTGTGTCGTCATTGCCAGAATTCCTCCTCGTGAGGTCAGAAGATGACCTTTTCGTCGACCAGACGCGTCTGCTCGGCCCGGCCCAGGCCCAGAAGCGCGCCGTAGACGTATTCCTCATGTTCGCCGAGGCCGGGGGTGCCGCGCTCCATTCCGGGTGCGTCGCTGCCGGAGAAACACGCCGGAAAACCGACAGCCATCCGGCGACGCCCGTCGGTTTCGGTCACCGGCACCACGGCGCCGCGGCCAATCATGTGCGGATCGTCGGCGATATCCCCGGCACGCCACGACACGTGCGCCGCGATGCCTGCCTCCTGCAGACCTTCCGCCGCCTCGTCGGCGTCCACCGATGCTGCCCAGTCCGCGACCAGCGCATCCACCTCTTGCCGAGCGGCAACGCGCGCCTCGGACGTGGAATAGCGGGAATCCTGTGCAAAATCGGGGCGTCCGATGATACCCGCCAGTGTCGACCATTCCACGTCACTGGACACCGCGATCGACAGCCACCGGTCATCGTCGCGTGTCGCGTAGAGCCCGTGCGGCGCACGTTGCGGGTCGGTATTTCCGGTCCTGCGCATCTCCACCCCGGAAGAAGCCGCGGTCATCGCATCACCGGCGAGAGATGAGGCGACCTCGCGTGCAGCGACATCGACGTGACAGCCCTGACCCGTGTGGCGGCGCTTGTGCAGAGCGGCCATCGTTGCGAGCGCAGCGTTCATCCCGACGGAATGGTCCATGACATGGCGCATCTCCACGGGAGGGCCGTCTTCGTATCCGCTCAGATGTCCCAGCCCTCCCCATGCTCCGAAGAGCGGCGCGTATCCGGCAAAATGGCTGTCAGGTCCCGTCTGGCCGCAGGATGAGACCGACGTCATGACGATGTCCGGTTTCACCTCGCGAAGTGCCGCATAGCCCAGCCCCAGGCGCTCGATGACGCCGGCACGAAAGCTCTCGGCGGCGACATCGGATCGTGCGACGAGGCGTTTGGCCAGCGCTACACCTTCCGGATGCTTCAGGTTGAGCCGCACCGACAGCTTGTTCGACGCGACCTGATCGAACGTCGCGGGGCCGGCGCGGCCATAGACCGCGTGCGGTTTGCGGAAGATGTCCAGACGCTGTGCGCTCTCGATCTTGATGCACTCCGCGCCGAGTTGCGACAGCATGTGTGTGCAGAACGGGCCTGCAGCGTGAACGGTGAAATCCGCGATGCGGATGCCGGAAAGCGGTTTCATACGGTCGCCCTCCGTGCAGTTGCCTCATCGCCTGCATCAAGAAGACCTTGATGAGCACCCGGCGCAGGTGCGGCCGCGCCAAGCGGCAGGCCGGTCTTGGCAAAACGGAACGGCGCCGTCTGGATCTTGATCGTCCCGGTTCCGGGAACCTCGAGGTCCTGGAAGATGCCGCGCGCCGTCTCATGTTTTCCCGACAGGATCTGTTCGGGCGTGTTGTACCGCGCCATCGGCACACCCAGATCCTGCGCCCGCGCGACAAGCTCATCGACATCATGGTGCCGCGCCCATGCGCGAATGGCGTGATTGATCGTGTCGCCCTGTTCGCTGCGACGGGCGGGGTCGCTCATTGCCTCGTCGAGCGCCCATTCCGGGTTCTCCATGAGCCGCACGAGCCCTTGCCACTGGCGCTCCTCGAGCGTCAGAAGCTCGACGTAGCCGTCACGGCACTCGAGTACGCCGCCATACCGGAAGGATCGCGAGTGGCGATGTTCGATGGAGCCATCGCCATATCGCTGCAGCGCAAAGGCCCCGACCGCGACGTTGGCATCCTGCACCGACGCATCGACAAACTGTCCCTCGCCGGACCATAGCGCGGCAAGTGCGGCGAGCGCCGCGGCGACGCCGCCCTGCATTTCGGCGAAGTGTCCGGCGATCTTCAGAGGCGGACGATCCGGAAACATGTCTGCCGACAAGCCGTTAGGCAGAAGGTAGCCCTCGCCGCCCGCATGGACGATGTTGATCTCGCCGGCTTTCCAGCCAGCCTTTGGTCCGGCCGCGCCAAAGGGCAGAACCGAAAGATGCACCAGCTCCGGATGCCGTTTCGCAACGCTTTCCTGATCCAGCGACCACTCTTCTCGATCTGCCAGCGGAGTGTCGTCGATCAGGATCTGGGCGCCGTCCAGGAGGACCGCGAGCGCATCGCGGCCCTCGCCCGTGTCGAGGTCACAGATGACGCTGAACTTGTCCGCTGCGACGTACTGGAACAGCGCACTGCCCCCGGTTTCGAAAAGCGGCGCCTCGCGGCGCAGCGGGCACAGGGCCGGAGGTTCGACCATGATCACCTCCGCCCCCATGGCCGCGAGAAGGCGTCCGGCCCAGGCCGCGGACACGCCGGAGGCGTGTTCAACTACGCGAATGCCCGCAAGTGGCTTGTCCTGCTGCATGGCGACGCCCTCCCCTCCTGGTTTCGGCTCAGCGGACGACCGGCAGGTCGAGTTCGAGATTGCCGCCATCGAGGAACACCCGGAGCTCGGGATCGCGCGACTGCAGCGCGACGGTCGCGACGCCGGGGGTGGTGACTTCCCCGCGCTGGTTCTCCCCCCAGATCTCGATGTCGACGAGAGCGTGGCCGTCCTTGATGTACTTCTTGGACACCTTGCCCTTGCACCAGGTGCTGTCGCCCATGGTGTTGAAGCGGCGCATCTCCGTGCGGACCCGCTTGAGGAAGGCCGCGTCGCCCATCCAGTTGGTGACCAGCGTGGCCATCCACGATGACCGCTGCGGGCCATAATCATAGACGCCGGGGACGCCGACCTCTTTCGCCGTGGATTCGCGGTGATGGCCGATGCCGGTGTACTCGATGCCGCCGCCCGCTTCGGGGTTGCGGAAGAAGTGGCCCGGATGCTTCATCGCCGCCTGGAACACCACGCCGTGTGTGTGACCGCGACCGCAGCCGACGAGGAAGCCCATCGTGTCCATCAGCGACAGCGGACCCCGCACGATGGTGTCGAGCGTCTCGCCCTCGGTCACATCCTCCCAATAGCGCACCTTGGACCCCCGGATCTTCTGGGGTTCTTCCATGATGCAGGCGTCGAGTGCCTCGTATTCTTCGGGCGTGTAGTCGTGGGTCGTGATGTCCTTGTACTTTCCGGCGTCACGCGCAGCCTTGCGTTCGTGACGGGTGCAGGTGCCAAGAGCCCGCGCCAGCAGGTCACCGTGCTGGTTGAAGTAGCTGGCTTCGACGTATTGCAGGACGAGGCGGCCGGAGAACCTCGACTCCTTTTCCTCGATCCCGATCACGCGCTCCACGGCGTTGACGCGGTCGCCGGGACGCACGTTGCGGAACAGTTCCCAGTCGTTGCCCGCATAGAAACCGTGGACGCCCGGAAGACCCCAGCGGGTGCGCCCGATCCAGCCGAAGGCCATCGGGAACATCGGGTGACCAAGCTGCGTCCCAAAGCGGGACGCGGCACCGTAGCCAGGATCGCGGTACAACGGATTGAGGTCACCGATGCCGTTGCACCAGTTGCGCAGGGTATCGGCGGTCGCATCCTGCAAGTAGGGGCCCTCGGGGCGCAGCTGCAGGCCGATCATGTCGCGGGCGGCAGCAATGGCCTCGTCCGTGATCTTGCCCTCGGCCGGTGCGCCACCCATGCCCTTGGTTGCGGTTTCGTCACTCTTCTTGATCGTTTCGGCAGTGGTCACGGTCCGTGTCTCCTCTTGTACATTCAAAATTTCCGCGGCGCGGACTGCGCCGTGGCGGCGCCGGGACATCTGCCCGCCATTGCCCCTCAAATAATGCATTATATTATTTTTGGTCAAGCGTAGTTTGTTGAGGCGACGTATTTTCGCTCAAAACACCGATTATTTTGGGATAAGACGCAGCTTTGGGGGGCCAAACCCAGTGGCGCCCCCGATAAAAGATGCATTATTATGACTGCTTAGAGCGTCAGGTCGCTCGCCGTCGTGATGGTTGCGTAGCGCTTAAGCCCGGCCAGAGCGAAATCATGCTCCTCGCGCGTTGCGCCCGCGCAGCAATCTTCCAGCACGACACATTCGTAGTCGCGATCATGTCCCTCTCGAACCGCCGCAGAGACGACGCCGTTCGTGGACACCCCGGCGAGAACAAGTCGGGAGATGCCCTGCGCCCGCAGAAGCGGCTCAAGCTTCGTGCCGTAGAAGGGGCTGACACGATGTTTGATGATATCCGGGTCGCCTTCCTGCGGGGCGAAATCGGCGAAGACCTCGGTTCCCCACCCCCCAAGGGTAAATACGTTGTGGTCCCGTGCTTTCGAGAAGATCGGCGAACCGGGCGGGCACTCGGCATAATCGGGTGAAAACCCGACGCGGACGTATCCGACCATCAGGCCGGCTTCGCGCGCGCGGCGAATGGCAAGCCTGGTGGCATCGTAGACACCGCGCTCCTGGCAGAGCGGGACGTAGGATTTCGCCCCCATACCCTCCGGATGGATAAGATCGTTGAGCATGTCCATGACAAGCAGGATGCTTTTTTCAGGCATGTCTGTCTCCTTGCTACGTTGCGATTGCGCCTTTGGCGGCACCGCGTAGCGCAGGAGGCCCGCTCCGCCCTATTCGGTGTAACCCGCCTTGAACTCGTCCCACCCGGCGCGGATGTGCGTGCGCAGGGCTGACAGCATGGTCGCTTCCTCGTGAGCCAGGATGGCGCTCAGCATCTCGCGATGCTCGTCCGAGGCCCGCTCGACCCGATTTTCCAGCTTGTTGATCAGATCGAAGGGATAGCGCGCCCAAAGCGCCCGCACGAAGCGCAGGGTCTGCGGCAGGTCTGCTGCCAGATAGAGAACCTCGTGAAAGCGGTAGTTGATGCTCCGCACCGCGTCCCGATCGCCCTGCCCTGCCGCCGCTTCGAGCTGCTCCTGCAGGTCGCGGAGCTCCCGCATCTGTTCCGATGTCAGCTTTTCCATCGCGCGCAGGGCAAGCTTGCATTCCAGCGTCACCCGCAGGTCCACGATCTCTTCCGTCGCGTTGATGTCGAACGGGGCCACGACCGCGCCGCGATGGGACGTGCTCAGAACGAACCCTTCCGCCTCCAGCAGCTTGATCGCTTCGCGCACCGGGGTGATGCTCGTCCCGATCTGCTCGGCGACCTCGGCCTGCTTCAGCTTCGAACCACGCGGAAACTGCCCGGAAATGATCCCTTCGCGCAGGTAGTCGGCAACCCGCTCTTCCTTGGTCTGGTGCTTCAACGTGCCGGCCTTCCATGCATCTTCCGAGTGCCATATAGCCTTCTTCCGGTGGCATGATGCAATATTTCACCCCAGGGCACCGCGATCGGGATCACCATCCAGTCGCAGGACATGTGGCGATCCCGCGCCGTCGGCCGGCGGATACAGCAGGGCGACCAGGGGATCATGGCCCGGCAGCACGTGATCGTCGCTGTCGGCCAGAGCCCGGATGGTATCGTGCGCCGCGATCATGTCGGAAGACTTGAAGACGACGGCGAAAGGCACGCCGCGCTCGTATTCCTCGTAATAATGCAGGGCGTCCGACGCCAGCACCACCCAGCCTCGCTCCGTTCGGACGCGGACGACCTCCTGTCCGGCACAATGTCCGCCCACCCAATGCACGCTGACCCCGTCGGCTATGTCCGCCTCGCGCCCGTGCAGGCTCAACCGGTCCGCATGCAACAGGGCGACCAGTTTCTGGATCTCGTCGACCTCGTAGGCGCGACGAAACCAGGCCTTTTGCATCCAGGGACCGGTGACATACGACATCTCCTCGGCCTGCATGTGAAATTGCGCGGCGGAAAGGCGTCGAGAAACCCCAGATGATCGTAATGGGCGTGCGTCAGGATCACCGTGTCCGCGGCAGCGGCGTCGATCCCAAGCGTCGCCAGCGCCTCGACCGGGCTGAGCAAGTGCGTATGTCCGTGAAGAGCGGCCTTTTCGGGGGCCATGCCCGTATCGACGATGATATGCCGGTCACCGCACACCAGCACCCACGAATAGAAATCGAGCACCAGCGGCACATCCGGCTGCGCCTCGAGGATGAAGTTCTGCCCCCGTGTCCGGTCCGGATTCACCGCGTGCCGGATGCCGTAGATCTTCCAGATTGAATCCGACATCGCTCTGACCTCACACCGCTGCGCCGAGAAACGTGTCGATGGCTTGCTGGCGCGAAGCACTGTCTTTCAGCTCCTCCGCGCTGCGGTGTCCCACCAGCATTCCTCCGCGGAGGAAGTGCAGCTCATCGCAGATGCGCATCGTTACCGCCAAATTCTGCTCGACGAGAACGATGCTGAGGTTCGTCTCCTTGCGGATCGCGGCAAGCCGGTCGAACACCCGCCGCACCAGCATGGGCGCAAGCCCCAGCGACGGCTCATCGAGAAGCAACAGGCGCGGCCCAGCCATCAGGCCCCGCCCGATCGCCAGCATCTGCTGTTCACCGCCCGAGAGGCGCCAAGCGGAGCGGTCGGCCTTGTTCGCGATTTCCGGAAAGAGATCCAGCACCATCGCGGCCCGGCTTTTTCGGTCGCGCCCGCCTAGATGGTACCCGCCCAACACGAGATTTTCGCGGACCGTCATGTTGCCGACGATCTCGCGACCCTCGGGAACGTAGACGATACCGCGCCTGACACGCCCTCGTGTCGGAAGATCATCCAGATCGGTGCCATCGAAACGAACGGTTCCCGTGGCGGGGATAAGCCCCGCAATGGCTTTCATGATCGATGTCTTGCCGGCGCCGTTGGCTCCCAAAAGGGCAACCACCCTTCCGGTCCCCACCGAGAAGGAGACATCCTCGACGGCCTGCGCCTTGGCCCCGTAGAACACCGACAGGTCCGAAACGTGCAGAAGATCAGTCATCGTCGCTCCCCAGGTAGATCCGAACCACGTCTTCGTCGTTGCGGACTTCATCAGGCGTGCCGCAGGCGACGAAGGCGCCGAAGTTCAGAACGTAGATCCGGTCGCAGATCGACATCACCAGATCCATGTCATGCTCGACGACCACCATCACCAGCTCGGGTGATGCGAGGGCGCGCAGACTTCGCATCAGATCTCGCGTTTCCAGGTTGTTCAGGCCGGCAGCCGGCTCGTCGAGCATCAGAACCGCGGGGCGCCCGACGATCGCGCGAGCGATTTCGACGAGCCGCAGCATCCCCGGCGGAAGCTCCGACGTCATCTTGTCCGCCGCCCCGGCGAGCCCGAGTTCGGCCAGCGCGCGTTCGGCGTCTGCCCGCATCTCCGACATCTCGTCCCGGCCGCGACGGGTCGGCAGGAAGGAATGCAGCCAGCCCGAGCGGTAGTTGCGGGCCACCCCGATCATGACGTTCTCGAGCACCGTCAGATCTGGGCTGAGGGCGGTGTGCTGGAAACTCCGCACGATGCCCTTGCTGGCGCGGGCCGCAGGTGACAACCCGTCGAGGCTTTCCCCGGCATAGGTGATTGTCCCCTTCTGTGGAGAGTATGCACCGGTCAGACAGTTGAAGAGACTGGTTTTCCCGGCCCCGTTGGGGCCGATCAGGCCGCTTATCTCGCCCGCGCGAAATTCCACGTCCAGCCCCTTGAGGACCTCGATCCCACCGAAGGACAGCGCAATACCGTCACCCTTCAGCGAATTCGTCGCGATATCCATCACCGTGCCTCCTTGCGATCTGCAATCATCGCCTTCAGGCGCGGCAGGTAGTGCCCCAGCAGGATCATCCCCAAGAGCGCGAGTCCGTAGAACACCGGGATCCAGGCCCCCGACGCCGACAGGAACTGAGGCACCAATGTCAGAAAGGCGCCGCCGATCAGCGCTCGTGGCAGCGTCAGCCCGTAAAAGCTGACCACCGATCCCACGAGCAGGAAAATCGAGGACCAGAGCGTGTAACCGCTGGGCGAAACGGTCGAGCCCGCGAAAGCGAGCATCGAACCGCAGAGCGCGGCGATGCCGCCGCTGATCCCCATGATGGCGATGCGCGCCCAGACCTGCCGGGTGCCGAAAGCGTCGGCGGCGGCCGGGTGGGTCTTGGCAAGCAGGATCGCCAGCCCCTGGCGGGACTGGCGAAACCGCGACAGCGCGTAGACCGCCGCAATCAGCACAACCAGCGCCACG
The DNA here is from genome assembly GCF_031846565.1 of Tropicimonas omnivorans. Lineage (NCBI taxonomy): Bacteria > Pseudomonadati > Pseudomonadota > Alphaproteobacteria > Rhodobacterales > Roseobacteraceae > Tropicimonas > Tropicimonas omnivorans. The sequence continues at coordinate 998,578 of NZ_JAVRHL010000002.1, read as the reverse complement.
TAGTAGCGTTGATAGCTCATCGGGACGCCCGGGATCAGCGGCCGGGACACGTAGAGCCCCTCGTACCCCCCCGTCAGCGCGTCGGCGTTGTTGATAAGTTCCGGCACCGCCAGGGCCAGTGCCATTGTCGACACCGCAAGGTAGATCCCCGAGAGCTTTCGCGACGGCCATGCGAAGGCTACGCCCGAGATCACGCCGAGCAGAAGCGCCAGCGGGACGCTCAGCAGTATAGACAGACCATATCGTGTGTCCAGGATCGCCACCGAATAGGCACCCACCGCAGCGAAGAATGCGTGGCCGATCGAAACCTCTCCGCCGTAGCGTACGAGCACGCTTACCGCGAGCACGCCGATGGAATTGGCAAAGCAGACGCCGAGCGCGAAGATCCACGATCCGCCGATCAACAACGGCATGGCGATCAGGATCACTGCCAGCACGTAGCTGCCGAGGCCTGAGGACATGAGGCTCCAGAGACGTTCGTGGGTCCCTGACTGCAGGTCTGTTACCTTGGCGGGTTGGTTATACACGGGTGCCTCCTGCGCGTTCCAATATCCCGTTGGGAAAGATGTTCAGCGCCAGCAGGATCACTCCGAGCAGAAACGTGCTGCTGAATTCGGGCGAAACGTAGAAGGTGAACAGGTTCATCAGAACGCCGATGAGGATGCCGCCGACAAGGCTGCCCGGCAGACTTGCGAAACCGCCGATCACGGCCGCCGCGAATGCCTGCAGCATGAAGGCGGCCACGGTGGTCACGCTGAGGAAGGTCGTTGGCACGATCAGGAGCGCGCCGACGACACCGAGGACTGCGGCCACGGTCCACGAAAAGAGGTGAACCGAACGGAGGTTGAGACCGCAGACTTCGGCGGCGAAAGGATTTTCCGATATGGCGCGGAAGGCGATGCCAAGCTTGGTATAGTCGATGACCGAGAACAGGGCGCCTATGGTGACGACGGCCACGGCAAGAACCGTCAGATCGTAGCCGGTGATCAAGAGGCCCAGGACCGACATGCGGAAGCGCGGGATCGGCAGATCGAGGCTGACGATATCGGCGCCGAAGATCAGGAGCGTCGCGCCCTGTGCGATCAGGCCGATACCCAGCGTCGCTATGGTTGCCGTCAGGTCGGATTCGAATACCAACGGCGAGATGATGGCGTAGGTTACGAACGCGATGGCAATCACCGCCATGACAGCCAGCAGCACCGCGGTGCCCCAGCTCAGCTCCAGCAGCACGCCGCTGGAGAAGCCGTAGATCAGGAAGGCGGCGAAGCCCGCGACATTGCCGTGGCTGAAGTTGACCACACGCGAGGACTTGAAGATCATGACCAGCCCCATTGCACCCAGGGCATACAGACATCCGGTGATCATCCCGGACCAGGCGAGCGGAAACAGGTCGCGGAGAAGGTCGCTCATGCCGCGTCCCCCCGCGTGACGGCGTCATCCACGGCGCCGCGTTCCACGAGTTCGATCACGCCCGGAAAGTAACGTCCCGACAGATCGGTCGTGGTCGCCGCCTCATAGTAGCGCCTGACGCTCGCTGCAGCAGGCAGATTGATGCCGGCGGTCTGCGCCATCTCGAAGACGTAGGAGATGTCCTTGAGCACATATTCCGGCGAGAACGCCCTTTCGGGAAATTCGCGCGGGAGCATCGCCTTCCTGCCGTGGTTACGAAGAACAAAGCTGTCCCCCGACCCCTTCGAGACCGCCTCGAGAAGCGTCTCGGGCGCAACGCCGGACTTCTCGCCCAGCACCATCATCTCGGCCAGTGCCACGGTATTGGCGAAGACGAGCATGTTGTTGACGAGCTTGAGGACCTGCCCCGCTCCGACTTCGCCGCCGTGAGTGATGTCGGTGGCGATATAGTCGAGCATGGGCTTGATCCGCGCGAACAGGTCGGACGGCGCGCCCACCATGATCGCCAGAGACCCCTTCTGAGCCGCCTCGCGGGTGCGGGCGACCGGCGCATCTGCAAAGGCGACCCCATTGCCTGCAAGCGACGCGGCCACTTCGCGGGCCAGTTCGACCGGTGCGGTCGAAAGGTCGACGACCGCCGTGCACCTGCCCTTGTTCGCGCCGATCTCGCCTGTCACCGCCTTCACTTGCTGGCCGCCGGGCAGCGACAGAAAGATCACATCGGCTTGCGCCGCCATGTCTGCAATCGATCCGGCCCGCTCCGCCCCGGCTGCTTCGACATCGGCCAGCGCATCCTCCGACAGATCGAAGGCCACAACGCGCCCAAGGTGTTTTGTCGCCATGTTCCTGCACATCGGCCCGCCCATGACGCCAAGCCCGATGAACCCGATGGTTCCCATATTGCTCATGATCTCAATCCATCAACATGCCGCCGTTCACATCGAGAACGGTACCGGTGATCCAGTTGGAAGCAGGCGAACAGAGAAAGAGGATCGCCTGCGCGATATCTTCGGGCTGACCGAAGCGGCCAAGGGGAACACTGCCATTGGCCGACGGCGCAGAGCGTTGCGTCACGGTTTCCCACATCGGGGTTTCGACCGGACCGGGCGCAATGATGCTGGCGTAGACGCCCTTGGGCGCGCCAGCCTTCGCGACCCATTTCATCAGACCGTGAACCGCCGATTTTGCGGCCACGTATGACGGTCCCGAGGCGACGCCCCCGATCTTGGCAGCTATGGATCCAAGCGCGACCATCTTGCCCATGCCTTGCTCTTCCATGACCGGAAAGATCGCCCGCACGGGGTTCACCACGCCCATCAGATTGACGTCGAGGATCGCCCGCCATTCGTCATCGGTGGAGTCGGACAAAGGTCGGTGCGAGATAGTCCCGGCGCAAAGAACCAGAGCGTCGATGCGGCCGTGTTCGTCCAGAACGCTTGTCACCAGAGCGTCCGTCTCGCTTTGCGAGGTCACGTCGTAGCGACGGTAGATCACATCGGTCCGGCCAAAATCGGCGCTTTCGACGATGTCCGTCGCGATGACCGTGGCCCCCGCCTCGGCCAGGGCGAGCGCTGTCGCCCGACCTATTCCGCCTGCCGCGCCGGTCACGAGCGCGACCCTGCCGTCCATACGTGCGGGTGCGCTGATTGGTGTCAGGGCCATCCCTGTCTCCCGGATTAACTTGTCTGGTAGGATAAAGCCTCCGCCGCTGTGCGGCGAAGGCTGGGGGTGCCGTCACTCGGCCGGAGCCTCGTTGAAGACGACCGACGGATAGGGGCGGAATTCCTGGACAAGCTCGAAGTCGTCACCCTTCGCCTGGATGATGCCCTCTTGCCGCGTACCGCGGTGATCCCCCTGCTCGAAGGTCACGCCGCGCGCGCCTCCGACAGAGGCGCCTTCGAGCGTTTCCAGCGCGGCGACCAGGTTCTCGCGCGTCAGTTCATCGCCTGACTCCAGAAGCGCTTCGAACCCCTTGTGGAAGATCGCGGCATTGCTCCAGCCATTGAGGCCGAACACCCCAACGGGGTCATTGGGATAATACTCCGCGATCGAGTCGCGATAGGCCGCGATCTCAGGTTCATCGCTGGAGACCGGAAGCAGCCAGGATGAAAAATAGACCCCGTCCAGCAGATCACCCGCCAGTTTGAGCGTCGAGGGATCCGCAGTGAAGAACGGCGCGAACCATTCCGCTTCGAGCCCCTGCAGATCGGCAGCCTTCAGCGCCGCCGCCAGGTTCGCATTCGATCCGAAGAGGATCACCGCCTCGGCACCGGAATTCGAAACGCGCCGGATATGAGGACTGAAGCTGGTCGTCTTCACATCGAAGGGCACGGATTCGACTAGCTCCATGCCCGCCTCCTCCATGTAGCTTTCGATGCCGCGCTGCGCGGATTTACCGAGTTCGTCGTTTTCCCAGAGCAGCGCGATCTTGGTCAGCCCCAGGTCATTGACCGCGTATTCCGCGTTCGACGCTGCCGACCAGCCATAGTCGGGCAGAAGCGGAAAGACGTTCGGCTCGACAAAGAACGCGCTCGCGCCTCCGATCGGACCAACCACCGGAAGCCCGACTTCCCGTGCATAAGGAAGCACCGCCACGTTCGTGGCCGTCCCGATGGGCGCCGAAAGAGCGAAGATCCCGTCATCCTCGACGAGCTGCCGTGTCACCGAGACTGATCGTGCCGGATCGTAGCCATCGTCCTTGGTGACATAGTTGACCGTCCAGCCATCAATGCCGCCATTCTCGTTCAGGTGGCGGTAATACGCTTCGGCGGCGTGGGTCAGGGTTGCGTAGAAGGGAACTGGCCCCGTCACCGGCGTGAACGCACCGATGGTGACGACCTTGTTCTCCTCGTCGATCCCCGCATCCGCGGCCGCCAGGGGCCCTGCGGCCACTCCTGCAGCTACGATGGATGCGACGCACATCGGCCTCCTCAACTGCGAAATCATCTGCACTCCTCCCATGCATGTTTCGTGGTCTTGCGACGACGTTACGTTCCTCCGAACGGTTTCGTCAACTTATGTAATGCATTTTTTACGGGTAAAAAACGGTGTAGTCTGGCGTTTCACCTAGATATATCCAAATTTATCAGCGGATATGCGCCAAAATCTGGCTTTTGCCAGCTCTGCCCATGAACAACAATGCATTTTATTCTTGCTTGGCGCCATCGCCTGTGCGACCCGTGCCGCTGATATCGCCGTCCGTGCGGCAGCCAGTAACCGGGAGAGCGCCATGGAGAGCGGAGTTCTGAAAGGAAGAACCGTCGTCGAACTGGGGAGCATGATCGCGGCCCCGTTCGCCACACACATTCTGCAGCAGCTTGGCGCCGAGGTGATCAAGATCGAGCCGCCGGCGGGCGAGACCACCCGCAAGCTGGTGCGCGGGGGCCCGAGCGGCAGTTATCTCGCCTTCAATCGCGGCAAGCAAAGCCTGTGCCTCGACCTGCAGTCCGAGGCGGGCAGCGAGATCTTTCGCGAACTGGTAAGTCGGGCGGACATCGTCCTGCACAACCTCTCGCCCTCGGCGGCCCGGAAGCTCGGCGCCACGTTCGAGGATTGCAACGCGCTGAACCCCGGCATCATCTTCTGCCACATCAAGGGTTACGGCGCCGGTCCGCTCGCCGAAGAAGTCGCGTCGAACCCGATCGCCGAAGCTGCCACCGGGGTGATGTTCTCGAACCGGGTTGCCGGCCGGCCGTCGCGCCTCGGGCCCTCCTACCATGATCAGTTCGCGGGGTGTTACGCCGTGATTGCCGTCCTTTCGGCATTGCTTTCCGGCGACGATGAAAAGCGCAACATCGAGCTTGGCCTCTACGAGACGGGCCTGCACATCGCCGCACGCGATCTGCTGGGCGTCCAGCTCAAGACGCAGCTTCTGGGACGCCCCGAAACCGAACCGTCGGCCGAATTCAGCATTCCCGGATACGGAGCATACGAGACGTCGGACGAGCGGTGGGTCTATCTCGTCATGCTTACCGATGAACATTGGCGAAAGTTCTGCCTGGCGACCGGCGTCGCACCGGACCCTGAACTCGCCACCCTTCGCGCCCGCCGCCGCGCAAGACCTCGGGTGGAGGAGATGGTGTCTTCCGCGGTTGCCGAATTCAGCTATGACACGCTGGCTGACAAACTTTCCGCTCACGGCGTCGGCTTCACCGAAATCCTCTCCACCGATCGCGTGCTGAGCACCCCGCAAGCGACGTCTCCCGGCAAGACGTCGGAGTTCGGCTTCAGGGATCTGGCGTTCGAAACGCCCGACCTGCCGCTTCCGTCGATGGTGCGGAACGACGGGCTTTCTGCAGCTCCCCCCCTTCTGGGCGAGGACACCGAAGCCGTGCTCGCCCGGCTGGGTTACGACGCAGACACCATTGCCGCCATGGTTGCCTCCGGTGCGGCCGTGCTGGCCGACAAGGAGGCCGACCTCTGGTCGCGCCCGAAGGTTCCGACTGCGGCCACGTCGTGATCGTCGACACCTCCGCTCCAAAGCAGCTTGGCAGTGGCCATCGAGCTACCGCCGCGAAGGTCAGCGGCGGTGTCGACCATGCGCGTTCTCTTCAAGTGTTACGATCCGGGGGTCCGGCGTCGGCGAAATGGGTGCCGATATTTCGCATGCAGACATCCATGTCCCCCCCGCCACTGGGTTCGCACGAAGAGCGCCAGGGGAAATTTTGCAAAGTCTGTTCTTTGCCCGGAACGGGTATCGGTTGACGAAGATTCCGTCGGCGTGGAAACTACCGACACCACGGTGCGCTGCTGCTACTCAGTCGCCCCTCATTGCGCGCAGCTCCTCCAGCCCCCGCTCCCAGGTCATGGTCGGAACGTAGCCCAGTTCGCGCTCGGCCTTGCCGATATCGAGCGTTATCTCGACCGCGCTCGTGGAGAACTCCTGCAGGCTCAACGGCCCCCGCAGCCGACCGCCGCTCAGGCGGTAGGCCGCTTCGCCGGCACGCGCGACGGTGCGCAGGACGGACCGCGGCACCGTCTTCGTCGGCGGGGCGACGCCCTGGCTTTCAAGCAGGCCCGTCACCGTCTCGCGGAACGGGCGCGCCGGGCCATCGGACAGGTGATAGATTTCGCCGCTCTGCCCCCGTTCCAGTGCAAGATCGACGGCGTGGCATAGATTGGCGACGTGCAGGGTCGAGCTGAGATACGTGCCGCCGGAAATCCAGGCAAGCTGACCGCTGCGGGCAGCCGCCAGCAGGACCGGCAGGGCGGTCGTGTCATCCCGTCCCCAGACCATGCGCGGTCGCAGGATCACGATATGCTGGCCGTCGGCCGCGGCGCGGCGCGCGATCCGCTCGGCCTTGGCCTTCCCCGCCCCGTAGGCCCCCGCGGGGCGGCGCGGGTAAGGCGCGGTCTCGTCGACGTTCCGGAGCGGGCGGCCGCTTTGCAGGACGGAATCCGTGCTGACGAGGATTATACGACCCACGCCAGCCCGACGCGCGGCCTCGAGGACGCGGCGCGTTCCCTCTGCATTGGTCCGGTAGGCCTCGGACCCGATCCCGTGATCGGTGCTCGCCGCCGCGTGGATCAGGACGTCCGACCCGGCAAGCAGGGGCGCAAGATCGGTCTCCATGATGTCGCCGAGGACGGGCTGTCCGCCCCAGCCCGCCACCCTGTCGGCCGCCTCGGTATTGCGGACGAGACCCGTGACGCGGCTACCGCGACCCGAGAGATGGCGCAGGAGATTACGGCCGACATAGCCCGCCGCGCCGGTGACGAAGATGCAGGCGTCAGACATCGGCGGGCTCCTCGTCCAGGCTGCCGTCCCGTGCGAGCGTTTCGATCTCGGAAAGGATCGCGGCGCGGTCGGCTGGATCCCAATGGTGGAACTGGAGATGTTCCTGAAACTTCAGCCCCTCCAGCGCCAGCCAGGCCAGCCGGGCGGCCCGGGGCCGGCTGGCCGCGCCCGATAGCTCCTTGCCAAGGGCGTTTTGATTCTCGCGGAAGGTGGCGCGAAGAACGTCATCCTGCATCAGGGCGGCAACGAGGCTCAGGACCGCGGCATTCGCCTCCGGCCCCGGCGGACTGCGCCGCGCCGCCTCGATCCGGCCCATCAGCGGCGCGTCCGGCGCGCCTTCGAAGGGCGCACGGCAGGCCGCGTTGAAGGCGTTGTCTGCCGCAATCGTGCGCTCGACCAGGGCCGCGACGAGGTCGCGCTTGGTGGAATGCTCGTAGAGAACGGTCGCCTTGGAGACGCCGGCCTCTTTCGCGATAGCGTCCACCGTCAGCACGCCGTCCCGCGCGACCACGCGCTCGACCGCGTCCAAAATCTCGTTCTGATCGTGCTTGCGTGGGCGCGGCATCGTCTTGACCAATTTTATTTCCGACCGTTTGGTTATTAACTGGCGTGATGCCTCCGTCAACGATCAATCGGCCGTAAACCCCATGACCCGGTGCTGGCCTCGGCGCGGTCGGTCCACGGCCGCTCCGGCGAAGAGAAGAGGACGACGGCGCTCCACCCCTCCTGTCGCATCCCTGTGCTGTCGTGGTGACCGGCAACGAAAGCTGGCGCTTCCCGGAGATCGGATGCCGCCGGGGTCAGGCTTCGCATTCCAGCACTGATCGCCTTCGCCTTTTGTCGATCCCCGCCGAATTCAGCGGGGGGCCGGGCGTGCGGGCAACACGGCGCTCCAGGCCGATGCGGCGCGTCGCGGGGCGACGTGTCGCCCTGTCAGGCGAGGCACATCGCGTAGTCGGCCGCGCCGCCCTTAATCTTCGCCTGCTCAGTCGAATGCGGGATCGCGACGCGCACGTCCGTCACGCCGAGATCGGCGAGTTGCCAGGACACCCCTCCCCCGTAGGCCAGGTGCCCCATCCCCACGATCCCGACGAGAAGCGGCCCGTCCGTCCGAACGGCTGCCGCGAGGCGCGTGGCGAAGGCCCGGTCCCAGACCTCCTGAGCCCGCAGGAACCTGCTGAACCGGGGGGAGTCCGGGTCGGCGTCGCTTCGTCCGGGCTGACCGTTTCCGGTCAGATCAAAGATGTGACGGCGGTAGGCCTCGGGCGAGGGGCGCGCCGGTGTCAGGCCCTCGCGGTCCTCCTCCCGCACGCTCTCCCATCCCCCCTTGCCGACCTCGCTGACGAGACCGCGGCGGCAATTGAGGCCGAGCATCGGCGTGCCGGTCTCCCGGCAGAACCGGAACAGCGGCAGGTAGAGGTCGGCCGGGAAGCCCCAGACCGTGCCCCACTCGGCCTTCTGGAGGAACTCCTCCTCGGCAAGTTCGCCTGCGACCCATTCCGACAGGACCGGACCCATCCGCGCTGGAAACATCTCGAACCCAAGGATCAGCGGGCGCCGGGCGAGAAGCCCCGCCGCCACATGAAGCTGCCAGCGGTGCATGTCCGCCCGGTCGTGCTGCTCGCCGAGAAGCACCACGTCGCCGCCGGCCATGTCGTCGAGGACGGTCGCGTGCGGGACGGCGTCAGGCGCGCCGGGACGATACCAGAAAGGTCCGGTCACGCCGCTGCCTTCGTCATCCGCGCCACGACGAGGCCGATCTCCGAACCGTCCGGTGCCACGGCCATCCATCCCGCCCGTGTCTCGCGCCACTCCGACACGGCGCCGGCCTTCACGTGCAGGTGGAAATCGTCCGTGGTGACGTTCGAGAACCCCATGCCCGGGCGGACCGTTTCGATCGTTCCCTGCCACGATTGCTCCCGTCCGGCGAGGCGGTGCCGGATCTCGACGGGATCCCCCTCCTCCCGCAGCCTGTTCAGCAGGATGAACGCCGGATCGGAGGTGATTTCGTCGGCATCGCCGCCCATCCGTGGCATCATCCGCTCCTTCGGCTCGAGCGCTACCCGCGCTTCCGCGCCGAAAGCCGCGACGAAGGCGGGCGCCCCGCCCATCGCGATGGCCTTGAAGAGCTCGGTGCCATCCCCGTCCTGGAACTCGAGAGCCGGATAGCTTCCGCCGGCGATCACGAGCGAGGTGTCGAACACGACGCGGCTGGCGGTGCCGGGATCGATCCGGGCGGTGTGGACCGGTCCACCGATCGCGATCATGTCGTCCACCCGTGACACCTCCCCCACCGCGCCGATCCGCTCGTGGGTCGCCCCGCCGGAGCGGAGCACGATCATGATGTTCTCCATGCCTTCCAGCCGGTGGAGCATCTCGCCCACCTCGGCATCGGGCAGCTCCCAGCGGCCTTTCTCGATCTCGGTCATGCTGTCTTCCTTTCGTCTTGGGGGACCTCCCCGATGAACCAGGTCCCGGTGGGGTCGAGCCCGACCGGATCGCGGTGCGCAACGCAGAGGATCGCGGCCCGGGGCAGTTCGCGCCTGAGTAGCGCGAGGAGATGCGCCTCGCTGGCGGCATCCAGAGAGGATGTCGCCTCATCGAGGATGACCCAGTCCGGCCGGTGCAGGAGCACCCGCGCCAGCGCCAGGCGTTGCCGCTCGCCGAGGGACAACCCTTCGAGCGCCGCATCGCCATCGTCCGGGCCATCGGCCGAGAGCGCGCCCAAACGATGCGTCAGGCCGAGGCGCTCCAGAACGGAGCGCAGCCGGTCCGGCGGAACGTCGGCGGGATCGGAGGGATAGCAGGCCGCCGCGGCGAGGCCGTCCGAGAAGAGATGCGGTCGCTGCGGCAGGACGATCATGCGCCCGGTCGGCATGTCGATCCGCCCCTCGCCGTAACGCCAGAGCCCGGTGATCGCCGCGAGGAGTGTCGTCTTGCCCTGGCCGGACGCGCCGGAGATCCAGATCCGCTCGCCAGGCCGGATCACCCGGTCGGGCACGGGCGCGAGCCATCGTCCCTCCGGGGTCGCGAGGGTCAGGCCGCTCACGCGAAGGGCAACGTCGCCCCCATGGGTCCGCTCGATTGCCGTAACGGCACCTGCGACCGGCTCGGGGTCCCCCGTGGCGCGGAACAGCTCGTCGAGGCGGTGGGACACGGCGGCGAACTCCGCGAGTTCCTTGTACTGGAAGATGAACCAGGACAGGGTCGTCGTGACCCGGCTGAACGTGCCCGAGAGCTGCATCAGCCCCCCGAAGGTCACCGATCCCGCGAAATAGGCCGGCAGCGCGAAGAACAGCGGCACCCGCAGGACCGTCTGGTAATAGGGCCGCGTGAAGAGGCCGAGGATCAACTCGCGGCGGATCAGGTGCAGCCAGTTGTGTCGGATCCCCTCGAACCGCGCATCGAGCCGGCGCCGCTCCGCCGCCTCACCGCCGGACTGGGCGATCTCGGTTGCGTTGTCCCGGACCTGGACGAGCGAATGCCGGAAGTCGGCTTCCCGCCTCTCGTGCCGGAAATAGAGGGATTTCAGCGGCCAGCCGACGGCGTGGGTGATGAGACTGGACACCAGCACATAGAGCAGCGCCAGCCAGACCATGTAGCGCGGGATCTCGATGCCCACGCCGAAGAGGGAAAAGCTCAGGACGAAGTCGGACAGCGTCCAGAGGATCGCGATATAGGTCACGACCCCGGCGATGCGGCCGACAAGATCCAGTGTCAGCAGAAGAAGTAGCGCGACGAAGCGGTCGCAATCCTCGGCGATGCGCTGATCGGGATTGTCCACGGTCACGGCCGAAAGGCCGGGCCGGAGATGCCAATAGGCCTTGCCCCCCGTCCAGCGGTCGAGCGCCTGCCCGGTCAGCTTCTGACGCCATCTCAGCCGCAGGCGCTTGCGCAGGTAGTCGCTCGTCAGGAAGATCGCGGCGGAGGCGGTCACGAGGACCGCGAAGACGCCGAGCTCGCGCATCGCGGCGGCGGTCTCCATCTGCTCCACCGCGTCGTAGAACCGCCGCGTCCAGGCGATCATCTTCACGTCGACCCAAAGTTCGACGCCGATGAGGGCGAGCGCGATCCCCGCCATGAGCAGTCCGATCCCGGCGCCCGATCCGAAGACCGCGCGCCGGGTCAGGCCCCAGATGCGTGCGAGGGAGTCCCGCATCTAGAACGTCTTGTCGAAGCTTACGGCGAAACTGCGACCGGGCCCGGTCTGCAGCTCGATCGGGTTCGTCGCGGCCACCGAAGCCGAAGCCGTGGACCCATAGGTCGCTGCGCCCGCGACGAAGTAGCGCCGGTCGAAGACGTTGTTGACGCTGAGCTTCAGGAAGCCGTCCTCGACCATCTCCCACTTCGCGTGCAGATCGAGCACCTGATAGGCATCGGGCTTGAAGTCGTCCGGGCTCGCGGTCTCCTTAACGTCGGAGGCGAAGGTGGCGACCCCTTCGAGGAAGAGACCGTAGTCCGGGAATTCGTGCGCCAGCGCGAGGGTCGCCGTCAGCGGCGGCAGCGTATGGGGCGTTTCATCGGCGTCGTCGCTGACCTGCTGGGTGCCCTCCTGCCAGGCGGCGGAAACGCTCATCGTCGTCCCCTGCCCGAACGTCCACCCGGCTTCCGCCTCGACGCCGTGGACGTTCACCACGGAGAGGTTGCGGTAGGTGTAGTCGATCGTTCCGGGCGGGTTGTAGAAGCTCTGGATGAAGTCCGAGTAGTCCGCCTTGAAGACGCTCAGGGACGCGAAGCCCCGCGGCTCCTCGTATCTCAGGCCGAGCTCGTAGCTCCGCACCTCCTCCGGCTTCAGATCGGGCGCGGGGGTGAGATTGAAGAAGGCGCCGGGCGAGGAGGTGAAGAGCTGCTGCGCGGTGGGCATCTTGAAGCCTTCGCCGTATTTCGCCCAGGCCGACCAGCTGTCATCGAAGCGCAGGATCGCGCCGAGGCTCTTCAGCAGGGTCTCGTCCTCGCGGACTCGTGGCGCCTGGCCCGGTACCTCCTCGTAATCCCCGTCCGGGCGCGGATCGATCTTGTAGGTGGCGTAGCGCAGCCCCGGCGTCAGTTCGAAGCGGCCCCCACCGAAGGTCACGCGGTCCTCCACGTAGACGTCCGCCCTTTGCGTGGTGGCGTTGGCGAAGTTGAAGCCGCCGGCGACCGTTTCGGTCACGGCGCCCGTCGCGAGGTTCGTCTCGACGTCCCGGCGTTCGTAATCGGTGCGCGTCCGGTCGCCGTCGAACCCGAAGATCAGACGGTGATCCGCCGCGCCCGTCTCGAAGCGGGAGGTCGCCTGGATGTCCAGTTCGACGAAGTCCTCCTCGTAGGTCAGCTCATCTTCGGTGAGGATCTCAGCACCGCCCGCGGAGGTCGAGAGTTCCCGCCCCGTCCGCTCGTAGCCATGGGGGGTGTAGGCCAGCGTGGAAACGATCTCGTCGAACGGGCCGGCAGCGGGCGTCCAAGTATGCTCCAGACCGAGGCGATGCCGGTAGAGGCCGAGCGCGCGATCCTTGCTGTCGATCACGTCTCCCGTCGGTGCGCCGGTGATCGTGGACAGCACCGGCCCGAGGGAAGAGTCCTGCGCGACGCTGGTGTCCCTGATCAGGGCATCGACGCTGAACTCCAGACGGTGCGCCGCGTCCGGCGTCCAGACCAGCTTCGCAAGGGCCCGCGTCGAGGTGGCATCGGTCGGGTCGAAGGCCCCGCAGGGAGTGGCGCCGAACTCCGTATCGCGCGGGCAGCCATAGATTCCACCATCATCGCGCGCGTTCGTCAGTTCAGGCTCGTGCGCGGCGCTCTGGGCGATCCCGGCGAGGACGGACAGGCTGTCCGACAATCTCCGCCCGAATGTCAGGCTCGCGCTGACGCCGTCATCGTAGCTGTCGTACCCGGACGTGACCCGGACTGCCTCGTCCTTGCCTTCGAGGAGATCCTCGGGATCGATCGTCTCGAAGGCGACGAGCCCGCCGAGCGCATCCGCCCCCCAGAGAACGGAGGCCGGCCCCCGGACGATCTCCGCCTGCTTGGTGAAGTTCAGGTCCACGTAGTCGCGCGTGCCGTCGATAATCCTTTCGGCCATGCGGGAGCCGTCCACCTGCACGGCCACCCGGTTGCCACCGACACCGCGGATCGTGAACCCGCCGAGGGTGCTGAAGGGATCCGCGCCGGAGCTTTGCCGGTTCACCGTCACACCCGGAACGCGGCGCACCAGCTCCTCGATGTCAGAGACCTGACGGTCCTCGATCTCCTCCTGCCCGATCACCGTGATGCTGGCCGGAACGTCGAGGATTGCTGTCCCGGACCGGTCCGTCGTGACGATGATCGGATCGAGGGTGAAGCTCGTGTCCTGCGCAACCGCCAGCGACGGGCACAAGGTGGGAAGGCAGAGCGCGGCACAGAGTACGGGTGTCGGGCGATGACGCACGGCAGTCTCCTGAGATTGAGAAAATCCGGGAGCTTGCTTTGGCGCTGGCATCGGTCGGGCCGGCAGATGTCCGCCGGCGATGGAGGGGTATTCTCAAACCCGATTGTTTTAGTCAAGTATCCCGCGGGGTTTTTTACGCAAGAGCGGCATGCCGGCGAGACAGGACGAAACACCCGATCCCCCGCCCCGCCCCGCCCCGCGAGAGCACGATGACACCACAACGGCTTGCACGCCGCCTGTGACGACTTTATGTGTTATGCTATTACATACTACAAAGGATCTCGACGTGACCCCTTCGCCGAACGATTCCGCCCTTCTGCCCGTCACGGTCCTTTCGGGCTTCCTCGGGGCGGGAAAGACTACGCTTCTCAACACTGTCCTGAACAACCGGGACGGTCTCCGCGTCGCCGTCATCGTCAATGACATGTCTGAAGTGAACATCGACGCCGACCTCGTCCGAGCGGGCGATGCGAACCTGAGCCAGACCGACGAGACGCTGGTCGAGATGTCCAATGGTTGCATCTGCTGCACCCTCAGGGACGACCTGCTTCAGGAAGTCCGCCGCCTCGCCGCGGAGAAGCGGTTCGACTACCTGCTGATCGAATCCACCGGCATCTCGGAGCCCCTGCCCGTCGCGGCGACCTTCGAGTTCCGCGACGCCGAGGGTCAGAGCCTCTCGGATGTCGCCCGGCTCGACACGATGGTGACGGTGGTCGACGCGGTGAACCTGCTGCAGGATTATTCGAGCCACGACTTCCTCGGGGATCGCGGCGAAAGCCTCGGCGGCGAGGACGAGCGCACCATCGTCGATATTCTGGTCGACCAGATCGAATTCGCGGATGTCGTCGTCCTGAACAAGGCGAGCGATGCGGGTTCGGACCGGCTCGACGCCGCGCGGAAGATCGTGACCGCGCTCAACCCGGATGCACGGATCGTGGAGGCCGATCACGGGCACGTCCCGGCAGACGAGGTCCTCGGCACCGGCCGCTTCGATTTCGACACAGCGCATGAGCATCCCCTTTGGGCAAAGGAGCTCTACGGGTTTGCCGACCACGTTCCCGAAACGGAGGAATACGGCGTGTCGTCCTTCGTCTACCGCGCGCGCCGTCCCTTCGATCCCCGGAAGATCCACGAGATCCTGACCGGCGAGCTGCCGGGAGTGATCCGGGCGAAGGGCCATTTCTGGATCGCGACGCGCCCGGACTGGCTCGCCGAATTCTCGCTCGCAGGTGCCCTGAGTTCCGTGAAGCCGCTCGGCCGGTGGTGGGCGACGGTGCCGCAGGATCGTTGGCCGGACCATCCGCAGGCGCGGGCCTATATCTCCCGGCACTGGCAGGAGCCGTTCGGCGACCGGCGGCAGGAACTTGTCTTCATCGGCAGCGGAATGGACCGGGAGGCGATCGTCCGGTCACTGGACGCGGCGCTTCTGGGCGGCGAGGCGTTCACCCCGGACGACTGGTCGACTCTGGGCGACCCCTTCCCCGGCTGGCTCGACAGGATGGCCGCGGAATGACGCGCGCGAATACCGGCAATAGCAGCCTCGCCCGGAGGAGGCGCCGGGTCTCCCCCATGGGCGAGTATGACCGGCTACCGAAGCCCCTTCGCCGCTGGCTCGCCACGGCCACTCTGCCCTGGTCCCCCCGCTCCGCTCTCCGCACCTGGCAGACGGCCCTTGGCCATACCGGAGGCGACGAGGCGGCCGCGCTTGGGCGGCTCGACGCCATCGAGGCCAGGCAGATCAGCCGCGACGCGCGCAAGGTCTGGAACCGGGGTCATCCGGCTTCCGAGAGCCCCCGCCCGTCATCGCGGGCCGACCCGCGGCGGCCGACCCCTGGCCTTGGGACCCGCGCGTCAGCGGTGCAACAGGCCACTGTGAGATGACGCGTGTGGGCTGGACTCCGCATGGTGCCCCCCGCCTCGCTGGAGGGGTAGCACGCCCTTGCCGGCAATGTCGGTCCGCCCTCCGGCCCCTTCTTCTCGCGGTCTCGGACCAGTGACACCGCTCCGGGTTGAAGCGTTAGATGATAACAGCTATCGAACACGACGAAATGTAATACAGTTACGAGGCACCTACATGTCGATCCGCCTGACCACGTTCTCCGGCCTCGCCGGCCTCCTTGCCTCCGGCGCCGCCCTCGCCGATGTCCCGCAGGTGGTCACCGACATCCCACCGGTCCACTCGCTCGTTGCCCGTGTCATGGACGGAATCGAAGACGAGCCGAGCCTGCTCGTGAAGCCGGGCGTCTCGCCGCACGGATATGCGATGCGCCCGTCCGAGGCGCGTGCCCTGCAGGACGCCGACGCGGTCTTCTGGATCGGCCCGGACCTGACGCCGTCTCTCGAGGGCTCGATCGCGAACCTCGCGGACGGCGCCGAAATTGTCGGGCTTCTCGACCTGCCCGATACCCAAACTCTTGCCTTCCGTCATGGCGCCACGTTCGAGGCACATGATCATGGCGATCACGACCATGAGCACGGCGAGCATCAGCATGATCACGACGAAGAGCATGCCGGACACGACCACGATCACGCCGATCACGATCATGGCGAAGAGCATGCGGAACATGACCATGAGCATGACGACGCCCACGAGCACGCCGGCCACGATCATGCGCATGACGGCACCGATCCCCATGCGTGGCTCGACCCCGAGAATGCCAAGGTCTGGCTGGATCAGATCGCAAGTACCCTGAGCGACCTCGACCCGGACAACGCCGCCGCCTACGCGTCGAACGCCGAAGCCGGCAAGACCGAGATCGATGATGCCGTTGCCCGGGCGAGCGAGACCCTTGCTCCCGTGTCCGACCTGCAATTCATCGTCTTCCACGACGCCTACCAGTATTTCGAAACGCGCTTAGAGCTGTCCGCCGCGGGGGCCATCTCCCTCAGCGACGCATCCTCCCCCTCTCCCGCCCGGATAGAGGAGGTCCGCGATACGGTGCTGGATCTCGGCGTTTCGTGCGTCCTCTCCGAGCCGCAGTTCAATCAGGGATTGGTCCGGACCGTGGCCGACGGCACCGGCGTCTCGAGCGGCATCATAGACCCCCTCGGCACGGACATCCCGCTCGGGCCGGACTTCTATCCCGCCCTCATCCGGACCGTCGCGGAAGAGGTCGCATCCTGCGGGAAATGACGAGATCGGCGCCCTCTTGCCGCCGCCTCGCGGTCCGGCTCGTCCGGGCCGCGTCGGACGGGGTGGTCTGCGCCGCCGGCCTCCTTTTCTGCGCAAGCGAGGCATCCGCCCATCCGCATATCTTCATCGACACGGATTTCGACCTGATCTTCGATGCGGACGGGCGGATCGAAGCCGTTCTGGTCGAATGGACCTATGACGATTTCTACTCGCTCCTCCTTCTGGAGGAGAAGGACCTCGACGAGAACGGCGACGGCGTCCCGGAGCAGGAGCGGCTCGATGCCTTCGCCGGCCGGGACGTCGACTGGGACGCGGGCTTTCCGGGAGACTTCACGCTCACCATCGACGGGGCGCCCATCGAGCTGGACCCGCCGGAAGCCCACACCGCCGAGTGGCGGGACGAGCGCTACGTCACCTCGCATATCCGCCCCCTCGCCGAGCCCACCGGGATCGAAGGGCACGACATCGTCGCACGGGCCTACGATACCACCTACTTCGTCGCCTACGACGTTCCGGGCGAGCCGGGCGTGATCGGGCGGGAGGGGTGCAGTCTCCTGCGCGATGAAGCGGATGCCGAAGAAGCGCGCGCGACGTACGGCGACCTTCTCGCGGAGGTGGACATGGCCTCCGATCCCTTCGACGTCGTCGATCTGCCGGATATCGGCATCCTTTTCACGGACGCGTTCCTTCTATCATGCGACTGAGCTTTCTCATCCTGCCGGCCCTCGCGCTCGGGGTGTTCGCGACTATGCTGATCACCGGCGCCGACGCCGATCTCGCCCGGTGGGCCGCCGGCTGGCAGCGCGCCTTCCAGAACGAACTTGCCGGAGCCCTGCGCGCCCTCAGATCCGGCGATCCCGGCGCACTGGCTCTGATGATCGGCCTGTGTTTCGCCTATGGCGTCGTCCATGCGATCGGCCCCGGGCATGGCAAGGTGCTGATTGGAGGATATGGCGTCGGCCGCCGCGTGCCGATCTTCCGCCTCTCCGCCATCGCCCTCTGTGCCTCGCTGGGACAGGCCGTGACGGCGATTGCCATCGTCTGCATCGGGATCCTCGGCATCGGGTGGACGCGGGTGCAGGCGACGGGGGCCGCGGAAGGCATCATGGCGCCCCTCAGCGCCCTCGCCATCGGCCTCGTCGGCATCTGGCTTGCCATTCGCGGCGCGGGGCGTCTCTGGCGCATGAGCCGGACAGGCAGCAGCGGCGGCCAATCGGGCCACGATCACCATGACCACGACGACCATCGGCACGAAGGCGGGTGCGCGCATGAGGGATGCGGACATCGACACGGCCCGACGATCGAGGAGGTGTCCGGGGCGACGTCCGCGCGCGGTATCGCCGTCCTCATCGCGAGCATCGCGATCCGCCCCTGCTCCGGCGCATTGCTGCTTCTCGTCCTGACATGGCACATGGGACTCCTCGCGGCCGGAATTGCGGGGAGTGTCGCCATGTCCCTCGGCACCGGCGCCGTGACCGCCGGCGTCGCCATCCTCGCCGTCACCGCACGGGAAAGCACGCTGCTGTCCTTCGGGGAGGGCTCCCGGGTCCGGCTGTTCCTCCCGTGTCTCGAGGTTCTCGCCGGCAGCTTCATCATCCTTGCATCTCTTCAGATGCTCTGATTGATACGCCCGCGCCAAGACGTGCGACGCCCCTCCTTTCATCACATGGAGCGGTTTGGGCATGGCGCGGCATGCCCAAACCTCGATCAAAGTGCTCAAAGAAAGCTCTCGGCAAAGCCGTTGTAACGGATTGGAAACTTTCGTAGTTAGAGGCGCAGTCCGTATAAAATTGCGCATGGGTCACCGTAAATTCGGTTACCTTGAATTCGGTCGCCGTGAATTCGGTCGCCGTGAATTCGGATCGATTGGACCGGTTTGCTCAGTAAAGGTGTCCATGTCCCATTTCATTGCCTGGTCCGCGTCTCTCTTCTTCCTCATCGGCGGCCTTATAAACCTGATCGGAGAAGAAAGCGCCCGGTCCGAATATACGCGCTGGGGATACCCCACATACATGAACCGCCTCGTGGGCAGCCTTGAGCTGCTGACCGCTATCTTGCTGATCCCGGCAATGACGCGGGATCTCGGCGCGGGAATGGGAATCAGCGCCATGTTCGGGGCCGGTTTCACGCTCTTTGTTCATCGCAAGTACCGGCATGCCTTGATGCCGGGCGCGGTGATCGTCCTGCTCGTGATCGTTGTGGCCATGTCGATGGACTGATCGGTGACGGCCGGGCTCCGCCAACCTGGCCCTTCTGCCGCTACCGCCCTGCACGGCCGCGATAACCGGTCTTCCCGTTCCCCGTGCGGCTCGCGATGCCGTGACGCGTCATGGTAATGCGCGGCGCAGCGGTCTACATTAGTGCCGGAATGGACGAACACGGGGCTTCATGGGCCGGGACGAGAAAATCATGCTGGCTGGCGAATACGCTCTCGATCTGCTCGAGGGCGAGGATCTACGTCAGGCGCGCGATCTCGCCTCATGGGACGTGGATTTTCGATCCGAACTCGAGCGTTGGCAGGGGACGTTCACCGAGATGTTCAATGTCGATCCCGTATCGCCGCCGGACCGCATCCGCCGGAGCGTGGAAGCCCGGATCTTCGGTTCGAGCAGGCCGGCGTGGCAGGATATCTTCCTCGCCCCGGAGAACCGCGGAACACTCGTCGCCGTCGTCTGCGCAAAAGCCATCCTGATCGCGGCGATCATCTGGATGTTGATCGGCTCCTGATCCGTTCAGTTCGAACGCGCCGTGGCTGCAGGCCGCTCCGCGACACTCTTCACAGCGCTATTCAGGAACGTCAGAAGCAGCACCGCAGTGATCAGCGTCGCCAGGAACGTTCCACCGATCAGCGCCCAATCACCTTCGCTGCCATCCCTCAGCAGGATTGCGACCACCGCCGCAAGCGGAATATGCGAGAGGGCAAAACTTACGATCTGAATGCGCCGAATGGCTGAAGTGACCATTTTCCGCCGTGCCTCCCCGACAAGCCTGACCTTCGCTATGGTTAATTCATTCGCATCTGGGCGGCATGGAGGCAAGCGCATCTCATTGCAGCGCCCGGTCAGGCGCCCCGCCGGGACCAATGTCGCGGTCAGGGGTCCCTGCGACACGGGCGCCGCTTGAAACTGGCGGCAATGGTGCCCAGACTCCGCCTCAGGAGAGGACGACCTCGCCCGGCCAATCGGTCAGCATTCGGGACGGCCCGACACTCAATCGGAGCCCTTCCTTCATGCGCAGTACCGCTGATCGTGTCCGTCAGGCCATCTGCTTCGAGCTGATCGGCATCCTGATCGTCACACCGCTCTTCGCCTGGGTGTTCAATCATCCCATGGGCGACATGGGCGTCCTTGTGGTGTTGGGCGCCACGGCCGCCACGGTCTGGAACTACCTCTTCAATCTCGGCTTCGACCATGCCCTGCACCGCCGCAGAGGTGATGCCCGGAAGACATTCCCGCTGCGGATCCTTCATGCCGTGCTGTTCGAGGCCACTCTCCTCGTCATCCTTTTGCCGATCTTCGCGTGGTGGCTCCAGGTCTCGCTGGTGTCGGCCTTCCTGATGGAGATCGCCTTCGCGGCCTTCTACGTCGTCTACGCCTTCGTCTTCACGTGGTGCTACGACACGCTCTTTCCGCCGCAGGGCACCAACGAGAGAACGGCCTGAGGGAAAACGCTCGAGGCGCTGCCGGTTTGGCATGTGGGAGCGGAAGGACTGCACGTGACGCCCCTCGCCGCATGGGAATAGGCCGGCCGGGGCGTGGCGCCCGCCCTCTTTTGCCGTTCACGCTTCGCCCAAAATTTACCGTTTGATAAAAAAACGAACCGTGCAAGGCTTCACCTGACCCAGCCAGAAGGACAGGTGATGACCGATCCCTTGACGCCAGGACTTGCCGCCGGCCGCCTCTCCCCCGAAGAGATCGAGGGCAACTTCGCCGACCTGCATGCGCCGCTCGGGCCGCGGGACGCTGCTGTCGCGGCCGATCGCTGCTACTTCTGCTACGATGCGCCCTGCATCGCGGCCTGCCCCACCGAGATCGATATCCCGCTCTTCATCCGTCAGATCGCCGGCGGGCGGCCGGAGGACGCGGCGAAGACGATCTTCGACCAGAACATCCTCGGTGGCATGTGCGCGCGTGTCTGTCCCACCGAGGATCTCTGCGAAGGCTCCTGCGTGCGGGAGACGTCGGAGGGCAAGCCGGTCGAGATCGGCCTCCTCCAGCGCTACGCGACCGACAGCCTCATGCGGCGGCAAAGTCACCCCTACGACCGGGCGGACGAGACCGGCAAGACCGTCGCCGTCGTCGGAGCGGGCCCCGCAGGGATGGCCTGCGCGCATCGGCTGGCCATGCGGGGCCACCGGGTCACCCTGTACGATGCGGCGGCGAAGCCCGGCGGGCTGAACGAGTTCGGCATCGCGGCATACAAGTCGACCGGCGATTTCGCACAGGCCGAGGCCGACTGGATCATGCAGATCGGCGGGATTTCCTTCGAGGGTGGCAAGGCGCTCGGGCGCGAGCTGTCGCTCGAGAAGCTGGCGGAGAGCTTCGATGCGGTGTTCGTCGGCGTCGGGCTGGCTGGCGTGAACGCCCTTGTGGCGGAAGGGGCCGAGAAGGACGGCGTGACGGACGCGGTGCGCTACATCGCCGAGCTGCGGCAGAGCACGGACCTCGCGTCCCTGCCCGTGGGGCGCAACATCGTGGTCATCGGCGGCGGCATGACGGCCATCGACGCGGCCGTGCAGACGAAGCTCCTCGGCGCCGAGAACGTCACCATCGCCTACCGCCGCGGGCGGGACCGCATGGGCGCCTCGGTCTACGAGCAGGATCTGGCGGCGTCCAAGGGCGTGCGCATCATCTGCAACGTGCAGCCGGTGGCGATCCACGGGAACGGCGCGGCGGCCGAGATCGAGCTCGAATACACCGCCGATACCGGCGGCGGCCTGAGGGGGACCGGTGAACGGCTGCGCCTGCCCGCGGACCAGATCTTCAAGGCCATCGGCCAGGCGATGACCCTCGAAAGCGGTCTCGAGCTGGAAGGTGGGCGGATCTCTGTGGACGCGAAGTACCGCACCTCGATGGAGAAGGTCTGGGCCGGCGGCGATTGCGTCGCGCCGGGGGACGACCTGACCGTCTGGGGCGCGGCCCAGGGCCGCGATGCGGCGGAGGACATGCACGCCGCGCTCATGGGCGTTCCCGAAACCTCCACCTGTGCCGTCATCGCCGAGGCCGCGCGCGGGATCGACGCGCCCCCCCACGGCCACGCGCCGCACCGCGACATGCCCGGCTGACCCGCCCCGCCCCTTTCGACCCTTCCCGTTCTCGCCCTCGCCAATTCCGGAGACCAGCCATGGCCGATCTGACGACAGACTTCGTGGGCATCCGCAGCCCGAACCCGTTCTGGCTCGCCTCCGCGCCTCCGACGGACAAGGAATACAACGTCCGCCGCGCCTTCGAGGCCGGCTGGGGCGGCGTGGTCTGGAAGACGCTGGGCGCCGAGGGGCCGCCGGTGGTCAACGTCAACGGCCCCCGATACGGCGCGATCTACGGGCCGGACCGGCGTCTGATGGGGCTCAACAACATCGAGCTGATTACCGACCGCCCGCTCGAGACCAACCTCGAGGAGATGGCGCGGGTGAAGGCGGACTATCCGGACCGCGCCCTCATCGCCTCGATCATGGTGCCGTGCGAGGAAGCGGCGTGGAAGGCGATTCTGCCCCGCGTCGCCGAGACCGGCGCGGACGGGATCGAGCTGAACTTCGGATGCCCGCACGGAATGGCGGAGCGCGGCATGGGATCGGCGGTCGGCCAGGTGCCCGAATACATCGAGATGGTCACCCGCTGGTGCAAGACGTACTACGACCGGCCCGTGATCGTGAAGCTGACGCCCAACATCACCGACATCCGCATGCCGGCCCGCGCCGCGCTGAATGGTGGCGCCGATGCGGTCAGCCTGATCAACACGATCAACTCGATCACCTCGGTCGACCTCGACCGGATGGCCCCCGAGCCGACGATCGATGGAAAGGGCACCCATGGCGGCTATTGCGGCCCGGCCGTCCGCCCCATCGCGATGAACATGGTGGCCGAGATCGCCCGCGACCCCGAAACCAAGGATCTGCCGATCAGCGGCATCGGGGGCATCACGACCTGGCGCGATGCGGCGGAGTTCATCGCGCTCGGCTGCGGCAACGTCCAGGTCTGCACCGCGGCCATGACTTACGGTTTCCGCGTCGTGGAGGAGATGGCCGCGGGCCTGTCCGCATGGATGGACGAGAAGGGCTTTGCGTCCGTTGCCGAGGTCTCGGGCCGCGCCGTCCCGAACGTCACCGACTGGCAATACCTCAACCTCAATTACGTCACCAAGGCGCGGATCGACCAGGATCTCTGCATCAAGTGCGGCCGCTGCTATGCCGCCTGCGAGGACACCTCGCACCAGGCCATCGCGATGGAGCCGGGCCGGACCTTCGAGGTGATCGACGCCGAATGCGTCGCCTGCAACCTGTGCGTCGATGTCTGCCCGGTGGAGGACTGCATCACCATGACCCGGCTCGAGCCGGGCGAGACCGATCCCCGGACCGGGCGCGTGGTGCCGGCCGAACCCGGAAACTGGACCCAGCACCCGAACAACCCCGCCTCGACGGCGGCCGAATAGGGCGATCAGCCCCTCAGGGTGCGGCGGAAGAGCGTTTCTAGATGCGCCGCCGCGCCCGCCAACGGATCGGCCATGCCGGTCACAGCCCGAACCTGAACATCGGCATCCACATAATGCTGCGTCAATGCCCAGATCGACATGATGAGCTGTCGCCCGTCCACCGGCGCGATGCGCCCCGCCGCGGCCCAGCCCTCGATCACCGCCGCCTTCTCGGCGACCAGCCTGTGGAGCGGGCCGGTCAGGTGCGGCGCGATCAGGGGCGCGCCGCGAAGGATCTCGTTCGCGAAGAGGCGACTTTCCCGCGGCATCTGGCGCGACAGGTCGAGCTTGCGACTGACGTATCCGAGGATCTCCGCCTCCGGCTCTCCCGCGGGATCGAGCGCGGTCAGCGGCTCCAGCCAGCGCGACAGGAGGCCGGTGAGAAGCTCTTCGTAGATGGTCTCCTTGGAGGGGTAATAGTAGATCAGGTTCGGCTTCGAGAGCCCCGCCTCACCGGCGATGGCATCGAGCGTCGCGCCGCGAAATCCGTTGCGGGAGAAGACCTCCAGCGCGGCCTCGGCAATGCGCGCGCGGTTTCGCTTCTGGATCCGGCTCATGGTCATTGCGAGATCACCCGAGTGCAGCGAAAGTGCTCAATGATGCGGCAGTGTCCGACCAGTTCTTCAGCATTCGACCAAATCAACTGCGCATCCCGGTTACGGACCCGCGCCGATCTAGCGTCTTTTTGACCATACGGTCAATTTGTCAGGATCAGGAGGACCTGCAATGGCATCTCAAGCACCCGGCGACAACATGACGATCGATGGCGCCCGCCTGTGGCAGTCGATCATGGACATGGCGAAGATCGGCCCCGGCGTGGCGGGCGGCAACAATCGCCAGACCCTGACCGATGCCGACGGCGAGGGCCGCGAGCTGTTCCGGAGCTGGTGCGAGGCGGCAGGCTGCACGATGGGGCTCGACACGATGGGCAACATGTTCGCCCGCCGGGAGGGAACGGACCCGGACGCCCTGCCCGTCTATGTCGGCAGCCACCTCGACACGCAGCCCACGGGCGGAAAGTATGACGGCGTCCTCGGCGTTCTCGGAGGGCTGGAGATCCTGCGAACGCTCAACGACCTGAACGTGAAGACGAGGCATCCAGTCGTCGTGGTGAACTGGACCAACGAGGAAGGCACCCGCTTTGCCCCCGCCATGCTCGCCTCGGGTGTGTTTGCGGGCGTGCACGATCAGGACTGGGCCGAGGACCGGACGGATGCGAAAGGCGCGCGGTTCGGAGACGAACTCGACCGGATCGGCTGGCGCGGCCAGGAACCGGTCGGTTCGCGCAAGATGCACGCGATGTTCGAACTCCATATCGAACAGGGCCCGATCCTCGAGGCCGAGGAGAAGCAGATCGGCGTCGTCACCCACGGGCAGGGCCTGTGGTGGCTGCAATGCACCGTCACCGGAAAGGACGCGCATACCGGCTCCACGCCGATGGAGATGCGGGTGAATGCGGGCCTGGGCATGGCGCGAATGACCGAGGCCGCGCACCGCGTCGCGATGGATCACCAGCCCCACGCGGTGGGGGCGGTCGGGCATTGCGAGGTCTTCCCCAACTCGCGCAACGTGATCCCGGGAAAGGCGGTCTTCACCGTCGATCTGCGCTCCCCCGACCTTGAGAAACTGACCTCCATGCGCAAGGCCTACGAGGCGGCGGCGAGGCAGATCGCCGATGATCTCGGCCTCGGCCTCGAGATCGAGCCCGTCGGCCATTTCGACCCCGTCACCTTCGACGAGGGCTGCGTCCTGGCCGTCCGGAACGCCGCCGAGCGCCTCGGCTATTCCCACATGGACCTCGTCTCGGGCGCCGGCCACGACGCCTGCTGGATCAACCGCGTCGCCCCCACCGCCATGGTCATGTGCCCCTGCGTGGACGGTTTGTCCCACAACGAGGCCGAGGAGATCACCGAGGACTGGGCCAAGGCCGGGGCCGACGTGCTGCTGCACGCGGTCGTCGAAACGGCGGAGGTGGTGGGATGACGTCGATCCACGCGACCACGGGAAGAGAGGCGAGGCCGATCCGCGCCCGGCACGATACCGCCTCGATGTCCTGGGTCAGAACGATATCCGGCGTGACCGGATTTCCCTGTTCGAACCGGGGGTCCGGACGGCGCGGCGCCCCGAACGGGAGCCGGAGCACTCAATACAATGCGATCATCCACAAGGATCTGATCATCCGTCGCACAGACGGACGGGAGGAGAGAACATGACCACCGTCATCAAGAACGGCACCATCGTCACACATGATCTGACCTACGCGGCGGATGTCCTGATCGATGGGGAGACGATCATCGAGATCGGCGAGAACCTCGAGGGCGACGAGGTGCTGGACGCGACCGGCTGCTACGTCATGCCCGGAGGGATCGATCCGCATACGCATCTGGAGATGCCTTTCATGGGCACCTATTCCTCCGATGATTTCGACAGCGGCACCCGTGCGGCGCTGGCCGGGGGCACCACCATGGTGGTCGATTTTGCCCTGCCCCAGCCCGGACAGGGCCTTCTCGATGCGCTGAAGACGTGGGACAACAAGTCCGCCCGCGCGCATTGCGACTACTCCTTCCACATGGCGGTGACGTGGTGGAGCGAGCAGGTCTTCGACGAGATGAAGACCGTGATCGAGCAGTACGGCATCAACAGCTTCAAGCACTTCATGGCCTACAAGGGCGCCCTGATGGTGCAGGACGACGAGATGTACGCCTCCTTCCAGCGGCTGGCGGAACTCGGCGCCATCGCTCTCGTCCACGCCGAGAACGGCGACGTGGTGGCGGACCTCTCCGCGCGCCTGCTGCGCGAAGGCAATGACGGCCCCGAGGGCCACGCCTATTCCCGCCCGCCACAGGTCGAGGGCGAGGCGACCAATCGCGCCATCATGATCGCCGACATGGCCGGCGTGCCGCTCTACGTCGTTCACGTCTCCTGCGAGCAGTCCCACGAAGCCATCCGCCGCGCCAGGCAGGCCGGGATGCGCGTCTGGGGCGAGCCGCTGATCCAGCACCTGACCCTCGACGAAAGCGAGTACTTCAACGAGGACTGGGACCACTCCGCCCGCCGCGTCATGTCTCCCCCCTTCCGGGACGAGAAGCATCAGGACTCGCTCTGGGCCGGGCTGCAATCGGGCTCGCTCTCCTGCGTCGCCACCGATCACTGCGCGTTCACCACCGAGCAGAAGCGGACCGGGATCGGGGACTTCACCAAGATCCCGAACGGCACCGGCGGCCTCGAGGACAGGATGCCGATGCTCTGGACCTATGGCGTCGGCACGGGCCGCCTGACCCCCAACGAGTTCGTCGCCGTGACCTCGACCAACTCCGCCAAGATCCTGAACTGCTATCCCAAGAAGGGCGCGATCCTTGTCGGATCGGATGCCGACATTGTCGTGCTCGACCCTGAAAAGGAGAAGACGATCAGCGCGAAGACGCAGGAATCCTCGATCGATTACAACGTCTTCGAAGGCAAACATGTGAAAGGTCTGCCGCGCTACGTCCTCTCCCGCGGACGGGTGATGGTGGATGACGGCGTCCTCAAGCCGTCCGAGGGGCACGGTCGCTTCGTCAAGCGCCGGCCGCAGGGCGAGGTCAACCGCGCGCTCACCTCATGGAAGGACATGACCAAGCCCCGCCCGGTCGAGCGCAGCGGCATCCCGGCGAGCGGGGTATAAGGCGAATGAAGGTCGAAGGAGTTCTCGAGGCCGCGCTTTACGCCAGCGACCTGGCCGCGGCAGATGCCTTCTACGGCGGGACGCTGGGGATGGAGGTGATCGCGCGCAAGGAAGCGCGGCACATCTTCTACCGCGCGGGCAGTACGGTCCTTCTCGTCTTCAATCCCGACGCCACGGCCGTGGCCGATCCGGGCGGCGGCCTTCCCGTCCCTCTCCATGGCGCCAAGGGCCCCGGGCATGTCTGCTTCACGGCCAGCGGCGCGGTGCTCGACGACTGGACCGCGCATTTCGCGAAGGAGGGGATCGAGATCGAGGCGGACTTCCTCTGGCCGAATGGCGCCCGGTCCGTCTACGTTCGCGATCCTGCCGGAAACAGCGTGGAATTCGCCGAACCCCGGCTCTGGGGGATGCAATGAGCGCGCCCGGCACGGAGGGCGCCGTCGTCACCGCCCGCAACCTCGATCTCACCTTCCAGACGTCGGACGGCCCGGTCCATGCGCTGAAAGATGTCTCGCTGTCGGTCGAGCCCGGCGAGTTCGTGTCGTTCATCGGCCCCTCGGGCTGCGGGAAGACCACGTTCCTGCGGTGCGTCGCAGGGCTCGAGGAGCCGACCGGCGGGACACTTGAGGTTAACGGGATGAGCGCCGACGAGGCGCGCCGCGCCCGCGCCTATGGCTACGTCTTCCAGGCGGCGGGGCTTTACCCGTGGCGCACCATCGGCGGCAACATCCGCCTGCCTCTCGAGATCATGGGGTATTCCGAGGAGGAGAAGGCGCGCCGGGTGCGACAGACGCTGGAGCTCGTCGATCTGGGCGGGTTCGAGAAGAAGTTTCCCTGGCAGCTATCGGGCGGCATGCAGCAGCGCGCCTCCATCGCGCGCGCGCTGAGCTTCGATGCGGACCTTCTTCTGATGGACGAACCCTTCGGCGCGCTCGACGAGATCGTGCGGGACCGCCTGAACGAGGAGTTGCTGTCGCTCTGGGATCGCACCGGCAAAACCATGCTCTTCGTGACGCACTCGATCCCCGAAGCCGTTTACCTGTCCACGAAGATCGTCGTGATGTCCCCCCGTCCGGGGCGGATCAGCGACGTGATCGACAGCCCCCTGCCGAAGGAGCGTCCGCTCGACATTCGCGACAGCCGGGAGTTCATCGAGATCGCGCACCGCGTCCGCGAGGGGCTGCGCGCAGGGATGGAGGCGGCATGAGCGAGACCGCAGCCCCGATTTCCGCTCCCGAGGCCGGCGTCGGCTGGTCGGCCCGCGTGGCTCGCGTGACGAGCGCCATGCGGCAGACCACCCTGCCCGTCCTCGGCGTGCTCGCCGCGCTCGTCCTGATCTGGACCCTCGCGTGCATCCCCATGAATGCGGCCCAGTCCGTCCTCGACGCCTCGCGCGCAGGAGAGACGGTGTCGCCAGAGGCCGCATCGGAGCGCCGGGGCATGTCCGCTCTGGCCCTGGCGCTTCGCAACCCCGGCCCCGCCATCGCCCATGCCTACACCCAAGGTCGCCCCCGTCTGCCCGCGCCGCACCAGGTCGCAGGCGCGCTCTGGCAGAGCACGGCGACCGTTGCGCCGACCTCGGCGCAGAGCCTGATCCATCACGGCTGGGTCACGCTGTCGGCCACGCTTCTCGGCTTCGCCATCGGGGCCGGCCTCGGCATCGCCCTGGCGGTCGGGATCGTCCATTTCCGCGTGATGGAGATGAGCGTGATGCCCTGGGCCATCGTCAGCCAGACCGTGCCCATCATCGCCATCGCGCCGATGATCGTCGTCGTGCTCTACGCCATCGGCATCGAGGGCATCCTCCCCAAGGCGGTGATCGCGGCGTACCTGTCCTTCTTCCCCGTCGTCGTCGGCATGTCCAAGGGTTTCCGGAGCCCCGATGCGATGCAGCTCGACCTTCTGCGGACCTACGGCGCGAGCCGTCCCCAGACCTTCTGGAAGCTCCGTCTTCCCGCCTCGACACCCTATCTCTTCGCCTCGCTGAAGATCGCCGTCGCCGCGGCGCTGATCGGAACCATCGTCGCCGAACTGCCCTCCGGTGCGCAGGCCGGCTTCGGCGCCCGGCTCCTTGCGGGCAGCTATTACGGCCAGACCGTCCAGATCTGGGCCGCGCTCTTCGCCGCCGCGATCCTGGCCGCCGGGCTCGTCGGGCTCATCGGCGGGCTGGAGCGGAAGTCGCTCGCGCGGATGGGGATGCGGCCATGACGCTCGTTGCCCTCGCCCTCGTTCTCTGGGCCGCCGGCTGGGCGCTGAACGTCCGCCTCGCAAGCGGTCCGCAGAGCCGAAGCGTCGCGCTGGCCGTGCCGCTGCTCTTCGGCGCGACGCTCCTCGTGATGTGGGAGCTGATCGTGCGCGGGCTGGACGTGCCGATGGTGTTCCTACCCGCGCCCACGCAGATCGCCCTGCGCTTCGCGGCAAGCCTGCCGACGCTCTGGGAGGACTTCGTCCAGACCGTCCTGAAAGGCGCGCTCAGCGGATACGTGATCGGCTGCCTCGCCGCCTTCGCCGTCGCCCTTCTGGCGGACCGCGTCGACGTCCTCCGCCGCGG
This sequence comes from Tropicimonas omnivorans, assembly GCF_031846565.1. NCBI lineage: Bacteria > Pseudomonadati > Pseudomonadota > Alphaproteobacteria > Rhodobacterales > Roseobacteraceae > Tropicimonas > Tropicimonas omnivorans. The sequence continues at coordinate 968,993 of NZ_JAVRHL010000002.1, read as the reverse complement.
TCTCCTGCCGGTCGCGAACTTCGCCGCCGCGCTGCCGGTGGTCGGTGTCGCGCCGATCCTCGTGATGTGGTTCGGGTTCGACTGGCAATCGAAGGCCGCCGTCGTCGTCGTCATGGTGTTCTTCCCGATGCTGGTGAACACCGTCGCCGGCCTCCGCGCCGCCGAGACGATGCAGCGTGACCTGATGCGGACCTTCGGGGCGAGCTACTGGCAGGGCCTCGTGAAGCTCCGCCTGCCCGCGGCGATGCCATTCATCTTCAACGGGCTGAAAATCTCGACGACGCTGGCCCTCATTGGCGCGATTGTAGCCGAATTCTTCGGCTCGCCGATCCGCGGGATCGGTTTTCGCATATCGACCTCCGTGGGCCAGCTGTCGCTCGATATGGTCTGGGCGGAGATCGCGGTGGCGGCGCTGGCGGGCAGCGCGTTCTACGGCCTCGTCGTCGCAATCGAGAAACGGGTGACCTTCTGGCATCCGTCCAACCGGGGATGAACTCCGGGGACAACCGACTAGGGAGACAACACATGAAGAAGATCCTCATCGCCGCCCTCGGCAGCACGGTTCTGGCCGCCCCCGTGGCGGCTCAGGATGCCGTCACGCTGCAACTCAAATGGGTCACGCAGGCGCAGTTCGCGGGCTATTACGTGGCCGAGGAGAAGGGCTTCTACGACGAGGCCGGCCTCGACGTCACGATCAAGCCGGGCGGGCCGGACATCGCGCCCGAGCAGGTCATCGCCGGCGGCGGCGCCGACGTGATCGTCACTTGGATGGCCGCGGCGCTGGCCGCCCGCGAGCGCGGCGTGCCGCTCGTCAACATCGCCCAGCCATTCGCCACCGGCGGCCTCCAGCTCACCTGCCTGGCCGAGACCGGCATCGAAACCCCCGAGGACTTCCCGAACCGCACTCTCGGCGTCTGGTTCTTCGGCAACGAGTACCCGTTCTACGCGTGGATGGCCCAGCTCGGCATCGACACCGACGGCGCGGATGACAGCGGCGTCACGGTCCTCAAGCAGGCCTTCAACGTCGATCCGCTCCTTCAGGGTCAGGCCGACTGCATCTCCACCATGACCTACAACGAGTACGGCCAGGTCCTCGATGCCGGCTATACCGAGGAGGAACTGGTCAACTTCAACTACCTCGACGAGGGCGTCGGGATGCTGGAAGACGGGCTCTACGTGCAGGAGGAGGACCTCGAGGATCCGGCCTTCGTGGACAAGATGGCCCGCTTCGTCTCCGCCTCGATGGAAGGCTGGCGCTATGCGGAGGCGAACCCCGAGGAAGCCGCGCAGATCATCATCGACAACGATACGACCGGCGCGCAGACGCTGGAGCATCAGGTCTACATGGTGAACGAGGTTGCCAAGCTCACCGAAGGGTCCGACGGCACGCTCGATCCGGAGGATTACCGCCAGACTGTAGACACGCTCCTCTCCGCGATCAGCGAGGAGAATCCCGCGATCACCGAGGAGCCCGAGGGCGCCTGGACCTCCGACGTGACGGACATGGTCTCGGGCATGTGATACGGGGGCTTCCCCGGCCGCGCCGCATCGCGCGGCCGGGACCGCATCCGCGGGCTCGTGATACCAGGCCCGCCTGCCCGTGATAGGATTTTTGCCGGGCCGCGGGACGACACTCCGCCCCGGCGCACTCCCCCGTTTACTTGCAGGCCTCCCGGGGCGAACATCACAAGCGCCGAGCCGGGATGCGTTCCCGATCGATGACAAGTGACGTGATGGGGAGGATCGACCATGGCCGAAGCGCTCGTACTCGAGGAAAAGGGCAAGCTGTCCCTCAGGGACTTTCCGGTTCCGGATGATCTCGGCGCCGGCGACGTGCGCGTGGCGATCCGGACGGTCGGCGTCTGCGGGTCCGACGTGCACTACTACACCCATGGCAAGATCGGCCACTTCGTCGTGAACGAGCCGATGATCCTCGGTCACGAGGCCGCCGGCGTCGTGCTGGAGGTCGGTGCGCAGGTCGAGGGACTGAAAGCGGGCGACCGTGTCTGCATGGAACCCGGCATCCCCGATCAGACCTCCCGTGCCGCCAAGCTCGGGATCTACAACGTGGACCCCTCCGTGCAGTTCTGGGCCACGCCGCCGGTGCATGGCTGCCTGACACCGGAAATCGTTCACCCCGCCGCCTTCACCTACAAGCTGCCGGACCACGTGACCTTCGCCGAAGGGGCCATGGTCGAGCCGTTCGCGATCGGCATGCAGAGCGCCCTTCGCGCCCGCATCCAGCCCGGCGACATCGCCGTCGTGACGGGCGCGGGACCGATCGGCATGATGACGGCCCTCGCCGCGCTCGCCGGTGGCTGCGCCAAGGTCTACGTCGCCGATCTCGCGCAGCCGAAGCTGGACATCATCGGTGCCTATGACGGGATCGAGACCATCAACATCCGCGAAACTCCGGTGGCCGGGGCGATTGCCGAGGCGACGGAGGGCTGGGGCGCCGACGTGGTCTTCGAATGTTCGGGCGCGGCCCCCGCGATCCTCGGCCTGCCCGCCCTCGCCCGTCCCGGCGGCGCGGTGGTGCTCGTCGGCATGCCGGTGGAGCCCGCACCGATGGATATCGTCGGCCTCCAGGCAAAGGAGCTCCGGCTCGAAACCGTCTTTCGCTACGCCAACATCTACGATCGCGCGATCGCGCTCATCGGCGCCGGCAAGGTCGATCTCAAACCGCTTATCTCCGCCACCCTGCCCTTCAAGGACAGCATCGCGGCCTTCGACCGCGCGGTGGAAGCCCGCGAAACCGACGTGAAGATCCAGATCGAGCTTCCGGACGCCTGACGACGGATCCGGGGCCCGGCCGGCGCCCCGGATCCCGCCGGGCGGGCCGGCTGCGCCGGACGGGGCAGTTGATAGGATTCGGTAAGAACGCTGACGGAAAAGTATGATGATCGGCGCTCGGCCGCCCCGTAGTACCAGACACCACCGTCCGGGGTGCCCTGGTCTCACGGGCGTCCGCTTCCCCGGAAATCCCTTCATCTTTCTGCATTGCGGCGACGCATCGAGGCACGCGTCGCGCATTGCAAAGACCACCGGCGGACGACCTGATGCACTTCGGACGCGGGCCGGTCAAAAAAGTACCAGTATTCAAGCGATGGTGTCGTGGCTGGAGATTCGGAGACGTGATACAAAAGCGTTAACGCCGAGAGGAGGATCGAGACTGCCGATGGCACATCGATTTCGGCCGGGAATGGGGGGAAAGATGCAACTCGATCTGGAGCTGGTCCATATCCGCAGCGGCGAATCCTTCGCCGCGTGGCGGCACGGCTACCCGTTCCGGACCGTGCGGTGGCATTACCATCCCGAGTACGAAATCCATCTCGTCGTGGCGACGAGCGGCAAGTATTACATCGGCGACCATGTCGGCGATTTCGAGCCCGGTCAGCTGATCATGACGGGCCCCAACCTGCCGCAGAACTGGATCAGCGACGTGCAGCCGGGCGAGGTCTCGGCGAGCCGCACCGAAGTGATCCAGTTTTCCCAGGACTTCGTCGACCGCCTGGCCGATGCGTTCCCGGAGATGGAAGCGGCCGAAGCGCTCTTCCAGCGCAGCCGGCGCGGGCTTCTGTTCGATGGCGAGACCGGCCGGAAGGTCGCCCCGCTCATGCGGCGGGTGATCGACGCGCGCGGCGTGCTGCGCCTCGCCCTCTACTTCGAGATCCTCGACGTGCTGCTGAACGCGCCCCGCGTGCAGACGCTCTGCAGCCTCAACTTCATGCTGGACATGGAGAAATCCGAGGAATCGGCGATGAACCGGGTGATCGCGCATCTCAGGGAGAACCTGACCGAGCCCCTGAGCGAGACGGAGCTCGCCGAGATGACGGGTCAGAGCCAGAGCGCCTTCTCCCGCTCCTTCAAGCGGCACACGGGGGCGACACTGGTGCGCTTCCGCAACCAGCTCAGGATCGACCTGGCCTGCCAGATGCTCGTTTCGGACCCCGAGGCGCGGATCTCGGATATCTGTTTCGATGTCGGGTTCTCGAACCTGTCGAACTTCAACCGGCATTTCCTGCGACTGAAGGGACGGTCTCCATCGGAGTTCCGGGCCACCTTCGCGGAAAACGAGGCGGCGCGCATGCCCGCCTGACCACCGAAATTCCCCGACCGCACTCTATCCCGGCAGCCCGTTGAGGGTCCCGGAGCGGACGGGGTCTGACTGCCAACCAAGGGAGGACTACCATGAAGAACCTTTTGAAATCCGGCACCATCGCCGCTCTGGGCGTCGCAGCCTGCGCCACGGTCGCGTCGGCCCAGGACGACCAGCTGAAGATCGGCATGACGTTCCAGGAGATGAACAATCCCTACTTCGTCAGCATGCGCGAAGCGCTGATGGAAGCGGCTGACGGGATCAATGCCGAGGTCGTGGTGACCGATGCCGGCCATGACGTCGCCAAGCAGATCTCCGACGTCGAGGACATGCTCCAGCAGGACATCGACATCCTCCTGCTCAACCCGACGGACAGCGCCGGCATCGAATCCGCCGTGCGCATGGCCAAGGATGCCGGCGTCATCGTCGTCGCCGTGGACGCCAATGCCAACGGCCCGGTCGACACCTTCGTCGGCTCGAAGAACCGCGACGCGGGCTACCTGTCCTGCCAGTACCTCGCCGAGGCGATGGGCGGCGAAGGCGAGGTCGCGATCCTCGACGGCATTCCGGTGGTTCCGATCCTCGAGCGCGTCGAAGGCTGCAAGGAAGCGCTGGACGAAGCCCCCGGCATCACCCTCGTTGACACGCAGAACGGTCGTCAGGACCGCTCCGTCGCGCTCGGCGTCGTCGAGAACATGATGCAGGCGCATCCCGATCTCGGCGGCATCTTCTCGGTGAACGACGGCGGTGCCATGGGTGCTCTCGCCGCGATCCAGGGCGCCGGCCGGGACATCAAGCTGACCTCCGTTGACGGCGCTCCCGAAGCGGTCGACGCGATCGCCCGCGGCACGCCCTTCATCGAGACGACTGCCCAGTTCCCGCGCGACCAGATCCGCGTCGGCCTCGGCATGGCGCTGGCCCAGTACTGGGGTGCGCAGGTCGTTCCGGCCGAGGTGCCGATCGACGTCCGCGTCGTCGATGCCGAGAATGCCGAAGACTTCGCTTGGTAAGATCCGGGTCTGAACGCCTGCCGCGTCCGGGAGCCTCCGGGCGCGGCGTCATTGGGAGGGAACGACATGCTTGAGATGAAGGGCATCCGGAAGGCCTTCGGTCCGGTCAAGGTCCTCCACGGAGTGGACCTCGAAGTCCGCGCCGGGGAAGTCCATGCGCTCCTTGGCGAGAACGGCGCAGGCAAGTCCACGATGATGAAGATCCTCTGCGGGATCGTCCATGCCGATGAGGGCACCATCGTCATCGATGGCAACGAACGGTCCTTCGAGCATTACGACGAGGCCATCCAGGCCGGCGTCGGCATCGTGTTCCAGGAATTCAGCCTGATCCCCTACCTGACGGCGGTGGAGAACATCTTCCTCGCCCGCGAAATCAAGACGGGCGGCTTCCTCGCCCGCAAGGCCATGCGCAAACGCGCCCGCGAGGTTCTCGACAAGCTCGGCGTCGATGTCCCCCTCAACGTGCCGGTCGCCGATCTCAGCGTGGCCGAACAGCAATTCGTTGAAATCGCCAAGGCGCTGTCTCTCGACGCGCGCATACTCGTCCTCGACGAGCCGACGGCGACGTTGACCCCGAGCGAGACGGAACACCTGTTCAAGGTGATGCGGGATCTGCGCTCACAGGGCGTCGCCATCGTCTTCATCTCCCACCACCTCGAGGAGATCTACGAGATCGGGGATCGCATCACGGTCCTGCGCGACGGCGAGTATGTCGGCACGCGGGACGTCGGTTCGATCAGCACCGACGAGCTGGTCGAAATGATGGTCGGTCGCCGGATCGAGAACAATTTCCCGCCCAAGCCCCCCGCCGCCCCGAACGCTGAGGTGGTCATCGACGCGGCCCAGATACAGCTGCGCAAGAACGGCCCCGTCAGCACGTTCCAGCTGCGCAGGGGCGAAATACTCGGCTTCGCCGGGCTCGTCGGATCGGGCCGGACCGAAACGGCCCTGTCGATCCTCGGCGCCTACCCCGCCGCGAGCGTGAAGGTGGAGATCAACGGAACGCCCGGCGCGCCGGCAAACCCGAGCGAGGCGCTGGCCCGCGGCATCGGCCTCCTGCCCGAAAGCCGGAAGGACCAGGGGCTCATCACGTCGTTCTCGATCATGCAGAACGTCTCGATCAACAATTACGGCAAGTACCGGACGCTGAAGTTCTTCCTCGACCTCTCGGAGGAGCGGAAGCACACCACGAAGGTGATTAAGGACGTGCAGGTGAAGGCACCGGGTCCGGACGTCCCCGTCGACACGCTGTCGGGCGGGAACCAGCAGAAGGTCGTCATCGCCCGCTGGCTGAACCACCACACGCCGATCCTGATCTTCGACGAACCGACCCGCGGGATCGATGTCGGTGCCAAGTCCGAGATTTACCACCTGATGCGACAGCTCACCGAGGAGGGTTACTCGATCATCATGATCTCCTCCGAACTGCCCGAGGTGATGGGCCTGTCGGACCGCGTCTGCGTATTCCGCAGCGGAGCCATCGTCGCGACCATCGAGGGCGACGAGATCACCTCCGAAGACATCATGAAACATGCAACCACGGGGAAGCTCAGATATGTCGCATGACGCCGATACTCAAAGGTCGTCCTCGCCGGTTCACAGGGTTCTGGCGAGCATCAAGCATTCGCCGCTCCTGCTGCCGCTCGTCGGTCTGATCGTCGTCTCGATCGCCATGGCCTTCGCGAGCGACAACTTCTTCAGCGTCGACAACATCGTCAACGTGCTTCGGCAGCAATCCATCATCGGCATCCTCGCCATCGGCATGACCTTCGTCATCCTGACGGGCGGCATCGATCTGTCCGTCGGCGCGGTGATGGCGCTGTGTGGCACGCTCGGTGCCGGGGTCATGGTGAACATGGGGATGCCGGGCTGGCTCGGCCTCCTGGCGATGATCGTCGTCGGCATCCTCTTCGGCCTCTTCAACGGGATCCTCGTGGCCTGGGGCAAGATGCCGGCGATCATTGTGACGCTGGCCACCATGCTGATCGCGCGCGGCCTCGGTCTCGTCTATTCGGGCGGCTACCCGATCAGCGGGCTGCCCGGCTGGGTCTCCTGGTTCGGCATCGGCAGAATCGGCGGCATTCCCACCCCGATCATCATCATGGTGGTGCTCTACGCCCTCGCATGGGTTCTCCTCCAGCGGACCGCCTTCGGCCGGCATGTCTATTCCATCGGTGGCAACGAGACCGCGGCGAACCTCTCCGGCGTGAACACCAAGCGCATCAAGCTCTTCGTGTTCATGATCTCCGGCTTCACCTCGGCGATGGCCGCCATCGTGCTGACCGGGCGGCTCATGAGCGGACAGCCGGGCGCCGGCGTTGCCTTCGAGCTCGACGCGATCGCCATGGTCGTCCTCGGCGGCACGGCGATCGCCGGTGGACGGGGCCTGATCCTCGGCACGCTGATCGGCGCGATCCTCCTCGGCATCATCAACAACGGCCTGAACCTGATCGGGATCAACCCCTACCTGCAGGACGTGATCAAGGGCCTCATCATCCTCCTGGCCATCTATATCGGCCGGGAATGGCGCTGAGGAGCGGCCGGGGCGCGCGTTAAAGCCCCGGCCTCCCCCGGCCTCGCCGATCCCGGCACATTGCATCACGTGAAGGCGGGCCGCGGCCGGCCGGACCATTCTTCGAGGGCATCATGGATTTCACTGGCAAGACCGTCATCATCACCGGCGCCGGCAAGGGCATCGGCCGCGCAACCGCCGAGCTTCTGGCCGAGCGGGGCGCGGAGATCATCGCCCTCAGCCGAACGCAGTCGGACCTCGACAGCCTGCGCGAGAAGATCGGCGGGCAGAGCTACGCGGTGGACCTCTCCACGGCCGCCGGCGCCCGCGCCGCCATGGCGGAGGTCGGGCCTGCCGATTTCCTGGTAAACTGCGCCGGAACGAACGTCCTCGAAAGCGTCCTCGACATGACGGAAGAGGGCTACGACGCGGTGATGAACATCAACCTGCGGACCGCCCTCATCTGCGCGCAGGAATTCGCGCGGAGGCGGATCGAGGCGGGCGGCGGCGGCGCCATCGTCAACGTCACGTCCATCGCCGGGCATCGCGGCTTCCAGGATCACCTGTGCTACGCGGCCTCGAAGGCGGGCCTCGAAGGCGCGACGCGGGTCATGGCCCGGGAGCTCGGGCCCCACGGCATCCGCGCCGTCGCCATCGCTCCCACCGTCACCATGACGGAGCTTGCCAAGGGCTCCTGGAGCGACCCGGCGAAGCGCGACCCGATGATGGTGCGCCACCCCGTCGGGCGGTTCGCCGAGGCAGAGGACGTCGCCCGCGCGATCGCCCTTCTGCTGTCGGACGATGCGGTCATGGTCACGGGCAGCGTCCTGTCCGTCGATGGCGGCTTCCTCGCGATCTGACGGCACGCTGCCCGGAACACAGGCTTACGGGCGCCAGGGACCAACCGGCGCCGCGACCAAGGAGACTAAAATGGCTGAATCACTGAACGGGAAGGTCGCTGCCGTCACCGGCGCCGCCTCCGGCATCGGGCTTTCGATGACGAAGGACCTGCTCGCCGCCGGCGCGACGGTCGTCATGGTCGACCGCGACGAGGCTGGACTGACGAAGCTTGCGGGCGAGCTCGGCGACAAGGCGATCGTGCAGGTGAGCGATCTTCTGAACGCCGAAAGCTGCAACGCGATGGTGCCGGAGATCCTCGAGAAGGCCGGGCATATCGATATCCTGCTCTGCAATGCCGGCAGCTATATCGGTGGCGACCTCGTCGACACGACGCCCGAGGCCATCGACCGGATGGTCGGACTGAACGTCAACGCGGTGATCAAGAACGTCCACGCCGTCGCCCCGCACATGAGCGAGCGCGGCATCGGGGACATCATCGTCACCTGTTCCATCGCCGGCCACAGCGCGATCCATGTCGAGCCGGTCTATTCGGCCTCGAAATGGGCCATCACCAGCTTCGTCCAGACCATGCGCCGGCAATTGATGGAGAAGGGCGTACGCGTGGGACAGGTCTCCCCCGGACCCGTCATCTCGGCGCTGTTGTCCGACTGGGAGCCGGAGCGGCTTCAGAGAATGAAGGATGCGGGCGCCCTGATGGAGACGCAGGAAGTGTCCGATGCGGTGATGTTCATGCTCACCCGGCCGCGGAATGTCACGATCCGGGACATGATCGTCCTGCCGTCGAACTTCGACATCTAAGCCTATAACTTCGAACGATTAAGTCCGATCACGCGCGTCACGAGAGCGTCGTGATCGGACAGTGGCCGGCCGTCTGGGTCCAGCGAGGAACGGATCTCCGTCTCGCCCATCCGCAGACCGCGGGTCAGGATCCAGTCGAGTTTCTGGGACCGCTCCGGCCAGCGCGTGATCAGGCTCGGGCGCGTCGTCGGCTGGTCCTCCGGCCCGCCATGGATCTCGAAGCCCGCGTTCAAGGCGGCATCGAACAGACCTTCGGCGCGCCAGTTCCCCTCGTTGTGGTTCCCGGTGTTCAGGTCGCCGCCGATGAGGCACGGCACCTCCGGAAACTCCGCATCGATCACTTCGAGGAGTCCGCGGACCTGCCGCTCCCTGTGCTCCGGCCCGCAGGCGCTTTCGAGATGGGTGGAGACGGCGAGGATCGGCCCCTCCTGCGTCGCGACGCGCGCTCCGACGGCGATGCGCTCCCCGAGGCGGGGCTGCTCGGCGTCCCGGAACCACTGGCGCTCCCCGGAAAGGCGAAGGGCGAAGGGCGCCTCGAGGGCGGTCTTCGCCATCAGCCCGTTGCCGTGGAAGCCGAGCGCGTTGAAATCGTCGGTACAGAAGTCCCGCTCGACGGGGGAGCCGAGGCCGAGCTCGAGGAACTCCACGGCGTAGGCGTAGTCCATGCCGAGCGCCGCGGCGACGTCCCGCGTGGTATTGCGCTGGCCGGTGCGGGCCATGCCGTGATCCATCTCGGACACCAGCAGCAGGCTGCGATCGCTCATCTTCGCGGCGGACGGCCCGGGAAAGAGGCACCGTTCGAGGTTCCAGGCGCCGACCGTGATCGGAAACGGCAGGGCCGCGGCACCTGCACTCCCGCCGACCTCGACGAGGTTCATCGGCGCCACGCCGGCCATGTGCGCGTCATGCGTGGCCACATCCCGCGGCAGATCCCTGAGCGCAAGGTCGGCGGGGGTCGGAGCCGGAAGCTCCCGGACGGTCTCGCGGATCACACCGCGCCCTCCAGGACCGGCGCGCGGGACGCCTCGATGCGCCTGCCCGACATGGTATCGAAGAGGTGCAGGCGGGCGGGATCGACGGCAACGAGGACCTTGCCGGGCAACTGACGCTCCGAGGTGTCGATGACCGCGAGAGGCTGGCCGCCGACGACCCCGTGCACGATCCGCTGCGCGCCCAACTCCTCGACATGCTCGACGACGAAGGGCAGCCCCTGGTCCGAGATGCGCAGATCCTCGGCCCGGAGGCCAAGCGTCACCGGCCCTTCGGCGCAGTCCGCGCGTCCCAGCCTGTGTCCTTCCAGGACGATCCCGCCGCCTTCGATCCGGGCGTCGAGAAGGCTCATCGCCGGGGCGCCGATGAAGGAGGCGACGAAGGTGGAGGCCGGAGAGCGGTAGATCTCGAGTGGCGCGCCGATCTGCTCGACCCGGCCGCCGTTCAGGACGACGAGCCGATCCGCGAGCGTCATCGCCTCGAGCTGGTCGTGGGTGACGTAGAGCGAGGTCGTGGCAAGCCGCTTCTGCAACTTGCGGATCTCCATCCGCATCGACACGCGGAGCTTGGCATCGAGGTTCGAGAGCGGCTCATCGAAGAGGAACGCGGCCGGCTGCCGCACGATGGCCCGGCCCATGGCGACACGCTGCCGCTGGCCGCCGGACAGCGCGCGGGGCTTGCGGTCGAGGTAGGGCCCGAGCTCCAGCATCCGGGCCGCCTCGGCGACGCGCTCCTCGATCACCTGCCGGCTCTCGCCGCGGTTCTTCAGCCCGTAGGCCATGTTGTCCCGCACGGTCATGTGCGGGTAGAGCGCGTAGTTCTGGAACACCATCGCGATGTCCCGCTCGGCGGGATCGAGCTTGTTCACGAGGCGGTCGCCGATGCGCACTTCGCCGTCCGTGATCGTCTCCAGCCCCGCGACCATGCGCAGAAGCGTGGACTTGCCGCAGCCCGACGGGCCGACGAGGACGATGAACTCGCCGTCCTCGATTTCGATGTCGATGCCGCTGACGGCGGGCTGGGTGCTGCCGGCATAGGTCTTGCCCACGCCCCGGAGGGAGAGATGTGCCATCACTTGTCGCTTTCCGTGAGACCCTTGATGAACATGCGCTGGAAGATCACCACCACCGCAACGGGGGGGATCATCGCCAGCACCGCAAGGGCGAATGCTTCGTTGTAGTCGGGGATCTGGGAGCCGATCCACACCTGCAGGATGGACTTGATGCCCCGCATGAGCGTGTAGAAGGTCTCGTCCGTCGTCATCAGCAGCGGCCAGAGATACTGGTTCCAGCCGTAGATGAACATGATGATGAAGATCGCCGCCATCATCGTGCGCGAGAGTGGCACGAGGATGTCGATGAAGAACTTGAAGGGCCCTGCCCCGTCTATCCGCGCGGCCTCCAGCAGCTCGTCCGGCACCGATCGGAAGAACTGCCGGAAGAAGAACGTGCCCGTGGCGGAGGCCAGAAGCGGCACGATCAGACCGGTATAGGTGTTCAGAAGACCGAGCGTGGACATAACCTGGTAGGACGGCATGATCCGGACTTCGAGCGGCAGCAGGAGCGTGGTGAAGATCATCCAGAACAGGATCGTGGCGAACCGGAAGCGAAAGTAGACGAGCGCATAGGCCGCCATCATCGACAGGACGATCTTCCCGACCGCGAAGCCGATGCCCATGATCATCGAGTTCATCAGCATCCTGAGGCCGGTCACGTCCCCGGTGAAGCCGCCCTTGTGGGTCAGCACCTTGCGATAGGTCTCGCCGCCATGGCTGCCGGGGGTGAGGTAGAGGCCGTTGGAGTGGATGTCCGTGGGCGTATGGGTCGAGGACATGAGGGCCATCACGACGGGCGCGATCAGGAACAGGACGCCCGCAATGAGGATCAGGTGGTCGAGGGGTTTGATCTTCTGCATCATGTCACCCGTAATGCACGCGGCGTTCGAGGAAGCGGAACTGCATGACCGTCAGCGCCGCGACGACGATCATGAGGATCACCGACTGGGCGGAGGAGCCGCCGATATCGTTGCCCTTGAAGCCGTCGAGATAGACTTTGTAGACGAGCGTGATCGGGTTGTTGGCCGGCTTGTCCTTCACCACCACGTCGAAGATCGGGAAGGTGTCGAAGAGGCTGTAGGTGATGTTGATCACCAGCAGGAAGAACGCCGTCGGCGCAAGGAGCGGCAGCGTCACGTCTTTGAAGCGCCGCCAGCCCGACCGCGCGTCGATGAGCGCGGCCTCGCGAACCGAAGTTGGAACGGATTGCAGCCCCGACAGGAAGAAGATGAAGTTGTAGGGGATCTGTTTCCAGACCGAGATGGTGACGACCGCAAAGGCGGTGTCCCAGTAGTCGATTCCGACGCGCAGATCGTGGCCGAAGAGCGCCGCGAGGTCCTTCAGCGGGCCCATGTGCATGTCGAAGAACATCATCCCGATGAGCCCCGCCACCGGCGGCGCGATGGCGTAGACGGAGATGAGAAGCGTCTTGTAGGCAGGTGCGCCGCGGATCACCTTGTCCGCCTTCACCGCGAGCAGAAGCCCGATCCCGAGCGAGAGCGCCGTGACGATGGCGCAGAAGAAGGCGGTGAAGGTCGCGGTGGAGAGGTACTGGCTGGAGGCGAGCGCATCGACGTAATTCTCGCCGCCGACGAACGTCGCCCCGAAGCCGAACGGGTCCTCGATGTAGAACGACGATGTCACCGCCTGCACGGAGGGCCAGTAGAAGAAGATCACGACGATGGCGAGCTGCGGCACGAGGAACAGCCATGGCGTCAGCGGCCGGTCGAACTGCACCCGCTTGACGGGGTGCGGGGTCTCGGCGCTGTACCATGCCCGCAGGCGGGACAGGATCGCGCCCCGTCGCGCGCTGCCGGTGTGGTAGGTTTCGGCCATGGGGCCCGGTACTCCATAGGGATGGCGGCCCGGGGGCCCGGGGTCATGTCCCCGGCCGCGGGCCGCCCTTGGAACGATGCGGGGATCCGGCCCGCGATGGGGGGCCGGATCCCTTGAGGTTCGGATCGGACGAGTGGATCAGCCGGCGGTCTTGGCGAAGCGCGCCAGGAGCTGGTTGCCTTCCTCTTCGATCGTCTCGAACGCGTCCTGCACGTCGACCTCACCCGAGAAGATGCGGTTGAATTCGCGCTCCATCACGGTGCGGATCTGCGGGTAGAAGCCCATGCGGTAGCCGCCGGTCCACTCGCCGCCTTCGAGCATCAACTGCTGGATGCCGACCTCGGCCACGGGCTGCTCGTCGTAGTAGCCCTCGTCCTTGGCCATCTCGTAGGCGGCCTCGGTGATCGGAACGTAGCCGGTGTTCTTGTGGTAGTAGACCTGCGTTTCCGGGGAGGTCAGGAAGGAGAAGAACTGCGCCGAGCAAGCGTTCTCCTCGTCGGACTTGCCGGACATCGCGAAGAGCGCGGCGCCGCCGATGAAGCTCTGCGTGCCGGCGCCCTCGATGGCGTCCCAGTAGGGCATGAAGTCGGCGGAGAAGTCGAAATCGGTGGATTGCTGCAGGCCGCCGAAGGAGCCCGAGGAGCCGATCCAGATCGCCGCCTGGCCATCTTCGAAGGGCTTGAGGTTGTCGCCCCAGCCGGCGCCGTAGAAACCGAAGAGCTCGGCGTCGGCCCACTCCTTCAGCTTCTCGAACATCATCACCTGGTTCTCGTCGGTGACGAGGATCTCCGTGCCGTCGACGCTGTCATAACCGTTGTTGTTGGTGGCGAACTGCTGGTTGTTCCGGGACTTGAAGTTCTCGACCATCATCCACGTGAGCTGGGACGCGGTCATCGGCAGGTAACCGGCCTCCTTCAGGGCGGGGGCGATTTCCTCGAACTCTTCCCAAGTCTTCGGCGGCTCGACGCCGGCTTCCTCGAAGGCCTCTTCGTTGTAGTACATGATCGGCGCCGAGGAGTTGAACGGCATGCCGATGAACTTGCCGTCGCTGTCGGCGTAGAAGTTGCGCACGCCGGCGATGAAGGCTTCGCGGTCGAACTCCTCACCGGCGTTCAGGATCAGGTCCTCGGCGGGGATCGTCGCGCCCTCGGCGGCGATGATGGTCGCGGCGCCGGCATCGAAGACCTGCAGGATGTTGGGCTGTTCGCCCGAGCGGAAGGCGGCGATGCCGGAGGACAGCGCCTCTTCGTAGGTGCCGCGGGACACCGGCGTCAGGTGGCAGGCGTCCTGGGCGTCGTTGAACTGCTGGGAGATCTCGTTGATCACCTCGCCGTTGCGGCCGCCCATGCCGTGCCACCAGCTGATCTCGGTCTGCGCCATCACGGAGGTGGCCGTCAGGCTGAGGGCGATCGTCGCCGTTGCGGTCTTCATCATGTCGCTTGTCCCTGTAGCGATTCCAAATGTGCCGCCGGGCTAGGCCTCATCCGTAACGCCGAGGTCACGCTTCCGTGACGGTTCCATGAAGATCGCTTTCGGGGAGATGTGTCGTGGCGGCAGTTGCAGACCGGACGCTCCGGACGCCGCGCGAACCTGCGGATTGCGCGGCGTCCGGGATGCACTGCTCAGGCTGCCAGTGCAGGCGCGGCCCCTTCCTGCACGGACCGGGCGAGCGCATGCCATGCTGCCCGGCAGGCCTCCTCCGCCCCGTCCGGGCGGGGCGCCGGAGCGATTTCGGCAAGGCTCGAGAGCGCGCCCCGCCACACCTCCGTCCCGGCGCCCCGCACGGCATGCGCGCCGGACCCGGCGTGATCGGCGAGCCCGTCCGCCGCGCCGACGAGGAGCACCCTGCCCGCGGCCATAGCTTCGAGCGCCACGAGGCCGTAGGGCTCCCAGCGCGAGGGCATCGCGATGACGTCGCACTCCGCCATCGCCGCGGCGGGATCGGCGGCGAAGCCATGGAAGGAGATGCGCGCGTCCCCCTCCGCCAGGGCCTCGAGCGCCGCACGCTCCGCGCCGTCTCCGATCAGCCGCAGCCTGAGCGCCGGATCATCCACGGCCCGGAAGGCCCTGATCAGAAGGTCGAATCCCTTCTGCGGATCGAACCGCCCCACCGCCCCGATGACGCGCCTCTGCCGCGGTGCCGGGAGCGCACGGAACGGCGCGAGGTCCACGCAAGGCGGGATCACGCTCAGCGCGGCGGGTCTGACCAGCTTGCGCAGCCGGAGCCACTCTCCCTGCCCCCGGCTGACCGCGACCACCCTGTCGAAGAGCGCATAGGCGGTGCGCAGGAGAGTATGGAAGCGGCGCCGCGCGGTGACGTTTGAGGCGACGAACCCGGCCGAGTAGCTGTGCTCGACATGGATGAGAGGCGTGTTCGGATGCGCCCCCCGGAGTGCCATCAATCCCGGCAGGCCACGCCACGTCACCGCGAGGTGGGAGACGATGATGTCCGCCGCCTCCCCCCCGGCGCTCGGTCTGGTGCGGGAGACGGGACGGACGATGTGCTCGAGGCCGGAGGCGGGGCTCGATGCGAGGAAGTCCAGGTAGCGCGTGACGCCGCCGGGGTTCGTGTCGTCGACGAGGTGGAGGATACGGGTCATGGGACAGGTCCTTTCAGGAGGCGGTGCTGCGAATTGCGCCGGGACGGAGCGGAAGGGAGCCGGTGAGGGACATCAGCGAAGCGGCGGCAAGCGTGGTCAGGGTCTTGGCCGGCTCCTCGGCGAGTGGCCGGAGGGACGTGCGCAGAGATTGGGCGCAGAGGGCCGCCGCCCGCCTGCCCTGCCCCGCGCTCACGGCCCGCCGCGCGAGGTAGCGCAGCTGATAGGCGCGTGCGGCCGGCAGGTGCCGCGCCATGAACTCGGGCGCGACGGGGACCAGTCCCGCCATGGCCCGCTCCCAGGAGGCGTATTGCGCGTCGATCCCGGCCGAAAGACCGCCGCCCGCGATGCGGTAGCGGGTCAGAAGGCCCGGAATGCCCTCGATCTCCCAATCCGTCGTGAGCCCGAGGCGAAGCCAGCACTCGATGTCCTCGGACTGGCGCAGGGTCTCGTCGAACCACCAGTCCCGATGCCTCTCGAGCCGGGGCCGCCAGGCGATGGCATCGAGGGCGCTTCGCCGCAGGACCGCCGCGGAGCCGTTGCCGACCGGATTGCGCTTGAGGATATGCGCCGCCGTCACGTCGCGGAGCCGGGGCCGCTGCGCGAGGCCGAGGGAGCAGCCGGCCTCGTCGATCATCTCGGAGCCCGAATAGCTCAGACCGACCTCCGGGGCATCGTCCAGATGCGCGACATGAGCGGCAAGCTTGCCCGGACGCCAGAGATCGTCCGCGTCGCAGAAGCCGACATAGGCGCCGCGGGCATGGTGGATGCCGGTGTTCCGCGCCCCGGCAAGGCCGCGATTGGGTTGTTGCACGAGGCGGACACGGGTGTCTCCGGTGGAGCGGGCGATGCTCGCGGTGCGATCGGTAGAGCCGTCGTCGACGACGAGGATCTCGACGTCACCGAAGGTCTGGGCGCGGAGCGAGGCGAGCGTCGCCGGAAGGGTGGCGGCGACGTTGTAGGCGGGAACGACGATGGTGGCGCGGGGCATGGGAGTGATCCTTTCAGGACGCGAAGAGACGGCGACGAAGGGGGCGTGGCAGAAGCGGGGCTGCGAGCGCGCCGGCGATGGTCAGCGCGCCGCGGCGGGGGCTCGAGAAGAAGCCGGCAGGGCTCCGCATCAGGCCGGCAAGCGCGAAGCGAAGGGCTTCCACGCCAGGCGCGTCGACCCTGAGCGCGCGGCGGGCGAGGTACCGCAGGTTCACCGCCTCGTGCCGCGGCTCGGCATCAAAGCCATAGCTGCGGGCGCTGGCGATGGCGGCTTGCCGGCCGGCCTGCATCTTGCACAGATCGGCTGAGAGTCCCGTCCGGCTCGTGCGGTAATGCACCAGCGTCTGCTGCAGCCCGATGGTCCGGTGGCCCTCGCCGACGAGGCGGACCAGCCATTCGAGATCCTCGTTGTGCACGAGGGTCTCGTCGAACCCCCCGGTCGAGGCGAAGACGCAGGCCCGGACCGCGAGGTTCGACATGGTCCCGACCGGGTTCTCCCCCAGAAGCTGCGGCACCCGCAGCGGGCCCGTCGGAACGGTGGACAGGGTGCGGATCTCTCCGTGATCGAAGAAGCCGTAGCGTGCATAGACGGCGGCGAGCGCGTGGTCGTCGAAGGCCTGCGCAAGGCGGGCGAGCTTGTCCGGCGTCCACAGATCGTCCGCATCGCAGAAGGCGAGGATCGGCGCGTTCGCGAGCCGCGCGGCCGTGTTGCGCGCGACGGCGGGGCCGCGCCCCTCTCCCTCGATCAGCCGGAAGCGCGGCTCTGCGTGGCGGGCAGCATCGATCAGGAGCCGCGTCGCATCGGTGGAGCCGTCATCGACCAGGAGCGCCTCCCAGTCCCCGAACGTCTGGGCGACGAGGCTGTCCAGCGTTTCGGGAAGGGTGTCCTCGGCGTTGAAGCAGGGCACGATTATGGTGAAACGGGGCATCAGGCAAACCTCGGTTGAGCGGGAAGGAAGGCGCGAAGAAGGACGGGGGCCGCGCCGCCGATCTGGGCGACGGCCGAGACCGCGAGATACCCCAGCGCAATGGCGACAAGGCCGTGCGGCGCGAGAAGAACGGTGTTGGCGATGAGCGCGGCGGTCATGCCCAGCGTCAGGGCGAACTCGACCTCCGGCCGGTCCGCGGCCCTCAGCCACCCCGCGGCGGACGCCCAGACGATGGCCGGGATCGCGGCGAGGCAGAGGATGCGCACGATGGGCGCAAGGCCGGTCCAGTCGTCCCCAAAGAGAATGGGCACATAGACCGGAACGAGAAGCGCCTGTACGAGCACGACCGGCACGAGAATGCAGAGGCTGAGGGTCAGCGCTTGCCTGAGCGCGGCAATGCGGTCGGACGCGGTGCACAGATGCGGGAACAGGACGGTCGCGAAGGCCTGCGAGAAGGATGTTGCGAGGCCGAGCCCGGCATTGAAGGCGAGAAAGTAGATGCCCAGTGCCTCGGCGCCCATGAGCGCCGCGATCACCAGTTTGTCCGCCTGCAGCCGAAGCGCCTTCACGACCTCCGTGCCGAGAACGGACGCGCCGTAGCGCACGAAGGGGCCGAGGGGGGCGGGCGTTGCCGGGACCGGCGTCCAGGGCTGCAATCTGCGCATTGCGACAAGCCAGATCGGCGCGGCCAGAAGGCGCGGCAGGACGAGCGCGAGCGGCCCCGCGATCAGCACGGCGAGAAGAGCCGTCAGCGCGTTCGCTCCGACGACCTGCCCCGCGGCGATGGAGGCGGTCTGGCGCATCTTGCCCGCCCGCATCGCCAGGGCGCAGTTCACGAGGCCGGCCGGCATGAAGAGGTATTCCCCGGCGAGGATCGCGATGAGGACGAAGAGCATCGCATCGCCGCTCGCCGCCCAGAGGCCGAGGCCGAGCGCGATCTGCAGCGCGAAGAGACCGAGGCACCACGCCCAGAAGATCCGCCGCGCGGTGCGGCAGATGCCGGGAAGGTCCTGCTCGGAGGCCGCGATGATGCGCTGACCGGCGCCGTTCTCCGTCAGGGCCTTCAGGATATCGGATCCCGCCAGCGCAGCCGCCGCGACGCCGATCGCGGTCGCATCCATGGTCCGCGCGACGGCGACCACCACGAGGATGCGGGAGGCCTTGGCCGCAACTTCTGAAAGACAGTAGGCCATCAGGTTTCTGGCGAACGGGCCGGGTCTGAATGATAGGGGCATCGGGGCCTCCGTTGGCGGGCCGGGAGCGGCTGTGGCCAAGGTCTAGCCGTCCGCGGACCCTTTCGTCCCGCTCCCCTCCGGCGAGGCCCGGCGCCCGGTCGGGCAGCCACCTATCCGTTCGGGTGGGGCCGCGATCCGGGCGCGGAGATGCAGGGCGCCGGCGCCGCGCGGTAGACCATGGGGCGTCCCCGATCGCTCAATGAAAGCCAGTCCCATGACCTTCCCCACGCTCACCCGCGCCGCCGGCGCCCTCTCCCTCCTCCTCGCGGCCGGGTGCGGCACCCCGCACCAGCCCGCCAACCTCGAGCCCGCCACCCGCGGCGGCGCCTACCAGGCGCAGTACCGCCTGCCCGAAGGGCGCGGAGATGCGGGCGCCCTCCTGCGCTCCGCCGCGATGAACGTCGAGCGCTGCGCGGACGGAGCCGGCCCGATCGCGGATGACACATACGCGTCCGTCAGCAAGCTTTCGGGCGACATCCCGCGCGGCCTCGGCGGTGAGCTTCTGTCCCGCGGGGATCTCGTCGACCTGCGCGTGCCGCAGGACGAGACCTTCACCGGGACGTTCGTCGTGTCCCGCGACGGCACACTGAAGCTGCCGTTCATCGCTCCGGTGCCGGCGCAGGGCCGGACCACGGATCAGGTCGCCTCGGACATCAGGGGAGCCCTCGTCGGCGGAGGGTTCTATGCCGCCACCCCGGCCGTTTCCCTTCTGGTCGCCGACTTCGCCCCCGCCCATGTCGCCGTCGCGGGCGCCGTGTTCGAGCCGCAGCCGGTGCAGATCGGTGGCGTTTCCGGCGACCGGATCGACAGCCTTCGGCAAGCCGCGCTCGGCGCCTCCACCGAGGCGCGCAACCTCTCGGCGGCGATCCGCAATGCCGGCGGCGTGCGCCCGGATGCGGATCTCGCCCGCGTGCGTCTCACCCGCGGCGGCACCAACTACGTGCTCGACCTGCGGGGCATGATCGCCGGCAGCGCGGCGGACGACGTGATGCTGCTGACCGGAGACCAGATCCACGTTCCCTCCCGCCACTGCTTCCAGGACGATCTCATGCGTCCGAGCCCGATCAGCCCGCCGGGCATTTCCCTTTACCTGTCGAACCTCACGCAGCCCGCCACCGGCAACGCCATTTCCGCCATCGGCCAGACCGTGCGCGAAGTGCCCTACGGGACGCGCTTCATGCAGGCGGTGGTGGATGCCAACTGTGTCGGCGGCGCCCGGGCGACCAGCGCCAACCGCTCCGCCGCGCTGTTCTCCCGAAACCCCGTCACCGGCGTCTCCGTCGTGATCGAGCGCAGTATCGAAGACATGCGCGCCCGCGCCGACCGCGACGATTACGACCCCTACCTGCTGCCCGGCGACAGCATCGCCTGCTACGACAGCGGCATGACGAACCTCGCCGAAGTCGGCCGCGTCGTCGGAACCGTCACGGCGGGACTGCTCGTGCCGGGCCTCTGAGGCATCGGGGCGAAGACGATCGGGGTGGAGGCGACAGGCCCGGAGCGATGCGGATCGCTCCGGGCCTTTTCTGTTCGGCGCGGCTGTCCGAAGCTTGCGTCGGACACCTCGGAGACCTCTGCGCGCCGTCGTCCCTCGTCCGGCCGGACCGGGGAAACAGGCGGCGACACAAGTACATCCTCCCCGCGGGCAGGACATCGCCGCATGCGAGACCTTGGGCAGCTTGGACCTTCCCGATGTCCACACCGGGGGCGAGCCGGGACGATCACGCGCCTCCCCCGTGCCGGGAAGCCCGCCGGACGCGCGGGCCCGGCGGGTGCCGTCCTTATCCGCGCGGCGTCCACCACTCGATGGGGTCCTGCCGGCGGCATCCCCTGCCGCGGGTCCGTCTTTCACGATCAGGGAGCGGCGTTCTCCAGTTCGGCGACGAGACCGGGCCGGGTCCTCGTCCAGAGATCGGCGAGCGCCGCGATCTCACCGTCCGGGCGCGTCCCCTGTTTCGCTTCGGTCTCGATCCGGGCGAGGGTCTCCCGCAGGTCGCCGAGCCCGAAGACCGCGCAGGATCCGGCCTGCCGGTGCGCCTGTGCCGCTAGGGCACCCATGTCGTCCTCGTCCGGAAAGACAGCGACGGCGGCGTCCATCTCGCCGATGAACTTCGCCACGAGCCGTCGCAGCACCTCCGGGTCCGTGCCGTCCTTCAGCGCCGCCAAGCTGGCCGGGGCGGGCGCAGTCTCCGGGGACGCATCGCCGAGAAGCGCCATGATCCGCGAGAGGGCGGCGCGGTCGATGGGCTTGGAGATCGAATGCTCCATCCCGGCCTCCCTGAACCGGGCGACCTCCTCCGGCAGCGCATGGGCCGTCACCGCCACGATCGGCGTCCGGGCACAGGGGCCGCCCCCGGAGCGGATGCGGCGTGCCGCCTCCTGCCCGTCCATCACGGGCATGGAAATATCCATCAGGATCACGTCGAAGCGCCGACGCTCCGCCCACTCGACGCCGGCCTGACCGTTCACCGCCTCCGTCACCTCATGCCCGTCCGACTGAAGCATCTCGCGGGCGACGAACCGGTTGATCTCGTTATCCTCCACCAGGAGGATCGAGAGCGGCCGCCCGCCCGGATCGGGCGCATCCGCGGCAATCGGCGTGCCGGAGGCGGCCTGATCGGCGGCGACCATCGGCAAGCGCACCCAGAAGAGGCTCCCCTCCCCGGGCTCGCTCTCCGCGCCGATCCGGCCCCCCATGATATCCACGAGACGCCGCGCGATGCCGAGACCGAGACCGGTTCCACCGGCCTGCCGCGCATAGGAGGAATCCACCGTCTCGAAATCCTGGAAGATCCGGCCCAGATCCTCCGGCGAGATACCGATCCCGCTGTCGATCACGCGGATCTCCAGAAGATCTGCGCCCAGCGCTTCGGCCTCGATCTCCACCGACCCGCCGCGGGTGAACTTCAGCGCATTGCCGACGAGGTTCAGAAGAACCTGCCGCAGCCGCCGCGCATCCCCCTTCAGCGGGCCCACGGGGGCCCCGGCCCAACTCCAGCCGAGCGTGTTGCCGTTCGCCGCGGCGAGGCTCGCGGTCGTCTCCACCACACCGTCGAGGAGGCGTGCGGGATCGAAGACGCGGGTCTCGGCGGTAAGTTTGCCCGCCTCGTATTTCGAGAGATCGAGCACATCGTTGATCAGGCCCAGAAGATGGTTCCCGGTGCCATGCATCGTGTCCACGAGACCGGCCTGCCGCGAGCTCAGATCGGTGTCCCGCATGAGCTGGATCGATCCGAGGAGGCCGTTCAGGGGCGTGCGCATCTCGTGGCTCATCACCGCAAGGAACTCCGCCTTCGCCTTCTCCCCGGCCAGGGCCTTGTCCCGGGCCTCGGTGAGCCCCTCCTCGGCCAGCTTGCGGCGGGAGATGTCCCGGATGAAGGACACGTAGACGGGACCGTCAGGCCCCTTGGCCCGGTCCACCGAAAGCTCGACGGGGAAGGCCCTGCCCTCCTTCGAGCGCCCCATCAGCTCGAACTGGCGCTCCGCCGGGTCCGGGCGGCGGCCGGAGTCCAGAAACTGCAGCGCGCCCTCGCGGGCCCTCTCCGGATCCTCGTCGGGGAACAGCAGGGACAGGGCGTCCGCGCCCCGCGCCTCCGCTTCCGAATAGCCGAAGATGGCGCGCGCGGCGCGGTTCGATTCGAGGATCCGTCCCTCGTCATCCGTCACCAGGATCGCATCGAGGGAGGTCTCCACGATGGTGCGCATCCGGGTCCCGGTCAGCTCGATCTGCCGCGCCCGGGACGCACTCAGGCGATTGAGGCGCAGGAGCCAGAACGCCAGGAGCGCGAGGCCCGCGAAGAGGACGAGGAGAAGAGCGGCCATGCGCGAAAGCGTCTCCATCACCTGCTCGCGCCGCGTCTCGGCCATGTCGACGAAGGTGGCGAGACCGGAGAGCGTCAGCGTGCGGACGTCCTCGGCCCGGTCTGCCGCCGCCGCGGCCAGTGCGGGCGTCGCCGCGCGCAGGGCGTCGTCACCGGCGTCGATGGCGGGGATGCTGCCCTCGAGGAACGCCCGAACCTCCTCCAGCGCTCCTTCGAACGCGGCATCTGCCCGCAGCTCCGAATAGACCTCGCCCATGGAGAAGGTCGCGATGCGGCTGTAGAAGACGTCGAACCGCCGTCGCACGGCATCGAGCGCGCCCGGGTCCCTCTGCGCCTCCGACAGCGCGAGGCGAAGCCGCAGGTATTCCACGTCGAGCTGCGTGAGGCTCCACTCCACGTCGTCGGAACTGGCCGTGGCCAGATCGTCTATTTCCCGCAGCGCACTCGTCACGATCCAGAGCACGAGCGCCGCGACGAGGGCGATGGCCCCTGCCGCGGCGAGCGCTCCGCCGATCCGTCGCGGGATCGTTCCGGTCCCCAGTGATGCCACCTTGCGTTCCTTCCCGGATGAAGCCCGGAGGTTAAGGGAGCACGTCGATCCGATCCAGTTGCCAGATGCTGCGGGAGTAGATCGCCTCGGTCCGGTAGTCCGGCGAGGCGTCGTAGGGGTAGACGATCCAGAGCGGCCCCTTGTCCCGCACGGACATCGGCTCCCCATTGTTGAGATAGGCCACGATGGCGCCGCCCTCGACCACGTCCCCGGCGGGGATCTCGACGGCATAATCGTTGATCGCCGTGGCCATCAGCGTCTCGCCCTCGCCGCCGAGCTCGTCCAGCAGGCGGGCGAGCGACACGCCGGTGAAGGTCTGCGGACCCTCCGTCCAGATCGTTTCTGTCTCGATGGTCACGGGCTCCAGACCTTCGAGCATGGCCCGGTCGAAGAGCGCGGCCCCCTCGTCGTTGGTTCGGGCGATGGCGCCGGTCACGGTCAGGAGGGTCTCGCCCGTGGGCGCCGGAAGCTCCTGCGCCGAACCGGGTCCGGCGCAGAGGGCGAAGGCGGCAAGAGCGCTTGCGCGGAGGAGCTGTATCATCGTCGTCTCACCTTGGTCGATTGAGGTCGGCCCCTGATGTGCCACGGGCGCCGGTCGTCGGGGAGGGGAGCATCGGCAGAGCCCCCCCTATCCGAACGGGTAGGACGGGCCCCGCCCGGCCTTCAGGCGGCCTGCACGCCCGGAGCGGACAGGCGGCGCATGAGGGAGGCGCGGATCCGCCCGGCCAGCTCGGGTCGCTCCATCGCAAAGGCAAGACAGGCCTCGACATATCCCGCGACGGAGCCGCAATCGAAGCGCTCGCCCTCGAACCGGTATCCCGCCACGGGAACCTCTCCCGCATCGGCATTGATCGCATCGGTCAGCTGGATCTCGCCGCCGGCGCCCGGCGGGATCTCGGCGAGCCGCGCGAAGACCGAAGGGGCGAGAACGTAGCGGCCGACCACGGCGAGGCGGGAGGGCGCGGCGATGGTCTGGGGCTTCTCGACGAGGCCTCGCGCGGTGGCCAGCCGGCCGGACACCTTCTCGACGTCGAGAATACCGTAGGAGCTGACTTCCTCGGGCCGGACTTCCATAGTCGCAAGGACGTGACCGCCATGCCCGGCATGGGCCTCCACCATCTGCGCGAGGCACCCCTTCGGCGCCCGGATCACGTCATCGGGCAGGAGGACGGCGAAGGGACGGCTCCCGACGACGTCCCTCGCGAGGGACACGGCGTGACCGAGGCCGAGCGGCGCCGGCTGGTGGACGACGCTGAGGGCCCCCTCGGGAAGCCGCGTCCGCGCCAGCGTTTGAAGCAGCCCGGTCTTTCCGCCGGCCTCCAGCTTGCGCTCCAGCTCGGGCGCCTCGGAGAAGTGCCGCTCCAGGGCAGCCTTGCCGGGCGCGCTGACGAAGACGAACTCCTCGATGCCGGCGTCGCGGGCCTCCTCCACGGCGTACTCGATCAGCGGGCGGTCGAGGAGCGGCAGCATCTCCTTCGGGACGGCCTTGGTGGCGGGCAGGAACCGGGTGCCGAGTCCGGCGACGGGAAAAACGGCGATCTTGACGTGGGACATCGGAAACTCTCCTTCGAGGTGGGATCAATAGGCGCCGCGGCCGCCGAAGACGGCTCGGAAGGTGCATGAAATCAGCAAAAGGTCTAAGATCAGGCTGCGGGAGCGGGCATAGGCGAGGTCCATGTCGATCATCTTGTCGAAACCGACCTCGGCACGGCCCGAGACCTGCCACACTCCGGTCAGCCCGGGCTTCACCGCGAGCCGCCCCAGTGCGTGGCCGGGATAGGCCGCGACCTCCTGCGGCAGGGCGGGACGCGGGCCGACGACGGACATCTCTCCGCGCAGGATATTCAGGATCTGCGGCAACTCGTCGATCGAGAACCGGCGGAGGATCCGGCCCACCCGCGTGACCCTGGGATCGGTGCGGGACTTGAAGCAGACGCCCTCCCGGTCCGACTGCGCCAGGAGGGCGTCCCGCCGCGCCTCGGCATCCACATGCATCGAGCGGAACTTCAGCATGGTGAAGGGAACGCCGTCCTTGCCGACGCGGGTCTGCCGGAAGAAGACCGGACCGCGGCTGTCGAGGCGAAGGGCGACGGCGACGAGTCCGAAGAGCGGCGCGAGCGCGATCAGTCCGCCCCCTGCAAGCGCGATGTCGAGCATGCGGCGAAGGGGAGCGACGCCGTCCCCCTGCCCCGTTGCATGGCGCAGGGCGCGCACGAGGAACGCGGCATTGCCCCAGAGGTAGCGGCCGGCCAT
Organism: Tropicimonas omnivorans; assembly: GCF_031846565.1. NCBI lineage: Bacteria > Pseudomonadati > Pseudomonadota > Alphaproteobacteria > Rhodobacterales > Roseobacteraceae > Tropicimonas > Tropicimonas omnivorans. The sequence goes on along the minus strand of NZ_JAVRHL010000002.1, from coordinate 943,458 downwards.
GCGCCGCGGCTCCATCGCGAGGCGCCAGATCCATTCGCAGCGCAGGCGCCGAACGGGCTCCGGTGCACGGCGTACGCGACCCGAGAGGAAGTCGAAGAGCGCACCGACGCCAAGGGACAGGCGCGGCCTGAGACGCTCCGCGTTCCGGGCAAGCCACAGATCCTGTAGGGGCACCCCGAGCGCGACGAGGAGAATATCCGCCCCCGAGGTATTGATCGCCGCACGCGTGGCGGTCTCGTCCTCAAGGCCCTCGTAGCCGTCCCTCGTTCCGGCGATGCGAAGGCCGGGAATGCGCAGCGCGAGCCGGTCCGCGGCGGCCGAAGCCACCCCCGGGCGCCCCCCGAGAAGGAAGACGGACAAGCCGCGGCGGGCGGCCTCATGCAGGAGGGCGGGGACGAAATCGGTCCCGTTGAGGTTCTCCGTCACCCGCTGCCGGCTCATCCGCGCGCCGATCTCGATCCCGATCCCGTCCGGCAGGACCGCGTCGGCCGTGACCAACGCATCGGCATAGTCGGCATTCCGCGCAGCGACATTAGCGCAATGGGCATTGAGGAAGGCGACGCGTGATCGGCGGCCCGGCTCCAGGAGGTGCTCGATCATCGCCGCCGATGACGAGGAGGCGATGTCGATTCCGAACAGACGCACGGGCGACGGGCGTTCCGGCGCGGGCTGCGAGCCGAAACGGGCGTCATGGGCGGGAAAGAAGGTGGTGGGCGAAGGGGCGAAGGTCATGGCGAGGGATCCGGGTTGAGGGCTGTTGACCCCCCGATGCTGCGTGACCGCCCCCCGTCCGGCAACGCGGCGAAGGGAGAGGCCTGACGCGCGGATGCCCCGCCGTCCATTCCCTTAGGACGGCGGGCCCCTCCTTCGGGCGCGGACCCTTCGCATCGGGGCGCACCCCTATCCAACCGGATAGAAGGACTCGCCCCCTTCGCCCTGTTTTCGTCATCTTTTTCGTGCTTTGTACGTGCATCGCGTTCATACTCGCACGCGGATAGGTAGAAGACCGATCGGGAGACCTCGCCATGACCCAAGACGCGCTCACCTCCGCCCGTCCTGCCGGCGTCTCCTCCCAAGAACGCCGCCCCGGCAGAGGGAGCGACATGCGCATTCTCATAGCGGACGACCACGAGCTCCTGCGGGACATGCTCGTGCTCTACTTCGAGGGCGAGGCCGGCTTCGAGGTCGAAACCGCCGCGGACCGGGCCAGCGCCGAGGCGCGCATGGCCGAGACCCCGTACGACCTCGTCCTCCTTGATTATTCCATGCCGGGGATGGACGGGATCGCCTCTCTGGACGAGATCCTCGCCCGTCCGGATGCGCCGCGCGTCGCGATCATTTCCGGCACCGCGAGCCCGGAGATCGCCGAGCAGGCGCTGGCCTCCGGCGCGGCGGGCTTTCTGCCCAAGACCCTCTCCGCCCGGTCCCTCGTCAATGCCGTGCGCTTCATGGCGATGGGGGAGCAATACGCCCCGCTCGACTTCCTGCGCGGCGGCGACGAAGGCCCGGCCCATCCCCTAACGGAGAAGCTGTCCCAGCGCGAGATCCAGGTCCTCGAAGGGCTGACGAAGGGCAAGTCCAACAAGGAGATTGCCCGCGATCTCGACATCCGCGAGCCGACCGTGAAGCTCCACATGAAGACGCTCTACCGCAAGATCGGCGCGTCGAACCGGACCCAGGCGGCGATGATCGCCAAGGATGCCGGCCTCTTCTGAGCTATCCCTCCGGATAGGGGCCGATCCGGCCGGGACACGGGGCTATCCCCACCGGCACGCGCAGGCAGCAACGGGGGGCGATAGTGTGGCGGCGAGGAGATCTCGCCCATGACACGCACCATCTTTCGCTCATCCATCCGATCCGCCGTGCCGCCCGTTCCGGCGCTCGTGCGGACGCCGATCCGTCAACTCTCGCCGGTACGCCTGCTGAAGGGAGGCCGGGTTTCCGATCTCGGCCGCCTGCCCCGCTATGCCGGCGTCTTCGCGCTGGGCGCGGTCTGCATCTGGACGCCCATCGCGAGCTACCTGAAGACGGCGCCCGTTCGTTACACCTCCTCGCTGTCGCTGATCCTGCCCGGCTCGGGCGCGTCGGCTTCGGTCAATCTCGACAGCATCGGGCAGGCCTCGTCCTTCGCGAGCTCCCCGTTCGCCAGCAATTCGGTCAGCCCGACCGAGACCTACAAGCGCCTGATCGCCGCGGACCGCATCCGCCGCAGCGCCGCCGACAGCCTGGGCCTCTCCGTTCAGGACTTCGGCAGCCCGCGCGTCGATCTCGTCGACCAGACCAGTCTGATCCATGTCTCAGTCACCGGCGCGTCGCCCGAAGACTCGCAGGCGCGGGGCGACGCGCTGCTTCAGGCGTTCTTCCGCGAGGTGGAGACGCTGCGGACGGACGAGCTGACCCAGCGTGAGACCAGCGGCAGCGCCGCCATCGAGGAATACCGCCAGTCGGTTCTGAGCACGCGGGCGGAAATCTCCGAGCTGCAGAAGGAAACCGGCCTCATCTCCGCGACGCAATACGACGCGCTCGTTGCCGATGCGGACGCTCTTGGCGGAACGATCCGGGATCTTCGGGCACGGCGGGACGAAGCCGCGGAGGCCGTCCGCACCCTCGAGGCCTCGCTCGGCGTCGATGCGAGCCTCGCCGCTGCCGCGCTCCGGCTCCACGCCGATACCGAGTTCGTCGCGCTGACCGCCGAGATGGCGGACCATGCCGCGGCGCTCGCGGAGGCAGGCGGACAGCTCGGCGCCAATCATCCCACGATCCGCGCCGCGACGAGCGCCCGCGCGGCAGCGGCGGAAGGCGCGCGGGCCCGCGCCCGCCTCCTGACCGGCCTTCCGGATGACCAGATCGACCGCCTCGACCTCAGCCATGTCGGCAGCCGCGCCGATCTTCTCAGCCGGCTCGTCACCCGTGAGGCGGAGCGTGCCGGTCTCGAGGCGGAACTCGCGACGCAGACCGAGCGCCTGGAGGCCTCCGAGGCGCGCAAGATGGACCTGATCGAGGCGGCCGCACGTCTCGAGGATCTTCAGCGCGACTTCACCGTCGCGGGGGCCGTCTTCGCTTCGGCCATGGCACGGACCCAGACCTCGAAGACCGACCTCTACGCCTCCTACCCGCTCGTGCAGGTCCTGGAGAACCCGTCCCTGCCGGAGGTGCCCTCCTCCCCGAAGGACAAGCTGGCGCTGGCCGCGGGCGTCGCCGCGACCCTGTTCCTCCTGATGGGTCTTCTTCTCGGCTGGATCCGCCGGCCGCTGATCGGCAGGCTTCTCGCGGACAAGCCCGAAACCGCGGCCGGCACCCCTCCGAGCGAAACGGCGGCTCCCCCCGCGCCCCACGCGGTGCCGGCGGAATGATCGCCCCGGCCAACCCCGCCGAGGCGATGGTCTACCGCGCCATCTGTGCCACCTGGCTCTTCTACGCCTTTGGCGCGCTCTACGTCGTGGGGCCGGTCCTCGCCTGGCTGCTCGGGGGTCTCGCGGTGCTGTCGCTCTATCTCGGCCCGGCGATCCGGCGGGACCTGAGGGCGACGGGAGGGATCCCGCCCCTCGTCTGGGCGTGGATCCTCGGCATGGCGGTGATGCTGGTCGCGCTCTGGATCGGGCACATCGACTGGGGGCTCGGCCTGAAGAAGACCATCAAGTCCTCCATCGGCTGGGCCAAGGGCTGGGCGCTGCTCGCACTTTTCCCGCTGGCGGGGGCGATCCTGCCCATCCGGCGGGAGGTTCTCGTCCGGGCGCAGTGCCGCCTCGGGCTCTGGACGCTGATCCTCACGCCGATCCTGTTCGCCGCGCCCTATATCGGCCTGCCGGAGCGCATCTTCACCTCTCCGCTCAAGGCGATCGGCGGGCCGGGGCCGGAATACTTCTCAGTCTACTTCTTCACATGGGATCCATCGAGCTGGACGCCGCGATGGCAGTTCTACGCCCCCTGGTCCCCCTTCGCGGCCCTTCTCGGCGTGCTCCAGGTCTGCTTCGCACTGGAGGAGCGAAACATCAGATGGCGCGCGATCGGCGTGACGGCGGGCGTGGTGATGATCCTGCTCACCAAGTCCCGGATGGGCCTTGTCGGCCTCGTCGCCTGCACCGCCGGGCCGCGACTGATGCCGCTCGTCCTCAAGGGCTGGGCGTGGGGTGCGCTGGCCGCGCTCACCGCCTCCCTCGCGATGACCGGGGCGATGCTGGCGCAGGCGGCGATGGACGGGGTCGCCGCGTTCAAGGGGGCGCGCGCCGACAGCACCCGCGTGCGCGCCACGCTCCAGCGCATCGCCGGCGAGCGGTGGGAGAACGAGGCCTACTGGTTCGGCCACGGCACCGTGCATCCGGGCGCCCATATCGTGGAATACATGCCCATCGGCAGCCACCACACGTGGTGGGGCCTGCTCTTCGTGAAGGGGATGGTCGGTCTACTCGCCCTTCTCGTGCCACTCGCATGGCAAACCTGTCTCGCGCTCGTCGATGCCGCCCGCTCCCCCGAGGGGCGCCTGCCGCTCAGCATCGTCATGACGATCATCCTGCTGTCCTTCGGGGAGAACCTCGAGATCGAGGCCTACATGCTCTGGCCGGGCCTTCTGGTTCTCGGCTCGCATGCCGCCCGTCACCGATGAGGCGGGGACGAAACCGCGCCCGACGCCCCCGGGAAGGCTTGACAGGACCGATCCTGTAATACAGGTTCTACCACATGTCATACAGCGCACTGCCGCTGCGTTGACGTGAGGGAGGACATCTACGTGATACTAGATCGCAGACGCGCGACCGCGCTTCTGGGCCAGGGCGGGTCGATTTTCGTCACGCTGTTCGGACTTCTGATCCTGACCTTCGTGATCGGCCGCATCATGCCGTCCGACCCGGTGCGCGCCATCGTGGGCGAAGACGCGACGCGCCAGGTCTACGAGACGGTCTACCGCCAGCTCGGGCTCGACCGTCCGGTCTGGGAGCAGTTTATCTTCTACGTGAGGGACGTCGCCACGCTCGATTTCGGCACCTCCATCCGCACTGGTCAGCCGGTGCTGACGGATATCCTGAGGGTCTTGCCCGCGACGATCGAACTGGCCACCTTCGCAATCCTCTTCGGCGCCGTCGTCGGCATTCCGCTCGGCGTGCTGGCGGCGGTCCACAAGGATCGCTGGCAGGACCACCTGATCCGCGTCTTCAGCCTCATGGGCCACTCGATGCCGATCTTCTGGACCGGCATGATCGGACTTCTGGTCTTCTATGCCTGGCTCGGCTGGGTGGGCGGCTCCGGACGGATGGACCAGTTCTATATCGGCCTCGTGCCCGAGCGGACGAACTTCCTGCTGATAGACAGCGCGCTGGCCGGCGAATGGGGCGTGTTCCGCAGCGCGATCAACCATATCCTGCTGCCCGCCACGCTCCTCGGCTATTCCTCCTCGGCCTACATCACGCGCATGACCCGCAGCTTCATGCTCGACCAGATCAACCAGGAATACATCACCACGGCCCGCGTCAAAGGCCTGTCGAACCGGCAGACGATCTGGCGCCACGCCTTCGGCAACATCCGGGTCCAGCTCGTCACCATCGTCGCGCTGGCCTATGGCGCGCTGCTCGAAGGCGCCGTGCTCATAGAGACGGTCTTCGCCTGGCCGGGCTTCGGCTCCTACCTGACCGCGAACCTCCTGATCGGGGACATGAACGCGGTGATGACCTGCGTGCTCGTGGTCGGCCTCATCTTCATCGGGCTGAACGTGATCTCGGACATTCTCTACCGCGTATTCGATCCCAGGACCCGCTCGTGATGTCAGATACCCTTCCCCAGAGCCCGCCCCGCCGGACCGCCCCGCAAGGGCTGGTGGTCACCGGAAACATCCTGCGCTTCTTGCTGAAGCAGCCGACCTCGGCCTTCGGCCTCGTCGTCCTCGCCCTGCTCGTCGGCTCCGCGATCCTGGCCCCCCTCCTCGCGACGCACGACCCCTACGTACAGGACCTGACGGGCACGCTCCTGCCCCCCTCGGCCGCGCATTTCTTCGGCACGGACGAGCTCGGGCGGGACATCTACAGCCGCCTTCTGCACGGCTCGCGCATCACACTCGTCATCATTTCCCTCGTGACGATCACGGTCGGCCCGATAGGCCTCCTCGTCGGCACTGTGGCGGGCTATTTCGGCGGCAAGACCGACACGATCCTGATGCGCCTGACGGATATCTTCCTGTCCTTCCCCTCCCTGATCCTGTCGCTTGCCTTCGTCGCGGCGCTCGGGCCCAGCCTCAACAACGCCATCATCGCCATATCGCTGACCGCCTGGCCGCCCATCGCGCGACTGGCGCGCGCGGAGACGCTGACGTTCCGCAAGGCGGACTTCATCTCCGCCGCAAGGCTTCAGGGCGCCTCCCCGGCCCGGATCATCTGGAAGTCGATCGTGCCGATGTGCCTGCCTTCGGTCGTGATCCGGCTGACCCTGAACATGGCGACCGTGATCCTCACCGCCGCCGGCCTCGGCTTCCTCGGTCTCGGCGCGCAGCCGCCGCTGCCCGAATGGGGCGCGATGATCGCCACCGGCCGGCGCTACATGATCGACTCGTGGTGGCTCGTCACCTTCCCGGGCGTCGCCATCCTCGCCGTCAGCCTCGCGTTCAACCTGCTCGGCGACGGCCTGCGCGACGCGCTCGATCCCAAGCAGATGCACCGGAGGTGACCCGATGAGCGACCCCGTCCTCGATATCAGCAATCTCTCCGTCCTCTACGGCGGCTCGACCACGCCGGCGGTCCGCGGCGTTTCCTTCACCCTCGGCCGGGAGCGCCTCGGGATCGTGGGCGAATCCGGCTCGGGGAAGTCCACCCTCGGCCGCGCCCTGATGAAGCTGCTGCCGACTGCCCGGATCACGGCGGACAGGATGCGGTTCGAGGATGTGGATCTGCTCGCGGCCACCGAACGCCGGATGCTGTCCCTCCGCGGGCGACGCATGTCGATGATCCTGCAGGATCCGAAGTTCTCGCTGAACCCGATCCGGAGGTGCGGAGACCAGATCTCCGAAGCCTACCGCACCCATTTCAGCACCAGCCGCGGCGAGGCGCGCGCGAAAGCCGTCGAGATGCTCGCCGCCGTGCAGATCCGGGAGCCGGAGCGGGTCTACGATCTCTACCCGCACGAGGTCTCCGGCGGGATGGGTCAGCGGATCATGATCGCGATGATGCTCCTGACGGACCCCGATCTCGTCATTGCCGACGAACCGACATCCGCGCTCGACGTCACCGTCCGTCTCCAGGTGCTGCGCATCCTGGACGGCCTGGTGCGCGAGAAGGGCATCGGCCTCGTGATGATCAGTCACGACCTCAGCCTGGTGCGGAACTTCTGCGACCGGGTCCTGATCATGTATGCCGGCCGTGTCGTCGAGACGCTCGCGGCCCGCGACCTCGACCGCGCGGAACACCCCTACACCCGCGCGCTTCTGGCCGCGCAGCCGCGCATTGCCGGGGACCGGGGGCCGCTTCCCGTGATGACCCGTGATCCCGCCTGGGCCGAGGAGACCGCCAGATGAAATCCCTGAGCGTCAGCGATCTGTCCGTCAGCTTCGGCGCACTGCAGGTGCTGCACGAGATCAGCTTCGACGTCCGTCCCGGCGAGTGCTTCGGCCTCGTCGGGGAATCCGGGTCCGGCAAGTCCACCGTCCTGCGCTGCGCCTCGATGCTGTGGTCCAACTGGACCGGTCAGGTGGGCATCGGCGATGCCGACGTCCGCACCATGAGCCCGTCGACGCGCTGCCGCACGCTTCAGATGGTGTTCCAGGACCCTTATGGCTCGCTCCATCCGCGCCACGCGATCCGGACGGTCCTGTCCGAACCCCTCAAGATACAGGGCGTGGGCGACCGGGATGCGCGCATGGCGCAGGCGATGATCGATGTCGGCCTGCCGGTGGATTTCCTCGACCGCTACCCGCACCAGCTCTCGGGGGGACAGCGCCAGCGTGTGGCCATCGCACGGGCGTTGATCGTGGAACCTGACCTGCTGCTTCTCGACGAGCCGACCTCGGCCCTCGACGTGTCGGTGCAGGCGGAGATCCTGAACCTTCTGGCAAAGCTGAAGGAGGAGAAGGGGTTCACCTATGTCATGGTGAGCCACGATCTCGCCGTGGTGGATCACATGTGCGACCGGTTCGCCGTGATGCAGGCGGGACGGATCGTGGAGATCCTCGACCACCAGGCGATCGCGGGCAATGGGGCGAGTGCCCCCTACGCGCGCGAGCTGATCGCCGCGAGCCTCGAATACGAACGGATTGCCTGACGCCCTGCCCCCGTTCCTGAGCGCGCGCCGCGCGGACCCAGACCTCGATCTGGGTTGGCAGGACGAATCCTTCGGAGCGTGGTGGACACGGCTCCTCGGCGCCTGGCAGAGCACCCTGCCTCCCACCGGGATCACCGGAGCCGCACGGAACGGCGACACGCTTCGGCTGACCCATGCCACCGGCGCCGTGACGCGGGGGCTGCTGACCTGCCCCCCCGGCCCCGGGCCCCACCCGGCGGTGATCCTCTTTCACGAGCATGGCGGCCGGTTCGACATCGGATGGGAGAAGCTTCACGACCTCCCGGCCTCGAAAGAGACCCGGGACGCGCTCTATGGCGGGCACTCCGCGGCGCTGGCGATGCAGGCGGCGGGCCTTGCCACGCTGAGTTGCGACGCGCCCTGTTTCGGATCGCGGCAAGCCGGCGGATACGACGGCCAGCAGGCCTTCGCGGCCGCCGCCATGGGCCTTGGCTGGAGCCTTGCGGGCCTCGCGGCATCGGAGCATGTCGCGCTCGCCGACTGGCTTACGGAGGATCCGCGGATCGGGCGCATCGGGGCGTTCGGTTTCTCCATGGGGGGCCATGCGGCCTGGGTGGCCGGCGCCCTCTCCCCGCGGATCGAGGCTGTCGCCTCCGCAAGCTGGCTTGCCTGCCGGGCGGACCTGATGGCCCCCGGGATGCCGCTGCGCTCGGGGCACTCGGCCTTCCATTTCCTCCATCCCGGCCTGTCCCATCGGGCGGACTACCCCGACCTCGCCGGTCTGGCCGCCGGCAAGCCGCTGTTCTTCCGTTCCGGCCGCGGCGATCGGCACATGCCGCAGGACAGCGTGCGCCGTGCCTGGTCCCATGTCGCCCGGATCGCCCAAGCCGCCGGTGGCCCCGCCCCCGACACCGCCTTTCACCCGCACGGCCATACCTGCCCGCCGGACGTGCTGGAGGCGGCTGCGTCGTTCCTCGCGGCGCATCTTGCCGGGCCCCGCACATGAAAGAGGGCGCGACCCGAAGGCCGCGCCCCTGACGCCGACTCGTCTGAGGAGGAGTCGTCAGCGTTACTTGGTCACATCCTCGAACCGCGTGATCCACGGGTTGATGATGAGGCCTGTGACCTCGTCCTGGTACGCCGCCGTCACGACGCGTTCCGAGAACGGCTGGATCGAGGGGACCTTGGTATCGATCAGCTCCTGGATCTCCCCGTAGAGCTCGATCTGCCGCTCCCGGTCGCCCTCGGTCAGGGCCGTCTCGATCAGCTCGTTCAGCTCCTCGTCCTGGTAGGACGTGCGCCAACCCTGGTAGTTGGTCAGCCCCGCCTCCTGCGAGTTGTCGGGATTGTAGATCACCGCGCGGAGGTTCGAGTCCGGGTGAGGCTCCTGGCCGCCGCCGCCCCGGCCGACGAGAAGCTCGAACTCGCGGTCCCGCATCGCGCCGTAGATCTGGCCGCCGTCGCCGGTGATGATCTCCGCCGAGATGCCGGCCTGCGCCAGCGTGTTCTGGATCGCCGTGGCGCTGTCGAGGAACTGCTGCTCCGAAATGACGCGGATCGTGGTCTCGAAGCCGTCCTCGTAGCCTGCCTCGGCCAGAAGCTCCTTCGCGCGGTCCACGTCGAGGGTGTAGCCCGGATCGTCCAGCGCGCCGAAGGCATTGCTGTTGATCGGGCGCTGCCGCTCCACGCCGAAATAGGGCATGATGGCGGAGTTGATGCCCTCGTAATCGATCAGGTACCGCAGCGCCTCGCGCACCTTGGGATCGGCATAGCGCTCATCCTCCATCGACACGGCGAGGTAGTAGAAGCCGGCGGAGGGCACCGTCTCGACCGCAATCTCCTCGTTCTCCTCGAGCGCGCTCAGGTCCGCCGCGGCCAGGGTGAAGCCGACGTCGATATCGCCCTGCTCGAGGCCCAGACGCTGGCTCTGGCTCTCGGGGAGGTGCCGCATCAGGATGCGCCGCATCTCGGGCACGCCGTCCCAGAATTCCTCGTTCCGGGTCAGGATGACGTATTCGTTGGAGCGCCAGTCACCGAGAACGAAGGCGCCCGAGCCGGCGGAGTTGTTCGTCAGCCATGCCTGCCCCATGTCGCCGTCCACGGCGTTTTCTTCGACGAGCTGACTGTCGACGATGGAGCCGATGCCGGCCTGCGTGAGGTACATCAGGATGAGCTGCGGGTCGTCCGGCTGCGGCAGGTTGATGGTGAAGGTATGATCGTCCTCCACGACGAAATGCTCGTCCACGCCCTCGGCGGTGAAGCCGCGGGAACTGAGGCCGGAGGATTGCGCGAGGCCGAGCTTCATGACCCGGTCGAGGCTGTACTTCACGTCCCGTGCGGTCAGCGGATTGCCGGAGGCGAAGGTCACGTCGTCGCGGAGCGTCAGCGTGACGGACATGTTGTCGTCCGAGTACTCCCAGCTTTCGGCGATGCGGGGCTGGAGCTCGTAGGTCTCGGGGTCGAACTGCACGAGGGCGTCGTAGACGTTGTTCAGAACCTGCACGGCTTCGCCGCCGGTGATCGCGGCGGGGTCCATGGTCAGGATGTTGTTCATCGTGAACGCGGCGACGAGCTGGTCGTCCGGCGTGTCGGCCGGCGCGGGCGCGGCGCCGACGGCGAGAGCGGCCATCGCGGCCGAGGCGAAGAGATGTTTCATGGGTCCTCCCTGGACGTGACATCAAAGGTTGCGGCCCGTCTTGCCGGGGCCTTGGCGCCGTCCTGTCGTCAGGCGACGCGGTTGTTCTCGATATGATCGAAGTCGATATCCTCGCCGAGACCGGGTCGGTCAGGGACGTGGATGTAGCCGTCCTCGTCCATCGGATCGGAGAGCGTCTTGAGGTAGTCGAACCCGTCATCGTATTCGAGGAACGGGTGCAGCAGGCCACGCTCGTACCACCTGGCATTCTTGGAGGCGGCGGCGACGTGCAGGTTCATGGCGGTGTTGCCGTGGATCTCGCATTCCATCCCGAAGGACTCGGCGAGGTGCATGGTCTTGAGCGCCGGGGTGATCCCGCCCACGTCGTTGACGCCGGTCCTGAGGATGTCGCAGGCGCCCTGCCGGATCCATTCGGCGCGATGCCAATGCTTGCCGGCGGCGCTTTCCGGCCCGATCACGGGGATGTCGAGATTGTCGGTCAGCCACTTGTATGATGACAGGGACTGCTCGTCGAGCGGCTCCTCGATCCAGGCGAAGCCGAGCTCGTGGAGGCCACGGCCAAGCGCCAGCGCGTCGGTGCGGCTGTACCAGTGGAAGGCGTCGAGCATCAGCGCGACGTCCGGCCCGACGGCCTCGCGCACCGCGGCGCAGGCCTTGAGGTCCATCTTCACATCAGGCGCCCACGAGACCGGCGGCATCCAAGTATGCAGCTTGATGCCCTTGTAGCCGCGTGCGACGAGGGTCTCGGCGAAGCGCCCGTAATCCTCAGGCGTCGCCAGACCTCCCTCGATCTCGTCTCCGCACATGATGGAGCCATAGGCCGGGATGCGGGTGCGGTAGCTGCCGATGAGCTTGTGCACGGGCTGGTTCAGAGCGCGGCCGGCCAGATCCCAGAGCGCGCAATCGACGACGGCGAGCGTGCGGTCCGTAAGCTGCGCCGCGGAGCCCCGCTGCCAGTGAGCCAGATCGTGCCAGAGGCGTTCGCGATCCCGGTGATCCTGTCCGATCAGGACCTTGCGCACGAACTTGTCGAGGACATGCGGCCGGACGATCTCGGGCGGGCAGAAGGAATATCCCTCGTCCCCGTCCTCGGTGCGGATCGTCAGGAGCGCGACCTCGACGGGATGCTCCGGCCCCGGATGCGCATGGCCGGCGCTGTCCGAATGGCGCCGGGTCATGTGCCGGAACACCGTTGTCGTGACGTCCTTGATGATCAACGTTTCTCGCCTCCGCCTCGCGTCTGTATAACAATACCTGTTATCTGTAATACAGGTTAGACAGCAGCGGGCCGCCCCGTCAATGCATTTCTCTTCTGACCCGGCGCAATCTTGGCAAGGCGTTACCGAACCGGTAGTCTCAACCTGTCATACAGAACAGGACCTACGACGCCATCATGGATGCCCAGACGCCCCCGGACCCGCCGCGAACGCGCGTGACCCAGATCGCGGAGAGCCTGCGCGCGCAGATCGAGGCCGGCCGCTACAAGGCCGGGGATCGTCTGCCGAGCGAGCGGGAGCTGACGGAGGCTCATTCGGTCAGCCGCACCGTGGTTCGGGAGGCGTTGGCGCTTCTCAGGGTCGACGGGCTGGTGGAGGCGCGCAAGGGCTCCGGCGTCTACGCGACCGGGCCGGGGCGCGCCGCGAAGCCGTTCGAGGATATCGATACCGAGCGGCTGTCGAGCGTGATCGAGCTCTTCGAGCTGCGCTCCGCCTTCGAGATCCGCGCCGCGGGGCTGGCGGCGATCCGGCGCTCGGCGGACCAGATCGACGCGATCGAGCGGACCCACGAGGCGGTCGCCCGCGCCATCGAGGACGGGGTATCGCCGCGCGAGGCGGATTTCGCCTTCCACGAAGCCATTGCGCTCGCGTCGAACAATCGGCGGTTCCCCGAATTCCTGGCTCTCATACGCCCCGGCATCATCCCGCGGGTGGAACTGAGGTCGGGCGGCGGCCCGCCCCGCCCCTACACCCCGAACCCGGACCTCGTGACCGAACACGCCGCCATCGCGAACGCCATCATCGACGGCGACAGGGACGCCGCCGAAGCCCGGATGGAGGCGCATCTCGAAGGCAGTCTGGAGCGCTACCGCAATTTGTGGCGCGGCGGCGCGTCCTGATCCCGGATCAGGCTTTGCGCGGGCGCTGTGCGAGGACCGAGATCAGCGCGAGGAGCCCCGAGCCCAGCATCAACACGACGGACACCGCGTTCAACACCGGCGTCGAGCCGACCTTCACCATCCTGTCGTACATGGTGATCGTCAGTGGCGCATCGGAGCCGACCAGCATGAGCGTTGTGTTGAAGTTCTCGAAGGAGACGAGGAACGCCACCACGAAGGCGGAGAAGAGCGCGGGAAAGAGGTAGGGCATCGTCACCGTTGCCAGCACCCGCACCCGGCTCGCCCCGAGATTCAACGCCGCTTCCTCGAGCGAGATGTCGAATTTCTGCAGTCGCGCCGCGATGACGAGGGAGGTGATGGTGGTCAGGAAGGACACCTGCCCCAGCACCACGAGCGGGATGCCGGGCCTGAGCCAGGTCAGGAACAGGCCGAGCGAGCGATCGGCGAAATTCGCCACCATCGAGGCGAAGACGAGGATGGAAATGCCGAGGATCACGCCCGGAATGACCAGCGGCACCACCATCAGCACGTAGAGAAGCGGCTTGAACCGGAAGGAGCGCCGCTCGAACAGGAAGGCGTTGCAGGTGCCCATCAGCACGGAGAGCGACGCCACGATGAGGCCGATATAGAGCGAGTTCTTCATGCCCCTGAGGAGCCGGTCATCGTGCAGGAGGCCGAGCTTCGGCTCCGAGGGCGAGACGAACCAGTCCCAGGTGAAGCCCTGCCAGGGGAGCGACGGAAAGAGCGAGTCGTTGAAGGCGAAGGCGCCGGCGGCAAGGAGAGGCGCCACGAGGTAGAGAAAGAAGATCAGGACGTACGCGCGGTAGATCCACAGCAGATGACGGGGCGATTGCATCGGCCTACTCCTTCGCCACGGTAGTCGCGAGACTCTGCCCGGTCAGCTTGAGCCCGAACCAGACCACGAGGGACGTGAAGACGAGCAGAAGGACCCCGAAGGTCGCCCCCGCCTCCCAGTTGTAGCGCGTGATGAACTGGCTGTAGATCTGCTCGGTGAACCAACTCGAATTCTTGCCGCCGAGGAGGATCGGCGTGAGGTAGCTGCCGGCGGTGAGCATGAAGGTGATGATGCAGCCCGCGACGATCCCCGGCATGGCATAGGGCACGATGATCCGGCGAAAGACGGTAAGGCGGGAGCCGCCGAGGTTGTAGCCGGCTTCGAGCAGCGCGTCGTCCATGCCCTGAAGGGTTGAGACGAGCGGCACGATCATGAACAGGATCACGGTATAGACGAGGCCGATGATCACCGTGACGTCGTTGTAGAGCATCTCCACCGGCTCGGCGATCAGCCCCAGGCTGACCAGCGCCGAAGAGACGAGACCGGTTTCCCGCAGAAGCACGATCCAGCCATAGGCGCGCACGAGGTCGCTGACCCAGAGCGGGATCAGGCACATCAGGAACAGCGCCGCACGGCTGCGCTCCTTCGCGATCTTGGCGATGTAGTAGGCCACCGGGAAGCCGAGGATCAGCGCGAGGATCGTGACGAGTATGGACATCCAGGCCGTGCGCAGGAGCGTGTTGCGGTAGATCGGCTCGCCGAAGAAGTCGGCATAGTTGCCAAGGCCGATCTCGTACTCGGCGATCCCCACCTTCTCCCGCAGGGAGACGTACCCGATGCCGAGCTGCGGCAGGACGATCAGAAGCCCGATCCAGAGCGCGAAGGGCGCGAAGAGGAGGATCAGCGAAAGCCGGCCCGCGTCGCGGCCCATCAGACCTCCCTCCCGGCGAAGACGCGCGCCCGGTCCGGCTGCCACGAGATGGTGACGGCGTCCCCCTCGCTGAGCGATTGGCGCTGGGCGCGGTCGGCGATCTCGATCAGGTGGCCGCTGCCTGTGCGCACCAGGATGCGGGAATTGGCGCCGTTGAAGAGAAGGCTGTCCACCGTTCCACCGAGCGACGACGCATACCCCCGGTCCTCCAGCGTCATTGCCTCGGGGCGAAGGAAGATCTCGACGGCGTCACCGACGCGGCTGTCATCGCAGAGCCGGCCGAGCACCGTTCCGCCCTCCTCCTCGAGCGCGATGCGCGCCTCCTGTCCCCTGACCTCCTCGATCCGGCCCGCAAGCCGGGTCGCGTCTCCCACGAAGCCGGCGACGAAGCCCGATCGCGGGTCGTCGTAGAGCTCCCGCGGGCTGCCGACCTGCTCGAACCGGCCGGCATTCATCACCGCGACGTTGTCGGACATCACCAGCGCCTCGGACTGGTCGTGGGTGATGTAGAGGAATGTGGTCTCGAACTGGTGCTGAAGCTGCTTCAGCTCGATCTTCATGTGCTCCCTGAGCTTCAGGTCGAGCGCGCCGAGCGGCTCGTCGAGCAGGAGCACGTCCGGCTCCAAAACCATGCAGCGCGCGATGGCGATCCGCTGCTTTTGACCACCGGAGAGCTGTTCGATCCGCTTGTCCTCGACGCCCGGAAGGCCGACGCGGTCGAGGACGCGGGCCACCTTGCCGCCGATCCCGGAGCGCGCATCGCCCCTGCAGCGCAGGCCGTATGCGATGTTCTCGCCGACATTCATCATCGGAAACAGGGCAAGGTGCTGGAACACCATCTTCACGTTGCGCCTGTTGGGCGGCTGACCGATCACGCTCTCGCCCTTGATCCTGATGTCTCCGGAGGTCGGGCTCTCGAAACCCGCGATCATCCGCATCAGAGTTGTCTTGCCGCATCCCGACGGTCCGAGAATCGAGAAAAACGAGCCGGAAGGAATATCGAGGGTCACGCCGGACACGGCCGTGAAGTTGCCGAAGCGCTTGGTGACGTCGGCGCAGCTGAGATCGTACATGGAAGGCCTTTCCGGTCGTGGAACCGGCCCGGGACGCGCACGCCCCGGGCCGAACTCAGATCGCGTCAGTCGCTCGACGCGGCCTTGATCCGCTCGAGCGCGATGCCCTCAAGATCCTCGATCCCCGGCGGGATGTTCGCGAAGAACTTGAGGTTGTCGATGTCCGACTGGTCGAAGGCCACCTCGACCGCCGCGCGTTTGTCCTCGGGCAGAAGCTCGATCCCGTTCGGCACCGCCGCGATGGCGCCGGTCGAGGCGGACATCAGCTCGACGATCTCCGGCCGCAGGACGAAATTGATCCACTTGTAGGCCGCATCGTCAGCCTGCCCGCCCCGCGGGATGGTGAACGTGTCGATCCAGGCCAGCGCACCGGTTTCCGGCGGGACGAAGACGATGTCCTCGTTCTCCGAGTAGATCTTGAATGCCGTCGAATCCCACGATTCCGACAGGACCACTTCGCCCGAGAGGATCAGCGCCGAGAGGTCGTCCCCGCCGTTCCAGTAGGCCTTGATGACGCTCTTGCAGTCGATGAGTTTCTCGGTGACCTGCTCGAGCATGTCCTCGTAGGCCTCGGTGTCATCGTAGAGCTCGAACGGGTTCATCCCCATGTCGAAGGCCATGCCGAGCAGGATCGTGCGGCGCAGGCGCATCGAGGTGCGGCCCTCGTAGGCCGGATCGCAGAGCGCCCCCCAGGTCGAGGCGTCCGGCGCCTCGGCCTTGTTCACCATGAGGCCCGTGGTCCCCCACTGGTGCGGTACGGAATAGACCTCGCCATCTATCGTCGTGTTGGCCTCGACGCCTTCCACCAGGTTCGGCGTCATCACGTCGCGGTCGATCTTCGACAGATCCAGCGGCTTGTAGATGTTGTACTCGACCTGCGCTGCATAGACGCGGTCGTGGCTCGGTTGAGCGAGGTCGTACCCCGTGCCACCCGTGGCCCGGAGCTTGGCGATCATCTCCTCGTTGTTGGAAAAGGTCACCTCGACGTCGATGTCGGGATATTCCTCCTCGAAGCGCTGGATGACCTCCTCCGGCGCGTAGCTGCCCCAGGTCATAAGCCGGAGCGTTTCCGCGGAGGCCGGCGCGGCCAGGAGCGCGGCGGCGGAGGCCGCCAGGATGGCGCGCATTGATCGGTTCATGTCATGTCTCTCCCGTTGTGCATGGTTCGTTGACGCGAGCCGTCTTCCGCGGCCCTGATGGATAGTTGAGGACCTGCCGGACCTCGCACCAAGGTCCATTAAGCCGCTTTCAGCACACCTATTCCAGTTTATAATCCGGCCCGATCGAGGAGACGGAATGTCGTGACCGACGCTGGCAGGAACCAGGGATCGCCGGTGTAGAACGGGCGCGCCGGGAAGGCGGGCCGCATCAGCGCGGTCTCGCCCCGCGCATCGCCCAGAACCCTGAGGCCGGCCTTCATCCCGAGGTAGGACGCCATCCCGACCCCCGAGCCACAATAGCCCATCGCGTGATGGATGCGTCCCTGGCTGCCGGTATGGGGCAGCGTATCGAACGTGAAGCCGACGAAGCCCATCCAGCTGTGCGTGATCGCGGTCTCGGCAAGTTCGGGAAAGAGCGCGACCATCTCCTGCCGCAATCTCTCTCCGGCAATGCCGGCGCCGAGCTCCCCCGCGCTCGTCCGCCCGCCGAAGAGGATGCGCCGCCCGTCCGGCGACGTCCGGAAGTAGTAGACCACACGGCGGCTGTCGGAGGCGATGCGGTTCGTCGGAAAGAGGCGCGCCACGAGAGCAGGATCCAGCTCCTCGGTCGCGACGATGTAGCTGCCGATGGGCACGATGCGGCGGCGGTGCCAGGGGGAGAGCGGGCCCGAATAGCCGTTCGTCGCCAGCACGACGTCGCGGGTTTCGATGGTCCCGCGGGGGGTCCGGACGGTGACGCCGAGGGCGGTCTCGTCGAGCGCGGATGCCGGCGTTTGCGGAGCGAGCGTGACGCCCGCCTGTCTTGCGCGTGCGACGAGGCCCGCGTGGTAGCGGCCGGGATCGAGGGCGGCATGGTGGTGGAAGACGGCGCCGCCATGATAGCGGTCCGTCCCCAGCTCTTCGCGCTGCCGGTCGCGGGGAACGAGGGTGATCGTCTCGCCGTCCGCAACTTTTTCCAGCGCGGCGTAGGCGCGCGGATGGGCGGCGGCGTGAAAGCGGCCGCAACTGCGGAAGTCGCAGTCGATCCTCTCCTCCCGCACGAAATCCTCGACATAGTCGCGGGAGGCGACGCCCTCGGCGAGGATGGCGCGGGCCGTCTCATCGCCGTGCCGCTTCCTGAGGATGGACAGGTCCGGCTTGATGGAGGTGCTGACCTGCCCACCGTTGCGCGTCGAGCACCCATGCCCGATCCGCCCCGCCTCCAGCACGACCACGCTGCGCCCGCCCCGCGCGATCCTGAGCGCGGCATGAAGCCCGGTATAGCCGGACCCCACGACGACGGCATCGGCGCGGGCGGGCAGATCGGGCCGCGCGATCGTCGCAAGGGGCGATGTGTCCCACCAGTAGGGGTGCGTTGCGGGGGCCATCGTGCTACCCGATCCGTCCGGCGACGCCCTTGATACGCAGGTAGTTGCGGACCGCAGCGAAGCCCTTCTCACGGCCGAACCCCGATCGGCGGTTGCCACCGAACGGCACTTCGATCCCGCCGGCGAAATACTCATTGAGGTAGACCTGCCCGGCATCCACGTCTCGCGCCAGCCTGTGCGCCCGCCCGAAGTCCGCCGTGTAAATCCCCGCAACCAAACCATAATCCGTACAGTTCGCAAGCTGGAGCGCGTGCGCCTCATCCTCCGCCACTTGCACGGAGAGGACGGGGCCGAAGATCTCGTCCTGCACCAGCGCATCGTCCGCCGGGACATCGTCGAAGATCGTCGGGGCGAAGAACCAGCCGGCGTTCGTCACGGGATCGGTGGCCACCGTGCCGCCGATGGTGGCGCGACGTCCCCGCGACAGCGCCGACTCCACCGCGGAGCGCACCCGGCCCAGATGCGCGTCCGAATTCAGCGGGCCAAGCGCCGGACGCCTCAGCCCGTGCCCCATCTCGATGGCCTGAGCCTTCTGGACGACCCGCGCGACCATCTCGCCATGAACAGCGCGGGAGACGATCAGGCGCGAGCCGGCCGAGCAGATCTGCCCGGCATTCTCGAAGATCGCGCCGATCACACCGTCTGCCGCCGCGTCCAGATCCGCATCCTCGAAGACGATCACCGGGGATTTTCCGCCAAGCTCCAGGACCACGCTCGCGACATTTCTCGCAGCCGCCTGCATGACACCGATCCCCGTGGGCACGGAGCCGGTGAAGGTCACGTGACGCACACCAGGGTGTGCAACGAGGGGGGCTCCTGCGTCCGGGCCCGTACCCGTCACCACGTTGCATACGCCCGTCGGAAGTCCGGCGCGCACCAGGAGCTCCGCCAGCATCAGCATGGTCAGGGGCGTCGTGTCGGCGGGCTTCGCGACCACCGTGCACCCCGCCGCCAGGGCCGGTGCGATGCCGCGCGCGGCGGTCGAGATCGGGAAGTTCCAGGGGATGATATGTGCGGTCACGCCCATGGGCTCGGGAAGCGAGTAGGCAATATGGTCGCTTCCGACCGGGAACGTCCCGCCCTCGATCTTGTCCGCCGCGCCTGAATAATACTCGAAGGCCCGCGCGGCCCCGGCGACGTCGCCTTCGGCCTCCTGCAACGGCTTGCCGCTGTCGAGGCTCTCGGCAAACGCGAAACGCGCCGCCTCCTGCCGCAGAAGCGCCGCCGCGCGCATCAGGATGGCGCCCCGCTCGGAGGGTTTCGTCCGCCCCCATGCGCGCTGAACCCGCTCGGCCGCCGCCACCGCCCGGTCCACATCTGCCGCGTCGCCGGCCGCGACGACGTGGAAGGGACGCGCGGCCCCGGCATCGAACGTCTCCATCCGGCCGCCATTCACCGGCGCGGCCCAGTCGCCCGCGATGAAGTGCCTGTCCGGCAGATCGGGCAGCGTGCCGTCCCCGAGGTAGCTCTCCACCATCTCTTCGATGCTCATGCCGCAGCCTCGCTCATCTGGTATGTCGCCTTGTCCAGCCAGTCCGGCGCGATCTCGACGCCCCATCCGGGCGCCTCCGTGACCCGCGCCTCGCCGTTCTCGATTCCGAACGGGCTCCGGACGAAGAGGCCGTCCTGCCACGGATAGTAATCCGCGCCTTCGATGGAGAATTCGAGGTACTTCCCCGCATTGGGAAGCGCCCTCAGCAGATGCATGGTAAAGAGGGTGACCATCGAGAGGTTCGCGCAATGGGGGGTCACCGGCAAACCGGCCGCCTCCGCCATCCGCGCCACCTGCATCGTGCGGCCGATCCCGCCGAGATAGAGAATGTCCGGCTGCGCGATGTCGACCGACCGAAGCTCGAACATCCGCTTCCATGTCGGGATCCAGCAATCCTGCTCGCCGCCCGTCACGTCGATGTCGAGCGCGGCGGAGACCTCGGCGGTCTGCTCCAGTTCCCAGTAGGGACACGGCTCCTCGAAATGGGTGATGCCGTGGTCCTCCAGCATCCGGCCATAGTGGATCGCCGCCTCGGGGCCGTAGCAGGAATTCGCATCTGCAAGGAGCGCCACGCCGTCGTCTGCGAATGCACGGCCGATGGCCGGGATGATCTCTTCGGTCCGGCCCTCCCACTCGTCCTGCCCCCGCCCGCATTCGGCACCGATGCGGAACTTGAAGGCGTCGAACCCGAACTCCCCGCGCAGGCGCCGGAAGCGTTCGGCCTCCGCTTCGGGCGTGATGTCCCGCTTCATGGAGGAGGCGTAGGTCCGCAGGACCCCGGCGCTGCCGCCAAGCAGCTCCGCGACCGGCTTGCCGAGAGCCTTGCCCCGCAGATCCCAGAGCGCGGTCTCGACACCCGCGATCGCGCGGCAGATATAGGACCCGGGGAACTTGTGCTCCCGCTCCAGCACCGTCTGGAAGAGGTCGTCCTGATCCTCGATCTCGATGCCCAGCACCCAGGGCGCGACCTGCCTGTGCAGCACCTGGACCGTGATGTCGGAGTGATAGGTCGAGACCTGGCCCCAGCCGGTCGCCCCGGTCTCGTCCGTGACCCGGACGAAGCCGACGAAGGGCGACGCGAAGGTTTCGATCCGTGTGAGATGCATGAGGTTTCGCCCTTCACGCCCGATGGCCCATGCGTACTTGGTACTTGCATAACGGACTGGCGATAAGGTCCACTTCGCGGAGGCCATGAGACCAATAGGCCAAGGAGACCGACATGAAACACGCAGGCGGTGCGCTGATCCCCAGCCTCACGATCGACCGGTCGGACAAGGCGACGCTGTCGACGCAGCTCGTGACGGGGCTGCGCCGGATGATCCTCACAGGCGACCTCGCCGTCGGGACGCGGCTTCCCGCGACGCGCATCCTCGCGCGCGATCAGGGCGTCTCCCGCACCACCATCGTCACGGTCTACGACCAGCTTCTCGCCGAGGGTCTGATCGTCAGCCGCGTCGGCGCCGGGACGTTCGTCAGCGAGGAGGTCTCCCTCGCACCTGCCCCGCCTCCCCTGACGGGAAACGATCCGCTGCCCCGCCTCGCCAGCCTCAGCCGCGGCGCCTCCGAGCAGTATTTCCCGCGCCTGTCGCACCCCGGATCTCCCCGCGCCTTCGTCACCGGCATGCCCGCGTTCGATGCCTTCCCGATGTCCACCTGGGCGCGGATCTCCTCGCAGTACTGGCGCAGCGCCCGTGCGGCGATCATGTCCTACCCGGACCCGGCGGGACTGCCCGAGCTTCGGCGCGCGATCTGCCAGCACCTGCGCGCCAATCGCGGGCTCGTCTGCGAGACCGAAGAGGTCTTCGTCTTCGCCGGCGCGCAGGATGCGTTCTCGCAGATCGCGGAGATGATCCTCGATCCGGGCGAGCCTGTCTGGATGGAGAACCCCGGCGCCATCGGTGCGCGGAACGCATTCTACTCCCGCGGCGCGCGCCTCGTGCCGGTGCCCGTGGACGAAGACGGGATCGACGTGTCGCAGGGCCTTGCACTGGAGCCCGCGCCCCGCGCCATCTTCGTCACCCCGGCGCACCAGCATCCGCTCGGCGTCACCATGTCCCGCGACAGGCGCTTCGAGCTTCTGGCGGCGGCAGGCGCGGCTGGAGCATGGATCGTCGAGGACGATTACGTCGGAGAATTCAACTACGCCAAGTCCCCGCTGCCGCCCCTCAAGGCGCTCGATGGCGGCGGGCGCGTGATCTATGTCGGCACCTTCTCGAAAGCCCTCTTCCCGGCCGTGCGACTGGGCTACGCGGTGATGCCGCCTTCGCTCGTCGATATCTTCGAGCGCGCGCTCGGCGCCACGGCCCACGGCGTGAGCAGCGCGATGCAGTCCATCGTGACGCGATTCATCGAGGAGGGGCATTTCAGCGCCCATATCCGGCGGATGCGCGAAACGTATGCCGAGCGGCGGGACACCCTGATCGAGGCAAGCGCACGGCACCTGTCCGGCCGGATCGACGTGCGCCCGACGGAGACAGGGTTTCACACCGTCGGTTTCCTGCCCGAGGGAGGGCTGGGCGAGGCGGAGCTGGAGCGGAGGGCGGAGGGGGCCGGCCTGGCGACGGCATCTCTCGGGCGCTTCGCCCTCGCTCCCCTGACGCGCAAAGGGGTGACGCTGGGCTTCAGCGCGGTGCCGCCGGCGGAGCTCGCCCGCGGCGTCGAACGTCTCGCGGCGCTCCTAGGTTCGGTCAGTTCACCGCCCGGATCAACTCCGCCGCCCGCTCGCCGATCATCAGGCAGGGCGCACCCAGATTGCCCGCCGGGATCGTCGGCATGATGGAGGCATCGGCAACCCGCAGGCCCGCGATCCCGTGGACCCTGAGCTCGGGGTCGACGACCGATGTGGCCGGATCGGGCCCCATGGCGCAGGTGCCGCAGGGATGGAAGACGGAGCCGGATCTGGCACGGATGTAGTCGGCCATGTCCTCCCGCCCGGTCACGCCCGCGCCCGGCAGCTTCTCCTCGCGGACCACTCCCGCCACGGGAGCTTCGGCGGCGATGCGGCGCAGGATTTCGGTTCCCTCCAGCATCTCCTCCATGTCCTCCGGCTCGGCATAGTAGCGCGGATGGATCTCCGGCGGCTCGGCCGGATCGGCGGAGCGGACATGCAGCCAGCCGCGGCTCCTGGGGTGGCAGTTGGACAGACCCATCATGAAGCCGGGGAAGCTGTCGGGCTTCGTCAGCCGCCGCTTCCCGGGAACCGCGCGGGTGTAGGACAGGGGCGAGAAGTAGAGTTGCAGGTTCGGCCGGTCCCGTCCCGGTCCGCTCCTGACGAAGCCGCCGGCCTGATTGACACTCAGGCTGAGCGGACCGCCCCGCGTCGCGACGTAGCGCAGCCCCGCCATGCCCCGGGCCATGAGTGGCCCGAGCACGGAATTGAGCGTCGGAACGGTCGCCTCGTAGACGAAGTCGAATCCGACATGATCCTGCAGGTTCCGGCCGACCTGCGGCCGCGCCAGCACCGTCTCGATCCCGAGGGCGGACAGTCGCTCCGGATCGCCGATGCCGGACAGCTGGAGGATCTGCGGTGAGCCGATCGCGCCGGCGCTCAGGATGACTTCCCGGCGCGCGCGCAAGCTCACGAGGCGGTCCCCCTTGCGATACTCCACGCCGACCGCGCGGTGTCCCTTGAAAAGAATGCGGGTGACGTGAGCTTCGGTTTCGAGACGCAGGTTTGAGCGTTTCAGGGCGGGCCTCAGATACCCCGTCGCCGCCGAGCAGCGCAGTCCCCGGCGGGTGGTGATCTGGTAAAAGCCGACGCCTTCCTGATCGGCCCCGTTGAAATCGGCATTGTCCCTGAACCCGGCCCGCCTCGCGGCATCGAGAAACGCGTGACCGAGAGAATGGGCATGTGCCGCGATATCGGTGATCGTAATCGGACCGCCCGCCGCGCGATACGTGTCGGAGCCGGCAAGATTGTCCTCCAGCCGACGAAAGGCGGGGAGCAGGTCTTGATAGCTCCAGCCGGTGTTGCCGGCCTCGGCCCAGGCGTCGTAATCCCGCGCCTGCCCCCGGATGAAGACCATCGCGTTGATCGATGAGGACCCGCCGATGACCTTGCCCCGCGGCCAGTAGGCCGCCCGCCCGCCAAGGCCCGGATCCGGCTCCGTCATGTAGCGCCAGTTGAGCCTTGGATGGTGAAACGCGCCGCCGTACCCGATCGGCATGCGCACCCAGAGGCTCCGGTCCGACCCGCCTGCTTCGAGCACCGTGACATTCAGATCCCGCCGAACCGAAAGCCGCGAGGCGAGGACGCATCCCGCCGACCCGGCCCCGACAATGACGATATCCGTTTCCTCGTGCTCCGGCCCGGTCATGAAACTCTCCGCCATTCGTATTCCTGCGAAAGCCTATACCGGTAATTTTCCTTAACGTAAGCCCGAGCCATTGCGTATCTTTGAAAGGACCATTCGCGGACACGTCCTCGCAATTCATGGGCGAGTGTAGCGAGAAAAATTCCCGTCAAATTGCGAAGCTCGTGGGTGGTTCGCATTTCGAAATTGATAATGAAAATTCTGCCACTCGAGCATTCGGAAAGAACTGATCGGTGAATCAAGGCCGATCCCGCCGGCCCGGCGACTTACCGCGGCTCCCCGCTTTTGCCATCTGCAACCCGCGCTCTCACCGTTGCGGAAAGCGCAGTCTCCGCGGAGCATCGGACACGCCGCACCGTCCGGCTGAGGCTCCCTCCGCGCGTCCGCGCTGTCCGCAACGAGGCCACGTTGAATGACTCGCTCTCTCGAGCCCCGCCTTCATCCGGACCAAATCCCGGAAGTTGAGCGATTTACCGCAGCGTTCAACACCCGATTGTGACTTGAACATTATGAAGAAATAGGTTCCGAAACGAGCCCATCCTTGAGATCCTGTCTGCACGCCCCCGCGTACAGAAAAGGACGTGAGTACTTAGCCGCATGCTATCGCTGTTGATCTACACGCTTGCCGCGTTCTTCGTGGTCATCGCGGTCATGAACCTCGCATCGTCCGCATCCTTTCGCGGACGGTACGCGCTGGTGGGGCTGCCCATCTGGATGCACTGGGTCACCGGCGCGCTGGAACTCGTGACCGCGGCGCTGCTCATCTTTCCGCCGACCCGATTTGCCGGTGCGGCGCTCGGTTTCGGCGTGATGTTGTCCGCGACGTTCACATTGATCCAGCACCGCATGCCGCTGAACGCCGCTTTCCCTGCATTCATCAGCATGGCGCTCGCGATAATCGCCTTCACGAGGTGAGCCTCAGTAGATCGCGGTCTCTCTCGTGCCGGAACGGCTCCAGCCGCGATACATGCCCTCGCAGTTGAACGGCACTGCGATCTCCCCGTCCCGGCCCACGGCGATGAGCCCGCCGCTTCCGCCGATTGCCGTCAGGTCCGTGCCGATGACGGCGCCGGCGGCGGCCTCCAGAGACTCCCCCGTCAGCCGCATCCGCGCGTCGATCTCATGGGCGACCGAAAGGCGCAGGAAGGCCTCGCCGTCCCCGGTGGCGGAAATCGCACACGTGCGGTTGCAGGCGAAGGTTCCCGCCCCGACGATCGGAGTGTCACCGACGCGGCCGGGCCGCTTGGCCGTCATTCCGCCGGTGGAGGTCGCCGCGGCGAGATTGCCGAAGCTGTCTCGCGCGACGGCGCCCACGGTGCCGTGGCGCCGGGCGGGATCGTCGTCGAGCGTGCCCTCGGCCTCCATCCGCAGCGTCTCCTGCAGGCTGTCCCAGCGCTCCTCGGTGAAGAAGTAGGCGTCCCCCTCGAAGGGGAGGCCGGCATCGCGGGCGATCGCGAGTGCCCCCTCGCCGATCATCAGGACATGCGGCGTGCGGTCCTTGATCAGCCGGGCCAGAGCGATGGGGTTTCGCGGCCCGCAGATCCCGGCGACGGCGCCGGCGGACCGGTCCGTGCCATCCATCATCGCGGCGTCCATCTCGTGCTTGCCGCCGCTGGTGAAGACCGCCCCCCGCCCGGCGTTGAAGAGCGGTTCGTCCTCCAGCGCGGTCACTGCCGCCGTCACGCCGTCGAGCGCGGAGCCGCCGTCTTTCAGGACCTCCTCGCCCGCGGCGAGGACACGGTCGAGCGCCGCGCCGGTCTCGGCCTCGCGCTCCGGCGTCATCCGCTCGCGCGGAAGAACGCCGGCACCGCCATGAATGACCAGGGTGTATTCAGTGTCGCCCGCCATCGTCTCATGTCCTTCCACCGCCCGGAAAAAAGGCGAGATGACTGCCGATGCCGCACCGAGATGTGACATCCGCGCATCGCGCTGCCGGGATGTTGCAGTTTTCAGCCTTTGTTTAATCCCATACTGATAGACGTTCCAGAGAGTTGAACGTCGCAAGACGCGCGTCACGGGGGCCCCGGGTGATGAACATGAATGCCAAGGTGAAGATGCAGGGGCCTCTCGTGGCCATCGGGGGCGCCGAGGACAAGGCGTCCGAAGCCCAGATCCTGCGCCACGTCGTGTCCCTCTCCGGCAAGGAGGCGCCCATCGTCGGGGTCATCACCACCGCCAGCAGCATTCCGGAAGACGTCTACGCCGCCTACGAGGACGCGTTCAGGCTATTCGGCGCGGACGAGGTTCTCGACGTGCGCATACGGGACCGCAAGGATGCCGAGGCGGATGAATTCGTCGCGATGATCCGGCGGTCCGATATCGTCTTCCTCTCTGGCGGCGACCAGATGCGGCTGACGAACGTTCTCGGTGCCTCCGCCGCGCTGGACGCGATCCGCGAGCGCCGGGCGAGCGGCGCCGTCATTGCCGGGACGAGCGCTGGTGCGGCCTGCCAGTCCCGCACGATGGTCTACGGCGGCTCGCCGGACGATTCGCTCCGCAAGGGCGCGGTGAAGATGACCGCAGGCTTCGGGTTCGTCGAAGACGTCATCATCGACACGCACTTCCTGGAACGCGGCCGGTTCTCCCGGCTGATGGAGGTCGGAACGACGAACCCCGAATACCTGGGTGTCGGCCTCGGCGAGAATGCCGGTGTGCATTTCGACGGGAACATCATGCGGGCGCTCGGGCCCGGTCATGTCATCCTCGTGGACAGCTCCGACATCGGCGGCTCCAACGTGTTCGAGCTTCACGACGGGGAACCGGTGGCGGTCTCCAACGTTAAGATGCACGCGCTCGTGAACGGCTACGGATTTGACATGGGGACCAGACGGGTTCTCGGACCGGACGAGCTAGAGGCATTGGCCCTGGAGCACAGTATTGCATATTCTTGAGCACCGCGCACTCCGCGGGCCGAACTACTACAGCCGCTACCAAGCGATCTACCTGCGGCTCGACATTCAAGATCTCGAGGAGCGCCCGAGCGACAAGGTCGAAGGGATAGCGGACCGGCTCGAGGCCCTCATCCCCAGCATCTACGATCATCGCTGCTCGATCGGCGAGCCGGGCGGTTTCCTGCAGCGGGTCCGGAACGGCACCTGGGCCGGCCACATGGTCGAACATGTCGCGATCGAACTGCAGAACCTCGTCGGTTTCTCGGTGGGCTACGGCAAGTCCGTCGACAGCTACGACAAGGGCATCTACCACGTCATCTATCGCTACCGGGACGAGGCCACCGGCCTTGCCGCCGGCGAGGCGGCGGTGGAGATCGTCCGCAAGCTCTACGACGGCGAGGAAGTCGACCTTCAGCCGCATATCGACAAGCTGAAGGAGGTGCGGGACGCCCACGCGCTCGGCCCGTCCACCGGCTCCATCGTCGCGGCCGCCAAGGCGCGGAACATCCCCGCCTACAATCTCACCGAAGGCACGAGCTACACGCAGCTGGGATACGGCATACGGCAGCGGCGCTTTCAGGCGACGGTCACGGATGCGTCCGGGATCATCGGCCACTCCATCGCCGACGACAAGGAATGGACCAAGCAGATCCTCGGCGATGCCGGCATCCCGGTGCCCCGCGGGGAGACGTGTTATTCCTGGGAAGAGGCGCAGACGGCGGCGGAGTGGATCGGCTGGCCGGTCGTCACAAAGCCGCTGTCGGGCAATCACGGCCGCGGCGTCACCACGGACATCGCGTCGACGGAGGATCTGAAGTCCGGTTACGAGGCCGCCGTCGCCCGCGCTCGGGATGACTATGCCGGCGTCATCGTCGAGAGTTACATCAAGGGTGAGGATCATCGGATGCTGGTGATCGGCGGCAAGCTCGTCGCCGCCGCCCGTCGCCGCCCCGCCCATGTCACGGGCGACGGCAGCCGCACGATCCGGGAGCTGATCGACGCGGAGAACACCGATCCCCGCCGGGGCGTGGGGCACGAGAACCTCCTGACGCAGATCGTCGTGGACGAGCAGACCGAACGGATGCTGGAGCAGGCAGGCTACGCGCTCGACACGGTGCTTCCCGAGACCGAGGTGGCGTTCCTGAAATCCACCGCGAACATCTCCACCGGCGGCACCGCGGCCGATCTCACCGACGAGGTCCACCCCGAGGTGCGCTTCACCATGGAGAGGATTGCCCGGATGATCGGGCTCGACGTGATCGGCATCGATCTTCTGTGCGAGACCGTGTCCCGTCCGCTCGAGGAGCAGTCCGCCGGGATCGTCGAGGTCAATGCCGGCCCGGGGTTCCGGATGCACATGTCCCCCACCCATGGCAAACCGCGCGAGGTGGGCGAGGCGGTCGTGCAGATGCTCTTCCCCGACCCGACGGATGACGGCCGCATTCCGATCACCGCGATCACGGGCACGAACGGCAAGACCACGACGACGCGCCTGACCACTCACCTTCTGCGTCAGGCCGGCAAGTCCGTCGGCATGGGGTGCACGGGCACGGTGGAGATCGACAACCATGTCATCCTCCGCGGTGATTATTCCGGCCCCGCGGCGGCGCAGGCCGTCCTGCGCGAGCCGACCGTCGAGCACGCGGTCCTCGAGGTCGCCCGTGGCGGCATCATGCGCCGGGGCCTCGGCTTCGACGAGGCGAATGTCGGCGTCCTTCTGAACATCGCGTCGGACCATCTCGGCGAGCGGGACATCCACACTTTGGAGGAACTCGCACGCTGCAAGACGGTCGTGGTCGATGCGGTCAAGCGCAAGTCGGAGGGCGGCTTCTGCGTCCTCAACGCGGACGACCCGCTCGTCATGGAGCATGGCACCTACTGGTCCCGCGGGGAGATCATCTACTTCACGATGGACCCCGACAATCCGGACCTCAGCCAGCACCTGAGCGAGCTTGGCATGGTGCTCACCGTGCGCAACGGCTGGATCGTCCTGCTGCGCGGCAAGGTCACCGTGGAGATCGCCGAGATCAACGACGTGCCGATCACCTTCGAGGGGCATGCGCCCTTCAACATCCAGAACGCGATGGCGGCGTCGGCCGTCGCCCTCGCCCATGGCCTCGAGATCGACGATATCCGCGCCGGCCTCATGACGTTCCACCCCACCCCTGCGCAGATGCCGGGCCGCACGAACTACTTCGAGGCGGACGGGGTGAAGTGCCTGATCGACTACGGCCACAACGTTCCCGCGCTCCAGGCGCTGGAGCCGCTGGTCAACGGTCTCGGAACGCAGCGGAAGATTGCCGTCTCCACCGCGCCCGGCAACCGCAGGGACGAGGACCTCAAGGGCCTCGGCGCGCAGCTTGCCGCCATGTGCGACGTGGTCTTCGTCTACGAAAGCGATTCGCGGGGGCGGGCCGAGGGCGAGGTCGCCGCGCTGATCTCGGACGGGGCGCGCGAGGCGGGATCGGCCGGTCGCGTCGAGGTTATCATGAGCGAGGCTGACGCCGTCGAGCGGGCCATCGAGCTCGCCGAAGAGGGCGACTTCCTCCTTCTGCTCGTCGATGACATCGAAGGGACCACCGCGCGGCTCAAGGGGCGCAGTTACGGCGAACAGGCCGATCTGGCGCGAACCTGAGCGGCGACGCGGCACCATCAAGACACAAGAAACGGGCCCGCATCTCGCGGGACCCGTACCAGAGGGGGTAACATGACGAAAAACGTGTTCGTCATCGGCTTGAACGATCACAACGCCGAGCGACTGAAGCGCCTGCGCGGCGTGGAGGACGTCGAATTCCACCAGCTGCTGACACCGGCGCAGGTCTCCGACACGCAGGACTTCGATATCCCCGCGATGCTCGACGAGGCGCGCGGGACGCTCGACGCCTTCGGTGGATCGATAGACGCCATCGTCGGCTATATCGACTTTCCCGTCTCGACCATGCTGCCGATCCTTTGCCGGGAATACGGCACGAAGCAGACCTCGCTCGAGGCGCTGCTTAAATGCGAGCACAAGTTCTGGTCCAGAAGCGTGATGCGCGAGGCGATCCCGGACCACATCCCGAAGTTCACCGCGTTCGATCCGTTCGACGACGATGCGCTGTCCAAGATCGGCGAAGCGGACCTGCGCTTCCCGTTCTTCGTGAAGCCGATCAAGTCCTCCGGCTCGCGCCTCGGCTTTCGGATCGACAGCCCCGAAGATTTCGACTTCGCGATCGAGAAGCTCCGAGCCGAGATCCGCACCATCGGCGAGCCCTTCGACCACGTCCTCGCGCAAGCCGACCTGCCGGAGGACATCCGTGCCGTCGAGGGCCATTACTGCATGGCCGAGCAGGTCATCGGCGGACGTCAATGTACCGTCGAGGGCTATGTGCATGACGGCAACGTGGTGCCCTACGGGACGGTGGATTCGATCCGCTACCCGCAGGTGCTCAGCTTCTTCTACTACCTCTATCCCTCGACCCTGCCCGCCCGTGTCCAGCAGAAGATGTGGGAGATCACCCGCACGATCATGGGCCATATCGGCTACGACAATGCGGGCTTCAACATCGAGTATTACTGGGACGAGGTTCAGGATCGGATCTGGCTCCTGGAGATCAACACCCGCATCGCGCAATCGCACTGCGACCTTTTCGAAATGGTCGATGGCGTGTCGCACCAGCAGGTGACCATCGATCTCGGCCTCGGCCGGGCGCCGGACATGCCGAGGGGCGAAGGCCCCGAGAGCGTCGCGGCGGAGTTCTTCTACAGGGTCTTCTTCCGCGATGCCCGCGTCGCACGCATCCCCTCGGCGGCAGAGGTCCAGGTCGCGGCCGAGACCGTTGAGGGCGCTCGCATCGTGTCCTACGTGTCGAAGAACATGATGCTTTCGGAACTGCCCGAACAGGATGCCTACAGCTACGCCGTCGCCTCCGTCTGGATGGGGGCCGGAAAGCAGTCCAAGCTGCTGTGGAACTACGAGCAGGTGATGAAGAAGCTCAACTACGAGTTCGCCGACATCGTCGAGTAGACGCACGATCCGCGGGGGCAGCGCGGTGGATGGACTTCGGAGCCGGGGGCGCGGATAAGACCCATGCCCCCGCCCCTCTTTTACCGGATCGCTGCCCCATGAAGATCGACACGGACATGCCGCGCGACGTGCGCGAACTCGAGCACGTCGAGATCCCGATGCCGGACGGCACCCGCCTCGCCGCGCGGATCTGGATGCCGCAGGACGCCGCCGCCCGGCCGGTCCCCGCGATCCTCGAGTACATTCCCTATCGCAAGAACGACAAGACGCTGGAGCGGGACGCCGCCCGCGCGCCTTGGCTCGCGGGGCATGGCTACGCCTATGTCCGACTCGACATCCGCGGAACCGGCGAGTCGGACGGCGTGATGACCGACGAGTACACCGACATCGAGCTGCAGGACGGCTGCGACGCCATCGACTGGATCGCGGCGCAGGAATGGTGCGACGGCGGCGTCGGCATCGTCGGGATATCCTGGGGCGGCTTCAACGGCCTGCAGATCGCGGCTCTGCGCCCCCCCGCGCTGAAGGCCGTCGTGACGATCTGCTCCACCGACGACCGCTACGCCGACGACATCCACTACATGGGCGGTGCGCTTCTCGGCGACCAGCTCTCCTGGGCGTCGGTCATGTTCGGCATCAATACGCTTCCGCCCGATCCCGCCCATGTCGGCGCGCGATGGCGAGAGATGTGGGAGGCCCGGCTCGATCACTCCGGCCTCTGGCTCGAGGAATGGATGCGCCACCCCACGCGGGACGCCTTCTGGAAGCACGGGTCCATCTGCGAGAACTGGGACGATGTCGAGGTGCCGGTCTACGCGGTCAGCGGCTGGGCGGACGGCTACTGCAACTCGGTCTTCCGCCTCGTCCAGAACCTGCGCTCTCCCGCCAAGGGCATCGTCGGCCCGTGGTCCCACAAGTATCCCTATCTCGGCGCCCCTGGCCCCGCCATCGACTGGCTGACCGAGGAGACGCGCTGGTGGGACCAGTGGCTGAAGGGCGAGGACACCGGCATCATGGACGAGCCGCCGCTGCGCCTGTTCCTGCAGGACCACGCGGAGCCGCGCTCCCATTACGACGTGCGCGAGGGTCACTGGATCACCGAGCCCGCCTGGCCCTCCCCCAATGTGACGCCAGTCCCCTATCCCCTCGGCTCTGACGGATCGCTCGGAACGGAGGGCGCGCCGGATGCGCCGCTGACGATCACGTCTCCGCTCTGGACCGGGATGCAGGCGGGAAAGTGGTGTTCCTACGCCCATCCCGGAGACCAGCCCGGAGACCAGCGCCGCGACGACGCCGGGAGCCTGACCTTCGAGACGGCCCCGCTCGAGGCCGATCTCGCCATCGCCGGCGCCGCCGCCCTGACCCTCACCTTCCGGGTGGATCGTCCGGTGGCCCAGGTCGCCGTGCGACTGATGGACGTGGCCCCGGACGGCGCGGCGACGCGGGTGAGCTACGGTCTTCTGAACCTCAATCACCGCGACAGCCATGAGGCGCCGGAGACGCTGGAGCCGGGCAAGGACTACAAGGTCTCGGTTCCATTCAAGCATGTCGCCCAGATATTCCGAGCCGGGCATCGCATCCGCCTCGGCCTTTCGACGAGCTACTTCCCGATCGCCTGGCCCGTCCCCGAGGCGGTCCGTCTCACGGTCCTGCCGGCGGAATCGTCCCTCACCCTCCCCCTGCGGGAGGCGAATGTGGACACGGCGCCCGATTTTGACCCGCCCCGCGCGGGCGCGCCGCTCGACATGTCGTTCGAGGCGGCCCCGAAGGCCGAATGGACCGTCACGGAGGACCGCGATACCGGCCGCCTGACAATCGAGGTGCGGGACCACGAGGGGGACGCGGTGATCTCGGCACAGGAGTTCCGCCACTCCGCCGAGGGGCGCGAGATCTACACGATCCTGCCCGGCGATCCCCTCTCCGCCGAGGGAGAGGTGACGTGGATCCACGAGATGAGCCGCGAGGACTGGAAGGTGCGAACGGAGACGGATACGCGCCTGACCGGCGACGCGACGCATTTCCGGATCGAGGCGCGGCTGCGCGCGTGGAGCGGTGGGGAGCTGGTGCGCGATCTCGATTGGGACGTCCGGGTGCCCCGCGTGATGAGCTGAAGACCGGCGGCCGGGCGGCGCCTGTCCGCCCTGCCCCTGCTTCTGACCTGCGGATTGCCGGCTAGTCCTGAGGTCTCGAGCGGGCGCGCAGGAGCGTCATGAAGCGGTCGGCCGCGGGGGTCAGTGCTGCCCCGGCCCGGGAGACGATGCCGAAATCCTCGACCGCGATGTCCTCCGCGACGGGCAGAATCGCGAGCCGGCTGCCAAGCGCCGCCCGTTCGATGAAGAAGCGGCAGACGGCGCTCGCGATCGGCGCGATGGCGTTCGTCTCGTTGACGAGGGCGAGCGTGAACAGGATCGAGGTCGTGCTCACAACGCGTGACGGCACGCTAAGTCCCTTCGACAGAAGATAGTTCTCCGCCGTCCGGCGCAGCAGGCCGCCGGGCGGCTGCATCACCCAGTCGTAGTCGAGGCAGTCCCTCAGCGTCGCATCCGACTTGCGCGTCAGGGGATGGGCGAGGCGCACCAGAAGGCTGATCGGCTCCGGTCCGATCATGTCGATGGCGAAGGGGCGGGCATCGGCGGCATCCGGAACCCGTCCAATGTAGAAATCGAGATTGTCGGCAAGGAGCGCCTCGGCGAGACGGTCCGAGGTGTCCACCTGCACCGTCACCTCGATCTCGGGGTAGGCCAGCCGCACCTCGCGCTGCACCGGCAGCAGCTGCTCGAGCGACGGCCCCGTCACCGAGCCGACCCGCACATGGCCACGCATGCCGCCTTTCAGCCCCTCCATCTTCTGATGAGCGCGGTCGAGCCCCTTCAGCGTCTCCGTCGCCTGGTCGGCGAGGATGCGTCCCGCTTCGGTCAGTTCGATCCCCCTCGGGTGCCGTATGTAGAGGGGCGTTCCGACAAGGGGCTCCAGCTGCGCCAGGAGCCGGGAAGCAGCTGGCTGAGTCATGCCCACATGGCTCGCCGCCGCTCCGATCCGGCCATGCTCACGGAGCGCTGACATCAGCCGGAGTTGGGAGAACTTGAGCCCTCCGCGGACGAGGTCCCCGGTGGCAGACGATCTGGGGCGATCCGGGTTGCTCATATCATTTTCGGTATATCAAAGCGCACAATCGGAATTTGTTATGTATCTCCGTAAAGGGCAAGGGTTGTATCGGGCCGCGCAACGTCGCGTGCCCGGGAGAAGCCGGCGCACGATCCGCTCCGGCGAAGGGAGGACAACATGAAACTCACGCGACGCGCCCTTGGCGCCACCGCGATGGCTGCGCTTCTGGCGCTGCCCGCTTACGCACAGGATCAGGGCACCGTCGGCATCGCCATGCCGACCAAGTCCTCGGCCCGCTGGATCGCCGACGGCGAGAACATGGTCCGGCAGTTCGAGGAGGCCGGCTACGCGACCGACCTGCAATATGCCGAAGACGATATTCCCAACCAGCTCGCCCAGATCGAGAACATGATCACCAAGGGCGTCGATGCCCTCGTGATCGCCGCGATCGACGGCACCACGCTGACGAACGCGCTCGCCAACGCCGCCGCGATGGATATCCCGGTCGTTGCCTATGACCGGCTGATCCGCGACTCGGGCGATGTCAGCTACTACGCGACCTTCGACAACTTCCAGGTCGGCGTGCAGCAGGCCAACACGCTCGTCGAGGGTCTCGAGGAGCGCTTCCCGGACGCCGAGCCCTGGAACGTCGAGCTCTTCGGCGGCAGCCCCGACGACAACAACGCGTACTTCTTCTACGATGGCGCGATGTCCGTCCTGCAGCCGCTGATCGACGACGGGAGCGTCAACATCGTGTCCGGTCAGACCGGGATGGATACCGTCGGCACGCTGCGCTGGGACGGCTCGGTCGCGCAGGCGCGGATGGATAACCTTCTGTCCGCCAATTACACCGACGAGACGGTGCACGGCGTCCTGTCCCCCTATGACGGGCTTTCCATCGGCATCATCTCCTCGCTGAGGGGCGTGGGCTACGGCTCGGGCGACATGGAGATGCCCATCGTCACCGGTCAGGACGCGGAGATCCCCTCGATCAAGGCGATCGTGCGCGGCGAGCAGTACTCCACCATCTTCAAGGACACCCGGGAACTCGCCGGCGTGGCCGTGAGCATGGTCGATGCGCTCCTGCAGGGCGGCGAGCCCGAGATCAACGACACCGAGACCTACGACAACGGCGTCAGGGTCGTGCCGTCCTACCTCCTGGAGCCGGTGCCGGTGACGGAAAGCAACTGGCAGGACGTCCTCGTGGGCGGCGGCTACTACACCGAAGACCAGATCGAGTGACGGTCTCGCCGGGCGGCCCCAGATGCCGCCCGGCCCCGATCATCCCGGCCCGCACTTCGGCTCCCCACACTGATCCCCGGCCCGGGAGGCGCTCTCCCGCGGGACCCCGTGTCTTTTCTTCAAGGATTCCGCCATGGCGACGCTGCTCGAGATGCGCGACATCACCAAGGAATTTCCCGGTGTGAAGGCGCTCGATCGGGTGAATCTGAAGGTGGAAGAAGGTGAGATCCACGCCCTCGTGGGCGAGAACGGCGCCGGCAAGTCGACCCTGATGAAGGTACTCTCGGGCGTCTATCCGCACGGCTCCTACAGCGGCGACATCCTCTACGACGGCGAGGTCCAGTCGTTCCGCGGCATCCGCGACAGCGAGAGCCGCGGCATCATCATCATTCACCAGGAACTCGCCCTGATCCCGCTTCTGTCCGTGGCGGAGAACATCTTCATGGGCAACGAGCGCGCCAAGCGCGGCATCATCGACTGGCGCCGGACGGAGATGCGCGCGGCGGATCTCCTGGCCCGCGTCGGCCTCAAGGAAAGCCCCAAGGCGACGGTCGCCGATCTCGGCCTCGGCAAGCAGCAGCTCGTGGAGATCGCCAAGGCGCTGTCCAAGGACGTGCGCCTCTTGATCCTCGACGAGCCGACCTCGTCGCTCAACGAGCAGGACAGCGACAAGCTCCTCGCCCTCCTCGCCGAGTTGCGCAAGCAGGGCGTCACCTCGATCCTGATCAGCCACAAGCTCAACGAGATCCGGCAGGTGGCGGACACGATCACCGTCCTGCGCGACGGTGGCGCCGTGGCCCGCCTCGACTGCGAAGGCGGCATCAGCGAGGACGACATCATCCGCGACATGGTCGGCCGGTCGCTCAATGACCGCTACCCCGAACGCGACCCGCAGATCCGCGAGGAGGTGGCGATGGAGGTCTCGGGCTGGACCGTCCACCATCCGGTGCAGACGGACCGCGTCGTTGTCAGGGACGTCTCGTTCCACGTCCGCCACGGCGAAGTGGTCGGCATCGCCGGGCTGATGGGCGCGGGCCGCACCGAACTTGCCATGAGCCTCTTCGGCCGCTCCTGGGGTCGGGACATCACCGGCACCGCGAAGATCAATGGCCACGTGGCGGACCTCTCCACCGTGCGCTCGGCGATCAATGCCGGGCTGGCCTATGCCACCGAGGACCGCAAGACCTACGGTCTCGTCCTCGACGACACCATCCGCCGGAACGTACCGCTCGCGAAGCTGGACGCGGTCGCCGACGGCGTCGTCGTGAACGGCGCGCGCGAGGCGGAGGTGGCGGAGCGCTATCGCGGGCGGCTCAACATCAAGTCGAGTTCCATCGAGCAGGAGACGGTGAACCTTTCGGGCGGCAACCAGCAGAAGGTCGTGCTGTCCAAGTGGCTCTTCGCCGATCCGGACGTGCTGATCCTCGACGAGCCGACGCGCGGCATCGACGTCGGCGCGAAATTCGAGATCTACACCGTGATCCGTGACCTGGCCGCCAGCGGCAAGGCGATCATCGTCATCTCGTCGGAGATGCCGGAACTCCTCGGAATCACCGACCGCCTCTACGTCATGAACGAAGGCCGCTTCGTGGGCGAGATGCCCACGGCCGAAGCCAGCCAGGAGAAGATCATGGCCCGCATCATCAAATCGGGAGACCGCGTGAAATGAGCCAGATCGTCGACGAGACGGCCGATCGGCCCGCCGGAGAACAGGCGCGTGCCAGCTGGCGCTTCCTGAAGGGACACCTGCGCGAATACGGCATCCTCTTCGCGCTGATCGCCATCATGGCCTTCTTCCAGGTCGCGACGGGCGGCATCCTGCTCAAGCCGGTGAACCTGACGAACCTGGTGCTGCAGAACTCGTACATCGTCATCATGGCGGTGGGGATGCTCCTCGTGATCGTCGCCGGGCATATCGACCTCAGCGTCGGCTCCGTCCTCGGCTTCATCGGCGCCCTCGCGGCGGTGATGATCGTGAACTGGGACGTGCCCTACCCCATCGCCGCCATCGTCTGCCTCGCCGCGGGCGCGGTGATCGGCATGGCGCAGGGGTTCTGGATCGCCTATTTCCGCATCCCCTCCTTCATCGTGACGCTCGCGGGGATGCTGGTCTTCAAGGGCCTGACGCTGTGGCTCCTCGCCGGCCAGTCGGTCGGCCCCTTCCCGCCGCAATTCCAGCTCATCTCCTCGGGCTTCCTGCCGGACCTCTTCGCGATGGATGGGTTCAACCTGATGTCCTTCCTCATCGGCCTCGCGGTGGCGGTCGGCCTGACGCTCCTGGCGCTGAGGAATCGCGCGGCACAGGCGAAGACCGGCGCGCCGGAGGAGCCCTTCGCCTTCTTCGCCGGCAAGACCGCCATCGTCTTCATCGGGATCACCTGGATGAGCTGGCTGATGGCCGATTTCAGGGGCCTGCCCAACGTCTTCATCGTGATGGCGCTCCTGATCGCGATCTATTCCTTCGTCACGAGCCGCACCACGACGGGCCGGCGCATCTACGCCATCGGCGGCAACGAGAAGGCGGCCATGCTCTCCGGCATCAACGCCAAGCGCCTGACCTTCCTGACCTTCGCCAACATGGGAATGCTGGCGGCGCTTGCGGGCCTCGTCTTCGCCGCACGCCTCAACACCGCGACGCCGAAGGCCGGGGCGACCTTCGAACTCGACGTGATCGCGGCCGTCTTCATCGGAGGCGCCTCAATGGCCGGCGGTGTCGGAACCGTGGTCGGAGCCGTCATCGGCGCTTTCATCATGGGCGTGATGAACAACGGCATGTCCATCCTCGGGATCGGGATCGACTACCAGCAGGTGATCAAGGGCCTCGTGCTCCTGGCCGCCGTGATCTTCGACGTCATGAACAAGAAAAAGGGATAGGAGCCATGCTGCTCTCTCAATACATTGGCGAGGCGGGCCGCCCGCAGGTCGTCGCCCGTGAGGGATCGGAGGCCTACGAGGTCAAGTCGGACGCCTCGCTCTACGAGCTTGCGATGGAGGCCGCCGGGACGGGCACCTCGATCCGGGACCATATCCTCGCCCTCGGCCTGAACGGCGCGGTGGACCTCGAGGATCTCCAGTCGCAGGGCCGCCTTCTGCCCCCGCTCACCCATCCCGATCCCGCGCACCTGCACCTCACGGGGACCGGGCTCACGCATCTCGGCTCCGCCTCAACCCGCGCCTCGATGCATTCCAAGAAGCCCGAGGACGAGACGGACTCGATGCGCATGTTCCGCATGGGCGTCGAGGGCGGCAAACCCGGAAACGGGGCGGCGGGCGTGCAGCCCGAGTGGTTCTACAAGGGCACCGGTCACGCCCTCGTTCCCCCCGGCGGGCCGCTGAAGAGCCCCGCCTTCGCGCTCGATGGCGGGGAGGAGCCGGAGATCGCCGGGCTCTACGTGATCGGCCGGGACGGCATGCCCGTGCGGGTCGGCTTCGCGCTTGCCAACGAGTTCTCGGACCACGTCACCGAACGGCAGAACTACCTCTACCTCGCCCATTCCAAGCTGCGCCCCTGCGCCGTCGGCCCGGAACTGCTGGTCGGCGAGCTTCCGGGCAGCGTCGAGGGGACGAGCCGGATCCGTCGCGGCGAGAACGTCATCTTCGAGAAATCCTTCCTGTCGGGCGAGGCGAACATGTCCCACTCGATCCGCAACCTCGAACACCACCACTTCAAGTACGACCTCTTCCGCCAACCCGGCGACGTGCATGTCCACATGTTCGGCACCGCGACGCTGTCCTTCGCGGACGGCGTCAGCGCCGAGGACGGGGACATCTTCGAGATCGAGGCCGGCCCCTTCGGGCTTCCGCTGCGCAACCCCCTCGCCCGTCCGCCGGCCGAAACGCGCGAACCCCTGACAGATATCCGGGTGCTGTGATGAGCTTCGAACCCGCCGAATGGCCCAGACGGCTCAGAAGTCAGGAGTGGTACGGCGGCGTCAGCCGCGACAACATCTATCACCGCGGCTGGCTGAAGAACCAGGGCTACCCCCATGACCTGTTCGACGGGCGCCCGGTCATCGGCATCCTCAACACGTGGTCCGAGCTCACCCCCTGCAACGGCCATCTGCGCGAGCTCGCCGAGAAGGTGAAGGCGGGGATCTGGGAGGCCGGCGGCTTCCCCGTCGAGGTGCCGGTCTTCTCCGCCTCGGAGAACACCTTCCGCCCCACGGCGATGATGTACCGCAACCTCGCCGCGATGGCCGTCGAGGAAACGATGCGGGCACAGCCGATCGACGGCGCGGTCCTCCTCGTCGGCTGCGACAAGACGACCCCGTCGCTGATGATGGGCGCGGCCTCGACCGACATCCCCTCCATAGTCGTCACCGGCGGGCCGATGCTGAACGGCTGGTTCCGGGGCGAGCGCGTCGGCTCCGGCACGGCGCTCTGGCAGATGTCCGAGGACATCAAGGCCGGGAAGATGACCCAAGACGAGTTCCTCGAGGCGGAGCAGGCCATGTCCCGCTCCTCGGGCACCTGCAACACGATGGGCACCGCCTCCACCATGGCCTCGATGGCCGAGGCGCTCGGCATGGCCCTCTCCGGCAATGCGGCGATCCCCGGCGTCGATGCGCGGCGCCGGGTGATGGCGCAGCTGACCGGCCGCCGGATCGTGCAGATGGTGAAGGACGACCTGAAGCCGTCCGACATCCTGACCCGCGATGCCTTCGAGAACGCGATCCGCTGCAACGGCGCCATCGGCGGCTCGACCAACGCGGTGCTGCATGTCCTCGCGCTCGCGGGCCGCGTCGGCGTCGATCTGTCGCTGTCGGACTGGGACCGGCTCGGACGCGACGTGCCGACGATCCTGAACCTCATGCCGTCGGGCAAGTACCTCATGGAGGAGTTCTTCTATGCCGGCGGCCTGCCGGTTGTCCTCAGGCGCCTCGGCGAGGCCGGCATGCTGCACAAGGACGCGCTGACTGTGTCGGGCGGACGGATCTGGGACGAGGTCTCGGACGCGGTGAACTGGAACGACGATGTGATCCTGCCGGTCGAGCGGGCGCTCACGGCCTCTGGCGGCATCGCGGTCCTGCATGGAAACCTGGCGCCGAGTGGCGCGGTCCTGAAGCCCTCGGCGGCAAGCCCGGAGCTGATGCGGCACAGGGGGCGCGCCGTCGTCTTCGAGGATATCGACGATTACAAGGCGCGCATCGCCGACGAGGATCTCGACATCGACGAGACCTGCGTGATGGTGCTGAAGAATTGCGGACCGAGAGGCTATCCGGGGATGTCCGAGGTGGGGAACATGGGCCTGCCGCCCAAGGTCCTGCGCCGCGGCATCACGGACATGGTCCGGATCTCGGACGCGCGCATGTCGGGCACCGCCTACGGCACCGTCGTTCTGCACACCGCGCCCGAGGCGGCGGTGGGCGGCCCCCTCGCGGTGGTCCGCAGCGGCGACATGATAGAGCTCGACGTGCCGGGGCGGCGCCTGCATCTCGACATCACGGAGACCGAGTTGCAGGACCGGCTGAAGGCCTGGACGCGGTCCGAGCCGCCGCCCGCCAGCGGCTATGCCAGGCTCTTTCACGATCACGTCGAGGGCGCCGAGAGCGGCGCCGATTTCGACTTCCTCAAAGGCTGCCGCGGGAACGAGGTCCCGAAGGACAGCCACTGAAGATCCGCGGCATCCGTGCCGCGGGAGCGAGACGGCGCGTCCGGGCCCCAGAGCGTCCGGCGCGCCGTGGCAGGAGGCCCCCCGGGTGGCCGGGGGAGAGAGACGCCGAACCGCGCGAACGGCTCATATGGGCCGCCCACCGCGCCCATGACACTTAAAGGGAGAGAGACCAATGAAGACATTGTTGACCACGACCGCCATCATCCTCGGAGCCGTTTCGGCGCAGGCCCAGACCGTGGGCTTCTCGCAGATCGGTTCCGAATCCGGCTGGCGCGCTGCCGAAACCACCCTGACGCGCCAGCAGGCCGAAGAGCGCGGGATCGATCTGCGCTTCTCCGACGCGCAGCAGCGCCAGGAAAACCAGATCGCCGCCATCCGGTCCTTCGTCGCGCAAGGGGTGGACGCGATCCTGCTCGCCCCGGTCGTCGCGACCGGTTGGGACAGCGTCCTCGAGGAAGCCGCCGAGGCTGAGATCCCGGTCGTCCTGCTCGACCGCCGCGTTGACAGCTCGGACGACCTCTACCTGACCGCCGTCGGCTCCGATCTCGTCCACGAAGGCGAAGTCGCGGGCCAGTGGCTGGTGGACGAGGTGGGCGACGAGGAGTGCCGCATCGTCGAGCTCGAGGGCACCACGGGGTCCTCCCCCGCCATCGACCGTGCCACCGGGTTCCGCAACGCGATCGAGGGCCACGACAACCTCGAGATCGTACGCAGCCAGACCGGAGATTTCACCCGGACCGGCGGCAAGGAGGTCATGGAAAGCTTCCTCCAGGCCGAGAGCGGCAACGAGATCTGCGCGCTCTACGCCCATAACGACGACATGGCGCTCGGCGCGATCCAGGCGATCAACGAGGCGGGTATGGACCCCGGCGAGGACATCCTCATCGTGTCCATCGACGCGGTGCCGGACATCTTCCAGGCCATCGCGGGCGGCGATGCGAACGCGACCGTGGAGCTGACCCCGAACATGGCCGGCCCCGCCTTCGACGCCCTCGAAGCCTACTGGGAGAGCGGCACCGAGCCCGAGAAGTTCATCCAGACGGACTCCGCGCTCTACACGCAGGACGACGATCCGATGGCCGAGTACGAGGCCCGCAAGGACCTCGGCTACTAAGCCGCGATCCTTGGGCGCGGGCGGCCGATCCGGCGGCCCGCGCCTTCCCTCCC
Organism: Tropicimonas omnivorans; assembly: GCF_031846565.1. Classification (NCBI taxonomy): domain Bacteria; kingdom Pseudomonadati; phylum Pseudomonadota; class Alphaproteobacteria; order Rhodobacterales; family Roseobacteraceae; genus Tropicimonas; species Tropicimonas omnivorans. The sequence continues at coordinate 901,315 of NZ_JAVRHL010000002.1, read as the reverse complement.
TTCTCCCCCTTTCTTCGCTTGCGAGGACCCGTTGCGATGCTGCTGTCCATCCGATCCCTGTCGAAATCCTTTCCGGGTACGAAGGCGCTGGATGCGGTCGATTTCGATCTGGAGGCCGGTGAGGTGCACGCGCTTCTCGGCGAGAACGGTGCCGGCAAGTCCACCCTGATCAAATGCCTGACCGGCGCCTATCGCCGGGACGCCGGCGAGATATGGCTGGACGGCGCGCAGATCTCGCCCGATTCCACCTCGCAGGCGCAGGAACTCGGCATCGGCACGGTCTACCAGGAGGTGAACCTCCTGCCGAACCTGACCGTCGCGCAGAACCTGACCTTCGGCCGCGAGCCGCGCCGCTTCGGCATGATCGACGGGCGCGCGCAGACCCGCATGGCCGAGGAGATGCTCCGGGGCTACGGCCTCGAGATCGACGTGTCGCGGGATCTCGGCTTCTATTCCGTCGCGGTGCAGCAGGTCGTCGCCATCGCCCGGGCCGTGGCGCTGTCCGGCAAGGTCCTGATCCTGGATGAGCCGACCGCGAGCCTCGATGCCGCCGAGGTGCGGATGCTGTTCGACGTGGTGCGGGGCCTGAGGGACAAGGGCCTCGGCATCGTTTTCGTGTCCCACTTTCTCGATCAGGTGTTCGAGATCTGCGACCGGCTGACGGTGCTCCGCAACGGCCGGAAGATCACCACGGAGCGCGTGGCCGAGCTGAACCGCCTCCAGCTCATCGAGCACATGCTCGGCCGGGACCTCGAGGACGCTACCGTAGAGGGCGCGGCGAAGGGCTCCGACGATCCGACGGCCCGCCGGGCCGAGATCCTGCACTTTGAAAATATCGGGCGTCCAGGCCTCGTGGAGCCGTTCGATCTTTCGGTGCGCGAGGGCGAGGTGATCGGCCTTGCGGGGCTTCTCGGCTCCGGCCGCACCGAAAGCGCGGAACTCCTCTTCGGCGTACGCAGCGCCGCGACCGGGTCCGCCCGCGACGCGGAGGGGGCCGTCGCTCACGGCACCCCGCGCGAGGCGATCCGGTCGGGCTTCGGCTTCGCCCCCGAGGACCGCAAGACGGACGGCATCATCGCCGATCTGTCCGTGCGCGAGAACATCATCCTCGCCCTGCAGGCCCGCAGAGGCTGGACGCGGCCCATTCCGCGCGCCGAACAGAACCGGCTGGCGCAGGACTATATCGAACGGCTCGACATCCGCACCTCCGACGCCGAGAAGGCCATCGGCGATCTGTCGGGCGGCAACCAGCAGAAGGTCGTCCTGGCCCGCTGGCTGGCGATGAACCCTCGTTTCCTGATCCTCGACGAGCCGACGCGTGGCATCGATGTCGGCGCTCATGCCGAGATCCTGCGCCTGATCCGCGAGCTGACGGAGGCGGGCATGTCCGTGCTGGTGATCTCCTCCGAGTTCGACGAGCTCGTCGCCGCCTCGGACCGCATCATCGTCCTGCGCGACCGTCGCCACGTGCGGGAGCTGACCGGATCCGAGGTCGCCGCCGACGAAATCGTGCGCGCCATCGCCGGCGGGTCCGCCGAGCCCGCGAACCCCATGGAGGCCACCCGATGAAACGTGCGTTCAGGCGGGTCCTGCCCCAGATCGTCACCCTCGCGATCCTCATGGCGCTGACGTCCGTGTTCTTTCCGCAGTTCCTGGCCATCGACTACCAGGGCGGGCGCCTCTCCGGACCGGTGGTGGACGTGCTGAAGCGCGGCGCGCCTGTGGCGCTCCTCGCCGTCGGCATGACCCTGGTCATCGCGACGCGCGGCATCGATCTCTCCGTCGGCACGGTCATGGCGATCACCGGCGCGGCGGGCGCCTGGGCCATCGCGTCGGGCTGGGGCGTCGGGCCCGCAATCCTTCTGGCGCTCGCGACCGGCCTCGTCTGCGGGCTCTGGAACGGCTGTCTCGTCGCGATCATCGGCATCCAGCCGATCGTCGCGACGCTGATCCTGATGACCTCCGGCCGCGGCATCGCGCAGCTCATCACCGAGGGACGGATCCTGACCTTCAACGATCCGGCCTTCTCCTGGCTCGGCTCCGGCAGCCTCGCCGCCGTGCCCGTCCCGATCTTCATCTGGGTGCTGACGGCGATCGCCTTCGCGGCGCTCATGCGGCGGACGGCGCTGGGGCTGCTGGTCGAGGCCATCGGCATCAACCGCTCCGCCTCGGCCCTCGCCGGGATCAACGCGAAGGTGCTCCTGATCGCGGTCTACATGGCCTCCGGCCTCTGCGCCGCGCTCGCCGGGATCATCGCGACGGCGGACATCCGCGGCGCGGACGCCAACAATGCCGGGCTCTGGCTGGAGCTCGACGCGATCCTCGCAGTGGTGATCGGCGGCAACTCGCTCCTCGGAGGGCGGTTCTCCATCGCCGCCTCCGTCCTCGGCGCGATGATCATCCAGACCATCGACACCGGCATCCTGCTCTCGGGCTTCCCGTCCGAGTACAACCTCGTCATCAAGGCCGGGCTGGTGCTGACCGTCCTCGTCGTGCAATCGCCGAACATGGCCCGGCACTGGTTCCTTCTGCGCCGGCGCGCGCAGCGCCTTCGCGAACCGGCCCCGGCCGAAGGGAGCGCACCGCGATGAGCCTCAATCCCCGCCTCTACCCGCTCCTTGCGACGATCGGCATCTTCGTCGCCGCTTATATCGTCTGCTGGTTGCAGTTTCCCTACATGCTCTCCACCCGCGTCGCCGGGAACCTGCTGACGGACAACGCCTATCTCGGGATCGTCGCGGTCGGCATGACACTCGTCATCCTGTCGGGCGGGATCGACCTGTCCGTCGGCTCGGTGATCGCCTTCTCGGGCGTCTTCATCGCCGTCGTCCTGCGCGAGACGGGGCTGCATCCGCTGATCGTCTTCGCCCTGCTTCTGTCGATCACGACGGCCTTCGGCGCCGCGATGGGCGGGATCATCCACGGCCTCGCCATGCCGCCGTTCATCGTCACGCTGGCGGGGATGTTCCTCGCACGCGGCGCCTCCTACATGCTGACCATCGACTCCGTGCCGATCGCCGATCCGTTCTACGACGCGCTGAAGGACGCCTACTGGCTGATGCCGGGCAAGGGGCGACTGACCTTCATCGGCATCGTGATGCTGCTGTCGGTGGCGGCGGGGGCCCTCGTCGCGCATCGCACCCGCTTCGGCGCGTCCGTCTTCGCCATCGGAGGCGGAGAGCAGACGGCCCGGCTGATGGGCGTGCGCGTGGGCCGGGTGACGGTCGGGATTTATGCGTTCTCGGGGTTCATGGCGGGCCTCTCCGGCATCGTCTTCTCGATCTATACCGGCTCCGGCTACCCCCTCGCGACGGTGGGCGCCGAGCTCACCGCCATCGCCGCGGTCGTGATCGGCGGCACGCTCCTGACTGGCGGTGCAGGCTACATGGTTGGGACGCTCTTCGGGGTCCTGACCATGGGCCTCATCCAGACCTACATCGTGTTCGACGGCTCGCTGTCGAGCTGGTGGGCCAAGATCGTCATCGGCGTGCTGCTGCTTCTGTTCATCCTGCTCCAGCGCGGCCTCCTTCGGGTCACCGCGCTGCGGGCGTGATCCCTGCTTCTGACGGAGAAACCATGTCCTCCTCCCTGCCCCGCCCCCTGCCCGTCGCCCTCGTTGGCATCGGCAAGATCGCCCGGGACCAGCATGTCCCTGCCCTTGCCGGATCGGACGCCTTCGCCCTCGCCGCCTGCGTCAGCCGCTCCGGCGGCATCGAGGGCATCGAGACCCACGCGACGCTGGAGGCCCTTCTGGACGCGCGGCCGGACATCCCTGCCGTGTCGCTCTGCATGCCTCCCGTCCCCCGGTTCGCAGCCGCGCGCGCCGCGATCGCCGCGGGCAAGCACGTGATGCTCGAGAAGCCGCCCGGCGCGACGATCGCCGAGGTGCTGCGCCTGCGGCAGATGGCCGACGGCGCCGGCGTCACCCTCTTCGCCTCCTGGCACTCGCGCATGGCCGGTGGCGTGGCGCCGGCGAAGGCATGGCTCGCGGACAAGAGGGTCCGGCGCATCCGGATCGACTGGAAGGAGGACGTCCGGAAGTGGCATCCCGGCCAGGAGTGGATCTGGGAGGCGGGCGGGCTCGGCGTCTTCGATCCCGGCATCAACGCGCTGTCGATCCTGACCGAGATCTGTCCGGGCCTGCTGCACCTGACCGCCGCGACGCTCACCTTCCCGGAGAACCGCGACACGCCGATCGCCGCCGATCTGACCTTCACGGGCGGGGACGATGTGGAGGCGACAGCAGGGTTCGACTGGCGCCAGGAGGGGGACGACATCTGGCAGATCGAGGTGGAGACGGATGCCGGACCCTTGCGCCTGACCGAGGGTGGCTCGCGTCTCTTCATCGATGGCGCGGAGCAGGAAGCCGGCACGCTAGGCGAGTATCCCGCCCTCTACGCCCGGTTCGACGAGCTGATCGCCGGGCGTCACTCGGATACGGATGCAGCCCCGTTGATCCATGTCGCCGACGCGTTCATGCTCGGGCGCCGGGTGGCGGGCGCCGCCTTTCACGACTGATCGGGACACCGACCCCCACACGGAGCTTCGAATGACCGACCTTTCAGGACGCCGCTGCATCGGCGGGAGCCGGACCGGGACCGACGCCCCCTTCCGCGTCGGCGCCCCCCTGAACCGGCGCCTCGCGGATATATGCACATGAGCGCGGCGGACATTCACGACACGACCCGCTGTCTTCTCGGAGAGGGTCCGCTCTGGCACCCCGAGCGGGAGCAACTCCTGTGGTGCGACATCCTTTCTCGCCGCGTCCTTGGACGACAGGACGGAGCGCTGCAGGACTGGTCCTTCGACCGGTTCGTGTCCTGCCTCGGCTGGGTGGACCGCGCTTCGGTGATCGTCGCGACGCAGACCGATCTGACCCTCCTCGATCTGGACAGCAACGCGCGGGAGCGCGTCTGTCCGCTCGAGGCCGAGAACGTCGCGACCCGCTCCAATGACGGCCGCGCCGATCCGTGGGGGGGCTTCTGGGTCGGAACGATGGGCATCGACAAGGCGGACGGCGCCGGCGCGATATACCGCTATTACAAGGGGGAACTGACCTGCCTTCGCCCCGGCATCACCATCCCCAATGCCATCTGTTTCAGTCCCGACGCCCAGTTCGCCTATTTCGCCGATACCCCGACCTCCTGCATCTTTCGCTGGGAGCTGGACGACGAGGGCTGGCCAATGGGGGAGCCCGAGATCTTCATAGACGAACGCGCCTCCGGCAGCTTCCCCGACGGGGCCATCACCGACCGCGAGGGGCGTCTTTTCGTGTCCCATTGGGGCGCCTCCCGGATCGGGGTCTTCACCGCGGAGGGAAGGCCGGAGACGGCGGTCAGCGTGCCAGCAACCCAACCCTCCTGCCCCGCGTTCGGGGGCGATGACCTTTCGACGCTCTACTGCACCACCGCCGCGATCGGGCTGTCCGAAGAGACCCTGACCGAGCGGCCGGGGGAGGGATTGACCTTCGCCCTCCGCGGAGCGGGGACGGGACGCCGGGAATACCGGGTGCGGGTGGACTGAGGGCCGCGCCCGAAGCCGCGGGGCGCCGCCCCCTCGCCCCGATCGTCCTTCCGTATGGTTGACGCTCCGGCGCAGAATGGACATTGCTCGTCCAGCACTTGAGGAGGAGATTTTCCGATGCTGCGACGTTCATTCCTTGCGACCGCGTCGGTCGCCGCCCTTGCCGGTCTGATCGGCTCCGCCGCCAGCGCGGCTCCCGAGGATTTCGCCGACATGGAGCCCGTCTCCCTGCGTCTGGCCCACGTGGTCAACGAGCAGGACGGCTTCCACGTCGCCGCCGAGCGCTTCGCCGAACTGGTCTCCGAGCGGACCGGCGGCAAGATCGAGGTCGAGATCTTCCCGAACGCCACGCTGGGCGACGAGCGCACGCTTCTCGAAGGCATGCAGATCGGCAGCATCGACATGGGCGTGATCACCAACGGCCCGGTCTCGAACTTCCTGCCCGAAATGGCGGTGTTCGAACTGCCGTTCCTGTTCCCCTCCAACGAGGACGCCTACGAGGTGCTCGACGGCGAGATCGGGCAGGAGCTGCTCGACCGCCTCGAGACCGTGAACCTCAAGGGGCTGGCCTATGCCGAGCGCGGCTTCCGCAACCTGACCAACTCCGTCCGTCCGGTGGCGAGCCCCGACGACATGGGCGGCCTGCGCATCCGCGTCATGGAGAACCCGGTCTACATCGACACTTTCCGCGAGCTCGGCGCCAACGCCATTCCCATGGCTTGGACCGAAGCCCTGACGGCGATGCAGCAAAGCACGATCGACGGGCAGGAAAACCCGGTCAACGTCGTGCACAGCTTCAAGCTGGACGAGACGCAGAGCTACATGACGATGACGCGGCACAGCTACGCCCCTGCCATCTTCGTGATGGGCCAGCCGGCCTGGAACAAGGTCCCGGAAGAGGCGCATGACGTCCTCGTCGAAGCCGCGCGCGAGGCCTCCGCGCACGAGCGCGAGGTCAATGCCGAGATGGAAGCCCAGCAGCTCGACGAGCTGCGCGAGCGCGGCATGGAGATCGACCTCGATCCCGACCTCGATGCGTTCAAGGCCCAGATCCAGCCGGTCTACGACGAGTACGGCGAGAAGTTCGGCGAGCTTCTGGAGCGCATCCAGGCGCAGACCACGGCGAACTGATGGAGCGGCTCGCGAGCTCTCTGGAGCGCGGTCTCGCCGCCGTGCTGCGCCCGGTGGTCTTCGCCGGGATGGCGGCCCTCGCGGCCGTGATCACGCTCCAGATCGTCTCGCGGGTCCTCTTCACGGCGGTCAGCTGGACGGAGGAGGTCGCGCGCTTCCTGCTCGTCTGGCTGACCTTCCTCGGCGCCACGCTCGCCCTCGCCGAGAAGCGCCATATCGCCGTGACGATCGTGACCGACCGGTTGCCCGCCGGGCTTCGCCGCGGCGCCGTGCTCGCGGGTCTCGTCGCCATGACGGCCTTTCTCATTGCGCTGACGTGGATCGGCTGGACCTACATGTCCATGCAGTCCTTCCAGCGCTCCGCCTCCATGCAATTGCCGATGATCTACGTCTATGCCGTGATCCCGATCAGCGGCGCGCTCATGGCCGCCCTCTGCCTCGCCGATCTCGCGGCGACCGCATCGGGACGGGACACGGGCCCGAAGGACCCCGCATGAGCCTCGTTCTGTTCGGGATCTTCGCCGTCCTCATGGTCATCGGCGTTCCGGTCGCCATCGCCATCGGCGCCGGCACCCTTGCCGCGATCTGGGCCAGCGGCACGCCGCTCCTCGTCGTGCCGCAGCAGATGTTCTCCGGCGTCAACAGCTTCGCTCTCGTTGCCGTGCCGATGTTCATCCTCGCCGGGGACATCATGGCGGCGGGCAAGATCAGTACCCGTCTCGTCCAGCTTGCCGACGCTCTGATCGGCTTCCTGAAGGGCGGGCTCTCCATCGTCTCCATCCTCGCGGCTATGTTCTTCGCCGCGATCTCTGGGTCCGGCGCCGCGACGACCGCCGCCGTCAGCGCGACGCTGGTGCCCGAGCTGAAGGCGAAGGGCTACGACGCGGCCTCCGCCGCCAGCCTCATCGCCGCCGGCGGCACGATCGGCGTCGTCATTCCGCCCTCGGTCCCGATGATCCTCTACGCGGTCATCGCGCAGGAATCCGTGGCGGAGCTGTTCCTGAGCGGCTTCCTGCCGGGTGTGGCCATGGGGCTCGGCCTGATGGCAATCGCGCTCTGGCAGGGCTATCGCCGCGCCTATCCCAGCGGCAGCGCCTTCTCGCTCCGGACCATCGCACGCAGCTTCGTCTCCGCGTTCTGGGGCCTGATGACGCCCGTGATCATCCTCGGCGGCATCTTCTCCGGGATCTTCACGCCGAGCGAGGCGGCCGTGGTCGCCGTCGACTACGCGATCCTCGTGTCGCTCTTCATCTACCGGGACCTCACCTTGCGGGACATCTACCGCATCGTGATCCGCTCCGGCGTGACGACGGCGGTGGTGATGTTCGTCATCGCGGCCTCGGCGGCCCTGAGCTGGGCGCTCTCCAACTGGCAGGTGCCAGCGAGCATCGCATCGGGCGTTCTCTCGCTCAGCCAGGAGCCGATGGTCGTCCTTGCGATGATCCTCGTCGTGGTTCTCGTCACGGGCATTTTCATCGAGACCGCCTCGGCGCTCATCATCCTGACCCCGATCCTGCTGCCGCTGGTGATGCAGCTCGGCATCGACACGATCCATTTCGGAATCATCATGGTGGTGGGATTGTCGATCGGAATGATCACGCCGCCGGTGGCGATCAATCTCTACGTGGCGGCCTCGGTCACGAATATCGGGCTGGAGCGGATCGCGAAGGCGGTCCTGCCCTATCTTGCCGTGCTGATCGGGGTGCTGATCATGGTGACGTACCTGCCGCTGGTGCTCTGAGGGCGCAGGGTCCGCCTGCGGGCGCGCCCGGCTTCAGGGGATGCCGGCGCCCCTCGGCGTCTCCAGCGCCTTCACCAGTGACCACACGCTTCGGCGCAACGCCTCGAACTCCGCTTCGCTGAGGCCCAGATCGCCGGCGAGCTTCCGCGGGATTGGCTCGGCACGCGCGCGCAGGGCGGCGCCGGCCTCCGTCAGGGAGACCTTCACCCTCCGCTCGTCCTCGGCATCCCGCGCGCGCGCAACGTAGCCCGCGGTTTCCAGACGCTTCAGGAGCGGCGTGAGGGTGCCGCTGTCGAGATGGAGCCGGGCGCCGAGGGAAGACACGCTTTGCGGCGCCTCTTCCCAGAGGACCAGCATCACGAGGTACTGGGGATAGGTCAGCCCGAGCGGGCCGAGAGCCGGCCGGTAGAGCCGCGTCAGCATGTTGGACGCGGCGTAGACGGGGAAGCAGATCTGTTGCCCGAGCGCCAGGTCGTCCGTGCTCTTCTCGGTCATCGCGCGCCGCCTCTCCCCCCCGGGTCGCTCCTGCCGCCGATGCCGGAGATCGGCGCGGCCGCATCGCCGGAACGACGCAGCGTCGCGAAATGAATTGCACGCAATTGGGTCCCGCACAAGGAAACATTTCCCGCGCCCCGCGTTGCCTATCCGACATTCCATATACGACGAGGCGCGACATGGGCGACCAGATCAAGACGATCAATCCCGCCACCGAAGAGGTCCTCGAGACCTACGACTACATGACGGACGCCACGGCCAAGGCCGCGGTGGAGGCCTGCCACGAAGCGTTCCTGTCCTGGAGGCTGAAGAGCCACGACGACCGCGCCGAGATCATCCGCGCGATCGGCAAGGAGCTGAAGGCCAGCAAGGACGCGTTCGCGGAGCTGATGTCCCGCGAGGTCGGCAAGCGGATCGGCGACAGCAAGCAGGAAATCGACCTCTGCGCGCAGATCTGCGAGTTCACCGCGGCGAACGGGCCGAAGGAACTGGCCGACGAGGAGCGCGAGATCCCCGGCGGCACAGGCGTCGTCACCCAGTCGCCGATCGGCGTGATCTACGGCATCCAGCCGTGGAACTTTCCCTGCTACCAGGTCGTGCGTTATGCCATCGCCAACCTCATGGCGGGCAACGGCATCCTGCTGAAGCACGCCGAGAGCTGCACCGGCAGCGGCCTTTTCCTCCGCGACGTGATGGAGCGCGCGGGCCTGCCGAAGAACCTCTTCACCGTCCTGATCATCGACCATGACCAGTCCGACAAGGTCATCGAAAACGACCTCGTCCGCGGTGTGACCCTCACCGGCAGCGACGGCGCCGGCCGGGCCGTCGGCCAGAAGGCCGCGGAGCAGCTCAAGAAGTCCGTTCTCGAGCTTGGCTCGAACGATGCCTACATCGTCCTCGACGACGCCGACCTCGACCTCGCCGTGAAGACTTGCGTCATGGGACGGATCTACAACAACGGCCAGACCTGCGTGAACGCCAAGCGCTTCGTCGTGACCGAGAAGCATTACGACGCCTTCGTCGAGCGCTTCACCCAGCAGATGAGCGCCATCGAGATGGGCGATCCGTTCGACGAGAAGACCGGGCTCGGCCCGATGTCCCGCACCGAGCTGCGCGACGAGCTGGCAAAGCAGGTGGACGACAGCATCGAGAAAGGTGCGCGGGCGCTCTGCGGCGGCAAGGTTCCGGACCGGATGGGCGCCTATTACCCCGCCACGGTGCTGGTGGACGTCGCACCTGGCCAGCCGGCCTATGACGACGAACTCTTCGGCCCTGTCGCCTCCGTCATCAAGGCGAAGGATGACGAGGACGCGATGCGCATCGCCAACGACAGCCGCTACGGTCTCGGCGGCGGCATCTTCTGCAAGGACGAGGGCCGCGCGCGGGAGCTTGCGAGCAAGCACTTCGACACCGGCATGGTCTCGATCAACGGCTACAACATCGCCATTCCCAACATGCCCTTCGGCGGCGTCAAGAACTCGGGCTACGGCCGGGAGCACGGCGGCTTCGGCATGAAGGAATTCGTCAACACCAAGTCGGTCTACATCACCGGGCAGTAACGGGGTTGGAGAGGCCGGCGGCCTCTCCCTGCCCCTGCCTGTATAAAGCGGCCCGGCGTGCTGATGCGGCCGGGCCGTTTGCCGTTTTGCCGGTCCTGCTGTCAGTCCAGGACCGTCTCCTCACCCGCGACATGCACGTCGACGGAATGGTCCGCGCAGCGGCGGAGGAACGCCTCCGGCAACGCGCGGTCGGTGAAGAACGCATCGAGGTCCGCCAGCGTCGCGACGCGGACGGGTGCCTTGCGCAGGAACTTCGAATGATCGGCGACAAGCAGGATGCGCCGCGCCTGGTCGATGATGGTGCGGGTCACACCGACCTCCTGCATGTCGAAATCGAGGACGTCCCCCTCGTCGTCGAGGGCGGAGCAGCCGATGACGGCAACGTCGAACTTGAAATGCCGGATGGTCCGCGTTGTGAGATCTCCGACCAGCCCGCCATCCGAACGCCGCAGCGTTCCGCCCGCCACGACGATCTGGCAATCGGGGTTCTTCTCGAGGAGTGCGGCGACGTTGATGTTGTTCGTCACGGCGAGAATATTGCGGTGCGCGAGCATCCGGGAGGCCACCGCCTCCGTGCTCGTGCCGATGCTCAGGAACACGGAGCAGTCGTTCGGGATCGCTGCGGCGCAGGCAGCGGCGATCGCGCCCTTGGCGCCGGCATGCAGGCCGCGGCGGTCCTCGTACCCGATATTGGTGACGCCCGACGGCAGGACCGCTCCGCCATGCACCCGCTCCAGCCGTCCGGTCTCGGCGAGGTCCGCCAGATCCCGCCGGATGGTCTGGAAGGTCACGCCGAAATGCTGCGCGAGCGCGTCGACTGTCACCTTCCCGTCGCGGCGGGCAATTTCGAGAATCTCGGGGTGTCGGATCGTCTGGGACATCGATGGGTTCACCGGTTCGGGACGCGCGAGACGGTTATACGTCCCCGGACGCCCGGCAGAAGACATAAAAATCAATCTCGCCCTGAAAATACGCCATAAACGCACATTTACGAACGTTGACGCGACCATATTCTGAGTGTCGCGGCGTAAAACGAACATTGGCGAAAGTTAAAACTTGCCACATCGAGAGCGCCCCGCTAGCGTTGACGGGACCGTGAGGCTTGGGAGGGCCGATGACCGTTCGGGAGGAGCTCATATCAAATCCGGCCGCCCTCGGCGGCAAGGGCGCGCCCCTGCGGCGCCATCTCTCGCTGCATGCGGCCGCATTCTGGAGGGCCATATGAGCCTGACGCTCGAGAACGTCTCCAAGGTCGTCGGCGGGGCGACGCACATCCACAAGACGGACCTTACCCTCAATCCCGGAACGATGAACGTGCTCCTCGGCCCGACCTCGTCCGGCAAGACATCCCTGATGCGCCTCATGGCGGGGCTGGATCAGCCGACGACGGGCCGCATCCTCTGGAAAGATGAGGATGTGACGGGCCAGAGGGTACAGGATCGCAAGGTGGCGATGGTGTACCAGCAATTCATCAACTACCCGTCGATGAGCGTCTACGACAACATCGCCTCCCCCTTGCGCCTTCTGAAGCTGGACAAGAGCGAGATCGACCGCCGGGTGCGGGAGGCCGCGGAGCTGATGCAGCTCACGCCCCAGATAGACCGCAAGCCGCTGGAGTTGTCGGGCGGGCAGCAGCAGCGCTGCGCCCTGGCGCGGGCGCTCGTGAAGAATGCGGGCCTCGTCCTGCTCGACGAGCCGCTGGCGAACCTCGACTACAAGCTGCGCGAGGAGCTGAGGGCGGAAATTCCGAAGATCTTCGAGCGCTCCGGCTCCATTTTCGTTTACGCCACGACCGAACCCGAGGAAGCGCTGCTCCTCGGCGGGCATTGCGCGACGCTCTGGGAAGGCCGCGTGACGCAGTTCGGGCCCACCCCGTCGGTCTATCGCCGCCCCGTGGATGCGACGACGGCGCGGGTCTTCTCGGACCCCCCGATGAACTTCGTCGATGTCGAGAAGCGGGGCGCCATGCTCCGGTTCGGCAAGGGGGCGGAGGTTCCGGCCGCGGCCCTCGGCGGCGATCTGGCGGACGGCACATACAAGGTGGGGTTCCGGCCCAACCACTTGAGCCTCGAGGGCGGGGAGGACACGCTGACCTTCGACACGACGCTGATCGTGACCGAGATCACGGGGTCCGAAACCTTCGTCCATCTCGACCACGAGGGACAGCGCTGGGTCGGCCTCGTCCACGGCGTCCGGCATCTCGAGCCGGACCAGCCGCTGCGCGTCCACCTGCATCCGCGCCATGTCTATCTCTTCGGCGAGAGCGGCCGTCTCGTACAGCCCGCGCCCTATGCGGAGGCCGCGTAATGGCCAAGATCACCCTCCAAGGCCTCGCCCATTCCTACCTCGAAACACCGACATCGCCCGAAGACTTCGCGCTTCAGGAGCTGAACCACGACTGGACGGACGGCGAGGCCTACGCGCTTCTCGGCCCCTCCGGCTGCGGCAAGTCCACGCTTCTGAACATCATTTCGGGCCTGCTCATCCCCTCGCACGGCCGGGTGCTTTTCGACGGCAAGGACGTGACACACCTGTCGACCGCGGATCGCAACATCGCCCAGGTGTTCCAGTTCCCGGTGGTCTACGACACGATGACCATGCGCGAGAACCTCGCCTTTCCCCTCAAGAACCGGGGGCTTGCAGCCTCCGAGATCAACGCGCGGGTGGAGCGCATCGGCCGCATGATCGACATGACGGACGTGCTCGATCGCCGCGCCGCCGGCCTGACCGCGGATGCCAAGCAGAAGATCAGCCTCGGTCGCGGGATGGTGCGGGACGACGTCAACGCCCTGCTGTTCGACGAGCCCCTGACGGTAATCGACCCCCACATGAAGTGGGAGCTGCGCACGCAGCTGAAGAAGCTGCACCACGAGTTCGGCCATACCATGATCTACGTCACCCACGACCAGACCGAGGCGCTGACCTTCGCCGACAAGGTGGTCGTGATGTATGACGGGCGGGTGGTGCAGATCGGAACGCCGGACGAGCTCTTCGAGCGGCCAGCGCACACCTTCGTCGGGTACTTCATCGGCTCGCCGGGCATGAACCTCTTCGACGCCGAGGTTCAGGGCCGGACGGCCGGGATCGGCGGCGCCGAGATCGATCTGGGCGAAGGCTACAGGCCCGGACCCGGCGCGACGAAGATCGGTGTGCGTCCCGAATACATCCGCCTGGGTCAGACCGGCATTCCTGCCCGCGTCACCCGCGTCGAGGATGTCGGGCGGCACAAGATCGTCCGGCTCGATGCCGGCGGAACGCAGGTCGCCGCAATCGTCGGCGAAGGCGCCCCCGTCCCGGACGGCGGCACGCACATCGTCTTCGCCCCCGGCGGCGTGAACGTCTACGAGAACGAATGGCGCGTGGTGCCAGAGGGCGGCGAAGCGCCGCTCGGCGCAGGCAGGGAGGCCGCCTGATGAAGACGGACAATCAGAAAGCCTGGCTCCTCGTCCTGCCCGTGCTGATCCTCGTCGCGTTCTCGGCGGTGATCCCGCTCATGACCGTGGTCAACTACTCGGTGCAGGACACGTTCGGGAACAACCAGTTCTTCTGGGCCGGGCTCGCCTGGTTCGAGGACATGATCCATTCGGAGCGGATGTGGAACGCGCTCGGCCGGCAGATCGTCTTCTCCGGCATCATCCTCGCCATCGAGGTGCCGCTCGGCATCTTCATCGCGCTCAACATGCCGAAGAAAGGCTTCTGGGCGTCCTTCTGCCTCGTCCTGATGTCCCTGCCGCTCCTCATCCCATGGAACGTGGTGGGCACGATCTGGCAGATCTTCGGCCGCGTGGATATCGGCCTTCTCGGCTACACGCTCGATGCGCTGGGGGTCGACTACAACTACACGCAAGGTTTCTACGCCGCGTGGGCGACCGTCATCGTCATGGATGTCTGGCACTGGACCTCGCTCGTCGCGCTTCTGGCCTATGCCGGGCTGCAATCGATCCCGAACGCCTATTACCAGGCCGCCAAGATCGATCAGGCCAGTCGCTGGGCCGTCTTTCGCTACATCGAGCTGCCGAAGATGAAGGGGGTTCTGACCATCGCCATCCTCCTGCGCTTCATGGACAGCTTCAAGATCTACACCGAGCCGTTCGTGCTCACGGGCGGCGGGCCGGGCAACGCGACGACGTTCCTGTCCATCGACCTCGTGAAGATGGCGCTCGGGCAGTTCGACCTCGGCCCCGCAGCCGCCTTCTCGCTCATGTATTTCCTCGTGATCATGGTGATTTCCTACGTGTTCTACATCGTCATGACCAATGCCGACAAAGAAGGAGGCGCGTGATGAGCGACGAGACCGCAGCCGCGCCCGGCGCCGCCCATCTGCCGGGCGATCTTTCCCCCGAGGACGCGAACACCAAGCTCAGGCGCGGCTCCCGCTTCAGCGGCTCCGCCGTGGTCATGACACTCTATCTTCTGTTCCTGCTGGTGCCGATCTACTGGCTGCTCAACATGAGTTTGAAGACCAATGCCGAGATCCTCGGCAGCTTCTCCCTCGTGCCGCAGAACCTGACGCTGGCCAATTACGAGACGATCCTCACCGATCCATCCTGGTACATGGGCTACGTGAACTCGCTGATCTACGTGGTGATGAACACGGTCATCTCGATCACCGTGGCGCTTCCCGCGGCCTATGCCTTCTCCCGCTACAATTTTCTCGGGGACAAGCACCTGTTCTTCTGGCTGCTGACGAACCGGATGGCGCCGCCGGCGGTTTTTGCCCTGCCCTTCTTCCAGCTCTATTCCTCGGTCGGTCTTTTCGACACGCATATCGCCGTGGCGCTGGCGCACTGCCTCTTCAACGTGCCGCTCGCGGTCTGGATTCTCGAAGGCTTCATGCGCGGCGTGCCCAAGGAAATCGACGAGACGGCCTATATCGACGGCTTCTCCTTCGGGCGGTTCTTCGTGAAGATCTTCATGCCGCTCATCTCCTCCGGGATCGGCGTCGCGGCGTTCTTCTGCTTCATGTTCTCCTGGGTGGAGCTGCTCCTGTCGCGCACCCTGACGAGCGTGAACGCCAAGCCGATCGCAGCCACGATGACCCGGACCGTCGGCGCAGCCGGCATCGACTGGGGTGTCCTCGCCGCGGCCGGCGTCCTGACGATCATCCCGGGCGCACTCGTGATCTACTTCGTGCGCAACTACATCGCCAAGGGCTTCGCCCTGGGGAGGGTGTGATGACCGGCGAGGAGATCGAGACCCTTGCCCGCAAGGCAAAGGATCAGCCCGCGGGCGAGTTTCACCTTCCCGACCTCTACGGCGACGGCTGGGACGCGCTGCCGATCGGGCAGAAGGTCGCCAAGGGCAATGCCTTCCTCCGTCTCGTGCGTCGCGGCGATGTCCCGGACATCGAGGATACCGGGACGAAGGCCGGCGGCGGCCGCATCTATCGCAAGAAGGACAGCTGACATGGCCGCCACGTCCCCCGTCTCCCGCGGCCACAAGGGCCTCTTCGCAGGGCTCGTCCTGCCATGGCTCGCGGCCGGCATCTTCATCCTCGTCGTCGCCATGGGCGCGAGCGGCGAGAACAGCGCCATCGCCTGGACCGACAGTCTGGCCCCCGGTGGCTGGATGGCATGGGTCCTGCCGACGGCGCTCTTCTTCTGGCTGGTGGCGGGGGTGCTGGTGACGCTCTCCATCCTCGCCATCCGCTACCCCGAGACGCCCCGACGCGGAATGCTCGGCATCGAGACCACGCGGGGAGACAGGCTCTTCATCGCCCTTCTCGCATCGGGCTTCATCAATCTCGCGTGGCTGGGACTGGCCTTTGGCCCCCAGTGGATCGCGCTGATCGTATGTCTTGTCGTTGCGGCAGGCATATTCCGGTTCGTCTGAAAGGGCGAACCCAAAACCAAGGCCAAGACTAACGCTCACCACACGTTCACCCAGGGAGGACCAACATGAACGTCTCACTCAGATCGACCACCGCGCTTGCGGCGGCGCTGGGGCTGCTCTCGGCCCCGGCCTTCGCCGACATGGACGCGGCGATGGAATTCCTCGACACCGAAATCGACGGCGTCACCACCCTGTCCCGCGAGGAGCAGGAAGCGGAGATGCAGTGGTTCATCGACGCCGCGGAACAGTTCCAGGGGATGGACATCAACGTCGTCTCCGAGACCATCACGACGCATGAATACGAAGCCCAGGTGCTGGCTCCGGCCTTCTCCGCGATCACGGGGATCAACGTCACGCACGACCTGATCGGCGAGGGCGACGTGGTCGAGCGTCTGCAGGTGCAGATGCAGTCCGGTCAGAACGTCTACGATGCGTTCGTCAACGACAGCGACCTGATCGGCACCCACTGGCGCTACGGCCAAGCGCGCAACCTCACCGAATGGATGGCCGGGACCGGCGCGGACGTGACCTCGCCCACCCTCGATCTCGACGACTTCATCGGCACCGAGTTCACCACCGGGCCGGACGGCAACCTCTACCAGCTTCCGGATCAGCAGTTCGCGAACCTCTACTGGTTCCGCTACGACTGGTTCAACGACGAGAAGAACAAGACGGATTTCCAGGAGGAATACGGCTACGAGCTCGGCGTTCCGGTCAACTGGGCGGCCTATGAGGACATCGCGGAGTTCTTCACCGGGCGCGACCTAAGCCACATGGGGATCGACGACGAGATCTATGGCAACATGGATTACGGCAAGAAGGACCCCTCCCTCGGCTGGCGCTACACCGATGCATGGATGTCGATGGCCGGCATGGGCGACACGGGCGAGCCGAACGGCCTGCCGGTGGACGAATGGGGCATCCGGGTGAACGAGAACTCCCAGCCCGTCGGCGCCTGCATGGATCGCGGCGGCGCAACCAACTCGCCCGCCGCCGTCTACGCCGTCGACAAGGCGATCCAGTGGCTTCAGGACTACTCGCCGCCCGCCGCCGCCGGCATGACCTTCTCCGAGGCCGGCCCGGTCCCGGGACAGGGCAACATCGCTCAGCAGATGTTCCTCTACACCACCTTCGTCGCTCCGCTCGTCGACAGCCCGGCGGTGATGAACGAGGATGGCACGCCGAAATGGCGCCTCGCCCCCTCGCCCCACGGCGTCTACTGGGAAGAGGGCATGAAGGTCGGCTATCAGGACGTGGGCTCCTGGACGATCCTCGACTCGACGCCCGACGACCGCGCCAAGGCCTCCTGGCTCTACGCGCAGTTCGTCACCTCCAAGACGGTCGACGTGAAGAAGGCCGACGTGGGTCTGACCTTCATCCGGGACAGCACGATCAACTCGGAGCACTTCACCGAGCGTGCGCCGAACCTCGGCGGTCTCGTCGAGTTCTACCGCTCGCCCGACCGCGTGCGCTGGTCCCCCACCGGCACGAACGTTCCCGACTACCCCAAGCTGGCGCAGCTGTGGTGGCAGAACATCGGTGACGCCATGTCCGGCGCCAAGACCTCGCAGGAAGCCCTCGACACGCTCTGCTCCGACATGGAGGACGTGATGGAGCGCCTTGAGCGCGCCGGCGTTCAGGGGGACCTCGGCCCCGCGCTCAACGAGCCCGAAACGGCCGATTACTGGCTCGAGCAGCCCGGCGCCCCCAAGCCCGCGCTCGAAAACGAGGACGAGGAGCCCCAGACCATCCCCTACGACGATCTGGTCGCCTCCTGGCAGTAACCCCCGGCTCCCCGCCTTCGGGGATCAGCCGAGACAAGAGCACCCCCGCGAGAGATCGCGGGGGTGTTTTTTTCATGCGGCGCCGGATGTGCCCAGTCGCTGCGTCCGGGACCTGGTCGACCCGGGCCGCCTCCACACTGCCGCGGGCCGCACCATGGGTGCCGGAGAGGACAACGCGGACGCCACCGCAATCCCCTGCCCCGCCATTGTCAGGTGCCAGACAAAAGTGCCTTTACTGTCAGGTCGCTGACCCAGATCGCATGTGCAAAGGAAGAGCTGTCGTCCTTGCCCCACGCAGCGAAGGTCGGCTTCGAGCCCCTTCCTCCTCATTCGACGGGCTGCAGCGAACGGCCGCTCTCGCGAGCAGCCCAAAAACGTGCCAGAACCATATGGGTTTAAATTGGGGTTATGTCCCGGCTAACCTTCGGTAGACGCAAGCACCCCTAGGGAGGGCAGAAACGTCCGATTTAGGACGGATGGTTCTGGGAGGAGGTTTGTTTCCGCTATCGTTGTTCGTTAAGTTCGCGACGAAAGTCTGGACAGAGCTTTGAGTGACGGGTGGCTTGAATCGCGCTGGCCGAGATTTGGCGCGTGGCTTGCTGTGGACCCTTGGTTTTCTATATTGAATGGCGGCTTTCGTCGGTGCGATTTGTAAGGCGCCCTGGGCATGTTGTCGGCGTCACATTAGTCAATCCTCGAAAGGAAGTTCTGGATGAATAATATCTGTCGCTTTGGCCTGCTGAGCGTTGCTTTCTGTGGTGCTATCGTCCTGACGACCGCCTCCTGCGAGCGACAGCTGCGGCGCTCTCTTGACCCGAACGGCAGCACGCGCCAGTCGTGCAATGCCGAAAATTATGTTCAACTTCTCGGTCAGGAATTCGCGACCTTTGATCGTAGCGTCCTACCCCGGCGGTGGTCGCGGGTTCCGTTCGGCTCTGCACCACCCGAGAGAATTGTCGCTGACAACGTCCTGCGGCTATACCTCGGCCGTGACAATCGCATCGTTGCGATAGATTGCGACGATGGCGGACCGATTTATCGGCAGGCGGGATAGCAGACATGTCCGCGGATCGTCGCTGGTCCAGATGAAACCTGTCGTCAGTTTGTTTCGCAGCACCCGTCAAGCCAAGCTCTATCTAGGTCTTCACCGCAAGCGCGTGACGTGACAAAGCTCATGCGTTTGTGTCACCGGCGATAAGGACCGTTTTTGACCGGCTCTGCTCACTAAAGCGGCCATTGGCGCAACCGCAGCGAAAGCTCACTAAGTCCCGCATCGCTGACATTCCGGCTGTCCCGCGCCCTAGGTCCGGTCTGGGTCGGAAGTGCTCGGCGGTTGGGTCGGGATAGCTTGCCACGGCAAGCTGTCGCGACCCGGAAGACCCTGGCTTCGATTCCCTCTCGCTTGACCTTCGACAGCCATCACGGTGCTACGGGAGGCCAAGGCCCGACACCTTCGGGACATGTCGATCCCGAAGCGGCAAGCCGATGCGCCGGCACCGTCCTCACCCCCCGGGCGAAAAAGCCCGGGGCGACCTGCATCGCCCCGGGCTATCTCAAGTCATGGCGCCTCTCACAGAGGCGGGACCGTTACGTCAGGTCGAAGCGATCGGCGTTCATGACCTTGGTCCAGGCGGCGACGAAATCGCGGGCGAACTTCTCGCCGGCGTCGTCGGCGGCATAGACTTCCGACAGGCTCCGGAGCTGCGAATTGGAGCCGAAGACGAGGTCGACGCGGCTCGCGGTCCACTTCAGCTCATCGCTCGCGCGGTCCCGGCCCTCGTAGACGTGCTCGTTCTCCTCGGACTTCTTCCATGCAACGTCCATGTCGAGCAGATTGACGAAGAAGTCGTTGGTGAGCTGACCCTTGCGGGCGGTGAAGACCCCATGGGGCTGGTCCCCGTAGGTCGCGCCGAGGACGCGCAGGCCACCGACGAGGACGGTCATCTCGGGCGCCGTCAGGGTCAGGAGCTGCGCCCGGTCCACCATGATCTTCTCGGTGGGGACGGTGATCTGCGCGTGGACGTAGTTGCGGAAGGCATCTGCATGCGGCTCCATCGCGTCGAAGGAGGCGGCGTCCGTCTGCTCCTCGGTGGCATCCGTCCGGCCGGGCGCGAAGGGCACCTCGATGGGGTGACCTGCGTCCTTCGCCGCCTTCTCCACCGCAGCGCTGCCGCCGAGGACGACGAGGTCCGCCAGCGACACTTTCTTCGGCGCGTTGGCTGCGTCGAAGTCCGACTTGATGCCGTCGAGGGTGCCCAGAACCTTGCTGAGCCGGGCCGGCTCATTGACCTCCCAGTCCTTCTGCGGCGCGAGCCGGATGCGGGCTCCGTTCGCCCCGCCCCTACGGTCCGAGCCGCGGAAGACGGAGGCAGAGGACCACGCGGTGTAGACCAGGTCCGCCACCGAGAGGCCGGAGCCGAGAATGGTCACCTTCAGCGCCGCGACGTCGGAGGCGTCGATCTGATCGTAATCCGCCTTCGGCAGCGGGTCCTGCCAGATCAGGTCCTCGTCCGGGACCTCCTTGCCGATGTAGCGGACCTTGGGGCCCATGTCCCGGTGCGTCAGCTTGAACCAGGCGCGGGCGAAGGCATCGGCGAACTCCTCGGGATTCTCGTAGAACCGGCGGGAGATCTGCTCGTAGGCGGGATCGACCCGCAGGGCGAGGTCCGTCGTCAGCATGTTCGGCGTGCGTGTCTTGCCGGGCTCGTGCGGATCGGGAACGGTCCCCTCCCCTTCACCACCCTTCGGCGTCCACTGGTTCGCGCCGGCCGGGCTCTTGGTCAGTTCCCACTCGTACTCGAAGAGGATGCGGAAGTACTCGTTGCTCCACTCGGTGGGCTTCGTGGACCAGATCACCTCGAGGCCGGAGGTGAAGGTGTCGTTGCCGTGCAGCCCGTGCTTGTGTTTCCAGCCGAACCCCTGCTCGGTGATGTCCGCGCCCTCGGGTTCGAAATCGACATCATCGGGGCTGCCGGCGCCGTGGGTCTTGCCGAAGGTATGCCCGCCGGCGATCAGCGCGACGGTTTCCTCGTCGTTCATCGCCATGCGGCCGAACGTCTCGCGGATGTCCTGCGCGGAGGCCATCGGATCGGGCGTGCCGTCCGGCCCCTCGGGATTGACGTAGATCAGGCCCATCTGGACCGCCGCCAGCGGGTTCTCCAGCGCGCGGCCTTCGGAATAGCGGCTGTTCGGCTTGTCGGAGGTGGCGAGCCATTCCTCCTCGGAGCCCCAGTAGATGTCCTCGCCCGGCTCGTGGACGTCGGCGCGTCCGCCCGAATATCCGAACGTCTTGAAGCCCATGCTTTCGAGCGCGACGTTACCGGCGAGGATCATGAGATCCGCCCAGGAGATCGCCCGGCCGTACTTCTTCTTCACCGGCCAGAGCAGGCGCCGGGCCTTGTCGAGGTTGGCATTGTCCGGCCAGGAGTTCAGCGGGGCGAACCGCTGCGAGCCGCTCGTCGCGCCGCCCCGACCATCGCCGATGCGGTAGGTTCCGGCGGAATGCCAGGCCATGCGGATGATGAAGGGCCCGTAATGACCCCAGTCGGCCGGCCACCAGGGCTGGGTATCCGTCATCAGCGCGGTGAGATCCTGCTTCACCGCATCGAGGTCGAGCGCCTTGAAGGCCTCGGCATAATCGAAATCCGGATCCATGGGATCGGACAGGTCGGACTGCTGGTGCAGGATCTTGAGGTTAAGCTGTTCGGGCCACCATTCGCGATTGCCGCGTCCCATCTGTTTCGGCGTATGGATGACGGGGCATCCGCCCGCCCCTTGTGCGTCGTTTCCGTCCATGTCGGTCTCCCGTGGCTTTCGTCGTGTCGGCTGCGGTCTCGGGGGCCGGGGCCGTCGCGCGCCCCTTTCCGCCTCCCCTTGAGAGAGCGCCGCGGAACGGGGCGACGTGTCCGGCGCGGTCCCGATCGGTCCGAGCGTCGTTCTGCGCAACCGTCTAACCGATGGACCCCATCGGTTTAAGTTATTTTTCCTGATGCAATCTGCAAGTTTCGCTTATGACTGCGCGCATCAGCCCGGCTCCCTCACGGCATCCAGACCGCCTTCGGAGAGCCGATCCAGGGTTGCCATCTGCTCCGCGCTCAAGGCGATGCCGTCCGCCTCCGAGATCTTCCGGGCGGCGTAGCGGCGCTGTGACGGCAGGCGGCCGGTCTGTCCGCCGAGCGCTTCGATCAGGCGTTCCCCCTCCCGGCCCGGATCGCGGCCGGAGCCGGCGGCGAAGGTGCCGGGATCGAAGGCGAGGATCAGCGCGCCATGGCGCGGCGGCAGCGCGGCGCCGCCGGCGAACTCCCGCGCCTCGACGCTCATCCTGTCCCCCAGCATCGCGCCGGCCAATAGCTCGATCATCGCCGAGATCGCCGTGCCCTTGTGCGCCCCGAAGGTCAGGAGCGCCCCATCGAGCGCGGCTTGCGGCTCTCTCGTCGGTGCGCCTTTGGCGTCGACGGCCCAGCCCTCGGGCAGTTCCGTACCGGCCTTGCGATGCAGTTCGACCTCACCGCGCGCGGCGACGCTGGTGGCGAAGTCGAAGACGTAGGGATCGGCGTCCGGCCGAGGCCAGCCGAAGGCGAAAGGGTTGGTTCCGAGTAGCGGTTCGGTGCCGCCGAACGGGGCCACGGTGGCATAGCTCGGACACATCGAGATCGACGCGAGCCCGGCCCGCGCGAGATCCTCGACCTCGGGCCAGAGCGCCGCGAAATGCAGGCAATCGGTGATCGCGAGCGCCGCCAGACCCAACTCCCGCGACCGCGCGATCAGGGCCGGGCGAGCCAGTTCCCATGCGGCGGACGCGAAGCCGCCACCGGCATCGACCCTGAGGATCGGCCCCTCGCCGGCGGCGAGGCGCGGCTCGGCCTCCGGCTCGACCTGCCCCGCCTTCAGGACCTGAAGGCATTGTTCGAGCCGGTGCAGGCCGTGCGAGGCGCAGCCATCCCGCTCCCCCGCCACGATGACCCGCGCAACGGCACCTGCGGGCATCGGCGCGACCCCGCAGATCTCCAGGATCCCCTGGACCCGTGCCTCCAGCGCTGCAATCCCGACCCTCACAGAGTCCCCCATCGACATCTCCCCCTCGCGATCTGGACGATGAACGGTTTAACCCATGTCGCCTCGGGAGAACATATCGGGCCGGGATCGACGGCGGTGCGGGCGCGTCCGCCCGTCCCTGTCCGCCCGCCTTCCACCCCGCGCGTCCAGGCGCGCCCGCCGATGGACAGACCGTCCCGTTCCATGGAAGAAGGGGGCGGAATGACGAGCGAAGGAGCACCCCCCCGGATGACCACGCTGACCGGAAACGCCCTGTGGGATACGCTGTTCGCCCCGCACGAGGGTTCGGAGTCGATCTTCCTGCACCTGCCGGACGGACGGACGATCTCCTACGCCGAGTTCCTGGGCCACTCCGCCCGCCTCGCAGGCGCGCTGCGGCAGGCGGGGCTCGCGCCGGGAGACCGCGTCGCGGTGCAGGCTGCCAAGTCGGCGGACGCCCTCGCGCTCTATGCCGCCTGCGTGCGCACCGGATTGATCTACCTGCCGCTCAATACCGGGTACACGGCGGCCGAGGTCTCCTACTTCGTCGAGGACAGCGCCGCGCGGATCCTCGTCTGCGATCCCTCCTCCGAGGAGACGCTCGCTCCCGTCTGCGAGGCTGCGGGTGCGCGGCTCCTGACGCTGGACGCGGCCGGCACCGGGACGCTGGCAGATCTGGCCATTGATGCCGCCGCCTTCCCCGGCGCCGAGCCCCGGACGGATGACGACCTTGCCGCCTTTCTCTACACCTCCGGCACCACGGGGCGCAGCAAGGGCGCGATGCTGACCCATGCCAACCTCGCGTCCAACGCCCTGACGCTCCGGGAGCACTGGCAGTTCACCGAGGCCGACACGCTGCTTCATGCGCTGCCGATCTTCCACACCCACGGCCTCTTCGTCGCCACCAACGTGACCCTCGCCGCCGGCGGCGCCATGGTGCTCATGCCGAAACTCGACACCGCCGAGCTGGTCCGCTGGATGCCCGAGGCGACTGCGCTCATGGGCGTGCCGACCTTCTATACCCGCCTTCTGGCCGATCCGGGCTTCACGGCGGAGGTCGCGGGGGGGATGCGTCTCTTCATCTCCGGCTCCGCGCCGCTTCTGTCCGAGACCCATCGGGACTTCGAGGCCCGCACGGGGCACCGCATCCTGGAGCGCTACGGCATGACGGAGACGAACATGTCCGTCTCCAACCCCTACGAGGGCGCGCGCAAGCCCGGCACGGTCGGCCGCCCCCTGCCCGGCGTCGAGCTGCGCGTCGTCGACCGGGAGAGCGGCGCGCCCGTGCCGCAGGGCGAGACGGGCATCGTCGAGGTACGCGGACCGAACGTTTTCAAAGGGTACTGGAACATGCCCGAGAAGACCGCCGCCGAGTTCCGCCCCGACGGGTTCTTCATCACCGGCGATCTCGGCCGGCTGGACGAGGACGGCTACCTCACGATCGTCGGCCGGGACAAGGACCTCGTGATTTCGGGGGGATACAACGTCTACCCCAAGGAAATCGAAGAAATTCTGGACGAGATGGAGGGCGTTCTCGAAAGCGCGGTCATCGGCTGCCCCGATGCCGATCTGGGCGAGGTTCCGGTCGCCATCCTCGTTCCCTCGCCGGGCGCCACCCCGGATCTGGACGCGATCGCGGCGCGGCTCGGCGAGACACTCGCGCGCTACAAGCAGCCAAGGGGCTACGAGGTCGTCGAAGAGCTGCCGCGCAACACCATGGGGAAGGTCCAGAAGGCAGAGCTCCGGCGCCGCTTTTCGGCCAGCCGAGGGGGCGAAGAGGCCCCGCGTTGACGCCGCAGGCAGCCCTCCGATCTTACGCTTGCGGAGGATGTCCGCATCCAGTAGGAGACGCCCCAAGGCACCCGTAGCTCAGCTGGATAGAGCGCTGCCCTCCGAAGGCAGAGGCCATAGGTTCGAATCCTATCGGGTGCACCATTTACTGACATGATCGCTTTCGATTGACGCGCCAGACGCCTCGCCGTGCAGCGATGTCGCGTGAGGCCTGGGGTCGGCCCGTTGAGCCTCACGCTGTTCCTGGTCAGAGCGCAACAGGCCCTGCCCGCGCCGCTGAAGCCGTCACCCCTTAGGCCTGCGTCCGCGTCAGGCGAAAAGGTCGTGGCAGAGCTCCAGGGCGTCCACCAGCGTGTCGACCTCCGACTTGGTGTTGTACATCCCGAAGGACGCGCGGCAGGTGGCGCTGACGCCGAGCCTGTCCATCAGGGGGCCCGCGCAATGGTGCCCCGCTCGAACGGCGACGCCCTTCTTGTCCAGAACGGTCGCGATGTCATGCGGATGCGCGGCGCCGTCGAGCGTGAAGGAGAAGATCGCGCCCTTGCTCGGAGCCTGCCCCTGGATGTGCAGCCAGTTCAGACCCGTCAGCTTCTCCCGCGCATAAAGCGCGAGCTCGGCCTCCCACGCCGCGATGTTCTCCATGCCGATCGCGGAGACGTAGTCGATGGCCGCACCGAGGCCGATCTGGGCGACGATGGAGGGGGTGCCCGCCTCGAACAGCATCGGCGGATCGGCGTAGATCACCTCGTCCTTGTGGACCTCGCGGATCATGTCGCCACCCCCGAGGAAAGGGCGCATCTCGGCGAGCCGCTCGGGGCGGACATGCATCCCGCCCGAGCCGGACGGTGCGTAGAGCTTGTGGCCGGTGAAGAGATAGAAATCGGCGCCGATCGCGGCAACGTCCACCGGGCGATGCACGGCCGCCTGGCTGCCATCCACGAGGACCGGAACGCCGGCCTCATGCGCCCCCTCGACGATGGCTTCGACGTCCACCACCGTGCCGAGGACGTTGGACATGTGAGTGACGGCGACGAGCTTGGTCTTCGGGCCGATTGCATCGATCACGGCCTGCGGATCGAGCGCGCCGCTTTCGTCCACGTCGACCCACTTGATGACGACGCCCTGACGCTCACGCAGGAAGTGCCAGGGAACGATGTTGGCATGGTGCTCCATCACGGACAGGACGATCTCGTCCCCCGCCTCCATGCGTGGCATCGCCCAGGAATAGGCGACGAGATTGATCCCCATCGTCGTGCCTGTGGTGAAGATGATCTCGTCTTCCGACGGGGCGTTCAGAAAGCGCGCGATCTTGCCGCGGACGCTTTCGTACTTGTCGGTCGCAACATTAGAAAGGTAATGCAAGCCTCTGTGAACGTTGGAATATTCTTCAGCGTACCCGCGCGTCACGGCATCGATCACGGCCTGCGGCTTCTGCGCCGAGGCTCCGTTGTCGAGGTAGACGAGCGGCTTGCCGTTCACCTCGCGGGAGAGGATCGGGAAGTCGGCGCGGATCGCGCTCACGTCGTAGGTCATGCGGGAACGCCCCCGATGAAGAGAATGAGAATCGCGTAGAGGATCGCCATCCCGACCGCGAGGAAGAGCAGCGCGGTCATGGCCCCGCCGAGGACGAGCCACGGGGAGCCGAAGCCGTAGAGCGCGGTTCCGAACTGGGCGAGCAGCCAGAAGAAGATCAGGACGGCGGCCAGGCCGAGAAGTCCGGAGAGGCCGGGAGCGACGGGCAGAAGCAGCGCCTGGATCGCCTGGATGCAGACGAGGACGAACTGAAGCCAGGCGGAGATCGCGACGGCATCCGAAAGCTCTCCCCGTCCGCCCATCCGCTCGGCGACCTTGTGCAGGAACACCGTTCCAAGCGCGAGAAGCCCCCCTTGCATGGCCGCGAGGATCATGGGGTTGCCGAAGAGCATCAGGATGGCGGCGTATTCGTCGTCCTGCGGCAGATCCGTCGTCGCGACCCCGGCCGACATCGTCGCCAGAAGCGTGCCGAGGATGACGGACAGCGCGAGGGCCATCCATGCCGCATGGAGCGGAATCCCGAGCGCACGAATGACCGCGACGGTCGCTTTCGGATCGCGCAGGGAGAGGCCGAGGAGGGCGGGGACGGATGGGAGTTCTCTGTCGCTCATGCGGCCACCCTGCCCCGTCCCCGCTCCGCTTCCCAGAGACACGCGCCCCAGATCGCGAAAAAAGCGAGCGTCGCGACCGAGGCGACGATCGTGAGGATCGGCCCGGGCCCGGCAAGCCCGGCGGCAAGACCGTGAAGAAGCCAAAGCGGCGCGGCGGCGAGGAGAGACCAGAAGAGCGCGAGGCGCGCGGCGTAGAAACTCCCCCGTCCACCGAACGGCCGCAGGGCGAGGTGGGACAGGCCGGCCACGGCATAGAAGACCAGCGGCGCGAGGCAGACCCAGCCGAGGAGCGCGCCCCCGAGGCGCATGTCGAGCGGCGGCCCGTCCGGATCGAGATGCGCCGCGCGGGCCAGGATCGGCCAGGACGACACGAACAGAAGCGCGCAGGCGAGGAGAAGGAGGGCCGCGGCGCGATCCTCCCTCTGCCCCGCGGAGAGACGCCGCCGGAACACGGCCCGCGGCGCGCGCCAGCTTGCGAGCATGTCGGCGGCGACGCCCATGGTCAGTCGCCCCGGCGCCGGGCCAGCCAGTCCTCGAGACGCGCCAGCATCTGCTCGCCAAGGGAGCTGTCCTCGATTTCCGCGATAGCTTCGGCGATGAACGCGATGGTCATCAGGTCCGTCGCCTGGTCCTCCGGGATCCCCCGCGAGCGAAGGTAGAACTTGCCTTCCTCGTCGATGGCGCCCGACGTCGAGCCGTGCGAGCAGACGACGTCGTCGGCATAGATTTCCAGTTCCGGCTTCGCGAGGAAGGTGCTGTCCTCGTCCAGAAGGAGCGACTGGCTGATCTGGTAGCCATCCGTCTTCTGGGCCCCCTCGCGGACAAGGATCTTGCCCTGGAAGATCCCGGTCGCACCGTTGCGCAGCACCTTCTTGAAGACCTGACGGCTCTCGCAGCGCTCGGCTCCGTGGGTGACGAAGACGGTGTCGTCGTGGTGGAAGTCCTTGCCGTCCCCGAGGCAGGCGCCGGCAACGTGGGCGGCCGCGTCGTCCCCGGTGAACTCGATCACCGCCTCGTTGCGGGTGAGAGCGCCATTCGCGGTCAGTGTGAACGACTTGAAGGTGCTCTCCTGCCCGAGCCGCGCGAAGACATGGGTGATCGCCCGCCGCTCGGGCGCCCTGCCCTGCGCGCGGACATGGTGGAAGGCGCCGGTGGAGGCCACGTCCACTTCCATCACCATGTTCATCCGCGCCGCGGCCGGTCCGTCTTCCAGGATCGTCAACTCGGCGCCGCTCTCGACGCGCACGACGAGACGCACCATCGTGTCCGCCCCCGCCTCGGATCGGGCGTGATGGATGTGGATGGGTCTCGCCGCCTTGCCGGTCGCCCGGATCACGAGGCCGCTCGTCGCATAGGCCGTGTTCAGCACCGCGAAGGGCCGCGCCACCGGGCTTTGCCCGGCCGCCTCGAGCTGACCGTAGACGTCCCGCGCCCAGTGGATATCCGCCGAGCCCGCACCCTCCAGCGTCTCGATCTCGACGCCCTCGAGCGCCAGATCGTCCGATTTGCCCGTGTCGAGCACGCCATCGGTGAAGACGAGGGTCAGGCGATCATGCTCGCCGAACAGCATCTCCGACTCGCCGTCGTGGAGCGCCGCGGTGTCCGCCTCAGGGGCGTTGAGCGTCGCAGGATTGGTCCAGCGCCAGTATTCGTCCCTCCGGCCGGGAAGCCCCATATCGGCCAGACGCGAGCGGGCCGCCTCACGGATCTGGGTGATCCATGCGCCCCCGGAGGGCATCGTGAGCGCGGCAAGCCGTGCGTCGGTCGCGTCCTGTTTCGCCTGCGGCAATGCCATCACGCGTCCTCCAGGAACTCGGCGTAGCCGTTCTTCTCCACCTCGAGGGCGAGATCCGGACCGCCCGTCTTCACGATCCGGCCGTTCGACATGATGTGAACCACGTCCGGCACGATGTGATCGAGAAGGCGCTGGTAGTGCGTGATGACGAGGAAGGACCGGCCCGCATCCCGCAGCTTGTTCACACCGTCGGCGACAAGGCGCATCGCGTCCACGTCGAGACCGGAATCGGTTTCGTCGAGGATGCACATCTTCGGCTGGAGAACCGCCATCTGCAGGATCTCGTTGCGCTTCTTCTCACCGCCGGAGAAGCCCATGTTGACGGGCCGCTTCAGCATGTCGGCATCGATCTGCAGCTCGGCCGCCTTCTCGCGGATGAGCTTGAGGAACTCGGCCGCGCTGATCTCGGGCTTGCCGCGCGCCTTCTGCTGGGCGTTGTAGGCCGTGCGCAGGAACGTCATGTTGCCGACGCCGGGGATCTCCACCGGGTACTGGAACGCGAGGAAGAGGCCCGCGGCGGCGCGCTCTTCGGGCTCCAGCTCCAGGATGTCCTCGCCCTCGAGCTGGGCCGACCCGTCCGTCACCTCGTAGCCGTCCCGGCCCGAGAGCACGTAGGAGAGCGTGGACTTGCCGGAGCCGTTCGGCCCCATGATGGCGTGGACCTTGCCGGTCTCGACTTTAAGATCGAGCCCCTTGAGGATCGCCTTGTCCTCTTCCTCGAGCTTCACGTGCAGGTTCTTGATATCGAGCATGTCTTTGTCGTCCTCGTATGTCGGGGAGGCGGCCCGCGCATGGGGCCCCCTCGCTGTCTGTCATGGTGCGCGGGTGGCGCTAGAGGCGGACCGCGGTACCCGAGGCGCTGACCATCAGCATTCCGGATTCCTTGCCGACGACCTCGTAGTCGAGATCGACGCCGATCACGGCGTTGCCGCCAAGGCGCTCCGCCTCTTCCTTCATCTCCGCAAGCGCGGTCTCCCGAGCCTCGCGCAAGGACTTCTCGTAGGCGCCCGAACGGCCGCCAACGATGTCCCGCACCCCGGCGAAGAGATCGCGGAAGATGTTCGCCCCGAGGATCGCTTCCCCGGTGACGATGCCGAGATACTCGGCCACCGGCCGGCCCTCGACACTCTGCGTGGTGGTCACGAGCATGTCGCGGCTCTCCCTGCCTCCGAACAACGCCATCAGCCCACGGACCCCTCGAGCGAGATCGCGACGAGCTGCTGCGCTTCCATCGCGAATTCCATGGGCAGCGCCTGCAGCACTTCCTTGCAGAACCCGTTCACCACGAGCGCAACGGCCTCCTCCTCGTCCATGCCGCGCTGGCGGCAGTAGAAGAGCTGGTCGTCATCGACCTTGGACGTGGTCGCCTCGTGCTCCACCCGGCTCGAATTGTTGCGCACCTCGATATAAGGCACCGTGTGCGCCCCGCATTCGGAGCCGATCAGAAGGCTGTCGCACTGGGTGTAGTTGCGGCTGTCCTTCGCTTTGGGATGCATCGCCACCTGCCCGCGATAGGTGTTCTGGGCATGTCCGGCGCTGATCCCCTTGGAGACGATGCGCGAGCGCGTATCCCGGCCGAGATGGATCATCTTGGTGCCGGTATCGGCCTGCTGCCAGTTGTTGGTGATGGCGATGGAATAGAACTCGCCCTGGCTTTCGTTGCCGCGCAGGATGCACGACGGGTACTTCCAGGTGATTGCCGAGCCGGTCTCGACCTGCGTCCACATCACCTTGGAGCGGTCGCCCCGGCAATCGGCCCGCTTGGTGACGAAGTTGTAGATGCCGCCCTTGCCGTTCTCGTCGCCCGGGAACCAGTTCTGGACGGTGGAGTACTTCACCTCCGCGTCCTCCTCGGCGATGATCTCGACGACCGCCGCGTGAAGCTGGGCGGTGTCCCTCTGCGGCGCGGTGCACCCTTCGAGATAGGAGACGTAGGACCCCTTGTCGGCGATGATCAGCGTCCGCTCGAACTGGCCGGTATTCTCGGCGTTGATGCGGAAATAGGTGCTGAGTTCCATCGGGCAGCGCACGCCCGGCGGGACATAGACGAACGAGCCGTCGGAGAAGACCGCGGAGTTCAGCGTGGCGAAGTAGTTGTCCGACTGGGGCACGACGGAGCCGAGGTACTTCTTGACGAGTTCGGGATGCTCGCGGATCGCCTCGGAGATCGAGCAGAAGATCACGCCGGCCTTCGCCAGTTCCTCCTTGAAGGTCGTGCCGACCGAGACGCTGTCGAAGACGGCATCGACGGCCACGCGACGCCCCTCGGCCGGAGCGTCCTCGGCCCCATCGACGCCTGCGAGGATCGCCTGCTCCTTCAGCGGAATCCCGAGCTTCTGATAGGTTTCGAGGAGTTTGGGATCCACCTCGTCCAGCGATTTCGGCTTTTCGCGCATGGTGGCGGGCCGGGCGTAGTAATACTGCTCCTGGTAATCGATGGGCGTGATGTTGAGCATCGCCCAGTCCGGCTCGGTCTTGGTCTGCCAGCGCTCGAACGCCTCGAGACGCCACTCGGTCATCCAGCCCGGCTCCTCGTTGCGCTCGGAGATCAGCCGGACGATGCTCTCGTCCAGACCCTTCGGCGCGAAATCCATTTCGATTTCGGTATTCCAGCCGTGCTTGTAGGCGCCCATGTTCGCGACGGTTTCCACCGTCTCGCGGTCGACGCCCTCGCGAACCTCCAGCTTTCCATCGGGTGCGGTCATCGTGTGATCCCTGTCATTCGTCGGGGAAGCGGCCCTCAGGCCGCCCTCTCCCGCCATTTGCGGTACCGCGCCGTCCACGCCTCTGCGAAGCGGCGCACATCTTCTTCCGTCGTCTCCGGTCCGAGGGAGACACGGATCGCGCATCCGGCCTCGTCCTCGTCGTATCCCATCGCCTTGAGCACGCCGCTCGACCGGACCTTGCCGCTCGAACAGGCCGATCCGGCGGACACGGCGAACCCGGCGAGGTCCATCTGCATGACCTGTGTCTCTCCTCGCCAACCGGGAACGAGAAACATGCTCGTGTTCGGCAGGCGCGGCGCGTCTCTGCCCACGCAGATAACATCTGTCACGGCATCTTCCAGCCGACTTTCTAGAATATCTCTAAGTTTCGCCACCCCGGCCCAGACATCGGCATCGAGATCCCGCGCCGCCTCTTCTGCCGCCGCGCCGAACCCCGCGATCGCGGACACGTTCTCCGTCCCCGCCCGCCGGCCCTCTTCCTGGCCACCGCCGCGGATCCGCGCGGCAAGCTCCGTGCCCCGCCGCATCACCAGCGCGCCGATTCCCTTCGGCCCGCCGATCTTGTGCGCCGAAATCAATGCCATGGACGCGCCGCTCCAGTTGAACGCCACCGGAAGCTTGCCGAAGGCCTGAGTCATGTCGCTGACCGCGATACCGTCCGGCAGGTCCTGCAGGATCCCCGTCTCGGAGTTCGCCGCCTGAAGCGCCGTCCGTGGCGCATCGAGGACCGTCACGCGGCCGGCGGCATCCACCGGCAGGGTCCCGTCCGTCCAGGCGCCCACGGCATCGTGTTCCACCAGCGCAGAGCTGAGGCCCCGTCCCTCGAGCGCCAGCGCCGCAGCCTCCGTTGCGCCAGAGGTGAAGACGATATCCGCCCCGTCCGCCCCGAACGCCGCGGCGACCTGCGCCCGCGCCCGCTCCACGATGGCGCGTGCCGCCCGGCCCTCGGCATGGACCGAGGACGGATTGCCGACGGCATCCATCGCGGCAAGCATCGCCTGCCGCGCGCCGGGCCGCAGGGGGGCCGTCGCATTCCAGTCGAGATATGTCCTGTGTCCGTTCACGTGCCCGCCTTCGCCTTTCCCAAAGAGCCCCCGCCGCAGCTCACTCATCCACCACCTGGAACAGGTGCGGCACGGCCGGACAAGGCGCGAGCGCGTTCTTCGTCACGTCGGACAGCCGCGCCTGATGCAGGAAGACGTAGACATGGGCCGACAGCCCCTCCCAGAGCCGGTTGGTCATGGATTGCGCCCGGCTGCCGGATATCGCGCCCTTGGCGCCGGCGCCCGTGTGCAGCGCGCTCACCGTCTCGTCCACGGCGTCCAGTATCTCCGACACGCGGATCTCTGCGGCGGGACGCGCCAGCTTGTAGCCGCCTCCCGGCCCCCGCACCGACGCCACGAGACCGGCCCGGCGCAGCTTGACGAAGAGCTGTTCGAGGTAGGGCAAGGAGATATTCTGGCGCGAGGCGATGTCCGACAGCGTCAGAAGCCGTTCATCCGATGCAAGCGCCAGATCGACCAGCGCGACCATCGCGTATCGTCCCTTCGTGCTCAGCTTCATAATCCCTGCCTCTCCGTCAGACCCGTTCAAGTCCCGAAGCCGGCGCCTGCTCCCCGCCCGTGATCCATTGACGTCGCCCCGTCTGGGGCGTAACTGCCATTGACCCGTGGCGGCGGACCCTGAGCGGTTCGCCTTCAGATTAGAATTATTCTAGAATGCGGCGCGTGTCCGGTCAAGCGGACCCTGCCGCCCCCCGCCGCCCTCAAGGGCGAGGAGGCGGTGGCCGCTGATAAGAGGTGTGGATGCCCGAGGTTATCTTCCCCGGACCCGAAGGACGGCTCGAAGGCCGCTACCACCCCCAGAAGCAGAAGGATGCGCCGATCGCGATCATGCTGCACCCCCATCCGCAATTCGGGGGCACCATGAACAACAAGGTCGTCTACAACCTTCATTATACCTTCTACCGCATGGGCTTCACCGTGATGCGGTTCAATTTCCGCGGCGTCGGCCGGTCCCAGGGGGAGTACGATCAGGGCGTCGGCGAGCTGTCGGACGCGGCCTCCGCCCTCGACTACCTCCAGTCGCAGAACGCCAACGCCAAGCATTGCTGGGTCGCGGGCTTCTCCTTCGGCGCCTGGATCGGAATGCAGCTGCTGATGCGGCGGCCGGAGATCACCGGATTCATCTCCGTCTCTCCGCCGGCGAACATGTACGACTTCTCGTTCCTCGCCCCCTGCCCCTCCTCCGGGTTGATCATCAACGGCTCGGCGGACCGCGTCGCTCCGCCGAAGGACACGCGCACCCTCGTCGGCAAGCTGCAGGAGCAGAAGGGCATCACCATCACCCACGAGGAGATGGAAGGCGCCGGGCACTTCTTCGAGGATCCCTACATGGATCCGATGCTCTCTTCGGTGGACACCTACGTCCGCCGCCGCCTCACCGAAACAACGCGCTGAGACGGGCGTGGGGATCACTGAGGATATCGCGGACGGCCTCGCGAAGGACGCCATCGAGGCCGCCGACAGGCTCGGCGACGACAGGGTGATCGACGAGGTGTCCCGAACCCTCTCCAACACCTCACAGACGACGCAGGAGGCCTTCCTGACGGCCGTCCGCGTCCGTCTCGCCGAGCGGCGGGCGCGCGGCGTCCTGCTGTCGTTCCTGAAGGATGCCCCCGAGGCGCCGAAGCCGGACTAGCGCTCCCGGTTCATCCTGTCCCCACGCTTGCCTTTCATTCTCCCCTTCTGCGCGCTAGGTCGATCCCGCGTGCGGGAGGACGACCTTCAAAGCGGACCAGAGGGACATAAGATGAGCAAGATCAAGGTGGACGGCCCCGTCGTCGAACTCGACGGCGACGAGATGACCCGCATCATGTGGGACTTCATCAAGCAGAAGCTCATTCTGCCGTATCTCGACATCGACCTGCTCTATTACGACCTCGGCATCGAGGAGCGCGATCGGACCGACGACCAGATCACCGTGGACGCCGCGGAGAAGATCAAGGAGGTCGGCGTCGGCGTCAAATGCGCGACGATCACGCCCGACGAGGCCCGCGTGGAGGAGTTCGGCCTGAAGAAGATGTGGCGCTCTCCCAACGGGACGATCCGCAACATCCTCGGCGGCGTCATCTTCCGGGAGCCGATCATCTGCCGCAACGTGCCCCGCCTCGTGCCGGGCTGGACGCAGCCCATCGTCGTCGGCCGGCACGCCTACGGCGACCAGTACAAGGCGACCGATTTCCACTTCCCCGGCAAGGGAACGCTGACGCTCAAGTTCGTCGGCGAGGACGGCGAGACGATCGAACGCGAGGTCTTCCAGGCGCCCGGTGCAGGCGTGACCATGGCGATGTACAACCTCGACGAGTCGATCCGGGACTTCGCCCGTGCCTCCTTCAATTACGGCCTGCTGCGGGGCTGGCCGGTCTACCTCTCCACCAAGAACACGATCCTCAAGGCCTATGACGGCCGCTTCAAGGACCTGTTCCAGGAGATCTTCGAAGCCGAGTTCGAGGCCGATTTCAAGAAGGCCGGCATCTGGTACGAGCACCGCCTGATCGACGACATGGTCGCCTCCTCTCTCAAGTGGTCCGGCGGATATGTCTGGGCCTGCAAGAACTACGACGGGGACGTGCAGTCCGACACCGTCGCGCAGGGCTTCGGCTCGCTTGGCCTGATGACATCCATCCTGATGACGCCCGACGGCAAGATCGTCGAGTCCGAGGCGGCCCATGGCACGGTCACGCGCCACTACCGCCAGCACCAGGCCGGTAAGCAGACCTCGACCAATTCCATCGCCTCGATCTACGCCTGGACCGGCGCCCTCAAGCATCGCGCCAAGCTCGACGACAACGCGCAGCTCAAGACCTTCGCGGAGACCTTGGAGAAGGTCATCGTGGATACCGTCGAGAGCGGCCACATGACCAAGGATCTCGCCCTCCTCGTCGGCCCGGAGCAGTCCTGGCTGACCACGATGGGCTTCCTCGAGAAGCTGGACGAGAACCTAGACAAGACCCTCCAGATCTGAGTCCCGCGGCGGCGTCCAAGGGGCGCCGCCCCCTCTACCGGGCCGGGAGCGGTCGGGACAGGAGTGGACTGCGGGCCTAGCCCCAGCCCTCCCCGAGATCGGCGCGGGTGCGGTCGATCCAATGATCCTTCAGCCAGCCGCATGGCCGAGCGCGGCGCAGGCCGCCCATCCCGGTCCAGCCTGCCACGGCCTCCTCCATCTTCGGCCGTCCGTGGAAACACACGACGGACGCGCCCGCCGGCAGATGCGGCTCGCGGAGGTAACTCATCGGCGGCCAGCGCAGGCAATCGTGCTTGAAGCTCACAACCCGGTCCTCCGGCAGGTAGGCGAACGCGCCGCGCTCCTGCGCGAGCGTCGACGTATATCGCTGCTCGGAGCCGCGCGCCCAGGCGACGCGGGAGGCTGGATCGGCGGCCAATTCCTCGTAGAGCCAGGGATGGAGGGCCGGATCGTAGCGGAAGACCGAGCCGTGCCCCGTCGCCCGCCCCCGCCGGGCCTCGACCCAGTCCGCCCGCATGGCGACGCAGCCCGGAGCGACGTCCACGAGATCGTCCAGCGGCCCCGTGACGACGACGTCGAGATCGAAACCGAGGACAGGTCCCTCCAAGTCCTCGATCAATCCCGGACGAAAGAGAGACACCTTCCGCATCGCCCCCTTGCGATCAGCGACCGCCAGAGCGGCCTCCATCTCCTCCGCGAAGGGCTCCCGCGGAAGCTCCAGCACCTCGACATCGGGGTGCAGGCCCTCCGAGTGCTCCGTCATGCACAGAAAGCGCACCGGACTGCGCAGGTTGCGCCGGACGCCCGAATAGAGCCGGTTCACATAGGCCGGCCCGAAGGCCGTCCCCCACTTGATGCATACGACAGTCGCCATGCCGGGGGGCTTAGCCGCGGCGGCGCCGGAAGGAAAGCCGGAGGCCGGGTCGGCCCGCGCGCCGGGGGGCACTGACGCGCCGGTGCAAGCGCGCCTGCCTTCCCCGAGGGCGATCGCCGCCGGCCTCGCTCATTGCCGGCCGAGACGGCGCTCCGCGACCTCAACCCACCAGGACACGCCCATCGGGATCGCGGCATCGTCGAATTCGTATTCGGGATGATGGACCGGCGCGGTGTCGCCGTTGCCGAGGAGGATATAGGCCCCGGGCCGCTCCTCCAGCATGTAGGCGAAATCCTCGCCCCCCATGACAAGGGGCGCCTCGGCGCAATCGCCGGAGACCGCCGTGGCGGCCTCGGCGGCGAACACGGTTTCCCCGGGATGGTTCGCCATGACCGGGTAGCCATCGAGGTGGGTGACATCCGCCCGCGCCCCGAACGCCGCCGGCACATGGGCGCAGATCTCGTCCAGCCGCTCGCGCGCCAGCGCCCGCATCTCGCGCGACATCGTCCGCACCGTACCGCGCAGGGACACGCGCGGCGGGATCACGTTGAAGGCCTTGGAGAAGCTCTCGATCGCCGTCACCGAGACCACCAGCTGCTCCACCGGATCGGCATGGCGGGAGGCGATGGACTGGATCGCCAGAACGAGATGGGACGCCGCGACCACGGGGTCCACCCCCTCGTGCGGCTTGGCGGCATGGGCGCCCTTGCCCACCACCTCGATCTCGAACTGGTCCGTCGCGGCGAAGAACGGGCCGGCTCTGATGGCGAAGGTGCCGAGCGGGACGCCCGGCCAGTTGTGCATCCCGTAGACCTCCTCGATGCCCCAGCGCGTCATCAGGCCGTCCTCGCACATCTCCCGGCCGCCGCCGCCGCCCTCCTCGGCCGGCTGGAAGATCAGCACGATGCGACCGTCGAAATTGCGCGTCTCGGACAGGTAGCGCGCCGCCCCGAGGAGCATCGCGGTATGCCCGTCATGGCCGCAGGCATGCATCACGCCCGGAGCGGTGGAGGCATGGGGCACGCCGGTCGCTTCCGTGATCGGCAGCGCGTCCATGTCCGCGCGGAGCCCGATGGTGCGCCCCGGCCCCCTGCCCTCGATCACGGCCACGACGCCGGTCCCCCCGATCCCTTTCGTCACCTCGTCGCAGCCGAACTCCTCGAGCTTCCCCGCCACGATCCCGGCGGTACGGTGCACATCGAAGAGGAGCTCGGGGTTCGCGTGGAAATCCCGTCTCCACGCCGCGATCTCGTCCTGCAGCTCGGCGATACGGTTGCGGATGGGGGCCAAGGGCGATCTCCTCTCAGGAAAAGTAGGTTTCTGCGGGAACGTAGCCGGCCAGCATACCGGCCGCGCACCATTCGCGCTCGAAGCTGGTATCACCGACGAGGACCACGCGTCCCGGCGAAAGGCGCTCCGGTGCGAGCGCCGCGAGCAGGGCCCCCCGCTGTTGGCCCCATCCGGCCGGGAAGCCCGGCGCGGGGCGGGCCGCATCGAGAGGTGCGCCGCTCTCTCTGAGCCGCGCCTCCAGCCGCGCCGCCTCGAGAGGGGGACAGGCCAGCGCGATCCGCCCCGCCCGTTCGATCGCGGAGAGTTTTGCCGTGTGCGCCTTCGGCAGCTCGTCCCTCTCCCGCAGGAGGCGCAGGGCGTTGCTCGAGAACAGGAACGCGACGATGTCGCCGCCGCCAGTCGCCCGGATCGTCGCATAGGTGGGATAGTCGAGGCCGAGCGCCTTGGCCCGAGCCACCCGTGTCCGGATGACCTCGAGCGGAAGCGTGGGCAAAAGCTGCCGCCGCGCCGCGCCCCAGCAGTGCCGGCGCCAGGAGGCGCCCCGCTCCAAAGTCGGCCCGCCATTGTGACCAAGCCCTCCGCGCACGCCGCGATCCGTCATCTCGCCCACCTCATCGTCCTGCAGGGAGCGGCAGCGTGGGACCCGCTCCCCGGAACGTCAAGCGGCGGCCCCTGCCGGGGGCCGCCGCGCGTTGCGTCATTCTGCCAAGGCGATCAGTCGCGCGGAACGCTCCAGAGCATCGTCTCGCCGGAGCTGTCGTCCACGCCGTCATTGTCCGTGACGATCCACATCGTGCCGCCTTCGGTGATGGCGAGGCCCTCGACCTTGTCCTGAACATAGCCGTTCGTGGCGACAAGATCCGGGATCAGATCCCGAACGACTTCCTTCTCGACCAGCGGCAGCTCGCCTCCAAGGGGGGCAGGTTCGAGGGCCGAGGCCGCGACGCGGGTGATCTGCTTGACCGCCGCGCTCTGCCCGAGCTGGTTGTCACGCTCGATCAGGTACACCCACTCACCGTCCGCGACGATTTCGGACAGGCCGGTCCAGCCCGCCTCCGGGGTCTCCAGCGGGTAGCGCACGCCGCCCCACTCGCCGCTCTCGGGATCGTAGGAGACGAGCTTGACCTCGCCCTTGGCATCGTCCGCCCATTCGCGCTGAACGGCCATCCAGAGGCGCCCCTCCAGCATCGTGATCCCCTCGAAGCCGAACCGCTTCTCGACATGGGACAGCTCTTCGGGCAGGCCGATCTCCCGGTCGATCTCGCCGCCCGCGTCCACGTGGTAGATCGCGTGCGGGATCGCGCGCTCGGTGCGTCCCTCGGAGGCGAGCCAGTAGCCGCCCTCACCGTCGAGTGCGATGCCCTCGAGATCCAGCTTCTGGGCTGCATCGCCATCGCGCGTGACGAGCATAGCATCCGTGATCCGAGCCGGCGTCCGGGAGACGTCGATGGTGAAGATCTTCGGCTCGAGGCCGTAGAAGCTGTCGGAGATGGCAACGAGCGTGCTGTCGTCCACCGCCGCGAGGCCGGACAGGGCGCCCCAGCCGGTCAGCTCGTCCATGCCCTCGGAGGTCAGGTGCGGGTAGACCGCCGGGCCATCCTGCAACTCGTAGATCATCACGTGGCTGCGCGCTCCGCCATCCTCGATCAGGTCTTCCTCGTTCGCGGTGACGAGAAGGTTGCGGGACGGGATGGCGAGCAGACCCTCCGGCCCGATGCCAGACGGCAGCATCTGGCGCAGGACCGGCGCCCCGGGATCGGTGATGTCGTAGACGCCGACGACACTGCCCCGCTCGGAGCCGACGAAAGCCATCGGCAGATCGCCGAATGTTCCGATCTCGACGGATTCGGGCTCGACGCCCTTCGCGTCGGAGCGCTTGTCGGGATAATGACCGATCATCACCGCGGCGTGCTCGAAGCTCGCGCCGGCCTCCCAGGCCACGGTGCCGTCGCGGTTGAAGACCGTCCAGCCGCGGGAGCCGCCCTCGTAGTCGCCTTCGTCGGCGGTCGCGATGTAGTCCGTTCCGATCCAGGCGATGGCGTCGGGCTCGCGGCGGCGCTCGTCCTGCGCCCCGTCGAACACCAGCGCGCCGTCATCCTTGGTGTCGATCCCCTCGAGATCCGTGGTCCCGGCCGTGAAATCCGCGAGGATCTCGCCGTCCCGGCTCACGATGACGAGGTGGTTGTTCTCCTGAAGGGAGACGACCGTCTCTCCGTCCTCGTTGATGTCGACGAATTCGGGCTCCGGATCCGAGGGGCCGACCTCGGCAAGTCCGGTCAGGTCCACCTCGGTCAGGCTGTCGCACTCCGCACCGGTCTCGCCGAGATCGATCATGGAGAGGTAGCCCGCCGGCATCTGCGGCAGGACGCCGTCATCCAGATCCTCGTCGCGCTCGTTCTCGATGGCGATGGACAGGAAGGCGCCGTCCCCGGACGCGGCGATGGAATCGGGCTGCCCGCCGAGATCGCAGCGGGAGACGATCTCCTGCGTCGCGACGTCGATCGTCAGAAGCTCGCCCGAGGTGTTCACGTAATCCTCGGAGGTGTTGACCGCGACATAGGCGGTCTGCCCCACGACCGCGACGGAGGTCGGCTCGCCCTCGAGCTCGATCCGCCCGAGCGCTTCGGGGGAGGCAGGATCCTCGATCCCGATGAAGCCGACGGTCATCGCCGGGCTGTCGGTGTAGACGAGGGTCATCCCGTCTTCGGTCGCGGCGATGATCTCGGAGGATGTCATTGCATCCCCGGATCCCTCGGGCGCGTTGAGCGCGACCGGGAAGGACGCGATGCGATTGAAATTCTGCTCCGTACCCTGCGCATGGGCGGCGCCGGCAAGAAGCGCGGCTGCGGACGCAGCGGATAGAAGTTGGCGTGTCACTCGGATTGTCCCCCTTGGTTATCCGGACCGGCACCGCGACTTGATCGCGGTGCTCGCGGGGTCCATGCCAAAGGGATGTAACGCAGCCGTGACGACGCGCCCCTTCCTTGCGATCACGGGAACGCTTGCGGGAGGCGCCACGAAAAAGGGCCGCCCCCTTGGGACGGCCCCTTGTCTTGATCCCGAATGGGCCCGCTCAGCCGAGCTTGGTCAGGAGCTTGTTGAGCGAGTCCTTGGCGTCACCGTAGAACATCCGCGTGTTGTCCTTGAAGAACAGCGGGTTCTCGATGCCCGAATAGCCCGTGCCCTGACCGCGCTTGGACACGATGACGTTCTTCGCCTTCCACACTTCGAGGACCGGCATCCCCGCGATGGGGGAGTTCGGATCGTCCTGTGCGGCGGGGTTCACGATGTCATTCGAGCCGATGACGATGGCGACGTCCGTGTTCGGGAAGTCGTCGTTGATCTCGTCCATCTCCAGCACGATGTCGTAGGGCACCTTCGCCTCGGCGAGGAGCACGTTCATGTGCCCCGGAAGACGGCCGGCGACGGGGTGGATCGCGAAGCGCACTTCCTTGCCCTGACCGCGCAGACGGCGGACGAGCTCGGACACCGATCCTTGGGCCTGCGCCACGGCCAGACCGTAGCCCGGCACGATCACGACGCTGTCCGCATCCTCGAGCAGCGCCGCGACGCCGTCCGCATCGATGGCGACCTGCTCCCCTTCGATCTCTGCCGCCGGGCCGGACGTTCCGCCGAAGCCGCCGAGGATGACGGAGACGAACTTCCGGTTCATCGCCCGGCACATGATGTAGGACAGGATCGCACCCGAGGAGCCGACGAGGGCCCCCGTGACGATCAGCAGGTCATTGCCGAGCGTGAAGCCGATCGCCGCGGCCGCCCAGCCCGAGTAGCTGTTCAGCATGGAGACGACGACCGGCATGTCCGCCCCGCCGATCCCCATGATGAGATGCCAGCCGATGAAGCCCGCGATGATCGCGACGAGGACCATGGTCCAGAGACCCGCCCCGCCGAAATACATCAGGCCGAGGATGACGCAGGCCGCCAGCGCCGCGGCATTGATCATGTGCCCGCCCGGCAGCTTGTTCGGCTTGCCGTCGACACGGCCCGCCAGCTTGCCGAAGGCGACGACGGAGCCGGTGAAGGTCACCGCGCCGATGAAGATGCCGAGGAACACCTCGACCTTCATGATCGCGATCTCGACACCGTCCTTCATCGCAAGCGCCGCCGAGAACCCGGACAGCTCCAGAACGGAGCCCCCTTCGGCGATGGTGCGCTGCACCTCGGTCAGCTCCAGATCGGCGTTCAGACCGATGAAGACGGCCGCGAGTCCGACGAAGGAGTGAAGCGCCGCGACGAGCTGCGGCATTTCCGTCATCTGCACCTTGGCGGCGACGTATTGCCCCGCGAAGGCGCCCGCCGCGACCGCGAGCAGGATGAGGATGATGTTCTCGACACCCGGCCCGAAGACCGTCGCGATCACCGCGATGGCCATGCCGATGATCCCGTACCAGACAGCGCGCTTGGCGCTCTCTTGGTTCGACAGACCGCCGAGCGAGAGGATGAAGAGGATGGCGGCGGCGACGTAGGCCGCTGAGGTCATACCGATGGACATTTCCCGCGCCCCCTCAGGATTTCTGGAACATTGCGAGCATCCGGCGCGTGACCAGGAAGCCGCCGACGACGTTGATCGTCGCGATGAACACCGAGACGAAGGCGAGGATCACGACCAGCCACGAACTCGACCCGATCTGCAGGAGCGCGCCGAGGATGACGATGCCGGAGATCGCGTTCGTCACCGCCATGAGCGGCGTGTGCAAGGCATGGGACACGTTCCAGATGACCTGGAACCCCACGAAGCAGGCCAGCGCGAAGACGATGAAGTGCTGCAGGAAGCTCGCCGGCGCGAACGCCCCGATCAGGAGCATCAGCAGGCCACCCGCGACGAGCAAGCCGACCTGGAAGCGGGTCTGCTGGCGGAAGGTCTCCGCCTCGGCCGCCTTCTTCTCCTCGGGCGTCAGATCCCGTGCCGCTGCCTTCTTCGGTGCCGCGGCGATCGCCTTCACCTTCGGCGGCGGCGGCGGGAAGGTGACCTCTCCGGCATGGGCGACGGTCGACCCGCGGATCACGTCGTCCTCCATGTTCTGGTTGACCGTGCCGTCCTTCTCGGGCGTCAGGTCCGTCAGCATGTGCCGGATGTTGGTGGCGTAGAGGGTCGAGGACTGCGTCGCCATCCGCGAGGGGAAGTCGGTGTACCCGACGATCGTGACGCCGTTATCGGTCACGATCTTCTTGTCCTTCTGCGTCAGCTTGCAGTTGCCACCCTTCTCTGCGGCGAGGTCGACGATCACGGAGCCCGGCTTCATGGCCTTGACCATGTCCTCGGTCCACAGCTCGGGCGCCTCCCGGTTCGGGATCAGCGCCGTGGTGATGACGATATCCACATCGGGGGCCTGCTGGCGGAACAGCTCGAGCTGCTTCTCGCGGAATTCGGGGGAGGACGGCGCGGCGTATCCGCCGGACCCGGAGCTGTCCTGGCTGTCCTCGAAGTCGAGGAAGAGGAACTCGGCCCCCATCGATTCGATCTGCTCGGACACTTCGGGGCGCACGTCGAAGGCGCGCACGATGGCGCCGAGAGACGTCGCCGTGCCGATGGCCGCGAGACCCGCGACACCGGCGCCGACCACGAGCACCTTTGCCGGAGGCACCTTGCCCGCCGCCGTCACCTGCCCGGTGAAGAACCGTTCGAAATTGGCGCTCGCCTCGATCACCGCGCGATAGCCGGCGATGTTGGCCATGGAGGACAGCGCGTCCATTTTCTGGGCGCGGGAGATCCGCGGGACCATGTCCATCGCGATGATCGTGGCACCGCGCTCCGAGGCGCGCTCCAGAAGATCCTCGTTGGCCACCGGCCAGAAGAAGGAGATCAGCGTCTGGCCGGAGCGAAGCATGTCCACCTCGGCATCGCTCGGTGGCTGCACCTTGGCGATTATGTCCGCCTCGTCGTACAGCGCCTTGGCATCCGGTACGACGTCTGCGCCGGCGGCCTCGTAATCGGCGTCCGAGAAACCCGCGGCCGCACCGGCCCCGGTTTCGATCAGACAGGAATGGCCGAGTTTCGCGATGTCCTCGACGCTCTTCGGCGTCATCGCGACCCGCTTCTCGCCCTCGAACGTCTCGACGGGCGTTCCGATCAGCATTCTTGCCGTCCTCCCTCGATGTGGAATGGTCCAATATGCCCGGGCTTGGGCGCCCGCACTTTAGGTCAGCGCCTGCTGGACCACAATCGCGTCGGCCAAGTTCCTGTGATCAGCCCCGCGTTTCGGCGGCGCTCGTGCCTCGGGATTAGCCGTCATGCGGTCCGGGGCGGCGCCTGTCGCCCGGCGCGCCGGGGATGCTCCGACAGAGGTCCGGGAACCTCTCGGCGCACCGGGGTTTGGGAAAAGCGCAAAGTTACGGGAGACGCCAATGGCCGAACGCGACGACGACGACCGCACCGAGATCCGCAAGGACTTCCGCGACGCGGTGAACATGAGCCCCTCGGAGCTGGAGGACTGGCTGGAGACCGACGAGAGCAAGGCCGTCGGGGATGACAGCGACGGCGAAAGCACCGGCCATTATTCAGGGCGCCGCATCGTCGAGATCAAGCGCAAGACCGTTGACGAGCTCACCGAGGACGACCACGACTGGATGAAGAAGGCTACGGGCTACGTGCACCGGCATCTCAAGCAAGGCGGCCCGAAACAGGACGTGGAGACCTCGAAGTGGCGCTACAGCCTGATGAACTGGGGCCACGACCCCTGCAAGTGAACCGGGCGTTCGGGGCGTTCCGGAGGACGGGCCCAGGGGCCTGACGGACGCTGGTTCCGGCGCGTCGTGCTTGCG
Source organism: Tropicimonas omnivorans (assembly GCF_031846565.1). Lineage (NCBI taxonomy): Bacteria > Pseudomonadati > Pseudomonadota > Alphaproteobacteria > Rhodobacterales > Roseobacteraceae > Tropicimonas > Tropicimonas omnivorans. The sequence continues at coordinate 856,787 of NZ_JAVRHL010000002.1, read as the reverse complement.
CTGGAGCACGCGAAAAACGTCCGATGAGGTGCATCGCACCGCTCGCGTTGAGCGGGGTGCTGTTACGGGACGACCTGCCGGCCCGCTCGGGGATCGCCAGCACCCCATGAGGCACCACTTGCGCGGATGACAGGCCGGGCAAAAGCACACCCGTAAAGGGCTTGTCAGTTGCGGCGCGAGCAGGACCTCTCGACCTTCAGCTCCCTCAGGTCCGGCAGGTCCGTCAGGTCCGTACTCGGCACGGTCCGCACGGCCCGCACCTCTGCGCGGCAGCGCTTGTCCTCGTACATCCTTTCATCGGCGATGCGCAGCAGCGCCTCGTAGGTGGCATTGGCGCTCGGCGCATGGGCGATCCCTATCGATGCATCGATCACGATCGGGGGCGCGCCGGACGGCGTGTCAAAAGGCGACAGCGGTGCCGAGAAGGACTTCAGGAGCCGCGCCCTCAGCGCCAACTCGTCGTCCTCCCGGGAGTCCGGAAACCAGACAGCGAACTCATCGCCGCCGAGGCGCGCCGCCGTATCGCGCTCACGGATCGCAGTCGACAGGCGTTGTGCAACGATGCGGAGCACGTGGTCCCCCGCCTCGTGGCCCATCGTGTCGTTCACTGCCTTGAACCCGTCCAGGTCGATATAGGCCAGTGTGCCGGTCCGTTCGGCCTTGAGATCGCCGCGCAGGACGCGCTCGAAGCCGACCTCGTTGCGCAATCCCGTCTTGGGATCGGTCAGCGTTTTCTGTTCCAGCCGCTCCGCCTCGTCGCGCAGACGGTCATTCTGGAACCTGGCCCGGTCCAGGGACTTCGCGAGGCGTCGCGTCTCCACCGCGTCCTCCGCCAGCTTTCCAAGCGGGATACAGGAGCGATCCGCCTGCAGAACGTTGATCGGCCGGCCCGTGCCGTCAGGCCGGATGCGGCGCAACATGAAAGGAGCGTCCTCCCCCGCCCAGTCCAGCAAGACGCGGATCGGGAAGGTGCTGCGGCGTGCGCGCCGGATCGCCTTCAGCAGGCGATTTGCCGTCCGCCCGACATGGTCCGTCAGGTGGCATCCCCGCTTCACAGCCCAGAACGGCGCGTCCAATTCGGAGCTGCAGGCGAGAACGACCGCCTCGTCATCGATGAGGAAGGTCGTCACCGGCATGGCCGCGATCAGTTCGACGACGAGCGGAAACTCCTTATCGAAAGAACTCGAAGCCATTGGGCGTACCTTCACGGCGCAGTTTCACCGTCACCCGGCAGCCCGCGTCACCGCGCGCGAGTGCCTCGTCGATCACGACGTCCGCATAGCCCGAGGCACGGGACACGATCGTTCCGAAGACGGTCGTCGTCATCATGCACAAGGAGGGCCGGCCCCGAACGCGGTGGGCGAAGGGGCAGCGCGTTGCGGTCAGGACGATTTCACCGTCCGAGGCGTGCTCCACCTCAAATTGCCCGCCGATCCGCGCCTTCAGCTCGCACAAGACCTCCCCGATTTCCTGCGGTGTCCAGTCACCGTCCTTCCGCGCGGCGTCGAACTTGTCGAAGAGGTCGTCGCCGATCTCTGTTCCCACCTCGCCGATGAAGGCGGCGGATCCCTTGAGACCGATGTTCTCCTCCAGCCCGCCGGCAAGACCGCCGACGATATCGGCGAAGAACGCGTCCGGTGTGAGGCCAGTATCCTGTCGTCCGGTTGCCATCGAACCTGTCCTGTGGCTTGCCAATCTGTCCCCCATCATTGCGCACGAAGCGTGAAGGACTGCTTAACGGATTGTGGCAAAACCGCGGATGTTCCTCGGATTGCGCATGAAAAAGGCGCGCCCCGGAGGACGCGCCTTTACGGATCCGAAAGAACCGGCGTGCTAGATGTGGATCACGCGGTCATAGGCATCGAGCACGCTCTCGTGCATCATCTCGGACAGCGTCGGGTGCGGGAAGACCGTGGACATCAGGTCCTCTTCGGTCGTCTCGAGCTGGCGGCCGACGACGTAGCCCTGGATCAGTTCGGTAACCTCGGCGCCGATCATGTGTGCCCCGAGGAGCTCGCCGGTCTTGGCGTCGAAGACGGTCTTCACCATCCCCTCCGCCTCGCCAAGTGCGATCGCCTTGCCATTTCCGATGAACGGGAACCGCCCGACCTTGACCTCGTAGCCCATCTCCTTGGCCTTTTCCTCCGAATAGCCGACGGAGGCGACCTGCGGCTGGCAGTAGGTGCAGCCGGCAATGCTCTCGGGGCGGACGGGGTGGACGTCGTTCTTTCCGGCGATCAGTTCGGCCACCATGGTCCCCTCGTGGGACGCCTTGTGCGCGAGCCAGGGCGCGCCTGCGATGTCCCCGATCGCGTAGAGACCCTCGACACCGGTGCGGCAGTACTCGTCCACCACCACGTGCGTCCGGTCGACCTTGACGCCCATCTCCTCGAGGCCGAGATTCTCGACGTTGCCGACGATGCCGACCGCGGAGATCACGGTGTCGAATTCGTGCGTCTCGACCTTGCCCTTCACCTCGATATGAGCGGTGACCTTGTCCTTCTCACGGTCCAGCTGCTTGACGATGGCCTTCTCCACGATGGTCATCTTCTGCTTCTGGAACGCCTTCTTCGCGAAGGCGCTGATCTCGGGATCCTCGACGGGCAGGATCCTGTCCATCACCTCGACCACCGTCGTTTCGGCGCCCAGGGTGTTGTAGAAGCTGGCAAATTCGATTCCGATGGCCCCAGAACCGATGACCAGGAGCTTCTTCGGCATGTGCGGCGGCTGAAGAGCGTGCTTGTAGGACCAGACGCGTTCGCCGTCCGCCTCGAGGCCGGGCAGGTTCCGCGCACGTGCACCGGTCGCGAGCACGATGTTCTTGGCGGAGAGTTCCTCGGTGCCCTTGTCCGTCTTGACGGACACCTTGCCCTTGCCGGTGAGCGTGGCCTCGCCCATCACCGTCGTGACCTTGTTCTTCTTCATCAGGTGGCCGACGCCGGAGGCCAGCTGCTTGGCCACGCCGCGGGAGCGCTTTACGACCGCATCGAGGTCGTAGCCGATACCCTCGGCGCTCAGGCCGAAGTCCTTGGCGCGCTCCATCAGGTGGAACACCTCCGACGAGCGCAGCATCGCCTTGGTCGGAATGCAGCCCCAGTTGAGGCAGATCCCGCCCATGTGCTCGCGCTCGACGATGGCGACCTTCAGGCCGAGTTGCGCGCCCCGGATCGCGGCGACGTAGCCGCCCGGTCCGGCGCCGATGACGATCATGTCGTAGGTGTCGGCCATGAGGGGACCTCCCGATTCTGACGAATAGTTAAGCGTTAAACTATTCCAGCGGGCGCAGGATGACACCCCCCTGATCGGGCATCCCGGTCATGCGGCCGAAGCAGCACCGTTCTTGAGCCGGCGAAGGACCGCGCCGTAGCCGCCTTCGTCCATGTAGGCACGCTCCGCCGGCGTGGACTGGCGGCCGAGCTCGTCGTTGCGATGTGGGAACCGGCCGAAGGCGCGGATGATGTCGCGGTGCGCCCGGGCATGCAGGACGTTGTCCGACCCCGGCATGTGCATCAGGAACATCCGCACGGACCGGGCCTGGTTCTCGAGGCTCTCGGCATGCATCCACGGCATGTAGAAGAACTGCCGGGCCGGTATGTCCACCTCCATGTCCCGCCCCCGCGTCAGCGCACAGCGGGAGACGGCGCGCGCGGCGCCATCGGTGGAATAGGCCCTCCCGTCGTCGCGGAACATGTTTCGGGGGAACTGGTCGAGAACGATCAGGAGCGCGAGGCACCCCGGCGTGGTCCCGTTCCATCGAAAGAGATGCCCGTCCCGCGCAGCTTCCCAGGTGGCCATGAAGCGCTCCCGGATCGTCCTGTCGAGCGCGTCGCTCTTCTTGTACCAGCCCTCGGGCCCGACCTCGTCCACCCAGAAGGTACATACCTCCTCCGGAGTGGCTACCGCGGCTGATGTCATGCTTCGACCTCTCGATGGGAATCTTCGGCCAGCGCCTTCGCAGCGTCGGCAGCGTCGTCTTCGCGTTCCTGATCCTGCCAGTCTTCGACCCATTCCTCCAGAGCCACCGCCGTCGCGGAGGGAAGGATCGGTGCGTAACTCGTATTATCCAGGTTCTCGGGCGTCGCGCGCTGCGTCATCCGCCACGCGGCGTAGACCGAGAGGCCGGCCATCAAAGCCACGAGGAACAGAAAGTAACCCGGGGCGCCGAGCGTTCCCATGATCCAGCCTGTCGCCAGCGGGCCGACGATCGCCCCGATCCCGTTGAGGAACATCAGTCCGCCGGACGTCGCGGCCATCTCGTCGAACTCGACGTAGTCGTTCGTGTAGGCCAGCAGGAGCGCATAAAGCGGGTTGGACGTCCCGCCGATGACGAACGCGGCGACGAGCAGCAGGGTGAAGATATCTCCGAAGAAGAACGCCCCGAGCGAGGCGACCGCGCCGGCGATTCCGAGGGCCAGGATCAGCACGCGCCGGTCCACGCGGTCGGAGGCCCATCCGATGGGGAACTGGCAGACCAGCCCGCCCACATAGATCACCGCGATGAAGGCGGAGATCTGCGGCACCGTCATTCCGACCGCGGCGCCGTAGACGGCTGCCATGCCGAAGAGCGCCGAATAGACCCCGCCGGTGATCATGATCCCGATGCAGCCGAGCGGAGAGACCTCGTAGAGCCGCCTGAGCTTCATCCGCTTCACCGTGCCGAAGGCCGGCGCGGGAGAGACGGACAGCAGGATGGGCGCGAAGGAGACCGACACGAGGACCGACGGCACGATGAACATGATGAAGCCGGACGGATCGCCCAGCGTCAGAAGGCCCTGGGCGGCGACGATCCCGGACATCTGGACGATCATGTAGAGCGAGAGCGCCTTGCCCCGGTTCGCGTTGTCGACCGAATTGTTCAGCCAGCTTTCGGCGGTCACGTAGACGCCGGAGAAACAGAACCCGATCACCACCCGGCCAACGGTCCACGCAAGCGGATGCGTCATGGCGGGGTACAGGATCAGGATCGCCGAAACGAGGGAGCCGAGCGCCGCGAAGACGCGGACATGCCCCACCCGGCGGATCAGTTCCGGCGCAAGCTGGGAGCCGCCGAGAAAGCCCACGAAATAGGCCGACATCACCACGGAGATCTCGAAGGTGCTGAACCCCTCGATCTCGCCGCGGATGCCCAGCAGCGTGCCCTGTATGCCGTTGCCGACCATCAGCAGCAGCATCCCGAGCATCAGCGCCCATGTGGCGCCAAGAACCTTAAACATGTCCGTCTCCTGTCAAGGTTCGCCCGATACCGCGAACCCGCATCGCCTTTATCCGCTTATCGCGACGCCTTGATGTCGTGTTCAGCCCATTCCGCGAGGGAAGAGGAGCGAGCTGTCCCCGTACGAGAAGAACCTGTATCTTTCGTAAATGGCGTGGTCGTAGATCTGCCGCACGCGGTTCATTCCCATCAGCGCCGAGACGAGCATCATCAGCGTCGATTTCGGCAGGTGGAAGTTGGTCATCAGCGCGTCGGCGGCGCGGAACCGGAAGCCGGGCGTGATGAAGATGTCCGTCGCGCCCTGCCAGGGCCGGATCCCGCCGCCCGCCGCCGCCGTCTCGATCAGTCGCAGCGCGGTTGTGCCGACAGGAATGATGCGCCCGCCGGCCGCACGGGTCTCCGCGATCTCCGCCGCGGCCCTGTCCGTCACCTCGCCCCGCTCCGAATGCATCCGGTGCTCGGAAATGTCGTCGACCTTGACCGGCAGGAACGTGCCCGCGCCGACATGAAGCGTCACGTGGCTCATCGCGACGCCGGCGCCGCCGAGCTCGGCGAGAAGCGCGTCGTCGAAATGCAGGCTCGCGGTGGGCGCGGCCACGGCGCCGGGGGTGCGGGCGAAGACGGTCTGGTAATCCTCGCGATCCGCCTCGTCCGCCTTGCGCCGGGCGGCGATGTAAGGCGGGAGGGGCATCTGCCCGGCCTCCTCCAGCGCCCGGTCGAACGCCTCCCCCTCCGCGGAGAAGCGGAGCGCCGCCTGTCCTTCGCCGAAGCTCTCCCGAAGCTCCGCCTGAAGGCCGCCTGCGAAATCGATCCGCTCGCCGGCCTTCAGTTTGCGAGCCGGTCGGATCAGCGCGTGCCAGAGGCCATCGGCGCCGGGCTCGAGCAGCGTGACCTCGATCCGCGCCTCCGCCACGCCGCCATCTGGCAGCGGCCGCCGCCGGGTGCCGGAGAGCCGTGCGGGAATGACGCGGGTGTCGTTCAGAACGAGACGGTCGCCCGGCCTGAGCCAGCGGCCGATCTCGCTCACCCGCGCATCCTCGATCCTCTCCGGCGACGCCACCAGCAGGCGCGCCGAGGTGCGCGGCCGGGCGGGCCGCGTGGCGATGAGGTCCTCCGGGAGCTCGAAGTCGAAGTCACTGAGTTTCATGGGTCGCCGCATACTGCGTCTCGCCGGGACGGGCCAGAGAAGACCATGGCGATGGGCTGCCCCCCGCCTCCGCCCGTCAGATCGTGCCGTTGAGGCGGGGCGCGCCGCCCTACTGCGTCTCTCCGGGCCGGGCCAGTCGCGGAGGATCGGCGCGGAAGATCTCGCGGAAGATGCCGGGGGTGAAGACGGAGAGCGGGTTCACCGAAATCTCCGGAGCGGAGGACGGCCCGCGCAGCGAGTAGTTCACCCCGATGAGCCCTTCGCCCGGTCGGCTGATGATCTGACCGATCCCGTTCACGGCGTAGATCGGCGAGAAGACACCCTGTATCGCGAGCCGGTCGCGGGAGATGTCGTAGACGCCGGCGGCGGAGATGCCGATGGAGGGACCGGTGCCGCTCATCCGCTCGATCTCCACCGCCCCCGGCACGAGCCGGAACTCGGCCCGCACGTCGTCCATCAGGAGGCCCGGGCCGTTCACCTGCTCGATCAGGCCGACGACGGAGATGGTGTTGAGGAGCGCGACCAGCCCCGGCGCGCCCTGAACCCGCGTTCCCTGCACGATGGCGGTGCCATCGAATCGCCCCGGTCCGCCGGCGGAGACGAGCGTCAGCGACAGATCCCCTCCGAGCGCCCGGCGGAAGAGACCCGCGGCGCGCAGGACCGCGCCCGCATCGCCCGAGGTCACGCGAACGGCCTGCTGGCCCGACGCGGTCTTGCCGATGAGGCCCGCCACCGGCGCCGCGCCGTTGACGGAGCCGGTGATGCGGCCGTCGACACCGTCTCCCAGGAGGAGATCCCCGTTCACCCCGGTCAGGGAGATACCGCCCGACACGATCAGCCGGTCGAGGGAGACCGAGAGCGGAACGCCGGGTCCACCAGTGCCGCCGCCCTCCCCGCCAAGTCCGTCCGGCAGCTCGCGCAGGTCCACCGTGCCGCCGGTGAGGACGAGGGACGGCGGCACGCCCCTGCCCCGCCCGCGTAAGGTCACGGCCGCATCGAGCCACCCGCCCGTCCTGATGCGGGAGAAGACCGCCCGGTCGAGCCCCCCGCCGCCGGCCTTGAGCGAGACCGCGCCCGTCGCTTCCAGCCCCGGCGCGTCGAGGACGAGACGGTCCACCCGCGGAGGCTTGCCGAGCGAGCCCGTCACCGTCAGCTCCGCCGCCGTGGCCGGCGCCTTCGACCAGCCGATCTGCGACACCGACAGGCCGACGCCCCGAAGCTGCGAGGTCAGGCGGAACTCGGGCGGCGTGCCCTTGCCGAGCGTGAGCGTCAGCTCCCCCGTTCCCGACCCCATCACCGTGCCGGGCGGCAGGCCGATGTTGAACGTCTCGATGGTGCGGGGCGAAATCTCGACGCTGCCGGTGACCGTTCCCGGCCCGCGCGTCTCCGGAGGGCCAAGGGGCTGCCGCCAGCGAGCGGTCAGCGGCACACCGTCCAGCGCGCCAGGCCCGCCGATGACGATGGCGTCGTTCGAGGCGTCGAGCGTCAGGGTCCTGGCGGTCAGGGTCTTGCCCTCGACGATCTTGCCGGAAGAAAGGTCGCTGAGACGTCCCTCCATCCGCCACTCGACCTCGTCCGGTTGCACCCCCTTGCGCAGCGGCGTCCGGATCGTCCCTTCCAGGATCGCCGTGCCGGTCGCGATGTCCACCGGCCGGTTCGCCTTGGTCATCACCTCGAACGGCTTCTGATCGAGAAGGGACAGCGTCGCCGTGAGGGGCGAGGTCGAGCGCCAGAGGATCTCGCCCGTCGCGGGGCGCTGGCGGATGTCGGGAATGCGGAAGACGGAGCCGGCGACGTCGATGCTCCCGCCCTCGGGGGCGACGACCTCCCCCGCATCGAGGGACATCGAGTAGGTATCCCCCATCATCGTGGCGTAGCCCTGGGCGCCCGTGATCGGGGGCAGCGTGTCGAGCGGCTGGACCACGGCATTTCGGAATTCCCAGCCGAGAGAGATGACCGGGCGTTCGTCCGCCGCGATGCGGATCGCGGCCCTCGCGTTCGACAATGTGCCGGAGCGCACGCGTTCATCGACCCAGGATCGCGTCCGTGCGACCGCATCGAGCGGCCAGAGGGCGAGAAGATCGTCTGCCCCGATCTCGTCGACCGACAGGTCCACGGCCCCGTCCCATCCATCCGGCCCCGCCTCCGCACGCCCCGTGGCGACGAGCCGGGTAAGCGCGCCCTCGCGGGAGAGGACCGCCTGCCCCACCTCGACGCGCAGGGGATCGAGGCTGACCTTCACGTCGAGCGCGCCCTCGTCGAAGAGCGCGGGCCGCGCCATCAGCCCCTCGGGATCGAGCCTCAGATCGGAGAAGGCCAGCTGGGCCACGAGGGTGTCCGGCCAGGCATCGCCATCGTCCCGCGCGCTCGACATGTAGGCGTGCCCTGACGCCGCGATATCGAGCGCAGGCGCGGTGACGGACAGCTCGTCGAAGATCAGCTTCTGCTCGGCCGGCTCGTAGCGCAGGTAGGCGCGGGCCCCGTCGAACGCCACCGGATCGGCGCCGGACCCCGGTACCAGCGAGCCGGCTCCGAGCTCGAGCGTGGTATAGAGCGCACCGAGCCCGTCGCCGCCGATATTGGCGAGCAGCGATCCCGACACAGGCGCTGAGAGCGGCGCAAGAAAGGCCAGCGCCGGCGATTGCGCGGCGAGCCCCTGCGCCGGCAGGTCGTCCACCGTGGCGGAGATGCTCGCCGCGGGCTCTCCCTTGCGCTTCGTGATGTTGAACGCGACACGGCTGGGCTCGGGCCAGATGCCGTCTCCGCCGGGCGCGTCCTTGCCGCCACGGGCCTCGGCGATGCGCAGGGCCGCGTCGATGGTGAGGTCCTGCTCGCCCTGCGTCACGGTCACGGTGCCGCCGCGGCCCTCCCAGATCCGTCCTGCCCGCGCATCCACGAGCCGCGCCGTCACGTTGTCGATGGACACGGTCTCGATACCGGCGAGGCTCGGAAGTTCGAGGAAATCGTCGACGGCACTCATGGCCTCGGCGATGGAGCCGAATCGCGCCTCCCCGGTTCCGAGCGCACCGAAGCCGAAATCGAAGCGGCCGTCCCGGTCCCTGCGGATCACGAGGGAGGGGCCGCTCACGCCGAGGTCACGCGGCTCCAGCCGGCCGCGCAGGAGCCGCCCCTTGGCGATGGAGACCGAGATCCGCGGCACGTCGGCGATGGTGCGCCCGGCCTCGTCCACCACGGAGACATCCCTCAGGACCGCGCGGGGCAGCCCGGGATCGGCGAGGGAGAGGGCGACGCCGCCGATCGTCAGATCACCGCCGCCGAGGCCGCCTTCCACCCGCGTCTCGATCCTATCCGCCAGCCAATCCGGAGCCGGCAGCTCGCGCCCCGGCGCCAGCAGCACCGCGAGAAAGAGCGCCAGGGCCACCAGAACCACCCCGTCGAAAAGCAGGATCGCCACCCGGACGAGCGGATTGCGGCGCCCCGAGAGAGGCGCCAGCACCAAGCCGAGCCAGGTCAGGCCGCGCCGCGTGCGCGGCGTTGCCTGCTGGCTCGGTTCTGCCGCCTCCTGCCCGGATCGGGCGGCCCTGCTGTTGCCTGTTCTTTTCATTCGGCGTTTATACTCGCCGCGCTGCGGCTGGAATTGAAGCCGCGTTAACGCACCGAGGATGACAAACACATGATCGAGACCGGCCGGCCCGCGCCCGACTTCACCCTGCCCCGCGATGGCGGGGGCGAGATCACCCTGTCCGATCTGAGGGGCGGCAAGGTCGTGCTCTACTTCTATCCCAAGGACGACACCCCCGGCTGCACCAAGGAGGCGATCGCCTTCACCGAAGACGCGGACGCCTTCGCCGAGGCCGGAACTACGGTGCTCGGGATCAGCAGGGACAGCGTCGCCAAGCACGACAAGTTCAAGGCAAAACACGAGCTTGGCGTCACTCTCCTCGCCGACGAGGACGGCACGGTCTGCGAGGAGTACGGCACCTGGGTCGAGAAGAGCATGTACGGAAAGACGTATATGGGCGTCGACCGCGCCACGTTCCTGATCGATGCGGACGGGGCGATCGCGGAGGTCTGGCGCAAGGTCAAGGTCCCTGGGCATGTCGAGGCCGTGCTGAAGGCCGCGCGCGACCTTTGATCGACCGGCTGTCGGGCGCCCCGGGTTCCATAATCCCTGCCGCAATCGGCGGACTTTCGCCGCTTTCAAGCGACTTTGGGCGCCATTTGGGCCCCACGGGACCGGCGAACTTGCGAAATGTCCGCCGCTTTGCAAAGACCTGACCCCAAGGTGACCGTTGCTTGCGAGGAACAGGTCAGCCTGAAAATGACAGGGGCAAGGTGGGGTTGGACATTTGCACACGCGTATCATGAACCGCTTGAACGCAATTCTGGAACGCTACCTGCCGGAGCAGCGCCTTTTCCTCCGCTCCGATACCGAAACCCGATTCATCCGCCTCCGGCCCGGCACGCAGACCGTCGCCCTCTTCGGATGCTCCGCCCTCGTCGGCTGGACGATCATCGCCACCGCCATCCTGATGATGGACAGCATCGGCGCCGGATCCGTCCGCGAGCAGGCCGAGCGTGAGCAGATCACCTACGAGGCCCGGCTGAACGAACTCTCCGCCGAGCGGGACGCCCGCGCCGAAGAAGCCGTCGCCGCGCAGGAGCGCTTCAACGCCGCCCTCGACCAGATCTCCAAGATGCAGTCGCAGCTGCTCGCCTCGGAAGATCGTCGCAAGGAGCTCGAGACCGGGATCGGCGTGATCCAGGCCACGCTCCGCCGGACAATGACCGAGCGGGACGAGGCTTCCGACGAATCCGAGCGCCTGGCGGCCACGCTCGCCGGCGAAGTCGCCGTCGAGGGCAAGACTGCCAACATCGCCGATCCCGACCGCACGGTCGAATTCCTCAACGACGCCCTGCAGGCGGCCGCCTCCGAGCGGGACGAGATGTCCGATCTGGCGACCCTCGCGCAGGAGGAGGCCCGCGAGATGGCCTTCCAGCGCGACCTGATCCTCGACCGCAACGACAAGATCTTCACGCAGCTCGAAGAAGCGCTGACCGTGTCCGTCGAACCGCTCGAGAAGATGTTCTCGGCCGCGGGCCTGCCGCCCGACAGCCTGATCAACTCCGTGAAGTCCGGCTATGCCGGTCAGGGCGGCCCGCTCACTCCGATCAGCTTCTCCACCAAGGGCGCGCCGCCGTCCGAGGAGGAAGACCGCGCCAACGCGATCCTCCGCGGGCTCGACCGGATGAACCTCTACCGCATCGCGGTCGAGAAGGCCCCCTTCGACATGCCCCTGAAGACCGCCTACCGCCAGACCTCTCCATTCGGGCAACGGTGGGGCCGGATGCATGAGGGCGTGGATTTCGCCGGCGCCCACGGATCGCCTGTCCTCTCCACCGCCGATGGCGTCGTCACCCACGCCGGGTGGTCTTCGGGCTACGGCAAGCTCGTGAAAATCAAGCATGAATTCGGAATCGAGACGCGCTACGGCCACAATTCCGAAATCTTCGTCAAGGTCGGGCAAAGAGTCTCGCGCGGTGACAAGATTGCTGCTATGGGCAATACCGGCCGCTCGACCGGGACGCATCTCCACTACGAGGTGAGGGTCGGGGGCACCGCCGTGAACCCCATCAAATTCATCAAGGCAGGGAAGAATGTTTTCTAAGAGCCGCATTAACGAGCCCGCGAAGCCGGGCGAGACCGAGGCCCCCTCCCGCTCCGAGACGACCCATGTCCCGACCGGAAGCAAGTCCGGGACAGACCAGAAGCCGCCGCAAAGCGCTCCCAAGGCCAAGCCGCCGGCATCGGTCCTGTCCTCGGATCTGACGATCACCGGGAACATCAAGACGACCGGCGACGTGCAGGTCGAGGGCACGATAGAGGGTGATATCCGCGCGCACCTGCTGACCGTTGGCGAAGGCGCCACGATCCGCGGCGAATGCATCGCCGACGACGTGGTGGTCAACGGCCGCATCATCGGCCGCGTGCGCGGTCTCAAGGTGCGCCTGACGTCCACCGCACGCGTCGAGGGTGACATCATCCACAAGACGATCGCGATAGAGAGCGGTGCCCATTTCGAAGGCTCCGTCCAGCGCAGGGACGACCCGCTGGCGACCCAGAGCGGTGGCGCCCGCGCCCAGGCGACGTCGGCCCAGGCGACGTCGCACGGCAGCGACGATGACGGCGCCCGGCAATCGCAGCAGCCCCGGCCCCAGAAGGCGACGAGCTGACGCCGCGAGCCGCTTGAGGCATGAGACGGATGAAGGCGGGCCCTGCGGCCCGCCTTTTCTTTTGCTGTCAGGGGGGCTGTACCGCCGGCCGGGTGGCAGCTGCACCGTGAGGTGCCTGGCAGCGAGGATAGAAAGGGCAAGGAGGGCGAGCGACCGCGGGATACCTCATCGCTCTTTGAGGGACCCTTGCACGTAGCAGACGACCAGGACCGCCGAGTTCACTGCTGCGAGCGAGCTCTCGGCCACAGGCCGGATCCGTCGACGGATGCGCAAGAAGACCCGACCTGCTTCATGCACGACCAGAACGTCGAAGGTCGGGCAAAGTCGCTGATGATGAGAGCCTCGCGTCAGCCCTTGCCCCCATCATCTGGGTGCGGGCTCGCGGGCTGGGACGGCGCCGGCCACCCAAATGATCTGCGATGCGCCCTCCCGAGAGCGTCCGGCCGCGCGGGCGCCTGCCTAGTCGGCCTGCGCTTCGCTGCGGCTCTTGCCGGAGACTTCGAGAGCGAGGGTCGCGCCCATCAGGCCATCGAGGTCACCGTCCAGCACGCCTTGCGTATCCGAGGTCTCGAAGTTCGTCCGGAGGTCTTTGACCATCTGGTAGGGCTGAAGGACATAGGACCGGATCTGGTTGCCCCAGCCAGCCTCTCCCTTGGCCTCGTGGGCCTCCTGGATCGAGGCGGTGCGACGGTCCAGCTCCATCTGGTAGAGCCGTGATTTCAGCGCCTTCATGGCGATGTCCCGGTTCTGGTGCTGGGACTTCTCGGAACTCGTCACGACGATACCGGTCGGGATATGCGTGATCCGGACGGCGGAATCCGTCGTGTTGACGTGCTGGCCGCCGGCGCCCGAGGAGCGGTAGGTGTCGAGGCGGATATCGGCCGGGTTCACCTCGATCTCGATATTGTCGTCCACCACCGGGTAGACCCAGACCGAGCTGAAGGAGGTGTGGCGCCGCGCGGAGCTGTCATAGGGCGAGATGCGCACGAGACGGTGGACACCGCTCTCCGACTTCAGCCAGCCATAGGCGTTGTGCCCGGTGATCTTGTAGGTGGCGGACTTGATACCCGCCTCTTCGCCGTCGCTTCGCGCCTGCAACTCGACGTCATAGCCCTTGGATTCCGCCCAGCGGACGTACATCCGGGCGAGCATGTTGGCCCAGTCGCAGCTTTCCGTGCCCCCTGCCCCGGCATTCACCTCTAGGAACGTGTCGTTGGAATCGGCCTCGCCGTCCAGAAGCGCTTCGATCTCCTTGGCGGCGGCGGTCTCGGCGAGGGACTTCAGCGCTGCCTCGGCTTCGGCGACGACCTCGTCGTCCCCCTCCGCCTCGCCAAGCTCGATCAGTTCGATCTGATCCTCGAGGTCCTGTGCGATGCCGTCATGGGTTCCGATCGCGTCGACCAGACCCTGGCGTTCCCGCATGAGCTTCTGCGCGGCAGCCGGATCGTTCCAGAGATCGGGGTTCTCGACGCGGGCGTCGAACTCCTCGAGCCGGTGATCCGCGGTCTCGCGATCCAACCGCTGGCCGATCAGCTTCAGCGATTTGCGGATCCGCTCGGCGGTGTTCTGGGCTTCGGCCCGCATGGCGTTTCTCCGGAGTTCGGGTCGGACACAGCTTCTATCCCGCGCGGCGCGGCGCGGCAAGCGGACGCCCTCTCGCAGATGAGAGAGCGTCCGGCTCGTCCGGCGATGGTCAGTACAGGCCGCCCGAGCTCATGGAGCCGAAGGAAGCCTTGGGGGCGATCTTCACCTGCCGGCCGGTCGAGGTGGTCACGACCTCTCCCGATCCGCGGTCGGTTTCCCCGCGGGAGAACATAGGCAGGTTGCTGCCCATGGCGAAGCCGCCATCGACCACGGCGCCGCCGAAGCCCATGAGCGGATCCGCCCCGTCACGGAAATACTCCGCGACGACATTGGGACCGGAGGCACTGTCCGGCAGGCGGGCCCCCGAGAAGCGATCGATCTTCACGAAGTGACCGCCCGGCGGGACCTTGAACTTGCCGCCACCGTATTTCGCCGTCGCCTTCTTCATGAACCGGTCGAAGACCGGACCGCAGGTGGTTCCGCCATAGGCGCGGCCAAGGCTGCGCGGACGGTCATAGCCGATATAGCAGCCCGCCGCGATGTTGCTGGTGAAGCCGACGAACCAGACATCCTTCGCGTCGTTCGTCGTGCCGGTCTTGCCGGCGACTGGAACGGGCAGCGTGACGATGCCTGCGGCGGTGCCGCGCTGTACGACGCCCTGGAGCATCGAGGTAAGCTGGTAGGCGGTGATCGCGTCGATGACGCGCTCGTTGTCGGCCACGATGCGCGGCGCTTCGCCGGAAGGCAGCGAGGCGAGCGTGCAGTCGGCGCAGGAGCGCTGGTCATGGCGGTAGACGGTCTTGCCCCAGCGATCCTGGACCCGGTCGACAAGCGTCGGCTCCACCCGCTGGCCGCCATTGGCGAACATGGAATAGGCCGCGACCATCTTGAAGATCGTGGTTTCCTCGGAGCCGAGGGCATTGGCGAGGAAGGGGCTCATGTCGTCGTAGACGCCGAACTCCTCGGCATAGCGCGCGACGGTGTCCATCCCGACTTCCTGCGCGAGACGGACGGTCATCAGGTTCCGGCTCTGCTCGATGCCCGTGCGCAGCGGCGTCGGGCCGTAGAACTTATTGGACGAGTTCTTCGGTCGCCAGACGCCCTGCGCGGTGTCCACCTCGATGGGCGCGTCGACGACGATGGTGGCGGGCGTATAGCCTGAGTCGAGTGCCGCGGCGTAGACGAAGGGCTTGAAGGCGGAGCCGGGCTGACGCGTGGCCTGGGTTGCGCGGTTGAACACGGAGTGCTGATAGGAAAAGCCGCCCTGCATGGCGATGACGCGACCGTTATGCACGTCCATCGCCATGAACCCGCCCTCGACCTCCGGCACCTGGCGCAGCGTCCAGCGGATGAAGGAGCCGTCATCGTCAGAGGTCATCTTGCGGACATGGACCACGTCCCCGACCTCGAGGATCTCGGAGGGGCGCGAGGCGCGGGAAATCCAGCCCATGTCGTCGGACGTGACCCAGTTGCCCTCCTCCGTCTCCTCGACGCCCTCGATCCCGAGCCGCGCATTGCCGGCATCCGAAAGGGCGAGGACGACGGCGGGGTGCCACTCGTTCTCGAGGTCGATGTCGCGCGCGATGTCCACCTCCGCGAGGGCCGCGCGCCAGGCGTCTTCGGAGCCGAGGCGATCCGCCTCGATCGTCTTGCCAGAGCCGCGCCAGCGGCCAAGGGCGCGGTCGTAATCCTCGAGCGCCTCGCGCAGGGCCGCCGCGGCCTCGATCTGCAGCTCGGGGTCCACAGTGGCGCGGATCGTCAGCCCTCCGCCAAAGAACTCCTCTTCCCCGAACGTGCCCGAAAGCTGGCGGCGGATCTCGTCGGTGAAATAGGTGCGGGGGGGAAGCTCGGTGCGGTAGCCTTCGAGATCGTCGCTCTGGACGGTCTGAAGCGGCGCTCCCTTGGCTGCCTCGTAGGCCGCATCGCTGATATACCCGTTCTCGAGCATCTCCCGCAGGACGAAGTTCCGGCGCGCGATGGCGGCATCGTAATCCCGGACGGGGTGAAGATTGGAGGGCGCCTTCGGCAGCGCGGCGAGATACGCCGCTTCGCCGGGCGACAGCTCGTCGAGATCCTTGTTGAAGTAGGATTGCGCCGCGGCGGCGACGCCGTAGGAGTTCACGCCGAGGTAGATCTCGTTGAGATAGAGTTCGAGGATCTTGTCCTTCGGCAGGGCTTCCTCGACGCGGGAGGCGAGGATCAGTTCCTTGATCTTCCGCTCGACCGAACGGTCGCCCGAGAGCAGGAAGTTCTTCATCACCTGCTGGGTGATCGTGGATGCGCCGCGGAGGCGGCCGCCCTGCGCCGCGTCGACCGCCGCGGCCACCATGCCGAGCGGGTCGTAGCCGCGGTGGGAGTAGAAGTTCTTGTCTTCCGCCGAGATGAAGGCCTGCTTCACCAGGTCCGGGATATCGCTCGCGGGCACGAAGAGACGCCGCTCGACGGCGAACTCGTCGATGATCCGTCCCTCGGTGGAGTAGATCCGGGAGATCGTCTTCGGCGCGTAGGTCGCGAGATCATCGTGGTCGGGCAGCTCCCGGCCATACATCCAGAAGATGCCGCCGATCAGCAGCGCGGCGAACAGCGCCCCCGTGGTCAGGAGCGTGAACAGGCCGCCGAAGAGCGAAGTGAGAGCCCTGAGCATGATGGTGCAATCTCCGGAAAAAGCTCGCCGATGTATAGGGCGTCGCGCCCCTCTGGTCAAAACCTGGCTGGCCCGAAGCCCCCCGGTCCGGCGGTCACGATCACGTATGCCGTTTGCGGTTAAAGGCGGATGAAGACAAGGGGACGAGCCGGCGGACCAGCGGATTGATGCGCGCGGCCTCCACGGCACCGCCGACGCCCCGAGCCGGCCCCGACCACGACCGCGCATCCTTCCGCGCAGTGTCGTGAAACCTCGGGACGCGATCCAGAAAAAAAGGGCGCCCGCCAGTTACGGCGAGCGCCCCCTCTTCGTTGGATCGGATCCGCGTCAGTGCGTGGTCTGCGCCGGATCGCCCATCCGCGCGGCAAGCTCCGCCGCGCGTGCCGCGGCCGCGGCTTCCTCGGCCGCCTCGTCCCATTCGATGGGCTGCGGCTCCCGCACGAGGGCGTGCTCCAGAACCTCGCGGACGTGGGAAACGGGGATGATCGTGAGCCCCTCCTTCACGTTGTCCGGAATCTCCGGCAGGTCCTTCTCGTTCTCTTCCGGGATCAGCACGGTCGTGATCCCGCCCCGAAGCGCCGCGAGAAGCTTCTCCTTCAGCCCGCCGATGGCGGAGGCATTGCCGCGCAGGGTGACCTCGCCCGTCATGGCGATATCCTTGCGGACCGGGATCTGCGTAAGCGTCGAGACGATGGCGGTGACCATGGCGAGACCCGCCGACGGACCGTCCTTGGGCGTCGCCCCGTCCGGCACGTGAACGTGGATGTCCATCGTGTCGAACTTCGGCGGCTTCACCCCGATCGACGGGGCGATCGAGCGGACGTAGGAGGAGGCCGCGTCGATCGATTCCTTCATGACGTCACCGAGCTTGCCGGTGGTCTTCATCCGGCCCTTGCCCGGCAGACGAAGCGCCTCGATCTGCAGCAGGTCCCCGCCGACGGAGGTATAGGCAAGACCGGTGACGACACCGATCTGGTCCTCCTTCTCGGCCAGACCGTAGCGATGACGCTTCACGCCGAGCAGGTCCTCGAGGTTGTCCGTCGTGACGACGAGGCTCTCGACCTCCTTCTTGACGATCCGGGTCACGGCCTTGCGCGCGAGCTTGGCCAGCTCCCGCTCGAGGTTCCGCACGCCCGCCTCGCGGGTATAGGTGCGGATGATCTCCGTCAGCGCCTCGTCCTCGATGCGGAACTCGGCCTTCTTCAGCCCGTGATCCTTCACCTGCTTGGGGATGAGATGCCGGCGCGCGATCTCGGCCTTCTCCTCCTCGGTGTAGCCGGCGAGCGGAATGATCTCCATCCGGTCGAGAAGCGGTCCGGGCATGTTGTACGAGTTCGCCGTCGTCAGGAACATCACGTTCGACAGGTCGTACTCGACCTCGAGGTAGTGGTCCGAGAAGGTCCCGTTCTGCTCCGGATCCAGCACTTCGAGCATGGCCGACGCCGGATCGCCCCGGAAATCCTGACCCATCTTGTCGATCTCGTCGAGCAGGATGAGCGGGTTCGTGGTCTTCGCCTTCTTCAGCGCCTGGATGATCTTGCCGGGCATGGAGCCGATATAGGTCCGGCGGTGCCCGCGGATCTCGCTCTCGTCCCGCACGCCGCCAAGCGAGATGCGGATGAACTCACGCCCCGTCGCCTTCGCGACCGACTTGCCGAGGGAGGTCTTGCCGACGCCCGGAGGGCCGACGAGGCACATGATCGGCCCCTTCAGCTTCTTGGAGCGCTGCTGCACCGCGAGGTACTCGACAATGCGCTCCTTCACCTTCTCGAGGCTGTAGTGATCGTCATCGAGGACCTGCTGGGCGCGGCCAAGGTCCTTCTTGACGCGGGACTTCGTCCCCCACGGGATGGACAGCATCCAGTCGAGGTAATTGCGCACGACCGTCGCCTCGGCCGACATCGGGCTCATGTTCTTGAGCTTCTTCAGCTCGGCCTCGGCCTTTTCGCGCGCCTCGGTGGAGAACTTCGTCTCGGCGATCTTCGCCTCGAGCTCGGCCACTTCGTTCTGGCCGTCCTCGCCGTCCCCGAGCTCCTTCTGAATGGCCTTCATCTGCTCGTTCAGGTAGTATTCCCGCTGGGTGCGCTCCATCTGGGACTTGACGCGGGTCTTGATCTTCTTCTCGACCTGCAGGACGGACATCTCCCCCTGCATCAGGCCATAGACCTTCTCCAGCCGCTCGGCGACGGAGAGCGTTTCCAGCAGCTCCTGCTTCTTGCCCACGTCCACGCCGAGATGGCCCGAGACGAGATCGGCCAGCTTCGCGGGCTCCTTCGTTTCGGAGACGGCGGCAAGCGCGTCCTCGGGGACGTTCTTCTTCACCTTGGCGTAGCGCTCGAACTCCTCGGAGACGGAGCGCAGGAGGGCTCGGGCGGTCTCCTCGTCCCCTGCCGTTTCCTCGAGCGGCTCGGCCCGCGCCTCGAAGAAGTCGTCATCGCGGACGAACTCGGTGATGGTCACGCGGCTACGGCCCTCGACCAGCACCTTCACGGTGCCGTCGGGCAACTTCAGGAGTTGCAGGACATTCGCCAGCACGCCGGCGCGGTAGATACCATCCGCATCGGGATCGTCCTCGGCCGGGTCCTTCTGGCTCGACAGCAGGATTTCCTTGTCATCCTGCATGACCTCCTCGAGCGCGCGCACGGACTTGTCGCGACCGACGAAGAGCGGAACGACCATGTGCGGAAACACGACGATGTCACGAAGCGGCAGGACCGGATAGGATTGGCTCTTTTGGTCAGTCATGCTCGGGTTCCTTTGTTCTCTTTGGCAAGAAGGGTCAGGTCCCGCCATGCGGCAACCTCTCGCCCTTCTCCGGGTAACGGCATCAAGGTGGGTATGCCGGCCGCCCCGTTCAATCGCGGATCTTCTGGACAGGGGCGCAGTCTGCCTGTCGGGAGCGCCCTCGGCAAGCGCATCTCACACGTCGGAGAGGAGGTTTCGGCGATATGCGAAGGGGCGCAGCAGGTGCGCCGCGCCCCTCCGCCTGTCTCCGTAGGCCCTTGAGGGCCAGATCAGGCCGCCCGCGTCTCGGCGAGCGTCGGGTAATCGGTGTAGCCCTCTTCCCCGCCGCCATAGAACGTCTTGGGGTTCGGATCGTTCAGCGGCGCATCGGCCTCCAGACGCTCGGCGAGGTCGGGATTGGCGAGGTAGGCCCGGCCGAAGGCCACGGCATCGACGGAACCCGACTCGACGGCGTCGATCGCAATATCCCGATCGTAACCGTTGTTGCCGATATAGACACCGGACCAGAGCGCCTTCAGCGCCTCGAGGTCCTGCCCGTCGGAAAGCTCCCGGCTGCCACCCGTGGCGCCCTCGATCACGTCGAGGAACGCCAGGCCGCGGTCGTTCAGTTCCTTCACGACGTAGGCGAACTGCTCCTGCGCGCCCGTCGTCGGCGCATCGTTGGCCGGCGAGAACGGGGAAATCCGGGTGCCGGTGCGATCGGAGCCCCAGATTTCGGTCACGGCGTCCACCACCTCGAGGGGCAGGCGCGCGCGGTTCTCGATGGAGCCGCCATACGCGTCCTCACGGGAGTTCAGGTCCTCGCGCATGAACTGGTCCAGAAGGTAGCCGTTGGCCAGGTGCACCTCGACCCCGTCGAAACCGGCACGTTTGGCGTTCTCGGCGGCTTTCCTGAAATCGTCCACGATCCGGGGCAGCTCGTCCGTCTCCAGGGCGCGCGGCTCGGAAACGTCGACCATCTGGGTGCCGTCGAAGGTCTGCACACCGGCCCGGACGGCGGAGGGGGCAACCGGCTTCTCTCCGTCTGGCTGAAGAGAGACGTGGCTGATCCGGCCGACATGCCAGAGCTGCATCACGATCTTGCCGCCGAGGGCATGGACCGCATCCGTCACCTCTTTCCAGCCAGCGACCTGCTCGTCCGAATGGATGCCGGGGGTAAAGGCGTAGCCCTTGCCTTCCGGGCTGATCTGCGTCGCCTCGGTGATGATCAGGCCGGCGCCGACGCGCTGACGGTAATACTCGACGTTCATCGCAACCGGCGCGTCCGTCTCATGGTCCGCCCGGTTGCGGGTCAGCGGCGCCATGACGACGCGGTTCTTCATTTCGATCGCGCCCGCCTTGAGGGGCGAGAATAGCTTTTCACCTGACATGGGTAGAACTCCTGTCAATTGTCTCGGACCCGCGGGGAAGATGCGGGAATTGCGAGATGACTTAATGGGGTGCGG
This sequence comes from Tropicimonas omnivorans, assembly GCF_031846565.1. Lineage (NCBI taxonomy): Bacteria > Pseudomonadati > Pseudomonadota > Alphaproteobacteria > Rhodobacterales > Roseobacteraceae > Tropicimonas > Tropicimonas omnivorans. The sequence continues at coordinate 835,815 of NZ_JAVRHL010000002.1, read as the reverse complement.
CCACTGTACAACGTGCACTGACGCACCGTCGCGTTGGCCGGAACGAGCGGACGGCGGCGGAACCCGGCCCGGCGACAGGCCTTCGCGTGGCGCGGGGTAGGCAACGCCGGCAACCACCTCGGACGTGTCGCCGGCGGGGAAACCAGAGCAGTCCGAGAACCCCCACCGCGGATATCTTCTCGCCGGGGCCGCGCCCGCCACGATCATTCAATAACGTTTTAAGTCAAATGCTTGCGGCGTGATCCTTAAACGGGATCGATATCGCCCTCGCCCCGTGCCGCGTGGAACTCCCGCTCCCACGCCTCGAAGGTACCGGCGGCAATCGCCTCCCGCATCCCCTGCATGATCTGCTGGAAATAGTGCAGGTTGTGCCAGGTCAGCAGCATTCCGGAGATCATCTCGCCCGCCCGGAAGACGTGATGGAGATAGGCGCGGGAGTAGTGGCGGCAGGCGGGACAGGTGCACTGCTCGTCCAGCGGGCGCGGATCGTCGGCGTGGCGCGCGTTCTTGATGTTCACCGCCCCCCGGCGGGTGAAGGCCTGCCCGGTCCGGCCAGACCGCGAGGGCAACACGCAATCCATCATGTCGACACCGCGCTTCACCGCGCCCACGATATCGTCCGGCTTGCCGACCCCCATGAGGTAACGCGGGCGATCCTGCGGCAGCATGGCGGGGGCATAGTCCAGCACGTCGAACATCGCCTCCTGTCCCTCGCCCACCGCGAGCCCGCCGATGGCGTAGCCCGGAAAGTCGAGCGACGTCAGCGCCTCGGCGCTCTCCTGCCGCAGATCGCGGTAGACGGAGCCTTGCTGGATGCCGAAGAGCGCATGGCCCGGACGGTCCCCGAACGCGTCGCGGCTGCGCTCGGCCCACCGCATCGACAGCGCCATGCTCGACGCCGCGACCTCCTTCTCGGCCGGGAACGTGGTGCATTCGTCGAACGCCATCACGATATCCGATCCGAGGAGGCGCTGAATCTCCATCGAGCTTTCCGGGGTGAGCTCGTGCTTGGAGCCGTCGATATGGGAGCGGAAGGTCACCCCCCGCTCCGTCATCTTGCGCAGATCGGCAAGGCTCATCACCTGGAAACCGCCCGAATCCGTCAGGATCGGCCGCTCCCAGTTCATGAAGGCGTGAAGCCCCCCCAGCCGTGCGATCCGCTCCGCGCCGGGGCGCAGCATCAGGTGGTAGGTATTGCCGAGCAGTATGTCTGCGCCCGTGGCGCGCACGCTTTCGGGCATCATCGCCTTCACCGTGGCGGCCGTCCCGACCGGCATGAAGGCGGGCGTGCGAATCTCGCCGCGCGGAGTTTCGATCCGGCCAAGGCGCGCAGCGCCGTCCGTGGCCTCGAGCGTGAAGGAGAAGGTGCGGGTCATGGGACTGCCTCTAGGCGCGCGCGCGCGTCTTGCCAAGCGCCCCTCACCCGAGACCCTCGGCTGGTCGGCGACGGTGGACGGGCCCGGAGGGGTTTCCTATATGGGGCTGACATTCTCGAAAGGGCAGCCATGACCGATCAGATCGAAGGCGAGCCGCTGATCCGGCCGTCCAGCACAGACCATCCGCTCTACGACACCGTCGTGGACGCCTGCCGCAGCGTATACGATCCGGAGATTCCGGTGAACATCTACGACCTCGGCCTCGTCTACACGATCGACATCAACGAGGCGAACGAGGTCGGCATCCTGATGACGCTGACCGCGCCGGGCTGCCCTGTCGCCGGGGAGATGCCCGGCTGGGTCGCCGACGCGGTGGAGCCGCTTCCGGGGGTCAAACAGGTCCAGGTCGAGCTGACGTGGTCCCCGCCCTGGGGCATGGAGATGATGAGCGACGAAGCCCGGCTCGAGCTCGGCTTCATGTGACATCGGGCGCATTCCTTCGGTCAATCTCGCGACCGGAGGGAACATTTGCGTGATCACCCGGTTCGGACCGTCATGATCGCATCATTTCTCCGTCCGCTCGCCGGCATGTTCCTGCTGTTTCTCGTGGCGGGGCTTCCAGCCCATGCACAGCAGGGTGCCGGAAGTCTTGCCACCGGTCCCGGCAGCGGGGGGAGCGGCAGTTCCAGCGAATCCGGAGAGTTCTTCAGCCAGGACACCGTCAATGCCGGCCTCGGCGAGCTGCCGGGCTGGGTGGATCGCTCGACCCCGCAAGGCACAATGGAGAGCTTCCGCGCCGCCGCGGAGGCCGAGGACTGGCAGGCTGCGGCGCATCTTCTGAACCTCGGCGATTACAGCGAGGACGAACAGGCTGCCGGGGGGCCCGTGCTCGCGCGCTCCCTGGCGTCGGTCATAGACCGCAAGGTGCTGCTCGACTGGCATGACCTTCCCGACCGCCCTGACGGCATCGACTTTTCCGCGTCCGGCAGCGATCCCGCCTCCTCCGCCCGCCGGTCCATCCGGATCTGGGTCCTGTCGATGGACAAGCGCTCGGTGCCGATCCTGCTCAACCGGGTGAAGCCCGAGAATGGCGACGCGGTCTGGCTCTTCTCCAAGACGACCGTCGCGAACGTTCCGCGGCTGAACGAGCTCTACGGCCCCTCGAGGATCGAGCAGAAATTGCCCGGAGCATTGAGGGAGCGGGCATTCTGGGGCCTCAGGTGGTGGGAGGTCCTCGCGCTGCCCATTCTTGCCGGTGCAGCTGCGATCGCCGGTTTCGCGACCTCGCACGTGATCCAGGCGATCTCGCGCCGAACCCGTCGCCGGCTTCTCCAGGACGTGATCGACGCCAGCCGCTGGCCCGCGATCATCGCCGTCGTGACGTTCGTCATCTCGACGATCACCGCCAATCTCTTCGTCTTCTCGGGGCAGGTGGACGTCTTTCTCCAGCCGCTCACGGTGCTCGGCTTCACCATCGCGATCATGCTCCTTCTGGTGAACGGCATCGACCGGATCCTCGACCGGATCGTGTCATTCGACAACGAGACGCTCTCCGCCAGCGGACCTGAATTCGAGTATCGCCGGTCCGTGGCCACGCGGCTCGCGGCGTTCCGCCGGGCGGCCGTGGTCATCGTCGTGGTCGTGGCGGCCGGGATCGTGCTGTCGAGCGCCAACGTCTTCCGCAGCGTCGGCTTCACGCTTCTCGCCTCCGCCGGCGCGCTGACGATCATACTGGGCTTCGCGGCGCGCAACGTGCTGTCCAACATCATGGCCAGCCTGCAGATCAGCCTGAACCAGTCCGCCCGCATCGGGGACCGTCTCCTCTTCAAAGGCTACATGGTCGTCGTGGAGCGGATCAACTTCACCTATGTCCAGCTCCGCGTCTGGTCGGGCGAGCGGCTCATCGTGCCGGTGACGGAGTTCACCTCCGAGGTCTACGAGAACTGGACCCTGAAGAATTCGGACATGGTCCGCCCGGTGATGATCCGTCTGTCCCACTCCGCGAATGTCGAGAAGCTGCGGGACGCCTATAATCGCATCCTCGACGAGGGCTGCGAGAAGGAGGACTGGGAAATCGGTCCGAAGGAAGATCGCGGAGTCCACGTCGCTGGCCACGACATCTTCGGCCAGGAAGTCATGTTCAAGGTTCCGACGACCGATCCGTCGACCTCCTGGGTCATCTCCTGCACGGTGCGCGAGCGTCTTCTCGAGGCCGCGACACGGATGCAGGAGGAGGGCGAAACCGTCTTTCCCGAGGCGAACCCGGCCGAAGCCGCCTGAGGCGGGCGGTCCCTGCGCGTCATCGCCCCGTTGAGCCGGGCGGCCTCCGGCCTTATGTTGTCCCTTCAGGACCCAGAAGCAGGAAGGGCGCCTTGCGATGTTCGGCATACCCGGAAAACAGGCCGTCACACTCACCCCCGCCGCAACCGCGCAGATCGCGCGACTGATGGAGCGGGACGGAACGACGGGCCTTCGCATCGGCATCAAGAAGGGCGGCTGTGCCGGCATGGAATACACCATGGACTACGCCACCGAGATCGATCCGAACGACGAGGTGGTCGAGCAGGACGGTGCGCGGGTGATGATCGCTCCGATGGCCCAGATGTTTCTCTTCGGCACCGAGATCGACTACGCGACCTCGCTTCTCGAAAGCGGTTTCCGGTTCAACAACCCGAACGTCACCGAGGCCTGCGGCTGCGGGGAATCGATCAAGTTCGCCGAAACCTGACATGGCCGCCGATCCCGGCCTGATCGCGCTTGCCAGGGATCTGTTCGAGGCGTTGGGAGAGATCCGCCCCCGCCGGATGTTCGGCGGAGCCGGGCTCTATATCGGCGATGCGATGATCGCCGTCGTGATCGATGACGTCCTTTACATGAAGGCCGGAGGCGATCTGAGCGCCTCCTATGCAGAGGCGGGCGCCCTGCCCTTCGCCTATGACACCAAGCGCGGTCCGCGGAAGATCCCCGGCTTCATGTCCCTCCCGGGCGATGCACTCGACGACCCCGAGGAAGCGCTCCGCTGGGCCCGCCTCTCCCTCACCGCGGCGGAGGTTGCCGCCGCCGAACGAGAGGAGAAGAAGGCCCGCAAGACGGCGAGAGGGGCGTCTAGTCCGCCTGCACGACGGGATTGACGAGGGTGCCCACGGCGCCTGCCTGCACCTCCACCACGTCTCCCGCCTTCATGTAGAGCGGCGGATCGCGCCGCTCGCCGACGCCGGAGGGCGTGCCGGTGACGATGACGTCGCCGGGTTGGAGGGGCGTGAAGCCGGAGATGTACTCGATCACCTCCTCGATGGAGAAAAGGAGTTGGTCGAGCGAGCCCCGCTGCACCACGTCGCCGTTCAGCCGCGTCTCTATCGGCAGCTCGCGGTAATCGCCGATCTCGTCCGGCGTCACGAGGGCCGGACCGAAGGCGCCAGATCCGGGGTGATTCTTTCCGGGCGTGAACTGGCTCGTGTGGCGCTGCCAGTCGCGCGCGGAGCCGTCGTTGTAGCATGAATAGCCCGCGACATGCGCCATCGCGTCCTTCGCGCCGATATGCCGGCCGCCACGTCCGATCACCACGGCAAGCTCGCCCTCGTAGTCGAACCGCTCGCAGCTGCGCGGCACGACCATCGCCTGTCCATGGCCGACCTGGCTGTCGGCGAAGCGGGTGAAGACGGTCGGATGCCCGACCTCCTTGCGCCCGGTCTCCTCCCGGTGCGCGGCATAGTTCACCCCGATGCAGAAGATCTTCGCCGGGTCCGGGATCGGCGGCAGGAGCGTCACGTCCGAGAGCGCGAATTCCGCCGGGCGGCCCGCGGCATACTCCGCCGCCTCCGTCAGCAGTCCGCCGGCGATCGCGCCTTTCAGCGTTCCGCGCGAACGCCCTCGCCCCGGAACCGGTACGATGCCGTCCTCCGTAAGCGCGCCCCAACCGAGCCGTCCGGCCCTCGCGAATGTCGCAAACCGCATCTCGCTGTCCTTCATTCCGGATCGTCCCGCGGACAATCTCCGCGGCGGCGGGCGGCGTCAACTGGCCCCCGCGCTGCCGGGCTGCTAAGCGCGGGGCAAGGGACCCCAAGGAGCGAACCCCATGAGCGAACGCGTGCTGATCACCGGAACCGCCGGCTTCATCGGTTACCATCTCGCGAGGCTGCTCCTTTCGGAGAACTACGTCGTCCGCGGCTATGACGGGATGAGCGATTATTACGACGTCGCCCTGAAGCGCCGCCGCCACGCCATGCTGCTGCAGGATCCGAACTTCACCGCGACCGAAGGCCAGCTCGAGGACGCCGAGCTCTTCAACCGCGTCGCGGAGGAGTTCCAGCCGGACGTCATCGTCCACCTCGCCGCGCAGGCAGGCGTGCGCTACAGCCTCGAGAACCCCCGCGCCTATATCGACAGCAACGTCATCGGCACCTTCAACGTGATGGAGGCCGCGCGCCGCCTGAAGGTGAGACACCTGATGATGGCCTCGACCTCCTCCGTCTACGGCGCCAACGAGGACATGCCGTTCGCCGAGACCGACAAGGCCGACACGCAGCTCACGATCTACGCCGCCACCAAGAAGGCGAACGAGAGCATGGGCCATTCCTATGCGCATTTGTGGGACCTCCCGACGACCATGTTCCGCTTCTTTACGGTCTACGGGCCGTGGGGGCGGCCGGACCTCGCGCTGTTCAAGTTCGTCGACCGGATCCTCGATGGACGGCCCATCGACATCTACAATCACGGCGAGATGTACCGCGATTTCACCTATGTCGAGGATCTCGTCCGCGGCATTCGCCTGCTGATGGATGCCGCGCCCGTGCGGCCGGTGGACGGCGTGGTGCCCGAGGGCGACAGCCTCTCCCCCGTGGCGCCGTTCCGCGTGGTCAACATCGGAAACTCGGACAAGGTCCGGCTGATGGACTTCGTCGAGGCCATCGAGCAATCGCTAGGGCAGGAGGCGATCCGCAATTACATGGACATGCAGCCAGGCGACGTGCCGGCGACCTGGGCGAACGCGGACCTTCTGCACACGCTGACCGGCTACAGGCCGCAGACCGACGTGAGGGACGGGATCGAGCGGTTCGTCGCGTGGTTCCGCGAGTACTACGACAAGTAGACCCTAGTCCCGCAGGCGTTCGAGGGCCGCCGACAGGGCGTCCTGGGCATCGGGCGACATCGGTTGGAGCGGGCGTTGCGGGGGCCAGTCCTCCCGCGTCTCCAGTTCCATCGCCGCATGCGCGACGCGGAGCCCGCCCCACTCACGAAGCAGGTCCCAGAGCGGCGCCCCCCGTCCATGGAGCCGCGCAAGCTCGTCCTCGTCGCCGGACCGGGCGGCCGACCAGAGCGCCCGGGCATAGTCCGGCGCGAAGCCGGCGAGAATGCTGTGCCACCCGTCCGCACCCATGGCGAGCCCCGCAGGGCTGTTCGCATCGCCGGCAAACCCGATCGCGAACGCCTCGGGGAGCGCGCGCCGGTAGGCGGCCAGTTGCTCCCCGATCCGGTCCTGGTCCTCGGCGATGAGCTTGATGCCGGTCACTGTGGCAAGGGCGGAGAGCCGCCCGGCAAGTTCGGGCGTGTAGGCAAAGCGTGTCGCGGCGGGATTGTCGTAGAGGCAGAGAGGCAGGTCCGTCGCCTGCGCGACCTCCGTCACATGCGCCTCGACCTCCTGCGCGCGCAGTGGGGTGTAGGATACAGCGGCAAGGAGCAGCCCGTCCGCCCCCGCGCGGGCCGCGTCCCGCGCCGCCGCAGCCGCCTCGTCGGTCCGCAACGCGCCGGCGCCGACGACAAGCCGGGCCCTCCTGCCGATCGCCTCGGCGGCGGCCGCGACGGCCCGGCGTCGCTCGGCCGCTTCGAGGAACATGTAGGACCCGGTGCTCCCGAGAAGCCCCACCGCGGCAATCCCGGAAGCGGCGAGGCGATCGAGATGCCTGCCGAGCGTCTCGCTCCGCACCTCGCCATCCGCATTCATCGGCGTGGCGACATAGGCAATCAACCCGGTGAACATGCGTTCAAACTTCCCCTGGCATTCGTTTGGCCGCACCATGCCGCGTCGACCGCGGGGACGCCAGTGCACCGGCCCCCCTCCTCACGATCCTGCGTGGCATGCGGGGGCCATTGGAACAGCACCCTCCCCCAAGCCGTTTTACGTTCCAAATGACACAAGACGAACGGAGGCTTCACATGCCCACCATCGGAACCGCCAAGATTGCCATCCTCGCCACCGACGGCTTCGAAAAGGTCGAACTGACCGTGCCACGGGACGAGCTGAAGAAAGCCGGCGCCACGGTCCACATCATCTCTCCCGAGGGCGACGATGTGCGCTCTTGGGACGAGACGGATTGGGGCAGCACCGAGCCTGCGGACCTCTCCTTGAAGGACGCGAACGCGGCCGACTACGACGCGCTCGTCCTGCCGGGCGGCCAGATCAATCCCGACAAGCTGCGGACGATTCCCGAGGCGGTCTCATTCGTGAAGGCCTTTGCCGAAAGCGGCAAACCGCTCGCCGCGATCTGCCACGGGCCGTGGCTCCTCGTCGAGGCGGACGTGCTGAAGGGCCGCCGTGCGACGTCCTTCCCGTCCATCCGCACCGATCTGAGGAATGCCGGGGCCGAGGTCGTAGACGAGACAGTCGTCCATGACGGGAACCTGATCACCAGCCGCAACCCCGACGACCTCGACGCCTTCATCCGCACCATCAAGGATGCGGTCGAACAGGGCGCATCCGGCCGTGACGCGGCCTGACTTTCGGCAGATCGGCGCGCCTCCCCGCGCGCCGCATTGTCACCGGGCGGCGCGGCCTATATCTAGGGCCGTGCCGCCTTTTTTATGTGCGCGGTGTTCTTTGGACGAGCCAGCTGAGGCCGAGGGATCCAGATGCGTGACAGAATAGATCCCCTTATCGCCGAGCGCGCGAAGTGGCTGTTCAAGGATAACGCGTTCTGCCGCTCCGCGCGTCATCTGCTCGACAAGACCCTGAGCTATGACAAGACGCTCGAGCTCGGCTCCGAACTCCGCGACGCGCCCAATGCGGAGATTATGGACCGCGTTGCAGGAATCATTGCGCGTGATGTCAAAATCACCGGGCTTGACCGCATCCCCGCCAGCGGTCCCGCGCTCGTCGTGGCGAACCATCCCACCGGCATCGCGGACGGCGTCATCCTGTGGCACGCCCTCAGGGCGAAGCGCCCGGACCTCTTCGTCTACGCCAACAGCGACATCCTTCGCGTCATGCCGCAGATGGAGACGATGATCTGCCCCGTCGAATGGCGGGAGGACAAGCGGACCCATGCCAAGACCCGCGAGACGATGGCCTACACCCGCAAGGCCATCAAGGACGGACGGATCGGCGTGATCTTTCCGTCGGGCCGTCTTGCCAAGCGCCGCGGCCTCAGCCTGCACGAGCGTCCATGGATGGCCTCGGCGGCGATGATCGCGCGCAAGTTCGATCTGGACGTGATCCCGATCAACATACGCGCCCGCAATTCGGTGCTGTTCTACCTCTTCGACCTGCTCCACCCGTCGCTGCGGGACATCACCCTCTTCCACGAAACGCTGAACAAGGGCAGGCAACCGTACCGCCTGACCGTCGGCCGTCCGATCCCGGCGAAAACCCTGCCGGCGGGGTCTTCCGAAGCCATCGAGGAGCTGCGGGCACGGACCCTGCGTCTCGGCGGTCCGAACGCTCCGGCCGTGTCGCTCGCGGAGATGACGCGCCGCCCGCGCCTCTTGAAGCCCACGCTGACACAGTAAGGGACCGCCCCCGGCCCGGAGCGCCGGGCGGCGTTGACGCTTCCCCTCCCCTCTGCCATCCCTGCCGGCGTTGGGGCTGAACACCGAGGTGCCATGAAGGTCATCATCTGCGGGGCGGGACAAGTCGGCTGGCAGATCGCCCGCCACCTGTCGGGCGAGCAGAACGACGTCACGGTCGTGGACAGCAATCCCGATCTCGTCAACCGTGCCACCGATTTGCTGGACGTTCAGGGCATCGCCGGTTTCGCGAGCTATCCGGACGTCCTCGAGGCTGCCGGCGCCCGCGACGCGGACATGGTCATCGCCGCGACCCATTCGGACGAGGTGAACATGGTCACCTGCCAGGTGGCGCACTCCGTCTTCGCGGTACCGCGCAAGATCGCCCGCCTGCGGGCGCAGTCCTACCTGACGGCCATCTATTCGGACCTCTATCGCCGCGATCACATGCCGATCGACGTGGTGATCTCGCCCGAGCGGGAGGTGGCGGACGCAGCGATCCAGCGCCTCTCCGCCCCCGCCGCCTTCGATACGGAGCAGTTCCTCGACGGCGAGGTGCAGCTTCTGGGGCTCCAGCTCGGCCCCGAATGCCCCGTCCTCGACACGCCGCTGCGGCAGCTGACGGATCTCTTCTCCACCCTCGCCGCCATCGTCGTCGGCATCCGGCGGGACGGGACGCTCTTCGCGCCAGACGCGCGGGACCAGCTTTTCGCCGGCGACCAGATCTACGTCGCGGCAAGCCAGACGGATGTGGACCGGACGCTCGATATCTTCGGCAAGTCCACCCGCAAGCAGGAGCGCGTCGTCATCGTCGGCGGCGGCAATGTCGGCCTCGCGGTTGCGCAGGCGCTGGAAAAGCAGGCCCGCCGCATCCGCGCGAAGGTCATCGAGCGGGACCGCGGCAATGCCGAGCGGGCCGCCGACGCCCTTGAGCGGACGATCGTGTTGAATGGCGACGGGCTGGACATGGGCCTCCTGATGGAAGCGAATGTCGACCGGGCCGACGCCGTCCTCTGCGTCACCGACGACGACAAGGTGAACCTCCTCGCCGCCGTTCGCGCAAAGACCGCAGGCAACCCGCTGACCATCTGCCTCGTCAACGATCCCACGCTCGTGCCCCTGATGGCCCCGCTCGGCATCGATGCCTACATCAACCCCCGCGCCACCACGGTCTCCTCGATCCTGCGCCACATCCGGCACGGCAGGGTGCGGGGCGTGTACTCGATCGGCGATGCCGAGGCGGAGGTGATCGAAGCGCAGGTCCTGTCCACCTCCCCCATCTCCGGGCAACTCGTGCGGGAAACCGACTTTCCCGAAGGCGCGCTCATCGGGGCGATCAAGCGCGGCCGGAAGATCATCCATCCCCAGGGCGGAACGCGGATCATGGAGGGGGATATCGTGATGATCTTCGCCCTCGCCGCGGACGTGCCCGAGGTCGAGCGCCTGCTTCAGGTCTCGATCGACTTCTTCTGATCCCATGCGCGTCCCGCGCCTTCCCCTGATCGTGGTCCTGTCCGGCATCGCATCGCTGGCGATGTTCCTGCCGGTCTTCCATGCCGCCGCCGTCGAGGATGCGCAGTCGGCGCGCGCCTTTCTGCTCGGCGGCGCGTTCGGCCTGATCGGAACCACGCTGCTCGGCCTTGCCACCTCCGCCGCGCCGGTGCGGAACGTCTCGCGCAGCCATCTTCTGACCCTCGTCGCCGCCTACACGATCCTGCCGATCTACCTGGCCCTGCCGGTGCAGGCGGCAGCGGGCGTGAGCCTGCCCGATGCGTGGTTCGAGATGGTCTCCTCCCTCACCACCACCGGCGCGACGCTGTGGCGGCCGCTCGCGCTTCCCGACACGGTGCATCTGTGGCGCGCGACCGTCGGCTGGCTCGGCGGGTTCCTGATCTGGGTCGCGGCGTTCGGGCTTCTCGCGCCGATGAACCTGGGCGGGTTCGAGGTCACCTCCACCCTGCGCGCGGGAGCGGGGGCCCGCGCGGACCGGATCAGCGCCGAGGAGGCGGACCGCCGGCTGTACCGCGTCGCCGAGACGCTCGCGCCGATCTATGCGGGTCTGACGGGCGTCCTCTGGCTCGCCCTCGCCATTGCCGGGGAACGGCCGCTGACTGCGATCTGCCATGCGATGTCGACCCTCGCGACGAGCGGCATCAGCCCGACGGGGGGGACGGCCGCCTCTGTCTCCGGCATTCCGGGGGAGATGATCATCTTCGTCTTCCTAGTCTTTGGCGTCTCGCGCGCGACGTTCTGGACCGAGGGGCGCCTGCCGACGTGGGAACGCCTGTCGAACGATCCCGAATTGCGAATGGCGACGGCCTGCGTGACCCTCGTGCCGGTGCTTCTGTTCCTGCGTCACTGGATCGGTGCCTACGAGGGCCGCCTCGAAGCGGATCTCGGCTCCGCCATCGGTGCGCTCTGGGGCAGCATCTTCTCGCTGCTGTCGTTCCTGACCACGACAGGCTTCGTCAGCGCCGAGTGGGACACCGCGCGGTGGTGGTCGGGCCTGCAATCGCCGGGCCTCATCCTGCTTGCCGCGGCGCTCGTCGGCGGCGGCGTCGCGACCACGGCGGGCGGCGTGAAGCTCTTGCGGGTCTTCGCGCTCTACAAGCATGGCGTGCGGGAGATGGAGCGGCTGGTCCATCCCCATTCCATCGGCGGCGCGGGTCGGGAGGCGCGGCGGATCCGCCGGCAGGGCGCCTTCATCGCATGGATCTTCTTCATGCTCTTCGCGATTTCGCTGGCGGTCTGCTCGGGGCTTCTCGCCGCCACCGGCATGAGCTTCGATGAGGCCATGGTCCTGTCCGTCGCCGCACTCTCCTCCACCGGCCCGCTTGTCGGCGTGATACAGCAGCCGGAGTATTCGTTCGCGCTCCTGACGGACTGGGGAAAGGCCATCGCGGCGGTCGCCATGGTCGTGGGGCGGATGGAGACGCTGGCCATCATCGCCCTCTTCAACCCCGAATTCTGGCGCGGCTGACCGCCGATCCGCCGGGTCTGCCCTTGAAAAATGCGGCTGAATACCCCTGTTCGGGGGTGGAAACCCGTTCCGCGCCTCTCCATAGTGCGAACGCAGAACGCGGGGGCATTCGTCACCGCCGCCGATCCCGGCCGCGGGGAAGGGACGATCGCGGCGATGCACGATGAACAAAGGCTACACAGAATGGCTGCCGATAAGCAGAATCTACAAGATGCATTCCTCAATCATGTCCGGAAGACCAAGGTCCCGGTCACGATTTTTCTCATCAATGGTGTCAAGCTGCAGGGTGTGATCACCTGGTTCGACAATTTCTGCGTGCTCCTGCGCCGGGATGGACAGTCCCAGCTCGTCTACAAGCATGCGATCTCGACCATCATGCCCTCCCAGCCGATCAACCTGCACGAGACTGAAGACTGACCGACCACGAGCCCCAGGACCGCCGCACGAAGCCCACGCGGGCCCTCGTGCTTCACCCCGACATCCGCGGAGCGGAGCGTCGGAAGGAACCCATCCATGCCTTGGACGAAGCGGTGGCCCTCGCGGCCGCCCTGCCCGGTCTCGACGTCGTGGAAGCCGACGTCGTGCCGCTCCGCGAGGTGCGCCCCGCGACGATCTTCGGCACCGGCAAGATGGACGAGATCAAGACCACGATCGAGGCCCGGGAGGTCGAACTCGTCCTGATCGACGGTCCCGTGACCCCGGTCCAGCAGCGCAATCTCGAGGACGCCTGGAAGGTCAAGCTGCTCGACAGGACCGGCCTGATCCTCGAGATCTTCGCGGACCGCGCCGCGACGCGGGAAGGCGTGCTGCAGGTCGAGCTTGCGGCCCTGTCCTATCAGCGGACGCGGCTGGTGCGCGCCTGGACCCACCTCGAGCGACAGCGCGGCGGCCTCGGGTTCGTCGGCGGTCCCGGTGAAACCCAGATCGAGGCGGACCGCCGGGCCCTCGACGAGGCGATCACCCGTATCCGCCGCCAGCTCGAGAAGGTCACCCGCACCCGGGGGCTACACCGCGCCGCCCGCGCGAAGGTGCCGTTCCCGGTGGTTGCCCTCGTCGGCTATACCAATGCCGGCAAGTCCACCCTCTTCAACCGGCTGACCGGCGCCGAGGTGATGGCGGAGGACATGCTCTTCGCCACGCTCGATCCGACCATGCGCGGTGTGACCCTCGAAGGCGGCACCCGCGTGATCCTGTCGGACACCGTCGGTTTCATCTCGGACCTTCCGACACAGCTCGTCGCGGCGTTCCGCGCAACGCTGGAGGAGGTTCTGGCAGCGGATCTCATCTTGCATGTCCGCGACGTCGCCCATCCGGACACGGACAGCCAGGCGGAGGACGTGGACACGATCCTCGGCGACCTCGGCGTGCCGGAGGACGTCCCCCGCATCGAGCTGTGGAACAAGGCGGACATGCTTCCGGAAGACGCCCGCGCCGCGCTCGAGGCGATCGCGGACCGGTCGGAGGATGCACTTCTGATCTCCGCGCTCGACGGCACCGGCGTCACCGAGGCCGTCGATGCGATCACCGCCCAACTCGAGGGCGTCCGGCGGCGCCAGACGGTCGATATTCCCTTTTCGGAAGGCCGCCGCCGCGCCTGGCTTCACGAGCGGGACGTGATCGAGGCCGAGCGCGAGACCGATGAGGGCTGGTCGCTGGACGTCCGCTGGACCGACCGACAGCGCATGGACTTCGAGGCGCTGTAAGTCGCCACAGCCGCGACGCGCCCGCCCCCCTTGCCGGGCGCGTCATCTCAGGCATCAGGGTTTCGCGGCTGATCCCGCTTCGCCTTGGCCCTCCTGGCCCGCCTCGTTCAGCGTTTGCATCTGCTGCGGGCTGAGTTCCAGCGTCGCGCCCCGAACGAGGCTCTTGAGCTGCTCTTCGGATGTCGCCGACGCAATGGGCGCCGTGACGCCGGGGGACTGGCGGACCCAGGCCAGGGCCACCTCGGCATGTGCGGCGCCGGTACTTTTCGCGACATCGTCCAGAGCCTCGAGAACGCGCATGGCGCGGGGATCGTCCAGATACTTGCCGGCAAATCCTGCACGGCTCTTCCCCTCGAGATCATCCTTGCTGCGGTACTTGCCCGTCAGGAAACCCGAGGCGAGGGAGAAATAGGTGATGACGCCAATCTGCTCGCGGTCCACCAGATCGCGCATCGGCCCTGCAAGTGCGTCCCGCTCGATCAGGTTGAATTCCGGCTGGATCACCGAATAGCGCGGCAACCCGCCCTGCCGCGAGACGGCGAGCGCATCCCCAAGCTGGTCCGCGCTGTAGTTGGAGGCGCCGCAGGCGGTGATCTTGCCCTTCTCGATCAGGCGCTGGTAGGCGCCGAGCGTGTCCTCGTGGGGCACGCTGTCGTCCGGGAAATGCGAGAGATAGAGGTCGATCCGGTCGGTCTGGAGCCGGGTCAGGGAGGCATCGACCTCCTTCTCGATCCAGGCCGGTGAGAGGCCGCGCCCCTCATCCCCCATCGTGCCGCCGACCTTGGTGATCAGGACGATCCGGTCCCGCCGGCTCTGATCCTCGGCGAGCCATTCTCCGATCATGGTCTCGGAGGCGCCGTATCGGCCCCCGTCCACACCCCCGAGATAGATGTCCGCCGTGTCGATCGCGTTCAGCCCGGCATCGGTGAATCCCGAGAGAAGGCGGAACCCCGTTTCGCGGTCCACGGTCCACCCAAGGACGTTTCCGCCGAAGACGACGGGGGCGATGTCGAGGCCGGTTTCGCCGAGGGGTCTGCGGTCCATGCTGTTCTCCGATGACGTGCGCTTGTTCGCAGATCAATGAGCCCGAGGTCGGCGCGGTTCCGCCCTAGCGGGGGATGAGCCTTGTGATGCCGGTCGCGCCGGCCCGCGCCAGTGCCGGATCGAGCGTCATCGGGATGTACTCCCCCCGCCGCCAGAGTTCTCCCAGGTCGTCGTAATGGCGGCTGAGCGGATGCCCCGACTGGCCCGTTGCGGTGATGAAGACCGACGAGTCGGGGTCCGCGAAATCGTAGACGCCGCGATAGCCCGCACCGTGCACGCTGGAAAACGGGTCCGGCCCGGTCCCGGCGGTCCGACCGCGGCGCAGGGTGAAATCCCCGCCCGATGTGCTCTGCCGGATATTGACGAACCACTTCAGGATCGGCGCATCCCCGAGGACGGGATGGTCGTGATGCGCTTCGTGGGCATCGCCCCAGCGCAGGGATTCGAGCGAGCCGCCCCATGTCTCCTCGATCTCGATCAATGCCTCGTCGAGGGCGATCCGGGCGATGTCCGTACAGGTTTCGGTGAAGGAGCTCTGGCGAATGTCGCACCAGCGCGCGGCGCCTCCGGTATTGCGGAACACCCGTTCGAGGAAAACCGGATCGGGATGGTCCCACGCTGCGGCCAGCGGACCGAGATCGTCCACGATCAGCTTGTCCTGCAGCCGCTTCATCCACGCGGCATAGATCAGCGGCTCCGGCAGGTGCTCGTTCATCTCGCCGTTCCAGTTGGCCAGCATCTCGAGCGCGACCTGACGCTGCCGCTCCGCCGTGCCATCGGGCGCCGCCTCCCCCTGATACCAGAGGTCCCTCGCAACGAGCGGCAGGAGTAGGCGCGCTGTCGGGCTCACGGTGTCGAGCTGCGCGGCGATGAAGCTCTCGCGGGTATGAACGTCCCGCTCACCCATCAGGCGGGTGAGGCGCTGGATACGCTGGGTGTCGCCCCAGACGTAGGAGACGTGGTTCGGGAATGGGCGATCCACCGTCTTGTTGTTGGTGTTGCCGAGGACACCGCCCTCCGGGTCGGCCTGGCCGGGATTGTCGTCATAGGGCATGCGCCCCTGCCAGCGGTTCTCCTCCTTCCAGCCGAGGGACGGCATCCGGCCCTGACTTTCATGCGCGGGATCGCGGGCCGGAACGACCCCGAAGGTGCGGAAGGCGATGCGCTCGCGGTCCACCAGCGTCACGTTCTGGGCCGGGGCGATGAACTCCTCCCCCGCCGCGATGGCCGCGTCCACGTCCCGCGCCCGCATCAGGCGCATGCCGGCGTTGGCGGTCGTGTCGTCCGGGCTGAGCGCGGTCCAGGCGAGGGCGGCGACATGGCCCGGCGGCGTGACGGAGCCGAGGTCCCAATGGGAGCCGGGGATCACGGGGCCGTTCTCGGTCCACCGCAGCGTGATCGTGACCGGCGGGGCATCCTTCACGCGGATGATCGACCGTTCGGTGCGGAACGGCTGCCAGCCGCGGGGGGTACGGTACTCGGAGGCATCCCCGGGGTTCAGTTCCTCCATGTAGAGGTCCTGATCGTCGACATAGGCCGAGGTCATGCCCCAGCCGAGGTTGGCGGACCGGCCGAGCATGACGAAGGGCATGCCGGGAATCGTGCCGCCGATGACGCCGCCTGTCGAAAGGTCGAGCCGTGCAAGGTACCAGATGGAGGGTGCGGTGAACTCGAGGTGCGGATCGTTCGCGAGAAGCGTGCCGCCCGCCGCCGAGCGGGACGGCGCCGCGGCCCAGGCGTTGGACGCGCCCTCCTCACCGATCTTCGGAACCGGGCTCATGAAGGGCGCCTGCGAAGGCGCGCCGAGCGCCGACGCCACGTCCAGCCCGTCCATGATCTCTGCGTAGGCAAGCTCGATCCGTGCCGTCCCCGGATCCCGCGGCATCAGGTCCTGCAGGAATTCGGGCTCGAGCGCGAGGGAGGCTCGGGCGCGCAGGACCTCGTGCTGCGCCTGCGCCGAGAGCTGAAGCCCCATCAGCTTGATCACCGCGAGGCTGTCCGCCGGGCGCCAGGGCGCGATCTCCGGCGCGAACAGGAAGAACTCGGGCGCGCCGCGGCCGAGCGCCTGCGCGTTGACTTGCGCCAACCACGCATTGACCCCGTCCGCGTAGGCTTCGAGCGCGGCTTTGGTCTCCGCGTCCTGGTCGGGAACGCTGGCCTCAGCCGCACCGTAGAGATCGAGACGCCTCAGAAGCTCGTCCGTCTTCACCGTCCGCGCCCCGAAAAGCTCGGACAGCCGTCCCTGCGCTGTGCGGCGCAGCAGCATCATCTGCCAGAGGCGATCCTGCGCGTGAGCGAAGCCCAGACCGTAGAAGACGTCCTCGTTCGCGGCGGCGAAGATATGGGGCACGTTCGCGGTATCGCGCACGATCTCCACCTCGCCGGCCACGCCGTTCACCCGCCAGTCCGCCGAGTAGTCCGGCAGCGAGCGGGAGGCGAAGTAGTAGACGAGGCCAAGCGCGATGGCCCCGAGCGCCATGACGACGAGGAGGATCCGCAGTGACCAGCGGAAGATGCGTTCCATGTTCGTCCCTTCGCTTGAAGGCTCCGGGATCTGCTCGCCCGATTGCCGCGCGCCGGAACATTATGCGATGGCGCGCGAAGGTAAAAGCGCGCTGCCTGCCGCGTCGGTCGTGGCCGCCGCGCACAAGATCGGTCGGATGTTCGGCGATGGCGCGCGGGAACCTTTTCTTCCCCTGCGGCATGTGACCATCAAGGCGCGCCGCACGTTCACACAAGGATGCATCTGCGATGATCCCGACCCCGCCCAAGGCGATCCTCTTCGGATCCGTCGGCACATTGGCCGAGATGTCGGAGGTGCATCGCCGTGCTTACAACACGGCATTCGCAGCCGCCGGACTGGACTGGAACTGGACGCCGGAGATCTACGCCCGGCTCCAGGCTCATGCCGAGGGCGCCGAACGGATCGCGAGGTTCGCGCGGGAGCGAGGCGAAACGGTCGAGCCGATCCTGCTCTATCGCGAGCAGAACCGTGCCTACATGCGGATGATGCGCTCCCTCGGAGTGCCGCTCCGGCCCGGCGTCGCCGCGCTGATCGCGGCGGCGAAGGCGGACGGGCGAGCCGTCGCACTCGTGACCACCGCGCCGCGATCCGGGGTCGATGCGCTCCTGTCCTGCACGCATCCGCCCGTGACGGCGGAAGATTTCACCTGCATCGTCACGGCCGAACTCGTGACGCGAGGCAAGCCGGACCCCGAATGCTACTTCACGGCGCTGAAGACGCTGGGTCTCGCGCCCGGCGAAGTCGTCGCCGTCGAAGACAGCCCCTGCGCCGCCGCCGCCGCGATCGCCGCGGGCATCAAGACGTTCGGATTTCCCGGCCGGTACCACACGGCGAGCCTTTTTTCCGGGGCGCAGGCCGTCGTCGCCGAGCTGGACCCGGCGCATTTCGGTCTCTCCCGCGCGGGACTGCGCGATACCGCCTGACGGCTCAGAGCCCGAAGACGGCGATCTCGGGCAGGTCCGTCAGCCCGGCCCCGATGAGCCGCATGGCGGGAAGAGAAATCCGGGAGCCGGAGCCGGACGCACCGCCGGAGGGTCGAAGCTCGACCTTCACGCTTTCGCCCTGGTACTCGATCCGGCCCTGACGGACCTCGGGCACCAGCGGCGTTTCCAGCCAGAAACCGGGCTCCGTCGGATCGCCGAGGGACGCGATCGTGGTTCCGAGGTCGGACGCTCCGCTCTCCTCGGGCTCCGGGGGGGCCTTGGCGGCGGCGCGCTCTTCCGCGGAGGTCGTATCGAACTCATCGACCGTGGTTGCGCGGGCGGGCGGCGGCGCGGAGGCGGTCCCTGCGCCCGTACCGGTCCCCTGCTCTTCGCTCGCCGCCGGCTGGTCCGGCGCGGCGGCACTGACGGGCGTTTCCCGTGCACACCCGGCGGTGATGGCAGTGGCGGCGAGGAACGCGAGTATCAGCGTTTTCTGCATTGGTCCGGCTCTCCCGCGGCACATGTCTCTGGCGTTCCGTCCTAGCGGCTCGACCGTGATCGGGCAACAGTTCGCACCGCCCCGCCTTGCGGCCCCGCGGCCCCACCTCTACCTCTGGGACATGGATGCACCCCTCATCGATCCGTTCCAGCGCGCGATCAGCTACCTGCGCGTCTCCGTCACAGACCGCTGCGATTTCCGCTGCGTGTACTGCATGGCCGAAAACATGCAGTTCCTCCCCAAGAAGGAGTTGCTGACGCTGGAAGAGCTCGACCGGATGTCCAGCGCCTTCATCCGTCTCGGCGTGCGCAAGCTTCGGATCACCGGCGGGGAGCCGCTCGTCCGGCGCGATATCCTGACCTATTTCCTCGCCATGTCCCGCCATCTGGACAGCGGCGCTCTCGATGAGTTGACCATCACGACGAACGGCTCGCAGCTTCATCGCTTCGCAGACGACCTCGCCGCCATCGGCATACGCCGCATCAATGTCAGCCTCGACACGCTGGATGAGGAGAAGTTCGCCCGCGTCACCCGCTGGGGACGCCTGCCCCAGGTTCTGAAGGGGATCGATGCGGCGCAGAAGGCCGGCATTCGGGTCAAGATCAACACCGTCGCGCTCAAGGGCTTCAACGAGGACGAGCTCTTCGACCTGCAAGCCTGGTGCGCCGCGCGGGACATGGACCTGACCTTCATCGAAGTCATGCCGATGGGGGATCTGGGCAACGAGGATCGCGTGGGCCAGTACTGGTCCCTGAAGGATCTGCGCCGCCAGCTGGCCGAGCGCTTCACCCTCACGGACCTCGCCGAGCGCTCGGGCGGGCCGGCGCGCTACGTCAGGCTAGAGGAGTCGGGGCAGAAGATCGGCTTCATCACTCCGCTGACCCATAATTTCTGCGAAAGCTGCAACCGGGTCCGCCTCACCTGCACGGGCGAGCTGTTCATGTGCCTCGGGCAGGAAGATCAAGCAGATTTGCGACAGCCATTGCGCGCTCATCCCGGAGACGACGCGCCGCTCGAGGCGGCGATTCGTGGCGCAATTTCGCGCAAACCGAAGGGGCACGATTTCGATTATTCGCGATCGGAAGCCGGCGGGCAGATGTCACGTCACATGAGCCACACCGGCGGCTGATGGAGCGGGACTGGGTCGGGGGGAAGCTCAGTCGTCCAAGCATCTGGTACTCCGTCATACTGACAAATTTTTGTTTAACCGCGAGCGGTTAAGATACGATCCATCTCGTCGAGAAAATCTTCGACATGTCGGCGTGCATCCTCGCCGAGGCGCTGGCCGGGACGTGCCGCAGAATGCGAGCGCAGTGCATCTTCCGCGTCAGACGCCAATCGCCCGAGGTCGTCGTAATCGATGGAGGCCGCGAGGCCGCGGATGCGGTGAGCCTCTTCCTCGATGCGGGGCAGAACCTCTCCCGGCGCCTCCTCGGACCGGTCCATCAGCGCGTCTAGCCGCTCCAGCCGTGCGCCGAGGCCGGCGAGGAACGATGCGCGCACGGATTTGATCGTCTCGACCATCTCCGGGGAGAGGGTCGAGGACCTCGCGTAGTCCGTTTGATGCATGGTCACGTCATCCGGGACAGGCGCTCGGCATGCGCATCGAGCCGGGCTGCATCATCCGACGGCCGGCGGAAGGCGAAGCCCGGGATACGCCCCTCGCGGTGCCGCACATCGTCGAGCGCCGCATGGACCATCGCCATGGCGCTCGAGCCGAAGAAGATCGAGTTGGTCTGAGGCAGGCCGGTGGCGACGGTGATCTCGCAGGGGATACCGTCCTCGGTGCTGAGCTCCATCGCGTCCACCGCGCCCTGAACCGCGTCCTGCAGTTCCGGTCCGATGGCCGGGTCCCCGCGGGAGGTGACGAGCCCGTACATCCCGTTGCCCATGTAGGCCATCAGGAAGGAGGAGTTCCGGAACTGCTCCGAAATCGCCTCGGCGACGTCGGCGAGCGTGTAGTAGAGATCCGGCGCCGAGAGGGAGCCGAAAAGCCGGTCGAACTCGACGATGCGGAAGCCGATCGCGGTGGAGAGGAAGGACTGTCCGCGCGACAGCTGAAGCACGTAGTTCTCGAGAACGAGGTGATCGACCACGCCCGGCACGTCCTCGATGCTGATCGCGGTCTCGCGCTTGAAGCGGTAGGCCTCGTTCACCTTGGTCTTCAGCGTGTTGAGCGCGAAGACCTTGTCCGTCACGGCCTTTCGATCCTCGACCATGCGCTGCGCGATCCGCAGACGGGTCCCGACCTCGAGGCCGTCGAACGGCTTGGTGATGTAATCCACGGCGCCCGCGGCGAAGGCCTTGTCGATGTAGGCCCGGTCGGTCATCGCGGTGAGCATGACGATGGGCGTCGTCTTGTAGTCATCCAGCATCCGGATCATCGAGCAGAGCTCGATGCCATCCGTCTCCGGCATCTGGATGTCGAGGAGGATGCATTCGTAGGGCTGCGGAGCATTCATGATGATGTCGAAGGCTTCGCGCGCCGAGAGCGCCGTATCCACATCGGTGTAGCCCATGTGGGCCATGGAGGGGACCAGAAGGTCGAGCAGCATCTGATCGTCGTCGACCGCGAGAATTCGCATGATCGCTCCTTTGGTCTGCGCCCCGGCGGGTGATCCGGGGGCGTGAGTCGTTGCCCGGTTCGGGCCTTGCCGTCGGTTTGACCCTCCAAAAGGGACCAGATTGTGACGGCTTTCTGGTGTTTTCCGCGCTTCGGCTCCAAGCTCTCCATGGCGCCCCCGCTGAACCGAAGCGGCGCCCCGGGCGTTGCCTCGACGTCTGGATCACCCAGCGGCAAGGAGATCGTTTTCATGGCACCTCGCGCTCTCTGGAAAGGCCAGCTGCGCCTCTCCCTCGTTTCGATCCCCGTCGAGATCTTCAGCGCGACGAAGACGGGCGCGCGCGTCTCCTTCCGGCAGATCCACGAGCCGTCGGGCGAGCGGATCCGGTACCAGAAGGTCGCCAAGGGCGTGGGGCCGGTGAAATCGGATGACATCGTGAAGGGCTACGAGGTCGGCGACGAGTATGTCCTCATCGAACCCGAGGAGCTCGAGGAGATACGGCTCGAGACGAAGAGGACGCTCGAGCTGGTCCAGTTCGTGGATGCCTGCGAGATACCGCCGCTCTACTTCGACAAGCCCTACTACATCGTCGCCTCCGACGATCTCGCCGCCGATGCCTACCGCGTGGTGCGAGATGCGCTCCGGTCGGCGGACAAGGTCGGCCTCGGGCAACTGACCATGCGCGGCAAGGAATATCTCTGCGCGATAAAACCCTGCGGCGACGGGCTCTTGCTGGAAACGCTGCACTATGCGGACGAGATCCGGAACGCCGATCCGCTGTTCTCCGGCATGGAGGATGCCGAAAGCGACGAGGAGCTTCTCGATGTCGCCACGACCCTCATCGAGAAGAAGACCAAACCGTTCCATGCCGAGGCCTTCGAGGACAGCTACGACGAGGCGCTTCGCAAGCTTCTCGATGCCAAGGTCAGGAACAAGAAGACGCCGCGAGCCTCCGCCGACAAGGACGAGGATAGCGACGGAGACAACGTCGTCGATCTGATGAGCGCGCTGAAGCAGAGCCTGAAGGAAGAAGGCGGCGGCTCTTCCTCCCGGCGCAAGGCGTCCGGGTCGAAATCCTCATCCTCCAAACCGTCTTCCTCGGGTTCCGGCCGAGGCAAATCGAAGACCGCATCCTCCCGGAAAAAGGCCTCATGACAGGCGATGCAGACCGTCTGAAGCGCTACAACGAAAAGCGCGACTTTGCCCGTACGAGCGAGCCGAAGGGTGAGGCCGGCCGTTCGGGCGCGAGACTGAAGTTCTACGTCCAGAAGCACGCCGCAACCCGCCTGCACTGGGATTTTCGCCTCGAATGGGACGGCGCCCTGCTCTCCTGGGCGGTGACTAAGGGGCCGTCGGACGATCCGGGCGAGAAGCGTCTCGCGGTGCGCACCGAGGATCATCCGCTGTCCTACGGCACCTTCGAGGGCACGATCCCGAAGAAGGAATACGGCGGCGGCACCGTCATGCTCTGGGATCGGGGCGACTGGGAGCCGCTGCACGATCCGGCCGAGGGCCTCGAGAGCGGAAAGCTCCACTTCCGCCTCGGCGGTGAGCGGATGGAGGGCGGATGGGCGCTGGTCCGCATGCGCGGGAAAAAGGGCGAGACGCGGGAGAACTGGCTGCTGATCAAGGAGAAGGACGATCTCGCCGGCGATGACGGCGATCGCCTGACGCGGGACTTCACCACAAGCGTGAAGACGAGCCGCGGGATGGACGAGATCGCGGAAGGCCGCAATGCCCCGAACGGGCCCGGTACGGCTGCCCCGAAATCCGCCCAGCGCGGCAAGCGCCCCGCCTTCGAGGGTCTGCAGCTCGCCACGCTGGTGGAGGAGGCCCCGGAGGGCGACGATTGGTGGCACGAGACCAAGTTCGATGGCTATCGCTGCCTGATCGCGCTCGGCAAGGGCGGGCCGGTCTTCTACACCCGCTCCGGCAAGGACTGGTCGGACAGGTTCGCGGACCTCGAGGAAGCCGCCGCCGCCCTGCCCTGCAAGTCCGCCCTGATCGACGGCGAAGTGATGGCCGCCCGGATCGACGGCTCCCCCTTCTCTTCTCTTCAGGCCGCACTTTCGGAAGGCGGCCCACTTGTCTTTCATGCATTCGACTGTCTCGCGAAGGACGGAACGGATCTGCGCGGAAAACCCCTGACGGAGCGCCGCGCGGCGTTGGAGGCGCTGCTCGCGGACGAGCCTAAGACCGGCAAGATCCGCCTGACGGAAATCATCACGGGCGACGGCGGCGAGGTCTTCGCGGCTGCCTGCGAGGAGGGCGCCGAGGGGGTCATCAGCAAGCGGACGAATGCTCCTTACCGCGCCGCTCGGTCCAAGGCCTGGGTCAAGGTCAAATGCACGAAACGACAGGAATTCGTCATCGGCGGGCTCTCCCCGTCCGACAAAGCCGGCCGCCCGTTCTCCTCCCTGCTTCTCGGTGAGTTCCGGGACAGGGCGCTGATCTATCGCGGCCGCGTCGGAACCGGTTTCAAGGCCCGGGATTTCGAGGCCATCGGAAAGGCCGCGAGACCTCGCAAGACGTCCCCCTTCGAGGATGTCCCCAAGGGGATGGCCAGGGGCGCGATCTGGGTCACGCCCGACATGATCGCCGAGGTCGATTTCACGGAACTGACGCGGGACGGGCATATCCGGCACGGCGCCTTTCTCGGCCTGAGGTCGGACAAGGACGCAGCGGAGGTGCGAATGGATCACGAGACCGCGGAGGAAAATGCCGTCGTTGCCGGTATCGCCATCACCCATCCCGGACGGCAGCTGTTTTCTGGAACTGGTATCACCAAGCTCGACTTCGCGCGCTACTACGAGATGGCCGGCGAACGGATGGTGGAGGCGGCCGGAGACCGGCCTCTCTCCCTCCTGCGCTGCCCATCGGGCCCGGAAGAGGCCTGCTTCTTCCAGAAGCATCCGGGCAAGGGGTGGCCCGAAGACATGCCCCGCGTGGAGATCGAGGAGAAGGACGGCATGGAGGATTACCTCTACGCCACCCGGCCCTCGCATTTCGTCGCGTCCGCGCAGATGGGCGCGATCGAGTTCCATATCTGGGGCGCCAGACGGGACAGGCTGGATCGGCCGGACCGCGTCGTCTTCGACCTCGACCCCGACGGGGGCCTCGACTTCGCCGATGTGAAACACGCGGCCTTCGACGTGAAGGACCGGCTGGAGGATCTGGGGATCGCCGCGTCCGCCATGGTGACGGGCGGCAAGGGCGTCCATGTCTGGGCGCCGCTTCGTCGGACACGCAGCTGGGAGACGGTGAAACTCTTCAGCAAAACGGTCGCACACGTGATGCAACAGGACGCTCCGGACCGCTACGTGGCCACGATGTCCAAGGCCAAGCGGAAGGGGAAGATCTTCATCGACTGGCTGCGCAACGAACGCGGCAGTACGGCCATCACCCCCTATTCCGTCCGTGCCCGCCCCGGGGGGCCGGTCGCGCGGCCGGTCACGTGGGACGAGCTGGACACGCTGGGCTCGGCGAACGCCTTCACGCTGGATGCCGCGGAGAGCTGGTGGCCCAAGACCTGCCCCTACCTTGCCGCTCAGGACGCGCTTCAGTCCATTACCGACAGGACCATCGAAGCGCTGGAGAAGATGACGTCCTGACGCGACGCTAGGGTGCGTTGCATCCCGCGCCCGGCCCTCATCCTCCTGCTCGCGTCCAGCGCGGACCCGAGCCTGTGTCAGGCACGTGGGCGCGGAGGTCGGCGGGACGACGTTATTGGCGGGACGGCAGAGACCGTCGCGGCGGGCTACGCCGGTCGCGGCCGACGCCCGGATGCCTGCCAGCAGCAGCGGAAACGCGCGGCGGGAGCTTGGGTTTCCGCGCCTGCGAGACCGCCGGGGTATGGCAAGTCTTCCCGTCCGAAGAGATCCGCCCGCCGTACAGCGCGTCGGAGTTGAACTGGCGGCGTCCCGGCTGATCCCGAGCCCCGATGCTCCCAAACGCACATGATCGCCGAGCGGCGCCCTTCCATGTTCTTCGACCCAGCCCCCGACCCAGGTCGCCTCCGCCGTTCTCCGACCGTTGCCGCGGGTTCCGTCGCGCCAGAGGCCTGCCGCCGGACGCCGAACGCCGAACGCCGAACGCCGAACGCCGCCGAGTACTCTCTCATCGGCGCATTCGCCACCTTCTCGCCAATGCCCGTCACCCCTCTTCCTCGGCGAAGGTACATCGTCCGCGCCCGGCATGCTTGGAGGCGTAGAGGGCGGCATCTGCCCGGGAGAGAAGCGACGCGGGGTCCGCGTCCGTCCCCCGAGACACCGCAACGCCGATGGAGGCCGACACGTGGCAGGTGACCCCACCAGCCATGATCGGCTCCTCGATACGGGCGATCAGGGTTTCGCCGAGAGCCGAGAGCCGGCCCGGATCGACGGTGCCCGGCAGGAGCAGGCAGAACTCGTCACCGCCGAGGCGCGCCGCGATGTCGCCCGTCCGGATCTGCCCCGAGAGTATCGCGGCGACCCTCAGCAGCACATCGTCGCCGGCGGCATGGCCGTGGGTGTCGTTCACCGCCTTGAAATGGTCGAGGTCCATCTGGAAGACCGCGAAGGGCCGGCCACCGGCGACCAGAGCCTGCAATGCGCTGTCAAACGCGCGGCGGTTCCGAAGCCCGGTCAGGGCGTCGGTCGCTGCCTTCTCCTCGGCAGCCTGCTGCGCGCCGTAGATCTGCGCGGTCAGGCGCTCCGAGTCGCTCATCACCGCGTGTTTCGCCTCGACGAGGTAGAGCATCTCGATGGCAAGATCGGTCTCGGCGAAGTCCCCGGCGCTCAGGTCATACTGCCGGACCGCATCCACGATCGAGATCCCGAAGGAGAGATTCACAAGCGCGCCGCCGCCCTCGGGCAGAGGAACCGCGGTCGCCTTGAAGGCCGTGCGGGGAAACTCGCGGAAGCCGAGACGCAGGCGCCCCTCCCCGGCGACAAGATCGGAGACGCTGCACGCCCCAGCCGGTCTGCGCAGGTCGAAGGCCTCGAAGAGGTTCTGCCCCGCGAGCCCGGCACGCAGCCGCGTCATCGTTCGCCCCGCTTGTTCAATCGTGCCATCCGCACCCACGACGAGGTGCATCGGCATCAGCCGCTCGAGCGCTTCGGGCGCAAGGCCAAGCGGCGGCGCGGAACGCGCCTTTCGGAGGTCGCTCTGCCCGGACGCCGTCATTCGCCGCGCTCCGGACCCACGAGCGAGAACGCCCTTGCCTCGGCGAAGGTGGTATCGATCAAGGTCAGCCCGAGATGGAAACTGCCGGCACCGAACGCACCGTCTTCCGGTTCCTCCGGCGGCGGATCGAGAAGCGCGAGCGTCCCGTAATCGTCCGCCAGGGCGCGCAGGATGCCGCACAGAACGTAACCGTAACCGCCATGCGGCGCGTCGATCGCGATCGTGTAACGCCCGTCGCGGCCCTGACCGAGGCGTATCGTCGGCAGTTGAAGGCCGGAGACGGCCAGGCGGGCGCGGCCCGGAAGATCCTCGAGGGAATGCAGGAAATCGGGGAACGTCTCGCCGCCGAAGCGCAGGAGGCGGCGGATCGGCGCGGTCCCCCGACCGGCGACGAGCCACGTCCCCAGATCCTCCAGCACCACGGGAGCCGGCTTTTCGAGGACGCGGGATGTTGCCTCGAGAAGGCGGTGCGTCACCGGCGTGTTGCGGACCATGAGCGGCATGAAGGGCTGGTTGGGATCAATGTCCGCCTCCCGTGCCACGCGGCGCCATGCATCCGGTCCCGCCGTATCGACGGCGAACCCCTGGATCGCCCTGTTGATCAGACCGTGCATCCGCCTCGAATCCCGTCTCTGCCCCCACTGCACGTTAGGGCCCAATCCCTAACGAGAGGCAAATACGCGCTTTCGCCCTTCCCGCGCGCATGCCAAGGACACGCGATGGAGCCCTGGATCCTCGCCACATTCGCCGCAGCCCTCTTCCAGACGGTGCGCTTCGCACTGCAGAAGCGGCTGAACATGGGCGGCCTGTCCTCTGCCGGCGCCACGTGGGCCCGCTTCCTCTGGGCGGCGCCTTTCCTCGTCCTCGGCCTCGGCGCCGCGCTTGTCGCAGGACAGGAGATGCCGGCCGCCGCGCCCTCCTTCTGGCTCTTCGCCCTCGGCGGTGCGGTTGGGCAGATCGCGGCAACGATCTGGGTGGTGAGCCTCTTCCGCCTCAGGCATTTCGCGGTGGGGATCACGCTGAAGAAATCCGAGATCCTGATGACGGCGGCCATGGGCTGGGCCATCCTCGGCGACACGCTCCCGCTCCTCGCGGTGCTGGCGATCCTCATCGGCGCATGCGGTCTCGTGGTCCTGTCCCTCCCTGAACGCGGCCTGCGCCCGGACGGGCGGGCGCTGATGCTGGGCCTCGCCTCCGGAGCGGCCTTCGCGGTGGCGGGCGTGTCGTATCGCGGGGCGACGCTGGCGCTCATGGACGGTTCGGTGGCCCTCCGCGCCGGGGTCGCGCTGACCATCGTCGTCGTGATGCAGACCGCGATCATGGCCGCGTGGTTCGCCCTCAGCGACAGGCCGCAGATCGTCGCCGTGCTGCGCGCATGGCGGCCGGGACTGCTCGTCGGACTGACATCGCTCGCGGGAAGCTATTGCTGGTTCGCGGCCTTCGCGCAGATGAATGCCGCCGTGGTGCAGGCGGTCGGACAGGTCGAGCTGCTATTCGGGATCGCGGGCGGCGTTCTCTTCTTCGAAGAACGGATCACCCTGCGCGAGGGCACGGGAATCGCTGCGCTCGGCGCGTCCATCCTGGCGCTGATCGTGCTGACCTGACGGGATCAGCCGAGGCGGCTCGACCGGGTCAGGCGCGCTTCGCAGGCAACGAGGCGCGGCGGAAGGTCTGGGCTCTCGAAGCGATCGGCGAGCTCGCCCAGCGCGAGGCGGGTTATGAAGGGCGGATCGTCGGCGAGGGCCGCCTCCATCGGCACCCAGGCAAGGCTCGAGAGCTCCCCGTCCCCCGCGTGTCCCGCCTCGATGAGCGCCGCGGCCGGCGCGCTGAAGATCCGCGCGTCGAAACGGCGGGGCCGGTCCGGCGGCGTGACCGCGCGCAAGACGAGACGAAGCGCGGAGGCGTCGGGGAGGTAGCCCGCTCTAGCGAAGCCGCGCCAGCCTGCGGGCGGATCCTTCCACGCCCCGGCCGCGCCGAGAATGAGGCCCGTCTCCTCCCACGTCTCCCGGATCGCGGCGACGAGGAGCGCCCGCGGCGCAAGCCCGGAGCGCAATCCGAGCCGGTGCAGCTCGCGCTCCGGCGGCATCGCGGCCAGCGGAATCTCCTCATCGGCGTCTTCGACAGCGCCCCCGGGAAAGACCATGCGGCCCGGAAGGAAGGCCGCGCGCCCGCCTCGCCGGCCCATCAGCACCTCCGGCCCGGACGCGGCCTCGCGATGGAAGATCACCGTCGCCGCGGGGCGGACCGGGATATGCGATGCCTCAGTCAGTGGCCGGCTCACCCTGCCCGAAGCCATGCATCCTGCGGGACCACTGAAGGCCGACGAACGCCCCCTTGATCCTCGGCAGGAGCCAGAGCGACAGCACGATGACGCCGGCCGACAGCGTCAGCGCCATCGTCAGCGGACTGGGCCGCAGGTGGACCCAGACGAGATGGATCACGACACCGAGGATGTGCCCCACGAGGAGGATGGTGACGTAGGCCGGGCCGTCATCGGCGCGCTGGTGGGACAGATCCTCCCCGCAGACGGGACAGGCCGGCCGCACCTTGAGGTACTTGAAAAGGATCTTCCCCTCGCCGCAATTGGGGCAGCGCTGGCGGAAGCCGCGCAGGACGGACTGGCCGAGGGGACGGTCGTCCTCGTCCCGTACAGGCGCGGCCGGGCGCTGTTCTGTGCCGTGTTCGAGATCCATGGCGGTGGCTCCTTCGGTGCTGCTCGCAAAACCATACATAGGGAAGATCGGGCCTCATGGCGACCGGTGCATCGGTCGCAGGGTTTCGGGACCGCCGGCGCGGGCGGCTGGCATCTGACGAAACCGTGACGACGGAATGCGGCGCGTGCTGCGTGGAACCCTTTGAAGCGCCGGGCGGTGGCGTCCCCCACGGGACCAAAGCGGACCGGGGCTTCGAAGCGAACGACATATTCCCCCAGAGGACCTGTTCCAAGATGACACGGATGACCCTGATCGCCTCCCTGATCGCCGCCGGCCTCGCCCCGGCGGCCTTCGCCCAGAACGCCGGCCCCGAGCGCGCCGACCGCCCGGCCTTTGCCGATCTCGATGCCGATGGCGACGGCGAACTCTCCCTCGAGGAGCTCTCGAGCCGGGCCCGCGCCCGTGCTGCCGCGATGTTCGACGCCGCCGATAGGGACGGCGACGGCGAGATCAGCCTCGAGGACATGCGCGCCGCGGCGGAACGCCGGGAGGCCGAGCGCTTCGAACGGCGCGTGGGCCGGATGTTCGGCAAGCTCGATACGGACGGGGACGGCGCGGTGACGCGTCAGGACGCCCTGGACGCGGCGGAGCGAGCGGAGATGCATGGGCATCGCGGCGGGCCCGACATGCGCGGCGCGCATCCCGGCAAGCGGGAGCACGCTGAGGATGGCGGTAGGCCGCATCGCGGCACTTGGCGCGGCGGGGCGGAGAGAGGCGGCATGGCCCGCGCCATGATCCGCCTTGGCGATACGGACGGCAACGGATCGCTGAGCCAGGCCGAGTTCGACGCGCTCAGGGCACTGCGTCCGGGGCCCGCCGGGCAGGACTCCGAGTGACGCGGCCCCGCGACTGAGCACATCCCGCGCGGCGGGGCCGGCGCGGATCTCCGCCCGGCCCCGCCCTGACCGCCCCGCCCGCCATTGCCGGGCGACGAACCGGCAGGATACCAAAGCCGAAGGATGGACATGCCGCTCGACTTTATCGAGGAGAGGTCCGACGAGGACCTTCTCGCGCTCTATGCCGGCGGAGACCGCACGGCGGCCCGCGCGCTGACGCTGCGCCTCGCCCCGCGCATCCATGCGCTGGCGAGCCGGATGCTCGGCGATGGCGCTGAGGCGGAGGACGTCACGCAGGAGGCGATGCTGCGGCTGTGGAAGATCGCGCCCGACTGGCGCCCGGGGGAGGCGCAGGTCTCGACATGGCTCTGGCGGGTCGCGTCGAACCTCTGCACCGACCGCCTGCGCCGACGTCGCTCGGTCGGCTGGGACATCGCGTTCCCGGAGGGAACCGAGCCCGCCGCGGACGCCCCTAGCGTCGAGACGGGCCTCCAGCACCGCGCCCGCGCTGCCGCGCTCCGGGCCGCGCTGGCGAACCTGCCCGAGCGGCAATGCACCGCCATCACCCTTCGCCACCTGGAGGGGTTGCCCAACCCCGAGATCGCGGATGTGATGGGTCTTGGCGTCGAGGCGGTGGAAAGCCTGATCGCGCGCGGCAAGCGCGGCCTGTCCGCGATCCTCAAGGGGCGTCGCGACGAACTGGGGTTCGAGGAATGAACACGAGGAACAAGACAACGGGGACCGAACCGGACGCGCCGCAGGATGTCGAGCTGGACGCCCTCTTCGTGGCGGCGCGGCAGCAAGGGGCCGCGCCCTCGACCGCCCTGATGGGCCGCATCCTCGCCGATGCCTACGACGTCGCCGAAGCGCGGGAGATCGACCCCGGGGACGCACCGGCGCCATCGCTCCCGGCCCGCGGGCGCATCAGGCGCGCGCTCGCCGCCCTCGGCGGCTGGCCTGCCGTCGCGACCCTCGGCGCGGCGACGCTGGCGGGTCTCTGGATCGGCTACGCTCCGCCTTTCGCCATGTCCCTGCCGGGCGTGACCGGCGGCGAGGAGACCACCCTTGCGTGGGCGATGCCCGATATCTCCCCCCTTCTGACCGAGGATGCCGCCGTCGATGGCTGATACGCCCGCCCCGCCCCGCCGCGCGCCGATCTGGCTGCGTGGCCTTCTCGTCCTGTCGCTGGCCCTGAACCTGCTCGTCGGCGGAATCGTCATCGGTGCGGCCCTGAAGGACCGGCACCATCCTGCGCGCGTCGAGGGCGAACTGGGCCTCGGCCCCTATCTGTCCGCCTTCGGCCAGCGGGATCGGGAGGCGCTGCGCGGCGCGGCGGCGGAGGGCCGTGACGCCTTCCGGACGGATCGCCGGGAAATGCGCGCAACCTTCGCCGAGACGATCGAGGCGCTCCGCGCGGATCCGTTCGACCCCGCCCGGCTGGAAAGCCTGCTCGCCCGGCAGGGGGAGATCGTCGACCGGGGCCGGAGGCGCGGCCACGCGATCATGATCGAGCGCCTCTTGATGATGGACGCCGCCAATCGCGCGGCGTTTGCGGACCGGTTGCAACAGGCGATCCGCCGCGGACCAGGACGGCGCGGCCCTCCGCCAAGGGAGCGGAACTGACAGCCTGCACCGGCCGGCACCCGGTCCCCGAAAACCATTTCGTCGCAACGCCCTGCGCCGAACGATCGAGAAGGATCCGGCTGCCGCTCGCGCCCCCCCTCATCCAGCGGGCACCACGTCCTCCCCTCTCGAGCCCTTGATGCTTGCGCAGGATCGTATGACCCGGTTGCGGCCCGCGGTCTTGGCGGCGTAGAGCGCCCGGTCCGCATCCGCGAGAATGTCCGCCGAACTGCGGCCAGCCTCCCCGCAGAACGTCGTCAGGCCGATCGAGATCGTCTGTCTCAGGGAATGCGCCTCGCGCTTCATCGTGCTCCCCGCCGGCGTCGACGCCAAGGCGACGGGGCGGCTGCTTGCCGCCCGCCGCAAACGTTCCGCCATGGCGAGCGTTTCCGCCAGGTCCGTCTCGGAAAGGATCACCAGGAACTCCTCACCGCCGATCCGTCCGATCAGGTCGCCCGTCCGGCAGACGCGGAACAGGCGGCTGGCGATCTCTGACAGGACGATGTCCCCCGCCGCATGGCCGAACGTGTCGTTGACGGCCTTGAAGTTGTCGAGGTCGACCACGAGGACGCCGCAGCAGGATTTGGTCCTGGCCGCATTCTGCAAGGTGTCGGCCAGCACGGCGAGGACGGCCCGGCGGTTGGCAAGACCCGTGAGGGGGTCGAGGACGGCAGCCTCGAGTCCGTCGCGCATCGCGCGGCGGCGACGGTCGGCACCCCGCTTCCGGGCAATCTGCCGGGACAGGAGGATGGCGCAGGTCTCGAAATCCACCGGCAGGCCGATCACGTCCCAGGCTCCGATATCGAGGGCGTAGGCGGCGATCTCGGGATCGGACGTGGCGACGATGATCCCGCATTGCCGCGTCGCCTCGTTGGAGCGCAGATCGTTCACGAGGCCGAGCACCTCGCCCGGCATCGCATCGCGCCGCGACAGGACGAGGAAGAGGTCCGGCGGGGTCCGGGCTTCGGCGTCGCGGCCGCGCGGCCTGCCCCGTCGCTCCTCCCAGGCGTCGAGCGCATCGGTCCGGTCCATGATCTCGATCGCGTGGTGGCAGAAGCGCGCGAGGCGCCCGCGCCAGAGAATCGCCTCGCCGCGATCCGCAGCGACGATCACCACCCGCCCCGGCCGTTCGAAGGTTTGGGCGGCTTCTGCCGGCCCCGTGCCGAACCAGGTCTGCGCCGATGCACTCGTCGCGAAGGATTCCGGGCCGAGTACGGCGTCCGGCGTCATGTCTTGCGCCTCCGCCGCCACGCGCCGCAGATTGCGGATCCGCGCCAGCAGCAGTGTGGCATCGACGGGTACGCTCATCACGTCCTCCGCCCCGGCGTGAAGTGCCCCCCGGCGGATCGCCGGCGCGTCGTTGGAAGTGCCCTCCTCCCCCATCCGCAAGATGGCGATGATCGGCACGTGCGCGAGCAACGGGTCCGTCTTCATGCGGCGGCAGAGGCTCACACCCAGCCTGTCGTCCCCCACGGACAGAAGAACGATTTGCGGACGCGTCCGCCGCGCCTCCCGAAACCCGTTGCACAGCGTCGCCTGAACGAAATCATGACAACTCTCACCAAGCTGCGCCTTGAGGGCGATACGGTTGGTTGCGAGATCATCGATGATGAGAATAGGACCGGACATCTTGGTAAAAATTCACCTCGCCCTAGGGATACGTTCACTCTTGGGTAGAAATGGTTAACAAATGATGACCAGACCTCCGGGGATCGATCATGTCGCAGGATAGCGCCGAAATTCTCGCCATCAGGGCATTGGGCTGGCTGGCGCGGGAGGACGATCTGCTCGACGTCTTCCTCGGCTCGTCGGGCCTGGCGCGGGACGAGCTGGCCGAGGGCGCCGCGGATCCGGAGTTCCTCGCCTCGGTGCTGGATTTCGTCATGATGGACGATGCCTGGGTGATGCGCTTTGCCGAGGCCGAGAACGTCGCCCCCGAAACGCTGCGGCTCGCCCGGTCCGAACTGCCCGGCGGCGCCCTGCCCGAATGGACCTGACGCCGCCGGGTCGCGGGCTCGTTCAGTAGGGCAGCGGGTGGGCCCTGTGAGCCTTGCCGATCTCGGCCATCACCTCGCCCGTCAGCGTCACGTCAGCCGCGCCGAGAGCGGTCTCGAGCTGCTCTGGCGTCGTCGCGCCGATGATCGTGGAACCCATGAAGGGCCGGGTCATGCAGAAGGCCAGCGCCATCTGCGCAAGGTCCAGCCCGTGCGCCTCGGCGATGTTCGCATAGGCTTCGACCGCCGCGTGCACCCCGTCCGTCATGCGCCCGCCAAGGCCGGAATTGATCGATTGACGGCTGCCCTCAGGCACGGCGCCGCCGCGATACTTGCCGGTCAGCAGGCCGGCGGCGAGCGGCGAGTAGCACAGCAGCGGCACGTCCTCGGTGACCGAGAGTTCGGCGAGGTCCGTGTCGTAAAGGCGGCAGAGGAGCGAATACTCGTTCTGGATCGAGGCCATCCGCGGCAGGCCGTCCCGCCGGGCGATCTCCAGCCACTTGGCTGTCCCCCAGGCGGTCTCGTTCGATAGCGCGATCTCCCGCAGCTTGCCTTCCGCGCGAAGCTCGGCCGCGGTGCCGAGAACGTCCGCCATGTGCTGCTCGGTCTCGGTCCGGGAGATGCCGGTGGGATCGAAGTCCCAGTTCTGGCGGAAGTGGTAGGAGCCGCGGTTCGGCCAGTGAAGCTGGTAGAGGTCGATGCGGTCGGTCCCGAGGCGCCGAAGCGAGGCCTCGAGCGAGGAGCGCATCGTGTCGGGATGGACGCCGCGCCCGTCATGCGCGAAGCCGCCGTTCGGCCCGGCGATCTTCGTGGCAATCAGCATCTTCTCCCGCCGGCCGCCGGCGCCCGCATACCATTCGCCGATGATCTCCTCGGTGCGGCCGGTGGTGGCGTCCCGCCGCGGGGTGGTGGGGTACATCTCGGCCGCGTCCATGATGGTCACGCCGGCCTCGACCGACCGGTCGATCTGGGCATGGGCCTCGGCCGCGTCGTTCTGGCTGCCCCATGTCATGGTGCCGAGGCAGATTTCGCTGACCTCGAGGCCGCTTTCGCCGATCTTTCTCGTCTTCATCGCAGCATGTCCTTCGCAAGGGATCTCTTCTCCACCGGACTACCCGACGGAGCGCCAGCCGCAAGAGGAGCAGGCTTGAGAACGAAGTGTGAACATTTTAAACTTGGACCATGACCGAGTCGCTTCACACCCTCCTCTCCCGGACCTCTCGCAACGCGCGTCCCGCGATGACGCTCCTGCCCGGAATGGACCTCGCCCTCGGCCGGACGCACGAGATCTGCGGCCCCGCCAGGCGGACCCTCGCCGTCGCCATCGCCGGCGCCCGCCCCGGCCCGGTCATCTGGATCGTGCCGGCCTGGTATCCCGAACGTCTGAACGGCGAGGGGCTGACCCGCTGGATGGATCCCGCCCGCATCTACACCGTGACGCCGCGGCGGGAGGAGGATCTGCTGTGGTGCATGGAGGAAAGTCTGCGCTCGGGCTCCGTCCCCACCGTGGTGGCCGAGCTGCCCCGTCCGCCGGGACTGACGCCGGTGCGGCGGCTGCACCTCGCCGCGGAGACGGGGTCCGAGCGGAAGGACGATCCGGCGCACTGGCCGATGGGGCTGATCCTGACGGCGGACGGCGGCTCCGCCGGGATCGAGACGCGCTGGTCCCTGGCCTCGCGGCATTCGGAGGCGCCGAGGAAGAGCTTCGGACGCTGGCGCATCAGCCGCCTCAGGGCCCGCTCCGCACCGACGGCGGACTGGATGCTCACCGCGCGCGAGGGACCGGACCGGCGCCTGAGCCTCGTGCCGCTCCTCGACGGGCTCGCCTGAGCGCTCAGGGCAGCGCGACGGCGACCTCGTCCAGCACCGTTCCGTCCGCCCCGAGGATCAGGATGCGGCCGTCATCCGTGACCACCGCCCACCATCCGTCGCCGCGGGTCACCGCAAGGGGCGTTGCGCCCGGCGGCAGGTCCGGGCTATCGGGGAAGGCCGGCGGCGCCGAGGGGGCCGACAGGCGCAGCGCGACGAGACCGCTCACGGTGCCGACACCGAGGATCATCGTCACCAAAAGCGCCATGACGAGCCCCCTCAGCCAGCGCAGCGCGCGCAGGTCGGCCGGGTCCGGCGGCGGACCGGCCGGGAGCACCTCCCCGGCATCTGAATCGGGCGTGAGCGAAGGGCGGTTCATTGGAAGACCTCGAAGACGCGATATGGGTGACGATCGGAGCCGAGCCGCCGCGTCGGCTTGATAAGGCGCTTTCGCGGGATGTGCCAGAGAGCGCCGCGCTCAGCCGCTCGCGCCTCGCGCGGCTCATAGAGGACGGCCATGTCAGCTTGGGCGGTGCGCCCCTCACCGATCCCAGGGCCAGGGTGGCCGAGGGCGATCGTCTTCGCATCGACGTGCCGCCCCCTGCCCCGACCCACATGACGGCCGAGGACATCCCGCTCGACATCGCCTTCGAGGACGCTCACCTGATCGTGGTGAACAAGCCCGCCGGCATGGTCGTCCACCCCGCCCCCGGAACCCCCTCGGGCACCCTCGTCAACGCGCTCCTCGGCCATTGCGTCGAGACGCTCTCCGGCGTCGGCGGGTCGGCCCGTCCCGGCATCGTGCACCGGATCGACAAGGATACGTCGGGGCTTCTCGTCGTCGCCAAGTCCGACGCCGCCCATCATGGCCTCGCCGCGCAGTTCGAGGCACATACCGCCGACCGCCGCTACCTCGCGATCTGCCACGGCGCGCCGGATCCGGCCGATCCCCGTCTCGGCGGGATGTCCGCCGCGGCTTGGGAAGACGGCGGCATCCTCAGGATCGAAACGCGCCTCGGCCGTCATCCCAAGGACCGGCAGAGACAGGCCGTCCAGCAATCGGGCGGCCGCCGGGCCGTCACCCGCGCCCGTGCCCGCGAGACCTTCGGGACGCCTCCTGCCGCCGCTCTTCTGGAATGCCGCCTCGAAACCGGGCGCACCCACCAGATCCGCGTCCACCTGTCGCACCTGGGCTTTCCGCTTGCCGGGGATCCGGTCTACGGAGGTCGCCGCAGGGCCCCGCAGAAGTCCCTCGGCGCCGCGGCCGAGGCGATGGATCGCTTTGAAAGGCAGGCGCTTCACGCCGCGACCCTGGCGTTCGTTCACCCCGTGAGCGAGGAGCGGCTGTCCTTCGAGGCCCCCCTCCCGGAGGACATGACGGCGCTTCTCGAAGCCCTCCGCGCCTCGGGCTAAGCCTGACATATGCCTCATTTCGACGTGAGACTGCGACGGTAACCCTTCATTAATGCGTTGTTTCCATGTTCGATGCGGACACGGCAGAAATCCGGACCGGACGAACTTGAACTGATCGGTTTAGTTCTTATATCTGATCCAACAGGCGAGGCATGCCTTCGAACATGTGCCCGCCCGCTCGACACGGAGGGAAGGTCATGGCCAATTTTGCAAGTCTCCCGGCACCGTCGCCGGAACAGGGCCTCAACCGCTATCTGCAGGAAATCCGGAAGTTCCCGATGCTGGAGCCGGAGCAGGAATACATGCTCGCCAAGCGCTGGACCGACCATGAGGACAGCGAGGCGGCGCACCAGCTCGTCACGTCCCACCTGCGTCTCGCGGCGAAGATCGCCATGGGCTATCGCGGCTACGGCCTGCCGCAGGCAGAGGTGATCTCGGAGGCGAATGTCGGCCTGATGCAGGCCGTCAAGCGGTTCGACCCGGAGAAGGGCTTCCGCCTCGCGACCTACGCGATGTGGTGGATCCGCGCCTCCATTCAGGAGTACATCCTCCGGTCCTGGAGCCTCGTGAAGCTGGGCACGACCAGCGCCCAGAAGAAGCTGTTCTTCAACCTCCGCAAGGCCAAGGCCCGCCTTGGTGCGCTCGAAGAGGGCGATCTGCGGCCGGACAACGTCAAGCGCATCGCCACCGATCTCGGGGTCACCGAGGACGAGGTGGTCAGCATGAACCGCCGGATGTCCGGCGGGGATGCCTCGCTCAACGCGATGATCGGCAGCGACGGCGACAGCTCGACGCAGTGGCAGGACTGGCTCGAGGACGAGGAGGCCGACCAGGCCGAAGCCTACGCCGAGAATGACGAGATGAGCGTCCGGCGGGAGCTTCTGATGGAGGCGATGGAGGTGCTGAACGACCGGGAGAAGGACATTCTCACCCAGCGCCGTCTCTCCGAGCCGTCAGTGACCCTCGAAGACCTCTCCGGCGTCTAC
This sequence comes from Tropicimonas omnivorans, assembly GCF_031846565.1. NCBI lineage: Bacteria > Pseudomonadati > Pseudomonadota > Alphaproteobacteria > Rhodobacterales > Roseobacteraceae > Tropicimonas > Tropicimonas omnivorans. The sequence continues at coordinate 797,945 of NZ_JAVRHL010000002.1, read as the reverse complement.
AATGTCAGCCGGGAGCGGATCCGCCAGATCGAGGTCCGCGCCTTCGAGAAGCTCCAGAACCGGATGCGCTCCCTCGCATCGGAGCGCGGCGTGGTGGCCGAACCGGCCTGATCCGGCTGTAGATTTAACCGTAAGAGCACTCGGCCGCAGATGATGCGGCCGGGTGCTCTTGCTTGGAGGGGGAATATGCGTCGGCGCGCATGTCCGGGCATGCACCGAACGAAGAGCCATCGGCGCCCACTTTTCGCCTGACGCCATGCGACGGAGAGGCGGCACCCCCGAACAGTGCCAGACCCGGGCGGCCGCCTCGCCTCGGTCCAATTCGTCGAAAGCCGGACAGGACGGGCCGGGCTATCCGCCACAGGCCTTCGTTCCACCGGAACGCCGGAGCGACACTCGGCCTCCCGATCCCGAGAGAAGCGGGCAATGCTCCCTGAGCGCGCGCGGCCTCAAACCGGGCCCCGCGCAGGCCGCGCCTCTTTCGCGCGCATCGCCAGCCCTTTTCCCCTCCTCCCCCCTCCGCTACCGTCCGCGAAGCTGGTTCACGGGAGGAAAACGCATGAGCGAACAACCGATCCGCTGGGGCATCCTCGGCGCAGCAGACTTCGCGCAGCGGCAGATGGCCCCTGCGATCCACAGCGCAAGGGGCGCCGTTCTCGCCGCGCTCGGCACCTCCTCGCCCGAGAAGGCCGCGCCGTTCCAGTCCCTGAACCCGGATCTGCGCATCCTCGACGGTTACGATGCCGTCCTGCAGGACCCGGACATCGACGCGGTCTATATCCCCCTGCCGAACGCGCTCCATGTCGAGTGGACCGAGAAGGCGCTCCGAGCGGGCAAGCACGTCCTGACCGAGAAACCCATCGCCATGAAGGCCGAGGAGATCGACCGGCTGATCGCGGTGCGGGACGAGACCGGATTGCAGGCCGCCGAGGCCTACATGATCGTGCATCACCCCCAATGGCAGCGCGTGCGGGAGATGCTGAAGGGCGGCTCGATCGGGACGCTGCGGCATGTCACGGGCTTCTTCGGCTTCAACAACGTCGATTTGTCGAACATCCGCAACCGCGCCGGTGACGGCGGTGGGATCATTCCCGATATCGGGGTCTACCTCTACGGCTCGACACGCTGGGCCACGGGGGAAGAGCCGGCCGAGATCACCGCCGCGGATCTGACATGGGAGAACGGCGTCGATGTTTCTGCCTCCGTCGCCGCCCGTTTCCCGGGATTTACCGCGAACTGGCTGACCACCATGAGGATCGACAATGCGCAACGCATGGTCTTCCTGGGCGACGCCGGCGCGATCGAGGTGCACACACCGTTCAACGCGCAGTCCTACGGCGAAGCACGGATCTCCCTGCGCCATGGCATGACGGTGACGGAAGAGCGCTTCCCGGACGCCGCCCAGTACGTGCTCCAGGTCGAGGCATTCGGCGCGGCGATCCGCGGCGAGCGGCCGTTTCCCTGGACGCTGGAGGACGCGCGGGGCACCCAGGCTGTCATCGACAGCGTCTACGCGGCGGGAAATCCGCCGAAATAGCGCCCCAGGGGAACGCAAGGCGCCTGGGCCTGTTGGGCTGCGGATTTGAGCTTCAGGAGAGGCGCGATGAGCGAACCAGGGCGAAAGACCATCCTTGTGATCGGGGCGAACGGCGCGACGGGACGCGACGCGGTGCAGGCCGCCCGCCGCCGCGGGCACAAGGTGATCGCGTGTGAACCGCATTGGTCACAGGACGAGACGCCGCAGGACCCGGATATCGAGGCGCGGGACCTGGACGTGATGTCGGGAGACCTCGCGCCGCAGCTCGAGGGCGCGGATGCCGTCGTGTCGGCCATCGGCGTGCCCCTGTCGCTGAAGACGGCCTTTGACCCGCCACCGCTCTATACTCGCGGCGTGCGCAATACGATCACGGGGATGCGGAAAGCCGGTCTCTCCCGCCTCATCGTCATATCCGCGGCGTTCGTGGAGCAGCGGCGCCATGGCCCAATCTGGTTCCAGATGTCCGCGATGAATGCCCTCCGCCGGGTCTACGACCAGATGGGCGCGATGGAGCACATGCTGGAGGCGTCGGACGACTGGCTCAACTGGACCGCGGCCCGCCCCGGGTGGCTCATGGATGGCGAGGTCACCGGCGATTACCAGGTGTTCCCGGACAGTCTGCCGAAAGAGGTCGTGCGAACCCGCCACGCCGATCTCGGAGACTTCATGGTGCGCCTTGCCGAGAGCGGCGAATGGTCCCGCCAGACCCCGGCAATCGGGCGACGGGAAGCGTCCGAGAAGTCCTCGCCGAAGGAGCTGTTCAAGGAGCTGGCGGGATAAGAGCTTCCAGCGACCGGGCGCGCGTCGGCACGCCCGGTCCCGCTCTGGGGTGCAGCCGGGCGCTCAGTCTTCCATCGCCTCCAGCTCGTCGATGAAGCCCGAGATCATCGACAGGCCCTTGTCCCAGAACGCGGGGTCGGAGGCATCGAGACCGAACGGCGCCAGAAGTTCCTTGTGGTGCTTGGAGCCGCCGGCCTTCAGCATCTCGAAGTACTTCTCCTGAAAGCCCTCCGGCGCTTCCTCGTAGGAGGCGTAAAGCGCGTTCACGAGGCCGTCCCCGAAGGCATAGGCATAGACGTAGAAGGGCGAATGCACGAAGTGCGGGACGTAGGTCCAGAACGTCTCGTAGCCCTCCATGAAGGAGAATGCGGGCCCGAGGCTCTCCCCCTGCACGCTCATCCACAGCGCGTTGATGTCCTCCACCGTAAGCTCGCCATGGCGACGCGCCTCGTGCAGCTTGCATTCGAAATCGTAGAACGCGATCTGCCGGACGACCGTGTTGATCATGTCCTCGACCTTGCCCGCGAGCAGGACCTTGCGCTCGGCATCGGTCCGGGCGGCGGCGAGCATCTTGCGGAAGGTCAGCATCTCTCCGAAAACGGACGCCGTCTCGGCCAGCGTCAGGGGCGTGTTGGCCAGGAGTTCCCCCTGCCCGGCCGCGAGGCGCTGGTGGACGCCGTGGCCAAGCTCGTGCGCCAGCGTCATCACGTCGCGCGGTTTGCCGAGGTAGTTCAGCATCACGTAGGGATGCACGTCGACCACGGTCGGATGCGCGAAGGCGCCCGGCGCCTTGCCCGGCTTCACCGCGGCATCGGTCCAGCCCTTAGAGAAAAACGGCTCGGCCAGCTCCGCCATGCGCGGGTCGAACCCGGCATAGGCGGACATCACCATCTCCTGCGCCTCGTTCCAGCCGATGACGCGCTCGGTCTCCATCGGCAGGGGCGCGTTGCGGTCCCAGACCTCCAGCGTGTCCAGCCCCATCCACTTGCGCTTGAGCTCGTAGTACCGGTGCGAGAGGCGCGGATAGGCGTTCACCACGGCATTGCGCAGCGCTTCGACCACCTCGGGCTCGACATGGTTGGACAGGTGCCGGCCCGTCTGCGGCGTCGGCATGGAGCGCCAGCGATCCTCGATCTCCTTCTCCTTGGCGAGGGTGTTGTGCACCCGCGCGAAGAGCCGGACGTTCTGCCCGAAGACGCGCGCCAGTTCGCGCGCCGCGGCCTCGCGGGTCTCGCGGGCGCGGCTCGTCAGGAGGTCGAGCGTCGCTTCGAGGCTCCGTGTCTCGCCCTCGACGGTGAATTCGAGGCCCGCCATGGTCTCGTCGAAGAGGCGGTTCCAGGCGGAGGCGCCGACGGTCGACTGGTCGTGCAGGAACTTCTCGAGCTCGTCCGAGAGCTGGTAGGGCCGCATCGCCCGCATCCGCTCGAAGATCGGGCGATAGCGCGCCAGATCGTCATTGTGGGACAGAAGATCCTCGAGATGGGCATCCTCGATCCGGTTCATCTCCAGCGAGAAGAAAACGAGCGGCGTGGTGTAGTCCGTCACCTTCTGCTGCGCATCGCCGATGAACTTGGCGCGTTCGCCGTCGGTGGTGTTCTGGTAGTAGCGCAAGCCGGCATAGGACATCAGGCGCCCGGCGACGATGTCGATCCGCTCGTAGCGCAGGACGCAATCGAGCATCCCGGCGCTGCCCAGCGAGGCCAGCTTGCCCTCGAAATCCTCCGCGAAGGAGCGGCACGCCTCCTCTAGCCAGTCGAGATCGCGCTTGAACTCGGCACTGTCCGGCGCGGGGTAGAGATCGCTCAGATCCCATTCCGGCAGATCGCCGAAATCGCGCTCCCCGGCCGTGGCATTTGCATCGCGGAGCGGCTTGGGGTCGAACATCGGGGCCTCCATGGCGTGGCAGCGTCGTTTGAGGGTCCAAGGGTTAGGAGGGTTGGCGGCGGGAGGCAAGACGGGGCGGCGAGACGGTCCTGGCGCCCTGCCCTCGATCAAGGGCCGGCTGGTCAAGTCCGCCCGGCGGCTCTCATCCGTACGCCGCCAGCATCTCCTTCAGATCGTCCAGCGTGTTTGCCTCCTCGGCGGGCTTGTCGAGGCGCCAGCGGCTCATGCGGGGGAAGCGGAGCGCCACGCCGGACTTGTGCCGCGGGCTCTTCTGGATCCCCTCGAAGGCGATCTCGAAGACGTGGACCGGCTTCACCTGCCGCACCGGCCCGTAGCGTTCCAGCGTGTTCTTGCGCACCCAGGCGGTGATCTTGCGGAATTCCGCGTCGGTCAGGCCCGAATACGCCTTGGTGAACGGGACCAGCGCCTCGCCGTCCCGGACTGCGAAGGTGAAATCTGTGAAGAGGTTGGCGCGGCGGCCATGCCCCTGCTGGGCGTAGATCATCACCGCGTCGATCATCAGCGGATCGACCTTCCATTTCCACCAATCCCCTTTCTTCCGGCCCGAGAGGTAGGGGGACGCGCGGCGCTTGAGCATGACGCCCTCGGCCTGCCGCTCCCGGCTCTCTGCGCGCAAGGCCGCAAGCGCGTCCCACGTCTCGAACGTCAGGAGCGGCGAGGGCCTGATCGGGCATTCAGGGGGCAGGTCCGCCAGAGCCGCGTCGAGCAGCGCCCGGCGCTCGTCGAAAGGCCGGGCGCGGATGTCCTCGCCGTCCCATTCCAGAAGGTCGTAGGCGCGGATCACGACGGGGGCGTCGCGCAGGAGCGCCTTCGGCACCGTCTTCCGCCCGATCCGCTTCTGCAGCGCATTGAACGACATCGGGGCGTCCGCCCCCTCTTCCCAGGCGAGGAGTTCACCGTCGATCACGGTGCCTGGCGGCACGAAATCCCGCGTGACGGCGAGCTCCGGGAACCGGTCCGTCATCAGCTCCTCGCCGCGGGACCAGACATGATGCTCCCCGCCGCGCAGGACGAGCTGTCCGCGGATGCCGTCCCACTTGTACTCCGCCGCCCAGTCCGAGGGCGCGCCCAGCTCCTCGGGTCCGGCGTCGAGCTGGTAGGCGAGATAGAAGGGATAGGGCCGCGACAGGTCCGCCGACGGGTCATGCGCGACGATGAGGGCGTCCCATGTCGTCGTCTGCGGCGACCAGTCCCCCATCAGGCGGTGCGCGAGGTCGGGCTCGTCGATCCCGGTGGCCTGCGCAAGCGCCCGCGTCATCAGCTTCTGCGACACGCCCATGCGGAAGCCGCCGGTCATCAGCTTGTTGAAGACGAACCGCTCGACCGGTCCCTGCCCGTCCCATGCGGCGAGAATGGTCGCCTTGCGCTCCGCCTCGTCCATCTTCGGCAGCGCCTGTATCACGGCGATCCACTCCGCCAGTGGACGGTCGTCGCCGCCCCCTCCCTCTGGCAGGATGAGCGCGATGGTCTCGGCCAGATCGCCGACGATGGGATAGCTTTCCTCGAACAGCCAGAGCGGCAGGCCCGCCCGCTCCGCCGCCCATTCGCGCAGGAGCGTCGAGGTGACCGTCCGCTTGGGGCGACGGCCGGAGAGGAGCGCGACGGTCCAGAGCCTGTCCGCCTCGGGCGCCTCCTGGAGGTACGCCGCAAGCGCAGCGACCTTGGCGTTGGTCTTCGTCGTCTGGTCGAGGGCGGTGAAGAGCCGCGCGAACCGCTTCATGCCGCCTCCTCCTCCTCGCCCTGCCCCTCGAGGCTCTCGCCCTCGTACTCGGTCTCGACGATGCGGGCGTCGTACCCCTGCTCTTCCAGCCAGCGGCGGAAGATCGACGTGTACCCGTGGGTGACGAGCACCGTCTCCGCGCCGGTCTCTCGGATGGCCGCGTTCAGACCGTCCCAGTCGGCATGGTCGGACATGACGAACCCGCGGTCCGCCGAGCGCCGCCGCCTGACCCCGCGCAGGCGCATCCATCCCGAGGCGAAGGCCGAGGAGGCGGCGCCGAAGCGGCGCATCCAGGGTGTGCCGAGCGCCGAGGGCGTCGCGAGGACGAGCGCGCCGGGGTAATCCTTCGGCTTCGTCTCGGGGGTGACGCGGATCGTCTCGGGGAGCGCGATCCCCTGCCCCCGGAGGACGTCGTTCGTCGCCTCGACAGCCCCGTGCGTCAGGATCGGACCCTGTGACGCGTCGATATTCGCGAGGATCCGCTGCGCCTTTCCAAGAGCATAGGCGCCGAGGACCGACGTCCGGCCCTCCGACTGGTTCGCCGCCCACCAGGCATTGATATCGGCGATCACCTCCGCCTGCGGGTCCCATTCGAAGATCGGCAGTCCGAAGGTGCATTCGGTGACGAAGGCATGGCAGCGGACCGGCTCGAACGGCTCGGACAGCCCGTCCGCCTCCGTCTTGTAATCTCCCGAGACGACCCAGACCTCGCCGCCGACCTCAACCCGGACCTGCGCCGAGCCCGGCACGTGGCCCGCGGGATGGTAGGACACCTCTGCGTTCCCGATGGTGCGCACCTCGCCGTACTCGATCTCGTCGAGGCGGATATCCCCCAAGCGATGTCGCATCACGGGCGCCGCCGCTCGCGTCGCGAGATAGCGCGCGTGGCCAGAGCGGGCGTGATCCGCGTGACCATGGGTGATCAGCGCCCGGTCGACGGGGCGCCACGGGTCGATGAAGAAGTCGCCGGCGGGGCAATAGATCCCCTTGTCCGTGACGGTAAGAACGGGAGTGCTGGCCATGCGAGGGTAGATAACCCGCGTGGCCGCCGCGTCACGCCCCGTTCGAGGGATGGAGGCGGGTGCGGAGGCGGGCCGGGCGGCCGCGGCGGAACGTGGGTCCGGGGCAGACCGGATCGCGCCCGCCCGGCGGAGGCCCCTGCGTCCCGGTGCCTGCGACCCGCGATTGCAGTGCACCGCCCCGCCAGCGCGGGGCGGCCCAAGTCACATCGCGCCGCCGGCCTCGACCATGCGGGCCACATAGCGCGCGAGCGTGTCGATCTCGAGGTTGATCAGATCGCCCTCGGCGACACGCCCCCATGTGGTGACTTCGCGGGTATGTGGAATGAGGTTCACGCCGAACTCGGCGCCCTCGACCTCGTTCACCGTGAGCGACGTGCCGTTCAGGGTCACGGAGCCCTTGGGCGCGATGAAACGGGCGAGCTCTTCCGGCGCGCGGAACGTCAGGCGCAGGCTGTCGCCCTCCGGCGCCATGCGGATCACCTCGGCCACGCCGTCCACATGACCGGACACGATATGCCCGCCGAGCTCGTCCCCGACCCGAAGCGCACGTTCGAGATTGATGCGCCCCCCGGCCTCCCACGTGCCGAGGTTGGTCTTGGACACCGTCTCCGCCGAGACGTCCACGTCGAACCAGTCCGGGCCGGTCGTGACCACCGTCAGGCAGCAGCCGTCGCAAGCGATGGAGGCGCCGAGGTCGATGTCGGAGGTATCGTAGGAGGTGCCGATCCTGGCGCGCAGATCGCCGCGCGCCTCGAGCTGGGTGATGGTGCCGATATCGCTGACGATCCCGGTGAACATGGCGCAGCTCTCCCCTGAAGACGGTTGTCGCGGCGCCGTCCGGCCCCGCTATGCTCCCGAGGTAACTGCGGCGCGGTCGGCGGACAAGTCCTGCCACTCAAGCGAACGGTCGCCGCCGCCCTCCGGTCCCAATCCTGCCCTTTCGAGCGGGTTTACCCGGAGCGTCGAACCGGTTTTAAGTAAAGCATGTTGGGGTGTTGGTAGATGAGTACGATGACGTTCGACAGTTTCCCGCCCGCGCCTCAGCGACGCTTCCTGTTCCTTCAGGGCCCGCACGGACCGTTCTTCCACCACCTGGGCCGTATGCTGCGCGCGGCGGGGGCTGAGGTCTGGCGCGTCGCGTTCAACGCCGGGGACGATGCGTTCTGGTTTCACCGCCGTTCGCTGATCCCCTTCAGGGAAACGGCGGAGGAGTGGCCGGCTTTCTTCTCCATGCTGCTCCATGACAAGGGGATCACCGACATCGTCCTCTACGGGGACACCCGCGCCATACATGCCAGAGCCGTGGAGATCGCGCGCGACCGCGGCGTGACGGTGCATGTCTTCGAGGAAGGCTACCTGAGGCCCTACTGGGTCACCTACGAGCGCGGCGGGGCGAACGGCCATTCGCGCCTGATGCGCCTTTCCGTACCCGACATGCGCCGGGCGCTGGACCAGTCCGAGCTGGAGCAGCTCCCCGCTCCGGCGCGCTGGGGAGACATGCGCCACCACGTCTTCTACGGCGCCCTCTATCATGGGGTGCTGCTGATGCGGACCGGACGCTACGCCAATTTCCGTCCTCACCGCACACTGACGGCATCGCAGGAATTCCGCCTCTACCTCCGCCGCCTCATGCTCATGCCCTTCCACTGGATGGACAGGATCGTCGCCACGGGGCGGATCCGCGGCGGCGGGTTTCCCTATCATCTTGCGCTGCTGCAACTGGAGCATGACGCGAGCTTCCAGCAGCATTCGCCCTTCTCCTCCATGACCGAATTCCTCGCCCTTCTGATCGAGGGGTTCGCCAGCGGCGCACCGAAGCATCACCACCTCGTCTTCAAGGCACATCCGCTGGAGGACGGCCGGAAGCCACTGCGCACCGAGATCCGTCGCCTCGCCCGCGAACACGGCGTCTCGGGCCGCGTGCATTACGTCCGCGGCGGCAAGCTCGCCGGTCTGCTCGACCACGCCCGCTCCGCCGTCACGGTGAATTCCACGGCGGCGCAGCAGGTGCTCTGGCGCGGCCTGCCGCTCAAGGTGTTCGGCAAGGCGGTCTATGCCAAATCCGAATTCGTCTCGGACCAGCCGCTGCCAGCCTTCTTCGCCCGTCCCGCCCGGCCCGATGCCCGCGCCTATCGCGACTTTCGCACCTTCCTGCTCGAGACCAGCCAGATCGCCGGCGGCTTCTATTCCGCCGCCGCCCGCCGCCAGCTTTTGCGCCAGGTGGTGGACATGATGCTGGCCGCGGACGATCCGTACGACGCCCTCGCGAGCGGCAACGCCCATCCCCGCCAGCACCTTCAGATCGTGCGCTGACGTCTGCCCAGGCGCGGCGGTTTCGCGACAGCAAAGCCACACATTGGCCGGTCGCCGCCGGTGGGCCGCTTCCCTTCGCCCCTCCTTGCTGTAGCCTTGATCCCAAAAATACCGAGGCAGAGATAACGGTTCGAAGGAGCCAGAGCAGTGAAAATCGCAACATCACGGTGGGCGCGTCTCGCCGCCCTTGTCGTGCTTGCGGGTCTCGTTTCGGCCTGCGGGCTGCCGCGGTCGGGCCCCAACAAGCGCGAAATCTACGCAGGCTCCGTTCAGAGACAGGGCGACGCCTTCATCGTTTCGGTCAACAGCCGCGTCACCCGCGCGACCTCCGTGGTGCCGTCCTACGGCCTGACCGCCGGTTTCCTGAATGCCGGCGTCATCGGGTCGGACACGATCCGACCCGGCGACACGCTCGGTCTCACCGTGTACGAGAACGTCGATGACGGCCTTCTCGTCGGCGAGGGGATGAACAGCACGATCCTCGACGAGGTCCAGGTCGACGCGGAGGGCTTCATCTACGTGCCCTATGCCGGCCGGATCCGGGCGGCGGGCAATTCGCCCGACCGCGTCCGGACGCTGATCACGGAACGCCTCGACACGCAGACCCCCGACCCGCAGGTCCTCGTGCGCCGGCTGGCGGGCGACGGGGCATCGGTTTCCGTCGCGGGCGGCGTCGGCGCGCCGGGCGTCTTCCCGATCGAGCGGCCGACGCGAACGCTCGGCGCCATGCTGGCCCGCGCCGGCGGCGTTGTGATCCCGACCGAGATCGCCGTCGTCACGATCACGCGCGGCGCCCATACCGGCAAGGTCTGGTTCCAGGACCTCTACTCCGAACCGCGCTACGACGTCGCGCTCCGGGACGGCGACCGCCTCCTCGTGCAAGAGGACACGAGGGACTTCACCGTCCTCGGCGCCACCGGCACCCAGAACCGCGTTCCCTTCGAGAACCAGACGATCAGCGCCATCGAGGCCATCGCGCAGGTGGGCGGGCTCCAGACCAATCTCGCCGATCCGACCGGCGTCTTCGTCTTCCGCAACGAGCCGCAGGAAATCGCGCAGCAGGTCCTCGGGCGGACGGACCTCATCGGGCCGCAGCGCATGGTCTACGTTCTCGACCTGACCGAGCCGAACGGCATCTTCGAGGCGCGGGACTTCGCGATCAGGGACGATGACACGCTCTACGTGACCGAAGCGCCCTTCGTTCAGTGGCAGAAGACGCTAGCGGCGCTGACCGGCTCCCTCGGAACGGTCGACTCGGTCGCCTCGACCGCCGCCGCCGCCGGCGGAAATTGATCCGGCAATGACGGAGCCGCAGGGCGACCGTCAGGGAGCCGCCGTGTCCCCCGAGGCGCGGCGGCTCTTCGTTTATAACGGCGGATTTCTCGCGCCCCGCATCCGCCGGATCCTCGCCTCGGCCGGCTGGCGCGTGACGACGGGACGGCCGGGCCCCCAGGACTGGGTCGGCGTCTGGGGGGCCTCCCCGACAGCCCGCCGCGGGGAACATGTCGCGTCACGGACCGGTGCGAAGATCCTGCGGGTGGAGGATGCGCTTTTGCGGTCGGTGAAGCTCGGCCGGGACGGCGCGCCGCCCATCGGCCTCACGCTCGACGAACGCGGCCTGCATTTCGATCCTTCGCGCCCCTCGGATCTGGAGCACCTTCTCGCCACCCATCCCCTCGACGACACCGCCCTGCTGGACCGCGCGCGCGTCGCAATGGCGCGCCTGCGGGAGGCTGACCTGTCGAAATACAGCGCCCACGATCCGGCGCTCGAACCGCCCGAACCCGGGTACGTTCTCGTAATCGACCAGACCGCGGGGGATGCCTCCCTCGGCTCCATCCGCGACGTGCGGGGCCGGTTCGCGGAAATGCTGGGCACGGCCCAGATCGAACATCCCGGCGCGCGGATCCTTCTGAAGGTCCACCCCGAGACGCTGGCCGGACGCCGCGCCGGGCATTTCGGGCCGGAGCACGAGAGCGGCCGGGTGCACCTCTTCGCCGATCCCGTCTCCCCCCACCGTCTCCTCGATGGGGCGATCGCGGTTTATACCGTCAGTTCGGGACTCGGGTTCGAGGCGATCATGGCAGGGCACCGTCCGGTCCTCTTCGGCCAGCCGTTCTATGCCGGCTGGGGGCTGACGGAGGACGCGTTCCCCGTGGACCGTCGACAGCGCAGGCTGACGCGGGCGCAGCTCTTCGCCGCCGCGATGATCCTGCATCCGGTGTGGTACGATCCCTGCCGCCGCCGCCGCGCCACGCTGGAGGAGGCGATCGACCAGCTGGAGGCGGAAGCACGTGCCTACCGCGAAGACCGGGAGGGTCATGTGGCTCTCGGGATGCGGCTCTGGAAGCGGGGCCACCTCCAGCGGTTCTTCGGCCGGGAACGGCGCCTGCGGTTCGCGGGCTCGGAGGGTGCGGCCCTCAAGGCGAACCGCCCCATCCTCGCCTGGGCCGGAACGGCACCCGCGATCGCGGACCGCCCGCTTCGCCGTGTCGAGGACGGTTTCCTGCGCTCCCGCGGCCTCGGGGCGGAGCTGGTTCCGCCCCTGTCCCTCGTCTCCGATGATCTCGGCATCTACTACGATCCGGGCACGGAGAGCCGCCTCGAACGTCTCATCTCAGCGTCCGCGAGTCTGCCGCCGCACGCCCTCGCCCGCGCCGAACGCCTCGCCGCGCGGATCACGAAGGATCGTCTGACGAAGTACAACACCGGCGGAGCGGCGGATCTGCCTGAGCGTTCCGGGCGCCGCGTCGTCGTCGTCCCGGGCCAGGTCGAGGATGACGCCTCGATCCGTCTCGGCGCCGGAGACATCCGCACGAACCGGGACTGCCTCGCCGCCGCGCGCGCGGCGCATCCGGACGCCCTCCTGATCTACAAGCCCCATCCCGACGTCGAAGCCGGCCTCCGCATCGGCGCCGTTCCGGACGCGGCAGGGATCGCCGACGTGGTGGCGTCCCGCGCCGATCCCGCCTCGCTGATCGACGCCGCGGACGAGGTCTGGACGATGACGTCCCTCATGGGCTTCGAGGCGCTCCTGCGCGGGCGCGCCGTCACCGTCCTCGGCGCGCCGTTCTATGCCGGCTGGGGGCTGACGCGGGACCTCGGGCCGGTGCCGGCCCGCCGCACGGCACGCCCCGCGCTTGCCGGCCTGATCCACGCCACCCTCATCGGCTATCCGCGATATCTCGACCCGGTGAGCTCCCTGCCCTGCCCGCCGGAGATCGTGGCCGAACGTCTGGCCGCCGGCACCGGGCCGAGGACGGGACCCGCCCTGCGGCTCCTGTCGAAGGCGCAAGGCGTGGCGGCGGGCTTGGGCCCCTTCTGGCGCTAGGGGTTTTCGCGGTGCGGGCGCCAATACGCCACCGCGTCTCCCCCGATCTCCTCGAGCCGGTTCAGCCGGAACCTTGGCGCCTCGTCGAGCGCTCCGATCCCCATCGCCGCGAGCCCCGGCCACCCCTCGGCGCCGAGCGCGACACCGCCGGTGAACGCGATCAGCTCATCGACAAGCCCGGCGCCCAGGAGGCTCGCAGCAAGCTGCCCGCCGCCCTCGCAGAACACCCGCGTCAGGCCGGCGGCGCCGAGCGCGGCCATCAGTCCGGCCATGTCGAGCTGGGATCCCGCGAGGGGGCATTCGAGGAGAATCGCGCCCTGCTCCGTCCACTCTGCGATCCGCTTCGTCGGCGCGTCAGGCCCGTGGCAGAGCCAGAGCGGCACATCCCGGGCCGAGGCCGCGAGGCGGCCCTTCGGATTCAGATCGAGCCTGCGGGACGCAACGATGCGGACCGGCTGGCGATCCACACCGAGCCCGCGCACGGTCAGCATCGGATCGTCCGCACGCGCCGTACCCGACCCTATGAGAACGGCATCGTGCCGCGCCCGCATCCCGTGCACGAGCCGCCGGGCCTCCGGCCCGGTGATCCACCGACTTTCACCCGACGCGGTCGCGATCCGTCCGTCGAGACTGCCAGCGAGCTTCAGCGTCAGCATGGGCCGACCGGAGGTGACGCGGGCCAGGAACCCCTCCTGCAGACGCTCGGCCTCGTCCGCGAGGACCCCCGTCACGACATCTATGCCCGCCGCGCGGAGACGCGCGTGGCCCTGGCCGGCTGTCCGCGGATCGGGGTCCGTCAGGGCCGTGATCACGCGCGCGGGGCCCGCGGCGACGAGCGCATCGGAACAGGGCGGTGTCTTTCCGTGATGGGCGCAAGGCTCGAGCGTGACGTAGACATCGGCCCCCTCCGCCGCCCGGCCCGCCTGCGTCAGCGCGACCACCTCGGCATGGGGTCGCCCGCCATCCTGCGTCCGCCCCCGGCCGACGACACGGCCATCCCGGACGATGACGCAGCCAACAGCGGGATTGGGCCAGACCCGGCCGAGGCCGCGCGCGGCCAACCCCAGGGCCGCCCGCATCCAGCGGACATCAGCCTGTCGCACCGTACTCAAACCTTGGCGTCGGGGCGAAGCTCGCTGACGAATTTGTCGAAGTCGTCCGCTGCCTGGAAGTTCTTGTAGACACTGGCAAATCGCACGTAGGCCACCGTGTCGATCGACGCCAGACGCTCCATGACGATCTCGCCGATCACCTTGCTCTCGATATCGGTATCACCAAGGGATTCCAGCCGCCGGACGATGCCTGAGATCATCTGCTCCATGCGCTCGTGTTCGATGGGGCGCTTCTGCAGCGCGATCCGGATCGAGCGCTCCAGCTTGTCACGATCGAAATCCTCGCGCCGGCCGTTCGTCTTGATCACGACGAGATCGCGCAGTTGCACGCGCTCGTAGGTGGTGAATCGACCCGCGCAGGCCGGGCAGAAACGGCGCCGCCGGATCGCGACATGCTCCTCCGCCGGCCGGGAATCCTTCACCTGAGTATCGACATTTCCGCAAAACGGGCAGCGCATCCAGGCCGTCCCCCTCTTCGTTGTCCCGCCGTATCGTCGGGTTCGCCCCGACTTGTCCACAGCGACTATAGGGAGGCCGCGAGGGATTGGGTAGGGCGAATGGCCGGACGCATCATGTGGCCCGAATCATCTATGTGAAACCGTTGCAGCGAGGACGCGTTGATCGGCGTCATTTCTCGGGATCACGGAAAAGAGGCGACATGTCAGGCAAGGTTCTCTTCATCACAGGCGCGTCCAGCGGCATCGGCGCGGCCACCGCAAAGGCGGCGGCGGCCAGCGGCTGGAAGGTCGGCCTCATGGCCCGCAGTGCGGACAAGCTGGAGGCGCTCGCGGCCGAGATCGGCGAAAACGCCCTCGCCCTGCCCGGCGACGTCACGGATCTCGCGGCGCAGCAGGAGGCCATCGCCCGTCTCGTGGAGACGTTCGGCGGGCTCGACGCGGCCTATGCCAATGCGGGCCGGGGCACCAACTCCGCCGGCGTCGAGGCGGGAGACCCGGAGGCGTGGCATGACATGATCCACGTCAACGTCCTGGCTGCGCTCCATACCGCACATGCCGCCCTGCCCCATCTGCGCGCTCGCAAGGGCCACATGGTCTTCACCGGCTCCGCCGCCGGGCGCGCTCACATCAAGGGCTCGGTCTACGGCGCGACGAAGTTCTTCATCCACGGCCTCGCCGGGAACCTCGCGGAGGAGATGCGGGAGTGGGGCGGGCGCTGCACCCTGATCGCTCCGGGGATGGTGGACACGCCCTTCTTCGACGAGGCCAAGCCGGACAAGCTTCATGCGGAGGACGTTGCGGATGCCGTGGTCCACGCGCTGAACGCGGATCCGCGCAACACGGTGCGCGAGATCTTCCTCATGCCGACGAACTGACGTCTAGCGCGCCAGGTACGCCGCGACCTGGCGCCGATGCGGCCTGGCGCGATGCTCGAAGATGTAGATCCCCTGCCACGTCCCGAGCGCCATCCGCCCCCCTTCGACGGGGATGGAGAGCGAAACGGGCATCATCGCGGCCTTGATATGAGCCGGCATGTCGTCCGGCCCCTCCGCCCGGTGCAAGAGGTACTCCATCGATGGATCGTCGGCGGGGGGAACGAGCCGTCCGAAATAGGCTTTGAGGTCCCGCTGCACATCCGGATCCGCGTTCTCCTGGATGAGGAGCGAGGCGGACGTGTGGCGGATCATCAGCGTCAGTACGCCCTCCCCGCCCTGATCGGCAACCCAGCCGGCAACCTCGGAGGTGATCTCGGTCAGGCCCGGCCCGTTCGTCTTCAGCTCGAACATCTTCATGGGAAGGCAAGACCGAGGCGACGGAAGCGCTTGAGGCTGTCGGGGCAGAACGCCCGGGCATGCAGCGTACGCAGATTGTACCCCACGACGTCGAGCGGAACGGAATAGCTGCCGCCGTCGCCCGGACGCGAGCCGCCGTCGACTTCCGGATACGGCACGATGGTGAACGCGACGGAGCTTCGGCGGGGCGCGGCATTGGATTGGCCGAGCGGGCGGAGGAGATAGAGCCTGTCACTGCCGTCCCGCCCCATTGCGCGGCGGGCGTAATCCCCCGCGGCACACCAGTAATCCACGGGGCCGGCGCCGGCCTTCTGGTATACCTCGATGACGCCGGCCCGCGTCGGGTCCTCAGCGGCGATCATCCTGTTATACGCGATGTAATCGGCGCTCGCGGGGGCCGCGAGCAGCGAGAACGCCGCAGCGAGCAGGCACCGCACCTTCACCGGTCCCTCGTCTGATTGCAGAGCGACACGGCGTGACCGACTGTCCGGTTCTGCCCGGTGCGCTTTGTCGACAGGACCACGTCGCGGAACGTGAAGCCCTGCCGCTCCGGCGGCGTCACGACGAAGGTCACGGCGCGGCGGCCAGGATCGACGCGGGAGGGGCCGAGCGGCCGGGCGATTTCCACACGGTCCGTCGCCCGCGCCCCAAGTCGCTCGCGAGCGAACGTGCCGGCGGCACAGAAGTAGTCCGCGCCGGTCCGGTTGGGGAGGGACAGGACCTCGAAACCGCTCGCATCGCCAGCGGCATAGAGGCCGTTCGAGGCCATCTGTCGTTCGGCCTGCCCTGCCCCGGCGACGAGGCAGAGGGCGGCGGCAAGAACAAAGGGACTGGTGCGGGGCATGGGACGTCTCCTTGATTGGAACAAAGCCTGACCCGGCGCACGCCGCCGATCAAGGGCCTGGAGCGCACGCACCCTCACAGGCGCGGTGCGGCGCGCGAACGAGCGGCGAGATGCGGCACGAAGAGCGCCGCGAGAACAAGCTCGACGGCGATGGACGGCAGGGTCATCCACCCCGTCGTTCCCCGCACGAGCGCGATCAGGCCGAGGATGGCGAGGCCACCGAATGTCACGATCACCGCAAGGCAGATCGCGCGCCGCGCGTGGGAGGGGTCGCAGTCCCGCGCCGCGAAGAGCATCACGGCGAGCCCCGCGAACGGCAATGCGCCGCGGCGCGCCATGAACAGCCCGTCCGCGGTACGCTCCTGCGCAAAGGCGAAGAGTGGAATGGAGGGCAGGAGGAGATAGACCAGCGCCAGGCAGAGCGTGATGGCGGCGAGAAGGGTGGCGGAGGCTTTGAATGTGGGCATGACCGTCATCTAGATCGCCGCGTCCGGCTCGGCCAGTGGGCCGGTGCGCTGCGGGGACCCGGCTCGGGGGGCGAGAAAGCCCGATCTGGCCGCCGCCCTATCCTGAATTCGGCCGCCAAGATGCGGATCCATCGCCCGATTCTCAGGCCTCTAGAACGACTTACTCGGCCGCCTGATCCGGCAGCGCGCGCTGCCCCCCGTCGTCATCGGGCGCGGAATCGTGATCCATCGGCAGGCGCTTGTCGGTGCGGGCGCCGAGCGTGCGAAGCTTGTCCACCTGCCCGAGCACGTTGCCCCGACCGCGGGCGAGACGGTCGACGGCGCGGGAATGGGCATCGCGGGCATTGTCGAGATGCGAGCCGATCTTGTCGAACTCCTCCAGCACGCCGACGAACTTGTCGTAGAGCTTGCCCGCGCGGTCCGCGATGGCCTCGGCATTGCTCTCCCGGCGCTCGACGGCCCAGATATGCTCCACCGTGCGCAGCGTGACCATCATCGTGGTGGGCGTGACGATGCCGATTCCCTTGCGCAAGGCCATCGCGGTGAGATCGCCCTGCACCCGGAGGGCTTCGGAGAGCGCCCCCTCGATGGGCATGAACATCAGCACGTAATCGACGCTCCCGGCCTCCAGCGCCTGGTAGCCCTTTGCCGCGAGCGTCTCGATATGGGTCCTGACGGCGCGCACGTGATCGGCCAGGGCTCTCTTGCGCTCCTCCTCCGAGTCGGCGTTCGTCGCGGCCTCGTAGGCGATGAGGGAGACCTTGCTGTCGATCACGAGGGACTTGCCCTGCGGCATCCGCACGACGACGTCGGGGCGCCAGCGGGCGCCCTCCTCGTCCCGGCGGCTGGCCTGGACCTCGTAATGCACATCCCGTTCGAGGCCGGATTCCTCCAGGATGCGCTCGAGGATCATCTCCCCCCAGGCGCCCTGACGCTGCTTGTCACCCTTGAGGGCCTGGGTCAGGTTCACCGCCTCGCGGCTGATCTCCTCGGAGCGGCTGTGAAGCGTCGCGATCTGTTCCTTGAGGCGCGCGCGCTCCTCGTCCGCGGATTTGTGGACGTTGCGAAGCTCGATCTGGAAGTTGCCGACATGCTCCTTGAAGGGCGCGAGCAGCTCGTTCAGCTTCTGCTGGTTGGCCTTGGCGAAATCCTCGCCCTGCACCTTCAGCGTCTGGCTCGCGAGCTCCCGGAAGCGGGACGTCATCTCCTCGCGCAGGGTCTGGAGCGTGCGAATTTCCCGCTCGGCGGCTTCGCGGTCCTTGGTGATCTCGGTCTTGAGGCGGCTGATCTCCCGCTCGGAGGTGCCGTGAGCGATGCGCGTCTCCTCCAGCTTCTCCGCAAGGTCGGCCCGCTGGGCTCGGGCGCGGTCCACCTCCCGCGACAGGCTTTCGGCAGCTTCCTCCCGCCGCTCCGCGCGAATGCGGGCCGACGACAGGTCCGATCTCAGTTGCTCCGCCAGAAGCTCGAGCTCACCTGAGCGGGCCGTCGCCACGCTGCGCTCCTCGGCGAGGCGCGCCTCCGTCTCCGCCAGACGGCGGGACAGGTCCCGGACCTCCCGCCCCCGCGCCGCGGCACGCAGGAGAAGGGCGACGCAAACGAGCGCAAGAAGCGCGGCAGCGCCCGTAATGTAGAGGGGATCGATCTGGTCGAGCGGCATGGGGGAATCCTAGAGATGTTCCCCTAACGTTTCATGAATGCCCACCGGCAATCAAGATGCGGGCCGCCGAAGCGGCCCGCGGTAATTCACTGATCGAGGAAGCTGCGAAGCTTGCGGCTGCGCGAGGGGTGCTTGAGCTTGCGCAGGGCCTTCGCCTCGATCTGGCGGATCCGCTCGCGGGTGACCGAGAACTGCTGGCCGACCTCCTCGAGCGTGTGATCCGTGTTCATCCCGATGCCGAACCGCATCCGCAGGACACGCTCCTCCCGCGCCGTGAGCGAGGACAAAACGCGCGTCGTGGTCTCCTTCAGGTTCTCCTGAATGGCGCTGTCGAGCGGCAGGACGGCGTTCTTGTCCTCGATGAAATCGCCGAGCTGGCTGTCTTCCTCGTCGCCGATCGGCGTTTCGAGGGAGATCGGCTCCTTGGCGATCTTCATCACCTTGCGGACCTTCTCCAGCGGCATCTGGAGCTTCTCGGCCAGCTCTTCCGGCGTCGGCTCCCGACCGATCTCGTGCAGCATCTGGCGACCGGTGCGCACCAGCTTGTTGATCGTCTCGATCATGTGCACCGGGATACGGATCGTGCGGGCCTGGTCGGCGATGGAGCGGGTGATCGCCTGGCGGATCCACCACGTCGCATAGGTGGAGAACTTGTAGCCCCGGCGGTACTCGAACTTGTCCACCGCCTTCATCAGGCCGATGTTGCCTTCCTGAATGAGATCAAGGAATTGCAGGCCGCGGTTGGTGTACTTCTTGGCGATCGAGATCACGAGCCGGAGGTTGGCCTCGACCATCTCCTTCTTGGCCGCCCGGGCCTCCTTCTCACCCTTCTGCACCTGGTTCACGATGCGGCGGAATTCGTTGATGTCGACACCGACATACTGGCCCACCTGCGCCATCTCGGAGCGCAGATCCTGCACCTTGTCAGACGAGCGGTCGAACAGAGCCGTCCAGCCACGACCGGGCTGCTGGGCCATCCGGTCCATCCAGGTCGGATCGAGCTCGGAGCCGCGATACGCCTCGATAAACTCGCGACGGTTGATGCGGGCCTGATCGGCGAGCTTCACCATGTTCGAGTCGATCGACATGATCCGGCGGTTGATGCCGTAGAGCTGGTCGATCAGCGCCTCGATGCGGTTGTTGTGCAGGTGCAGCTCGTTGACGAGGAGCACGATCTCCGAGCGCAGCGTCTGGTAGGTGGACTCGTTCTCGGCGGAGAAGGACCCGTCCTCGTTCAGGGTTGCCGACATGCGGCGATCCTGCATCTCCTCGAGCCGGAGGTAATTCCGCGCGATGACCTCCAGCGTCTCCAGAACGCGAGGCTTCAGCGCCGCTTCCATGGCCGCAAGGGACATGTTGGCCTGTTCGTCCTCGTCCTCGTCGTCGTCGTCATTGTTGCGGATCGGGTTTCCGTCCGCATCGACCTCGGGCTGTTCGGCGGCGGCGGTCTTGGCGGCGGGGGTGGTGGTGTCCACCACCGGCGTGTCGTCGTCGTCCTCCTCGAGGGAGCGGCCGAAGGTCGCCTCGAGGTCGATGACGTCACGCAGCAGAATGTCTTCGCTCAGAAGCTCGTCCCGCCAGATCGTGATGGCCTGGAAGGTGAGCGGGCTCTCGCAGAGGCCCGCGATCATGGTGTTGCGACCGGCCTCGATGCGTTTGGCGATGGCGATCTCGCCCTCGCGGGACAGAAGCTCGACCGAGCCCATCTCGCGCAGGTACATGCGCACCGGATCGTCGGTCCGGTCGAGCTTTTCGCTCTCCGACTGGGAGACCGTGACGTCACGCCCGGAGGACGCTTCGACCACGGCGGTGGAGCCGCTCTGCCCCTCCTCTTCCTCGGCCTCGTCGTTCTCGATGATGTTGATGCCCATCTCGGACAGCATCGACATCACGTCCTCGATCTGCTCCGAGCTGACTTGCTCCGGCGGAAGGACCTGGTTGAGCTGGTCGTAGGTGATGTAGCCGCGCTCGCGCGCCTCGGCGATCATCTTCTTCACGGCGGCCTGGCTCATGTCGAGCGTCATGCCGTCGGACTGCTCCTCGGTCTTCGTCCCGTCGTTGTCTTTCGCGGCCATGGTCTCTCCCACTGACGAGGTGATTCGGGCATCCGCCCGAACCTGCGAATCATAGGTCATGCGGCTTGGCGTTCCAGATGTCCTACCGTTGCCTGCAATGATTTCCAATACGTTGACCGATTCGGACTAAGGTCCCGTTCCCTCGTATCCGATTCGGCGCAACAGTTCCTGCAACGCATCCTTCTCACGTCGATCCAGTCGCGCCCCGTTGGGCGCGGTCTCCAGCTCCGAACGGCCGCCCTCGCCCGCACTTGCCGCCCGCAGGACGGCATCGGCGGCCTGGGCGATACGCCAGTCGAGGCCCTCGCCCGCGGACCCCGCGATCGCGGCCACGCTTTCCGCCATCTCCCGGGCCATGCCGCGCGCGGCCCCGAGCTTGGCCAGTTCCTCGGTCAGGCAGGCCCGAGCGAGTTCGGCATCCCCGGCCCGGCGGACCGAGGGAGCGATCTGGACATGGCGCGGTGACAGCATCGTTTCAAGGCCGCGCGCCCCCACCTCCTCGCGAAGATGGATGAGCACGCCCTCCGCATCGACCCCGGGCGGCACCCGCAGGAGGCTCGCGGCGATGGCGGCATGGCCCGGCCCGCGGAACTCGAACTCCTCGAGAATATGCGCGAATTCGTCAATCAGGACCGGCGTGTGGATGAGCGTCGCGAGGATCACCGCCTCCCGGAGCCGGTCCGTCACGCCCTCGGCACCGGAGGCCAGAAGCGACGCGCGGGACTGCTCCGTCGAGGGCAGAAGCGGCGCGGCGCCCTTTTTCCACGCACCGCCGCGCTTCTGGAAACCGGAGGCGGGCGGCAGCCCACGAGGTTCCGGCGACGCGCCGGCCCCGGAGCCATCCGCTCCTCCGGGATGGCCATAGCCATAGAGGTCGGCGCGCAGCCGGCGGAATTCCTCCGCATAGTGCATCTTGATGGAGCGGTCGCGGATCTCGTCGAGCACGGCGCGCAGATCCCGGTCGAGGGACGCGCGCCGTTCGGGGCTGTCGAGAACGAGCCCCTCCGTCTTCTCGCGCCACAGGAGCTTCGCCATCGGCTGGGCGCTGCCGATCAGCTCCCCCATCGCTTCCGGCCCGCCCTCGGAGCGCAGCAGATCGTCGGGATCCTTGCCCTCCGGCAGCAGGACGAAGCGCAGTTCTCGCCCCGGCTCCAGCATCGGAAGGGCGCGCGAAATCAGACGGTAGGCGGCGCGCAGACCGGCCGTGTCCCCGTCGAGCGCGACGACCGGCTCGCTGGAGATCCGCCAGATCAGGGCAAGCTGCGCTTCCGTGATCGCCGTGCCGAGCGGGGCGACAGCGGCGGGGAAGCCGTGTTCATGGAGCGCGATCACGTCCATGTAGCCCTCGGCGACGATCAGGGCGCCAGAGCGTCCCGCCGCGGACCGGGCCGGCGCGATGTTGTAAAGCCCGGCGCCCTTGTCGAAAATCGGCGTCTCGGAGGTGTTGAGGTACTTCGCCTGCGCATCGGCGGACATCGCCCGTCCCCCGAATGCGACGGCCCGGTCCTGCCCGTCCCGGATCGGGAAGACGATGCGGTCCCTCAGGAAATCGTAGAGCGAGCCGTCCCGCTCCGAGCGGCGGCAGAGGCCGGCTTCGACGAGCAGATCCGCCTCCATGCCGCGGCCGGTCAGCGCATCGGCAAGCGCGGTGCGGCCGCTGGGAGCATAGCCGATGCCGAAGCGCTCCAGCGTCTCCGCCTTCACGCCCCTCCGCTCGAGATAGGCCCGCGCTTCGGCGGCGGCGGCGGTCGACAATTGCGTGCGGTAAAAGCGTGCGGCGGCGTCCACCGCCTCCCTCAGGCGGGTGTTCCGGTCGGCCCGTGCCTGCGCCTTCGGATCGCCCTTCGGCACCTCCATCCCGGCCTCCCGGGCGAGGATCTCCACCGCCTCCATGAAGCCGACATTCTCGGTCTCCTGCACGAAGGTGAACGCGTTGCCCTTCGCCTGGCATCCGAAGCAGTAGTAGAACCCCTTGCGGTCATCGACGTGAAACGAGGCCGTCTTTTCCTGGTGGAACGGGCACGGCGCCCACCAATCTCCCTTGCCCTGCTGGGACTTGCGCTTGTCCCACAGGACCTTCTTGCCCACCACCTGCGAGAGGCTGACGCGGGCGCGAAGCTCGTCGAGAAAACCGTCAGGAAGGGCCATCGAGAAACTATCCTATGCCCGGCGCGATTCTGGAAGCGGCTCCGGGAGTGACCTGCGGTCTATCGCGGCGCGGGGCCGGGCTGGAAATCACGATTTCAGCGCGGGCCGGGCGCGCGGTCCTAGGTGCCCGGGTCCATCTTCGCAGCAAGCTCCTCGATGCCCATGCCGGAGGCCTGCGACAGGTAGCTCAGAGCCAGAAGGGAGGGCGGCGCCGGCAGGGCGCGCCCCTTGGAGGCGAGAGACCGCACGTCCGCGGTCGTCATGTCCCGCGCCAGATCGACGAAGGCGCGTCCCTTGAGCGGCACGAAACGGGGCGGTCTCGGCGGATCCGCCTCCGCGGGCGCCTGCGGAAGAGGGACATCCGCCGCCATCCACCCGAGTGGTTCGAGGACGGCGCGCGCCGCGTCACGCCCCGATGCGAGGCACTCCCCCGTCGATCCGGCCCCTGCCATCGCACCCGCCGCGGCCCAGCCCGGACCGGCGGCCGGCTGCGGCAGGAACATCATCAGATCGCGGCTCCAGCCCGGCGTGGCGCCCCGCTCGCGGGCCAGCGTGAGCCGCGGCGCCCAGGTCCCCGAGACCGCGAGCGCGTCGACCCTGAGCGGTCTGGATCTGGTCTCCCCCCGCTTCATCAGAAGCAGCGCCGTCAGACCGCGGCGCCCTCTCGTTCCGGCGATCTCCGTATCGGTCAGGAGCGGCACGCCCTCCGGCAGGTCCGCGCCGTCCGGCGGCCCGTAGGACGGGTCGATCAGCGCCGGCACCTCGATGCCGGCGGCCACGAGGTCGATCGCCGTCCGGCGTGCCTCCCGCCCGTCGCCGTAGACCGCGATCCGAGCGCCCGGCGCCGCCCCGAACCGGTGGAGCGCCATCCGCACGGCCGCCGCGCTCAGAATGCCCGGACGGTCGTTGCCCGGAAAGACCTCCGGCTCCTCGGACGCGCCGCAGGCCAGCACCAGTGCCCGCGCGTCGATGCGCCACAGCCGTGGCGTTCCATCGGGCAATCGCTCAACCGCCCTCACCCGGTCGCCGCCGGCCGTCGTGACGCGTATTCCGAACCGGACCTGAACGCCCTGCTGCGAAAGGCGCTCCGCCTCCTCCGCCGCCCAGTCCGCCCCGGACTTGCCGCCGACCGTTTCGCGCTCACCGAGGAGATATCCGCCCGGCCTCGCATCCGCCTCGACCAGGAGGACACTGGCGCCGGCCTCCGCCGCAGCGCGCGCGGCCATGAGGCCCGCCGGCCCCGCGCCGACGACGAGGACATCGCAGGAGGTT
This sequence comes from Tropicimonas omnivorans, assembly GCF_031846565.1. Lineage (NCBI taxonomy): Bacteria > Pseudomonadati > Pseudomonadota > Alphaproteobacteria > Rhodobacterales > Roseobacteraceae > Tropicimonas > Tropicimonas omnivorans. Next base: position 774,012 of record NZ_JAVRHL010000002.1, on the reverse strand, counting down.
TCCTCAGGATCGGCGCTCGTCTCGTCCGGCGCGCGCACGTCGGCACGTCTGCCGATGCGCCAGGCGCTGCGATCGAGCGGTGACGCGTCCAGCCCTTCGCTCAGCACAAGCTCGGTCGCGCGGATCGCCCGCCCCTTCACCACGACGACGCCGTTCGGCTCCTCGGGCTCGAGCCGCGCGAGACCGCGCGGACGCCGATAGATCGGCGAGCGCCCGACGACGCGCACACCCGCCGCCAGGAGCGCGGACGCCAGCGTATCCCCGGGATGGCCATGACAGGTCCTGCCGGCGAACCGAAAACTGATGCGCGTCGTCCGGTCGATCAGACCGCCCGTTTCCAGCCGCATGGGATCTCCTTTGGGTCTCTCCGAGCATGGGCCGGAGACGTTAACGCGGGGTTCATGGCAAAGGCCGCCTGGCCCCTTGCTCGGTGACAAGCCGGTCAAGGGGCTGATCCGTCGGCTCGAGCGGCACCTCCGTCAGCTCCTGCGCGGCATAGGCGAGGCCCACCGCCTCCGGCGCCCCAGTCTTGCGCAGCGCCTCGAGCGTTCGATCGTAGAACCCGCCGCCGTAGCCGAGACGAAAGAGCCGGGCGTCGAAGGCGAGCATGGGCACGATCAGAAGATCGGGGGTCAGATCCGCACCCCCGGCCGGCACCTCGACCCCGAAGGGCCCCCTCTCGAGCGCGCATCCCGGCACCCATTCGCGAAAGCGCAATGCTTCTCCCGGACCGACCACGACGGGCACGCAGATCCGGTTCCGCGCCGCCAGGGCCGTCATCGCTGGCAGAGGATCGGCTTCGGAGCGGATCGGCATATAGCCCGCGATCACCCGGCCCGCCTCGCCCGCCAGACACTCGACGAGCGCCGCGGACACCATAGGGCCCGCACCCGACCGGTGCGCCGCGTCCCGCGCCCCGCCGGCCCGCGCCCGCGCCTCGGCCTTCGTCAGAGCAGCCACAAGGCCGCCAGTCCGAGGAACGCGAAGAAGCCGACCACATCCGTGACCGTCGTGACGAAGGTGCCAGAGGCCAGGGCTGGATCGACCCCCGCCTTGTCGAGCAGGAGCGGAATCAGGATCCCCGCAAGCCCTGCCATCAGCATGTTGATGACCATCGCGGCCGAGATCACGTAGGCGATGCCGATATCGCCGAACCAGAGGATCCCCACCGCGCCCATCAGGACGGCGAAGATCACCCCGTTGATCAGGCCGACGGCCGCCTCCCTCCGCACGATGCGCAGGACGTTGGAGCCGGTGAGATCCTTCGTCGCCAGCGCCCGGACCGCCACCGTCAGCGCCTGTGTGCCGGCATTTCCGCCCATGCTGGCCACGATGGGCATCAGCACGGCGAGCGCCACGACCTGCGCGATCACCTCCTCGAACTGGGCGATGACAAGGGAGGCGAGGATCGCCGTCGCCAGGTTCACCGCCAGCCAGGGAAGACGGCGGCGCGTGGTGTCGACCACCCGGTCGGAAATCCGCGTCTCGCCGACACCGGCGAGGCGCAGGATGTCCTCCTCGTGCTCCTCGTCCATCACCACCATCGCGTCATCTATGGTGATCACGCCGACGACGCGCTTCTCCTCGTCGACCACGGGGACGGAGATCAGGTGATACTGGTTGAAGGCATAGGCCACCTCGCCCTCGTCCTGATCGACGGGCACGGTGCGGAAATCCTCTTCCGTCAGGTCGCGGAGAAGTGCGCCCCGGCGAGAGGAGAGGATCTTCCCGATCGCAACCTGCCCCACCGCCCGCATCCGGGGATCGACGAGAATGACGTGGTAGAACTGGTCCGGCAGGCTGTCCGGGTTGGTCCGCAAGAAATCGATCGCCTCGCCGACACGCCAATGCTCCGGCGCGCGGACGATCTCGCGCTGCATCAGGCGGCCGGCGGAGAACTCGGGGTAGGTCAGCGCCTGCTCGACGGCGGCGCGGGACGAGGCGGACAGCGCCTCGAGGATCATGGTCTTCTGCTCGCCCTCTAGATCCTCGACGAGGTCGACCACATCGTCGCTGTCGAGTTCGCGCACCGCCTCGGAGAGCACGTCGGGCGGCAGAAGGTGGATCACCTCCTCGCGAAGACTCTCGTCCAGCTCGCTGAGAACCGCGCCGTCCAGCCGGCCACCGTAAAGGTGCAGCAGGGCCGCACGCTGCCAGCCCTCGATCTGCTCCAGAAGGTCGGCCATGTCGGCCGGGTGGAGCGGCTCCAGCAGCTCGGCCAGGCGCTCCGCATCCTCTGCCTCCACGGCCTCGAGGACACTTCGCGTGAACGGCCCGTCGAGCGTGTAATGGCCCGCCTCCCGCTCGTCGGAGGCCTCCGGCGTAAGAATGTCGTCAGCCATGATGGAGCGCCCCCGGATCTGCGCGGTAAGCGCCGACAATAGGGCCGGCGGTGGCAGGAGCAACCTGAACCCGCCGGCATCCCTTTCGCCCGCCGCGGGAGAGCCATAATGTCCCCCTCATGACACAGACACTCATCCTCGGGCAGGTGCTCGACATCCACTCGGACCCCTTCGGCAGCACGCCGGACGCGGCCAGCCGATTCGACGCCCATGGCGGTGTCCTGGTGGAGGACGGACGCATCCTCGCCACCGGTCCCGCGGATGAGCTGCGGTCCCGCGCGCCCCGGGCGACGGTCGAGGATCACGGGCAGGGGCTGATCCTGCCGGGCTTCGTCGATGCGCATGTCCACTATCCCCAGACGGCGATCATCGCCTCCTGGGGCAAGCGCCTGATCGACTGGCTGAACACCTACACTTTCCCCGAGGAGATGCGGTTCGGCGATCCGGCCTATGCGGACGAGATCGCAGAACGCTACCTCGATCTGCTGATCGCGAACGGCACCACGACCGCCTGTTCCTTTTGCACGATCCACCCGGCCTCCGTGGAGGCCTTCTTCATCGCCGCCGAACGGCGCGGCATGGCCGTCGCCGCCGGCAAGACCTGCATGGACCGCAACGCGCCGGATGGACTGCGCGACGATGCCAGATCCGCGTACGATGACAGCGCCGCCCTCCTCGCCCGCTGGCATGGCAGGGGCCGCGCGCGCTACGTCATCACGCCCCGGTTCACGCCCACCTCCACGCCCGCACAGCTCGAGGCGCTCGGCGCACTCTGGGCCGAGAATCCGGATTGTCTGATGCAGACCCACCTCTCCGAACAGCTGGACGAGATCGCCTGGGTGAAGGAGCTGCACCCGGAGGCCCGGGATTATCTGGACACCTACGAGGCGCACGGTCTCTTGCGGGAGGGCGCGCTCTTCGGCCACGCGATCCATCTCGAGGACCGCGAGCGGGATCGTCTCAGGGACGCGGGCGCCGCCCTCATCCATTGCCCGACGTCCAACGCCTTCATCGGCTCCGGTCTCTTCGGCATGGCGCGGGCCAAGGCGGAGGGCCAGATTGTCGGCCTGGCCACCGATACCGGCGGCGGCTCCTCCTTCTCGATGCTGCGGACCATGGCGGCGGCCTACGAGATCGGCCAGCTGACCGGAACGCCGCTCCACCCGGCCGAGCTCATCTGGCTTGCGACCGCGGGATCCGCCGCTTCCATGCGCGCACCCGATCGGATCGGCACGCTCGCGCCGGGATCCGACGCGGATCTCGTCGTGCTCGACCTCGCCTCCACCCCCGCCATCGCGCAGCGCGCCGGGCGGGCGGAGACGATCTGGGATGCGGTCTTCCCCACGATCATGATGGGCGACGACCGCGCAACGGCGGCCACCTATGTCGCCGGTCGCAAGCTGTTCTCGCCCCATCGCGGCTGACGGGCCGGCGCCTGCCTCCCGCGCGGAATGATCCGGAGTTCAGAAGGATCCTGTGTTCCCCGCATGGCCGGCGCGTTCCGCATGGTCGCCGGGCGTGTGCCGTACCGACGCGCAAGAGAGGCGCGTTCGATCAGGAGGCCCGTCCGGTCCCGTCCGCCAACCGCTCCAGGGCCCAGGCATGGAGTTCGGGTGTCGCCGCAGCGATTGCCCGGCCTCCCTCATGGGCCGGACCACCCTCCCAGTCTGTCACGATCCCTCCGGCTGCCTCGATCACCGCGATCGGCGCGCAGATGTCGTAGGGTTTCAGCCCCGCCTCGATGACCAGGTCGATCTGCCCCAGCGCGACGAGACCGTAGGCATAGCAGTCGAGGCCGTAGCGCGTCAGCTTCACGTCGCGGGCAACGCGGGCGAACGCTGCGGCGTCCTCTGGCGATCCGACCTCGGGAAAGGTGGTCATCAGGATCGCGCCGGCGGGATCCGTTTCCCTCCGCACGCACAGGTCCCGTGTCCCCTGCGGCCCGGAATGGGTCGCGACAAGGCCCGCGGCGCCTTCCCACCGCTCCGACGTAAAGGGCTGATCGATGATCCCGAAGATCGGGCCGGCCTCGTCGGACAGGGCGATCAGCACACCCCAGCTTGGCGTACCGGCGAGAAAGGCGCGCGTGCCGTCGATGGGATCGAGCACCCATGTCAGACCACTCGTTCCCTCCTGTTTGCCGAACTCTTCGCCGTGGATGCCGTCCTGCGGGCGCCTGCGGTCCAGGATGTCTCGCATCGCCGTTTCCGCGGCGCGATCGGCAGCGGTGACGGGATCGAAGGCCTCCGCCTCCTTGGATTCGGCCACGAGACCGGGCGCGCGGAAATACGGCAGGATCGCCCCGCGTGCGGCCTCCGCGAGTTCAGCGGCAACGCGCCTCAGCTCGGAGGATGCGGCGGCCCCGCCGAAACGGGCCGTCGTCTGTTCTGTGCTGGTCATGGAACCGCGGTACGCCCGGCCGCGACACCGGTCAAGCGGCTGGGACGCATGGGGGCGAGGCTGGGTCGATCAGGCAGCCTGGCCGAGGGCCCGGGCAAGATCGAACAGGCGGCGCCGCTGGGCTTCGGGGATGGCGTAATAGGTGCGAACGAGATCCATCGCCTCCTTGTCGGCCAGCACGTCGGGCGTTGTGCCCTTGGCGCCATCAGGACCGCTGGCCCCCTCGAGTCCATCGAAGTAGAAGGAGACGTCCGTCCCGAGGACCTGCGCGATGTCGAACAGACGGGACGCGCTGACACGGTTCATGCCGGTTTCGTACTTCTGGATCTGCTGGAACTTGATGCCCACCTTCTCGGCGAGCTGCTGCTGGGTCATGCCGATCATCCAACGACGATGCCGGACGCGCTTGCCCACATGTATATCAACCGGATGTGTCACTATTGCCTCGCTACAACTGGAATACGTCATCCCCGGGCACGACCCGAGCTGCCACCAATATCCCCTAGGATGAACTCAATTAATACATGCCGAAAAGGTCAGGTCTCTGGCAAGCTTTTTCATTAACTATGTTTCGTTAAACTTCAACGTACTAGCGAAATATTTGCAAAATGCGAAGTTATGCGCGTGAAGCAAATATCAGCCGGCAGTTGCGTTCTATTTCGCAAAAGTAATTTCAGCGTTGATCGAAGTTGAGCGCCGCTGACCGCTTTTGGCTGTTGCGAGATTCCCGCATACGGCGACTCCACCGGGGTCACGGATTCTCAGGGACCGGCAGGAGGTCGGTCTGTGCGGTGTTCACGGCCGGGTTCGTCACGGGATTGCGGTACGCCTCCCGCACCAGATCGGCGAGCGCCAGCTCCGCCTTGCCGCGGATCACTTCGGAGACGTAGAGGTTTATGTGGTAGCTGCGTAACTCCGGCAGCGCACCGCCATGGGGGATCCGCTCTAGAAAGGGCGGCGCGGTTCCCTCGAGGTCGGCCGTGATCGCCAGATCGGCGCTGACCGTCGCCTCGATCGCCCGTTCGCTCTCCGCCTCGACCGCCATCTCCCAGGGGATGCCCGCCCGATCGAGGGCGTCGACGACCTCGCTGCGGAAGATGCAGGACCGGGCGAAGGCGAGGCGAAGGGGAAGCCGCCGCCAGGCCTGCCCGCCACGCGCCCCGACCCAGGACAGCGGCGTGTCGGAGAGCACCTCGCCGCCCTCCATGATTTCCTGCTCGGTGGTCAGGATGATCCCGCACTGTCCGCGGCGGTAGAGGTCCTGAAGCTGGCGCGTGTAAAGCGACAGGAGGTTCGCCCGCATCCTCGGATAGGCCGCGGCAAACTTCTGCAGCACCTGCGGAATGAAGGGATAGACGATGTCGTGCGGCACGCCGAGCATCACCTCGCCCTCGAATTCCTGCGATGTCATGCGACCGATTGCCTCGTCGTTCAGCGACACCATCCGCCGTGCATAGGCGAGGAGCTGGTCGCCTTCGGCCGTCAGGGCGATGCCGCGGCGGGAGCGATCCATGAGCGACAGGCCCAGCCCCTCTTCCAGCCGCTTGAGCTGCATGGACACGGCGGATTGCGTCAGATTGAGCAGACCCGCGGCCCTGGTGACCCCGCCGCTATCGGCCACGGCCACGAAGGAACGCAGGGCGGTCATGTCGAGATTTCGCGGCATATCAATTTCCGTGATACTTGGGTTCATGAACATTCGTTTGAACGATAGCACAAGAGCAGACAGATACAGCCCCGAAAGAGATTTTGACGCCTCCCGACGTCACCAGATGAAAGTCCGCACCATGCACGCCCAGTCGACCCTCTCCCGCCTCCCCCTCGCCTCCCTTGGCCGCCGGCATCCGTTCCGGACGTTGTTCGACCTCTTCGCGCTCGGCCGCCAGCGCCGCGAGCTGTCGGGTCTGGACGAGTCCCGCCTCGCCGATCTGGGCCTGACCCGGCACGAAGCGATGCAGGAAGCCTCCCGCCCGGTCTGGGACGTGCCCGCCAGCTGGCACTACTGATCAAAGCAAGGCCCCGACCTGCCGAACAAAGGCGCGGGCAGCCCCTCCCCCGGGGCCGCTCCGCGCCTTTTCCATATCCCTGACGTGATCCATCAGGCCCCCTGGACGGCCCGGCCGGCACCGGCCCCCACTGCATTTGGCAAGGCCCCGGCGCTGGCGCCCCGCGCAGGCTTGGGCTAGAGGGGGCGCGGACCCGACCCGTGCCCGAAGGCCAGCATTCATGACGCGCATTCTCATCACTTCCGCGATTCCCTACATCAACGGCGTCAAGCATCTCGGCAATCTTGTCGGCAGCCAGCTTCCGGCGGACCTCTATGCCCGCTACGCCCGCGCGCGGGGACACGAGGTGCTGTTTCTGTGCGCCACGGACGAGCATGGCACACCTGCCGAGATCGCCGCGACCAAGGCCGGCATGCCCGTCGAAGAGTACTGTCACCAGATGCACCGGGTGCAGGCCAAGCTCGCTGCGGGCTTCCGCCTCTCCTTCGACCATTTCGGCCGCTCCTCCTCGATGCAGAACCGCCGGCTGACCCAGCATTTCGCCGGCGCGCTCGCCGATAACGGCCTGATCGAGGAGCGCAGCGAGCGGCAGGTCTTCTCGATCGACGACGACCGCTTCCTGCCCGACCGCTACATCGAGGGCACCTGCCCCAATTGCGGTTACGACAAGGCCCGCGGGGACCAGTGCGAGAACTGCACCAAGCAACTCGAGCCGACGGACCTCATCGAGCCCCGCTCCTCGCTGTCCGGCTCCACGAGGCTGGAGGTCCGCGAGACGAAGCACCTCTACCTTCTTCAGTCCAAGCTGAAGGGCGACCTGGCCGAGTGGATCGACAGCAAGTCCGACTGGCCGATCCTGACCACCTCGATCGCCAAAAAATGGCTGAACGACGGTGACGGGCTCCAGGACCGCGGCATCACCCGCGATCTCTACTGGGGCGTTCCGGTCACCAGGGGCGGCGAGCCGTGGCCGGGCATGGAGAAAAAGGTCTTCTACGTCTGGTTCGACGCTCCCATCGAATATATCGCCTGCGCCGCCGAATGGGCCGATGCGCAAGGCCTCGACGAGGAGCATTGGTGGCGCTGGTGGCGAACCGACGAGGGCGCGGACGACGTGCGCTACGTCCAGTTCATGGGCAAGGACAACGTCCCGTTCCACACCCTCTCCTTCCCCGCGACGATCATGGGATCCGGCGAGCCCTGGAAGGTCGTCGACTACATCAAGTCCTTCAACTACCTGACCTATGACGGCGGCCAGTTCTCCACGAGCCAGGGGCGCGGCATCTTCATGGACCAGGCGCTGGACCTGCTGCCGCCCGATTACTGGCGCTGGTGGCTCCTGTCCCATGCGCCCGAGACCTCGGACTCGGAATTCACCTGGGACTCCTTCCAGTCCGGCGTGAACAAGGATCTGGCCGACGTGCTCGGCAATTTCGTCTCCCGCGTGACGAAGTTCTGCCGCTCCAAGTTCGGCGAGGAAGTTCCGGAGGGCGGCGAGGAGATCAGCGAGCGCGGCCGCGCCCTCGTCGCGGAGTTGCAGGAGCGTCTCGAGACCTACTGCAAGCACATGGATGCGATCGAGGTTCGTCGCGCCGCGGCGGAGTTGCGCGCGATGTGGGTGGCCGGCAATGAATTCCTGCAGGACGCGGCCCCCTGGTCGACCTTCAAGGAGGATCCGTCTCGCGCGGCGGCGGACATTCGCTTCGCGCTCAACCTCATCCGCGTCTATGCCGTGATCTCCGCCCCCTTCATCCCCGACGCCTCGGCGAAGCTGCTCGAAGCCTTGCGGACCGAGGAGACGAAGTGGCCGGTGAACATGGAGCAGGCGCTCCTCCGTCTGCCCGCCGGCCACGGCTTCGTGGTGCCGGACACGCTCTTTGCCAAGATCGACGACGATCAGCGCGAAGAATGGAAGGTCGCCTTCGCCGGCAAACGCGACTGATCAGGCGCCGAGGAGGGCCCGTGCCGCGGCGCGGGCCTCGTCGGTCACGATATCCCCCGCCAGCATACGCGCAAGTTCGTCGGTGCGCTCCTCCCCGCCGAGCGGCACCACGGTGGAGAGCGTCATCCCGTCCGAAACGCGCTTCTCCACCCGCCAGTGATGCGCGCCGCGTGCGGCGACCTGCGGGGAATGCGTGACGACGAGGACCTGCGCCCGCTCGGACAGGGCGGCAAGCCGCCGGCCGACCGCATCCGCCGTTGCCCCGCCGACACCGCGATCGATCTCGTCGAAGATCAGCGTCATCCCGGCACCGCCGCCCGTCAGGCAGACCTTCAGCGCGAGGAGAAACCGGGAGAGTTCGCCGCCGCTGGCGATCTTGTTCAGGGGTCCCGGCGGAGCGCCGGGGTTCGTGGCCACGGTGAAGGTCACCGCGTCGCGCCCGTCCGGCCCCGCCTCCCCGGCCTCGATCACGGTGCGAAAGACCGCCCGCTCCATCTTCAGCGGCGCAAGCTCCGCCGCCATCGCGGCGTCGAGCCGCTCGGCCGCCGCACGCCGCATGTCGCTGAGCGTCCCTGCGGCGGCATCGAAGCTCGCCTCCGCATCCTTCAAGGCCCGCTCCAGGTCTTCGAGGCCCCGCTCGGAGGCGTCGAGTGCGGCGAGCCGGCCCCGAAGATCGGCGGCATGACCGCCAAGGTCGTCCGGCAGCACCTGGTACTTCCGGGCAAGACCGCGGATCGCGAACAGCCGTTCCTCGACCGCCTCCAGCTCGCGCGGATCGTAGCTCATCGCATCGAGTGCCGCCTCGATCCCCTGCTCTGCCTCGCTCAGGGCGTCGGCCGCGCGCGTGAGCGCCTCGAGCGCTCCGTCGAGACGACCGCCAGCCCCCTCGGAGGCACCATCGAGCCACCGCGCAGCATCCGAGACCATCCCCTCGGCGCCATCGCCGGACACCGCCGCAAGCGCACGGGTGATGTCTTCGCGGACACGCTCGGCGCCCTGCATCTCGCGGCGACGCCCGTCGAGTTCGGCTTCCTCACCGGGTTGGGGATCGAGCTTGTCCAGCTCGGTCACGGCGTGACGCAGGAACTCCTCCTCGCTTTTCAGCGTGTCTGCCTCCTCGCGCGCCCGCGCAAGCGCCGCCTCGGCGTCCCGCCGCGCGCGCCAGGCGCCGCGCACGGCCGCCAGCTCTGCGCCCGAGCCTGCGAAGTCATCGAGAAGGCCGCGATGGCCGCGGGGGTTCAGGAGGCCGCGGTCGTCGTGCTGGCCGTGCAGTTCCACGAGGGTGTCCGACAGCGCGCGCAGCACCTCGCCGCTCGCGCGCCGGTCGTTGACGTAGCCGGTCTTGCGCCCGTCGGCCGCGTTCACGCGCCGCAGGATGAGTTCGTCCGAGACGGGCAATCCAGCCTCGTCCAGAACCGCCCGCGCGGCATGGCCCTCCGGGAGATCGAACACCGCGACCACCTCGCCCGCGTCGGCGCCGGGGCGCACCATCTCGGCGCGGCCGCGCCAGCCCAGAACGAAGCCGAGCGCATCGAGGAGGATGGACTTGCCCGCCCCCGTCTCCCCGGTCAGCACGTTGAGGCCGGAGCGGAAATCGAGCTCCAGCCTGTCGATGATCAGAAGATCGCGAATGTCGAGTGAGCGCAGCATCGGGGCGATCTATCGCACCCCGCGGCGGGACATGAAAGATCCCGCGCGCACCCCGTGAACGGAGGACCGCGCGGGCGCCGGGACCTACCCGATCAGAGCCAATCGCCCTTGACGGTCTGGCGATAGATCTGGCGCAGCCAGCTGTCGCCCTGCGCCTCGGCCTTCAGCCCGCGCTGGACAAGCAGACGGTAGCTGTCCTCGTACCACTCGGTCGAACGGAAGTTGTAGGCGAGGATCGCGCCGGCGGTCTGCGCCTCATTCTCGAGCCCGAGCGAGAGATACGCCTCCACGAGACGGTGCAACGCCTCCGGGGTATGCGTGGTCGTCTGGAATTCCTCGACGACGACGCGGAAGCGGCTTATCGCGCTCGTGAAGTGATCGCGGCGCAGGTAGTAGCGACCGACCTCCATCTCCTTCGCCGCGAGATGGTCGAAGGCAAGGTCGAACTTCAGGATCGCGGAGCGGGCATATTCGCTGTCTGGATACACCTCGATCACGGTGCGGAGCGATTGCAGCGCCTGGAAGGTCAGGCCCTGGTCGCGGCCGACCTCGTCGATCTGGTCGTAATAGGACAGCGCGAGGAGATACTGCGCGTAGGCAGCATCCTCCTCCGCCGGGTAAAACTGGATGTAGCGCTGCGCGGCGCCGCGGGAATTCTCGTAATCCCGGTCCAGGTGATGGGAGTAGGCCTGCATGATCAGCGCACGGCGCGCCCACTGGGAATACGGATAGAGACGCTCGACCTCCGCGAAGAGCTCCGCTGCGTCCTCGTACTCCTTGTCCTGCAGATCCGCCTCGCCGCGCTGGTAGATCTCCTCGGGGCCGAAGTTCTCGAGCGGCACCTGACGGCTCGAGAAGACGCCGCGCTCCTGCCCGCAGGCGCCGAGCGCCGCGACAAGGGCAATCACGGATGCGAGCCGAGTCGCGCGCGTTCCGATACTCATGAGCGCCGCTCCGTCATCTGGTCCGTCTCCCGGAAACATCGCTTGATCGCGCACCGGCCCTGGCTCGGCCCGATCGGCGCCCGCACCGTCTAGCACAGAAGATTTGGGGAGCAAAAGCCATAGCCCGGCATTTCGGGATCGCAGCTGCGCGAGGCGCGAGGCGTTCAGGCAACGGCCCTGAGATCGGAGGCGCGCACCCCTGCCCCGGGCAACTTGCGCAGCGTCACGGCATCGCAGGTCACGATGTCCACCGCGCCCGGCACCGAGAAGAGCCGCCGGAGGAGCTGGTTCGTCAGCGTGTGGCCCGCACGGACGCCCTCGTAGGCGCCGAGGATCGGCGCGCCGGCGAGCGCGAGATCCCCGAGCGCATCGAGCATCTTGTGGCGGACCGGCTCGTCCCTGTGCCGCAGACCGCCGGGGGACAGGATCCGCTCGCCATCGACCACGACGGCGTTGAAATATGTCCCGCCAAGCGCCTGACCGCGGGCTCGCATCGCCTCGACATCGGCGGCGCGGCAGAACGTGCGGCTGTCGCAGAGCTCGCGCAGGAACGCGCCGTTGGCCATGTCGAGCCGGCGGGATTGCGCGCCGATGGCGCGATCCGGGAAATCGATGTCGAACGAGATATGGAGATGATCGGCGGGCGCCAGCCTCGCGCGGGCGGCGCCGGAGCGCACTTCGACCGGCCGCAGGATCCGCAGCGCCTTGAGCGGTGCATCCAGATCCACCAGGCCCACATCGAGGATCGCCTCGGCAAACGGCGCAGCGCTGCCGTCGAGGATCGGAATTTCGGGTCCGGAGACTTCCACGATGGCGTTGTGCACACCGCAGCCGGACAGGGCCGCCATGACGTGCTCCACGGTGGAGATCGAGGTGCCGAACTCGTTCACGAGCCGAGTGCAGAGCGGCGTCGGCTCGACGAGATCCCAGCGTGCGGGAATGTCGGCCAGCGTGGGCAGGACATCGACGCGACGAAACCGGACGCCGGTTCCGGCCTCGGCCGGGCGAAGGATCACGCGAACGGGCGCGCCCGAGTGAAGGCCGACGCCGTCGAGCGTCACGTTTGCATGAAGTGTCGTCTGCATCGCAGCCTCGCACGCCAGTGTCCGGAACGGCTTTTGCTCAAGTGGCGCACGTTGCGGCGCCGCCGTTCTCTCGATGAGGTCATGCCTTTGCGGCACACCCGGCCCGAACCCACTTCGGGCAGTGCAAGTGACGTAAAAGGGGGGAGGCCAGTCGACAACTCAAAGATTGTGACCGTTTGTAACACCCGCCAAAAGGGATCGGCGATACTTCGCGAGGCATCGGGTCGCAGGTGCTATCGCTTTGGTCGCCATACGAAAAAGGGGCCGCCCCAAGGCGACCCCTTTCATCGTTAACGTGTACGTGACCCTCAGTTGGCCTGGCGACGCAGGAACGCGGGGATCTCGATCTTCTCCTGCTCGGTGGACGCTTCGTCCTCCTCGTAGGCCTGCTCGAACTGCTGACGCTCCATCGGCGGCTGCTGGCGCGCGGTCGCGGCGGTTCCGCGGTCCTGCGGCATGCCGCCCTCGTGACCATGGCCGGACATGCGGCCGATCAGGTTGCCGATGCCGAAGCGCTGGCGGTCGCCGGCGGCCTGTTGCGGCTGATCGGACGCCTGCTGCGGCTGCGGACGACGGGCCTGGACCTGCGGCTGCGGACGGGGCGTCGTGCCCTGCGCGGCGCGGGGAGCGGCCTTGTTCACCGCAGCCTGAAGCCGGGCGATTGCCTCCGGGGAGGGCTGACCGCGGCTGCCGCCCTTGGGCGCGACGAAGGCCTCGCCCGGAACGTCGGCATTGCCGCGAGGCGCTTCGCGGCGGGGCGCCGGCTCCGGAGCGCGGGCCGCCGGCCTGTAGGCCGGAGCGGGCAGACCGTCATCGCCGTTCTCGTCTTCGCCGATCCCCTCGAAGAGGGAGGGGCCGCCGGCGTCTTCGTCGTCATAGGACTGCTCGGGTGCGGGCGCCGGCGCGGGACGCGGGGCGGCGCGGAAGGCCGGGGCCTCCTCGCGGACGGCACGGACCGGAGCGGGGCGCGGCGCTTCCTCGTAGTAGTGGTCCTGCTCCTGGACCTCCTCGTACTCCGGCTCGGCAACCTGCTGGGGCTGCTGGAGCGGCGCGGCGAGGGAGCGGCGCGGAACGGGGATGTCGCTCTTGACCACCGCATCGATGCCGGTGGCGACGACGGAGACGCGCATCTTGCCCTGCATCTCGGGGTCGAGGGTGGAGCCGATGATGATGTTGGCTTCCTCGTCCACCAGCTCGCGGATCACGTTGGCGGCCTCGTCCAGTTCGAAGAGGGTCAGATCCTCGCCGCCGGTGATGTTGATGAGGACGCCCTTGGCGCCGGCCATGCTGATCTCGTCGAGCAGCGGGTTGTTGATGGCGCGTTCGGCGGCCTGCTTGGCGCGCTCGTCGCCCTCGGCCTCGCCGGTGCCCATCATCGCCTTGCCCATCTCGTCCATCACGGCGCGGACGTCGGCGAAGTCGAGGTTGATGAGACCCGGACGGACCATGAGGTCGGTCACGCCTTTCACGCCCTGGTAGAGCACGTCGTCCGCAAGCGCGAACGCTTCGGTGAAGGTCGTGTTCTCGTTGGCCAGACGGAAGAGGTTCTGGTTGGGAATGATGATCAGCGTGTCGACGACCTTCTGAAGGCGCTCGACGCCCTCTTCGGCCTGCCGCATCCGCTTGCCGCCTTCGAACATGAAGGGCTTGGTCACGACGCCCACCGTCAGGACACCGAGCTCGCGGGCGGCCTGAGCGATGATCGGCGCGGCGCCGGTTCCGGTGCCGCCGCCCATGCCGGCCGTGATGAAGCACATGTGCGCGCCGGCGAGATGGTCGACGATCTCCTCGATCGTCTCCTCGGCGGCAAGGGCGCCCACCGACGGCCGCGCACCGGCGCCGAGACCCTCGGTCGCCTTCACACCCATCTGGATGCGGGCCGCGGCCTGGCTCTGGGACAGCGCCTGGGCATCGGTATTCGCGGTCACGAACTCCACGCCCTGCAGGTTCTTCTCGATCATGTTGTTGACAGCGTTGCCGCCCGCACCGCCGACGCCGAAGACCGTGATACGCGGCTTCAGTTCGTCGGATCTGTCATGCATGCTGAGGTTGAGTGTCATGTCCGCTCCGCCTGTTTTCCGGACCCTGCCCGCCCCGGCATTCAGGCCCTGTTCTCGTTGCCTTTTGGTCTTCGCGACCCGAAGGATCTCTGCCCCCGTCTCCCCGTCAGCCCGGGGCCAGGTGTGGCCGAAAGGGCATTGTCCAGTGGATTAAGAGAATCTTACGCGGTCACGATCCCGGCGTCACCCGAAAAACGCAGCAGCACTGCAGAATATGGTGTGGGCGGCAAGTGTTCGCCGCCCGTGAAGGTAGGTCCACGCAAGATCCTGCGGTCACCAGTTGTCGCGGAACCATCGAACCGCGCGCTTCAGCGATCGGGCCGGGTAGCGATCGGATGGAATTTCGAAGTCCCACCACTCGTCCTGCGGATGCGCGGCGAAGAGCGCGAGCCCGACGGAGCTGGCGAAGGCCGGACCCGTCGCCGCCTGCGGCAGACCCTGGACACGCAGCGGACGGCCGAGCCGGACCTGTTGCCCCAGGATGCGGGATGCGAGCCCGTCGAGACCGGGGATCTGGCTGCCGCCCCCGGTGAGGACGATCTGTTGCGCCGGCAGGTGGTCGAAACCGGCGGCGTCCAGCCTTGCGCGGACCTCCTCGAGGATCTCCTCGACCCGCGGCCTCATGATGCCGATGAGCTCGGCGCGGCTGACCGTGCGCCGGTCATGCTCCCAGTCGCCGGTATCGCCGCCGATCTCGATCATCTCCCGATCGTCCATCCCGGTGGCGACGACGCCGCCGTAGAACGTCTTGATGCGCTCCGCGGTGGAGAGCGGGATCTGAAGGCCCTTGGAGATATCCACCGTGACGTGGTCCCCGCCGATGCGCACCGCGTCCGAGTAGATCATGTGCTTCTTGATGAAGACGGAGAGGCCCGTCGTCCCGCCGCCGAGGTCGATGCAGGCCGAGCCCAGCTCCTGCTCGTCCTCGACCAGCGCCGAAATGCCGGCGGCATAGGCCGAGGAGGCGAGGCCCGCGAGTTCGAGATCGCAGCGCTTGATGCAGTAGAGCAGGTTCTGGATCGGCTGCGTGTCCACTGTGAGCAGGTGCATGTCCGCCGACAGCGAATTGCCCATCTGGCCGCGCGGATCCCCGAGACCGGAGCGATGGTCGATCGAGAAGTTGACCGGCTGTGCGTGCAGAACCTCGCGGTTGTTCCCGAAATCGGGAACGTCGCAGGCCGCCAGCACCCGCGCGACATCGCCGCCCTCGACCACGCTGTCGTCGAGATCGATGCGGCCCTCGAGACCGTAGGAGCGCGGATGGGCGCCGGAGAAGCAGGCGATGACGTGATCGACCCTCATGCCCGCCATCTTCTGCGCCGCCTGGACGGCCGTGCGGATCGCCCGCTCGGTCTCGTTCATCGTATCGATCTCGCCGAAGGCCACGCCGCGGGAGCGCGTGGTCGCAGCCCCGATCACCCGGAACCCCGCCTGCCCTGCAAGAGACCCGATCCCGTCACTCTCGCGGAAGCGCGTCTCGCCGTCGAAGCGCAGCACGAGGCAGGCGATCTTGAACGTACCGACATCCAGGATCGCGATGACGCCGCGATCGAGCGCCTGCTGCCGCATGCGCCGCATCATTCGCTGAGACTGGTAGAGGTCGGTCATTCGCTCACCTTCTGGATGGACCCGGCCATGATGGCCCGGAGCTGGTCGATCGACGCCGCCGCGACCCTCAGGGTCGGACGCGCTGGATCGCGCAGGTCGACACGGGTCACGGCCCGCTCGAGAATCTTGTGCGCCTCGTCGAGAGCGATCAGGCGCTCGAGCACCTGCGCCGGTTGCGTCTCCGGCAGCATGATGCGCTGGCCGCGGTCGAGCACGACGTCCCAGCGCCGCTCGCCCATCCGCACCAGCCCGCGGAAGCGCTCCTGAAGCGGCTGCGCGGCCGCCACGAGGTTCATCGCCTCGGTCACGGCGTCGTTCGCCCCGTCCCCTGCAATGAGCGGCAGTGCCGGCCAGTCGCCCCGCTCCTCGATGCCGGCGATGCGCACGCCCTCGGAGTCGAGGAGCGACAACCCTTTGCGGGAGCGCCAGACCATGGCCGGCTCACGCTCGGACACCTCGATCTGCAGGACGCCGCCCGGACGAACCCTGAGCTGCGCCTCGCGCACCGCCGACAGGGCCTCGATATCGGCGCGCATCCGGTCGAGATCGAGATCGAAGGAGGACAGCGGCAGGTCCGCACGCGTCGCCTCCCGCACCGCCTGCGTCAGCTCCGGCGAAGCGCCGTCCACCGCCAGCATCTCGACCATGAACTCGGGGCGCTGCTGTACCCAGTCCCGTGTGGTGACCACGTAGGACTCAACCTCGGCGCGCCGCGTCTCGTCCGAGAAGTACCAGCTCGCGGCCATGGCGCAGGCCGCCATCGGCAATCCGATCCGCACCAGGCGGCGCAGGCCGGGCCGCAGCCAGAGACGCTCCATCTTGTAGGCAAGTCGTGACGGCGCCGGATCGCGGCGTTCCTCGTCGGTTGCATGCGCGCCGAAGAGGCCCCGCAACCCGCGCCGTCCGGCCTGGCGCCGGGGCGCACGGGCGGTCTCCGCGGCAGCCGGCTCAAGCGACACGGCCCCCGGACCGGCCCAGCCGGGTCCGCTATGCTCGGGCTCGGCCCAGTCCGGCTCGTTCCAGACCTCTGAGTTGTCATCGAGGGGCTCAAGCAGGGCGTCCTCGTCGGGCGCCTCCACCCAGATGTCGTCCTCCTCGGGCTCCGGCCCGCGGAACGGTGCCCAGTCAGGCCCGGACCAGCCCGTTTCGGGCACGTCGCCGGCGCCCGGGGACGGCGTCCGGCTCCCTGAGCCGCGAAAACCGGGGTCGCTCCTCATCTGTCGCACGAGGCGTCCTCCACGAGCCAGCGGCAGAGTGCGCCGAAGGGGATGCCGGCATGGGCCGCCTGCTCGGGGGTCAGCGATGTCGGGGTCATGCCGGGCTGCGTGTTCGTCTCCAGAAGCACCAGCCCCTCGAGCCCGAGCGCCTCGTTCCAGCGGAAGTCGGTGCGGGAGATGCCGCGGCAGCCGAGCGCCAGATGCGCGGCCTCGGCGAAATGGCGGCAGGCCTCCTCGATCTCGCGGGGGATCTCTGCGGGAACCACGTGGCGGGACCCGCCGGGGACGTATTTCGCCTCGTAATCGTACCACCCCTCGGTGACGATGTCGGTCACCCCGAGCGCGCTGCCGTTCAGGACCGTCACGGTCAGCTCGCGGCCCGGCACGAAGGCCTCGACCATCATCACCGCGGGGGAGGCGGCGCCGAGCGCTGGCCCGTTGCTCCCGTCCCGAACGATGTAGACGCCGACCGAGGATCCCTCGTTGTACGGCTTCACCACGTAGGGGACCGGCAGGACGTGGCCCGCCATGATCTCGTCACGCGTCGCAAGGCGGCTCTCCACGACGGGAAGCCCGGCCGCGCGATAAGTGTCCTTTGTGCGCTCCTTGTCCATCGCGAGGGACGAGGTGAGAACGCCGGAATGAGTGTAGGGGAGGCGCATCCATTCGAGCAGGCCCTGGATGCAGCCGTCCTCGCCCCAGCGCCCGTGGAGTGCATTGAAGACGACGTCCGGTGCATGCTCCTCGAGCCGGGCGCAGATATCCGCGCCGGCATCGATCTCGACCACCTCGAATTGTTCGCCCCTGAGCGCGGCGGCGCATTCACGCCCCGAGGAGAGCGAGACTTCGCGCTCCGCCGAGAGTCCTCCCTTGAGGACCGCCACTATGGGGGATGCCCTGCCCGACAAACCGCCCGCCTCGTGTTCACGGGCCTTATCGCGTGGCCCTTGTTGTCTCTTGAAAACCGGGGCCGCGCCTGTATCGGCCCCGCACTGTCCTCGTTACCGGCCGTCCTGCGGCATTGGATGCCGCCTATTGTCAGGCCCCGGGTTCTCCGACCCGCATGATTTCCCACTCTAATGTTATTGCGCTGGAATCGTAAACCTTTTTCCGCACATCTTCGCCCAGACCTTCGAGATCGGCCGCCGTTGCGTCCCCCTCGTTCAGCAGGAAGTTGCAATGCTTCTCGCTCATTACCGCACCGCCGCGGCGCGCACCGCGCATCCCGGCCTCGTCGATCACCTTCCAGGCCTTCAGATCGTGGACGTCGTCGGCCCGCCCGGTGGAGGAAAACCCGGCCGGATTGCGGAACGTGGAGCCGGCCGAGCGCGCCTTGACCGGCTGGGACGCATCCCGCGCCGCGACCTGCTCCGCCATCCGCGCTTCGAGCGCATCCGCCTCGCCGCGGGGCGCCCGGAACGTCGCGGAGACGATCACGGCGCCGTCCGGCAGCTCGCTCGAGCGGTAGGCGAAGTTCAGCGCCTCGGCGGCCAGCGTCTGCCGCGTGCCGTCCCTAAGGACCAGCTCGACGCTCTCCAGCCGATCCGCGGTGTAGGTGCCGTAGCAGCCGGCGTTCATCCGCACGGCGCCGCCGATCGCGCCGGGGATGGTGCGAAGATAGGTGAGGTCCAGCCCCGCCGCGGCCGCCTTGCGCGCAACATGGGCGTCGAGCGCCGCCGCTCCGGCGACGACGCGATCCCCGTCCACCTCGACCCCGTTGAAGCCGCGTCCGAGGCGGATGACCACGCCGCGGATCCCGCCATCGCGGACGATCAGGTTCGAGCCGACACCCATGGTGAAGACGGATACGTCACCCGGCAGGGCCGACAGGAAGGCAGACAGATCCTCGACATCGGCGGGCCGGAAGAACCAGTCCGCCGGGCCGCCCACGCGAAGCCATGTCAGATCGGCCATCGTCCGGCGCTCCTCGAGCTGGCCGCGTATCTCGGGCATCTGCATCTCGGACCTCTTCATCTTTCTTCAAGTACCCCCGCCGGAGGCACGCCGCCCGTGAGGGCGGCGGAAACGGGCGCTCACTCGCCCCCGGCCCCCGCATCGCCCTTGTGGCCGGCGACCCGGCTCGCCGTCCAGCGGCCGGCGAAATAGAGCGGCCAGCGCAAGACGGAGATCCCGGCAAGCAGGAAGAGGAGGCCGAAGAGCGGCCCCGTCTCGAGCGTGATCCATCCCAGAAGCGGGATGCCGGTGGCGACCAGGATGAGTGCGGCCGGCCAGTGCCTGCGGCGCGAGGGCAGCATTCCGGCGACCTGGCTCGCCAGCATCCAGAGGAAACCGGCAAGGAGGGCGGCGCCGGCCACCGGGCCTAGCCCGCGGCCTGCGCGGCCGCGTCGCGGCAGAGACGATCCGGCAGATTGTTCGCCCAGGTCGAGATCGTGCCCGCCCCGAGACAGACGACGATGTCGCCCGGACCCGCCTGCTCCCGCACCAGCCGCTCGAGATCATCCTCGGAGACGATGGCGCGGGCATGGCGATGGCCGTGCCGGATCAGCCCCTGCACCAGCGCATCGCGGTCGGCGCCCTCGATCGGATCCTCGCCCGCGCCGTAGACCTCGGCGATGGCAACGACGTCGGCTTCGTTGAAGCAGTGGCAGAAGTCATCGAAAAGCGAATGCAGGCGCGAGTAGCGATGCGGCTGGTGCACCGCGATGACGCGGCCTTCGCTGGCCTGACGCGCGGCCTTGAGGACGGCCGAGATTTCCACCGGGTGATGGCCGTAATCGTCGATCACCGTCACGCCGTTCACCTCGCCGACGCGGGTGAAGCGCCGGTTGACGCCGCCGAAGCTGGCCAGCGCGCTGCGGATCTCCTCGGTCTTCATGCCCAGATGCCGGGCCACGGCAACTGCGGCGAGCGCGTTGGAGACGTTGTGATCCCCCGGCATCGGCAGGGTGCAGCCCTCGATCACCTTCTCCTCGGAGCGCAGCGCGATGTCGAAACAGGCGACGCCCTTGCGATAGGTCAGGTTCACCGCCCGGACATCCGCCTGGGCATTGAAGCCGAAGGTGACGACCTTGCGATCCGTCACCCGCCCGACCAGCGCCTGGACCTCGGGATGGTCCGTGCAGCAGACGGCGAGGCCGTAGAACGGTATGTTGGAGACGAAATCGGTGAACCCCCGGCGGAGGTTCTCGATCGTGCCCCAGTGCTCCATGTGCTCGGGGTCGATATTGGTCACGACCGCGATGGTCGCCGGCAGCCGGTTGAACGTGCCGTCGCTCTCGTCGGCCTCGACCACCATCCACTCGCCCTGCCCCGCCCGTGCGTTGGAGCCGTAGGCATGGATGATCCCGCCGTTGATGACGGTCGGATCGATCCCGCCGGCGTCGAGAAGCGTGGCGACCATGGTGGTCGTCGTGGTCTTGCCGTGGGTGCCGGCAATGGCGACGTTGGACTTCAGCCGCATCAGTTCGGCCAGCATCTCCGCACGGCGAACCACCGGCAGCCCCCTCAGCCGCGCCTCGTCGAGCTCGGCATTGCCGGACTTGATGGCCGACGAGATCACGACGACCTCCGCACCCTCGAGGTTGTCCGCCGACTGCCCGATGAAGACGCGGGCGCCGAGCGCCTCGAGCCGCTCGGTGATCGGGCTCGCCTTCAGATCGGAGCCCTGCACCCGGTAGCCGTGGGTCAACAGGACCTCGGCGATGCCGGACATCCCGATCCCGCCGATCCCCACAAAGTGGATCGGTCCGACATCGGTCGGCAGCTTCGTCGCGGGGCTCATGAGCAGGCTTCCGTCCATTTATTCAGTGTCCTTTC
This sequence comes from Tropicimonas omnivorans, assembly GCF_031846565.1. Lineage (NCBI taxonomy): Bacteria > Pseudomonadati > Pseudomonadota > Alphaproteobacteria > Rhodobacterales > Roseobacteraceae > Tropicimonas > Tropicimonas omnivorans. Next base: position 752,981 of record NZ_JAVRHL010000002.1, on the reverse strand, counting down.
CGTCCCTGAGCAGAGGTTGCATCCCCTGTCAATTCGAGCACCAGCTCGACCAGCCGGTCGGTGGCGTCCGGTCGTCCCTGCGACAGCGCCGCACGGGACATCCCGAGCGCCGCGGCCGGGTTCGACAGCACGCCGGAGATCTGCTCCGACAGGGCTTCGACCTCGAACAGGCGCTCCGGCATCACGATGGCGCCGCCGGCATCGGCGAGGCCGCGGGCATTGGCGCTCTGCTCGTCGCGGATCGCGGCGGCGAGCGGCACGAGGATCGAGGGGCGCCCGATCACCGAGATGTCCGCGACCGAGGAGGCGCCGGCGCGGGAGATCACGAGCTGCGCCTCCGTCATCCGGCGCGGCAGGTCGTCGAAGAAGGGCTCGACCTCGGCATCGATCGCGTGCTCGGCGTAATACGTGGCGACCCGTTCGATATCCTCGCCGCGCGCCTGGTGGGCGACGCGGATGTTGCGCACCGTCTCCAGCGGCAGCGCGGCGATGGCCGGCGGCACCACGTCGGACAGGATCTTCGCGCCCTGCGATCCGCCGATGACGAGCACCGACATCGGGTAGTCGCCGGGCGGAATGTAGGCCGCCTCGGCCCTCTCCAGGACACGCGCGCGCACCGGGTTGCCCGTATGGACGCCCTCGACGTTCTCCGGCAGCTCCGTCGGCCACGTCCCGCACGCGACCGCGTTCACGCGCTTCGCGAAGATCTGGTTCACCCGGCCGAGAACCCCGTTCTGCTCGTGGATCATGCGCGGCAGCCGCAACGCCGTCGCCGCCGCCATGGCAGGGATCGCTGGGTATCCGCCGAAGCCCACCACGATCGCGGGGCGATCGCGCATCATCCGGGTCATGGCGCTCAGCGTTCCGGCGGCCACGCGCGGGCCGACCGTCGCCTTGCCGAGCAGTCCGCCGCGGGAGGGGGTCGCCGAGGAGACGCGCTGGATCTCGACCTCGGGCGGAAAGCCCCCGGTATAGCGTGCGCCGCGCGCATCGGTGGAGAGCGAGACCCGCCAGCCGCGCGCCAGCATCGCCTCTGCCAGCGCCTGAGCAGGGAACATGTGGCCGCCGGTTCCGCCGGCGGCGATGACGATCAGGGGTGCCGCACCCATCTCAACGGCCCCGCCGCAGCAGGATGTCGCCGATCTCGCCCTGCGGCCGAGCCCGGGTCATCGCAAGCAGCATGCCGACGAGAAGACCGCCCGCGATCAGGGAGGAGCCGCCGTAGCTGACGAAGGGCAAGGTCATCCCCTTCGCCGGCAGGAGCCGGACCGCGACGCCCATGTTGATCATCGCCTGCACGCCGAAGATGCAGGCAAGCCCGGCACCGGCGAGGCGTGTGAAGGGATCGCGCTCCTTCATCAGCCGCATCAGCGAGCGCACCACGATGACGGTGTAGAGCAGGATGATGAAGCTCACGAGGACCACGCCGTACTCCTCCGCCGCGACTGCGATGATGAAGTCGGTATGCGCGTCCGGCAGCGACCACTTGACCTGCCCCTCGCCGACGCCGACGCCGAAGAAGCCGCCCTCCTGGATGGCGTTGGTGGCATAGCCGAGCTGGGTACGCGGATCGATCTCGGGGGACAGGAAGCCGTCGATCCTGCGGGCGAAGTGTTCGGAGGAAGAATAGGCCCCGATCCCGAACAGGACCGCGCAGCCCGCCAGTCCCATGAGCAGCAGGATCGGCGCGCCGGCGATGAAGTACATCACGCCCCAGGCGAAGACGATCAGCGCCGACTGGCCGAAATCGGGCTGCAGCACGAGCAGGGCGACGACGAGGATCGTCACGCACAGCGACAACGTCTTGCCCGGAGGCCCGCCCGGCTCCTGCCCCGCGGACAGCATCCAGGCGCAGACGACGACGAAGGCGGGCTTGAGGAACTCGGACGGCTGCACCGAGGCGAAGCCGAAGGAAAACCAGCGCGTGGCACCCTTGCCGAAATCGGTGCCGAAAACCGGCAGCAGGAGAAGAGAGACGAGGGTGATCAGGAAGCCCACCACCGCCCAGCGGCGCACCGCATCCGGCGTCATCATCGACACGACCAGCATGACGGCCATCGCGACGCCGCCGAAGAAGATCTGCCGCTCGACGTAGTAGAACGGGTCGAGCCCGTTGCGCTCCGCCAGCGGCGGAGAGGCCGCGAGGCCCAGAAGCAACCCCACCCCGAAGAGGAGGAAGATGCAGGACATGGTCCATTTGTCGATCGTGCGCCACCAACGCGGCAATACTGCATCGCCCGTGCGCATCGGCACGGCGCCATAGACCATTTCCGTCATGGATTACTGCCCAACTGCTCTGCCTGTCCGGTTATCCGGATCTCGTGAGAGTGACAGTAGCGCAGCACCCACTAGGATTCTAGGAAAATGCGCGCCGGGATCGATTGCTTTTCCCGGAGCGTTCAATCGGGCGGCGGGGAGGTGCCCTGTTGTGACCGGGACGAGGGCCGGCCGGGCCGCGCCGGAACGTGGGCTCGGCCCGGGGGAGATCTCCGGGAGACAGTCGTGAAGGTCGGCCGACGACCAACCCCCTGCCCTGCCCCATGGGCCTGCCGATGACGGCGCCCCGCGTCATCCAGGCGCCCCCCGTCACCTAGCCCCCCCCCTCGCCCGGGATCAGAGGCCGGAAAGGGACTACGACCGTGGGCGAACAGCGCCCCTCACGCCGCCGCGCGTTCCGCCCCCAGATCCCTCAGGATATCTGCCGCGCGCTCGAAGCTCTCCTTGCGCGCCTCGTGGTCGTGGATCTGCCCGGTGAGGATCACCTCGTCCGGACGATGCTCGGCGATCAGCGCCTCGAGCCTGTCCCGCACCGTCTGCGGACCGCCAACGGCGGTGATCCTCAGCGCCTCGTCCGCCATCTCGACGGCCTGCGCCGGCAGGATCTGGGTCACGTCGTCCACCGGGCGCGGCAACTTGCCCGGCTGACCGAGACGCAGCCGCGCGAACGCCTGCTGGATGGACGAGCGGAGGTAAGCCCCGCGCGCGTCGCTCTCGGCGGCGAAGACGTTGATCGCGAGCATGAAGCGGGGCTGATCCAGCGCGCCCGGCTGAAAACGCGTCCGATAGAGCTCCCGCGCCTGCTCCAGCGCCTGCGGAGCGAAGTGGCTGGCAAAGGCGTAGGGCAGCCCCAGCATCGCCGCCAGCTCCGCACCGTAGAGCGACGAGCCGAGGATCCAGACCGGCACGTGCGTTCCCTCGCCCGGAAGTGCCCGCACCCGCGCGCCCTCGCGCGGCGCGCCGAGATAGTTCATCAGCTCGACGACGTCGTTCGGAAACTCCTCGCCGTTTCCACCGCCCCGCCGCAGAGCCCGCGCCGTGGCCATGTCCGTCCCCGGAGCGCGCCCGAGGCCGAGATCGATCCGGTCGCCATGGATCGTCGCAAGCGTTCCGAAGGCCTCGGCGATCATCAGCGGCGAATGGTTCGGCAACATGATGCCGCCTGCGCCCACGCGAATGCGCTCGGTGGCCCCGGCGACATGGCCGATCAGGACGGAGGTCGCGGCGGAGGCGATGCCGGGCATGTTGTGATGCTCTGCCATCCAGAAGCGACGATAGCCCTGCGCCTCGGCGTGGCGCGCGAGATCGACGGTGTTGGCGATCGCTTCGGCGGCATCGTGCCCCTCGGGCACGGGGGACAGATCGAGGACGGAATACTGCATGGGTGAACTCCTTTGTTCACTGACGTAGGCATACGCCGCCAGCACGCAAGACGCCCCAACCCTTTCCCCTGCGGCGCGCCCGGCTCGTTTCCTCCCCGGGGCCCCACCCGGCGAACATGCCACCGGCAAGCGGAGCGGCGCCCTCTTGCCGTGCCGGATCCTTCTCGGCAGCGCCTCACCCAGGTGCCCCCCTCAGCCCAAGGTGCCCCACGGGGCCCGCCCCTCCGGCATGCTGCTGCCAAAGACGTTTTCCCGGTGCCAGCGGAGGTTCTCCGGGTGCGGCCCCTCAGCCCGCCAGGGCGCGCGCGACTTCGCTGGCGAAGTCCTCGCCGCGTTTTTCGAAGTTGTCGTACTGGTCGAAGGACGCCGCTGCCGGGGCGAGGAGGACCGTCTCTCCCGGCTCCGCCTCTTCCGCCGCCCGCGCGACCGCTTGTGCCATCGTGGTGCAGACCTCCGACGTCACCCCCGGCCCCAGCGCCAGGGCAAATGCCTCGGCCTCCCGACCGATCACGTACGCCTTCGCCACGCGGTCCAGATGCGGGTGCAGAAGGTCGAGGCCTCCCTCCTTCATCAGACCGCCGCAGATCCAGCGCACCTTGTCGAAGGCCTGGAGCGCGCGGGACGCGGCGTCCACGTTCGTCGCCTTGCTGTCGTTGACGAAGCGAATGCCCCCCGCCTCGCCCACCGGCTGCGAGCGGTGCGGCAGGCCCGTGAAGGTGGCCAGCGCGCCCTTGATCACCGAGGGCGACAGGCCGAGGGAGCGGACGGCGGCCCAGGCGGCGCAGACGTTCTGGTGATTGTGCGCCCCCGGCAGGCCCGGAAGCTCGCGCAGATCGGCGGAGGACACCTGGCGCGACTTCCGCCGCTCGGACAGAAAACCCTTGCGCGCATGGACCGTCCAGCCCGGCCCGTCGAGCTTGCCGGCGGCGGAGATGCGGATGACCCGGTCGTCTCCCGGCCCCTCGGCGAGCTGACCGGCGAGATAAAGGCCCTCTGCCTCGTCCACCCCCACCACGGCGCGGTCCGGCCCGCCCTCGGCGAACAGCCTGCGCTTGGCGGCGAAATACCCGCCCATGCCGCCGTGACGGTCGAGATGGTCGGGGGAGAGGTTGATGAAGACGGCGATATCCGGGGTCAGCGCGCGGGCAAGATCGGTCTGGTAGGAGGACAGCTCGAGCACCGCGATCGACCCGTTCACCGCCGGCGCGCAGTCGAGCACGCCGACGCCGATATTGCCGGCGAGCTGAACGTCCCGCCCCGCCTCGCGCAGGATATGGGCGATGAGGGCGGAGGTCGTGCTCTTGCCGTTGGACCCCGTGACCGCGATCACCTTCGGCGGTAGATCGAAGCTCTCCCAGCCCTCCTCCGCCCAAGAGCGGAAGAAGAGGCCAATATCGTTGTCGAGCGGCACGCCGGACTTCAGCGCAGCGAGCACCGCCGGATGGGGCGCGGGGTAGAGATGCGGAATTCCGGGCGAGACGATCATGGCGGCGACGCCTTCGAGGGCGCCGGGCGCGGTCGGATCGAGAAGGTCCAGTCCTTCCGCCTCCGCCGCGGCACGCCCCGAGGCGCCGTCATCCCAGCACAGCGGCAGCGCGCCGCCCGCCCTGAGGGCCTTCGCCGCGGAGAGGCCCGACCGGCCCAGCCCCAGAACGGCGATGCGCTCGCCCTCGTGTCCCCTGACCCTGATCATGCCGATCTCCCTACCATTCGGCCCGATATCCGTGACGCCAGAACCCGCCCGTCGGTCCATCCTCGGGCAGAAGCGCGAGCCGCACCGCTTCGGCCGCTGCATCTTCGGGATCGCCGGGCGCGTGCTCGCCGCCCATCCGTGTCGCGACCCAACCGGGGTCCATCGCGTTGATCTTCACGCCCTCCGGCAGGTCCCGCGGCAGGACATGCGTCAGCGCGTTCAGCGCGGCCTTCGCGATCCCGTAGCCGTTCGGCCCCGAAAGGCCGGAGGCGAAGCTGCCCATGCTCGAGGACAAATTGACGATCCGGCCCCAGCCCCGACGTCCCATGCCGGGCGCCAGCGCGCGGATGAGCAGGAAGGGACCCGTCACCATCACCGCCATCGCGTCCACGAACCCTTCGGGATTGTCCAGAAGGGAGCCCTCGGGAAGGATCCCGGCATTGTTCACGAGAATGTCGAAAGGCATATCGATCAGGCCGTGGAGCGTTTCCGGCTCGGCCACGTCCGCCCGCATCCAGTCGCAGCCGAGCGCCTCCGCCGCCGCTTCCCCCGCGGCCGGATCCCGCGCGGTGATCGTTACGGCGCAGCCCTCAGCGATCAGGGCGGCCGCGATGGCCCGTCCGATCCCCCGGTTTCCGCCCGTGACAAGGGCGCGAGGTGTGTCTGGTCTCGTCACGTCGTCCTCCTCGAGGCGGGGCGGCCCGGGCGCATTACCGCCCGTGGCTGATCGGACCGGTCCGGGCTCGGGACCCTCCCGGCACTGCGGCCCATTGGAAGCGGAACGGGCGCCCGCCCCGGCGGAGCTGCATCCGAGATGTCTCCACCGGTCCGCGAGACGCTGGTACGGGCGGGGGGACTCGAACCCCCACGGGCATCAGCCCCAAGCATTTTAAGTGCCATGCGTCTACCATTCCGCCACGCCCGCGCAGCGAGGAGAGGCATAGAACAGCCCCGAGGGGTCCCACAAGCGCCTCCCTGCGCTTGACGGCACGGCGGCGGGATGTAGCGTCGCGCCATGTTCCCCATCCGCGACCACAATCCCTCGGGCGGCAGGCCCTACGTCGTCTGGACGCTGATCGCCGCGAATGTCGCGATCTTCCTGATGTCCCTCGGCATCGCGAACGACCCCATGCGTCTCGCCGCCTATTACGCCGACTGGGCGCTGATCCCGGCGCTCTCATCGCCGCTGAGCTTCGTGACCTCGATGTTCCTGCATGCCGGCTGGATGCACCTCTTGGGCAACATGCTCTACCTCTGGATCTTCGGCGACAACCTGGAGGAGGAGATGGGCCATGCGGGGTTTCTGGGCTTCTACCTCGCCGCCGGGATCGGGGCGGGGCTCGCCCATGTCGCGGCGGCGCCGTACTCGACCGTCCCGACGGTCGGAGCCTCGGGCGCCATCGCGGGCGTGATGGGCGGGTACCTGCTGCTCTTCCCGAAGGCGCGGGTCGACGTGCTCTTCATCTTCGTCATCATCTTCAAGGTGATCCCGATCCCGGCCTGGATCGTGCTCCTCGGCTGGTTCGCGCTTCAGCTGTTCAACTCGGTGGGGAGCGATCCGACGGGCGGCGGCGTCGCGTACTGGGCCCATGCTGGCGGCTTCGTCATCGGCCTTGCCCTGACCCTGCCAGTCTGGCTGAAGCGCGGCGCGATGGCCTTCTGGTCGCGCACCCATGGCCACCCGCCGCACGAGGAGGCCAGGTACAGCAAAAGCCGGGTGCCGGTGGTTCGGCGGCGCTGAGCCGGGCGCCGGCGGGGGCGCACCCGATCCATCGGAGGACCGGGCGGCGCGGCTCAGGCCTCGCGGATGATCCCGGCGAAGCGCTCGAACAGATCGCCGTTGCAGGCGATGACGCCGCCGCTTTCGAGGATGTTCTGCCCCTCGCGGATCGGGCCGATCAGGCCGCCCGCCTCGCGCACGATGACGAGGCCCGCGGCCATGTCCCACGGCGACAGCTCCCGCTCCCAGAACCCCTCGCACCGCCCTGCGGCGACATAGGCGAGGTCCAGGGACGCCGCGCCCCAGCGGCGAAGACCTGCGCAGGCCGGCATCAGGCGCCCGAGGTCGCGCAGCATGGCCGGCAGGGTGCGCTTGGCGCCGAACGGCATGCCGCCCGCGAAGACGGCCTCGGACAACTGGAAGCGACCGGAAACGCGGATCCGGCGCTCGTTCATCCAGGCGCCCTGCCCCTTCTCGGCATAGAACATCTCGTCCTTGGTCGGATCGTAGATCACGCCGGCGACGATCTCGCCCTTGTGCTCCAGAGCGATGGAGACGGCCCAGTGCGGCAGGCCGTGCAGGAAGTTCGTCGTGCCATCGAGCGGATCGACGATCCAGCGGCGCGTGGGATCCTTGCCGTCGACCGGATCACTCTCCTCGCCGAGCCAGCCGTAATTCGGGCGGGCATGGGTCAGCTCTTCGCGGATGACCTTCTCGGCGGTGATATCGGCGCGGGACACGAAATCTCCGGGGCCCTTGCGGCCGACCTGGAGGTTCTCGACCTCGCCGAAATCCCGCACGAGGCCGCGCCCGGCCTTGCGCGCGGCTTTCATCATCACGTTGAGGTTTGCGCTGCCCTGCATCGGCGGCTCTCCCGGGGAGGTTCGGTCAGGCGCGGGGTATAGGCCACAAGAAGCGGCGGACACAAGCGATGCGGGGACCGAAGGGCGCTTGCGCGGTGCGGGGCGGCGATTAAGGTGGCCGCGCCGGCCATCATTCAGGCCGCGGTCTCGAGAACCGGAGTCATTTCATGGAAGCACTTCAGGGCCCGCCGGGCATCCGCAACGCGCGGCAGGGTGTCATTTACCTGTGGCAGGGCGTCGACGTTGAATCGCCCTACGCGGATCTGGCCGTGAACGGCTCCGTCCGCGCCTTCACCGCGCTCGCCAATCGCCGCCTGGACGGCTTCGGCGACTTCAACGAGGCCATCGGCGACCCGCTGACGATGTTCGGATCGGCCGCGGCGGGAGCGAACGGCGCCGGGACCGGATTTGCCAGGGTGATGTCCTGGGCGACGTCCTTCGTGGCCGAGCTCCGCTCCCAGATCGCAGAGCTCTTCGGCGGGCCGCACGAGCTCATCAGCTTCAGCAAGAACCTCGCCCTGTGGATCGCGGCGCAGGTGATGGACGATGCCGACAGTCTCGACAGCGTCGGGGATGTCGCAAACCTCTGGAATGCCGGGAAATCCTTCGTCCAGAAGCTGAGGAGCTACGTCGCCGGGTACAACGTCAGGATCAATTACGGCCATCCATCGACACTGGTGAAGGGCGTCGAATCGGGGATGAACCGGGCGATGCTCTCGGGCGTGTTCGAACTGGCGAAATCCTCGATCTCGGGCACCCTGTCCTCCTTCGGGGCCTTCGCCTCGAAGGCGGTGGATTACATGGCCGGGATCTTCGAGTTCGCCGTGGAATCCCTCTGGCGCTACGCCGAGTTCCTCGTTCTCGACAAGTTCACCACGAAGGCGAAGACGCTCTGGGCCGCGCGCGGAACGGCATCCGACCTGTCGCGCAGCAATCGCAAGTTCAACCTCTGGCTGCGCGGCGCGGTGGACAAGGTGCCGCTCATCGCCGCCGTCACCCTCGTCTCCGGTCTCGGCGGGGACAAGATGCGGCTCCTGCAGATGTTCGGCGGCGGCAACACGGTGATCTCGCAGTCGGATTTCGACTCCGGCGTCGCGTATCTCGACCGGCTCAAGCGCACGGCGGCCCACATGATGAAAGATGCCGAACTGGCTCTGGATTCGGATGATCCGCTCATCAAGTCCTCGCTCGGAATGCACGAGACGCTGATCGCCGCGCAGCAGGCGCAGCAGGGCTGGTGGGGCAGCGTGTCGCGCTTCGTCGATTCGTGGATCCGCGCCTGAGGCCTCGGCGCGCCCATCTCAGGCGGGATCCTGCGGCTAGCGGAGGCCGCCGGCCCGCGGCGGAGAGGCGCAAGGGCGGAGACGTCCGTCCGCCCCTCGGCACCTTTGGCTTGGTGGGACAGCACGCTTCGTGTTAACTTAAACGCCGTGGCGGGCCGTGCGAGGCCGCCAGCGTCATGTATGGCTTTGATTGTCCTGAGATGACGGAATTCGATATGCATCGGAACTCATGATCGTCCCGCAGATTATGAAGTTGCCTCAAGTGTACGCCGATGCAATATCCGGTTGCGACAAAACAAGGTCCGATTGCGACTGAACAAGGGTGGTATCCGCCATGGCGACCGTGCCGAGTGTGTCTTTCGAGTTCTTCCCGCCGCGCAGCGTGCAGGCGTCCTTCAAGCTGTGGGACACCGTTCAGGCGCTGGCGCCGCTCGGCCCCCGGTTCGTCTCCGTGACCTACGGAGCCGGCGGCACGACCCGCAAGCTGACCCATGAGGCCGTGGACGCGATCAACGCCTCCACCGATCTGACCGTGGCCGCGCACCTCACCTGCGTCGACGCCTCTCGCGAGGAGACGCTGGAGATTGCGCGAAGCTATGCCAAGGCCGGCGTGACCGACATCGTCGCGCTTCGTGGCGATCCGCCCAAGGGGATGGACACCTTCACGCCCCACCCCGAGGGGTTCCGGGACACCTGCGAGCTCATCGAGGGCCTTCGCGAGGCGGGCGACTTCACCATCCGCGTCGGCGCCTATCCCGATCCGCACCCCGAGGCGACGCGGGACGGGCAGGACGTGGAATGGCTCAAGCGCAAGATCGACGCGGGTGCGACCGAGGCGATCACGCAGTTCTTCTTCGAGGCGGACACCTTCTTCCGCTTCCGCGATGCCTGCGCCAAGGCCGGGATCGACGCGCCGATCATTCCGGGCATCCTGCCGATCGAGAACTGGAAGAACACCCGCCGCTTCGCCACCGCCTGTGGCGCGCGGCTTCCCGCATGGCTCGGCGAGGCCTTCGAGGCGGCGGAGCGTGACGGTCGGCAGGATCTCCTGGCGACGGCGCTGGCCACCGAGCTCAGCTCCGAGTTGATCGACGGCGGGGTGGACAAGCTGCACTTCTATACGCTGAACCGTCCGCACCTGACGCGTGACGTCTGCCATGCCTTGGGCGTGACGCAGGACTCGACGCTCGAAGACGTGGCCTGAGGCGCCATAGCCTCGACGCACGGAACGGCCCGGGGCGACAGCCCGCGGGCCGTTTGCATGTCCGAAAGCCGTCTTGTCCGCCGAGCTTCCGTTTGGAGGTGTGGAAGTGCTCCGAGAGGCGCAACCAGCGGGTAAAGATCAGGCGGGATCGCGGCCGGCGGCATCCCGCAGCATCGCCCAGACGCGGGAGGCGGTGAACGGCATCTGCGCGTTGCGCACACCCCGCGCCCAGAGCGCATCCTGCACCGCGTTCGACACCGCAGCGATGGCCCCCACCGTTCCGGCTTCACCACATCCCTTCATGCCGACCGGGTTGCGCGGGGACGGGATCGGGCGCTGCGAGAACTCGATCATCGGCAAATCGTAGGCCCTCGGCATGGCGTAATCCATGAAGGTGACAGCCAGCGCCTGCCCCTCCTCGTCATGCGCCGCCCTCTCCATCAGCGCCTGTCCGACACCCTGCGCCACGCCGCCATGAACCTGCCCGATGGCGAGGACCGGGTCGATCAGCGTGCCGAAATCGTCCACCACCTTGTAGGACAGAAGGCTGACATCCCCGGTCTCGGGGTCGACCTCGACTTCGGCGGCGTGGGCGCCGTTCGGGAAAGATCGCCCCGGCAGGGTCGCCGTGGCCGTGTGCTTCAGCAGATCGCCCCGCCCCGCGTCGTGGGCCATCCGGGCGGCCTCCATGAAATCGGGCGCGGCATTGGTGCCCTCGGCGCGGAAGCGGCCATCCTCGAACGTCAGGGCGTCTTCGGGCACACCGAGCTCGGCGGCGAGGAACGACGCGAAGGCCGCCTCCATCATCTGCCCCGCGCGGTCGGTCACCATCGCCTGCACGGTGACCGACCGGGAGCCGCCGGTGCCGCCGCCCTTCGCGATCAGGTCGCTGTCGCCCATGACGACGTCGACGGCATGCGCGGGGATACCGGTCCGCGCCTCCAGGAGCCGCGGGTGCACCGTCTCGTGTCCCTGGCCAGCCGATTGCGTGCCGACATAGAGCCGCACGCGTCCTTCCTGCGTGAACTCCACCGTGGTCGTCTCGTCCGGCGCGCCGAGGATCGCCTCGACATAGGAAACGAGGCCGATGCCGCGAAGCTTGCCCTTCGCCTCGGAGGCCGCGCGCCGCGCTGCGAAACCGCCCATGTCCGCCTTACTGCAGAGCGCGTCCAGGACGCCCGGGAAATCGCCCACGTCATAGCTCTCCCCCGTCGCCGTTGCATAGGGAAGCTGGCCCGGGCGGATCATCGAGCGGCGGCGGAAGGAGGCGGGGTCCTCGCCGAAAACGCGCGCCGCCTGATCCATCGCCCGCTCGAGTGCGTAGATCGCCTCGGGCCGCCCGGCGCCGCGATAGGCGTCCGTCGGCGTGGTGTTGGTATAAATTCCCACCGTCTCCATCGCCGCATCCTGCACGTCGTAGACGCCGGTCAGCACGCGGGCGAAGTTGCCGCACTGGATGCCCTGGCCGAACTGGGAATTGTAGGCACCGAGATTGGAGAGGTTGCGCACGCGGTATGCGGTCAGGCGCTTCTGTGCGTCGAACCCCATCTCCACGGTGGAGACGAGATCCCGCGCGCCGGCGTCGGTGAGCATGGTCTCGCTGCGATCGGAGGCCCAGCGTACGGGGCGACCGAGGCGTCGCGCGGCCAGTGCGAGGACGGGATATTCGGGGTAGAACATCGCCCTTGTGCCGAAGCCGCCGCCGACATCGGGGATCGTCACCCGCACCTGGCTCTCGGGCACCGAGAACCACGCCGCGAGCCGCGACTTCAGCCACCAGACGTTCTGTCCACCGCAGCAGACATGCAGCCGCCCCTCCGTCCATTCGGCCCAGGCCGCACGGGGCTCCATCGGATTGCAGATCACGCGGTGGTCGGCGATCTCGAAGGACAGGCGGTGCGCGGCGGTCTCCAGCCCCGCGTCGGCCGCGTCCCACGCCCCGGCCCGGAAGGTATAGGCGCGGTTCCCCGGCGCCTCCTCGTGCAGACATGCGCCGCCCTCCGCGAGGTCCAGCTTCGCCGGCAGTTCCTCGAAATCGAGCGCGATGGCTTCGGCGGCGTCCAGCGCCGCTGCCCGGCTCGTCGCCACGACGCAGGCGATCGCCTCGCCGACATGCCGCACGCGGCCCTCCGCGAGCGCGGGCCTGAGCGGGCTTGCCCCGCCCTTCACGAGTGTCGCCGGCAAATCGGGGTCGATCCCCTCGGCGCGGATCTCGGCGGCGGTCAGGATATCCGCGACGCCCGGCATGGTCCGGGCCTCCTCCAGCCCGTCCAGGCTGATCGTCGCATGAGCCACGGGCGCGCGCAGGAAGATCGCGACGAGGCTATCGGCCGCCGCCGTGTCGTCCGTGTACCGCCCCCGTCCGCTCAGGAGGCGGCTATCTTCGAAGCGTCCGCCCTGCGACGTGCCGGATTTCGGGGTCATGGCTCGTCTGTCCCGTCTGGAGGTTCAGGTCAGAGCCTAGCCACCCCGGCGGCGCCGTCCATGCCAAATGGCCGGCCCGCCGGGACAAACGCGCCCTTACTGGGCCGAGTTCAGGGAAAGCGCCGTCACCATGTCCAAGACGCCGAAGCCGTTGAACCGGGTCACGGTCGCCGTGGAGTAGGCGCCCATGCCGTGGAAGATCACGTAATCCCCCTCGGCGATGTCGCCGGGCAGCGGCAGCTCGCCGGGCAGACGATCGACGCTGTCGCAGGTCGGGCCGAACACGATGCGCGGCACCGGCAGGCCTGACTTCCGGCGGCCCTCGCCGTCCCGCAGCTCGACGCGGTCGATGATCCCGATGAGCGGCAGTTCGGCAAGGCCGCCATAGACGCCATCGTTGAGGAAGACGTGGTCGGCATCGCGCACGGCGCGGACGCGGGTCGCGAGCGAGAAGCTCTCGGCCACGAGGCCGCGGCCGGGCTCGCAGACGAGCGCCGGGCGCGCGTCACCGAAGGCCTCGCCCGTGACCCGGTCGACCAGTGCGAAGATCGCGTCGAGCTCGGGCGCCACGGCATTCAGACGATGCGCCGGGAAGCCGCCGCCTACGTTCAGGCGGGACAGCGTCACACCGGCATCCGCGGCGATCTTCGCGGCGGTCCGGATATAGGCATCCCATGCCATCGGATCGGTGCACTGGGTTCCGGGGTGGAACGTCAGGGAGGGAACAAAGCCCATGCCGTTGGCGCGTGCTAGAAGCTCGGTCGCGAGCGGCGCCGTCGCGCCGAACTTCGCACCGAAATCGTAGGCCGCGCCCTTCACGGGCAGCTTGAACCGCACGGAGATCTCGGCGCCCTGCGGTACCAGCTCGTAGAGCTTCTCGAGTTCGGACAGCGAGTCGACCGAGAAGGAGCGCACGCCCTTCTCCACCGCTTCGGCGATCTCGGAGCGGGAGCGGACGGGGTTGTTGTAATGCATGGCGGCGCCGGGGGCGACGCGGGCGATGAGGTCGATCTCGTAGAGCGAGGCGACGTCGTAGCCCCGGATGCCGGCGGCATCGAGGTTGGCGATGACGATCTCGTCCGGGTTCGACTTGACCGCATAGGTCACGAGCCCCGGAAATCCATCGAGGAACCGCCGCGCGGTCGCCTGCAGGATCGCGGGTGAGAAGAAGAGTACCGGATTGTCCGGCTGCTCGGCGCGAATGAAATCGGACGGGTTCGCCCAGATCGTCTTGTTCAGCCCCATCGTCTCTGCCCTTTCTTGCCAACAGAGCGCAGCCACCTCTTGCCCCGCCTGACGGGTTGGGAGCCGCTTACGCAACCTCCGAACCAGGCCAGGTACCGACATTTCGCCGCGCCCTTAGTCCTGAAAGGAATGAAGCGCATATGATGGACATTTTCACCGATGAAAAGCGTCGAATTGTGCAGTATGCTTGTCAAAATGACGAAAATGGCGGGCAGATTTGATGGATGACCTCGACGAGAAGCTTTTGGCCGCCCTTGCGGCGGACAGTTCGACCTCTACCTCCCGCCTCGCGCGGAGATTCAAGGTCGCCCGCTCCACCGTTCAGGCCCGGATCGAGCGGCTGGAACGCAACAAGGTGATCTCCGGATACACCATCCGTCTCGGCGAGGCGGTCACACTGCGGCGGATTCGCGGCACGGTGCTCCTGCAAGTCGAGCCGCGCGCGACGCCGGCGGTCCTCCAGCGCCTGCGAACGATGACCGAGGTCGAGGCCTGCCATACGACGACGGGCCGCGTGGACCTGATCCTCTCGCTCTCGGTGGAGACGACGCAGGCCCTCGACGAGACCCTGGACGAAATCGGAACCATCCCCGGCGTGCGGACGACCGAGAGCCTGATCCATCTCACCACGAAGTTCGACCGCAGGATCTGACCGCCCTTCACCGCCGGAAGCCCGGTCCGGGGCCCATGCCCCATCGCGCTTTCCCTTCGCGCGCGGCTTATGTAGACCGGCGCCCAATCACACATTCAGACGACGGGCGATCCCAAGCGATGGACAAGACCTTCGACCACGAGGCCGCCGAGGCGCGGATCTACGCAGCATGGGAAGAGGCCGGCGCCTTTCGCGCCGGAGCGGGTGCCAAAAGCGGCGCCGAGACCTTCAGCATCGTGATTCCGCCGCCGAACGTCACGGGCTCCCTTCACATGGGCCACGCGTTCAACAACACGCTTCAGGACATCCTCGTCCGCTGGCACCGCATGCGCGGACACGACACGCTCTGGCAGCCCGGAACGGACCATGCCGGCATCGCGACCCAGATGGTCACCGAGCGCGAAATGGCGGCGAACGGAGAGCCGCCGCGCCGGGAGATGGGGCGCGAGGCCTTCGTCGAACGGGTCTGGCAACAGAAGCAGAAGAGCCGCGGCACTATCATCGGCCAGCTCCGGCGTCTCGGCGCCTCCTGCGACTGGTCGCGCGAGGCCTTCACCATGGGCGGTGCGCCGGGAGATCCCGACGCGGGCAGCGGCCCCGATTTCCACGACGCCGTCATCCGCGTCTTCGTGGAGCTCTACGAGCAGGGCAAGATCTACCGCGGCAAGCGCCTCGTGAACTGGGACCCGCATTTCGAGACCGCGATCTCCGACCTCGAGGTGGAGAACGTCGAGACGCCCGGCCACATGTGGCACTTCCGGTATCCCCTCGCCGGCGGCGAGACCTACGAGTACGTCGAGAAGGACGAGGACGGGACCGTCACCCTGCGGGAGACGCGGGACTACATCTCCATCGCGACCACGCGCCCGGAGACCATGCTCGGCGACGGCGCCGTCGCGGTGCATCCCTCCGACGAACGCTATGCGCCCATCGTCGGCACGCTCTGCGAGATCCCCGTCGGGCCGAAGGAGCACCGCCGCCTGATCCCGATCATCACCGACGAGTACCCGGACCCGGCCTTCGGCTCCGGCGCGGTGAAGATCACCGGCGCGCACGATTTCAACGACTACGAGGTGGCCAAGCGCGGCGGCATTCCGATGTACCGCCTGATGGACACCAAGGCGCAGATGCGCGCGGACGGTGCGCCCCATGCCGAGGCCGCCGCCGTCGCGATGTCCGTGGCCAAGGGCGAGCGGACGCTGAACGAGGCGGAGGCCGACGCCGTCAACCTCGTCCCCGACGATCTGCGCGGGCTGGACCGTCTGGAGGCGCGCCAGCGCGTGATCGACCAGATCACCGCCGAGGGCCTCGCCGTGATGGTGCCCCCCACCGATCCACGGCTCGGGGCGAAGGCCGCCAAGGCGCCCGAAGCGCCCGAGGAAGGCGGCGAGGCGCGGGCCGACACGCTCGTCCCCCTCGTCGAGACCAAGCCGATCATGCAGCCGTTCGGAGACCGCTCGAAGGTCGTCATCGAGCCGATGCTGACGGACCAGTGGTTCGTCGACGCCGCCCAGATCGTCGGCCCGGCCCTCGATGCTGTCCGCGACGGGACCGTGAAGATCCTCCCCGAGCGGGACGCCAAGGTCTATTTCCACTGGCTCGAGAACATCGAGCCCTGGTGCATCTCCCGCCAGCTTTGGTGGGGCCATCGCATCCCGGTCTGGTTCGACGACGATGGCAACCAGTACTGCGCGGCGACGGAAGCCGAGGCGCAGAAGAAGGCCGGCGACGGCGTCGCCCTGACGCAGGATCCCGACGTCCTCGACACGTGGTTCTCGTCCGGCCTCTGGCCGATCGGCACGCTCGGCTGGCCGGAGGAGACGGAAGAGCTGAAGCGCTACTTCCCGACCTCGGTCCTCGTCACCGGCTTCGACATCATCTTCTTCTGGGTCGCCCGGATGATGATGATGCAGTACGCCATCGTCGAGGAACGGCCCTTCGATACGGTCTACGTCCATGCCCTCGTCCGGGACGAGAAGGGCAAGAAGATGTCGAAGTCCCTCGGCAACGTCCTCGACCCGCTCGACCTGATCGACGAGTTCGGCGCCGATGCCGTTCGCTTCACACTCTCGGCGATGGCCGCGATGGGGCGGGATCTCAAGCTTTCGAAGGACCGGATCGCGGGATACCGCAACTTCAGCACGAAGCTCTGGAACGCCTGCCGCTTCGCCGAGATGAACGGCGCCTTCGAGGCCGGCGCGCCGGAGGGCATCCCCGAGGCGACCGCCCCGGTGAACCGCTGGATCCTCGGCGAGACCGCAAGGGCCGCGGCGGAGACCTCCGAGGCGCTGGAGGCGTTCCGCTTCAATGACGCGGCCAACACGCTCTATTCGTTCGTCTGGGGCACGGTCTGCGACTGGTACGTTGAGTTCTCCAAGCCCTTGCTGATGGGCGAAGACGCCGCGATGGTCGCCGAGACCCGCGCGGTCATGGCCTGGGTCATCGATCGCTGCCTGGCCCTCCTCCACCCCTTCATGCCGTACGTGACGGAGGAACTCTGGGGCACGCTCGCGTCCCGCGACACGCCCCTCATCCTCGCGCCCTGGCCCGAGCTGGATGTCGAAGCGCTTGCGGACGAGGAGGCGTCGCAGGAGATGGCCTTCGCAATTTCGCTGATCGACGGGATCAGGTCGGCCCGGGCGCAGGTCCGCGTGCCGGCAGGTCTTCAGGTGCCGATGGTTCATACCGGGATGGACGCCCGCGCGGAAGCTGCGTGGGCGGCGAACGAGGCCATGATCAGGCGCCTCGCGCGGATCGAGAGCCTCGAGGCCGCGGGCGAGATGCCGAAAGGGGCGATCACGGTGCCGGTGGGAGGTGCGACCTTCGGCCTGCCGCTCGCGGACATCATCGACGCCGGCGCCGAGAAGGCCCGTCTCGAGAAGACGCTGAAGAAGCTTCAGGGGGAGATCGGCGGCATGCGCAAGCGGCTGGAGAACCCCAAGTTCATCGAAAGCGCGCCGGACGAGGTGATCGAGGAAACCCGCGGCAACCTGAAGGCCCGGCAGGCCGAGGAGGACAAGCTCGCGGATGCCCTTGCGCGGATCAGCGAGATCGCGTGAGGCCGGGAGGGCGGCCGCCGGTCGCCCTCACCCTCCCGTCCTGACGTGGAACGCGCCGCTGATCGGCGCTCCCCGCAGCTTTCGCTGGCGACAGCCATGAAGAAAGGCGCCGTGATCCCTCACGGCGCCTTTCGAATAGCTCACGACAGATCCCCAATCACTCGTCGGTCGCGGCGCCCTCTGCGGGCTCCTCGACCGCTCCCGTGCGGCCGTCGATCTGCGTCTCGGCCTCCACGGGCTCCTCGCCGCGCCAGATCATGAAGACGATGAACACCGCCAGCAAGACGACCCCCCAGAGGATCGCGAAGCCGATCCCCATCATCGCGGGGCGGTGCTGCTTTTCCTGCTTTTCGACATCGGTGTGCGGTGCGGACATTCGTGTAACTCCTTGCGTCGCGGATCCAACGCGGAACCCCGCGATCTGGTTCAATCGGCTGCAATCGTTCTAAAACAGGCCCGGGCGATTACGCCTTCCTCATCGGTCTCGAGAGCGAGGATCTCGGCCGCTCCGATCCCGATGCGCTCGGCCCCGTTCCGGTTCGCCTCAGGATCCAGTTTGAGGCCGAGAAAGTCCAGTCCGGCGAGGGCCATCGTCCTGACGGGCGCGGCATTCCGACCGACCCCGCCGGTGAAGACGAGACCGTCGATCCCGCCGAGCGCCGCCGCCATGGCGCCGATCTCCCTGCGGATGCGGAAGGTGTAGTATTCGATCGCCCGCGCCGCCGCCGGATCGGAGGAGGCGAGAAGCGTTCGCATGTCATGGCTGATGCCGGAGAGGCCGAGGAGACCGCTTTCGCGGTAGAGCATGCGGGCGATGCTCTCCGGCCCCTCCCCCTTCTCCAGGAGATAGAGCAGGACACCGGGATCGAGCTGCCCCGAACGCGTCCCCATGGGGAGACCGTCGAGCGCGGAAAAGCCCATGGTCGAGGCGATGGAGCGCCCGCCCGACATCGCGCACATGCTCGCACCGTTGCCGAGATGCGCGACGACGACGCGGCCGCGCGCAAGCTCCGGCCAGTCTTCCGCAAGGCGGGAAGCGATGTAATCGTAGGACAGGCCGTGGAAGCCGTACCTGCGCACCCCCTCCTCGTAGAGATGCGCCGGCAGTGCGAAGGTATCGTTGACCCATGGATGCCCGCGGTGGAAGGCGGTGTCGAAGCAGCCGACCTGGAGCGCGTCCGGAAAGGCGATTTCGGCGGCCGCGACGCCGGCGAGGTTGTGCGGCTGGTGGAGCGGAGCGAGAGGTTCGAACGCCTCCAGCCGCTTCAGAACATCGGGGGTCAGGCGGACCGGCCGATCGAACTCCGCCCCGCCATGGACAATCCGGTGTCCGACCGCGACGACCGCCCGCCCCGCGAGCCGGCGCTCCAGCGTCACGAGAATGGTGCCGATCGCCTCTCCCATGCCCGCCGGGCCGATCTCGGTCACGCGCGTTTCGCGGGCGTCGTCCAGGGTGAGGCGCGCGGCCGGGCCGAGGGGCTCGATCTGTCCGCCGAGGAGCTTCGCCGGCCCCTGCCCCGCCTGCGTTCCGGCCTCGTAGACCGAGAACTTGAGCGAGGAGGAGCCGGCGTTGAGCGTCAGGACCGCATCCATTGGGGGGCGCCTTCCAAGGGGTGGGGACGTCGCGAACGCCGGGGCGAACCCCGGCGTCCCTCATGGTCCGCTCAGGCGGCGGACGCGCCGACGGCCTTCTTGCCGTAGGACAGCTGCTCGTCGCCCCAGGCCTTGATGTCCGCCCTCTCGATCTGCTCCCGCATGGCCTTCATCCGGTCCCGCCGCTCGGGCTCGGACATGGCGAGACCCTGCTCGATGGCCTTGTCCATGGAACGGCTGGAGAACGGGTTGGTGAGGATGGCCGACGGCAACTCCACCGCCGCCCCGGCGAACTCGGACAGAACGACGACGCCGTCCCCGTCCACGCGCGAGGCGATGTATTCCTTGCAGACGAGGTTCATCCCGTCGGCGAGCGGCGTGATCCAGCAGATATCGGCGGCGCGGTAATAGGCGACCAGCTTGTCGAACGGCACCGCCTGGCTGATCAGGGCGAGCGGTTGCCATTCGAGCGTCCCGAAGGTGCCGTTGATGCGGCCGGCGATCTGCTCCACCTCGCCCTGGATCTCGGCATAGGCGGTCATGTTGCGGTTCGCCATGACGGAGACGTGCATGAGGCGCACCTTGCCGATCAGGTCCTTGCGGCTCTGCAGCAGCCGCTCGTACGCGAGGAGCTGCTCGATCCCGCCCTTCGTGTAATCCGTCCGGGACACCGAGAGGATGAGCTTCTGCTCGCCCATGTCGGCCTTGATCTCCCCCACCAGGTCATCGACCACCTCGGCCTTGGAGCGGACGTAATCCACGTCGATCCCCACGGGGCTGGCGGACAGCGCGACCGTGCGGCCGTCCTCCATCGTCAGTTCGGTGAACATCGACCGCTCGTCGAGCGCGGAGCCGATGGGCTGATCGGATTGCTTGATCCGCCGCCGCGCGGAGATTTCGCAGTCGAACAGCGATTGCGCCACGCGGGCAAAGTTGGCGGCGTAGCGCGGGATGTGGAAGCCGACGACGTCGCACGAGAGCAGGCTCGAGACGATCTCCTCGCGCCACGGCAGGACGTTGAACATGTCCGCCGACGGGAACGGCGTGTGGTGGAAGAAGCTGATCGTGACGTCCGGCCGCAGTTTGCGCAGGTACCCGGGGACCAGCCAGAGGTTGTAGTCGTGCACCCAGACGAGTGCACCCTCGGCGGCCTCGTTCGCGGCGGCCTCGGCGAAGGCCCAGTTCACCTCGCGGAAGGTCGGCCAGTCCACCGGATCGTAGTTGTAGCGATCCTTGAACGAGTGGAGGATCGGCCAGAAGGCCTCCTTCGAGGTGACGTGATAGAAGCTCTTCACCTGCTCCTTGGTCAGCGGCAGCCGGGAGACGTTGTAGGTTCCGAAGCTGTCCTCGATCTCGATGACGCGCTCGAAGCCCGGATCGTTCGGATCCTCGGCCTCCTTCCACGCGACCCAGGAGCCCTTCTTGGCCTTGCCGAAGAGGCCCTTCAGCGTCGGCACGATGCCGTTGGGGCTCTTGTTCTCGCGATAGAGGGTCTCGCCGTTCTCGACGACCTCCTCGTAGGGCTGACGATGATAGACGATGACGAGATCAGACGGCATTGGGGGTCTCTCGGGCTTGGGAATGGAGTCCGAAGGCGGCGATCGCCTCCCAGATCCCGGCGCAGCCATCGGCCTTGGCGCGCCAGATATGGGGGGCGTCCTCGGGCAGGGCCTCGAGGAGCGGAGCTTCGGAATTGCCGACCGCGACGGCAGGAAGGCCGCAGATCAGCATGGACAGATCGTTGAGCGTGTCGCCGGCGCACAGGACGCGCCGCTCCTCGACACCCAAGTACGACACGAGCCGCCGGATCGACGGCCCCTTGGAGATGCCGCGGGGCAGCACGTCGAAGTAGCGGTTGGCGGAGATGAGCGGATCGAACCCCATCTCGGACACCTTCAGCGCAGCGCTGTCGTCGTAGGTCTCGGGATCCATGTCGAAGGAAACGCGGTAGCGGAACTCGGTGTCCTGGACCGTCAGGCCCGGATGTCCGTCGAGCGCCTGGCGGACGCGCGGTCCGGCATCGCCCCAGGTCCGCGCGATCTCCTCCTCCAGTTCGGCGATGGGCTCGACCTGCCCGTCCACGACGCGGGCGATGGTCGTGCCCACGTCGCCGACCACGTAGTCCGGTGTCGGGATCGGCGTGCCGCGGGTCAGATCGACGATGAATTCCGGATCGCGCCCCGTGACGAAGACGAGACCGACGCTGTCGCGGTTCGCGTCGATCCACTCGTAGAGCGCTGCCCGGGCCTCCTCCGTGCCGCCGAGGAAGGTTCCGTCGAGATCGGTGGCGAGGACGAATTCGCGGGTCGTCAGATCGGTCATTGGGCGGCTTTCATGGCTCGTTCAAGGGCTTGGGACGGGTGATCGAGGGCGACGTTCAGCGCCTTGGGTTCGCCCACGAGAGGACGGCCCCAGAGATCGGTGAAGGTCTGGCGCAGGTCCGCGCCCTCGTGAAGGATGTCGTGGACGGCGCGGCAGACGGGCAGCTCGACCCCGATGCGCTCGGCCAGGTCGTTGACGGAGACGGCGTTCACCTCCCCCTCGACCACGGTATCCTGTCCGCCGAAGCACTCGGCGCGGGGAATGCCCTGCCCGAGCTGAAGTCCGAGCTTCATGTTCCGCGAGGTTGGGGACGAGCAGGTCAGGGTCAGATCGCCGGTGCCGGCAAGGCCCGTCACCGTCTCGCGTCGCCCGCCCAGGGCTTCGGCGAGCGTCTTCATCTCGTCGAGGCCCCAGGTGATCAGCGCGGCGCGGGTATTCTCGGCATACCCCGCGCCCGTCATCATCCCGCAGGCAATGGCGATCACGTTCTTCACCGCGCCCGCGACCTCGACGCCGGTCAGGTCGTCCGAGATGTAGGGGCGGAAGGTGTTGGAGCCGAGGGATGTCGCGAGCCGGGAGGCCGGCGCCTGCGACGGCTCGCGCCTGTCCGCCGGGGTGAACTCGAAGGCGAGCGTGACGGCCGTGGGATGGTTCATCGCGGTTTCGCGGGCGAATGTCGGCCCCGAGAGGGCTCCGATGACGTGGCCCGGAAGCTCCTCCGCCGCAACCTCCGACAGAAGCTTGCCGGTCCCCTGCTCGATCCCCTTGGCGCAAAGGACGACCGGAGCACCCTCGGGCACGAGTCCCTTGAGCTTGCCGCACATCTCGCGAAGGCTGCGGGACGGCGTCACGAGGAGCACGCATCCGGTGCCCGCAAGCGCCTCCTCCAGATCCGCCATCGGCTCGATGCCCTCCGGAAGCGCCACCCCGTTGAGGTAGCGGTCATTCCGGCCCGTGCGGGAAAAGGCTTCGATATCCTCCCGCGTCCGGCCCCAGATCCTCGTGGTGCGTCCGGCGCGGCGGGCCATGGCGGCGAGCGCCGTGCCCCATGCGCCTGCGCCGATCACGGTCACCGTGTCGTAGGGTCTGGCCTGCCCCAGACCGCTTTCGCCGATTTCGGATGCCCCGCTCATGTGCGGCCTCCCGATCCAATCGACGAACGGCTCGGCATGTCCCGGATTATCATGAAGTCCCTCTGAATTTGCCGGCGCCCCGCCCCGTTCACCCGGCTCGGTGGCGCCTTTCGCGGTCAACTTATCGTGCCGGACCGCGGTTCCCAATCCCCGACCTGCGCCCCAAGGGGGGATTACGCTTCGGGACGCGACTTGAACGCATGTTCGGCCGGGTTAGATCACGACCCAAGAACGTCGCCTCGACATCGTGGATCGGACCGGCTGCCGGACCGGCGGAAGATGACGGGAACTTTCCTGCGTGGCAGGGAGTTGCTCCGATGGCACGGAACTCTGACAGCAACAACGCGGCGGGCCAGACCTTAGATGAGCGTAGCGACAATGAACCGAACGACGACCGAAAGCGACGCGGGGTACGAGAACGCGGATCCCGAGCGAACGGAATATGTCGATGCAAACCTCCGCCGCGCATACAATGAGATGCTGCAGGAAGAGGTTCCCGATCGGTTCACGGATCTGCTGAAACAGCTAAGAGAGCAAGACAACGCGCAATGAATCATCGGGATCCCCGCGACGAAATCGTCGACCATCTGCCGGCCATGCGCGCATTCGCGCTCTCGCTGACCCGAAATTCTGCTGCTGCGGACGATCTCGTGCAGGACACGGTCGTCAAGGCTTGGTCCAATCTCGACAAGTTCGAGGTGGGCACCAATCTCCGCGCCTGGCTCTTCACCATCCTCCGCAACACTTTCTATTCCGGCCGCCGCAAGTCCAAACGCGAGGTCAGCGATCCCGACGGCGCCTTTGCCGCCACGTTGGCGAGCAAGCCCGACCATGACGGGCGCCTTGCCCTCCGTGACTTCTCGGTCGCCTTCGCCAAACTCCCGGATGAGCAGCGCGAGGCGCTGATCCTCGTCGGGGCATCGGGCTTCTCCTACGAGGAGGCCGCAGAGACCTGCGGCGTCGCCATCGGCACGATCAAGAGCCGCGCGAACCGTGGTCGCCAGGCGCTGATCAAGATGCTGCATCTGCGCGACGACGAGGAGATGGAGCTGACCGACCAGGCCACCGTCGCCGTCCTTGCCGGGGTCGGCCTGTCTCCCTGTTGATCCGGCCGACGCGCGCGTTCCGACGAAAGCCCTCCATGCTGTTTCATGTATGGGGGGCTTCTTTCTGCCTCCCAGCGGCTGCCGGGACCCGGCGAGACGCCGTTCCGGGACCACTGCCTCGAAGATAGGCCCCATGCTGCTGTACCGGCTCCTCCTGACGATCGCCCTCGTGCCGATCTTCACCGCCTTCTTTCTGCGCGCGGTGCGCGGTCGGGAAAGCTGGGCCGACTTTCGGGAGCGGATGGGCGGCGGTCCCGCGGCGCCGGGCCCTTGGGTTCACGCAGCCTCGGTCGGCGAGGCCAATTCCGCACGCGGCCTCGTCACGGCACTCGTGGCGGGCGGGCCGGTCACCCTCACCTGCAACACGGTGAACGCACGGGATACGGTCCGGGGCTGGAATCTCTATGGCCTCACCCCGCGCCTTGCCCCGCTCGACCAGCGCCTCTGCCTCGCCGCGTTCCTTCGACGCGCAAGACCCTGCCTTTATGTCGGGGTCGAGAACGAGATATGGCCGAACCGCTTCGCCCTACTCGCCCGCCGCGGCATTCCGCGCGTCCTGATCTCGGCCCGCCTCTCGGAGCGCAGCGCGGAGCGGTGGTCCCGCTGGGGCGTGGTCGTCGGTCCTCATCTCGCGGGCCTGTCGCTGGTGGTGCCGCAGGATGCCTCCTCGGCGGAACGGTTTGCGGATCTCGGCGTCGCGGAGGCCTCGCTTGCGGACCCGATGACGCTCAAGGCCTCGGTGTCCCTCGCCGCCCCACAGGAGCCCGCGCGCCGCGCCGCGTGGCCCCACGCGCGGGAGCTCACCTGCCTCGCCGCCTCGACCCATACGCCGGAAGAGCGTATCGTCCTCGAGGCCTTCCTTGAGGCGCGCAAGGAGCGTCCCGAGCTGCGCCTCATCCTCGCCATCCGCCACCCCGCCCGGGGAGACGAGGTTGCGGCCCTGCTCTCGAAGACTTCCTTCCGTGTTGCGCGCCGCTCCACCGGGGACGTGGTGACCGAAGAGACCGACATCCTTCTCGCAGACACGCTTGGCGAGATGCCACTCTGGTACGCGTCCGCCTCGATCTGCTGGGTCGGCGGATCGCTGTCGGACCGCGGCGGGCACACGCCCTACGAGCCCGCCTCCTTCGGCTGCGCGCTCCTTCATGGGCCGGATACGTCGAACTTCGCGGAAGCCTATGCCGCGCTCGACAAGGCCGGCGGGGCACTGAGGGTCGGGAATGCTGCCGAGCTTGGCCGCGCCCTCGCCTGCCTCACACCGGATGCGGCCGCCGAACTGGCCCGGAAGGCGCAGATCGCGCTGACCCCGGTCACACCGGACCGGATCGCCGCCCTCGCCGCCAGGCTCCGGGCCCTCGCTCAGACCTCCCGGAATGCTCCGAGGGGATAGCCGTGAAGTCGGTCGTAATGCGGCCCGTCACGGTGAAGCGTCGAGCGGTAGAGGCAGAAGCCCGTGACCTCCACACTCTCCTCAAAGGCATCATTCTCCTCCACCACGAAGTCCGCGATGGGCGCCGCCTCCGCACGATGGCCGCTCAGGCGCACGAGCGACACATGGGGCACGAAGCGCCGGGTCTCCAGCTCCAGCCCCGCTGCGCGCCCCGCCTGGGCCACCTTCGCCTGCAGGCGCATCAGCGGCTCCGACGGCAGGACGGCAGCATAGGCGATGCGGGGGCGGGTGCGCCCGAAGACGCCGAGGCCGCTGAGGGCGAGATCGAACGGGGCGCCCTTCACCTCGAGGAGCGCGGCGTGCAGATCGGCGCCCTGCGGCTCCGTCACCTCGCCGAAGAAGGACAGCGTCAGATGCACGAGGTCGGCGTCCACCGCCCGGCCGACAGGCGTGTCGATGGCGATGTCCGTCAGGCGCTCGCGCACCTCCCCGGGCAGCGGGATCGCGGCGAAGAGGCGAATCACGCAAGGCCCTCCCGTCGCCTCAGAAATCCCACATCCGCCCGCACCCGCTCGCCGATCGGCCCCTCCCGCGGCGCGTCCCGGATCGTCGTCATCAGCGCCTCGGTCGGCCCGCCTCGCCCCTTCCGGGACCAGCTCAGCGCCCTCAAGACCTTCTCGGCCTCCGCCGGCACCCTGTCGGGCATCTCGGCGCCCTGAAGCGTGCCCCAGACGCCGGACCAGAGCCGCCCGACCGTCCAGGGATTGTAGCCCCCGCCGCCGAGGACGAGGTATCGCGGGGAAAGCGGGCGCAGCGCCGCCACCATCCCGAAATGCGCGTTGTTGGACAGCGCGAGCCGGGAGAGCGGATCCTCCTGAACCGCATCCGCCCCGCATTGCAGGACGATGGCATCCGGCGCGAACCGCTCCACCAGCGGCAGGATCAGCTCGCCCGCGATGAGGCTGAACTCGGTGTCGTTCAGGCCGGCCGGCACCGGAAGGTTCACGGCGCTGCCGCCTTCCCTCTCCTCGAGCGCGCCAGTGAAGGGCCAGCGTTTCTCCTCGTGGACCGAGATCATCAGCACATCGGGCTCCCCCCTGAAGCCGAAGGCGACCCCGTCCGGATGGTGCGCGTCGATATCGACATAGACCACGCGCCGCGCTCCGTTCCTTTGGAGCGACAGGATGCCGAGCACGGGATCGTTGAGATAGCAGAAGCCGCCGGCACGGTCCGGCATCCCGTGATGCGTTCCGCCGGCGGGATTGTGGATCACGCCGCCTGTCGCGAGCAGTTCCCCGGCGAGAAGGGATCCGCCGGCGGCCGTGGCCGGCCTGCGGTAGATCTCCGGGAAGATCGGGTTGGAGACGGTGCCGATGTCGTGCCGCCGGCGGGTCTCCTCGTCCACCTCGCCGTCCGCCTCCGCCTTTTGCAGCGCGGCAACGTAAGCCGGATCATGCCAGGCATGGAGCGCGGCGGGCTTCGCGCGCGGGCTCGGGATATAGCTTCCCGGCGGGACCCATCCAAGCGCACGGGTCAGGTCCATCACGGTGGAGACGCGGGGGATCGCGAGCGGGTGCCAGGCGCCGTAGGACGAGCCGCGATAGATCTCCGATCCGATGAGTTTCGGCGCAGGGTCAGCCGTCAAGCAGCGCCTCGATGGACCGGATCATCGGCACGGACAGCGGGCGGGTGGCGGCGCCGAATGTCCGCACGACGCGCCCGTCCGGGCCGAGGAGGATCTTGTTGAAGTTCCAGTCCGGCTCGAACCCCTCCTCGGCCTTCACCCACGCATAGAAGGGATGCGCCTCCGGGCCGCGGACATGCGTGATCGAGGCCATCGGCAGGGTGATGTCGAACTGAAGCGAGCAGAAGTCCCTCACCTCCTCGTCGCTGCCGAGTTCCTGGTGGAAGTCGTCCGACGGCACGGCCAGAACACGCAGGCCCCGCTCGGCATAACGGTCGTGAAGATCCTGGAGCCCGTCCAGCTGGGGCGCGAATGCGCAGAGCGACGCCGTGTTCACCACGAGCACCGGATCTCCCCGCCACGCCGAAAGATCGTGGCGACCGCCATCGATGGACGCGAAGGTGAAGTCCGGGATGCGCGGCCCGGAGGACGCCGCCCCGAGAGGCCCTGCGGCAATCGTTGCGCCGAGCGCGAGGCAGAGAGTGCGGCGGTGCATCGAGACGCCCCTTCGTCAGGATTGAGCGGCAATGGTATGGCGCGGTCACGCCGCTTCAAGATCGTGCGCCATGCGGCACGGCGACACTTGCAGGGGCGGCGCAACTGCCTACATGCTCATGCCGATGATCCGATACTCCCTCAAATGCGACAAGGACCACCGCTTCGAGAGCTGGTTTGCCTCGGCGGAGAAGTTCGAGGACCTGCGCGATTCAGGCCGTCTCGCCTGCGCCGTCTGTGGCTCGCCCGAGGTCGACCGGGCGATGATGGCGCCGAGCGTCGCCTCCGGACACACACCTAGCGAAGAGGCCGCAGCGCCCGAACGTCCCCTCTCGCAGCCTGCGAGCCCCGCCGAACAGGCGCTCCGGGAGTTGCGCCGGAAGATCGAGGCGGGGACGGAGGATGTCGGCCGGAACTTCGCCCGCGAGGCACGCGCCATCCACGAGGGCGAGAAGCCGAACCGCGCCATCCGCGGCGAGGCCCGTCCGGACGAGGCGAAGGAGCTTCTCCGCGACGGGATCGAGGTCGTCCCGCTGCCCTTCCTCCGGGGATCCAAGACGAACTGAGGGCATCGGCCGATTCGCCTGGCCCCGCTCGTGACGTCTCGTGGCGCGCCCTGCGCAATCCCTGAGACCTTGTCGCGTCAGACCACACGCCGTCGGACCTCGCCTGCCGGCGCGCCCGCTGTCCCCCCAGAATGTCAGAAGCCGCGCTCTCTACCAAGGGAGGCGCGGCTTCCGAATGTCAGCATGGTCAAGTTCAGGGCGTGCGAGCGCCTCTTACTTGATCTTGCCTTCCTTGTACTCGACGTGCTTGCGCGCGACGGGGTCGTACTTCTTGATCGTCATCTTCTCGGTCATGGTCCGGGCGTTCTTCTTGGTCACGTAGAAGTGGCCCGTATCCGCGGTCGAGTTCAGGCGGATCTTGATCGTTGTCGGCTTCGCCATCTCGTCTCTCCTTCGCGCGGGAGGTCGGCCCGCCGGTGATAATCTTGAATGCGCCTTTTACCCGTGCGCTGCCCCCTGTCAACAGGGAGCGGGCCTCCGATTTCGCGCGGACGGCCTGTAAGCCGGATCCTGTGGTCGGGGACGGATCCCCGCCGACGACCATTCATCTGCTCCCGCCCTTGCGGACGGGATCTAGCTGCCAACCCGACCTCCCGGGCTGAAGCGGCCCTGCCCTGTGTCGGGCGCGGAGGTCCTATTCGGCATTGCTCCCGGTGGGGCTTGCCATGCCGGAGACGTTGCCGCCTCCGCGGTGGGCTCTTACCCCACCGTTTCACCCTGACCCCGGACGGATCCGGGGCGGTCTGTTCTCTGTGGCGCTTTCCGTCGGGTTGCCCCGCCCGGGCGTTACCCGGCACCGTTTCTTCATGGAGTCCGGACTTTCCTCGGAAGGTTGTCCTCCCGCGGCCGTCCGGCCATCCGCGCGAGCGTCCAGCTATGCGCGGTGATCCTCGGGGTCAAGCCTCGGCGAGACGCGCGACGACGGCACGGGCCCGTGCAATATCCGTGGCATCCGCAGGACCGGCAAAGAAGGGTCGCGCACGGAGGCGGAAGGCCGCCAGCCGGTCCTCGCGCGATGCCTCGCCCGGATAGCCGATCTCGGTGAGACGGCGCTCCAGCTCATCGGTGTCGCCCGGTCCCTCTTCCCGAATCGAAAGAATGTCGACGTGCGGCCAGAGGGCGAGATCCCGGCGCACGATACGCAGCCAGTCGAACCGCCCGCCGGGATCGACCTTCCGTCCCGGAGCCATGTCCGAGTGACCGATCACCCCGGCTGGGCCGATCCCGTGACGGGCCATCACACCGGGAAGCAGATCCTCGAGGGCGGACATCAGCGGCTCCGAGAACGGAGACCGCCCGTCATTGTCGAGCTCGATGCCGATGGACCGGGAATTGATGTCCCCCTGCCCACGCCAGCTTCCGGCGCCGGCATGCCAGGCACGCCGGTCTTCGGGAACGAGCGAATGCACCTCGCCGTCCCGCGCGATCAGCCAGTGCGCGGAGACCTCCGCCTCCGGATCGCAGAGGCGGTCGAGCGCAAGCTCGGCGGTCGCCATGGCGGTGAAATGCAAAACGACGAGATCGGGGCGCAGCCCGTCTCGCCGGTCCCCGTGATTGGGAGAAGACCGCGCGGCGCGCGTTCCTGCCGTGCTCAACGGCAGATCAGCTGCGCGCGGCGCGGAAGCCGCTGGGATCCCAGGAGCAGGCGAACCCGTCGCCGTCCGGGTCGATCCCGAGCCGGTCTCGCTGCGGGCCGCCGCGGGCGAGGAAATCGCGCTGCGCCACGTCGGGCGAGGGATAGTTCGCGCAGTTCCGCCGAGCCTTGTCGGCGCTGGCGAACATCCGGCGGTAAAGCGGCTGGCCGACGGAATTGCTCGTCTGGAGGGCATAGGCGACGATGTTCGGACCGCCCTCGCCCGTGCGTTGCGGCAACTGGCCCGGCTGGACCTGACGGTATTGCGCCCGCTGCCGTTCGAGCCGCTCGGCGTCGCTCTCGATCGTCTCGCGCTCGGCCACGGCCTTGAAGTTCTGCTCGTCCGAAAGTTCGGCCGACCCCGGGGGGCTGATGACCGCACCCGGAACGGGCTCCACGACGACCGCCTCGGGCGGCGGATAGGACGAAGTCGACGTGGAGCCTTGCGCGCCGATCCCGGCCGCGGCGAGATCGGACGAGGACAGACCATCGACGTCCGAGCTGTTCACCGCGGGGGCGCCCGTGGCTTCGGGCGGCAGGACCGGCAGCGAGCCGGTGGCCTGCCCCGCGCGGGCGGTCTCGAAGCTCACCCGGTCGTCGAACTGCGCCGCACTGTCCGGGACCGCCGGCTGGCACGCGGAGAGCGCGAGCGCGGCAAGAGCGATCAGGGCGGTGGAGGAATGAATCGAACGGATCATCTTCGGTCTACCACGATGAGAAGAGGTTTTTCGGTTCCGGCACTTTACCACCAACGCTCCGGACGTGCCACGAAGCCGGCTTCACGTTCCAGTACGTCGGCGGTGTTCAGCAGACCGGCCTCGTCCCAGGGGCGCCCGATGAGCTGGAGGCCGAGGGGAAGGCCGTCCCCCGTCTGGCCCGCCGGAACGGAGATCGCCGGCAGACCCGCGAGGTTCACGGTCACGGTGAAGACGTCGTTGAGATACATTTGTACCGGGTCAGCGTCGGCCATGCTGCCGAGCGCAAAGGCCGCCGAGGGGGTGGTCGGCGTCAGGATCGCGTCGACGCCCTTGTCGAAGACCGTGTCGAAATCGTGCTTGATCAGGGCCCGCACCTTCCGCGCACGGTTGTAATACGCATCGTAGAAGCCGGCGGACAGGACATAGGTGCCGACCATGACGCGGCGCTGGACCTCCGCACCGAAGCCCTCGGCGCGGGTCTTCTCGTACATCTCGAGGATGCCGTCGCCGGGCTCGCTTTTCGCGCGGCGTCCAAAGCGCACCCCGTCGTAGCGAGCAAGGTTGGATGAGGCTTCGGCCGGCGCGATGACGTAATAGGCCGGCAGAGCGTATTTCGTGTTCGGCAGGGAAATCTCCCTGATCTCCGCCCCGGCCTCGCGCAGCATGCGCACGCCGTCCTGCCAGAGCGCGTCGATCTCCTTCGGGATCCCGTCCATGCGATACTCGCGCGGAACGCCGATCACCTTGCCGCGGATATCGCCGCTGAGCGCCGCCTCGAAATCGGGCACGGGAATGTCGGCAGAGGTCGAATCGCTCGCATCGTGCCCGGCCATCGCCTGCAACATGATCGCGCTGTCGCGCACGGTGCGGGTCATCGGTCCGGCCTGATCGAGCGATGAGGCGAACGCTACGATTCCCCAGCGGGAGACGCGGCCATAGGTGGGCTTGAGGCCGGTAATGCCGGTGAAGGCCGCCGGCTGGCGGATCGATCCGCCGGTATCCGTGCCGGTCGCGGCGAGGCAGAGGGAGGCCGCCACGGCGGAGGCGGAGCCGCCGGAGGACCCGCCGGGGGTCAGCGCCTCGGTGTCGCCCGAGCGGCGATAGGGGTTCACAGCCGGTCCGTAGGTGCTGGTCTCGTTCGAGCTGCCCATGGCGAACTCGTCCATGTTCAGCTTGCCGAGCATCACGGCGCCGGACCGCCAGAGTTTCGCCGTCACCGTGCTCTCGTATTCGGGCGTGAAGCCGTCGAGGATGCGGGACGCCGCCTGCGACGCGACACCCTGCGTGCAGAAGAGATCCTTGATGCCGAGCGGGATGCCACACATGTCCGGCGCGCCGCCCTCGGCGATGCGCTTGTCCGCGGCGCGCGCCATGTCCATGGCGAGATCCGGCGTCTCGTGGACGAACGCGCCGAGCGCTCCCGCCTCCGAAATCGCGGAGATGTAGCCCTGGGTCAGCTCGGCGGAGGTCACGTCCCCGTTGCGGAGCGCGTCGCGCGCTTCGGCGATGGTCTCTGGAGCGCTCATTCGACCACCTTCGGCACGGCAAAGAAGCCCTCGCGGGCATCGGGAGCGTTGGACAGCACCTTCTTGGGGTAGCCGCCATCGGTCACCTCGTCATCCCGGCGCTTGAGGCGCTGGGGCGTGACGGAGGTCATCGGTTCGACGCCTGTCACGTCGACCTCGGAGAGTTGCTCGATGAAGCCGAGGATAGCGTTGAACTCACCGGCGAGTGCCGGAAGCTGGTCCTCCTCGACGCGGATCCGGGCAAGCCGGGCCACGCGCCGCGCGGTGTCGGTATCGATCGACATGGTGTCAGCGCCTTTCGAGAAACTGTCTGAGCGGATCGCGAGGCGGTCTAAGCCAAGGCCGCGCCGCCCGCAAGCCGGCCGGGCCGCGCGAAAGGTCCGGGCCAAGAGGAACCCGCATTGAGCGGGAAGCATCGGCGCCGGCCGGGCGCCCTGCCCTACCCGGCGGCGCGGGCGGCGTCGCAGAAGGCGCGGATGAGCCCGGCATCCTTGATGCCGCGTGCCGATTCGACGCCCGAGGACACATCGACCTGCCCTGCGCCGGTGACGCGGATCGCCTCGCCCACGTTGTCCGGGGTCAGCCCGCCGGCGAGCATCCACGGCAGGTCCCACTCGACGCCCTCGAGGAGGGACCAGTCGAAGCTTTCCCCGTTGCCGCCCGGAAGCGCATCCGCTGCGCTGCCCTTTGCATCGATCAGAAGCTGATCGGCCGATTCGAGATAACCCGGGAGCGCTTCGAGATCGGCCTCCGTGGCGATGGTGATCGCCTTCATCACCGGCAGGCCGAACATGTCCCGCAACTCCTCCAGCCGCTGCGGCCCCTCGTTGCCGTGGCACTGGATGAGGTCGACCCGGGCGACGTCCAGCAGCCCCTCGAAGAGCGCGTCGGGCGCATTCACCGTCAGAGCGACCTTCTCGATCCCGTCCGGCACCAGCCGGGTCAGCTCGGCGGCGACGTCGAGGCCGATATTGCGCGGCGATGGCTCGTAGAAGACGAAGCCGGCGTAATCGGCGCCGGCCTCGGCGATGGCGGTCACGTCTTCTGGCCGCGTCAGACCGCAAACCTTGATGCGGATCCCGGAACTGTCGGTCATGGAAGTCTCTCTCAGGAGGCGCGGCGGCGCTGCTGCACCGTGCTGTCGTCGAGAATGGCCAGAACCTCGTCCTTGCCCTCGTTCTTCTCGCCGCGCAGGCGCGCATTCTCGGCCCGGAGATCGGCGATCTCGCGACCACGGTTGCGCGCTTCGACGCGGTGCTTGTGCTCGCGTACCCATTCCAGGAGGTAGCCGATGAGAAGGCCGACGACGACGCTGCCCAGAACCACGATGAACAGCGGCAGCGAAGCGCCCGGCGCGACGCCGAGCAGGCGCTCCAGGGGCTCCGGCATCAGCGCCAGTTCGACGATCTGCCGGTTTGCAAGGGAGATCGTCAGAAGGACGATCAGGAGGACGGCCAGGACGGCCAGCCTAATATATTTCATGTCGCGTTCAGGCCTTTTCGTTCGCGCTGTCGTTGAGGCGTTCGCGCAGGAGCTTGCCGGTCTTGAAGAAGGGCACGTATTTCTCTTCGACCGCAACCGATTCCCCGGTCCGGGGATTGCGGCCGGTCCGGGCGTCTCGCTTCTTCACGGAGAAGGCGCCGAAGCCGCGCAGCTCGATCCGGTCCCCATTCGCCAGCGCATCGATGATCTCTTCGAAGATCGTGTTCACGATCTTTTCGACATCGCGCTGGTAGAGATGCGGATTTTCCTCGGCGATCAGGTGGATCAGTTCGGAACGTATCATGGAGAGTCTCCTCCGCCTGCGATGCCATCAGCCCGAGGACGACTATAGCGCATCATTCCTTTTTAGGAATGCCCGACAGGCCCTTACGGCACTCACCCGCCGAGATTGCTTGGCGTCAAGCGCCCTTCGGGGCCACCCCGTCCCTTCCCTGGATGAAGAAAAGGCCCGCGCGATCCCCCGCGCGGGCCCTCTCGATATCTCTCGCTCCGGCCTCGGATGGGCCGGATGCGGACCTCAGTTCTCGTCGCCCTTCAGTGCGGCGCCGAGAATGTCGCCGAGCGAGGCGCCCGAGTCGGAGGAGCCATACTGCTGCACGGCTTCCTTCTCCTCGGCGATCTCGCGCGCCTTGATGGACAGGCCGAGACGACGGGTCTTGCTGTCGAGGTTGGTGACGCGGACGTCCACCTTGTCACCGGCCGAGAACCGCTCGGGCCGCTGCTCGGAGCGGTCGCGGGCCAGGTCGGAGCGGCGGATGAAGGACTTCATGCCCTCGTACTCCACCTCGATGCCGCCATCCTCGATCGCCGTCACTTCGACGGTGATGATCGAGCCGCGCTTCACGCCGCCGATCGCCTCGGCGAACTTGTCGCCGCCAAGCGCCTTGATGGAGAGCGAGATGCGCTCCTTCTCGACGTCGGTCTCCGTGACCACGGCCTGGACGACGTCGCCCTTGCGGTAATCCTGGATGGCTTCCTCGCCGCGCTGATCCCACGACAGGTCCGACAGGTGGACCATGCCGTCGATATCGCCCGGAAGGCCGACGAACAGACCGAACTCGGTGATGTTCTTGACCTCGCCCTCGACCTCGGTGCCCTCGGGATGGGTTTCGGCGAAGACTTCCCACGGGTTGCGCATGGTCTGCTTGAGACCGAGCGAGACACGACGCTTCTGGGTGTCGATCTCGAGCACCATCACCTCGACCTCCTGGGAGGTGGAGACGATCTTGCCCGGATGGACGTTCTTCTTCGTCCAGCTCATCTCGGAGACGTGCACGAGACCCTCGACGCCCGGCTCCAGCTCCACGAACGCACCGTAATCGGTGATGTTCGTCACCCGGCCGGTGTGAACCGAATCCAGCGGGAACTTGGCTTCCACGGCATCCCACGGATCGTCCTGCAGCTGCTTCATGCCGAGGCTGATACGGTGGGTTTCCTTGTTGATCTTGATCACGTTGACCTTGATCGTCTCACCGATGGAGACGATCTCGGACGGGTGATTGACCCGGCGCCACGCCATGTCGGTGACGTGCAGGAGGCCGTCCACACCGCCAAGGTCGACGAAGGCGCCGTACTCGGTGATGTTCTTGACGACGCCGTCCACGGTGTCGCCCTCGGTCAGCTTGGCGATGACCTCGGCACGCTGCTCGGCACGGCTCTCCTCGAGGATGGCACGGCGCGAGACGACGATGTTGCCGCGACGACGATCCATCTTGAGGATCTGGAACGGCTGCTTGAGGCCCATCAGCGGGCCGGCATCGCGCACGGGGCGCACATCAACCTGGCTGCCGGGCAGGAAGGCCACGGCGCCGCCGAGATCGACGGTGAAGCCGCCCTTGACGCGGCCGAAGATCGCGCCCTCGACACGGTTCTCGTCGGCATAGGCCTTCTCGAGACGGTCCCACGCTTCTTCGCGGCGGGCCTTGTCACGGCTGATGACGGCTTCGCCACGGGCGTTCTCGACACGATCGAGATAAACCTCGACCTCGTCGCCCACCGAGATCTCGGGGGCTTCGCCGGGGTTTGCGAATTCCTTGAGCTCGACGCGGCCTTCCATCTTGTAGCCGACGTCGATGATGGCTTGTCCCGCCTCGATGGCGATGACCTTGCCGCGCACGACCGAACCTTCGTTCGGGGTGTCGATCTCGAAGCTTTCGGAGAGGAGGGCTTCGAATTCCTCCATGGATGCGTTGGCGCTCATAAGGGTCCGGTATTCCTTTTCACGGGTTGTTTCGGGCCAGGCGGTTGGGTCCGCCGGTCTTGAGAATCTGGTCGGTCAGGAGAATGAAAGACGCCGAATGCACGAAGACAGGGCCCGGCATCGGTCCGGCCCTGCTCGAACATCCGGGCGCAATCAGCCCCCTGTTGACGCCGCGCTCTTTACAGCAGGCCCGGCGCGCACGCAAGGGCGAGGCGCCCGGACCCCGCTCTCAGCGGCTCCGCGCAGCCTCCACAGCCTCGAGAGCGCGCGTGACGGCCTCGTCGATTGCCATGTCGGACGTGTCGAGCGTGACGGCGTCGGCCGCGGCGTGGAGCGGCGCCGTCGCGCGGGCGGCGTCCCTCTGATCTCGCTGGCGCAGGTCGGCGGCGACCTCGTCCAGATCGATCTCGTGCCCCTTGGCGATCAGCTCCGCATGGCGGCGATGCGCGCGGACGGCATCGGAGGCCGTCACGAACAGCTTCACGGCCGCATCCGGGCAGATCACCGTTCCGATATCGCGCCCGTCGAGTACCGCGCCGCCCGACCGCGCCGCAAAGGCGCGCTGGAAATGCAGAAGGGCCCGGCGCACTTCCGGAACCGCGGCGACCCGGCTGGCGGCCTGGGCTACGTCGGGATGGCGAAGCGCCGCGTCGTCCTCGAGGTCTGACGCCTTGAGCGCGAGGGCCGCATCCTCCGGCGTCGTGCCGTCGAGCGTCCGCCGTCCGACCGCGCGGTAGAGAAGCCCTGTATCGAGATGGGCAAAACCGAAATGAGCGGCGACCGCGCGTCCAATCGTCCCCTTCCCCGCCGCGGCGGGACCGTCGATGGCAACAGTGAAACTCATGACGACCGGCTTTCTTGCGGCAATGTCCAGAGATCGCCGTGGAGGCGATCCCACCGGGGCGGATCGTAGGGCACGAGCCCCGATTTGGGATACAGCGTCATTTCGGACAGCTTTAACTCATCTTCCGTCGCAAGCAAATCGACGCGGACGAAATCGATGCCGGCCGAGAGCCGCTCCGCGATGGACAGCGCATCGCCGAGCCGCTTCGGCCGGGGTGGCCTCACAGGGGCCGTCGGGCGACCGGTGGTGAAGCCGGCCGGTGCCCATTCAGGCGTCATGAAGGACTGGTAGAATTCCCCATCCCCGTCCAGGGGGGCCGCGCCATCGGGCCACTGGTTGATGCAGAGAGCTTCGGCCCGGCCGTGGAAGCAGAGGATCTTCAGGACATCGGCCAGCTTCCCGTCCGCCCGGTAGAGAAGACGGTCGACGAGAACGCGCCGAGGCACCTCCAGATAGGCCGCCTCGCTCTTGGCGGCGCCGTAATATCCGGTGGTCCACGACGCGAGCTTGGTCTCGGCCAGCCGGCGCAGCTCCGGTGTCCAGCGTTCCACCAGCATGTTCCAGCTCGATGCGTGGGCGGACTTGAGCGCAACCCCGTCAGGCAGGGCGTGGACGTCGGCATCCGCCGCGTTCTCGATCACGGCGACGCACTCGGTCAGAAGCGCGCGTCCCTCCTCTCCGCCGATCCGGTCCGCCGCCCAGTCCCGGACGGCGACCTTGTCCGCAAGCGTTCGGAACAGCGGGTTGCGGTCGTTCAGCTTGCGCCATTGCACCTTTTCAGAAAACGTCCGGGGGCGGGCGAGGTTCGGCGCGTAGCCGAGATCCTCCTTGAACTTGCGGACAAGCCTTCCGTGCTGCCGGTAAAGGCGTCTGTTGGCGAGGATCGGCCGCGGCGGAATCAACATGCCTCCCCCTCCTTCGTTGTTGCCAAGCGCTCCGGATGGCGGGGCAAACCGTCCGCGATCTCGTAGTAGTCGCCCTTTTCGGACGTGAAGATATGGGCCTCGAGGGCAAGGTTCGTCGGCGCATCGATCGAGCCGGCCCAGATCGAGATCCGGCCCGGCGTTTGCCGCCAGAACAAATTGGCGCCGCAGGTCGGGCAGAACCCGCGCACCGTTCCGGGGGTGCTTTCGTACCAGCGGGGCACTCCCTCGATCACGAGGTCCGTCTCCACCGCAGACGTCGCCGCGACGAAGTGGCCGGAGGCGCGCCGGCACTCGGTGCAGTGACAGGCGACGACGGGCGAGAACGGCCCCGTCACGCGGTAGCTGACCTCGCCGCAATTACATCGTCCGGTCAGTCCGGTCATCGTTTCAGTCTCCAGTGCATCGCGGTCGATACTCTTCTGCTCGGAGGAAAATGGTTTCAAGCCGCCACAGGGGCAAACCGCCGGTTCGCTGAAAACGACCCTCGCCCGGCGGTGCCAGGCCAGACCCGATCGCCCGTGGCCTCGCGCGATGGCAGACCCGGTGAGGTCATGTCGTTCGTCCTCAAGGGCTCGCGCGGTTCCGGGGTGACGGTCAGGCCGCGTCTTCGAAGCTCGCGCCGAGGCGGGACATCAACGCCTCGAAGATCGGGAAGGAGGTGGAGATCGGGCCTGCATCGTCCACGGTCACCGCCTCCTTTGCGGCCATACCGAGGATCAGGAAGGACATGGCGATGCGGTGGTCGAGCCGCGCGGTCACCTTCGCCCCGCCCGGAACGCCCTCCGGCCCGCGGCCGTCGACGGCGAACCAGTCCTCGCCCTCTTCCACGGTCACGCCCGCATCGCGCAGGCCGGTGGCCATCGCGTCGATCCGGTCGCATTCCTTCACGCGCAGCTCCTTGACGCCGCGCATCTCTGTGCGTCCTTCCGCAAAGGCGGCGACGACGGAGAGGATCGGGTACTCGTCGATCATCGAGGCCGCGCGCGCCGGGGGAACGTCGATGCCCTTCATGTCCGGGGAGAAGCGGGCGCGCAGGTCCGCCACCGGCTCGCCGCCCTCCTCGCGCGCGTTCTCGTAGGTGAGGTCAGCGCCCATGTCCCGGAGCGTCTCGAACAGGCCGGCGCGCGTGGGGTTGAGGCCGATGCCGGGGACAGAGACGTTCGAGCCCGGAACGATCAGCGCGGCGCAGACCGGAAAGGCGGCGGATGACGGATCGCGCGGCACGGCGATGGTCTGGGGGCGGAGTTCGGGCTGGCCGGTCAGGATCACCCGGCGCCCTGCCCCGATCTCTTCCACCTCGACCGACGCGCCGAAGCCGGCGAGCATCCGTTCGGTATGGTCCCGCGACGTCTCGGCCTCCGTCACGACGGTCTGACCCGGCGCGTTGAGACCGGCAAGAAGGATCGCGGACTTGATCTGAGCCGACGGC
This sequence comes from Tropicimonas omnivorans, assembly GCF_031846565.1. NCBI lineage: Bacteria > Pseudomonadati > Pseudomonadota > Alphaproteobacteria > Rhodobacterales > Roseobacteraceae > Tropicimonas > Tropicimonas omnivorans. The sequence goes on along the minus strand of NZ_JAVRHL010000002.1, from coordinate 714,131 downwards.
ACCGGCGTCGCGTAGTCGGCCGGGATCGGGTCCGCCGCGCCGACGATCGTCATCGGAAGCCGCCCGCCGGAGCGACCGACCGCACGGGCGCCGAACATCGACAGCGGCTCGGTGATCCGCGCCATGGGGCGAGCCCGGAGTGAGGCGTCCCCGGTGAATGTCGCGGTGATCGGTGTCGTCGCCATGGCGCCCATGACGAGACGCACGCCCGTGCCCGAGTTGCCGCAATCGATCACGTCGGCCGGCTCCGCGAAGCCCCCGGTGCCGACACCGTGGACGGACCAGGCGCCCTCGCCGTGGCGCACCACCTCTGCCCCGAAGGCGGTCATCGCACGGCCCGTGTCGATCACGTCCTGCCCCTCGAGAAGCCCGGTGATCTTCGTCTCCCCCACCGCAAGCGCGCCGAGGATCAGGGCGCGGTGGCTGACGGACTTGTCGCCCGGAACGTCCGCAACCCCTGTCAGCGGGCCGGATTTCCGCGCGGCGAGCGGTCTTGCGGGACCTCCATGGGACATATGGGGCGCTCCTTCGGCTTGAGATCGTGCAGTGCCCTGCGGGGTTAGCCTGTCGCGGGGGCCGGGTCCAGCGGCGGCGGCTCCGTCCCGCCCTCCTCCCCGAGCCAGATGCCCGGGTTCTGATCCGCGATGCGCCAGAACAGCCGCTCCCCCAGCGCCTCCCTGAGCCGGAAGCAGACCGCGCGCTCGGACAGCTCCTCCTGCCGGGTCATGTAGTAGTCCGACCCGAAGAGCGTGCGCGACAGGACGCGTTCGTCCTTCAGGAAGACCTTGAGGAAAGGCACGTAGTCGGCGACGCGGAAGAGCGTGTAGGAAATGTCCGTCCAGAGGCCGGGATGATCCCCGCTGCCGAGCAGATCGACGAGGGAGGCGACCCAGTTGCGGGCCCGTGCGCCGGGATCGTCCGGGTCGATCCCCTCGTCCACGTAGGCCCGCCAGTCCGCCGAGCCGCCGAAATGCGCAAGACAGATCCTGAGGCCCTCATGCGCATCGAGCGCCGGAAGGACGGCGCGGGGATCGGTGAAGGCGTCCGCCGCCTCGGAGCTGACGTCCCGCCCCCTGACGCCCCCGCGGGAGCAATGGGACATGACCGGAAGACCGCGCTCCGCGAGCATGGGGTAGAGCCGTTGCATCAGGGCCGGATGATCGGGCGGAAAGCCGAGGCGGGGATAGATCTTGAGCCCCCGGAACCCGAGCTCCCCGATCGCCCGCTCCGCCTCTGCCACGCTCTCCTCCCGGCGCGGATCGCAGGTCGCGAACGGCAGGACGCGGCCGGGCTTCTCCTCCCGCGCCAGACGGGCGAGCGCGTCGTGCTGGGAGCGCAGATCCTCGGCCACGGGGCCGAACCCGATCCCGGCCATGTCCATCGGCAGGACGACGAAGCGCGCGCTGCCGGGATAGAAGGGAAGGATCGAGCGGAAGACGGCGGCCTGGGACCCAAGGCGCCCGGTCTTCTGGAACTCCGCCAGCCGCCCGACCTTCTCGGACAGTTTCTCCTGTCCCGCGATCCCGAGCGCCTTGGCGATGACGCCCGGCAGCCATGGCACCGCCCTGATCCATGCGATCGCCGGGTGCGGGTAGACCTTCGGGACATGCGCTTCGGTGAAGGTGTGAATGTGGCAATTGGTGATACGCCGCGCCATGCGATCCCTCTCCCGCAGGATGACCCAGGGGAATCCTAGCACGACCGTCGCGCGCCGTCAGGCCGGCTTGCGCAAGCGGTCCTCAGGCGACGAGGCGCCCGAGCTCCTCCTGCACCGCGGCCAGGTCCTCGACGAAGCGCGCCTCCTCCTCCGCCCGCTTTGATGCATCCGGAAGGCGCAGCAGGTAGGAGGGGTGGACGGTGACGAAGACCGGCGCGCCGAAGCGTCCGCGCTCGAAGCTGCCCCGCCGCTTGAGGATCCCCTTGCCGTCCCCCGTCAGGGCATGGAGGGCCGTGGCGCCGAGGGCCACGAAGAGGGCCGGCCGGATGACCTCCGCCTCGCTCTCGAGCCACCAGCGGCACGCGGACACCTCGCCCGCCGACGGCCGCTGGTGGATGCGGGACTTGCCGCGCGGCGTGAACTTGAAGTGCTTCACGGCATTGGTGACATAAGCCGCATCCCGGTCGATCCCGGCCTTCCTAGCGCAGGCATCGAAAAGCTGGCCGGCGGGACCGACGAACGGGCGGCCCTCCAGATCCTCGTTGTCCCCCGGCTGCTCCCCGACGAACATCAGGGGCGCATCCTCGGGCCCCTCGCCGAAGACGGTCTGCGTCGCCGGGCCGTGGAGCGGGCAGCGGGTGCAGCCGGCGGCTTCCTTCGCAAGGCCGGGAATATTTCGGGGCAGAAACAGGTCCATGTCGGTCTCCCGGCGGCGCGCGACGGCGACGGCGGTTGGTGTGGGCTCGGAGGCCTCTGCGGCGCGCATCGCGTCCACGCGCGCCGGGGCCGAGGCGATCAGATCCGGAATGAGCCGCGCCTCGGGAAGGTTCCGCCAGTACTTCTTCGGCATCTCCGACTGCATCGCCTTCACCATCAGGCGCGCGGGATTGAAGATGTTGGCGTAATAGGTGCGCCAGAGATCCTCGGCGGCATCCTCCCCGTCGGGCGGGCGCGGCGGATCGGGGATAAGCTCGCTCCGCGTCCCGTCCCAGGCGATCCCCATGTCCGGCGTGGCGATGATCCATGACATGCTGGCAAAGCGCCTGGTGAAGAAACCGGCCATCGCCTCGGCGATGTAGTGATCGGGCTCGAACCAGGAGACGAAGGAGCGTCGGCCGGTTTCGGGATCGGGCGCGCCGACCTCCCTGAACCGGACGAATGCCTTCATCTTGTGCATGTCGCGGTGAACGGCCTTCTCCAGCTTGCGCAACCGCCCCACCTGCGGATCGGCCCTGTCCGCCAGCAGGCCAGGTCTGTCCTGCAGTCGCAGAAGCAACGCGTAGAGAAGAGCGAAGCGCTCGGGATCCGAATGGCAGATCACCGCGTCGGCAAAGTTCGGGAAGGCGCGGGGCACGGTGAGCGTGCGGGGCGTCCCGGACGGCGCGGACATCCCATCGAGCAGGCCGGGCGACGCCTCCCCCCGCGACCATGAAACGTCTTCGGGCCGCACGCCCTCCCCTGCCAGGGCTCGCGCCTCGGCGCGCCACGCCTCCGACGTGCCGATCCGCGGAAGGACGACGACGCGCATCAGAAGAGGGACAGCTGCTCCGCCGGCGGGGCGAAGCGGGCCCGGAGGCCGGCGCCGTCGATCAGCGCGCGGGGCGTCCAGTCCGGCAGGGAGATGAAGGGCGCCGCCTTCTTCAAGGACGCGCCGAGGCGGATCAGATCGTCATAGCGGATGGTCCTGTCGCGTCTCAGCCTCAGCACCCGGTCCACCGTCTTCGTCCCGAAGCCCGGCACGCGCAGGAGCATGTCCCGTCCGGCGCGATTGACCTCCACCGGAAAATCTCCGCGATGGCGCAGGGCCCAGTCGAGCTTCGGATCGACGCCGAGATCCAGCATGCCGGTCTCGTTCGCCGCCAGTTCCTTCGCGTCGAAGCCGTAGAAGCGCATCAGCCAATCCGCCTGGTAGAGCCGGTGCTCCCGCTGGAGCGGCGGGCGAATGAGCGGCAGCGCGGCGGTACTGTCCGGGATCGGGGAGAAGGCGGAGTAGTAGACCCGGCGGAGGCGGTAATCGCTGTAGAGCGTGGAAGATGTGCCAAGGATCGTCGCATCGTTCGCGCCGTCCGCGCCCACGATCATCTGCGTGGACTGACCGGCAGGGGCGAAGCGGCCCTTCTTGCGGCCCTTCCAGCTCTTCTCCTTGTATCCCTCGGACGTCGCGCGGACCTGTCCCATCGCGCCGCGGATCTGCGACGGACGCTTCTCGGGGGCGAACCGCTTCACGCCGCCATCGGTCGGCAACTCGACGTTGATCGACAGGCGATCGGCGTAGAGGCCCGCCTCCTCGATCAGCTCCGGCGCGGCGTCGGGGATGGTCTTGAGGTGGATGTAACCCCGGAACTGGTGGTCCTGTCGCAGGACCTTCGCGATGCGCACCATGTCGGACATGGTCTGGTCGGGGGACCGGATGATCCCCGAGGACAGGAAGAGCCCCTCGATGTAGTTGCGGCGATAGAACTCCGTCGTGAGCCAGACGACCTCCTCCACCGAGAACCGCGCCCGCTCCACGTTCGAGGACACGCGGTTCACGCAATAGGAGCAGTCGTAGATGCAGAAGTTCGTCATCAGGATCTTCAGCAGGCTGATGCAGCGCCCGTCCGGGGCATAGGCATGGCAGATGCCGGACCCTTCGGTCGAGCCGAGGCCCTTGCCATCCCGGCTGTCCCGCTTCGACGTGCCGGAGGACGCGCAGGAGGCGTCGTACTTCGCCGCATCTGACAGGATCGCCAGCCGGTCCATGAGAGTTTTCTTGGACATGAACGTTCATATAATGTTCTGCCGCGCGTGCGGCCAGCCGTAACCGCTAAACCAGTTCAATTTAATGACGGTCCCCGGCCTCGGACGGAACCGGCACACGGAAATGTGGTTCTCCCCTCACTGCCAACCCGGGGGGATTCCCATGTCATTTCTGAAAACCGCGCGTCATCTTGCAGGAACCGCTGCGGCCGCGCTTGCCGAATTGCTCGCTCCTGCACCTGCGCCGATGCCGATCCGTATCGAGCGGGACCGGACAAGCCACCGCCGATGAGTCCTGCCCGTCCCGCCGATTTCGAAGCTCGGCTCGCCCGCCTCGACCGTCTGGCCGGCATGATGGATGCCCGCTACGGCATTCCCTTCACTCCGTGGAGGATCGGTTGGGACGGGATATTGGGCCTCGTTCCGGGGATCGGCGACACCCTCGCCCTCGCCCCTGCCGCGTACATCGCCCTCGAGGGGTACCGCCTCGGGGCCGACCGCTGGACCCTCGCCCGGATGGGCCTGAATGCAGGCGTCGATTACGCCGTCGGTCTCGTTCCGTTCGTCGGTGATTTCTTCGACATCGCCTTCAAGGCCAACAAGCGGAATATCGCGCTTTTGAAAGAGAATCTCGCGTCGCCTTCGAGGAACCCCGGCGCGGGTGCCGGAGTTGGCGCTTCAACTAATCGAGAGGATCGGCCGGGTCGCTATTGAGCATCCCGGACACCCGGCGGGGCCCGATCCGACGCAGCACGGCAAGGAGACCACCACGCATGCACAGCCTCTTCTATCTCATCGGCCTCATCGTGGTGATCCTCGCGGTCCTGCAATTCATCGCCTGAACAGGAGCTTCCAAATGTCCGACAATCTGAAACAAACGGCGAAGGACGCCCAGCACGAGGCCGAAAAAGCGGCCGATCACGCTCAGGAGCGCGCCGAAGCCAATGCCGAAGGCCTGAAAGGCCGCGCCAAGGGCTGGGCCGATCAGGGCCGCGCCGAAGTCGAGGATCGCGTCTACGGCGCCCGCGACTACGCCGCCGGTGAGACCGAAAAGTTGGCCGGCAACCTGCGCGACGCCGCGGACGACATGAGCGAAGGCTCCTACCAAGAGCGCTTCGTGGGCCAGTTCGCCAAGACGCTCAACAGTGCGGCGGACAACCTTCGCGACACGGAGATCTCCGATGTCGTCGAGGATCTGAGCAACTTTGCCCGCCGTAACCCCCTCGCCTTCCTGGGCGGCGCCGCACTGGTCGGCTTCGCCGCCAGCCGCTTTGCCAAGGCGACCCACGAAGACGATTTCGGCGCTGTCGGAGAGCCCCCGGCAGGCTACAGCCCCGACGGCCCGTCGGTCGACGTCTCTCCCGAGGTTCAGCCCGATCCGCTCGGCGCCAGGCCCGCGACGCCCCCGACCTCGGCGTCCCCCGCCGTTGGCGGCGTCGGCGATCCGGCGAGCTACAAACCGGCCGGAGGCCCGAAATAATGTCAACGCGTCCCGACCCCACGGCGCCTCCCCATGAGCCGGTCGCGGAAAAAGGCAGGGGGCCGATCGGCCTCCTGTCCGACGCGATGAACCATGTCAGCAACCTTCTGCGGAACGAGATGGATCTCGCGCGCGCGGAAATCAGCGAGAACGTGAAGCGCGCCGCGATCGCCATCGGCCTTCTCGCCGCCGCGGGCATCATCGCCCTAGTGGCGCTGAACGTGCTCGCCGCCGCGCTTGTCGCGGCGCTCGCCGAAACCGGTCTCGAGCCGGGCTGGGCGTCCCTGATCGTCGGCGTGGCCCTCGCGGTCATCGCCTTCGCCCTTGTCGCCAAGGGTTCCCACGATCTGAAGGGCACGAGCCTCGCGCCGACCCGGACCAGCAAGAATATCAAGCGCGACGCGGAAGCGGTGCGTGATACCTACAAGGAGAACAACCATGGCTGACGGTCAGAACCGGTCACCCAGCGAGATCGAGCGCGATATCGAAGACGAGCGTTCGGCCCTTACCAAGACCCTCGAGTCGCTTCAGGACAGCCTCTCTTTCGACAGCTTCCTGCATACCGCGTCGGACAGCGTCCGGAAGAACGGCGGCGAGATCGGCCGCTCGCTCGGCAATAGCGTCAAGGCCAATCCCGTGGCTCTGGCCCTGACGGGTGCCGGCATCGCCTGGCTGGTCTTCGGTCCCTCTTCCTCGTCGTCGTCCTCTTCGTCGCCGGCCAGGCGTCGTCATCCCGCGCCCGCCCCGGCTCCGGTGGCCTACGATCCGGCCTACCGTCCGACATCTCCGGGCCTTCGTCGTGATCCCTATTCCTCCGACTTCGATGCCCGCGTCGCGGCCGCCGAAGCCGAGCTCGAGGGCGCCGACGCCGGCCGCCGGTCCTACACCGGCACGGGCACGATCCCCGGCTCTTCGGCGACTAGCGGATCGAGCAGCTGGAGCAAGTCCACCTCCCGCCTGTCCCGCGCCAAGTCGAAGGCTCGCGGCAGCCTCAGCCATGCGCGGCACAAGGCGACCGGCGCCTATTACGATGCGCGCGGCAAGGTGAGCGGCAAGGCCAGCGAAGCGAAGTACGCGACCAAGGCTCGCCTTCATCACGCCAAAGCTGATGCGAAATCAGGCTATTACTCCGCTCAGTCGAGCGCCAGCGAGGGCGCAGGTCGCGTCTCCTCCGCGGTGCACGATCTCCGTGAGCGCATTTCGGAAGGAACCGAGCACATGTCCGATGAGGCCCGCCGCCGGGTGATCGCGGCACGCGAACGCGCCATCGAGGCACGCATCAGCGCCGAGCAGTATTACAGCGAGGGCAGCGCACGGGCGCGCGCCTTCTACCACGACCAGCCCCTCGTGGTCGGTGCGGCGTTCTTGGCGCTCGGTGCCGCCGTTGGCGCGGCGCTGCCCCGCACCCGGTTCGAGGACGACACCTTCGGCGACTACTCCGATCACATGATGGATGAAGCGGAAGCGATCTATCGTGACGAGCGGGAGCGCCTCGAGCGCGCTGCGAAAGCCGCGGCGGGTGAAGCCGAGACCGTGGCCCGCGAAACCATGGCGCAGGCCCGCGAAGCGGCGCCCGACATGCCCGACGGCCGCGCGGCCGTCGACGAGGCCGAGGCCAAGGCCAAGGAAACCGCAGCGCGCATCGGCAATGCCGCCCAGAAGGCCCATGACAAGGACTGATCGTTCCCGTTGACAATCAGCCCATGATACTCTCGATAAATCCGCCGGTGACGTACGATGTCGCCGGCGGATTTACAGAAAGGACCCTACAGCGTGGAAAGTTGCCTCGTTGCGCGTCTCACCCGGTACATGATCTTGTCCGAGGAAGAGAAGGACTTCATCGCAACCCTTGAGGAGACGGAGCAGCAGCACGCGGCCGGCGACGTCATCATCGACAGCGAAGCGCTTGACGCGCCGATCTTCATCGTCAAGGAAGGTTGGCTCGTGGCCCGGACGGACTTCAAGGGCAAGTCCTCGATCAGTCGCATTTTCCTGCCCGGCGAGATCGTCGGACTTGCGGAACTCGGCGCCGACAACTCTGGCCATGAGACCGTGATGCAGACCGATGGCACGGTCTGTCCCTTTCCCCGCGACGCCGTCAGCAAGCTCTTTGGTCGACTGCCGCGCCTCGCGTCCCTGCTGATGAGCGTAAGCGGCGTCGATCAGACCGCCCTGCGGGACAAGCAGACTGCGATGGCGATCTATCCCGGTGAGGACCGCCTCATCCATTTCTTCCTCGACCTGCGCGCCCGTCTCGCCGTCGCCAATGTCGGCACGGGAAACCGTTTCCGGATCCCGATGAGCCAGGCGGAAATCGGACAGGCCATCGGGACGACGCCGGTCTACGTGAACCGCATGATGCAGGACTTCATTCGCAGGGGCCGAATCCAGGTGGAACGGCCCTACTACCGTCTGCTCGACCGCGAGGAGATGGAGCGGCAGATCGCCTTCCGCGACCGATACGCTGTCCTCGATACAAGCTGGTTCCCGCCCGCGCCCGAGGAGCGACCGGCACGCTGATCCCGCGGGGGCATCGATGCATCCTGACCGGGTTTGCGGCCTGATCGCCGCGCCCGGTCTTTCTGTTTATCCCGGAACCTCACTTGGCGGCGGACGTTCAACACGTAGCAAATAACGTGACCCGCAAGGAGGGTAAGACCCATGGCCATGAACAGCCTCAAGGACATCTACATCGATCAGCTTCAGGACCTCTACAGTGCCTGCAAGCAATCGCGCGACGTGACTTCCAAGCTCGTGAACGCCGCCAAGAACGATGAGCTCAAGAAGGCCCTTCAGGCCGGCGTGGACGGTATCGAGAACGGCATGAGCACCATGTCCGACCTCTGCAAGGCCCACGGCGTCGATCCGACCGGCGAGCATTGCAAGGGCATGGAGGGCCTCGCTGCCGAAGCGAAGGCGCATGCGCTCGACGAGGAGTTCGGCGATGAGGACACGCAGGATGCGATGATCATCACGCAGTACCAGCGCATGGCCCACTACGCGATCGCCGGCTATGGCTGCGTCAAGGCCTTCGCCGAGCGTCTGGACCTGTCCGACGATGTCTCCAAGCTCGATAAGTGCCTCGACGCTTCGTATGATGGCGACGATCACATGACGAAGATCGCCGAAGGCAAGGTGAACCCCGCCGCGGCCTGATCTACCTGTCGCTCCGGTTCGGGCCTTCCGAACCGAAAAGCGCCCCCGCGGGATCCCGCGGGGGCGTTTTTTTATGCGAGGCGTGCATCGAAACTTCGGGCGGTTCGCATCGTGTCGAGCCGCCGGAACAGAGTGCTCCCTCAAAGATTGCATTCAGGTGACCATGCAGGAGAGAGCCATGGAACTCGAGAAAAAAGCCGGCGCCGGGCGCGCCATAGATGCCGCAGCCGAACGCTGGGGAGAGACGGAAGAGGATCGCGCGAAGGGCGCGACCGCGGGCCTCGGCAGCCCCGGCGATCCTGTCCCGGCGACAGACCCCGATCCTCAGCCCACGGCCGATCCGGAGCCGGATGAGAACCCGGTCACGGACGACCGGACGGCACCCCCCTCAAACGGGAACGGTCCGCTTTCGGTCTGAGCCTATTCGGCCGGGGAGACGCTCTGCCCGCGCACCGGCTCCCCGTGCGCCACGTCGCGTCCATCCGCGACATACCCCAGGAACTGAGCCGGAAGGCCCTCCCCGTCTCCGAGGATCGGGGTGGTCTGCAGATGGAAGTGCAGGTGCGGCTCGGTGGTGTTTCCGCTGTTGCCACAGAGGCCGAGGAGATCCCCGGCGCCCACCGCCTCCCCCTCCGCCACGGCCACGCTTCCCTCCTGAAGATGGGCGAGGATTCCGAACTCCCCTGCCCCGAAGTCGATCACGACATGATTGCCGGCCGGTTGCGTCGCATCCGTCTCGCCGATCGGCTGATCGGGCAAATCACCCACCGCGCGAACGATCCGTCCCGCCGCCGGCGCGTGTATCTCCCGGCCCCAGCAATGATAGGATGCGAGGTCGTCGGGGTCCCCCGCGAAACTCTCGCCGTCTTCCAGCACGAGGAGGTCCATCGCGAAGCGTTGAGCGGGATCGACGGCGTGGTAGTTCTCCTCCACGCTGCGTCCGCCCCAGACCACGTACCACTCCCCACTCACAGACAGGTGCAGATCCGCTTTCGTCCGGTAGTCCAGGAACCGGCTCTCTGCCGCGACCGCCTGCGGACGCACCCAGAAGCCGGCGATGGTGCCCGCCGCATCAAAGGTGATGCGCATCTCGACCGGCTGGTCGGTGCCGCTCCAGCGTCCGATCCTTCGGTAGATCTCGAACCCGCCCTCATGGGTCGTGATCTCGGCGCGGACGGCGACCTCCCTGCCGAGTTCCGCCAGAATTTCCGCGCGGATCTCTTCGAAGGCCTCCCGGCTATGGACGGCATCCTTCATCTCGGCCGTCATCGCCGCCCAGAGGACTCCCACGTCCCCCGCGAGGAACGCGTCCGCAAACCGCGCGCCCGCCTGCTCTTCGGCGATTGCGGGCGCCGCCGCGAGGCAAAGGGACGCCGCGGCGCCGAGCCGGCTCAGTCCCACCATGGCCCGTGATGGACGCCCTCGGCGCCGACGCGTTCGAAGCCGTGCCGCCCGAAGAAATCCCTCAAGCCCTGAATGAGATCAGCCGTTCCGCGCGCCTGCCGCATGCTGTCGAAGTAGGACAGCGCGGAAGCGAAACCGGTCGCCGGAAGTCCGGCCGCGACGCTTTGCGTCACCACCTGCCGAAGCGCAGGCGCGCCGTTCACCAGCGGCTCGCGGAACGCCGGAGCCAGATGCAGCGCGCCCTCCGGCAGGCCGTCCCGGATCGCCGCCGCGATATCGTCGAGGAGCGAAGAGCGGATGATGCAGCCGGCGCGCCAGATCTCAGCCACACGCGCGAGGTCGATATCCCATCCGAACTCGTCGGACGCGGCCTTCAGCAGCAGGAACCCCTGACCGTAAGCGAGGATACGCGCGGCCAGGAGCGCCCGGCCGAGATCGTCCTCGGGGAGCGTCGGCGCGGGGCCGTCCGCCTCGCCGAAGACCTTCGAGCCCTCTCCCCGGAGCCCGCTCATCGCAGACCATGAGCGTGCCGCCACCGCCGCCTCGATTGTTGAGGCGGACTGCCCCAGCTTGAGCGCCTCGATCAAGGTCCAGCGGCCGGTCCCCTTCTGACCCGCCTCGTCCACGATGACGTCGACCGCAGGCTTGCCCGTTTCGGGGTCGGTGGCCGACAGGACCTTCTCCGTGATTTCGCAAAGATAGGACTGCAGACGGCCCCCGTTCCAGCGGCCGAAGACCTCGGCGATCTCCGCCGGGGACTTGCCCTGGCCCTTGCGCATAAGCCCGTAGGCCTCGGCGATCAGTTCCATGTCGGCGTATTCGATGCCGTTATGCACCGTCTTCACGAAATGCCCGGCACCGTCCGGCCCGAGGCGCGCGGCGCAGGGGTCGCCTTCGTAGGTCGCCGCAATGGCCTCGATGATATCGCGGATCGGCTCGTAAGCGGAGGCATCGCCCCCCACCATGATGGACGGGCCGTGCCGGGCGCCGTCCTCGCCGCCAGAAACGCCCATCCCGATGAAGTGGATGCCCTTCTCGCGCAGCCGTTTCTCGGTGGCGCGGGTATCGTTGAAGTCGGCGTTGCCGGCATCGATCAGCGTGTCGCCCTCATCAAGGAGCGGCACCAGCTTCTCGATGGTCTCGAAGACCGGCGCCCCGGCCTTGACCATGATGATGATCGCCCGCGGCGGCGCGATGGCCGCCACCAGCTCCTCCAGCGTTTCGGAGGGAACGAGGGCGTCGCGAAGCGGCCCGGCCTCCTCAATCACCTCGGTAATATGGGCCGTGTTCCGGTTCCAGACCGCCACGGGGAACCCCTTCTCGGCGATGTTGAGCGCAAGCGCGCTGCCCATCGTGCCGAGCCCCGCCAGTCCGATCCGTGCCGTGGTGGCCATGTCGTCGTCTCCAGATAGTCCAGTTTCGGAGCAGAACCTATCGCCCGCAGGCCTTGATGCAAATGGGCGCGCCCATTGGACGCGCCCGCTACAGGCTGCCTTTCGAGGGACGGCCATCCATTCCGGGAGAGACTGGCGGCCTTTCGGGGCGGGCCGCGCTCCCCTTCAGATCAAAGCGCGCCGAGGCACCAGCGCATGACCGCCTTCTGGGCGTGCAGGCGGTTCTCCGCTTCGTCGAAGATCACCGAGCGCGGACCGTCCATGACCTGGCTCGTCACCTCCTCGCCGCGATGCGCCGGCAGGCAATGCATGAACAGGGCGTCCGGCCCGGCAGCCTCCATGAGCGCGTCGTTGACTTGGTAGGGGCGGAGCTGATTGTGGCGCCGTTCCCGGGCCGATTGCGCGTCATGCATCGAGAGCCAGGTATCGGTGACGACGAGATCCGCGCCCTCGACCGCCTTGCCGGCGTCGCGCTCCACGCTCACCGAAACGCCCTTCGCCCGCGCGGCCTCCATCACCTTGACCGGCGGTTCCAGCGTTTCGGGCCCGGTGAAGACGAAATCGAAGCCGAACTGCCCGGCGGCATGGATGAACGAGGCGCAGACGTTGTTGCCGTCCCCCGTCCAGACGACCTTCTTGCCGCCGATCGGCCCCCGGTGCTCCTCGAAGGTCATGATGTCCGCCATGATCTGGCACGGGTGGCTGGCATTCGTCAGACCATTGATCACGGGCACGTCGGCATTGTCCGCCAGTTCCTGCAACGTCGCCGCGTCGAAGGTGCGGATCGCGATCATGTCGACGTAACGGGAGAGGACGCGGGCGGTGTCGGCGATGGTCTCGCCATGACCGAGCTGCATCTCCGCGCCGGACAGCACCAGCGTCTCGCCGCCCATCTGCCGAACGCCGACGTCGAAGGAGACGCGCGTCCGCGTCGAGGGCTTCTCGAAGATGAGCGCCACCACACGGTCCTGAAACGGCTGCTCGGCATCGGGTGTGCCCTTGGGCTTGCCGGCGCGGTCCGCCTTGATCCGCCGTCCCTCGTCGATCATCCGCCGCAGATCCTCGGGCGCCGTCGTGTCGATATCCAGAAAATGGCTCATGCCGCGTTCTCCTCGATCCGTTTGGCCGCTGCGTCGATCCGCGCGAGCCCTTCGGCGAGATCGTCCTCGCCGATGTTCAGCGCCGGCAGGAGGCGCACCACGTTGTTACCGGCCGGGATCACGATGACCCCGGTGTCGTAGCAGGCCGCGACAACCTCGGTGTTGGGCACGGTGCAGACCAGACCGATCATCAGCCCCGGCCCCCGCACCGCCGTGAAGACGCCGGGATGGGCCTCCACAAGCGCTTCCAGCCGCTTCGTCAGCGCCTCGCCCTTCGCCGCCACGGCATCGAGGAAAGCAGGCTCCCCCACCTTATCCAGGACCGCGAGGGCGACCGAGCAGGCGAGCGGGTTGCCACCATAGGTCGTCCCGTGTGTGCCGAGCGTCATCCCGGACGCGGCCTCGGCCGTCGCAAGGACCCCGCCGAGGGGGAAGCCGCCGCCGATGCCCTTGGCGACCATCATGATGTCCGGCGTGATCCCGGCCAGTTCATGGGCGAAGAGCCGTCCGGTCCGGCCGACGCCGCTTTGAACCTCGTCGAGGATCAGAAGGACGCCGGTCTCGTCGCAGAGCGCCCGGAGCCGCTTCAGGTCCTCCTCGGGCACCGGGCGGATACCGGCCTCGCCCTGGACGGGCTCGATCAGGAGCGCGGCGACGTCCGCCTTGCGGATCTCCGTCTCCAGCGCATCGAGGTCGCCGAACCCGAGCTTGCGGAACCCCTCCAGGATCGGGGCGAAGCCGCCCACCATCTTCTCTCCGCCAGAGGCTGCGATCCCGGCGGAGGAGCGGCCGTGGAAGGCGCCCTCGAAGGTCAGGATCACGTTGCGTTCGGGCGTGCCCTTCTCGTGCCAGTACTTGCGCGCCATCTTCACCGCGAGCTCGCAGGATTCGGTGCCGCTGTTGGTCAGGAAGACCGTGTCGGCAAAGGTCAGCTCGACCAGCCGGTCCGCCAGCTTCTGCTGGAGCGGGATGTCGTAGAGGTTGGAGACATGCCAGAGCTTGCCGGCCTGATCGGTCAGCGCCGAAACGAGTTCGGGCGCCGCATGACCGAGGATGTTCACCGCGATCCCGGCCCCCAGATCGACAAATCGGCGGCCATCCTCCGTCTCCAGCCAGGAGCCGTGGCCCCGGACAAACCGGAGGGGCGCGCGCGAGTAGGTCGGCAAAAGGGAGGGGATCATCATCCTGGTCCTCAACTACATGTGATCTGGGAAGTGCCGCGAGGGCGAGGGGCTGTCAACATGGGGCGCAAAAGAGTGGCGCCCCGGCCGGTGAACCGGCGGGTCCGTCAGGCGCCGCGTCGGCGGCGGAGAAGGTGAGACGTCATGCCCATGCCCCACCCTCTAGCCCAAGCCGCGGGGGCGGACCAGAGGAAATGCCGAGCGGGCCCAGGTCAGACCGGGAGTGCCGCCAGCGCGACCCGCCGCCCCTCGGCAAGGCAGACGTTGTAGGTGCGACAGGCGGAGGGGGAGGCCATGGCATCGACGCCGATCCCGGCCTCCTCGAGCGCGGCGCGGAACTCCGCGGGCAGATGTGCCGGGTCCGCGCCCGTTCCGAGCAGAACCACGTCGACCTGCCCCGCCAGCGCCGCGATCTCCTCCGGCGCCTCCATGCCGCGCCAGGGATGGACGCCGTCCGGCGCGGCGATCATCGGCCCGTGATGAACCTCCCCGGCAACGCGGAAGAAGCCCGGCCCGTAGCCGTCCACCGGGCGCGCGGCCCCGAACTGCATGTCGGTCATCTGCATGGATGGTCTCCTTCTCGCTTCGTCGCCCCCCGATATAGGCGCGGCGGGCCTTCAGTCGAAGATGGGAAGTCCGATCAGCACCGAGCCTGCCACCACGGCATAGGCAAAGGGGCGGTAACGCGGTCCCGATGCCGGGGTGAAGGCGGCTGTCCCCGCCCAGCTTCCGAGCGTGTAGAGCGGCAGGAGCAGGAGCCCCAGCCAGAGGAGCTCCGCACTCACCACGCCCCGCCACCACAGGCCCGGCAGGAGCGCCGCGTTCAGGATCGCGAGGAAGGCGCCGGTCTCGGCGCGGATCTCCCGCGGGGGGCGGTCGCCGCTCAGGTGGAAGAGGATCAGGATGGGGGACATGAGCCCCGTCGCTCCGCCGAGCACCCCCGTCGTCACCCCGACGCCGAGACGCGCGGTCCAGTGGGGGCGGGTCTGGTAGCGCCAGCCGAAGGCGAGCGCCACCAGCGTTGCCGCGATGATCGTGCAGACCGCCCAGCGAAGCGGCACCGGGTCGACCGTGGTGAGGATGACGAGCCCGACCGGCAAAAGGGCGATGGCGCCGGCCAGCGTGGTTGCAAGGCCCCTCCCGTCCGCGATCCGAAGCGCGCCGGGCAGCACCGAGACCAGGGCACCGAGACCGGAGAGGACGAAGGTGACGACCGCCGCCTCCGGCCCCAGGACGAGGCCTGCCACGGGCATGTAGACGAGCGAGGCGCCGAACCCCGCGAAACCGTAGACGAAGCCAGCGACAAGGGCGGCGCCGGCGACGACCCCGGCCCCCGGAAGGGCCAGGGCCGCCAGGATCGCGTCAGGCATCGGAGCTGGTGAACTGCGTTCCGGCGGGGCTGTCCCCGCCCTTCTCCTTCGACCAGTCCCGCTTCACCCCCAGACGCAGGAGGATCGTGCCGGCGACGAAGACGGAGGAGTAGGTGCCGATGACGATGCCCCAGATCATCGCGAAGACGAAGCCGCGGATCACGTCGCCGCCGAGGATATAGAGGGCGATGAGCGCGATCAGCGTGGTGAAGGAGGTCATCGCCGTGCGGCTCAGTGTCTCGTTCAGCGACAGGTTCATCAGCTGCCGGAGCGGCATCGTCTTGAACTTCCGCAGGTTCTCGCGAACCCGGTCGAACACGACGACGGTATCGTTCAGCGAATAGCCGACGATGGTCAGGAGCGCCGCGATGATCGACAGATCGAACGGAAGCTGCAGCAGGCAGAAGATGCCGATGGTGACGATCACGTCGTGGATCAGGGCCGCGACGGCGCCCACGCTGAACTGCCACTCGAAGCGCAGCCAGACGTAGACCAGGACCGCGCCCATCACCGCCAGAACGGAGAGGACCGCGTCCCAGATCAGCTCGCCGGACACTTCGGGCCCGACGCTCTCCACCGAGGTGAAGCGGATCTCCGGGTTCACCTCCTGAAGCGCGGCCTCGACGGTGACGATATTCTGCTCCGTGATGGCTTCCTCGCCCTCCTGCGCCTGGATACGCACCTGGGCGACGTTCTCGTCCGGGCCGAAGGAGGGGTCGAACACCTCGGTGATCGCCACGTCCCCGAGGCCAAGCTCGGCGAGGGCGGAGCGATATTCGCCCACATCCACCGCCGCCGGGCTCTCGGTGCGGATCGTGGTCCCGCCGAGGAAATCGATGCCGAGGTTCAGACCGACGGTGAAGAACAGCACGATGGAGGCGATGACCGCCAGGACCGACGCGCCGAAGGTGATCTTCCAGAACTTGAAGAAGTTCCAGTCGGTCTCTTGGGGAACAAGTCTCAAACGCATGTCAGATCTCGATCGTCCTGGGGCGGCGGCGCTCGAACCACGTCACGACGATCAGGCGCGTGACCCAGATCGCCGTGAAGACGGAGGTCACGATGCCGAGGCCGAGGGTGACGGCGAAGCCGCGAACCGGGCCGGAGCCGAGCGTGAAGAGGATGACGGCCGCGATGAAGGTGGTGATGTTGGCATCCACGATGGCGCTGATCGCCCGCTCGTAGCCCAGCTCGATGGCCCGTGCCGGACCCCGCGCCGTCTTCAGCTCTTCCTTGATGCGCTCGAAGACGAGCACGTTGGCATCCACCGCCATGCCGATCGTGAGCACGATCCCGGCGATGCCCGGCAGGGTGAGCGTGGCGCCGATGAGCGACAGAAGCCCGAAAATCAGGCCCACGTTGATGATCAGCGCGATGTTGGCGAAGAAGCCGAAGAGACCGTAGCTCGCCCACATGAAGGCCAGAACCGCGATCCCGCCCACGATGCAGGCGATGGTGCCCGCCTGGATGCTGTCGGCGCCGAGCTCGGGACCGATGGAGCGTTCCTGAAGGAACGAGATCTCGGCCGGCAGCGCGCCGGCGCGCAGAAGCACGGCGAGATTGCTGCTTTCCGGGACCGAGAAGTTGCCGGTGATGATGCCGGAGCCGCCGGCGATATGCGCCTGGATGACCGGGGCGGAAATCACCTCGTCATCCAGCACGATCGCGAAGGGGGAGCCGATGTTCTCCTGGGTGTAATCCCCGAAGCGGCGGGCGCCCTGCGGATTGAACCGGAAGGAGACGGCCGGGCGGCCGTTCTGGTCGAAGGTCGGCTGGCTGTCGGTGAGCTGCTCGCCGGTGACGACGGGCGACTGCTCGATGACGTAGTAGACGCCCTCCTCGTCAGCCGCCGGCAGGAGCACGTTGAGCGGCCCGGGGGCCTCGTTGGGATTGGTCGTCCGCGTGACGACCGGGTTGAAGGTGAGCTGCGCCGTCGTGCCGATGAGGTCCTTGACCTCCTGCGCGGAGCCGACGCCCGGGACCTGGATGACCACGCGGTCGGCGCCCTGCCGCTGGATGGAGGGCTCGCGGGTGCCGGCCTCGTCCACGCGGCGGCGGATGATCTCAAGGCTCTGCTGCATGGTGCGGTCGTCGGTGGCGACCCGCTCCGCCTCGGAGAGCTGCACGGTGATCACGTTGTCGCTGGCGCTCGCCTCGATGTCGTTCGAGCCGGCGCCGGTGAGGCTGACCACGGGGCGAGAGATGTTGCGCACGACCTGCAGCGCGGTGGCCATGCCGTCCGCATTCTCGATCTGCAGTCGAAGCTGGCCCTCCGGGGCATTTACCCTGCGGATCGCGCCGACGGTGTCGCGCTCGCTGCGCAGGGCATCGCGGATCTCGGGCCAGTAGGCGTCCATCCTGTCGCCGTAGACCTGATCCACGGCAACCTCGGCAAGAAGGTAGGCCCCGCCCCGAAGGTCGAGGCCGAGGTTGACGAGGTTGGCCGGGAGGAAGCTCGGCCAGACGGAGGCATCGGCCTCCGCCTCGGCCGTCGCGCCGGCGGTCTCAATGGTCCGCAGCGCGTCGTTGTGGGTTTCGACCCGGTCGTAAAAGACGTTCGGCAGGGCGGCGATGAGCCCCGCCAGAACCAGCCCGATGATGACCAGCCGGGTAAAAAGCGGGATCTTCAGCATGTGCCTGTCAGCCTCAGCTCTCGGCCTGGGCGGGCTCGGTCTTGGACATGACCTGCGCGATCGTCGCGCGCACCACGCGGACCCGGACGCCTTCGGACAGCTCGATCTCGAGCTCGTCGTCGCTCTTGACCTTGGAGACCTTGCCGATCAGCCCGCCCTGCGTGACGACCATGTCACCGCGGCGCAGCGCTTCCACCATGGCGCGGTGCTGTTTCACCTTCTTCTGCTGGGGACGGATCAGCAGCAGCCACATGATGGCGAAGATGAGGATGAGCGGCAGGAACTGCATGAGGGCTCCTGCCCCACCGGCGCCGGCAGCCTGTGCGTAGGCGGGCGTTGCGAACATCTGGACTTCCTTCTCGTGACGGGTCGGCCGGGCCCTCACGGGCATCTGGCGAATTGGCCGGCAACCTATGGCGGGGTCGCCTCTGGTGCAAGACGCTCAAGGCTCAAGCTGCCCTGGGCAGGGCCGCAAGGGGCGCGGCATAGAGGCGCGGGACAGGGTGCCGCCTCACCCCGCCGGTCACGTCCGTTGCGCCACGGTGCGGAGCCCGCGCCCGTCGCCTTCTCCGCACCCGTCCCCCGCCCCCGCGCCATCTCGGCGGTTCCTCCCGGCGTCTCGATGCGCCATAAGGCGGTCCAGACATCAGTCAGGACAGCAGCGAGCCCGCGACATGCACGATATCCGCCTTATCCGCGACGATCCCGCCGCCTTCGACGCCGGCCTTGCCCGGCGCGGCGTGGCGGCGGCTTCGGAGCGCCTTCTCGCCCTCGACACCGCACGGCGCGATGCGATCACCCGCTCCGAGGCGGCGATGGCGGAGCGCAACGCGGCCTCCAAGGAAGTCGGCAAGGCGAAGGCCTCCGGCGACGAGGCCGAGTTCGAACGCCTGCGCGCCCTCGTCGGACAGAAGAAGGACGAGATCGCCCGCCTCGACGAGGAGGCCAAGGCGCGCGACGCTGAATTGCGCGCCGAGCTGCTCGGCTTGCCGAACCTGCCGCTTGCGGATGTGCCGGAGGGCGAGGACGAAGACGGCAATGTCGAGTTGCACCGCCGCGGCGCGCCGCCGAGCTTCGACTTCGCGCCGAAGGAGCATTTCGATATCCCCGGCATCCGCGCCGGCATGGATTTCGAGACTGCCGCCAAGCTGTCGGGCGCCCGCTTCGTCCTTCTGACCGGCGCCATCGCCCGCATCCATCGCGCCCTCGCCCAGTTCATGCTCGAGACGCATATCTCCGAGAACGGGCTCCTGGAGGTGAACGGTCCGGTCATGGTCCGCGAGGAGGCCATGATCGGCACCGGCCAGCTTCCGAAGTTCGGCGAGGACAGCTACCTCTTGCGCGAGGGGCTCTGGCTGATCCCGACCTCGGAGGTGACCCTGACGAACATCGTGCAGGGCGATATCCTGGACGAGGCCACCCTGCCCCGCCGCATGACCGCCCATTCGCTCTGCTTCCGCTCCGAAGCCGGCAGCGCCGGGAGGGACACCTCCGGGATGCTGCGCCAGCACCAGTTCGAGAAGGTGGAGATGGTTTCGGTCACGCATCCGGACAAAGGCGAGGAGGAGCTGGAGCGGATGCGCGGATGCGCCGAGGACATCCTCGACCGCCTCGGCCTCGCCTACCGCACGATGACCCTCTGCGCCGGTGACATGGGGTTCGGCGCCCGCAAGACCTATGACCTCGAAGTCTGGCTGCCGGGACAGGACACCTACCGTGAGATCTCCTCCGTCAGCTTCTGCGGCGATTTCCAGGCGCGCCGGATGAATGCACGCTACCGCCCCGAGGGCGGCGGCAAGCCGGATTTCGTCCATACGCTGAACGGCTCCGGCCTCGCCGTCGGGCGCACCCTCATCGCGGTCTTGGAGAACGGCCAGCGCGAGGACGGCTCCGTGGCCCTGCCGGAAGCCCTCGCCCCGTGGCTCGGCGGCCGGACCCATCTTTCCGCCGCCGGCGAACTGGTCTGAGGGTCAAGGGGGGCGCTGCCCCCCGCCTCCGGCTCCCCCCGGGGTATTTCTCGAAAGATGAAGGGCCCCGGGCGTAGCCCCCCGGAGGCGTAAAGGCGCGCGGCAGCGGACCCGCGGTCCGTCAGTAGCCGCCAGCCGGCCCCTTGCCGAGGTGCTTGCGCAGACGTGAGGGCGTGGACTTCGTGCGGTTCTTGTAGGGGTTCTGGTCCCCCTGCCCGCGCACGAAGAGACGGATCGGCGTTCCCGGCATGTCGAAATCGGCGCGCAGCCCGTTCACGAGGTAGCGCCGGTAGGAATCGTTGAGCGCCTCGGGCCGGGAGCACATCAGCACGAAGCCGGGCGGCCGGGTCTTCGCCTGCGTCATGTAGCGCAGGCGGATGCGGCGGCCGCCGGGCGCCGGCGGCGGGTGCGCTTCGGTCATCGCCGAGAGCCACTGGTTGAGACGGGACGTCGGGACGCGCCGGTTCCAGACGTCATGTGCCTTCAGGATCGCGTCGTGCAGCCGGTCGAGGCCACGGCCGGTCTTGGCGGATACGGTGACGAGGGGGGCGCCGCGAAGCTGCGGCAGGAGGCGCTCGAAGGACTCCTTCAGTTCGGCCAGCTTGCCTTGCCGGTCCTCCTCGACGTCCCACTTGTTCACCGCGACGACGACCGCCCGGCCCTCCCGCTCGGCGAGGTCGGCGAGCCGGAGATCCTGGCTTTCGAAGGGGATTTCCGCGTCGAGAAGGATCACCACAACCTCGGCGAACTTCACCGCGCGGAGACCATCGCCGACGGAGAGCTTCTCCAGCTTCTCCACCACCTTCGCCTTGCGGCGCATCCCCGCGGTGTCGAAGACGCGCATGGGCACGTCCTTCCAGTCGATCCTGAGGGAGATCGCGTCGCGGGTGATGCCGGCCTCCGGGCCGGTCAACAGGCGATCCTCCCCGAGGATCTTGTTCACCAGCGTGGACTTGCCGGCATTCGGACGGCCCACCACCGCAACCTGAAGGGGGCGCGCCGCGGTGATGGCGGCGCGGGGGTTCGGCGCCTCGAAATCCTCGCCGTCCTCGTCCTCCAGATCGTCCCGCAGGGTGACGTCCGTTTCGGGCGCCTCGTTCGCGGCACGCTCGGCATAGGCATCGGCCAGCGGCATGAGCGCGGCATGAAGGTCCGACATGCCCTCGCCGTGTTCGGCGGACAGGCGGATCGGCTCACCGAGGCCGAGACCGTAGGCCTCGAAGATGCCGGCATCGGCGGCGCTGCCCTCGGCCTTGTTGGCCGCGAGAAGCACGTTCTTCGCGCCCTTGCGAAGTATCCCCGCAAAGAGTTCGTCCGTCGGGGTCACGCCCGCGCGGGCGTCGAGCATGAAGAGGCAGACATCCGCCTCGGCCACCGCCCGCTCGGTGAGCTTGCGCATCCGTCCCTCGAGGCTTTCGTCCGTTGCCTCCTCGAGACCGGCCGTGTCGATGACGGTGAACCGAAGATCGCCGAGACGGCCCTCCCCCTCCCGCAGATCGCGGGTGACGCCGGGACGGTCGTCCACCAGCGCGAGGCGCTTGCCGACGAGGCGGTTGAAGAGGGTGGACTTGCCCACGTTGGGGCGGCCCACGAGGGCGAGCGAAAAGGTCATGGCGGTGCTCCGGTCAGGATCGGCCCCTTACACGGGCTTCGCCCCCTCTGTAAATGCCGCTCGGGTCTGTGCATCGCCCTCAGCGGTAGGCGTGAAGCTGCCCCGATCCCGAAACGATGTAGAGCGTCCCGCCCGCGACGACCGGGTTCGTGCTCGCGCCGCCCGGCAGCTCGACCTGCGCCGCGAGAGCGCCCGTTTCGGGGGAGAAGGCCCGGAGGAGACCGTCCGAGGAGCCGACCCAGAGCCGCCCGCCGGCAAGGATCGGCCCGTAATGGGTGTAGATGTCCCGGCGGCGCTTCGGGGCATCGTTGGTGAAGAAGGGAAGCGGGTTCGCCCAGATCTTCTGGCCGGTTGCCGCGTCGAGCCGCACGAGCTCGTTGATGTCGGACACGAGGAAAACCGATCCGCCGGCGGGCCAGACGGGGCTCATCGCTCCCTCTCGCGCGGTCCAGAGACGCTCCCCGGTGCCCAGTTCGAACGCGGCGACGCGGCCGGAGGGGCTGCCGGCATAGACGACGTTGCCGTCGATCACCGGATCGCCGGTGATGTCCGTGACGCCGGCCCAGGCGCGGCCGAGGCGCTTGCCCGCAAGGGTCGCGTTCCAGATCTGGAGACCGCCCCGGGGCAGCGTGGTGACGAGTTCGGCCGAGCCGAACGGGAAGACGACCGCGGCACCCGAGGCGGCGGGGCCCGCGCCGTTGACCATCACGCTGTCCGTCGGCGCGGCGGCGACCTGCCATTGAAGGCGTCCGTTCGCGGCGCCGACGGCGAACGCGCGTGCATCGCGCGTGGAGACATAGACCAGATCGCCCATTACGGTCGGCGCGCCGGAGATCGGGCCGTCGAATTCCTGCTCCCACATCTCGGCGCCGGTGGCCGGATCGAGTGCGCGGAGTTCGCCGTAGCCGGTCGAGACGAAGAGCCGACCGCCCCCGATCGCGAGACCGCCGCCGGATGCGCCGCGGCTGCTCTCGCCCGCGGGACGAAGATTGCGGCTCCACAAAAGCGCGCCCGACGTGCTGTGCGCGCTGACGGTGGACACGCTGTCGAGGGTGAAGACGCGGCCGCCGGAGACGACGGGATCGGCGGTGATGCGTTGCTTGCGGGTGTCTCCCTCGCCGATATTCGCCGTCCAGATCCGGGAGAGGGAGGCACCGAGGGCGGGGTGCTGGATCTCGTGGCGTGCGGTGCCGTTCCGGTGCGTCCATTCGGAATGGTTGACCTGCGCCGGAGCGGCGAAGGCGCGGGCGCCGGCGGGCGGCAACTCCCCTTCGACACGGCCCATGTCGAGCACGTCTCGAACGCCGACGCGCTCTCCGGGGAGGATCGTCTCACGGTTGCAGCCGGTGAGCGCGAGGCTGGCCAGTGCCGCTCCCGCCAGAATGCTGAATGCCTTCACGCCTTCGTCCCTCGTGCCTCCGGGTATGCCCCGGTTCTGTCGCGTCCTGCCCCCCGCCTTGGCCGGGAGGCGCTGCCCCCGTGCTCGGGGGGGCGTGGCTATCTCGGCGCGGCCGTCAGCCCGCTTCGGAGCTCGGTTCGCCCTCGAGCGCCACAATCAACTGCGTCACGCGCCGGATCAAGCCTTGGGTCAGGTTCGGCTCGTCGAGCAGCGACTGCGCCAGCTCCAGCGCGCGGTCGTCCTCGCCCGCCGCGGCGAGATCGATGGCCTGTTGCTCCATCGCCAGCGCCCTGTAGGGCGCGCCGGGGGTCGCGATGCGGTCAAGAAGCTGGGTGCGCGTCGTGTCGTCCACGCCGCCGGCCTCGCCCAAGAGCACCATCTTGAAGGCAGCCAGGTCACCGTAGATGCGCGAAATATCGGTGTCCGCCACCACCGGGCGCAGGGCCTCGGCGCTGGCTTCGGGATCGCTTCCGGCGAGCCGTTCGGCAGCCAGAAGAAGCGACAGGACCGGCATCTCGCCTTCCGCGGCGCGGATCTCGGCCAGCGCATCGGTGCGGGCGGTGTCGTCGGGAAGTTCGAGTGCGGTGAGGACCGCATCCCCGAACGCGCGGGCTTCCGCGATCTCGCGGGACTGGCGATATTCGTACCAGGCGGCACCGGCCACGAGCAGCACGACGAGAAGGATCGGAATCCAGCCCCAGCGCTTCATCATCCTGAAGAGCCGGTCCCGGCGAACCTCGTCGTTCACCTCGTCGATGAAGCTTTCGTTGTTGCTCATGCGCCCCTGCCTGCCCCCGGGAGCGATCCAGCCCCCTTGTCTTGCCGCGCCTCTTTAGCCGATCGCCAGACGCGATGCCAACCCCGGGTGCGCCTGCGCATCTCGGCGCGGGCGCACGTTGCGGTGTCCGGCGGGCTCGGGATGCCGCAAGACGCGGGAAAAGACGCCGGGCCGAAGGGGCCCTCTTTCGCCAATCGGGCCCCTCGCGGCACGAAAAAAAAGGCCCGGGGAGGATATCCCCCCCGCGCCTCTCATCTTCGCGATGTCGTCCGCTTACCGGACGGAGGCCGTCTGCTGCAGGAGCGGCGTGATCCGGCGCACCGTGGCACGGCGGTTCGCAGGTTCGGCGGACAGCGTTTCCACCTTCAGAAACTGCTCACCGTACCCTTGGGTCACGAGGTTCTCCGGCGGAACGTCGAAGTACTCGGTCAGGGCCAGGGCGACGCTCTCCGCGCGGCGGTCGGACAGTCCGAGGTTGTAGGCGGCGTTGCCCACGGCATCGGTGTGACCTTCGACGAGGAAGATCTCGCGCGGATTGTCCGCGATCGTGTCGCTGATCGCACGGCCGAGCTGCACCAGCGTGCGCGCTTCATCCGGGGAGATGGCCGAGGAGCCCGAGGCGAAGGTGATCGCCTCGACGTCGATCGCCGGCGCGAGCTCGCGCACCTGGCGGATGTCACGCACCTGGTAGAGCGCGTAGCTGCGATCGGTGTTGACCTGCGTGGACAGAGCCCGGCGCAGGGCAGCTTCGTCGGAGGTCGAATTGTCCGCGAAGTTGAAGACGGGCTGCTGGTTCTCCGGCAGGGTCTGGACGTTCACCTGCTGGACGGACCCGGTGTCGTCGAAGAGAACGACCTGCTCACCGTCCGGAAAGACCTTCGTGCGGCGAAGGACGCGCAGCTGGGAATCGCGCAGCGTGACGATCTGGGTCCCGTCGGGGCGGGTGACGATCTGGCGGCTGGAGCCGTCGTCGTAGGTGCGGGTCTGCACTTCGTTGCCCGGCTGACGCAGAAGGGCGTTGTCGTCCTTCAGAACGTCGTAGCTGCCATCCTGACGCTCGACCACGACACGGTCGCCGGAATTGGCGACGACGCGGCGGTTGTTGGACAGGACCGCACCCACGGCAAGTGCGCCCAGAACGCCGATGGCGGCCTTCTGACCGGTGGTAAGGCCATCGTCGTCGTCATCGTCATCGTTGTTGCGTGCATTGGTCGTGAGCTGGTTGATGAATTCCTCGGCGGACGACCGGCTGTCGGCCTCGGTAACGGTTTCCTCCGTCACCTCGACGCTCTCGTCCTCGGCATCTGCCTCGCCGGATTCCTCGGCTTGGACCGCGGCGGAGGTGCTGGAACCATCCTCGGCACGGTCGGTGCCGATATTCTCCACGATTTCCTGCGACTCCTCGTCGAGTTCGGGCTCATCGAGAAGAGCGGCGAGGGAATCTTCCTCGTTGGTGAACTCCGTGTCGGAGGCCGTGTCGGTGTCTTCGTCGGTGGTGTCGGCGTCCGCCTCGGCCGTCGTCGCCGTCTCACCGTCGTTTTCGGCAGTCGCCTCCGTCTCACCGTCGTCGTCGGACATCTCTGCGTCCGTCATGTCGGTGTCTTCGGAGGACTGCGCGTCGGTCTCGGCAGCGATGGCCGACCCGAGATCGGAGTCGGTCTCCGTCTCAGCCTCGGTGTCCGCCTCAGCCTCGGTCTCGGAGGAGTCGGCATTGTCGAGCAGTTGCTCGGCAGCGCTTTCGCTCTCCTCGGCGACTTCATCGGACATGTCGTCCATCGTCTCGGCCGTCTCGTCCGACATGTCATCGACGCTTTCGGCCGTCTCGGTCGCGGCGTCTTCCATTTCGGACGCAGCTTCCTCAGCAACCTCGTCCGTTTCGTCAGCAACCTCGCCGGCTGTTTCGGCCGTTTCGTCCATGGCTTCATCCATGGTGTCCGCCATCGGATCGGCCTCTGCATCCGTCTCGGCCGTGGTCTCGGCCGTGGCGGACATGTCCGTCTCGCCTTCGGTCATGGCCTCGTCCGTCTCGGCATCGGCCTCGCCGGACATGTCGGTCTCGGCGTCGACTTCGGCCTCGGTTTCCGCTTCCGTCTCGGCGTCCGGATCGTCGATCTCACCGGCCTCGATCAGCTCTTCTTCGGTGAAGCACGTCGGCATCTCGATCTCGCCGGCGAGACCCTCCGCGTCCGCTTCGGGGACGATGAGCTGCTCGCCGTCTTCGCACATCTCCGCGCCCACGGCATCCGCGAGAGCGTCCTGCGCATAGAGCGGCGCCGTCGGCGCGACCAGCGAGATGCTCGCGACCAGCGCTGTCGTCGTGCGCAAGGTTTTCTTGCCCATGAATTTCATTTGACCTGCCTCCCAGGATATAGGTTTAGCCCCAAACTCCGGGGAGACCGCGTCGGTTCCTCACGGCTGCGTGGGCTCGGTCGCCCTCAGCATCGTCCTCAACCGGCCCCGCTCGCCGGCATCCATGGATCCCGCGAGCACCGCCGCGAGGTCCTCCAATGCCCGGATCGAATGCCCTGCACGGAAGGAATCGACATGCGGCAGCATCGAGCGGATGCCGGCCGCGCGCGGGGAGAAGCCGTCGAAGCGCAGAAGGGGGTTCACCCAGACCACGCGGCGCGCGGACAGCCGGAGCCGCTCCATCTGGCGAGCGAGCTGGTCCGGCGCGCCCCTCTCCAGCCCGTCGGTGATCAGAAGCACGATCGCCCCCCGCGCCAGAACCCGTCGGGACCAGTCGCGATTGAACGCCGCGAGGCTCTCCGCGATCCGCGTCCCCCCCTCCCAGTCCGGCGCTTCCCGGCCGGCTGCGGCGAGGGCGGCATCGACGTCCTGCCGCTCCAGGTGGCGGGTGATGTTGGTCAGGCGGGTGCCGAACGTGAAGGCATGGACACGGCCCCACCCCGCGTCCCTCCTGTTCGATACCGCGTGAAGGAAGTGCAGGACGATCCGCGAATACTCCGACATCGAGCCCGAGATGTCGCAGAGCGCCACGAGGTCCGGCGGCCGGACGCCCTTCTTTCGCATCGGCAGCGCCCCGATCTCGCCGCCCCGCCGCGCTGAGGCCGCGAGGACCCGGCGCCAATCGGGCGAGCGCCCTGCCTTGTCCGCCCGCATCCGCCGGCTCTGGATCTGCGGCAGACCGAAGGCCAGACGGCTCACCGCCCGCTCCGCCGCCCGCATCTCCTCGGCGCTCATCTGGGCGAAATCGAGGCTGCGAAGGCGCTCGTCCGCGGATGCCGTGGTCCGCGCGTCGATCTCCACCACATCCTCGCCGGCCGGAGGCTCCTCGCTCGGTGGCGGCGCCTCCTGCGTCAGGGCCTCGGCCGCACGCCGGGCGCCCGGATCGGCGGGACGTTCCTCCTGCACGCCGCGCACCGAGGGCACGAGGAGCGCCATCATGTGCTCGAGGTATCGCGGGTCGCGCCAGAACAGACGGAAGGCCTGAGCGAAGACCGTGCGCTCCTCCGGCCGCGAGACGAAGCATGCGTGGAGCACCCAGTAGAAATCCCGGCGGTCCGAGAACCCGGCCGCCTCCACCGCGCGCACCGCGTCGCTCACACGCCCGGGCCCGACCTTCAGCCCGGCCGCCCGGAGCGCCCGCGCGAAATGCGCGATGTTCTCGGCGAGCCGGCCATCCTCCGGGATCCGGGGCGCGCCGATCCGCGCCATCAGGCGATCTCCGCCCGTGCCTCCGCGAGGATCCGCGCCGCCTCCGAGCCCTGCATGCGCGCGATGTCGTCCTGGTACTTGAGTACCGCGCCCAGCGTGTCGGCAATCACCTCCGGCGACAGCGCCACCGCGTCCAGCGCGAGAAGACAGCGGGCCCAGTCGATGGTCTCCGCCACGCCCGGCCGCTTGAAGAGGTCCGCGTCCCTGAGCCGCTGCACGAAGGCGACCACCTCTTGGCTGAGCCGCGCCTGCGCCTCCGGCACCCGTGCGGCGAGAATGGCCAGCTCGCGCTCGACATCGGGGTAGTCCACCCAGTGATAGAGGCAGCGGCGCTTGAGGGCGTCATGGACTTCCCGCGTCCGGTTGGACGTCAGCACCACGATCGGCGGCTCCTCCGCGCGGATGGTGCCCAGTTCCGGCACCGTCACCTGAAAGTCGCCCAGCGCTTCCAGAAGAAAGGCCTCGAACGGCTCGTCCGTCCGGTCGATCTCGTCGATGAGCAGAACCGGCGCCCCGCCCGGACCCGGCCGCATCGCTTCGAGGAGGGGCCGCTCGATGAGGTACGCCTCGGAGAACATCTCGGCCACCAGCGCCTCGCGGCTGGCCGCCCCGCCCGAAGCCTCCGCCGCGCGCATGGCAATCATCTGCGCCGGGAAGTTCCACTCGTAGACCGCGCTCGACGCGTCCAGCCCCTCGTAGCATTGCAGGCGAATCAGGCGGCGCCCCAGCCCGGCGGCGAGCGCCTTCGCGATCTCGGTCTTCCCGGTGCCCGCCTCGCCCTCCATGAAGAGCGGCCGCCCGAGCCGAAGCGACAGGAACACCACGGTCGCCAGCGCCCGGCCACAGATGTAATCCTGCCGCGCCAGCATCTCCTCCACCTCGCCTATGGAGCCCGGCACCTCAGCCATTCTCGTCCCCTCCCCGCACGGATCCTCGCCCCCCCGAGGCTGCGCCGGGCGCAGCGGGGCGGTCAAGCGGTGGCGGCGCGGCGCGATGAGGGTTAGTCTCGTCCCCGCCCCCAGGTTGAACGGAGACCGGCATGGACGGAACGAGCAAGACACGGTCCCTGCGCTTCCGCGGTCTCGCCTTTCCGGGGGTGGAGGTGCTCCCGGGAGCCGTCCGCCGGGCCATGCGCGCAGGTGAGTATGACGAGGCCCTGATCGCTGCCGCCCTGCGCCATGCCCGCACCGATGACAGCGTCCTGATCGTCGGGGGTGGGCCGGGTCATATCGCCGGCGTTCTCGCAGCGCGCCTCGGCGTTCCCCGCGTGACCGTGACCGAGCCCGACCCCCGCCTTGCCGCCATGATCCGCGGCATGGCGGAGGAGAACGGACTGCCCCGCATCGCGCTCCGTCCGGGTCTGGTCGCCGGGGCACCCGGCCAAACGCGCCTCTCGGCGCCGAAGGATCCCTTTGGCGCGGTACCGGGTTCCGCCGAGGACGGCCCGGAGGTCCCCCTTCTCGGCATGGCAGCGCTCGAGCGGGACCACGCGCCCACCCTTCTCATCGCCTCCCCGCGAGAAGCCGAATCGCTGGCGATGGCGGAAAGCCCCTTCCCCGGCCTCCGCGCCGCGATCCTCTGCCTCACACCTGACCGCGACGGCCCCGCCGGCACCGATGCCGCCCTCGCCGCGATGGCGGCCGCCGGCCTTACCTACGCGCCCCGACACTCCGCGGGGGCTCTTCTGGTGTTTCGCAGAGAGGCCTGAAAGCCGCCGCGAAATGCTCCTGCCGGCTCCTTGATCCGGCCACGTTCGGTTGCAACATCAGACACGACGGAATGATTGGCCTGCCGGTCGCGCCCCACCCCGAGAGCACGGTGGACGGATGCGCCCGGTCGCCGCTAGACTGGAGACCGTGATGGACGGCAGCGCGACTCCGACAGGCCCCGCCCCGGAGGCGGAGGACGACAGCCACACGGCCGCTTGGCGCGCCCGTCTGGACGCACACGGCCGCATGCACGGCTTTCACGAGCGCCTCGGCCGCGACCATGGTGCACTCTATACCGAAGACGACGAGGACGTGCTTCTCGTTACCTTCGAGAATGCCGAGATCATCCGCGATGGCGGCGAGACGGAACTGCCCTACGGCCTCAACATCGCCGGCAAGGAGGGTTGGTCACAGCTCTGCCTCTATGCCGAGGGCGACACCTGGTTCAGGGACCCGGACGTCCACGCCTTCTTCGACAAGCTCATCGACGAAGGCTTCTTCGATACGTTCAAGACCGTCCTCTTCTACGGCGCAGGCCCCTGCGGCTATGCGGCCGCGGCCTATTCCGTCGCCTCGCCCGGCGCGCGGCTTCTGCTGATCGGCCCACAGGCGACGCTCGAACCCGGCATCGCAGGATGGGACCGTCGCTGGCCCGAGATGCGCCGCGTCTGCTTCGCGGATCGGTTCGGCTATGCCCCGCGCATGGCCGACGGCGCCGAACGGGGCTGGATCATCTACGACCCCACCGTGCTCGAGGACGCGATGCATGCCGCGCTCTTCACCCGGCCCGGCATGACGATGCTGCCGGTATCCCATCTCGGCACGGCCCCCGAGGGCCATCTCAAGCGGATGAACATCCTCGTCCCGATCCTCAGGGCCGCCGGCAAGGGGACGTTCGACGCGCGCGCCTTCGCCCGCCACTGGCGCCGTCGCCATGCCTACCCGCCCTACCTCCGCCGCACCCTCGGCAAGCTCGAGGAGGAGGATCGCCCGCTTCTGGCCGCGCTCTGGGCGCGCGCCGCGCTCAGGGTGGCGAACCGCCCCCGGTTCCGCCGCGCCCTTGCCGCCGCCGAGGAGGCCCTGGCCGCGAAGGGTCGCACCCTGCCGCCGGCCCGCGAGGACGACTAGGCCCGCGGCACTCTCCCGGCGCTGCCCTGCGGCCGGGGACCGAAGCGCGCCTCCATTTTCATCTTTCCGCCGCAATATCTCCGCCCGAGGCCCGATCGGCCATGGGCGGGGCGTCCGTGCCGCGGCGCGGCGCTTGACCCGTCGGGCCCCGATCGCGTCCACTGGCGCAAACGATCCCCATGAGGCCCTCCCCCATGCCAGCGACGATCTCCCGCGACACCTATGCCGCCATGTTCGGACCGACCACCGGCGACCGCGTGCGGCTGGCCGACACCGACCTCGTCATCGAGGTCGAGCGTGACCTGACCACCTATGGCGAGGAGGTGAAGTTCGGCGGCGGCAAGGTGATCCGGGACGGAATGGGCCAGTCCCAGGTCAGTCGCGCAGAAGGCGCGATGGACACCGTCATCACCAACGCGCTGATCGTGGACGCGACCGGCATCTACAAGGCCGATGTCGGCCTCAGGGACGGGCGCATCCACACGATCGGCAAGGCCGGCAACCCCGATACCCAGTCCGGCGTGGACGTGATCATCGGCCCCGGCACGGAAATCATCGCCGCCGAAGGCCGCATCCTCACCGCCGGCGCGTTCGACAGCCATATCCACTTCATCTGCCCGCAGCAGGTCGAGGACGCGCTCCATTCCGGCGTGACCACCATGCTCGGCGGCGGCACCGGTCCCGCCCACGGCACGCTCGCCACGACATGCACCCCCGGCCCCTGGCACCTGGGGCGGATGCTCCAGGCGCTCGATGGCCTGCCGATGAATTTCGGCCTGTCGGGCAAGGGCAACGCCTCCCGCGCCGCGCCGCTGGTCGAGATGGTGGACGGCGGTGCCTGCGCGCTCAAGCTGCACGAGGACTGGGGCACCACCCCGGCCGCGATCGACACCTGCCTCTCCGTCGCGGACGAAATGGACGTCCAGGTGATGATCCACACCGATACGCTGAACGAAAGCGGGTTCGTCGAGAACACCATCGCGGCGATGAAGGGCCGGACGATCCACGCCTTCCACACAGAGGGCGCCGGCGGCGGACACGCCCCCGACATCATCCGCGTGTGCGGCCTGCCGCACGTGATCCCCTCCTCGACCAACCCGACGCGCCCCTTCACGGGCAACACGCTCGAGGAGCATCTCGACATGCTCATGGTCTGCCACCACCTCGACCGCTCGATCCCGGAGGATGTCTCCTTCGCCGAAAGCCGGATCCGCAAGGAAACCATCGCCGCCGAGGACATCCTGCACGACATGGGCGCCTTCTCGATCATCGCATCTGACAGTCAGGCGATGGGCCGTGTCGGCGAGGTCATCATCCGGACGTGGCAGACGGCGCACAAGATGAAGGTCCAGCGCGGGAGGCTGCCCGGAGAGGCCGGGGAGAACGACAACCTCCGCGTCCGCCGCTACATCGCCAAGTACACCATCAACCCGGCCATCGCGCACGGCATGTCCGCCCATATCGGCAGCATCGAGCCCGGCAAGCGGGCGGATCTCGTGCTGTGGTCCCCTGCCTTCTTCGGGGTGAAGCCCGACACGGTCCTGATCGGGGGCACCATCGCCTGCGCGCAGATGGGCGATCCCAACGCCTCCATTCCGACGCCGCAGCCGGTCTATTCGCGCCCCATGTTCGGCGCCCTCGGGCAGGCGGCTTCGCGCTCCGCCGTCACCTTCGTCTCCCAGTCGGCGCAGACCCGCGGCCTCGCCGGGGAGCTCGGCCTGATGCGCGGCACGCTGGCCGTCGGCGATACCCGCGGCATCGGCAAGGCGGACATGATCCTGAACGACGCGATGCCCGCGATCGACGTGAACCCCGAAACCTACGAGGTCCGCGCGGACGGCGAACTGCTGACCTGCGAGCCGGCGACGGAGCTGCCGATGGCGCAGCGCTACTTCCTGTTCTGAGGGTCATGCTGCAGGTGCAGCCATGCGCCGGTCCTGGGGCGTTCCGGCGCCGCTCTTTCGCCGCCGGGACCGGCCGCTCGCTCGGGGCCCTTGTTTTCCTGCGCCATGCACCTCACGCAACCCTATATTGGTCAGCATGCATGACCTTGCCATGAGCCTCGTGCAACGCGGGTCTTCAGCCTTGTCGGTGGTCGTCTTCCGCGCTGCGGCATAACTTCACCTCAACAGCAGCGAACGACATTCGAGAGCAGGAACGATATCATGGCCTTCATCACCGGCACCCACAGCAACGACCACGCCAGCAACCTTGGCAGCGCCATCGCGGCCCCCTTCCGCGCCTTCGGCCGCTTCCTCGTGTCGATCGGCGAGAGCAATGCCCGCCTCCGCCGCGTGCAGGAACTGCAGAACATGACGGACGCCCAGCTTGCCAAGCGTGGCCTGACCCGCGACGACATCGTGCGTTACGTCTTCCGCGACATGCTCTACTGAACAGCCGCGACGTCAGGATGCAGCATGGCCCTTGCGGGCCCCGGCAGGGCAGCTAACCTGACCTGATGACGCAGATGGACGATAAAACGGCCGCAGAGGCCGGACCGAACGGCCCCGACGCGAAACCGCGCCGGGCCGTTTCCGTATCAAGGGGCACCGCAGACGGCGCCGCCGACACAGTGACCCTCGATTACGATGGCCGCATGATCCGCCGGAAGCGCCTCGTGACCGACAGCGGCGCCGCGATCTTCGTCGATCTCGAAGCGGTGACCTCCCTCGAGGAGGGCGATTCGCTCGAGCTGGAGCATGGCGGTCGCATCGGCGTCAGGGCCGCGCCCGAGACGCTTCTCGAGATCCAGGGCGACCTGCCCCGCCTCGCATGGCACATCGGCAATCGCCACGCGCCCTGCCAGATCGGCGACGGACACCTCCTCATTCGGCACGACCATGTCCTGGCCGCCATGCTCCGCCAGCTCGGCGCCGACGTGACCGAGATCACCGGTCCGTTCCGCCCCGAGGGCGGCGCCTACGGGCACGGTCGGACGATGGGCCACGACCATGGCCATTCCGGCGACCACGATCATGCACACGCGCATGATCACTCGCACGGGCATGCGCACGACCACGATCCGCGCTCATGAAGCTCTTCAATCCCGATCAGCGCAAGCGCAGCCACAAGCACAAGCGCGTCTATGCCCGGTACGAGCTGGCCTACACGTTCGTGGATTTCGGCGCAGCGGTGTCCTTCGTCATCGGGTCCGTCATGTTCTTCTTCGAGAGCTGGCAGACGGCCGGAACGTGGCTGTTCCTCATCGGATCCCTCCTCTTCGCCGCCAAACCGACGATCCGCGTCGCGCGGGAGCTGCATTATCTTCGAATCGGCGACAGGGAAGATCTCGCCGAGCGCTATGAAGATTGATGCGCTGAGGGCGCGGCTCAGCCTCGTCCAGTGGCTGTCTCCCGCCTTTCCCATCGGCGCATTCGCCTATTCCTCCGGGCTGGAGACGGCCGTCGCGGAGGGCGCTGTCGGCTCGGCCGCCGATCTGGAGCTCTGGCTGGACGGGGTGCTTCGGTTCGGATCCGGGCGTCAGGACGCGGCGCTTCTGTGCGCGGCAATGGCGCCGGGCGCGGACCTGGCCGGCCTGTCCGCCCTCGCCCGTGCCCTCGCGCCCAGCGCCGAGCGACTGAAGGAGACCGATGAGCAGGGGGAGGCCTTCGCCAGGACCGTCACCGGCGCCACGGGCGTCGACTCTTTCGCCGCCCCCCTTCCCGTTGCCCTCGGCGCTGCCGCCGCACGGCTGGGCGCCGACGCGCAGGAGGTTGCGGCGCTTTATCTGCAGGCCTTCGCAGGAACCCTCGTCTCAGCGGCCATCCGCCTCGTCCCCCTTGGACAAACCGAGGGACAGCGGGTGATCGCACGGCTTCACGGCACCATCCTCGCCATCGCGGCTGCCGCGCCCGGAACCGACCCCACCGCCATCGGCAGCGCCGCCTTTGGCGCCGATCTTGCCTCGGCGGCGCACGAGACATTGCAACCCCGCCTCTTCCTGACCTGAAGGACCCCCCTCCCATGGCAAGCCCCAACGGCCCTCTCCGCGTCGGCATCGGCGGTCCCGTCGGCTCCGGAAAGACGACCCTGACCGAGAAGCTGTGCCGCGAGCTCTCGGGCCGGCTCTCCATGGCCGTGGTGACGAACGACATCTACACCCGCGAGGATGCCGATGCCCTCGTCCGCGCGCAGGCCCTTCCGTCGGAGCGCATCCGCGGCGTCGAGACCGGCGGTTGCCCGCACACGGCTATCCGTGAGGATGCGTCGATCAACCTCGCCGCCATCGCCGACCTGCGCCGGGCGATCCCGGATCTCGACCTCGTCCTCATCGAATCGGGTGGAGACAATCTCGCGGCTACCTTCTCGCCGGAGCTTGCGGATCTGACGATCTACGTGATCGACACCGCCGCCGGGCAGGACATCCCCCGCAAGAAGGGCCCGGGCGTCACGAAATCCGACCTGCTTGTGGTGAACAAGACCGACCTTGCGCCCCATGTCGGCGTGGATGTGGACCTTCTGCGCAGTGACACCGAGGCGGCACGGAATGGTCGGCCCTATGTCCTCGCGTCTCTCGCATCCGGCGACGGGATCGAGGA
The DNA here is from genome assembly GCF_031846565.1 of Tropicimonas omnivorans. NCBI lineage: Bacteria > Pseudomonadati > Pseudomonadota > Alphaproteobacteria > Rhodobacterales > Roseobacteraceae > Tropicimonas > Tropicimonas omnivorans. The sequence continues at coordinate 679,208 of NZ_JAVRHL010000002.1, read as the reverse complement.
GATCGCGGCGTTCGTGATGCGCGAGGGCGGCTTCTAGGGGCATCACGTCCGGTCCCCGGCGCCCATCCCTGGGAGGTGTCGGAGGAGGCGAACGGCCCGCCGGTCAGACCGCTTGGCGTTCCAGCATCTCCACGCGCCTTGGGTGGCGGCGGGAATAGAGGATCCGGGCCCAGGCCGCGTAAAGGGCGGTCAGGGGGCCGGCGTCGATCTCGATCTCCTCGGACAGGCGGGAACCGGACCCGAGCGGCGTGACGGCAAAGGCGTGGCGCCAGCGGCGCACGCCCATCCCCTTTTCCTCCGACAGGCAGGTCATGGCATCGTCGTCGCAAGCGATGACGCGCATGGTATAGGGCTGCGGGGGGAAACGGCCGAAGAGCCGAACCCGAACGTCGATCTCCTGGCCTTCGCGGACGCGGCCGTCCGGCAGGCCGGAAAAGCTGAGGAGACCGTCGCAGGATCGCGCGAGCGAGCTGTAATCTGTGACGAGGCGCCAGAGCCTGTCCGGCGGTGCATCGTAATCGTGCGTGAGCCGCACCGTCCTCACGCCACCCACAGCCCCCGTGCCTTGTGCCAATCCTCCAGGCTCTCGTCCGGATAGCCCTCGAAATGAACCTCTGCCGGGCCATCCGGCACCTGGGCCCAGGACGCCTTGTCCGCAAGCAGGATGTGGACGCGCTCAGGCGCGGCGGGAAGGTCCGTGTCGATGGCGCTGGCGAAGGGATGGATCAGGTCCGGCCAGTCCGGATCGTAAACCCAGAGGGCGGCGCCGCAGCCGGTGCAGAAACTGCGTTCGCCCGAAGAGGTCTTGCAGATACCGCCGCGCTCGATCTCGGCACTGAACCTGCCGATCGCGGCTTCACCGGACACGGTCAGCGTCTTTGCGATCCCGCCCAGATTGATCGCAGAACCACCGCCTCCGCCCGTCTTTCGGCAGATGGAGCAGTAGCAGAGCTGGTAGGGCACCGGTGTGTGACTCTGGACCGTGAAGTGCACGGCGCCGCAGCGGCAGGATCCCTCGAGCGTCATCGGCATGTTGTCAGCGTCCCCCTGATAGTCGTTTCGCGTTGCGGCTCGTTTCCTTGCGCAGGGGCCGGATGGCGGCCGTCATGATCTCGTCCGGGCGCTTGCCGGTCATCGCGGCCATCGAGGCGGCCATGGCGGAGGCGGTGAAGGCAGGTCCCTTCTCGCTGACCATGCGACTGTTCTCGCCGGCGGTGACGGGCCAGAGGCCGGCGGCGCCGAGGGTCCGGTAGGCGATTACCATCTGAGCCTCCTGGGCGAGCAGCATCGACTGCGCCCAGGCCGAACAGATGTGGGTGGCAAGCTCCCACGGGGCCGGATTGCGTGGCACGTTCTTCTATCTCCCGTGGCCGGATCGGCCGGATGTCAGGATTCGCCGCCGGAGCGGGGCGTGGTGCGGTTGCCCGCCTTCGCCGGCTGGCGCTTGGCGGTGTTTCTGCGGGGACTGCGCGAAGCGGCCGGTTTCGCGGCCTGTTTGCGCGCCGGGGCGGCGCTGTTCGACGCACGGACTGGTGCCGCGGAGTCGGACGCGGGCTTGTCCTTGCCGGAGCCGGCATTGGCGGGAACGGCCTTCGGCGCCTCGACCTTTCCCGGCGCGGATGCGGGCTTGGCATCCTTCTTCGTGACCGAGCGCTCGTAGATCTCCTCGATCGATTGCGGCGCAGGCGCCGAAGCGGCCGAGCTGACCGTGGCGGGCGTCTTGCGCGCAGCCGGGGCACGCGGGGCCTGTGCCGCGTCCCCAGCGGGCGCGGGCTTCACTTCGGTCGCATGCTTGCCACCCGTCAGAGGGCGGTAGGCGGCCATGGCGCAGAGGCCGGGCATGAGCATGGCGCTCTGCCAGCCGCTGGTCACGCCGTAGACGGATTTCATCGTCTCGGCCTGCATCTCAGCCGCCTTCGTCCACATGGTGAAGTTGGCGCGCCAGAAGTCCATCGGTGTCATCATCTCTTCGTCCCTTTCGGATGCGGGCGTGAAATGGCGCGGGCGACCCTCAGAGATCGCCCATCACCTCGGCGTTGAAACCTACGACCCGCCTTGCCCCGCCATAGGGAACGAGGCGCACTTCGCGGGTCTGTCCCGGCTCGAAGCGCACCGCGGTCCCGGCAGCGATGTCGAGCCGCTGGCCGCGCGCCGCGGCGCGGTCGAACTCGAGGGCGGCATTGGTCTCGGCAAAGTGGTAGTGGCTTCCGACCTGGACCGGTCGATCTCCGGCATTGGCCACCAGAAGCACCGTCTGTTCGGCACCGTCGTTCAACACGATATCTCCTGCCGCGACGATGATTTCTCCGGGTATCATGCGTTTTCTCCTGAGCGGGGGGCGGTCAGCCCGTTTGCCTTGCGCGCTTCTGCGACGGCATGGTCGAAGAGGTGCTCCAGAAGCGCGTCGGTTCCGCGGCAGGCATCGACGACGCGCTCCGCCCCGTCGATGTACTCCCGGGCGGAGGCCTCGTCCCACGCGCCCGGATTGCGAAAGAAATCACGCACGTTCGACGTCTGGTCGGCGATCTTCACGCGTTTCACGGGCAGCGTCGAATCGGACATGTGCTCGGCCTGGCGGTCCTTCATCTCTGCACGCGAGAGACCGTCCCATTCCGGCGGATTGGTCAGCGCCTTCACGATGTCCGCCACCGCCTCGCCGAAGTCGCGGCGGATGTCGCCGAGGGTGACGTCGCCATCCTCGACGGTGTCGTGCAGCACGGCGGCGATGACCTCGTCCGGCGTTCCGTGCTCGGAGACGAGCCGCGCGACCTCGGCGGGGTGATTGATGTAGGGCGTGACGTCTGAGCCTTTGCGCCGCTGGCCCGAATGGGTTTCGGCCGCGATCACGTAGGCGAGGGTCAGGCGCTGGAGGGTGGTCTGGTCTGTCATGCTACCGGATCGGGTGATGGACGGTCACGAGCTTGGTGCCGTCCGGGAAGGTCGCTTCCACCTGAACGTCGTGGATCATCTCCGGGATCCCGTCCATGCACTGATCGGCGCTGACGACACCGGCGCCCGCCTCCATCAGATCGGCGACGGAGCGGCCGTCCCGCGCGCCTTCGACGACGTAATCGGTGATCAGCGCGATGGCTTCGGGGTGGTTCAGCTTCACGCCGCGCTCCAGCCGCCCGCGCGCGACCATCGCGGCGACGCTGATCAGCAGCTTGTCCTTCTCACGGGGGCTCAGGTTCATGTCCGTCCTTCCATCGTTCAATCCTGCCAGACGCGGGGCATCGGGGCGCCGCCGCGCAACGTCGCGAACAGGCTGCGCAAGGCGCGCCGGAGGGGGAAGGCGTCCGGCGCCGCGAGGCGCGCGACGAGCCGTCCGTTCCAGGCCGAGGCGACGGCGCGCACGCCCTGCCCGTCTCCCGTGACCCCGGCGAGCGCGTCCCGCGCGGGGCCGAGCCCATCCTCGGCGCCATCCGCGATCAGGGCAACCGTGGAAAAGGCGCGGTCCCCGCCGAAGAGCGCGGGATCACCGGCACGCGCCAGCGCCTCGGCGCCGATCTCCACCGGGTCGATCCAGACCGGCACGCCGCCGCGGACCACCTCGCGCCGGTCGAGAAGGCGCACGTTTCTCAGCACCTCCCCCATCGCGGCCCGGCCGAGGACCAGCGTCTCCACCATCAGGAGGCGCGCGCCGGGGGCCAGCTCGGCGCGGGTGCGCCGGTTCATCGCGGCGCGCTCGAAGAGGATCGTCTCCTGCGGCAGCCAGTCGAGGGAGGCGCCAGACGCGAGGCTCAGATCGGTTCGCACATCCGCCGCCGGCCCCTCGAGGGAGGCATAGGCGCGCTCGGCTGTCTGCGTGGTGCCGACGGCGCGCGCTCCGGCTGCGAGATCGAGCGCGAAGGTGAGCCGGTCCCCGGCCGTCAGCCCGCCCGACGTGTTCAGAAACACCGCCTCGGGCACCCTGCCCGGACTGCGCGGAAGCATCGCCTTGGCGCAGCCCGACTGGTGCAGACCGGTGAGACGCGCGCCGCCCGGAGCCGCTGCGAAGGCCACATGCGCGCGCCCCTCGGCGCGCTGCAATCGTCCCGTCGCTCGGCTGCCGTCCAACATCATCGCGTCCCTCACCCCCGCATGGTAGAGGCCTCCGCGCGATGCTGCAATGCGGCATTGCCCTTTTCACTGGACCGTCCCCGAGGAGCGGGGCTAACAGGATCCCATGCCAGACATCATCCGCATCGCCCGCCCCGACGACTTCCACCTCCATCTCAGGGACGGCGCCATGCTGAAGGCGGTGCTGCCCGAGACGGCCCGGCACTTCGCCCGCGCCATCATCATGCCGAACCTCGTCCCGCCCGTGGTGACGGCGGCGGATGCGGCAGCCTATCGGGGTCGGATCATGGCGGCGCTGCCGGAAGGCGCGGACTTCACGCCGCTGATGACACTGTACCTGACCGAGGAGACGGACGCGGCGGATGTCGTCTCGGCTCACAAGCGCGGCGAGATCACCGCGGTGAAGCTCTATCCTGCCGGCGCCACGACCAATTCGGCGTCCGGCGTGAAGGACTTCACGAAGGTCCAGGGGGTTCTGGAGGCAATGGCCGAGGCGGGCATCCCCTTGTGCATGCACGGCGAGGTGACCGATCCGAAGATCGACATCTTCGACCGCGAAGCCGCGTTCATCGACCGGGTGCTGGAGCCGATCCGGCGCCGCACGCCCGGCCTGCGCGTGGTCATGGAGCATATCACCACCGCCAACGCCTGCGCCTATCTCGCCGAGAGCCAGGGCGATCTGGCGGCGACGGTCACGGTCCATCACCTGATGATCAACCGCAACCACATGCTCGTCGGCGGCATCCGTCCGCATTACTACTGCCTCCCCGTCGCCAAGCGCGAAGTGCATCGCGAATCCCTCGTGGAGCTGGTCACCTCGGCCAATCCCCACGTCTTTCTCGGCACGGACAGCGCGCCGCATCCGACCCACGCCAAGGAAAGTGCCTGCGGCTGTGCCGGCATCTTCACCGCGCCGAACGCGATGGCGTGCCTCGCCGAAGTCTTCGACGAGGCCGGCAAGCTGGACGCGCTGGAGGACTTCACGTCCTTCAACGGCGCGGCCTTCTACGGGCTGACGCCGAACAAGGGCGAGATCACCCTCGCCAAGGGCGATCCGCAGGACGTCCCCGCGCCCGTCTCGGTCGAGGGCGGCGAGGACGTGACCGTCTTCGATCCCGGCCGGCCCGTCCACTGGCGCGTGGTGGACTGAGCCGCCCTTCCCCTGCCCGGCCCCGCGCGCTAGGAGCCGTCTCCGACCGCAACAGCTCCTTCGCAGACGAGGCCGCCATGATCCCCACCAGCTTCCCCGATCGCCAGACCATCGCCCGGCTGACCGCCGGGATGCTGCTGGAGGTGGACGCGGTCCATTTCCGTCCCGAGGAGCCGTTCACCCTGTCGTCGGGGTTGCCGTCTCCGGCCTATATCGATTGCCGCAAGCTGATCTCCTTCCCCCGCGTGCGCTCCGCCCTGATGGATTTTCTCGCCGTCACGGTGATGCGGGACGCGGGCTTCGAGGCGTTCGATGGCGTGGCGGGTGGCGAGACCGCCGGCATTCCCTTCGCCGCGTTCATGTCGGAGCGGCTGGCGCTGCCGATGAGCTACGTGCGCAAGAAGCCCAAGGGGTACGGACGCGGCGCCAGGATCGAAGGAGTGATGACGGAAGGCCAACGCATCCTCCTCGTCGAGGACCTGACGACCGACGGCGGCTCCAAGCTCTCCTTCGTCGACGCGATCCGCGAGACCGGCGCCGCTTGCGCCCATACCGCCGTGGTCTTCTCCTGGGGAATCTACCCCGAGATGTCGAAGACGCTGGGCGACCACGGCGTCACGCTGCACAGCCTCTGCACCTGGCACGACGTCCTCGCCGTCGCCAAGGAGCGCGAAGCCTTCGGCCCCGATGCGCTGAGCGGCGTCGAGGACTTCCTCGCCGATCCCCGCGCATGGCAAGCGGCCCGGAAGTAAGGCCGGCCTCTGAAGGCAGCCCTGCAGCGCTCGCCCGTCACCGAGGGCGAGCGAGCGCAGCGGTGGCACGCTTGGGAAGACACCTCCACGGGTCTCCCCCGCCTCCCGATTTTCCCGCAGACCGAAGCCGGCCCGAACGCCGCGCTCCCTAGAGCCGTCCGGACCACTTCGTCCACAGTCTATCCACAGCTCGTCCACGAGCTATCCACAGGTTCATACATTTTGCGCATACCGCTCCAAGGGCGTAGAACCGGGGATGATCCGGGCGACGGCAGATCGCCCAGAACTGGGGACCGGCGCAAAGCCGGCCGGGCATGCACATGAACGAGATCACCACCATCACGCCGGGCGGCGGCCAGAGCGGATCGGGCGACGGCGGCGTGCCGTGCAACATCGAGGCGGAGCAGCAGCTCCTCGGTGCGATCCTCACCAACAACGACACTCTGGACCGCGTCGCGTCCATCGTGCGGCCGGAGCACTTCTACGACCCGGTCCATGCGCGCATCTTCACCCTCGCCGAGAGCCGGATCGCGAAGAACCTCCAGGCGACGCCGACCACGCTCAAGACCTTCCTCGAGGACGATCCGGGGCTGAAGGAGCTGGGGGGGCCGGGCTACCTCGTGCAGCTCTCCTCCGCCGCCATCGCCAGCTTCGCGGCGCGGGACTACGCCCAGATCGTGCGGGACCTCGCGACCCGCCGGAAGCTCATGGAAGTGGGCAAGGAGATCGCCGCCCGCGCCGCCAAGGTCGACGCCGAGATGGAGCCGGACGAGCAGATCGTCCGCGCCGAGCAGGACCTCTATTCCCTCGGCGAGCAGGGCAAGGCGGGCAGTGGATTCGTGTCCTTCCTGCGGGCGGTCACCGACGCGGTTCACGTCGCCAACGCGGCCTACATGCGCGAAGGCGGTCTCGCCGGCGTCTCGACCGGCCTCACCGACCTCGACCGCAAGCTCGGCGGACTGCACAATTCGGACCTTCTGATCCTCGCCGGGCGCCCCTCGATGGGCAAGACGTCGCTCGCGACCAACATCGCGTTCAACGTCGCCAAGGCTTACCGCCGCGGCCGGCGGCCCGACGGGACGGAGGGGACCCTCGAGGGCGGCGTCGTCGGGTTCTTCTCCCTCGAGATGAGCGCCGAACAGCTCGCCGCGCGTGTCCTTTCGGAGGCGGCCGAGGTGCCGAGCGAACAGATCCGCCGCGGCGACATGACGGAGGAGGAGTTCCGCCGGTTCGTGGAGGCCGCGAAGGCCCTCGAATCCTGTCCACTGCACATCGACGACACGCCCGCGCTGCCGATCAGCCAGCTCGCCACCCGCGCCCGCAAGCTCAAGCGCGAGCACGGCCTGGACGTTCTGATGATCGACTATCTCCAGCTCGTCCGCCCCGCCTCGGCGAAGGACAGCCGCGTCAACGAGGTCTCCGAGATCACGCAAGGCCTGAAGGCCATTGCCAAGGAACTCGACATCCCGGTCATCGCCCTCTCCCAGCTGTCGAGGCAGGTCGAGTCGCGGGAAGACAAGCGGCCCCAGCTGTCCGACCTGCGGGAATCCGGCTCCATCGAGCAGGACGCCGACGTGGTGATGTTCGTGTACCGCGAGGAGTACTACAAGGAACGCGAGAAGCCGGGCGAGAACGACCTCGAGGCGATGGCGAAGTGGCAGCAGGAAATGGAGAGCGCCCACGGCAAGGCCGAGGTCGTGATCGGCAAGCAGCGGCACGGCCCCATCGGCACCGTCGAGCTGTCCTTCGAGGGCCGCTTCACCCGCTTCGGAAACCTCGTGAAACCATGGCAGGATCGTGTCGAGGGCGGTGGCGACTTCTGATCGCCTTCCGCCCCGGCCCGCTCGGGGACCCTTGAGCCAAGAGGGCGGCGGCGGCGCCTACTCGTCCGCGAGAACAGCCGAGAGGGGCGCGAGCACGACAGAGCCGTCCTCTTCCGCGAGGGCCCAGTTTCCAAGACCTTCGAGCGTGTCCGGCGCCATGGTCGCCGAGACGACGATCCCGCCGATCCGGCCCGCTTCGAACGCGGCCCGGTCGAGCGCACGCCCGATCCCGGCCGGACGCGGCTCGCCCACGTCGATCCGGCGCCAGAGCGACGCCGAGGGAAGACCGGCATCGCCGGCGAGGCGCGCCGCGCCTCCGAGCCCCGTATCGTGCAAGAGGAGGCCATGCCCGCCGCGCGCGAGGGCGGAGATCGCCTGCCGCGCCATGTCCTCGTCCGCTCCGAGATCGCGGGCCTCCGTGTCCATCACGCCGATGGCGGACGGAACGCGGGTCAGCCAATCCTCGACGGAGATCTCGAGATCCTGCGGGCGGGCGCCCTTCGGCAGCCCGCTCGCCATGATCACGACCTCGGCGCCGGCTGCCGAGAGAGACGCGGCGCGCGCGGCGGCGTCCTCCGAAGCGGGATCGACGGCGACGGTCACCGGGAAGTAGAGGCCGGAAATGGCCTCGGGCGGCGTCGTGCCGTCATCGAGCAGCACCACCGAAAGCTGCGGGCGGCCGGCGGCATCCTCGAAGGGGATGGCATTGCGCTCCAGAGCGCCCTGGCTCTCGGCCGGCGGCTCGGCTCCGCCAAGGTCCACGTCCGCGTCCCTGCGGGCAACGAGGCTGCCTTCCGGGGGGAGCGTCGAGCGGCCCGTCCTCTCCGTCAGCGGCAGGACGCGGAGGCCGATACCGGTGGGCGCCTGATCGTCGACCATGGGCGGCATCTCGGGGGATTGCACCACTTCGCGCCCCGTAATGCGGGCTGCGTCCGAACGAACGGGCGCCTCGGCCCGGGTGGGGCGCGCGGCATCGCGTTCAGCGGTCCGGGCCGGCTCCGAGCCGACAGGCGCGCTGCGCCGGGCCTCCTCGCGCGGAGCCGTCTCGGAGGGTGCCGCGCTGGCGAGGGGGCCCGTGGTCTCTATGGCGGCGGCCTTGTCCGATCCGGCCCGTTCGGCTGAGGCGACCGAGACAGGCCCCGGCACGCCGCCCGATGCGCGCGGCGCGGGTGCAGCCCGGCTCGCAGAGGACACCGTCGCCGCGGCAGGCGTCTCGGACCGGTCAGCACCGCCCGACGGGCTTCGTGTGGCAGGCTTCGACGTCGCGGCCGCCACAGGGCTCTCTTCAGGTCGGTCCGCATCGGCGGTGTCGCTGAGGGAGGCGGCTTGGGACGAGGCGAGGACGGCCCTGCTCGCCAGAGCGCTGGCCGCGTCTTCCGCCTCCGGCGAGCGCGAACGTGTAGCGCCCGCCCGGTCGATCCGGGAGGGATCCGCCTGCGTCATCGAGGCCGGCGCGGCGCGGTCCGCGGGGCGCGCGTCGCGGGCGACGGCGCCGATGGTCAGCTCGGGCGACGGGCCGGAACTCGCCTCCGCCATCTCGGCGCGCGCCGGATCGCCGGGCTCGCCCTCCGCTCGGAGGGGAGCCGGCGCGTCCGGAACGTCACCCGGACGACCCCGTGCGGACGTTGTGGGGGAGGGAACGGCCGGGGGTCCGGACCGGTCGATATCGGCACGGGAGGCGCTTTCCGCCGCCCCTGCCCGGCGCGCCTCAAGAGCGGGTTCGGTCATCGCGGGATCGGCGCGGGCGACCTCGGCCTCATCGCCGGCACTGGCGGAGACCGCCTCGCCCGCCGTGATAGGCGCCCCGTCATCGATCTCCGGGAGGGCGGATTGGCTGGCGAGCGGCGCGTCCGCGGGGGTCGCGGGAGCGCCGGTTTCGAGGGTCGGCCTGTCCGGTGCAGCCGCATTGGCCGTATCGCCCTCCAGAGCCGCGACCGGGGCGCCAGGTTCGGGATCGAGATCGCTCGTGGAGGCAGGTTCGAGCGAGGGCGCCGCAACCATTTCGGGTCTGTCGGGTGACAGGGGAGGCGTTTCCGGGCTAGCCTCGGACCCGGTCATTGCGGCCCCGTCCGTCATTCCCTGCCGGAGCCGGTCCGGAGCTTCCGCCAGCTCCCCCGGATCGGCATCGCCGGCAGGATCCGCATCAAGGCGCGAATCTGACCTGCGCTCTTCCCCGTAGGTATCTGCCGGCGCGTTGTTATCCTCTTCGGCTACGTCGATCGTGACGGGTGCGTCGTCTTCCTCCGCTCCGATCTGGCCCGCCGAGGCGGAGGACGCGGCGTCCGGCTCCGGCATGGCAACCTCGTCCTGCGCTGACATCTCAGCGGCCACGCTGTCCGGGGGTGAAACGCCGTCCCCTCCGGATCGCGTTGCGAGAGCGGCGTCCGGTCCGGAGCCGGCGCCCGGCGCCGCTCGCGCTGCATCCAAGCTGGCGCCGTCCTCCGCATCCGGCGCGGTGCCACGCGCCGGGCTCATGGACGCGACCTCGGGTGCCGTGCCGCCTTCGGCCGGAGACCCCGTCCGACCGCTCCCCTCGCCCCGGGCTTCCTCACCACGCGGCGGCAGCGCATCGGGACCGGAAACGTCGGGCGCGACGCCCGGCGACTGGGTGACCTCGCTCGTCGCCCCGTCCTCCTGCAACGGCGCGGCGAGGGCGGGCGAGTCTTCCCCCGCTTCAGGGGCGAGCGGCGCCCGAACCGGGCTGCCCGCGCCATCGGGGCGTCCCGCGGGGTCGGTGTCGAAGCGCGGCGGCAACTCTCCGGCGGAGCTGCCCTGCGGTGCGACCGGCAGGGTGGACAGCGACGGACCCTGGCCGTCCGGTTCGGGAAGGCTCGGCGCGCCGTCGGTCAGTCCGCGCCGGAACTCCGACCCGGCCGGCACGTCCAGCTCGGCGGAGACGCCCGGATCGACGGTCTCGCCTGCGGGTGCCGGGCGCGAGGCCAGGGGCTCCGGCCGGCGCTCTGGCGTCTCGTCCGCTTCCGGCACGCTCAGGCGCGCTCCGGCGCCATCACGGCCCGTCGAGGGCGCCATGTCCGGTCCTGCGCCGGGCAGGACGTCCAGCGTGGCCTCCGTCTCCGGTGCCCCCGTCTCCGATGCCCTCGTCTCCGGCAGCGGTGCAAGCTGCGACGCCACGCCGAGCGCGATGACCGACAAGGCACTGCCCCAAAGAAGTCCCGACAGGATTCCGCCGCCCATAGTGAAAGCTCCCGCTCGTCTCTGTCCGCCCCAGGGGCCCGGCCCTGTCCCGCGCCGTTCACCCCTCGAAGGGCCCGGCGCCGGGGTCGCCCTTGACCCTGCCCGCCGGGGCGCGTCAAGTATAGCCCGGCCGCGACGGCGGTTCACGCGATTTCCCCCGGAAGGTCCCGTCATGCTGCTGCTGATCGACAACTACGACAGCTTTACCTGGAACCTCGTGCACTATCTGGGCGAGCTCGGTGCGGACGTCCGCGTGGAACGCAACGACGCGCTGGACGTGCAGGCGGCGATGCAGCTCGATCCCTCCGCCATCCTGATATCGCCCGGTCCCTGCGATCCCGATCGCGCCGGCATCTGCCTGCCGCTGATTGATGCGGCGGCGGAGGCGCGCGTTCCGCTCATGGGCGTCTGTCTCGGCCATCAGGCGATCGGGCAGGCCTTCGGCGGCCGCGTCGTCCGGTGCCACGAGATCGTCCACGGCAAGCCCGGCCTCATGCAGCACGGCGGTACCGGCGTGTTCGCAGGACTGCCGAACCCGCTCTCCGCCACGCGCTACCACTCGCTGATCGTCGATAAGGAGTCGCTGCCGGATACGCTCGAGGTTACGGCGGCGCTGGAGGACGGCACGATCATGGGCCTCGCCCACCGGGAGCTGCCGATTCACGGCGTCCAGTTCCACCCCGAAAGCATACGCTCGGACCATGGCCACGCCCTGCTCCGCAACTTCCTGAAACTTGCGGGCCTTGCCCCTGCGGAGGCCGCTTGACCGACCGAATGAAGCCCCTGATCGCCGCCGCTGCCGAGCGCGCGCTGACCCGCGCCGAGGCCGAGGAGGCCTTCACGATCCTGCTCGAGGGCGATGCGACCGCCGCGCAGATCGGCGGCCTGCTGATGGCCCTCAGGACCCGCGGCGAAGCCATCGAGGAGACCACGGCCGCCGTCGCCGTGATGCGCGCTCACTGCATCTCCGTCGCCGCGCCGGAGGGCGCGATCGACATCGTTGGCACCGGGGGCGACGGCAAGGGCACGCTCAACATCTCCACCGCGGCGGCGCTCGTGGTCGCCGGGGCCGGCGTCCCCGTGGCGAAGCATGGCAACCGGAACCTCTCTTCGAAATCGGGCTCGGCGGATGCGCTGGGGGAGCTCGGCGTCAACGTCATGGTCGGCAAGGACATCGTCGAGCGCGCGCTCTCCGAGGCCGGCATCGCCTTCATGATGGCGACGATGCACCACCCGTCGATGAAGCATGTCGGGCCGGTCCGCACGGAACTCGGGACGCGCACGATCTTCAACGTCCTGGGACCGCTCAGCAATCCCGCGGGGGTCCTGCGCCAGCTCACCGGCGCCTATTCGCGGGATCTTCTCGTGCCCATGGCGACCACGCTCGGTCAGCTCGGCTCCGAGCACGCCTGGCTCGTTCATGGCGGCGACGGGACGGACGAGCTGTCCATCGCCGGGCCGTCCTTCCTTGCGGAGCTGAAGGACGGCAAGGTGACGGAACGGATCGTCACGCCGGAGGAAGCGGGCCTGCCGGTTCACCCGTTCGAGGCGATCCTCGGCGGCACACCGCGTGAGAACGGGCGGGCGATCGTTCGTCTTCTCGACGGCGAGACCGGCGCGTATCGCGATGCGGTCCTTCTGAACGCCGCCGCGGGCCTTCTCGTCGCCGGGCGCGTCGAGACCCTCGAAGCAGGCGCCCGGATGGCCGCCGAAGCGATCGACAGCGGCGCTGCGCGTGAAAAGGCTGCCCATCTCGCCCGGATCACGACGGGCTGACCCGCAAGATGGATCGCCTCGACACGTCCCGTCTCGGCGGCTGGGCCGACCTGCCCTTCTTCAAGGAGACGCTGCCCGGGATCGAAGCCCGGCTGAGCGCGGAAGCCGGTCCCGTCTTCCCTCCGCGGGCCTCGATCTTCCGGGCGCTCGAACTCACCCCGCCGGAGCGCACCCGGGCCGTGATCCTCGGGCAGGACCCCTACCACACACGCGGCAAGGCGGACGGTCTCGCCTTTTCCATACCTCCGGGCTTCGGCGGTCGTCTCGACAGCCTCGGGAACATCCTGAAGCTCGTGGAGGCGGAGACCGGCCGTCGCCGGACCCGCACCGATCTGACCGACTGGGCTGAACAGGGCGTGCTCCTTCTGAACACCGCCCTGACCGTTCCCGAAGGCAAGGCGCAGGGTCATGCGCGTCTCGGCTGGTCCCGCCTCGTGAGCGAGGTGCTGGGCCGGCTCGATACCGCGCCCCGCGCCTTTCTTCTCTGGGGAGGACCGGCGCAGAAGATCGGCGCCCGCCTGAAGGGCCCCGATCACCTCATGTTGCCCGCGCCGCACCCGTCTCCGCTATCGGCGTATAAAGGGTTCTTCGATGCCCGCCCACTCAGCCTGACGAACGAGTGGCTCGCGCGCCGGGGAGAGGCCCCGATCGACTGGGCCGGCCCGGACGCTCCCGCAGACGTCGAGCGCGCCTGACACCTCCGCCTGCGACGCTCGAAGCGTCGTCCTCCGCCTAGACCGCGCCGGCCTGGCAAGCTACCACCGGTCACGTCCCACGCGTTCCGGAGGAGCCCGATGTCCACGATCCTCGACCGTATCAAGGCCTACAAGCTCGAAGACGTCGCCGCCCGAAAGGCGGACCGCTCCTTCGCCGAGGTCGACACCGCCGCCCGCGCGGCCTCCCCTGTCAGACCATTCGCCGATGCGCTCGAGTCCGCTTCCGCGACGGGCTACGGCCTGATCGCGGAGATCAAGAAGGCGAGCCCGTCGAAAGGTCTCATCCGCGAAGATTTCTCCCCCCGGCACCTGGCGGAGGCCTATGCCGAAGGCGGCGCCGCGTGCCTGTCCGTCCTGACCGATGGACCGTCCTTCCAGGGCTCCGACGCCCACCTCGCCGCAGCGCGGGATGCCGTATCGCTGCCCGTCCTTCGGAAGGATTTCCTCTATGACCCGTGGCAGGTCGCGGAATCCCGCGCGCTCGGAGCAGATTGCATCCTGGTCATCATGGCGACCCTGTCGGACGGCCAGGCTTCCGAACTCTGTGCTGCCGCGTTGGACTACGAAATGGACATCCTCGTCGAGGTGCATAACGCGTACGAACTTGACCGGGCCCTCGGGCTTCCATCGCGCCTGATGGGAATAAACAACCGAAATCTCAACACCTTCGAGACCTCCCTTGATGTGACGAAGTCGCTTGCGTCGAGCGTCCCGGACGACCGGATCCTCGTGACCGAGAGCGGGATCGCAACGGCGTCCGACCTCGCCGAACTTGCCGGATACCGGGCCCGCTGCTTCCTCATCGGCGAAAGCATGATGCGGCAATCCGACGTCTCCGAGGCGGCGCGCAGCCTGCTTGCGAACCCGGTGGCCGCATGAGCCTCACGCATTTCGACGACGCCGGGCGAGCGCACATGGTCGATGTCTCCGGCAAGGCCGAGACCGACCGCATCGCCGAGGCGACGGGCGTCATTCGCATGTCCCCTGAGACACTTGCGCGGGTCAACGAGGGGACGGCCAAGAAGGGTGACGTCCTCGGCGTCGCCCGTCTTGCCGGCATCATGGCCGCCAAGCGCACCGCCGATCTCATACCGCTCTGCCACCCCCTCCCGCTCGCCCGTGTCGCTCTCGACCTGACCCCGGACGACGCGCTTCCGGGGGTCCGCATCACGGCCACAGTCAAGACGACGGGCCGGACAGGTGTGGAGATGGAAGCCCTGACGGCGGTCAGCATCGCGGGCCTCACAATCTACGACATGCTCAAGGCCGCGGATCGCGCCATGGAGATCGGACAGATACGGGTAGTCCTGAAGGATGGCGGTAAATCAGGACGTTACGAGGCGGACCGCACGTGATTTCGGTTGCAGATGCCCTGAAGCATATCTTCAGCCTCGCCAGCCCGCTTCCCGCTGCCTCCGTTCCCATCTCCGAGGCCGCAGGACGGGTGCTTGCCGAGGATGTCGTGGCGGTCCGGGACCAGCCACCATTCGCCGCGTCCGCCATGGACGGGTATGCGGCGCGCGGGCCTGACGTCGCTCCGGGGGCGACCCTGAAGGTGGTCGGAGAAGCACCGGCCGGACGCATGTGGACGGGCCGCATCGAGGCGGGAGAATGCGTCCGGATCTTCACCGGCGCGCCGGTACCGGATGGCGCAGATCACGTTGTAATTCAGGAGGATACACGGCGAACCGCAGACGAAATCGAGATCCTTGCGTCGCTTGGTGACGGGGCGAACATCCGTCCTGCCGGCGGGGATTTCCGGGCGGGCGACAGGCTGACGGCGCCCCGACGTCTTACCCCCGGGGACATCGCGCTGGCCGCTTCCATGAACGCCGGAACCCTGACCGTCGCCCGGCGCCCTGCCGTGGCGCTCCTCGCCACCGGGAACGAACTCGTGGCGCCCGGCGAGGCCCCCGCGCGGGATCAGATCGTCGCGTCGAACACCTACGCCCTCAAGGCGATGTTCGAGGCGGAGGGGGCCGATGTGAGCCTCCTGCCCATTGCCAGGGATACAGCGGAGAGCCTCGACCTGAGCGTCCAGCTGGCGAAGCACGCGGACCTTCTCGTCACGGTCGGCGGGGTTTCGGTCGGCGACCACGACCTCGTCGGAGACGTGACTGAAAACCTCGGCATGGAACGCGCGTTCCACAAGGTTGCGATGCGACCCGGGAAGCCGCTCATGGCGGGCCGCCTCGGCATGACGGCGATGGTCGGGCTGCCGGGAAATCCGGTGTCCTCGATCGTTTGCGGAATGCTGTTCGTCATCCCCCTCCTCCGCGCGATGCAGGGCTTGCCGAAGGTTCAGATGACAACGGTTGCACGGCCGCTGGCGGCGGAGTTGCCGGCGAACGGACCACGAGCGCACTACATGCGGGCAAAACTTGGCGTAGACGGCACCGTTCGCGCGTTTCCCAGTCAGGACAGCTCGCTCCTGAGCATCCTCGCCGACGCCACCCACCTGATCGTGCGGCCGGAAAACGACGGACCGCGCATGGCCGGAGAGATGGTGGAAACGCTGCCCCTGTGGCCGGGAACGGCTTGACACAAAACAAGAACGATGGCAGAACATCCGCAAAGCGGCTATCTGTCGCCCACGAACAGGCTGCCCATGCTCACGAAGAAACAGCTCGACCTTCTCGACTTCATCCACAAGAGGATCCAGCGCGACGGTGTGCCGCCATCCTTCGACGAGATGAAGGATGCGCTGGAGCTCAAGTCGAAATCCGGGATCCACAGGCTGATCACGGCGCTTGAGGAACGCGGTTTCATCCGGCGGCTCGCTCATCGCGCGCGCGCTCTGGAAGTCGTCAAGCTGCCTGATTCGCTGGGCGCCTCGCGCTCCGCGCCTGCCTTGCCCGTCCGTCCCGAGACGCCCGGGTCCGTCGAGCTGGACGTGATGGGCCGGATCGCGGCCGGCGTGCCGATCGAGGCCATCAGCGAGGTCAGCCACGCGGTCGCCGTTCCTCAGGGGATGGTCGGCGCGGGTCGGCATTACGCTCTCGAAGTCCGCGGCGACTCGATGATCGATGCCGGGATCAATGACGGGGACGTGGTCGTGATCCGCGAGCAGCTGACCGCCGATAACGGCGATATCGTCGTAGCGCTCGTCGAAGGCCAGGAAGCGACGCTGAAACGGTTCCGCAAGCAGAAGGGCGCCATCGCGCTCGAAGCCGCCAATCCCGCCTACGAGACGCGGATCCTGAAGGACAACCAGGTCCAGGTTCAGGGACGGCTCGTCGGTCTGATCCGGACGTACTGATCAATCGGTCGCGGGACCCCAACGTTTCATTCCAGCGGCGCCTTCCCCGAACGCACCGGCAGGATGCCGGGCCTGGTCAGGGACCGCGCCGCTCGCGCGAGTGGGGCCTTCCGGGGCTTTCCTTGAGCAGCGCTCCGACGCCCATCCGTGAGATCTCCTCGTCGCCGCAGGGAAGGCCGCAGATGAGGCGCTCGAGCACCCAGTCCGCGCCGTTTGGAGCGGGGGATCGCGCGCATCCCGGCAGGCCGATCACGGGCCGCCCGTTTCTCAGCGTGCCGGTGAACAGAAGATTGCCCGGATCGACCGGCATACCGAAACGGCTCACCTCCCCGCCGGATCGTCTGAGAGCGTCCGGGGCGGTGTCGTGCAGGTCCGACGTCGCCGATCCGGTGAGGATGAGAGCGATATCGGCGTCGAGTCCGGCAAGGGCGTGCGCGATGGCGTCTGCCTCGTGCGGGATGTCCCTGACCTCGATGAGGCCAACCTCCAGGGCGTCCAGCCTCGATTGGACGGCAGCCCGGCCCTTCTCGTTCAGGGAGGGCTTCTGTCCCGGCACCGTGGTCAGGATCAGGGCCGCGGTCCTGAGGCGTGGAGGCGCCAGGCGAAGCGCACCGCGCCCACGGTCGCACGCCTCCTCAAGCGCCGTGTCGGGGACGGCGTAGCTGACGACCTTGACGGTCCCGACGAGCTGACCGGCGGTGACCCGCGCGAATGGGGCCAGTGTGGCGAGAGTAATGGCAGGATCGACGGCATTCAGGGCATGGATCGCCTCGGCATCCAGCTCGATCAGGCCGGGGCCCGCGGCGTTGATGTTCACCCGCCCTGTAAAAGGATCGCTGAGGCGCAGACCCGCGGCGGCAGGATCGGGAACAAGGGCAGCGGCAAGGCGGGCGGCGGCGGCATCTTCGCCGACGTCGCCGGGCTCGAGACGGGCGACCGTGAGCCGCTCGACCCCTCCCCGAAGGATGGCACGGGTGTCCTCGGCAGTGAGAACGCGACCCTTCTTCCACATCCGCAGGGCGGTCTCGGCAGGGGCCGACCCCGTCGACGCCGCCTGAGAGGGCCGCGTGTCTGCCCGAGAACGAACACCGGGAGCATCGATCGTCCCCTGCCCCTCAGCCGCGGGAGGCATGCGGTTGTCTTCGATTAGGGAACTTACAGACGGCGCGGGCTGTCGCTCGTCCGACAGCGTCAGGCGTCCACCGGCGTCACGGCCGGCCCCGCCCTCTCCCACCGCCGCGTCAGCACCGGTCGCGCCTTCCAAATCAAATGCGGCGCCCCTCCGCTCCCCACCGCCCGGGCCGGCCTCGACGGGGCATTCCACCCGCAACGAATGGGCGAGGATCGCCCCCTCGGCCGCATCTGTCCTGACCTCTCCGAACCACATCAGTCCCCCTGCCGCAGAGCGCCGGTCACCTCTGCCATGATGGAGATGGCGATCTCGGCCGGGCTTCGGGAGCCGATGTCGAGCCCGACAGGGGCGTGTATGCGCGCGAGTGCTTCCTCACCGACCTCCGGGCGGAGGCGGTCCAGGCGCTTGGCGTGGGTGCGGGTGGATCCGAGGCATCCGAGATAGAAACAGTCTGAGCGGAGAGCGGCGAGGATGGCCGGGTCGTCGATCTTGGGATCGTGTGACAGCGTGACGATTGCGGTTCGCGCATCGGGCGGGACGCGCGCCAGAACCTCGTCGGGGTAGTCGTGGGACAGCGCCTCGCCGGGGAAGCGCTCGGCGCTGCCGAACGCCTCGCGCGGATCGATCAGTTCGGGGGCATAGCCGGCGAGACGGGCCATGACGACGAGCGGCTGAGCGATGTGGACGGCGCCGACCACGACCATCCGCAGTGGCGGATTGTGGATGCCGGCAAAGGTACGCCCGTCCTCCAGAAAGCCGGACCGGTCCGCGCGGAAACGGGCCGGAAGGCCCTCCTCGTCAGAACCGGCGAGACGACGCTGACCGGCTTCGGCATCGACGAGATAGGCGGTGGGGCGGCGGGCGGCGCGGGCCTCCACAAGGTCCGACAGGAGGGAGTCCGGCAGGGTGGACCCGATCGGCTCGACGAGAACGGCGATCCGGCCGCCGCAGGCCAGTCCGACCGCGAAGGCCTCGTCATCGGAAACGCCGAACTCGAGCAGTTTGGCCTCGCGCGCCCCGGCTGCGATCATGTCCGCGGCTTCCACGACCACGGCGCCCTCGACACAGCCGCCGGAGACGGAGCCGGCGATGGCGCCGTCGCCCGAGATCGCGAGCTGACTGCCGACGGGGCGCGGCGCGGAGCCCCATGTTTCGATCACGGTCGCAAGGGCGGCGCCCCTGCCCTCGCGATGCCATGCGAGAGCGGTTTCCGGGATGTCATCGAAGGCGGGTGTCGTCATGCGGCGTCTCCTTGGCCCTCATAGCTAGGACGCGGCATGGGGGCGGACCAGCTGGCGACGACCGCTGCCGCGGGCGGCTCAGAGGCGCACGCCCCTGCGACCGGCCAGATCGGTGAAGAATTGCCATGCCACGCGCCCCGATCGGCCGCCGCGGGTCGCCTGCCATTCGATTGCCAGGGCGCGCAGCTCCTCGTCGCCGATCTCGAGATCATGGGCGTCGCAATAGCCGCGGACCATGGCAAGGTAGGCGTCCTGATCGCAGGGATGGAAGCCGAGCCACAGGCCGAAGCGGTCGCTGAGCGAGACCTTCTCCTCCACCGCCTCGCCGGGATTGATCCCGGTGGAGCGCTCGTTGTCGATCATGTCCCGCGGCATCAGGTGACGGCGGTTCGAGGTCGCGTAGAAGACGACGTTGTCGGGCCGTCCGCGAACTCCGCCGTCAAGGACCGCTTTCAGGGATTTGTAGTGCTGATCGTCATGGCTGAAGGACAGGTCGTCGCAGAAGAGGACGAAGCGCTCGGCGGCGCCATCGAGGAGCGACAGCAGGCGGCCGATGGAGGGCAGATCCTCGCGCAGCACCTCGACGAGCTTGAGCGGATGCCCCTCGTCCTCGAGCGCGCCATGGACGGCCTTCACCAGGGAGGACTTTCCCATGCCCCGGGCGCCCCAAAGAAGCGCATTGTTGGCAGGAAGGCCCTTGGCGAACTGACGGGTGTTCTTCAGAAGCGTGTCCCGCGCACGGTCGATCCCGATCAGAAGGTCCAGCGGCTGGCGGGTGACATCGGGAACGGGCAGAAGGCGCAGGTCTTCCGCCTGCCAGACGAAGGCGGAGGCCTCCGTGAAGTCCGGCTCGGCGGGTGCCGGCGGCGCCAGGCGTTCGAGGGCGGCCGCGATGCGGGTGAGTGCGTCTTCGGCGAGACCGTCCTTCGGCATGATCAGAGCTCCTCGTCCTCGCCGAGGATGCCCGCTTCCCGCAGCTCCTTCAGGCGCTTGCGCTCGACACGGGCGACCAGGAAGATGGAGATCTCGTAGAGCGAATAGACCACCGTGAAGAGGATCACCTGCGTGATGACATCCGGCGGAGTGACGAGCGCGGCGAGGACCAGGATGCCGACGACGGCATATTTGCGGACGTTTCGCAGGCCCTCGGCGGAAACGAGGCCCGCCTTGCCCATGAGGGTCAGAAGAACCGGCAGCTGGAAGCACAGACCGAAGGCGAGGATAAACTTCAGCGACAGATCGAGGCTCTCGCGGACCGAGCCGAGGAAGACCGTGCGCAACTCCTCGTTCCGCGGTGCCTCGGCGATGGCGTCCACGTTCTCTCCCGCGAGAAGGGCCGCGATCGTCGGGATCGCATCCGAAAAGCCGATGAAGAAGGACATCGCCAGCGGCGTGACGATGTAATGCGCGAAGGATGCGCCGGCGAGGAAGAGCAGCGGCGAGGCGATGATGAACGGCAGGAAGGCGTTCTTCTCGGACCGGTAGAGCCCGGGCGCGACGAAGCGCCAGAGTTGATGGGCGATCACCGGGAAGGCGAGGCCGATACCGAAGATCACCGAGATCCGCACGAGGACGAAGAACTTCTCCTGCGGTGCGGTGAAGATGAGCTGGGGATCCTCGCCGCGGGCGCGCAGCACGTCTGCGATCGGCTGCATCAGGAATTCGAGCAGGGGCTCGGCCACGGTGAAACACACGATCATCGCCACGAGGAACGCCGCAACCGCGCGAATGATGCGCGTCCGGAGCTCGGCCAGGTGCTCGATCAGCGGAGCCGCGCTGTCCTCGATCTCGTCGTCGACCTGGCTCATCCGCGTGTTCCGTCCGCTTTCTCGGGCGTCTGGGGGGCATCTGCGGGCGCGGGCTCGATGGAGGACGGGGCGGCGAAGGAGGACCCCTCGGGCAGCGCGCGTTCCTCGTCGGCCTCGGGAAGGTCCGACGCCGCCTCGGCGTCGATCCGGTCCTGGGCCTCGGTCGCGGCCGCCTCCCGCATCTGCGCCGCCTTTACCGCTCGGTCCTCGCCGTCCGAGCCGGCGGCCGACCGCGCGGCTGCCTTGCTCCCGGCGCCGGTCTTGCCGGTTTCGGCGTCATGCTCGCCGAACGGGTCGAACTTGGTCGCCTTCTTCAGCGCGTCCACGCCCATCTTCTTGGGGTTCGTCATGCTGCGCAGATCGCGCTGAACATCCTTCATGCCCGACTGGTCAGCGGCATCCTCCATGGCGGAGGTGAATTCGCGCGCCATGCGCTTCATCTTGCCCGTGAACTGACCCAGCGTGCGAAAGAGCACGGGCAGGTCCTTGGGACCCACCACGATCAGCGCGACGACGCCAATCACCAGAAGTTCGCTCCAGCCGATATCCAGCATGTCTCAGACGCCCCCCGGGACGCAGGCGAGGCTCAGACCTTGTCCCGCTCGCGCAGGGTTTCGGGGGCCGGGGTCGCATCGTGGGTCGTGGCGGCCGGGGATTCGATCCGCGTCTGCTCGGCGGTGCGGGTCTCCTCGTCATCCTCCGTGGAGCCTTCGCTCACACCCTTCTTGAAGGCCGTGATACCCTTGCCGACCTCGCCCATGAGAGCGGAGACCTTGCCGCGCCCGAAGAGCACGAGCACGACCACGGCGATCAGGATCAGGCCGGGAATACCGATATTGTTGAACATGAGCACACTCCCATCCGTGCGGGGGCGACGCCCGGTGATCCGGTGCGCCAATTGGTCGAAGTCCAGTATTACTTAAAGATTTCGCGGCCCGCTTGAAAGCGGCAAACCGCCCCGCCCCCCGGATTTTGATGAACCAGGGGGCTGGAGCGGAGCAAGATCTCTCAGGCGGCGTCCGCCCGGCGCAGTTCGGGCGCGACCTTCGAGCCCAGCGTCTCGATGGCGCGCATCATGTCGGCATGCGGGATCATGCCGATCGCCATCTGCATCGTGATCCGGTCGAAGCCGAGATCCTCGCGCAGACCGAGAATCTTATCGGTGATCTGCGCCGGCGAGCCGACGAACATGGCGCCTTCGGGGCTCATCTGCGCGTCGAACTGCGCCCGGCTCTGCGGGCCCCAGCCCCGCTCCCGGCCGATCTGGTCCATGACCTCCTTCTGCGCCGGGAAGAAGATGTCCGCCGCCTCTTGCGCATCGTCGTGCACGAACCCGTGCACGTTGAGCGACACGCGCGCCTGCGCCTCGTTGCCTTCCTCCTTCGCCGCGCGGCGATAGAGGTCCGCCAGCGGCTTGAAGCGGCGGGGCGCGCCGCCGATGATCGCGAGCGCCAGCGGCATGCCGAGCGCGCCTGCGCGAACCATGCTGGCCGGCGTCCCACCGGCCGCGATCCAGATCGGCAGCTGTCCGTGGACCGGGCGGGGATAGATACCGAGACCCTCGACGGCCTGGGTGAAATCGGTGCCCGGCCAGTTCAGCTTCTCCTGCTCGTTGATCGCCAGAAGCATGGCGAGCTTTTCCTGGAACAGGGAATCGTAATCGTTCAGATCGTAGCCGAAGAGCGGGAAGCTCTCGATGAAGCTGCCCCGCCCCACCATGAGCTCGGCCCGGCCGCCCGACAAACTGTCGAGCGTGGAATATTGCTGGAAGACCCGGACCGGATCGTCCGAGGACAGCACGGAGACCGCGGAGGAAAGGCGGATGTTCTTCGTCGTCCGGGCGGCCGCGGCGAGGGCCACGGCGGGGGCGGAGATGGCATAGTTCGGGCGGTGATGTTCGCCGAGACCGAAGAAATCGAGCCCGACCTGATCAGCGAGTTCGATCTCCTCCATGAGGTTCGACAGACGCTCCGGCGCATCGATCGGGCGCCCCGTGGCAGGCTCGATGCCGACATCGCCGAATGTGTAAAGTCCAAGTTCCATGGCCTTGTTCTCCCGTCCGAGTGTTACCCGCGAGGTGGCAACGGAAGGACGCCAAGTCCACCATCCGGGCCGCACACCACGTGTGCAGGGGCCCCGGCCGTGCTCGCGCTCCCGTGACTGGCATCGCGCTCTGCCGCCCTAACTGCACTTCAAACCAACAGGAGGAAACGACCCGATGACCCTTTCCCGCAGAACCGCCCTCTTCGCCGGCGCCGCCCTGCCGCTCGCTGCCACCTTCCACGCCGCTCCGGCCCGTGCGCAGGAGGCAGATGGGGCGTCCCGCAGCGGCCTTCCGTCCCATGCGACACTCACCGTCGGGGCGATCACCGTGACGCCGCTTCTGACCTCCACCAATGTCGGCGACGATCCGCATTCGATCTTCGGGCTGAACGTGGACGACGAGACCTTCGCCGCGGCGAGCGAGGAGCGCTTCATCCCCTCGGACCGGTCGATCAGCTTCTACCTTCCCACCGTGGTCCAGACGGACGGCAACACGATCCTCTTCGACACCGGCAACAGTGCAGACGAGATCACTGTCGCGCTCGACGCCGCTGGCATGGCCCCGTCCGATATCACCCACGTCGTCATCACCCACATGCACCCCGACCACATCCGCGGCCTGATGACGGAGGGTGGCGAGCCCGTCTTTCCGGATGCGGAGTACATCTCGGGCCGGGTCGAGGCCGAGTGGTGGGCCGAGAACCCGAACGATGCCTACGAGGCGAACATCGCCCCCCTCATCGACCGGTTCACCCTTGTGGAGGACGGCGCCGAAATCGCCCCCGGCATCACCGCCATGGCCGCGTTCGGCCATACGCCCGGCCACATGACCTACATGATCGAGAGCGAGGATACCCGCCTTCTCCTCATGGCCGACGTGGCGAACCACTACGTCTGGTCAGTCGGACATCCCGACTGGGAGGTGCGGTACGACCAGGACAAGGAGATGGCGGCCGAGACGCGCCGCCGGGTGCTCGGCATGGCCGCCGAGGAGCGTTTCCCCGTCCTCGGCTATCACATGCCCTTCCCCGGGGTGGGCTTCATCGAGGTCGACGGCGACGGCTTCCGCTTCGTGCCTCACACCTATCAGCTCTCGTTCTGAGGCAGATGAGCGCCGGCCAGACGCGGCCGGCGCTCCTTCGAGCTGTTCATCCCGCCGGGCTCTTCAGATCGAGGACGGCCCGGACCCGGAGCCAGCGCCCCGGCTTGCCGGAAACACGAAGCAGCGGTCCCGCCGCAGCGTCAGCCACAGGGGCGTCCCGGCCGCCGGCAGGAAGACATTCGGCACCGTCGCCTTCACGACCTGCCCATCCGTCTCCATCCGGAACTCCACGAGGCTCTCGCGCCCGGTGAACCGTGCCCTGAGCACCCGCGCGCGCGCCGCCACGCCCTGCTGCGGCGTCGCAGCGGGGCCCCTGCCATCCCGGTCGAAATCGATCCCGAGATGCTGCGGCCGGATGACGATCTCCACCTCGGCCCCATCCGCATGGCCGGGGGTCAGGAAGGCGCCGAACGGCGTTTCCGTCAGGGCGCCGCGGCTGACGCCCCGCACCACGTTGATATCGGAGAAGAACGCCGCCGCGGCCCGGTCCACCGGCGCGGTGTAGATGTTGTAGGGTGCGCCGCTCTGCACGATTCGCCCATCCCGCATCAGGGCGATCTCGTCGGCCATGCGCATCGCCTCGTCGGGCTCGTGCGTCACCAGCAGGACCGCCGTTCCCTCCTCCTTCAGAAGCGACAGCGTCTCGTCCCGGATCCCGTCCCTCAGGCGATTGTCGAGGCCGGAGAAGGGCTCGTCCATCAGCATCACCCGCGGCCGCGGCGCCAGCGCACGGGCCAGCGCCACGCGCTGCTGCTCCCCGCCCGAAAGCTCGTGCGGCCAGCTGTCGTGGAAGCGGGAGAGGCCCACCCGCTCCAGAAGCTCGCCGATCCGGGCCCCGTTCGCCGCGGCGCCGCCCTTGAGGCCGAAGGCGACGTTGTCCGCCACCTTCAGGTGCGGAAAGAGAGCGAAGTCCTGGAACATCAGCCCGACCGACCGTCGCTCCGGCGGAACGAAGGTGGCGCCGGACGCCGCGACCTGCCCGCCTAGGCGAACCTCGCCCGCATCCTGCCGGTCCACCCCCGCCGCGATCCGGAGCGTCGTCGACTTGCCGCAGCCGGAGGGCCCGAGGAGGCACAAGACCTCCCCCGTCGAGATGCTGAGCGAAACGCCCCGGACCACCTCGCGGCCGTCGAATGAGCGTCGGATCCCGCTGAGTTCGAGGCGTGGAGAGGGCCCCGCCCGCCGGGTCTCGTCTTCGGTCGGTGCCACTTTCATGCGCTTAAATCTGATGATTTCTCTCGGTTTTGCAGCGCCTTGCTAGCAGCCGCCCCCGGTGCAGGCAAGGCGCCACGGCACATTGGCAATGCCCTCCGAACCCCCTAGCTAGGCCCCGATGAGCCGTGATTTCGCCTCCCAGCCCCCCGACGACGAACGGGACCTTTCCGCCTCGGCGGAGGGCAAGCGCGGGATGCGGGTCATCCGGGACGCCGCACCTTATATCTGGCCCCGGGACAACACGTCCCTGAAGGTGCGCACCGTCGCCGCGCTCGCCGTGCTCATCGTCGCGAAGCTGGTCGCCGTCGGAACGCCGTTGATCTACAAGTCGGCGGTGGATGCGCTTGCCGGCGACACGCCGCAGGATGCCGGGATGCTTCTCGCGCTCGGCGCCATCGGCCTCACCCTCGCCTACGGCACGGCGCGCCTTCTCGGTACCGCCTTCACGCAGCTGAGGGACATGCTGTTCGCCCGCGTCGCGCAGAACGGCCTGCGCCGGCTGGGCCTGCGCACGTTCCGGCATATCCACCGGATGTCGCTGCGGTATCACATGGAGCGACGCACCGGGGCACTGTCGCGGATCATGGACCGCGGGGTGAAGGGGGTGGCGTTCCTCCTGCGCTTCCTCGTCTTCTCGATCGGGCCGCTCATCTTCGAACTGGCGCTGATCTGCATCATCCTCACCACGCTCTTCGACGCGCGCTTCCTTCTCGTGATGGGTGTCGTTCTCGCCGCCTATGTCGCCTTCACCTTCATCATCACCGAATGGCGCGTGAAGATCAGGCGGGAGATGAACCGGCAGGACAACGCCGCGAGCCAGAGCGCGATAGACAGCCTGCTGAACTTCGAGACCGTCAAGTATTTCGGTGCGGAGACCCGCGAGGCCACGCGCTACGACACCGCGATGGCCGCCTACGAGGGCGCCGCGCTGAAAACGACCTATTCCCTCGGCGCGATCAATGTCGGCCAGGCGCTGATCGTGAACGCCGGCCTCGTGACCGGGATGGCGATGGCCGCGCGGGGCGTCTCCACGGGGGAGATGACGGTTGGCGATTTCGTCATGGTCAACTCGTACATGCTCCAGGTCATCATGCCGCTGAACTTCCTCGGCAGCGTCTATCGGGAGATCCGTCAGGCCCTCGTGGATATGGGCCAGATGTTCGACCTGCTCGACCACGAATCCGAGGTGACGGACAGCCCCGGCGCGCGCTCCCTGGAGATCTCGGGCGGCCGGGTCCGGTTCGAAGGGGTCCACTTTGCCTACGATCCGGGCCGCCCGATCCTGCAGGGGATCGACCTGGAGATCCCGCCCGGCGGTACCCTGGCCGTGGTCGGCCCGAGCGGCGCCGGCAAGAGCACCCTCGCGCGCCTTCTGTTCCGCTTCTACGACCCCGGCGCGGGCCGCATCACCATCGATGGCCAGGATCTGAGGAACATCACCCAGAAGAGCCTCCGGGCCGCCCTTGGCGTCGTTCCCCAGGACACGGTCCTCTTCAACGACACGATCGGCTACAACATCGCCTATGGCCGCGAGGGCGCCGGCATGGACGAGGTGGAGAAGGCGGCGCGCGAGGCGGGACTGCACGATTTCATCGCCTCCCTGCCAGAGGGCTACGACACCCGCGTCGGCGAGCGCGGCCTGAAGCTCTCCGGCGGTGAGAAGCAGCGCGTCGGAATCGCGCGGACGTTGCTGAAGGATCCCCCGATCCTGATCCTCGACGAGGCGACCAGCGCGCTCGACACCCATACCGAGCTTCAGATCCGCCGCTCGTTGGCGCGGGCCGGCGAAGGGCGCAGCGTGATGATCGTCGCTCACCGCCTCTCCACCATCGCCCATGCCGATCGCATCGTGGTGCTGAACCACGGCCGGGTGATCGAAGCTGGCAGTCACGAAATGCTGCTCGCCAAGGGCGGGCATTACGCCGAGATGTGGGCGGCGCAGGATGCCGGCGCGTCGGACGACACGGAGACGGAGGAAGCGCACGCCTGACAGCGCGGGCTCCTCTCCTGCTTCCGCCCCCAACTCCGGGGGGCAGTTCCGTTCAGTTCAGGTAGGTCCCCGGATCCACCGCCTCGACGCCCTTGCGAACCTCGAAGTGCAGGAAGGACGGGCTCGCCGCGCGGACCTTGGCGATGGTCTGGCCACGGCTCACCGTGTCGCCCTTCTGGACCTCCAGCTGGTCGACATTGGCATAGACCGTGAGCAGCCCGCCCGAATGACGGATCACGATGATCGGAACCTGGTCGGTATCCTGCGTGATCGCGGCGACGGTCCCGCTGTCGGCCGCCTTCACCGCCGCTCCGGCGGGGGCGGAGATGTCGATCCCGTCGTTCTTTCCCTTCGCGAAATCGCGGATGACGCTGCCGGCGACGGGACGGGCCATCTGCGCAGCGCTCTCCTCGCTCGCGAACTGGTCCATCTTGGGAGAGGCGGGCGTGGCTTCGGGCGCAGGTTTCGCGGCGGCCGGCTTCTCTTCCTGCGGCAGCGGCTTCGCGGCCGAGGGGGGCGTCGGCGTCGGGGACCCCTCTCCCGGACGGGACACGGCGGCGGCCTGAGGTGCAGCGCCGACGGCAACCGGGATCATCAGGAACTGGCCTTCGCGCACGGTCAGATTGCCATCGAGCCCGTTCCAGGAGGCAAGATCGGAGACCGAGACGTTGTAGCGCCGCGCAATGGAATAGGCCGTCTCGCCGCGCTGAACGCGGTGACGGACCGGCTCTTTCCCGGTTTGCGTCTGCGCAGGGGCCGAGACCTGCGTCGGTGCCGCTCCGGGGGCGGAGATCGTGGCCCCGGCCGGCGCATTGCTCTCGGCGCGGTCGATGGCGTTGCCGGCCAGCGTCGTGACCTGCACCGGAGCGGCCGCCGAGATCGCACCCGTCTGCCCGCCTGCGCCAACGGAGGAGGCCGCCACGCGCCGCGGCAGGGCGAGGACCGCGCCGGGGTTCATCACCGCATCCTGCGGCACGCCGTTATAATCGGCCAGCTCCTGGGCCGGCAGACCCACCCGCTGCGCAACGGCGCCCACGGTATCGCCGCGCCGCGCGACGGCCATCTGGTAGGAGGGATAGGAAATGATGCCGCGGGCATCCGGGTCCGGTCGTGGCGCAACCGTCGCGGCCCGCGTTGTCTCGGCGCCGCCGTTGCGGCCTGCACCACCGCCGCCGAACATCTCGAGCGGGCCCTGTTCCCCGCAGGCGCCGAGCGCCACCACGAGTGCGCCGAGCGCCACGCTTCTCAGAGGGTGCCTCATAACCCCGTCACTCCTCGATCCGCCGGGACGCCTTCGATCCGCGCCCTCTTGTTTTCCATCAACTGCCGCCTGGCGGCTGTCCCCGACCGGGCGACGTCCCGCCCGGCATTCCTTGACGCCCGCCCGGAGGCGGACGAGGCGCCTGCCGTCACTCGCGCCCCAGCCCCTCTAGGAGCGGCACGAAGCGCACCGGCAGCATTTCGTCGTACTCGTAGCCATCCTCGGTCCGGCGAACGCGGATCAGAGTCTGCACGGCGTCGGACTGCCCCACCGGCAGCACCATGATACCCCCGATCCGCAATTGGGCCAAGAGCGGACCCGGCGGGTCTTCCGCCGCGGCGGTGACCAGGATGCGGTCGAAGGGGGCGTGGTCCGGCAGACCGTGAGAGCCGTCTCCGGTGAAGGTGGTGACATTTGTCAGGCCCATCGTCACGAAGATCTGCTCGGCGGAAGCGACAAGCCGCCGAAAGCGGTCCACCGTGTAGACCCGCCGCGCCAGCCGCGCGAGGACGGCGGCCTGGTATCCGGAGCCGGTGCCGATCTCCAGCACCTTGTCACGCGGGCCGACCTCGAGCGCCTGGGTCATCAGCCCCACGATCGAGGGCTGGCTGATGGTCTGCCCGCAGGCGATGGGCAACGGCGTGTCGTCATAGGCGCGGTCCGCGAAGGTGCCGCGGATGAACAGGCCGCGATCGGTCGCTTCCATCGCCGACAGGACGCGCGCATCCCGCACCCCGCGCTGACGCAGCGCGAAGAGGAAGCGCATCTTCTGTTCGGCCACCTCGTCCGGACTGGTCACGTCCGCCTCTCCCTCGTTACTTGAGTGCCGCCGACAGCGGCTCGACGGCATCGTGCGCCGTGAGGTCGGCCCGCATCGGCGTGACCGTGATGTAGTTCTCGCGGTTCAGCGTGGCATCGGTCTCCGGACCGCTGTCCACGTCCTGCCGCGCGCCGCGCACCCACAAAAAGCGCCGCCCGCCGGGGGAGACGCTGGCATCCATGCCGAACCCGTCGCCCGGACGGCGCCCCTGGATGGCCGCGCGGGTGCCGGCGACATCGGACGCCGCACAGGGCGGAAAATTGACGTTGTAGAAGGTGGTATAGCCCCCCTCCTCGCCCAGGCGCCACTGGTCCGCGGCGAGGAGCTTCCGCACGACGTCGGCGCCATGGACGGCCGCCGCCTCGAACGGATCATCCAGATCCTTCGTGCCGGCGCCGAGATACTGCGACAGGGCGATGGCCGGGATGCCGTGCAACGCTGCCTCCATCGCGCCGCCGAGCGTGCCCGAATAGACGGCGTTCTCGGCGGAGTTGTTGCCCCGGTTCACGCCCGACAGGACGAGATCCGGTTTCTCGCCGCCGAGGACGTCGAAGATGCCGGCGAGCACGCAGTCGGCCGGGGAGCCTTCCGCGGCGAAGCGCCGCGGGGCCAGTTCGGCGATCATGGTGGGGTGGGTGTAGCTGATGCAGTGGGCGACGCCCGACTGCTCGAAGGCCGGCGCGACGCACCAGACCTCACCGCCCTCACCCGCGATCTCGGCGGCGATCCGTTCCAGTACGGCGAGACCCGGCGCGTTGATGCCGTCGTCGTTGGTGACCAAAATACGCATGAGGGCTCCTTGCGATCCGGGGCCCTGCTTAGACAAGCACCGCCCGAGCGACAAGCCAGAGCGGGTGGTGCATCCTGTCTCAGGACCGGCCGAGGATCTCCGGCAGGAGCCGCCGCGCCTCGTCCGCGCAGGATGCGAGGGCCCCGCGATCCTCGCCCGGGAAGAAGCGCGCGCGCAGGGCCGTCGCCATCGGCCGGGCGGCCAGCATCGCGACGGCGGGCCCGGTCCGCTGCGTCTCGGCGGCCCAGGAGGCGACGAGGGCGGATTGCGCGGCCTTGGTCGCGCCGTAGGCCCCGAAGAACGGCTGTCCGGCGCGGGGATCGTCGAAGAAAACCGCCCGCCCGGCGCGCGCGGTGAGAAGCGGTGAGACGTAGGCCACGAGACGCCGGGTCGCCTCGGAATTGACCTTCCAGCTCAGCTCCCAGTCCTTCGCGGCGATCATCTGCGCCGGGCCGAGGGGGGCGGCATGGATCGCGGTATGCGCCCAGAGGTCCAGCCCGCCCCAGCGATCATGGATCGACCGGCACATATGCTGCATCGCGCCGTCATCGGTGACGTCGAGGGGCGCCAGCGTGGCGGTGCCCCCGGCGGACTGGATGCGGTCGTCGAGATCCTCGAGCCCGCCCACGGTCCGCGCCACGGCCATGACGTGATGGGTGGGGGCGAGCGCCTCGGCGACGGCAAATCCAAGCCCCCGGCTGGCACCGGTGACAAGGGCGAGAGGTTTGCGGGTGGTGGGGTCATCGCTCATGGCGGCTCAAGTGCCGCGAAGCGGCGGCAGGGTCAACAGCGCCCCGAGGGCCAGGGCGACGATGCCGCTCCGAAGGGTCCGGCGCGCCGGACCCCTGCCCTATTCGGCGGCCGTCTTGAGCTGGAAACCGCGCTCCAGCATGTCGGCGGGCTCGACGGGGTATTCGCCGGAGAAGCAGGCATCGCAATATTGCGGCGCTGCGGGATCGCGACCCTTCTCCTCACCCACGGCGCGATAGAGGCCGTTCAGGGAGATGAAGCGCAATGAATCGACACCCAGATGCGCGCACATCTCGTCCTCGGTCATGTGGCTGGCGAGAAGCTTGTCCCGCTCCGGCGTGTCGACGCCGTAGAAGCAGGGCCAGGAGGTCGGCGGCGAGGCGATGCGGAAATGAACTTCCTTCGCGCCGGCATCGAGGATCATTTCCTTGATCTTGCGGCTGGTGGTGCCGCGGACCACGGAATCGTCCACGAGGATCACACGCTTGCCGGCGATCAGCGCGCGGTTGACGTTGAGCTTGAGGCGCACGCCCATGTTCCGGATCTGCTCGGTCGGCTCGATGAAGGTCCGGCCCACGTACTGGTTGCGGACGATCCCCATCGCGTAGGGAATGCCGCTCTCCTGGCTGAATCCGATCGCCGCCGGGGTGCCGCTGTCGGGGACGGGGCAGACGAGGTCCGCGTCCACCGGCGCCTCGCGGGCCAGCTCCACGCCGATCTGCCGGCGTGTCTCGTAGACCGAGCGTCCCCCGAGGATCGAATCGGGACGGGAGAAGTAAACGTGCTCGAAGATGCAGAATCGCGGCTTCTTCGGCTCGAAGGGATGGTAGCTCTGCACGCCCTCGGCGGTCACCACGACCATTTCCCCGGGCTCGACCTCGCGCACGAACTCGGCGCCGATGATGTCGAGTGCGCAGGTCTCTGAGGAGAGCGCCCATCCATCCCCGACCTTCCCGAGGACGAGCGGGCGCACGCCGAGAGGATCGCGCACGCCGATCAGCTTGGTGCGGGTCATGGCGACGACGGAAAAGGCGCCCTCAACCCGGCGGAGCGCGTCCTTCATCCGCTCGGGGATGTCGCGCTGCAGGCTGCGGGCCATCAGGTGAACGATGCACTCGCTGTCAGAGGAGGACTGGAAGATCGAGCCGCGGTCGATGAGCTCGCGGCGAAGCGCGGCGGCATTGGTGATGTTGCCGTTATGGGCGATGGCGGCGCCGCCCATGGAGAACTCCCCGAAGAACGGCTGCACGTCGCGGATCTGCGTCGCGCCCTTGGAGCCCGTGGTGGAGTAGCGCACATGGCCGATGGCGATGGTGCCGGGCAGCGTCTCCATCAGGCTGGCGGAGGTGAAGTTGTCCCGCACGTAGCCGAATCGCCTGGCGGAGGTGAAGCCCTCTGCCTGATCGTAGGCGACGATGCCGCCGGCCTCCTGCCCCCTGTGCTGGAGGGCGTGAAGGCCGAGGGCGGTGAAGTTCGCCGCCTCGCCGACGCCGACTACGCCGAAAACGCCGCATTCCTCGCGGAGCTTGTCGTCGTCGAACGGGTGGGACGGTGGCAGCTTCCCGGCTTCGGGATCGGAAGCCTGGGTCGCGGGGATATCGGTCATGGGAGTCGAATCCGGCAGCGGGAGGGCACGGCCCTGATAGGGCCTGAGCCGGGGTATGTCATCCCCCCGTCATAAGGCCCGCTACACGTCATGGCGAGCGGGCCCCGGTCTGGATCAGCCTTCGATGCTTTCACCGGGCCCCGTCAGGACATTACCGCCCCCGGTCTCGCTCGGCGGAACTCCGCAGGACGTGTCCATCAGCGTCTCGAAGCGACCCGTCAGCCACGCGAGCGCGTCTTCCTGGTCGGTGATCTCACCGGTCACGCGGGCGCCGGCCGATTCGAACAATGCCGCGGAGCGGCTGTTCTCGACCATCGCCACGCCTTCGCCACCGACGACGAAGTCGTAGATCACGAGCGCGATGATGACG
This sequence comes from Tropicimonas omnivorans, assembly GCF_031846565.1. Lineage (NCBI taxonomy): Bacteria > Pseudomonadati > Pseudomonadota > Alphaproteobacteria > Rhodobacterales > Roseobacteraceae > Tropicimonas > Tropicimonas omnivorans. The sequence goes on along the minus strand of NZ_JAVRHL010000002.1, from coordinate 646,350 downwards.
AGCAGGACACCCCTCGCCACGCCGAAGAGGAAACCGAGGCCCTGGTCGATCACGTTCAGCGCCGAGCGCTGCACGAGGGAGGAGAAGAGCGGCGTGAAAAGGGCAAAGACGACGAGCGCGATGGCGAAGACCGCGGCGAAGGCCGCCAGCGTCGAGGCCGCGCAATTGTCGAGGATCTCGCCCACATACGGGATCTCTCCGACGAGAGGCTCCGCCGCCGGGGCGAAGACGTAGGCGAGGATCGCCGCGCCGACCCACCCCGCGATGGCGAGCGCCTCGCGGACGAAGCCGCGCGAATATGCCAGGATCGCGGAGAAGACGATGACGACCGCCACCCCCGCATCGACCAGAGTAAAGCCTTCCATGGCCCTCGCTTTCATGCCTTCGACTGTACGGCCGTCGCCTTGCCGAACGAATGCTACCCGGCGCCGAACATGCTTCCGGCGAAGGCGGCAAGATCGGGGACCGACCGCAGCGTTACGCCGGTTCCTTCGGCCGCTTTCGACCGCTCCGGCAACGCCGCCTGGGAAAAACCAAGTTTCTGCGCCTCTTTCAACCTGTTTTCGGTCTGGGAGACCGGGCGCAGGGCGCCGCTGAGACTAATCTCGCCGAAGACCACCATATCGGCGGGCAGAGCGGCGTCTTCCCGCGCGGACAGAAGCGCCGCCGCGACGGCGAGGTCCGCGGCGGGCTCCGAGATGCGAAGGCCGCCGGCGACGTTGAGATAGACGTCGAGCCCGGTGAAGGGCAGGCCCACCCGTGCCTCCATCACCGCGAGGATCATCGCAAGCCGGGCCCCGTCCCAGCCGACGACGGCGCGGCGGGCCTGGGAATGCGGGCTGGGTGCGACGAGGGCCTGGATCTCCACGAGCACAGGCCGCGTGCCTTCGATCCCGGCGAAGACGGAGGAGCCGGGCGCGCGCTCCTCCCGGCCCGACAGGAAGAGCGCGGACGGGTTCTGCACCTCGGCCAGGCCGCCGCCCGTCATCTCGAAGACGCCGATCTCGTCGGCCGGCCCGAACCGGTTCTTCACCGAGCGCAGGATGCGGAACTGATGGCCCCGCTCGCCCTCGAAGTAGAGCACGGTATCGACCATGTGCTCGACGACGCGGGGGCCGGCGATCTGCCCCTCCTTGGTGACGTGGCCGACGAGCACGACGGCCGAGCCCCGCCGCTTGGCGAACCCGGCGAGCTCGTGCGCGGCGCTCCTGACCTGGCTGACGGAGCCGGGCGCCGACCCGACGGCATCCGACCACATGGTCTGGATGGAATCGATGATGACGAGATCGGGGCGCTCCGCGTCGAGCATGGTAAGGATGCCGGTTAGGTCCGTCTCCGCTGCGAGCTGGACGTTCGCCTGACCGAGGCCGAGGCGGCCCGCGCGCATCCGCACCTGCGCCGAGGCCTCCTCCCCCGAGACGTAGACGCATTTGAGGCCGGAGCCCGCGAAGGCCGCGGCGGCCTGGAGGAGGAGCGTCGACTTGCCGATGCCGGGATCGCCGCCGACCAGTATCGCGGAGCCGGGCACGAGGCCGCCGCCGAGCACCCTGTCCAGTTCGCCGATGCCGCTGAGGGTCCGCGGCGGCGGCGCTTCGGTGGAGGACAGGTCCGACAGAATTGCTGCACGGTGGGAGCGTGGCAGGCGCACTCCGCCCGGCCCCGGCGCGGCGGGCGCTTCCTCGTGGATGGAGTTCCACGCACCGCAGGCATCGCAGCGCCCGGACCACTTGGCATGAACCGCGCCACATTCGGCGCAGACGTAGACGGGACCGGCCTTGGCCATGTCAGCGAATTCCTTCCCGGACCACTGAGAATGCCAGCGAGACGGGCACGCCGGCGGTGAAGAGCCAGGGCCCCCACGCCATCACCGGGCGTCCCGCCCGCCAATGGATTGCAGAAGACCCGTGCAAGGGAACGGCTCCCGGAGAGCCGGAGGGAGCACGAAAGGGAACGGGTTTGCCCGGAGCGCGAGCGCCTGCGCCCTGCCCCGCCCGCGCGCCTCTGGCGACGTTGTCACGCTCAGATCGTGGCGTTCGTGGCACCGCCGTCGAGCAGGATGTTCTGCCCCACGATGAAGCCCGCATGCGCCGAGCAGAGGAAGGCACAGGCCGAGCCGAACTCGGCGGGCGTGCCGTAGCGCTTCGCCGGAATGCCAGCTTCCCGCCGGGCGCGGGCCTCCGCCATGCTGATGCCCTCGGATTTCGACACCCCGGTGTCGAGGCCGGTGGCGCGGTCGGTATCGTGGATGCCGGGCAGCAGGTTGTTGATCGTCACGCCCTTCTCGGCCACCTGTCGCGCGGTCCCGGCGACGAAGCCCGTGAGGCCGGCGCGGGCGGAGTTCGACAGGCCGAGAACCGGGATCGGAGCCTTCACCGATTGCGAGGTGATGTTCACGACGCGTCCCCAGCCCCGCTCCATCATTCCCGGCAGGCAGGCCTGCATCAGCGCGATGGGCGCGAGCATGTTGGCGTCGAGCGCGGCGATGAAATCCTCCCGCGACCAGTCCGACCACAATCCGGGCGGCGGCCCGCCGGCATTGGTGACGAGGATGTCCACATCGCCCGCCGCGGCCAGCACCTTCGCGCGGCCCGCCTCCTCGCTGATATCCGCGGCAATTGCCGTGACGGTGACGCCATGTTCGGAGCGGATCGCCTCGGCCGTCGCCTCCAGTGCCTCTGCCCCGCGGGCATTGAGGACGAGGTTCACTCCCGCCGCGGCGAGCGCCTCGGCGCAGCCGCGCCCCAGCCCCTTCGAGGATGCCGTGACCAGCGCCGTTTTGCCCTTGATGCCCAGATCCATGTCGCCCGCCTCTTTTCGCACCCGTCGTGTTCGGCGAACGTCCTAACATCTGACAGGCCTGCCGAAAAGTCGTACCCTTGCCTCAATGGAGCCATGCGCCGGTCCAGACTCGTGTGGCATGAAACTTCGGAAGGGACCCGTGCGTCGCTCATGAGGCCGGACCCACACCAGCAGAAGAGCCGCACCCGAGATGGACGAGGACGACACGACAGCAAGCTACGGATGCCACGTCTACGAGGCGGAGGCGTTCCGTGTCGTCGGAGGCGCCAATCTCGGCGATCATCTGCTCGGTCCGGATGAGATCGAGCCGGGGGATGTCTATCGCCTCTGTCCCGGCGCCACGCTTCGTGAGCTTTCGGTCGCCGGTGCGGGCGGACGCGCCGTGATGGGACGGCGCGAGGGCGTTCACCGCGTTGCCGAAGGGTCCGGGATCGGGCGCGCCGGCCAGCCGCTCCGCGCCGTTGCCAGGGCCACCTTCCTCGGTCCGCAGGGGCACAAGGCGGACGTCCTGCTGATCGAGATCGGGGGGCAGCGCCGCGCCCTCTACGCCGCGCTTCCGATCGACCCGCTGGAGCCCGGTTTCGATCACACGCTCGTCTCGGTCGATCCCGACCCCGGCGACGTCCGCCTCGCCGACGTCACCTCCGTCGCCTTCGCACGCGGCACGGAGATCACGATGGCCGACGGGCGGCAGATGCCGGTGGAGCGCCTGTCCGCCGGGGACCGCATCCTGACACGGGACCACGGGCCGCAGCCGATCCGCCATATCCTCCACCGCACCGTCCGCGCCGCCGGCCCCCATGCCCCGGTCGTGATCGCGAGGGACACTCTGGGGAACGCGGCGGATCTGATCGTGAGCCAACATCAGCGCCTCTTCATCTACCAGCGGGGACAGGACCGGGTGACGCCCACGGCGGAAATGCTGGTGCGCGCTGGCTATCTCGCCGATGGCGAGCGCATTTTCGTGCGCCCCGGTAACTTCGTCGATTATTTCACTCTGATTCTCGACCGGCACGAGATCATCTATGCCGAGTGCATCCCCGCCGAGAGCCTCGAGGTCAGCCCGGCCACCCTGGCCACCCTTGCCGAGGATGTGGCCCGCGAGGTGGGCGAACGCCTGCCCGAGGTGGCACACGATCCGCATTTCGGGACCGAGGCCGACCCCGCCCGCGCCGCCGCTGCGATGGAGCGCATGATCCACCGCCGTCGCGGCTGACGCGCCCTCGCCCGCGCCCGCGGCCCCTTTCAGAGAATCATTGCCCGGATCGCGTAGGCCACCACGGTGATCACGATCACGCCGGCGAGCCACAGCCCGGCGAACCATGCCAGCCGCGACCAGAGCGGGCGTGGGCGGCGCGGCTCAGTGATAGCCCTGCTCCGGATCGAGCTTCCCGCGGAACACCCAGTAGGCATAGGCGGTATAGGCGAGGATGATCGGCACGAGCACGATCGCGCCCACGAACATGAAGGCCTGGCTTTTCTGCGGGCTCGCCGCGTCCCAGATCGTGACTTCGCCGGGCACCACGTCCGGCCAGATCGACAGACCGAGGCCGAGGAAGCACAGCAGGAACAGCAGTAGCGTCAGGACGAGCGGCAGCCAGTCCCGCCCGTGGGCGAAGAGCGAGCGGCCGAGCAGGAGCGTGATCAGCCCCACAGCGATCGGCACCGGCGCCGTCGCGATCATGTTCGGCCAGCCGAACCAGCGCAGCCAGTAGGACGCCTCGAGAAACGGTGTTGCGAGCGACACCGCGACGATGAAGAAGACCGTAATCAGCGCCAGTATCCGCGCGATCCGGCGGACGCGGTGCTGCACGTCCCCCTCGAGCTTCATGTTCAGCCAGCAGGCGCCGAGGAGCGCATAGCCGGCCATGACCGAGAAGCCGGTGAGGATCGAGAACGGCGTCAGCCAGTCCCACCACCCACCGGCATATTGGCGGCCCTCGACCTCGATGCCCTGGAGGATCGCCCCGAGCGCGATCCCTTGCGCGAACGACGCGAGCGCCGAGCCTCCGATGAAGGCGCCGTCCCAAGCCTTCTCGGCCAGGCGGGAGGACGCGCGCCAGCGATACTCGAACGCGACACCCCGGAAGACCAGCGCCAGCAGCATGGCGATCATCGGCGGGTAGAGCGCCGGCATCAGGATCGCGTAGGCGAGCGGAAAGGCCGCGAAGAGGCCGCCGCCGCCGAGGACGAGCCATGTCTCGTTGCCGTCCCAGACCGGCGCGACCGTGTTCATCAGGAGGTCCCGGTCCTTCTTCTCGGGGAAGAAGGGGTAGAGGATGCCGATGCCGAGATCGAACCCGTCGAGGACCACGTAGACGTAGATCGCGAAGGCCAGGAGAAGCGCCCAGGCGATCGTGAGGTCGAAGCTGACGAAAAGGCCGTCCATGTCCGCCTCCTATTCCGCGGGCTTCTGTACGGCGGAGGTGTCCTGCTCCTGCGCCGCCGGCGTGATGCCGGAGGTCCGGATGGGGCCCGGCTCAACCCGCACGCCGCGCTCGTCCGGCTCGGGCGGCCGCGACATCAGCCGCAGGATGTAGAGCGCCCCCGCTCCGAAGACGGTGAAATAGATCACGATGAAGGCGATGAGGGACGTGCCGACGGCCTGGGCGCCGAGCGGCGACACGCTGTCCGCCGTTCGCAGCAGACCGTAGACCGTGTAGGGCTGCCGTCCGACCTCCGTCGTCATCCAGCCGGCCGTCACCGCGACGAACCCCGAAGGGGCCATCAGAAGGGCGCCGCGATGAAGCCAGCGCTGCGTGTAGAGCGTGCCGCGCCAGCGTGCCCAGAGGGACCACAGCCCGATGCCCAGCATCGCCATCCCGATGGCGATCATCACGCGGAAGGTCCAGAACACGATCGCGACGGGCGGCTCCTCGTCATCGGGAATGGTGTCCAGGCCGGCGAGAGGCGCGTCCCAGTCGTGTTTCAGGATGAGCGAGGACAGGTTCGGGATTTCCACCGCGTAGCGCATCTCGCCCGCCTCCTGGTCCGGCAGGCCGAAGAGGATCAGCGGCGCGCCGTCCGGGTGGCTCTCGAAATGCCCCTCCATCGCCATGACCTTGGCCGGCTGATGCTCCAGCGTGTTCAGCCCGTGCGCATCGCCGAGGAAGATCTGCACGGGCGCGACCAGGGCCGCCATCCACATCGACATGGAGAACATGATCCGCACGGCCCGGTTCACCCGGTGCCCGCGCAAGAGGTGGAACGCCCCGACCCCGCCGACGACGAAGGCGGTGGTGAGATAGGCGGCCGTCAGCGAATGGGCGAGGCGATAGGGGAAGGAGGGATTGAAGATGACCTCGAACCAGTCCTCCGGCAGGAACTGTCCGGTGTCGCCGATGATGTAGCCTTGAGGCGTGTGCATCCAGGAGTTCACCGAGATGATCCAGGAGGCGGAGATCGCGGTGCCGACGGCGACCATCAGGCAGGCGAACATGTGCAGCCCGTCCCCCACCTTCTCGCGCCCGAAGAGCATGATCCCGAGGAACCCCGCCTCGAGGAAGAAGGCCGTCAGCACCTCGTAGGCCATGAGAGGGCCGAGGACGGGACCGGTCAGGTCCGCATAGGCCGACCAGTTGGTTCCGAACTGGTAGGACATGACGATCCCCGAGACGACGCCCATGGCGAAGGAAATCGCGAAGATCTTCAGCCAGTACTTGAAGAGCGCGAGATAGGCCGGGTCCCGCCGCCTGAGCCAGAGCGCGTTGAGAACGGCGAGATAGGAGGCGAGGCCGATCGAGAAGGCGGGAAAGATGAAATGGAAGGCGACGGTGAACCCGAACTGGATTCGCGCCAGCAAGACCGCGTCGAAGCCGAGGAAGGTGTCCATGCCGCATTCTCCGTCGAAGCGCGTGCAGGATGCAGGGATCTGCCCCGCGCGCCGCGTCATGGCTCCCAAGATAGGGAGAAACGGTCCTGCGTCTGCCCCCAGGCGGCGCGTCACGCGGTCGCGCGGCGGACCCGCCACGAAAAACGCCGCGCGGGGATCGTCTCCCCACGCGGCGCGGCACTCGTCAGAAAAGCGCTCGAGCGGTCTTACATCGGCGGCGTCAGGACCGCGTCGATGACATGGATGACGCCGTTCGACTGCTCGACATCGGCCACGATCACGGTGGCGACGGTGCCGTTCTCATCGGTGAGCGTGATCTCGTCGCCCGACATCTCGGCCGTCAGGGTGCAGCCGCCCACGGTCGGGACCGGATGCGCTCCGCCATCGTCTGCGATCATGCCGGCAATCGCGCCGGACATCGCGTCGGCCTCGACAACGTGGCAGCCGAGCACGGTCTGCAGCATCTCCTGATTTTCGTCCATCATCAGGGTCTCGACGGTGCCTTCGGGCAGAGCGGCGAAGGCCTCATCCGTGGGCGCAAAGACGGTGAAGGGGCCGCTGCCGGTCAGCAGGTCGCCCAGCTCGGCTTGCTGCACGGCGGCCACGAGCGTGGTGTGGATCGGCGAATTCATCGCGTTTTCCACGATGTTCAGCTTGGCGGACATTTCCGCCCCGCCGACGGTCGGATTGTCCTGGGCCATGGCGGCGCCGGTGCCGAGAGCGACTGTGGTGGCGGCGGCGATGAAGAAGGAGGTACGCATGAAATGATGTTCCCTGTCGTTGGCGTCCCGCCGGATTGTCCCGGTGGGCTATGTTCGAATCCACGCGTGCCGCGATGGAAAAGTTTCACTCAAGGGCGCGGCGGCGCAAAATCATGTCTCGAAGGCCCGAACCGGCCCGGACGCGCCGGGCAGGATCCGCGTGCCGGCAAGCTGCACCAGAGGGAGTGCTGGGCAAAGCGACGCGGGCAATCTACCTAGAACACCGCCGGGATCTGACACCGGCGTCACGCGAGAAGCCGAATGAACGCCAGACCCGGCCACGAGGCCGTTCGCGATGCCGTCGTGACCCACGGCGTGGTCAGCGCCCGCCCGGAGGATCTGCTCACCGGGTCCGGATGGCGCGTTGCCTGGGCGGTGGTGCATGAAGCGGTGCTCCGGCTCTGGAGCGACGACGCCTTCGGCCTCGCCGGCAATGTCGCCTTCCGCATGCTGCTCGCGGTCTTTCCCTTTCTGATCTTCACCAGTTCGCTCACCGCCTTCATCGGCGACCGCACCATGGCCGACGACCTGATCCAATTCCTGATTGCGATCGTGCCGCCGGCGCTGGTCGATCCGATCGTGGGCGAGGTCGAGAAAGTCATGACGATCCAGCGCGGCGGGGTCCTCAGCATCGGTATCCTGCTGACGATCTGGTTCGCCGTGGGCGGGGTGGACGGTGTGCGCGTCGGCCTCAACCGCGCCTATGGCGTTCGGGAGACACGCTCGGCCGTCATGGTCTACACCGTGATGTCCGCCTTCGTGCTGCTGTCAGGTCTCGTCCTGACGCTGGTGGGATATCTCGTTGTCCTCGCGCCGCGAGCGGGATCGCTCCTTCACCAGCTCTTTCCCGCCTTCGACCCCTCCTCGATCTCGATGGGCCTCGTTCGATATCCGGCGGCGGGCCTGATCCTGCTCATCTCCCTCTTCGCGGCCCATGTCTTCCTGCCGGCGCGGCGCACCCGCTTTTCCAGCATCTGGCCCGGAGTGATCTTCACCATTGCGGCGTGGAGCATCCTGACGGCGGTCTTTACCTTCTATCTCTCGAGCTTCGCGGCCTATGCCAGCTACTATGCCGGCCTCGCCGGCATCATCGCCGCCCTCTACTTCATGTACCTCGCCGCCCTGATCCTGATCTTCGGAGGGGAGCTGAACCGCGCCATCCGCATCCGCCGCCTGGCACGGGCCATGCGCGGCAAGACCGGGGATGGCGAGAAGGACGGGACATGACCGCGGCACGCGCCGGACGCCTAGCCGATGCGGGACTAGCCGACCCGCGATCCGGAGACCGCGGATAAGGTCCCTGCGAAACGGTCCGGCGTGCGGTGCCGGCCCGCGGAAGGAGCAGCCGGACGAGCCCGGCTCCCGCTCAGAGCTCCGCGAAGGTCGCCGTGCCGAGGATTTCCCCCGTCGGGGCTCCGGTCTGCGATCCGCCGATCGGCTCTTCCGAGATCGCGAAGGTGCTGCCGGCGAACCCCGCGCCGAGATCAGCCGGCAGAAAGAGATCCGCGCGCGGCGCCGGCGGCAGAAGTCCGAGGGAGACGGGCGCGTTCTCCCCCTCGATCACCCACATCTCGTAGGACACCTGCGGCCCCGGATCGGCGCGCAGCCGCTCGACGGTCAGGACGTTGCGATCCTCGTCGTAGGAGGCGACGACATGCACCGGGGTCTCGGCCGTGCCGAGTTCCGCCGAGAACTCGAAATGCGCACCCCGGTCCATCGAGCTGGGCACCGCGAGCCAGATCGCTCCGGCCGCGGCCGCCGTCACGACAAGTCCGCCGAGCGTCTGCCAGAACCGCGTGACCGTCCGTCGCGGACGGGTCTCGAAGAGGCGGGCGTGGATTTTCCGGCGCACCGAACGCGGCGGCTTGACGGGCTCGATCTCCTCCTCGGCCAGAAGCGCGAAACGCTCCTGCCAGAAGGCGAGAAGTGACTGCAACGCGGGTTCCGCGCGCATCCTGCTGCTGAAGGTCCGCGCCTCATCGGGGGGCAGGAGGCCGAGCGCGTATTCCCCGGCGGTCGCGGCGTCCCCGCGTCCGTCCGGGCCGCCCGGCCCCGCTCCGTAGATGTCGGCGGCGTCGCTCATCGCGTCAGACAATCCTTCAGTTTCAAAAGGCTCCGGCGGAGCCAGGTTCGCATCGTGTTCAGCGGCACGCCGTGCCGCTCGGCAAGCACCTGGTAGGTGTCGCCGTCGAGATAGGCGCCCCGAACCGCGGCCGAGCGGTCCTCGGGCAATTCGGCCAGGCACCCGTCGAGCCGGGAGCGCTCGCCGGAGGCAATCGCTTCGGCCTCCGGGCCGGGACGCGTTTCGGCGACCTGAAGACCCTCCTCGTCCAGCGGCGCCACTCCTCCCGCCGCCTGTGTCCGGCGCAGCCGGTCGATGGCATGGTTGCGGGCGATGGCGATGAGCCACGACATCGGGCTCGCCCCGCCGGGAGTGAACCGGTCCGCACCGTGCCACACCTTTACGAAGATGTCCTGAAGCGCGTCTTCTGCCGTGCCCCTGTCCTTCAAGATACGGAGAGCCACGCCGAATAGTTTCGCGCTGGTGGCGTCGTAAAGTTCGCCGAAAGCCGCGCGGTCGCCAAGCGCGGTCCGCGCGATCAGCGCCTCGATATCCTCACGTGTTCTCGTCATGCGGCGAAAAGCGGTCCCCCCGCGGCCATCTCGGGGCCGGGTTGCGTTTTCACGATTTGTGCCCGTTCGGCGCCCCGGGGGCAAGCCTTGCTGCGGCGTGTCCAGACCAAGGGGGGCCTTCCACTTGCCCCGCCCTGCGATATGTTGCATCCGACCCGCAAGGCGCGAACGGCAGCTTCTGCGGCCCCACGCGCGGCATACGAAAGGACACCATCGTCATGGCAGACGGCAGCGTCGACCGGCCCGCCCGGCCCACCGAGGACATTTCGGTTCGCGAAGTCTTCGGGCTCGATACCGACATGATCGTGAAAGGCTTCGCCGAGCCCACGGATCGCGTTCCCGAAGCCGACGAGACCTACAAGTTCGACGCCGATACCACGCTGGCGATCCTTGCAGGCTTCTCCCACAACCGCCGCGTCATGATCCAGGGCTACCACGGCACCGGCAAGTCCACCCATATCGAACAGGTGGCCAACCGGCTGAACTGGCCCTGCGTGCGCGTCAACCTCGACAGCCACATCTCCCGCATCGACCTCATCGGCAAGGATGCGATCAAGCTGCGGGACGGGATGCAGGTCACCGAGTTCCAGGAGGGCATCCTGCCCTGGGCGCTGCGCAACCCCTGTGCCATCGTGTTCGACGAGTACGATGCGGGGCGCGCCGACGTGATGTTCGTCATCCAGCGCGTCCTGGAGCGAGACGGCAAGCTGACCCTGCTCGATCAGAACGAGGTGATCACGCCGCATCCGTCGTTCCGCCTCTTCGCGACGTCCAACACGGTGGGCCTCGGGGACACGACGGGCCTCTATCACGGCACCCAGCAGATCAACCAGGGCCAGATGGACCGCTGGTCCCTCGTCGCGACGCTGAACTATCTCGAGCACGATGCCGAGGTCGCGATCGCCCTGAGCAAGGCGCCGCATTACAACACCGCGGAGGGACGCCAGACCGTCAGCCAGATGGTCACCGTGGCCGATCTGACCCGGACGGCGTTCATGAACGGCGAGCTGTCCACCGTGATGAGCCCGCGGACGGTCATCGCCTGGGCGCAGAATGCGGAGATATTCAAGTCGGTCGGCTATGCCTTCCGCCTGACGTTCCTGAACAAGTGCGACGAGCTGGAGCGTCAGACGGTCGCCGAGTTCTACCAGCGGTGCTTCGACGAGGAACTGCCGGAGAGTGCCGTGTCCCTGAGCCTGAAGTGAGCGTTCGGCTGGCCGCCCTGGCGGCCATCCTGGGGATCCTCACGGGACCGGCGGCGCGAGGCGAGACCGCCGACGCGCCGCTCGAGCTCGCGCGGGGTCTCTCCGCTTGCTACGGCCTCTACGCTGCCCACGTCATCCTGTTGCAGCAGACCGGGCAGGAGATCGAGCGCGGCGCGTGGATGCGGCTGAAGCCGGTGGAGGAGCGGCTGCACGCCGTCATGCCCGTGGCCCGGCAGAGCGGCTTCACGCTGAAGGAGGCCAGCGCCATCGCCAAGGCCACCCGCGGTGCCGCGCTGTCCCACCTGCACAGGCTTCTCGACGATCCGGCCCATCGCGCCTCCTCGCGCTGGCTGATGGAGCACGGCCGTGCCTGCAACGCACGGCTCACGGACGACTGAAGGGCGACGCCGCCGCCCTCCCGCGCGCCGATCTCCGGCCAGCGGTGCCACGAAAAAGAGGGCGCCCGCTTACGGACGCCCCCCTGATCCTCTTCGGACCTTTTGCGGTCAGCGGTTGGTGCGGCCGCCCTCTTCCATCAGGCGCTCGATGAACGCCTCGGGGCTGATGCCCGCCGGCAGCACAATGATCGAGCCGCCGGAGCGCGCCGCGACATTGCCGCCCGCGCCCTCGCCCGCTGCCTCGCCGGAGCTTCCGGATTGCGATCCGCTCCGGCCCATGGCCCCTGCGTCGCCGGCCCCGTAGCCCTGCGAACCGCGATCCATGTCTCCCCGGGTCATGTAATCCCGGTCCATGCCGCCCCGCCTCATGTCGCCGCGCCGGTTCTCACCGCCGTCGCCGCCATACATCTCGCCGCCATACATCCCGCTGCCGCGCCTGTCGCGATCCCACGGCGCGCGATCGTTACGGTCCGAGCGGTAATCGGATCCGCGATCCATGCCGTAATCGTTCCTGAGGCGGTCGCGGCGTTCGATCATGTCCTGACGCCGTTGCAGCCTCTGCATCTCACGGGAGAATTCCTCCCGCGCCTCGACGACACCCCGGAGGTAGCCCTGCCGGTAGCCGCGCTCGAAGATGTCCCGGCTGAAGCTCTCGAGGTCGAGCATCACCGTCTGACCGGCAGCACTGCCATCCATCTCGCCGTTCATGGAATAGGTGCCGTCGGTGGCCGGCGCATCACCGTCCATCTCGGTCCCTGCGATAGCGGGATCGTTGCCCGCTTCCGCCGCCCCGGACATATCGTTCGAGGACGTTCCCGTCATGCCGGTCGTCGTGGAGGCGGGTCCCGTCATCGTGCCGGGCGCCGGAGCTTCGGACGCGGCTCCGCTGTCCCCGGAGTAGTCGGTGCCGTCGGAGGTGTCATCGCCGGACATTCCGTCCGCATCGTCACCGCCGGTACCCGCGTCGTTCTGCGGTTCCGCATCGCCATCGCTGTTCGTATCCGCGTCCGCGTCCGCGTCCGAAGGTGCGGCGCTCGTGTCGCCACCGGATTCCGTCCCCGTCGAGGCGGCGGGCGGGGTCGTGCCGGTGGTCGTGCTATCTGTATCGCTGCCCTCGCCGCCGGACGTCTGCGCCGTGGCGGGCAGTGCCGCCATCAGGGCGATTGCCGAGATCGCGACGGGGCGTGTGAAACGCGTCATGGGATAGTGCATGTGATCCTCCTCCAACGTCATCGAGCGACCCTCTCGCGGCCACTCCACGACAGTCACAACCCGAAACGGGGGGAGGTGTGTTCCGAAACGGGCGCCACAGGTTTGACGGCGCGCCGGAACGCCGCCTCCCGCTGGCATCGCCGGCGCAATCGGCCTAGTGTCCCGCTGGTCAGAATCCGGGGGAGTTGCGCCCATGGCGAAGTCCGACAATCCGTCCGAGCCCTTCAAGAAGGCGCTTGCCGAGGCGACGCGCGTCCTCGCCGACGCGCCCGATATCGGCGTGACCTATACGGTCGATCCGCCGGGACAGACGGCGGACAGCATCCGGCTGCCGCAGGTCTCCCGCCGGATGAAGGCCGAGGAGGTGCTGATCGCCCGCGGTACGGCCGATGCCTTCGCGCTCCGCCACCGATACCACAATGCCGCGACCCATGCCCGCTATCGCCCCACCGGGCAGATGGCGCAGGACATCTACGAGGCGATGGAAACGGCCCGCTGCGAGGCCGTCGGCGCTCGGCGGATGCCGGGCACCGCCGGCAACATCGACGCGCGGATCGGCGCTGAGGCCGAGAAGCGCGGCTACGGCGATATCCGTGAGGCGAGCGAGGCCCCCCTCGCCGCCGCGGCGGGCTACCTCGTGCGGCAACGCTCCACCGGGCGGGAGCTGCCGGCAGGCGCCAAAAACGTGCTCGAGCTCTGGCGGGAGCATCTGGAGAACTCGGCCGAAGAGACGCTCGGCGGTCTCGAAGAGGCGCTGTCCGACCAGCGCAGCTTCGCCCGTCTCGCCCGCAAGATGATCGAGGACCTGGGCTACGGGGACCAGCTCGGTGACGATCCCGACGCAGGCGAGGACGAGGACCAGTCCGGCGAGACCGAGGAGAACGACGGCCGCGACGAGGGCGGCGAGACCGAGAGCGAAGACGACGAGCAGGACGAGACCGAGGCCGCGCCCGATCAGAGCCAGGAGCCGCAGGACGACCCCTCCGAAGCCCAGGTCTCGATGGACGAACAGACCGAGAGCGAAGCCGGAGATGAGAGCGAGCTGCCCGAGGGCGAAGCGCCGATCGAGCCACCCGCCCCGCAGCCCGTGAGCGAGGCCGATCCGAGCTATGGAGTCTACGTCTCCGATTACGATGAGGAAATCGGTGCCGAGGACCTCGCCGAGCGCGTCGAGCTGGAACGCCTGCGCGCCTATCTCGATCAGCAGCTCGACCCGCTGAAAGGGGCCGTCGGACGGCTTGCGAACAAGCTCCAGCGGCGCCTTCAGGCGCAGCAGAACCGCAGCTGGGAGTTCGATCTGGAGGAAGGCACGCTCGATGCCGGCCGCCTCGCCCGCGTGGTCGCGAACCCGACGATGCCGCTGTCGTTCAAGGTCGAGAAGGATACCGAGTTCCGCGACACGGTGGTGACCCTGCTGCTCGACAATTCGGGCTCGATGCGCGGCCGCCCGATCTCCATCGCGGCGATCTGCGCCGACGTCCTGGCCCGGACCCTGGAGCGCTGCGACGTCAAGGTGGAGATCCTCGGCTTCACCACCCGCGCCTGGAAGGGTGGTCAGTCCCGCGAGCGCTGGCTGGCGGACGGTCGCCCGGCCGATCCCGGCCGGCTGAACGATCTGCGCCATATCGTTTACAAGTCCGCCGATGCGCCGTGGCGTCGGGCGCGGGACAACCTCGGCCTGATGATGAAGGAAGGGCTCCTGAAGGAGAATATCGACGGGGAGGCGCTGGAATGGGCACATCGCCGGATGCTGGGTCGCCGCGAGGCGCGCCGCATCCTCATGGTGATCTCGGACGGCGCCCCGGTCGATGACAGCACCCTGTCGGTGAACCCGGCCAACTACCTCGAGAAGCATCTGCGGGACGTCATCGCGATGATCGAGCGGCGCAAGGCGGTGGAGCTTCTGGCCATCGGCATCGGGCACGACGTCACCCGCTACTACCAGCGCGCGGTGACGATCACCGATGTCGAGCAGCTTGCGGGCGCGATGACCGAACAGCTCGCCGCCCTCTTCGACACCGACCCACGGGCCCGCGCCCGCCTCTTCGGCATTAAGAAAGCGTCCTGATCACGTGTTCCAGACCTTCGAGACCACCTCCCGCCCCGAGAACGCCCTGCCCCGCCTCGCCGCGCTCCGCGCAGAACTGGCCCGCGAAGGGCTGTCGGGGTTCCTCATCCCGCGCGCCGATGCGCATCAGGGCGAATACGTCGCCCCGCGGGACGAGCGCCTGGCCTGGCTGACCGGGTTCACCGGGTCCGCTGGCAATGCCGTCGTGCTGGAAGACACCGCGGCGGTGGTGACGGACGGGCGCTACAAGGTGCAGGTCCGGGAGCAGCTTGATGCCGGCAGCTTCGAGACCGTGATCACACCCGGCGGCAGCCTGTCCGGCTGGATCGACGCGAAACTCGGGCAGGGCGATGTGGCGGACGGCTCGGAAGCGCGGATCGGGTTCGATCCGTGGCTGCATTCCGTGTCCGAGATCGAGAAGCTGCGGAAGGCGCTGGAGCCGCGGGGCATCGCGCTGTTGCCATGGGACAATCTCGTGGACCGGATTTGGGACGATCAGCCGGAGCCGCCCATGGGGGAAATGAGCATTCACCCCCTCGATCTCGCCGGTGAGAGCCATGACGAGAAACGGGCCCGGATCGGGCGGGCTGTGGCCGCCGAGGGCGCCGCCTCCGCCGTGATCACGCTGCCCGACAGCATCGCCTGGCTTCTGAATATCCGCGGCTCGGACATCGTGCGCAACCCGGTGCCCCATGCCTTCGCGATCCTCCATGCCGGCGGCACGGTCGATCTCTTTTCTGCGTCCGGGAAGATGACCCAGCTCCTCCGGGAGCATCTGGGCGACGAGATCGCGGTTCACGCCCCGGAGGCATTCTCCGCCTGGCTCGGCGCGCTGGACGGGCCGGTCCTCGTCGATCCAGCGAGCCTGCCCGTCGCGGCCTGGGACGCGATCGGCGCGAAGATCGTCCGCGGAAGCGATCCGGTGTCCCTCCCAAAGGCCCGCAAGAACCCCGCCGAGCTGGCCGGAATGGCCGCCGCCCATGTCCGGGACGGCGCCGCAATGGCGCGGTTCCTCGCCTGGATCGACAGGGAGGCGCCGTCGGGAACGCTCACCGAGATCGCCATCGCCACAAGGCTCGAGGAGGAGCGCGCCGCCGATCCGACGCTCAGGGACATTTCCTTCGAGACCATCGTCGGCTCCGGCCCCCACGGCGCCATGCCACACTACCGCGTGAACACCGAGAGCGACCGCACCGTGATGCCGGGGGACGTTCTGCTCGTGGACAGCGGCGGGCAATATTCGGACGGTACGACGGACATCACCCGTACGGTGGCGGTGGGCGAGGTGCCCGATCGCGCCCGGCGGGCCTTCACGCTGGTCCTCAAGGGGATGATCGCGATCTCCCGCGCACGTTGGCCGAAGGGCCTTGCGGGGCGTGATCTCGACCCCCTCGCCCGCGCTGCCCTCTGGCGCGCCGGTCTCGATTTCGACCACGGAACGGGCCACGGCGTCGGCGCCTATCTCAGCGTCCACGAGGGGCCGCAGCGACTGTCCCGCACCTCCGAGGTGCCGCTCGAGACCGGCATGATCCTGTCGAACGAACCCGGCTATTACGACGAGGGTGAGTTCGGCATCCGCATCGAGAACCTCGTGTCGGTGATTCCGGCCCCTGCCCTGCCCGGAGCCGACGACCGGGAGATGCTCTCCTTCTCGACGCTCACCTTCGCGCCGATCGACCGGCGGATGATCGAGCCGGCGCTTCTGGACGCCGAGGAGAGGAGTTGGCTCGACGCCTACCATGCCGAGGTCGCGGCGAGGATCGGTCCGCTACTTGACGCTTCCGTGAGCGAATGGCTCGACGGGGCCTGCCGTCCCCTCTAAGGTTTGCGCGCATCCGGTCCGAACCGGGTCGTTCAGATTTTCAGGAAGGGCGTTTTCATGGCTGAGCACATCAAGGTTCGTCCCGCCGGCGGCACGTGGGTCGTGCGGGCGGGCGGCGCCGTGATCGCGGAAAGCGACGATGCGCTGGAACTGACCGAGGGGGACTATCCTTCGGTCATCTACTTCCCGCGCGAGGACATCGCGATGGCGTTCCTGGAGGAATCCAGCCACTCGAGCCACTGCCCCTACAAGGGCGAGGCGGGCTACTTCTCCATCATCACCAAGAGCAAGACGCTCAAGGACGCCGCGTGGACCTACGAGGCGCCGAAGGACGGCGTGACCGAGATCGCGGGCCACGTCGCCTTCTACAACTCCGCGGATGAAGTGACCGTCGAGCAGGTCTGAGACCGGCTTCGGGGACGGTCTTCGGAAGACCGCACCCCGGCCGATCCCGGGGCCGGAGCGACGCCGCAGGGGTCAGGCCGAAGGGGCCGCGCCCCGTCCGCGCCGGGGTTTCGCGGGGTCTGCCCGGCTCGTCCGGCGCACCAGCCTCTTCTCCAGAAGCACCATCGCGTCGAAGATCAGCACGGCGAAGAGCCCCACGATCAGCCCGCCCTGCAGGACGTAGGCGGTGTTGTTCGTCAGAAGCCCCGCGATGATCACCTCCCCCAGCGTCCGCGCCGCCACGGTGGACCCGATGGTGGCGGTGCCGAGGGCGATCACCACGGAGAGGCGGATGCCGGCGAGGATGACCGGCAAGGCCAGCGGCAGCTCCACCTGCCATAGGCGCTGGCGGCGCCCCATCCCCATCCCCCGCGCGGCCTCCATCGTCTGGGGCGGCAGGTTGGACAGGCCCGTCATCGCGTTCTCGAAGATCGGCAGGAGCCCGTAGAGAAAGAGCGCGATCAGCGTCGGCCCGGCCCCGAACCCCAGGACCGGCACGGCGAGTGCGAGGACGGCGACCGGCGGAAAGGTCTGGCCGACATTCGTGATCGTCCGGGACAGCGGCCGGAACGGCGCGCCCGAGGGCCGCGTGACGAGGATCGCCAGCGTCACGGCGACCAGCGTTGCGGCGGTCGAAGCCGCGGCGACGAGGCCGAGATGGCTGAGGGACAGGGAGAGGAGCGAGGTCCTCTGGTAGATGACCGGTCCGTTCGCCGGCGCAACCGGCGCGAAGAGGGGTGCGAAGGTCTCCGGCGTCAGGACGAGCCCGGCGAGAAGGAGCGCGAGCGCTCCGCGGAGGATCCAGCCCACGCTCACGGGGCATGGCCTTCCGTCGTCGGTCCGGCCTCGGCGCGGGCGCGGATGCCATCGAGCGTCACGCGGCCCGGGGCCTGCCCCTCGCGGTCGAGCGGAACGGCGTCGCGACCCGACCAGAGGCAGGCCGACAGCGCATCGCGGAGGGTCGCGTCACGCGGCAGCGGCGCGCCATCCGCGCGGCCCTCCTCCACGATCTCCGCGGCAGGGATCAGCGACAGAAGGCGCATCGGCCGCTCCGCATCGCCCACCATGTCGGCGACGAACCCGGTGGCGGGCCGGGCGACGATCTCCTCGGGGGCGGCGTACTGGACGAGCCGGCCGCCATCCATCACGCCGACCATGTCCCCCAGGCGGATCGCTTCCTCCATGTCGTGGGTGACGAGGACGATGGTGGAGCCGAGCTTGCGCTGGATGTCCCTCAGATCCTCCTGCGCGCGGGCCCGGATGATGGGATCGAGAGCGCCGAACGGCTCGTCCATCAACAGAAGGTCCGGACGGGAGGCGAGCGCGCGGGCGACGCCCACCCGCTGCTGCTGGCCGCCCGAAAGCTCCTGGGGATAGCGGGAGCGGAACGCGGCGGGCTCCATGCCGAAGAGGCTCAGAAGCTCGTCCACCCGGGCATCGATCGTTTCCCGGTCCCAGCCGAGGAGGCGCGGCACCGCTGCGATGTTGCGGGCGACGGTGTGGTGCGGAAAGAGGCCGTGGCCCTGGATGGCATACCCGATGCGGCGGCGCAGGAGGTGGGGCGGACTATCCGCCGTGCGCTCGCCGTTGATCCGGACCTCGCCCGAGGTCGGCTCCTCGAGGCGGTTGATCATGCGCATCAGGGTCGTCTTGCCGGAACCGGACGTGCCGACGATGACGGTGATCGTCCCGGTCTCGACGGTCATGGTGACGCTGTCGACCGCGAGGGTCTCGCCGAAGCGCTTGGTGATGCCGTCGATCTCGATCATGCACGGGTTTCCTTGGGAACGGGACGGGCGAGATCCACGAGGATGTCCATGAGCACCGCCGCGGTGATCGCCATGAGAACGGTCGGGAGCGCGCCGAGGAGGATCAGGTCCGCCGCGGTCTGGTTCAGCCCCTGGAAGACGAAGGTGCCGTAGCCCCCGCCACCGATCAGCCCGGCGATGACCGCAAGGCCGATATTCTGGACGAGGACGATGCGCAGGCCCGCGAGGATCACCGGGAGCGCAAGTGGCAGCTCCACCGTGACGAGGCGCTGCAATACGGTCATGCCCATTCCCCGTGCCGCCTCGCGGGATCTCGGCGGAACCGAGGCGAGGCCCGCGACCGTGTTCGAGACGACGGGAAGGAGGGAATAGAGCAGGAGGGCGAGGAAGGCCGGCGCGAAGCCGATCCCGGCGATGCCGATGGCGCGCGCGGCGGGCAGGCTTGCCGCGACCCAGGCGAGGATCGGGATCATGATGCCGAACATCGCGAGGGACGGGATCGTCTGCAGGAAGCTCAAGGTCGGTATCGCGCCGGAGCGGAGGCCGGGACTGCGATGACAGGCGATGCCGAGCGGAAATCCGATGAGCGCCGCGGCGGCGAGCGAGCCGAAGGCGAGCGCGACATGCCGGCTCGTCGCTGTGACGAAAGCGTCCCTGCGGCTTGCGTATTCTTGCGCGATGGAGAGGTCGGACAAGAGGCCCGACCAGAGCAGGATGCCGAGCCCCGCCAGGATCACGGCCAGAAGGCCGAGCCTCAGCATCGGACCCGGCGCGCGCGAGGAGAGCGCATCTGCCATCAACAATGTCAGTACGAGGAAGAGGCACCAGAAGCCGGCCGCCGGAGAGACGCGGGCGAACTCGCCCGCCCCGTCCAGAAGATGGCTCCCGGTCGTGCCGATGAGGAGAAACAGGCCCGCGAGGCCCACAAGGCTGCCGCCGAAGCGCAGCCACGGGCGCCCGCGTAGAAGGCCGATCGCGAGGCCCGCGAGGATCGCAAGCGTACCAGCGGCCGCGATGCCCGGCCCGACGGCCGACCATATCCGAAGCCCCTCCCCCGCGACGATACGGTTCGCCGCGAGGGTGGAGAACGGAAGGAAAAAAGCGCCGAGCCCCAGAACCGCGAAGAGAAGCCCCGGCGGGGAGATCACTCCGAGGGCGGGGCCCGGCCGATCCATCCCGGCCGCGATCAGTCCAGGATCCCGGCTTCGGTGAGGTAGTCACGCGCGACCGCTTCGGACGGCTCGCCGCCGACCTGGATGCGTCCGTTCAGCTGCTGAAGCGTCTGCATGTCGAGCCCGGTGAAGATCGGGTTCAGGATCTCGGGGATCGAGGGGTATTCCTCGAGGACCGATGCGCGGACGATGGGCGTCGGCTCGTAGACCGGCTGCACGCCCTGATCATCCTCCATCACCACGAGCCCCGTCGCGCCGACGCCGCCGTCGGTACCGTAGACCATCGCGGCGTTGACGCCGGACGTGCCCCGGGCGGCGGCCTGGATGGTCGCGGCGGTATCGCCGCCGGACAGGATGACGGTCTGATCCTCGCCGAGTTCGAAGCCGTAGGTTTCCTGCATTGCCGGAAGCACCGCCGGGGAGGAGACGAACTCGGTCGAGGCGGCAAGCGTGATGTCACCGCCGCCGGCGACCCATTCACCGAACTCGGTCATTGTGGAGAGATCGTTCTCCTCCGCGACCGGACCGGTCAGGGCGATGGCCCAGGTGTTGTTCGCGGGTGCGGCCTCGAGCCAGGTGATGTCGTTCGCCTCGGCATCGAGCTCGCGGGCGCGGGCCAGCGCGTCGTCCGCGTTCTTCCAGGTGTCGGCATCCGCCTCGTCGAAGAAGAAGGCGGCGTTGCCGGTATATTCGGGGTAGATGTCGATCTGCCCCGCGATGATTGCCTCGCGGACGACCTGCGTGCCGCCGAGCTGGAGCCGGCGCTCCACCGGAAGGCCCTCGGCTTCGAGCGCCAGCGCGATCATGTTGCCTAAGAGGCCGCCTTCGGTGTCGATCTTGGAGGAGACCACGACATCCGCTTCGGCGGTCGTGGCGAGGCCGGCGGAGAGGCCGAGAATGGCTGCGAGAACGGGATGTTTCATGTCTGGTCGGCGCCTTTTCGATTAAGCCCTGCACTTGGCGCCTTGATGTAGGGCGCACTCCGTAGCGGCAAGAAATTTCCTCTGCGGAATTTGCACCAGTTCAGGCGGGGCGGATCTCAGGCCGCCGCCGGGACGATCCGGCGCTCTATAAGGTCCATGAGATCGCCGAAGTAACCCCCGCTCCGGGCCGGCCTCGTCGGATCGGATGTGATGGCGACGGTCAGCTCGAGCGCCGGCATGACGAAGATCACCTGCCCGCCATAGCCGCGGGCGAGCGCGAAATCCCGTCCGTCAATCTGGCCGAGAAACCAGCCGTAGCCATAGGAGAGGCCGGAAAAGGGAGAGCGGCCGCGGGGACGGAGCGAAGCGTCGATGTAGTCCCGCGGCAGTATGCGGGTTCCGTCGTACATGCCGCCCTGCCGGTAGGTCTCCCCGATCCGGACCATGGCGCGGGGGGAGAGAGCCATCTCGTTCCCGCCGAGATAGTAGCCCTGCGGATCGCGCGTCCAGGCCGGGATCTCGATCCCGAGGGGGTCCCCGAGGCGCGAACGCGCGAGGGCGAGCAGGCTCTGTCCCGTGGCTTCCGTCAGGGCGGCGCCGAGAACGTGGAAGGAGCCGGTCGAGTAGAGCATCTGCCCGCCCGGCTCGGCCACCATCTCGCGGCCGAGCGCGTCCGCCACCCAGTTGGAGGACGAAACCCACCCGCCGTAATTCGCGCCCGAGGTGCGCTCCAGCCCGGCGCGAAGGGTGACGAGGTCCTCGAGGGTGATGCCGGGAACCGCCGGGGCCGCGCCTGCCGGGATGAGGGCGGGCATGACCTCCCCGAGCGTGACGTCGACGCTGCCCACCTCGCCACTGCCAATCACCGCGCCCAGAAGCGCCGCGACGACGGACTTGCTGACGGATTTGACGTTGACCGGGACGTCCGGCCCGGGCCCGCTGATCGCCTCGGCGAGGACTTCCTCACCACCCTGCCTCACGACGATCGCGCGAAACTGATCAAGCTCGCGCGCGGCGGCGATGACGCCGTCCCATCCCCCGGCCCCTTGCGCCAGAAGGGGCCCGGGAAGCACGAGGGCCGCTCCGCCTGCGAGAAGAGCCGTTCGTCTGTGCATGATCGCTCCCGTCCCTGTTGCCCACTCCCGAGGTGGGGCGACGGACGCTCGGCACCAATCAGAAGCCCGTGAGGATCAGGGCTTCAGGCGATATCCGGTCCGGAGCCAGTGCCAGCAGATCGCCATGACGAGGCCCGTGGCGACGAGGCAGACCGCGAGCCCGAGCCAGGGCGAGCTGTCCGACACGCCGATGGTGCCGTAGCGCACGCCGTCGATCAGGTAGAAGACCGGGTTGAAGCGGGTGATGGTCTCGAGCGCCGGCGGAAGGATCTCGATGGAATAGAACGTCCCCGACAGGAAGCTCAGCGGCGTGATGATGAAGTTGGTGATCGCCGCCATCTGGTCGAACTTCTGCGCGAAGGTCGCGGCGACGAGGCCGAGGCTCGCCATGAAGGCCGCCCCCAGGAGCGCGAAGGTGAGGGCCCAGAACGGGTGCGCAAGGCCGATGCCGAGCACGAAGATCAGGACGAGGCCGATCGCGATCGCCACGAACATCCCCCGCGCCACGCCGCCCGCGATGTAACCGACGAGAATCTCGAAGGGCGACAGGGGCGGCATCAGCGTATCGATGATGTTCCCCGTCACCTTGGCCGACACGAGGGAGGAGGAGGTATTCGCGAAGGCGTTCTGGATCACGCTCATCATCAGGATGCCGGGGGCGAGGAAATGGAGGAACGGCACCCCCATCACGTCCGGCCGCGCCCGTCCGATCGCCAGCGAGAAGACGGCGAGGAAGAGACCCGCGGTGACCAGTGGCGCGCCGAGCGTCTGGACCCAGACGTTGAGGAAGCGCATCACCTCGCGCTGCGTCAGGGTCCATGTGCCGAGCCAGTTGAAGCGCCCGAAGCGGCGCGTGCCCATCGTCGTGATATCCGCCATGTGCTCGCCTGCCTTCCGCGTCTGCGTGGGTGCCGCCGGATGCGGCCTTTCGCCGGCATCCTCCTGCCATGCGGGACGCCGCCTTGTGAAGGGCGACCGGCATGCATAGGATAGGCGCTCGGACGAAAAGGCAAAGGTGCGTGCCGATGGCGGGCGCCAACGTTTTTTCGTGTTCATGGTTTGCCAGCTGGAGGGACCCCGCATGTCCTGGACCGACGAGCGCGTCGAGACGCTGAAGAGAATGTGGAGCGAAGGACAGAGCGCCAGTCAGATCGCCAAGGAGCTTGGCGGCGTGACGCGCAATGCCGTGATCGGCAAGGTCCATCGCCTCGGCCTCTCCAATCGCAGCGGGGCCGAAGGCGCTCCGGCTGAGACCGCGGCCCCGGCCGCGCCGGCGCAGGCTGCGCCCCCGGTCGAGCCGCCGCGTCCCGCGCCTGCCGAGGAAGAGGCAGCCGCGCCCTCTCCCGCCGCGCCCGCACCCTCGGACGCGCCCGAGGAGGCCGCCGATCCCGAGATCGTCGAAGCGGCCGAGGAAGAGGAGGCGGAACCCGCCGCCGCGACTGGCGTCGTTCCGCTCCGCCGGACCATCGTGCCCGCCGGCCAGCCCCTGCCGCCGCAGCCGAGCGCCAACGAGATCAGCCCCGAGACCCTCGCCTCCGTTCGCGAAGTCGAGAAGAAGGCGCGGAAGATCTCCCTCATGGAACTGACCGAGCGGACCTGCAAATGGCCCATCGGCGATCCCGCGACGGACGATTTCTGGTTCTGCGGCCTCCCCGCACAGGCCGGTAAACCCTACTGCGAGGCCCATGTCGGCGTCGCCTTCCAGCCGATGTCCTCCCGCCGCGACCGCCGCCGGTAGGGAATTGCCCGAGGCTCCGGCGAGCCGCACATCGCTCAAGACTGTACAGAAGCCCTCGCAGAGTTCTGCGGGGGCTTTTCTCTGTGCCGCCCCGCTCTGATGTGCTGTCTCCTTCGGACGCAGCACTACCTTCACACCGCCAGAGAGAGCGGAAGAGAGTCCATGCGTCCGACATACCTTGCAATTGCCATTGCCATCGCATCGGTCGCGGTCCCGCTGCCCGCCTCCGCCCAGATGGGGGCTCCCCGCCCGGCGCAAACGCCCTGCCTCGCCGCGACGGGGGAGCCGGAGAACTGCGTCAGGATCCTTGCCTGCATCGGCGATGACGGACGGTGGTTCGACGGCCGGGCGACTGGCTGGAACAGCGGCGCCGTCACGGGCCGCACCAGCGACGGGGTGTCCTGCACCGGCACATGGGGCATCGAGCCGTCCGGGATCGGCCGGGCCGAGCTCTTCTGCGAGGACGGCACCGCCGCGAGCGTTCTGTCAAGGTATCAGGACTACGAGACCGGAACGACGATCGGCGAAGGCCTCACCGGCGAGGGCGAGACGATCCGGACGTGGTCTGGCGAGAATGTCCTGGACTTCCTGCTTGAGGACGGCACCCCGACCCTCCCATGCGGCGGCGACGGCGTGGATTTCGACCGGGACGGCATCCCGATCAGCTGATCCGCGGCGGTGTCGGCCGATCGGAAGCAACTTGTTCATGTCCGGCCGGTAGAGGAGGGAAAATCCTTCCCATCTGGTGTCATGATGTCCCTTCAGAGCAATGCCTGCAGATTGTCCATTCCCTCGGCCCTCGAAACGGTTCGCAGCTACTACGACATGGACGTCGCCTATCTGTCGGAGTTCGTGGACGGGACGTGCGTCATGCGCGCCGTGAGCGTTGCGAGTGACGCGACAAACCTGCGAGTCGGCGACTGGAGGCCGTTCGAGGAGGCCTATTGCCGACAGGTCTACGAGGAGAAAATCCCTGCCATCGTCCTCGATACCAGCAAGTGCCTCAAGGCGCGTGAGCTCGACGTGACCCGCCTCCTTCCGATCGGCAGCCATGTCGGCGTTCCGGTCCGGCTCGAAAATGACGACGTCTACGGGATGTTGTGCTGCCTCGGCCACAAGCCGACGGACATGGACCACCTGGTCGACCTTTCGATCCTCCACACGATCTCGGAGTTCATCGCGGAGCAGGTCGGCCAGATGGCCTGACCCGCGAAGGCGGAACAAGACGAGGCGCCGCGCCCGGTGCCGGATCGCGCGGCGCTGACTTTCGCATCCATGCACAGCCGGGACTTCAATATCGCGCTTTTGTGCAGGGCCCCACCACGCTAGGTATCGCATCGTGCTAGCAAGCGGGGGAGCCGATGGGCGCCATTATCGAAATCAAGGGTCTGTCGAAGACCTATGATGGCGGCTTCACCGCTCTCAAGAGCGTGGACCTGACCATAGAGGAAGGCGAAATCCTCGCCCTTCTCGGCCCGAACGGCGCTGGCAAGACGACAATGATCTCCGCCATCTGCGGCCTCGTGAAACCGACGGGCGGCACCGTTCACGTCGGCGGACATGATATCGTCACCGACTTTCGCCGCGCCCGCGAGCTGATCGGCCTCGTGCCGCAGGAAATCACCATCGAACCTTTCGAGACGGTCGGCAACACCGTCGCCTTCTCCCGCGGCGTCTTCGGCAAGAAGCGGGACGATGCGCGGATCGAGGAGGTGCTGCGCTCCCTGTCGCTCTGGGACAAGCGCAACTCGAAGAACAACGAGCTGTCGGGCGGGATGCGCCGCCGCGTGCTGATCGCCAAGGCGCTGTCCCACGATCCGCGCGTCCTGTTCCTCGACGAACCGACCGCCGGCGTCGACGTCACCCTTCGAAAGGACATGTGGAACCTGGTCCGACAGCTCCGCGCCAGCGGCGTGACCATCATCCTCACCACGCACTACATCGAGGAAGCGGAGGAGATGGCGGACCGGATCGGCATCATCGACCGCGGCGAGCTGATGCTGGTTCAGGAGAAATCCCAGATGCTGAGCCAGCTCGGCCAGAAGGAACTGCATATCGAACTTGCCGAGCCGATTTCAGAGCTCCCCCCTGCCCTCGCCCCCTTCGACGTGACGCTGGGCGACGGCGGCCACCATCTGAGCTACAGCTTCGATCGAAGCGCGGAGCGCACCGGCATAACACGGCTCATCGCCGCGCTCGCCGATGCGGGGCTGGTCCTGTCCGACGTGTCGACCCGTCAATCGAGCCTGGAGGACGTGTTCCTGCGGCTTCTCGAGGAGCATGGCGCATGAACTGGCGATCCATCAAGGCGATCTATGTCTTCGAGATGACGCGGACGTTCCGCACGATCCTGCAGAGCATCGTCTCTCCCGTCCTGTCCACGATCCTCTACTTCGTCGTCTTCGGGGCCGCCATCGGCGGGCGGATCGAGAGCGTCGAGGGGGTGAGCTACGGCGCGTTCATCGTGCCGGGCCTCATCATGCTCACGCTGCTGCAGCAATCGGTGACCAATGCCAGCTTCGGGATCTACTTCCCCAAGTTCATCGGAACGATCTACGAGCTTCTCTCGGCCCCGGTGAACTTCATCGAGATCGTGATCGGCTACGTCGGCGCGGCGGCGACGAAGTCCATCATGATCGCGCTGATCATCCTCGCGACCTCCACATTCTTCGTCGACCTGCGAATCGAGCACCCGGTCTGGATGGTCGCGTTCCTGCTGCTGACCGGTATCAGCTTCGCTCTCCTGGGCTTCATCATCGGCATATGGGCGAAGAACTTCGAGCAGCTCCAGCTCGTGCCGCTTCTGATCATCACGCCGCTCGTCTTCCTCGGCGGGTCGTTCTACTCGGTCTCGATGCTGCCCGAAGGCTGGCGGACGGTCACGCTCTTCAACCCGGTCCTCTATCTGATTTCCGGGTTTCGCTGGTCCTTCTACGGGGTGTCCGACGTGCCCATCGCGGTGTCCCTCGCGGCCGTCGCGCTGTTCATGTCGGCCTGTCTCGGGGTCATCTGGTGGATCTTCCGCAGCGGCTGGCGCCTCCGGCCCTGATTTAACGTTCCGAAACGCGCGGCGGCATCTTCACTTTGCCGCCGCCGCACGGCAGCATCGCGTCCATGCCACTGGCCAGTCTTGCATATTCCCTTGCGATCGCGCTGATGATCGGCTGGCTCCTCTGGCTGGGCCAGACGCTGCTCCTGCCGATCCTCGCCGCGATCATCTCGGTCTACGTCCTGATCGCCGCGGCGCAGGCGATGCGAAACGTGCCGCTACTCGGCCGGGCGCCGTCGTGGCTCCTGCGGCTCTTCGTCCTGGCGGGCTTCACCATCGGCGTCGCCCTTCTCTTCACGCTGATCGTGACGACCTTCGCCCGCGTCGTCGCCGCGATACCGGGCTACGAGGCCAATCTCGACACGGTGATCGGACGTGGCGCGGCGTGGCTCGGCTTCGAGGATCAACCGACCTGGGCGCGCCTGCGCGAAGCGACGTTCGACCAGATCGACACCGGCCGGCTCGTGACACCGCTCGTGAACTCGCTCCGCGGCCTCGGCGGCTCTCTCTTCCTGATCGTCCTCTATGCGTCGTTCTTCCTCGCCGAGCGGGCGCGATTCGGCACCAAGCTGACCCGCGCCATCGGCGATCCCGACGACCGGGCGAAAACGCTGGAGGTCATGGCGCGGATCAACGAGCGGATCGGCGAGTATCTCCTGGTGAAGACCTTCGTGAACGCCGTTCTCGGTCTCGTCTCCTTCATCATCATGTGGGCGATCGGGATCGAGTTCGCGATCTTCTGGGCCGTTCTCATCGGGTTCCTGAACTACATTCCCTATGTCGGCTCGCTGCTCGGCGTCGCGTTCCCGGTCCTTCTGTGCCTCGCCCAGTTCGGCTCCTTCGCGATGGCGGGCCTGTCGCTGGCGACCCTGACGGCGGCGCAGGTCTATGTCGGCTCCGTTCTCGAGCCGCGCCTCATGGGGCGAACATTCAACCTGTCGCCCTTCGTTGTCCTCCTCGCCCTGGCCTTCTGGGGCTCGCTCTGGGGCATTCCGGGCGCGATTCTCTCCGTTCCGCTCACCGCGAGCCTCGTGATCGTGCTGGCGGAAATCCGTATCACGCGTCCCTTTGCCGTGATGATGAGCGCCAACGGCAAGGTGTGACTTTCAAGGGCGCGCCGCCTGCCCTATACCGCGCCGATCATGCAGAACCCGCCCGATCTCCGCCCCGACATCGCCCATGCCCGTCTGAGGCAGGGAGATGCCCGTCCCGGCCAGCCGACCATCGGCATGGTCTCGCTCGGTTGTCCCAAGGCCCTGGTGGACAGCGAGCGCATCCTCACGCGTCTGCGCGCTGAGGGCTACGGCATCTCCCCCGACTATTCCGGCGCCGACGCGGTGATCGTGAACACCTGCGGTTTTCTCGACAGCGCCAAGGCGGAGAGCCTCGAAGCCATCGGTGAGGCGCTGGCGGAGAACGGCAGGGTGATCGTCACCGGATGTCTCGGCGCCGAGGAGGATTACATCACCGGCGCGCACCCCTCCGTCTTGGCCGTGACGGGGCCGCATCAATACGAGCAGGTGCTGGACGCCGTCCATACCGCCGTGCCGCCTGCGCCCGATCCCTTCATCGACCTTCTGCCCGCGCAGGAGGTCTCGCTCACGCCGCGGCACTATAGCTACCTCAAGATCTCCGAGGGCTGTAACCACAAGTGCAAGTTCTGCATCATCCCCGACATGCGCGGAAAGCTCGCCTCGCGCCCGGCGAACGCCGTGCTGCGGGAGGCGGAGCGGCTGGTCGAGGCCGGCGTGAAGGAACTCCTCGTGATCTCGCAGGATACGTCCGCCTACGGCGTCGACCTGCGCCACGCGGCGGCGCCCTGGAAGGACAGCGAAGTCCGCGCGCATATCACGGACCTTTCGCGCGAGCTCGGCCGGCTCGGGGCGTGGGTGCGGCTGCACTACGTCTACCCCTACCCGCATGTGCGCAACCTGATCCCGCTGATGGCGGAGGGGTTGGTCCTGCCCTACCTCGATATCCCGTTCCAGCATGCTCATCCCGACACCCTGCGACGCATGGCACGGCCCGCCGCTGCGGCGAAGACCCTGGACGAGATCGCGGCCTGGCGCGCGGCCTGTCCGGACATCACCCTGCGCTCCACCTTCATCGTCGGCTATCCCGGCGAGACCGAGGAGGAGTTCGAGACGCTTCTGGACTGGCTGGACGAGGCCCGGCTCGACCGGGTCGGCTGCTTTCAGTACGAGAACGTCGCCGGCGCCCGGTCGAACGAGCTGCCGGACCATGTGCCGGACGACGTCAAGCAGGAGCGATGGGACCGCTTCATGGAGAAGGCGCAGGCGATCAGCGCAGCCAAGCTCGACGCCAAGGTCGGGCAGCGGATGGACGTGATCGTGGACGCGGTGGACGCCGATGGCGCCACCTGCCGCACGAAAGGCGACGCGCCGGAAATCGACGGACACCTCTTCATCGACGAGAGGCACGAGGCCCTGACCCCCGGTGACATCGTCACGGTGACGGTGGACGAAGCCTCGGAATACGACCTTTGGGGCCGGCTGGACTGATCCGGCCCCACCGACGTTCTTCGGAGGCGGTCGGTCTCAGGCGCTCTCGGGCCGGAAGTTCAGCGCAACGCCGTTCAGGCAATGGCGCTTTCCGGTCGGCTCCGGGCCGTCGTCGAAGATATGCCCGAGATGGCCGCCGCAGCGGGAACAATGCACCTCGGTGCGCGGGATCAGAAGCTTGATGTCCCTCTTGGTCCCGACGGCGCCCGGGAGATTGTCCCAGAAGCTCGGCCAACCCGTGCCCGACTTGAACTTCGTCTCGGAGGAATAGACATCCTGATCGCAACCAGCGCAGGTGAAGATGCCGGCGCTGGTCTCGTCGTTGAGTGGGCTGGTGAAGGCGCGTTCTGTCGCCTCCTCGCGCAGCACGGCGAATTCCTCGTCCGTCAGGCGCTCGCGCCATTCGGCCTCGCTCAGCGAGATCTCGAAATCCTGCGCCGTGGCGGGCGTGCTGCGCCAGATGGCGGCGCCGCCGATCGCGGCTGCAATGGCCGCGGCAGAGCCGCCGAAAAGTACCTTGCGTCTACTGGTCATGGGACCTCCCTTGGCGTCATGGTCAACGTAAGGAACGCGCCTGACTTGCGCGAGGTTTCGCGCATCACTCTCGTGTGACGCCGGTTCGGACCCGCTGCAGCGAAGAGGATATGGCGATCCGGCGAGGGACGCCTCTGCCAGGGCGCATGAAAAAGGGCCGCCCTCCGGAGAGAGGCGGCCCTTCGACATTGGAGGGGCGGCGAAGACCTCGAGGGCCCTCGCCTGCACCGCTGGACGTTACGCCGAGCGGCCGCGAACCATCCGCCATACCCAGATCAGCAGGCATGCGCCGATGATGCCGATGATGAGCTGACCGATCCAGCCGCCGAGCGTCGAACCGATGATGGCGAAGAGAATCGCGTTGAGCACAACGGCACCGAGGATGCCGAGCACGATGTTCATCAGAAGCCCCATGTCGGACTTCATGATCTTTTCCGCGATCCACCCCGCGAGGGCGCCGACGATAATCGCGGCGAACCACCCAAGACCTGTCATTTGAACGACTCCTGTAAATTCAGATTCTGAACAGACCGTAGACGGCCCTTCGGCACGCAAACGTGAAGACTTGCTTAACGGTTCCCTCCATTCGGAAAATCCGCCTTAGCGATACTGCGCGGCAGTCTGGCGGACGATGGCGATGCGATCGGAGTTGGGCGGATGCGAGCCGAGGAAGCGATCGCCGGGATCGGGGATGCGGGTGAAGAACTCCGCCCCGTTCACGGGATCGTAACCGGCGCGGATGGCGATGATCGTGCCGAGCCGGTCGGCCTCGAGCTCGAAGTCCTTCGAATACCGCCGCGACCCCACCGTGGCACCGAGTCGGGCCGCGGTCTCGATGGAGTTTGCGCCGCTGCCCGCCACCTGTGCGAGCCCCCCGAGGATCAGCGCGCCGGCCTGCGCGGACGCCTGGCTTCGGGCGATGTGCCCTGAAATGTGGTGCGAGGCCTCATGACCGAGGACGAAGGCGAGCTCATCGGTGTTCTGCGCATCGGCGATCAGGGCAAGCGTGAAACCGATGACCGGCCGGCCGTCCTTGTCGAGCGTCTGGAAGGCGTTGGCCGGCAGGCCCGGACGATCGTCCACCACGATGAGGAAGTCGCAATCGAGCTGCGGCGCCCGTGCCCGGCATTCGCGTTCGGCGACAGGCTCCACCCGTTGAACCACGGAGACGAAGTTCCGGGCGGCCGTGTCGGGATTCACCTGGCGCGTCGGAACGCTCGGCGCGCTGACGCTGCCGGACCCCGTCGGCGGGGTCGTCACGGGAACGGCGCACGCCCCGAGAGGTATCATGAGAACGAGGGCGATCCAGCGCATCGGCAGGCTCCAGGCAAAGGACAAGGTCGGGAGGAATGCTAAGCTGATGGCGCCGATCTTCCAGTCCCGTCTCGCAACCGGGCGCCGGGTCATGCGCGGCCTGCGGAATTTACCGGCAGGCGGTTCGGGGCTGGAGAACCGGCGCGGAGGAGCGTAAACCCTACCCCCATGTTTTCTATCGAACACGACTTCGACGCGACCGTCATCACGCTGGTGGACGAGGGCGATGCCCCGCTCGGCGAGGATATCATCGTCACGTCCTTCGAGGATTGCGTCACCATCGAGCAACTCGATGCGCGCACCGACGAGGTGCAGAAGGTCACCTTCAGCCTCACGCAGCTGCGGGACCTTCGAGCGGCGCTGAACCTGCCGGAGGGCGTCTATCGCCTCAAACCCGCCGACGGCGGATGAGCGCGCTGCCGGACGCGGCGGGCGGCCCTCGCCTCGCCGTGCGCGCGGTGATCGTCCATCGCGGGCGGCTTCTCCTCGTCAATGCCTATCCGGGCGAACAGAGCGATCTGTGGTGCGCGCCCGGCGGCGGCGTGGAGCGCGGGACGGGACTGCCGGACAACCTCGCGCGGGAGATCGAGGAGGAGACGGGCCTTGCCATCGAGGTCGGCCGGCTCTGCCTCGTGAACGAGTTCCACGCCCCCGATCGCGATTTCCACCAGGTCGACCTGTTCTTCCGTGCCACGCTTGCGGGCGATGTCGCGGACGCGCAGCTGCCCGGATGGGCGGACCCCGAGGGCATCGTGAACCGTCACCTGTGGGCGACAAAGGACGAGACGGCGGGCTTGCGCATCAAGCCCGATGCCCTGCCCAGCATCGCCTTTTCCCCTGCAGGCGCCGATGCGCCCTACGATCCGCTCGAGATCCTCGTGGGCTAGCCCGCCTCCCTCGGATCGCGCAGGTAGGCCAGCACCATGTCCGCTGCCTCGTTCCCCCAGCGCTCGATCCATGCATCGTCGATCGGCACGGCGAAGACGGCGCGGAGGGTGTGCATGTTGGAGATCGGGAAGTAGCAGATCGAGGCCACGAAGATGTAGAACTCCGCCGGGTCCACCTTGCGGCGGAAGTGCCCCTGGCTCTCCCCGTGGCGCAGCACCTCCTCGAGGCGCGTGACGAAGACGGACTGGATGCCCGCCGCGTCGTGCAGGCTGCGGACCGTGTCCCCGCCGAGGAGGTTCTCGTTGTTCAGCATCCGGATGAACCATGGCTTGCGCCAGTAATGGTCGATGGTGAACCGCACCAGTTCCCGCACAGCGCGTTCGGGCTGGTCGGGATCGAGATCGAGATCGGCCTCGCCTCGCCGGATCTGGATGTAGGCTTCGCGCAGGGAGGCGGCGTAGATCGCGTCCTTGTCACCGAAGTAATCGTAGATCATCGGCTTGGAGATGCCGGCCCGCGCGGCGATACGGTCCACCCGGGCTCCCGAATGGCCCATGTTGGAGAACTCTTCCAGGGCGGCCTGGAGGATGTCGGCGCGGGTCTGTTCGGCGTCGCGCTTGCGGCGAGGTGCCGCTGACGTGGCCTTGGCCATACGGTCGATCCTTCGAGTGGGGCCTCGAGATTAGCGCCGGGGCCGCCGGATCGCCACCCGGATCCGCGCCGCCGGCGGCGCGGGGAACGCAACGTTGCCCCCCGCACGCGCCGTCTCGACCTACCCTGCTAGCAGACGCTCCGCCCGCGCTCGACAATCGTGGCGAGAACCTCGTCCGGGTCCCTCTTCCACCAGTCGAGTGCGGAGAATATCTCCACCTCGTTCAGCCCGTCGAAGCCCTGGGCTTCGACGAGACCGCGGATGCCGGGGATGTCGATCACGCCGTCGCCCATCATGCCGCGGTCGGTCAGCATGTCCCGCGTCGGCACGAGCCAGTCGCAGATGTGGAAGGCCATGATCCGCTCCTTGCCGGCACGGGCAAGCTGGGTCTCGAGCTCCGGATCCCACCAGACGTGGTAGACATCCACGGCGCAGCCGATGCCGTCCCCGAGCCGGTCGCAGATGTCGAGCGCGTGACCCATCGTGTTCACGCAGGCCCGATCGGCGGCGTACATCGGATGCAGCGGCTCGATGGCGATTTTGACGCCGGCCTTGCGGGCGTAATCCAGCGTCTCCGCCAGCCCCTCCTCGACGAGAGACCATGCGGCGGGCAGGTCCTTGCTGCCCTTCGGCAGACCGCCCACAACCATCACGAGGCACTCGGCTCCGAGCGCGGCCGCCTCGTCCACGGCCCGGCGATTGTCGTTCCTGACCTCGGCGTCGATGGCGCCCCGTTCGGTAAACCAGCCGCCCCGGCAGAGACCGGACACGCCGAGCCCGGCATCGCGGATCGCCTTCGCCGCCGCGTCGACGCCCATCTCGTGCAGCTTGTCCCGCCAGGGGGAGATGCCGCCGATCCCGTATCGCGCGCAGCCCTCGATGGCCTCGGCCAGACCCCATTGCTCCCGCACGGTCGCGGTGTTGAGGGAGAGGCGCCCCGGCTCGAGCCCGCTCATGCCTCCACCCCCCGCGCCGCGAAGACCGGTCGGGCGCGTGCCGCGGCCAGGTCCGGATCGGTGAAGAGGCGGGCGTCGTTCGCCATGCGAACGATATCGGCGAGGTGCCGCGTGGAGCGTGTGCTCTCCTGCCCGCCGATCATGGTGAAGTGATCCTGGTGCCCCGTGAGGTAGGCGAGAAAGACGACGCCCGTCTTGTAGAAGCGGGTCGGCGCCTTGAAGATGTGCCGCGCGAGCGGAACGGTCGGTGTGAAGGCGGCGTGGTAGGCCTCCCGGTCGCCCTTCGCGAGGTTCGACAGCGCACGGCAGGCGGCGCCGGCGATGGGGTCGAAGATGCCGAGGAGGGCGTGGGAATGCCCCTTCTCGTCCCCCTCGATCAGATCGGGATAGTTGAAATCATCCCCGGTATACATCAGCACGCCCTCGGGCAGCCGGCGGCGCATGGAGATTTCCTTCTCCGCCGACAGAAGGCTGATCTTGATGCCGTCCACCTTCGCCGCGTTGTCGGCGATGACGGAGAGCGCGGTGTCCATCGCCGCCATGTGGTCCAAGCTGCCCCAATAGCCTTCGAGCGCCGGATCGAACATCTCGCCGAGCCAATGCAGGATCGCCGGCTTCCGGAGGCCGGAAAGAACGCGGGAATAGACGCGCTGGTAATCCTCGGGGCCGGTCGCGGCGCGCGCCAGGGCGCGGCTCGCCATCAGGATCACGCGGCTGCCGGTTGCCTCCACCGCCTCGCACTGTTCCTCGTAGGCTGCGATGACATCCTCGACGGTGACGTCGGGACCCGGGGCGAGATGATCGGTCCCCGCTCCGCTTGCGATGAGGTGCCCGGCGGGGCCGGCGATCTCCATGGAGCGGCGGATCAGCTCCAGCGAGGTCGGCCAGTCGAGCCCCATGCCGCGCTGTGCGGTGTCCATGCTTTCGGCAACGCCGAGTCCGAGCGACCAGAGATGCTCCCGGAAGGCCAGCGTGCGATCCCAGTCGATCGGCGCGTCGAGCCAGGGATCGGCCTCCGCCATCGGATCGGCGACGACATGGGCGGCGGCGTAGGCGGTGCGGGACCATTCGCCGGTGGCCTCGGGGATCGGCCCCGCCACCAGAGTCACGTCCCCGCCCGGCAATCTCAGGCGCGCGCTCACAGCCCCAGATCCTCCAGATCGACCCAGCGACGCTCCTTCGAGGAGAGGTATCCCGCCTCGGCGAGCTGCACGCCCTTCGCGCCCTCGGCCAACGTGTAGGACCACGGCGCGTCTTCGGCGACATGGCGCAGGAACTGCTCCCACTGCACCTTGAAGCCGTTGTCGTAGACCGTGTTGTCCGGCACCTCTTCCCAGTCCTCGTAGAAGTCCATCGCCTGCGGCTGATCGGGGTTCCAGACCGGCTTCGGCGTGTTCACGCGGTGCTGGCTGACGCATTTGTGCAGGCCGGCGACGGCGGAGCCGTGGGTGCCGTCCACCTGGAAGGTCACGAGATCATCGCGCCGCACGCGGGTGCACCAGCTCGAGTTGATATGCGCGACGATCTCCCCGTCCGGCCCGTCGAGGAGGAAGGTCGCATAGGCGGCATCGTCCGCCGTGGCCTTGAAGCGCTCGCCTGCCTCGTCGAGGCGGCTGTCGATATGGGTGAAGCCGAGGCAGCTCACGGACTTGACCGGGGCGATGACGTTGTCGAGCACGTAGCGCCAGTGGCAGAGCATGTCGGAGATCATCCCGCCGCCATCCTCGGCGCGGTAGTTCCAGGAGGGCCGCTGGGGCGTCAGGTCATCGCCCGTGAACACCCAGTAGCCGAACTCGCCCTTCACGCTCAGCATCTTGCCGAAGAACCCGAGATCCCGCAGGCGGCGCAGCTTCAGAAGGCCGGGCAGGTCCAGCTTGTCATGCACGATGCCGTTCTTGACGCCGGCCTTCTTGGCATGCTTCGCGAGGTCGATCGCTGCCTCGAGACCCTCGCTGACCGGCTTCTCGGAATAGACGTGCTTGCCGGCGTCGATCGCCTTGCGCAGGAGCGCCGGACGCATCTGCGTCGAAGCCGCATCGAAGAAGATCGTGTCGTCCGGGTTCGCCAGGGCGGCATCGAGATCGGTCGTGAACCGCGTCACCCCGTGCGCCTTCGCGAGGGCTTCGATCTTGCTTTCGTTGCGCCCGACGATGATCGGATCGGGGACGAGACGCGTCCCGTCAGAGAGGACCACGCCCCCCTGGTCCCGGATCGCGAGCACCGACCGGATGAGATGCTGGTTCATCCCCATTCGGCCCGTGACCCCGTGCATGATGATGCCGATGCGTTCCTGTTTCACCTTGCTGGTCCTCCTGAATTCCTTGCCGAAAGCTTAACCTACCGTTCGGTAGCTTCCAACAGAAAGCTGTGCTGTTTTCTCAGATTCCGCCGAATCCGGGGCAGTCGAGCGAGCCGATCGCGACCTCTCCCGCCTCGATCCGAAGACCGGGACGGCCGCCCTTGGACACGTAGATGTCCGGGTGGGCGGCGAGCCGGGCGGCAACTTCCTCTTCGGGTGCGCCCTGCATGCCGCCGGCGAAGTGATGGCCATTGCGCTCGACGTCGCGCACGCCGCAGGCGGCCGCCATCGCGGTGTCCTGCTGCCAGGCGAGGCCGGGCTGGCAGGTCAGATCCTCGCCGGACAGAAGCGCGCCCGCCGCCTCCGCCCGCGCCTTGTTCAGGAGCGCGCGAAGCACGCCCTTGCCGCTCTTGATCGAGGTTCCGGACCAGTCGAGCGCCAGCGCGTCCGCGAACGCGTCCCGCCGATCGTCACTTTCGTCGATGACGAGAGGCACACCGATGTCTTCGGGCACCGGAGCGGACAGCGCCTCCGCCCGGTCGAAGGGCTGCTCGACGAAGCGAAGCGCGTCCCGAAGCGGGGCAAGTCCGGCGTCCTCGCGGAACCCCCGGAGGAAATCGGCGAATTCCGCGGCGCCGTATTGTTCGTTCGCATCGAGGGTGACGGCGAGGCCCGCGCAGCGGTCGACGACGGCCCGGACGGCGCCGAGGCGCGCAAGGTCAGCCTCCGGCTCCCCCTTCAGCTTGATCTTGAAGGCGGACACGCCGTGCCGTTCGATGACCTCCTCGAGGGAGACCGGCAGGCCGTCCTGCGGGGCATCCGGCCCGACTTCGTCCCGCGTCAGGGGGGAATCGTAGCCCACGGTATGGCGCAGGCGAAGACGCGCCGGAGCCTTGATCCCTCCCAGCGACCCTTCGAGGTCCGCCTTACCGAGATCGGCCGGGAGGTGCCCCGCGAGGCCGAACAGATCCGCCGTTGCCGCTTTCCAGAACGGCAGCCCGGCCGCCCGGCAGATCGCATCGATCAGGGCCATTTCGACCAGCGCCGGCCCGTATTCGGCCGCGAGGCCGGGCGTGCCCTCCAGCATCCGGGCGCGCACCTCGGAGCGCAGATCCTCGGTGATCGCCGCGGCGGGCCCCTCGAGCCCCGGCGCGGCGGCGCAGGCGGTGCGGACGCTCTCCCGAAGTTCCTCGACGGTCTCGGGACCGGTCAGCTCCTCTCGCTTGTCGAACCAGCGCGGCACCATGAGCTGCGCCGAGCGGCCCTCCGCCTCCGTTCCGTTCACCACGATCCGGAGCCGGCAGTGCGCCTCCCCGGTTTCGCGGAGCGTGATCGCGCCGAAGCGGAAGGGCAGACGTGTGACGACGGCCCGCTCGCTCCACTCCGCCTCCTCGATTCTCACCCTCATCATGCACATGCCCTTTCGCAGGCGCGCAACGTGGCGATGGCCGTGGTTGCCGTGATGCGCGCGTCAATCAGTGTCCGGAAGGGCTCGACGCCCAGAGGATGCGGCCAGCCCGTTTCGACGAGGGCGCGGACGATGTCGCAAAACGGATCGTCGCCCATTCCCGGCGCGCCCCGATTGCTGTCATTTGCATGGATATGCCCGAGCTTTCCCGTCGGCGCCCAGGCGCGGATCAGGTCCGCCACCGGCGGCTCCGTCTGACCCGCTGCGCTGCAATCGATCATGGTGAGAAAGGCGGGATGGCCCACCGCGTCCACGAGCGCCGCGCCCTCGGCAACGGTGTGGATCGTCTCGCTCTCCGCCAGGGGTTCGATGCAATAGGTGAGGCCCAGATCGCCGCAGCGCTCCGCGATGGGGGCGAAGAACGCCGCGAGCCGGGCGATCAGGGCCTCCTCCGGTATCCCGTTCGGCCGGACGCGGCTCGGCGGCGATCCATGGACCAGCACCCGCCCTCCGAGGGCGGCGCAGAGTTCGGCGAGGCCGATCAGGATCTCTTGCGCCGTCTCCTGACGCTCGGGATCGATGATCGAGACGTCCGGAACATGGGTCAGAAGCCAGTGCAGGCCCGTGACCTGCACGCCCTCCGCCTCGATCTCGGCCCTGATCTTCGCCGCGTCGTCCGACCCGATCAGGTCCGGATCGGGGCCCAGCGTGAACGGCGCCACCTCGAGCCCGGCATAGCCCAGGTCCCGCGCGAGCGCCGCCTGCTCCCGGAGGTTCAGGCCATCCTCTGAAAGAAGCTCGTTGCAGATCGCCAGATCAAGCATCCCGCTCCTCCTTCTTGCGCCGCAGGAGGCCCGAGACCTTCCGGCGCACGAAGCTGAAATTGGCGAGGATCGAAACCGCGATGAGCACCACGAAGGCAAGCGAGACAGGCCGCGTGAAGAACGGCGTCAGATCTCCGTCGCTCAGTGTCAGCCCGCGGCGGAGCGACTTGTCCAGAAGATCGCCGAGGATGATGCCGAGGACGAGCGGTGCCATCGGATACTTCATCTGCCGCAGGACGAAGCCCACCAGCCCGAAGGCGATCATCACCCAGATGTCGAAGATCCGCTGGCTGAGCGCGTAGGTGCCGATGACGCAGAGCACGAACACGACCGGCATCAGGTAGGCGTAGGGCACGCGGAGGACCTGCACGAAGGCGCGGGTCAGGGTCAGGCCGTAGAATCCCATGAACAGGGTCGCGAGGATCAGCATCGCGGCGACGGAGCTGATGAATTGCGGCTGCTCGATCATGATCAGCGGGCCCGGCCGGATGCCGTGGATGAAGAGCGCGGCGATGAGAACGGCGGAGCTGGCCGAGCCGGGCACCGCCAGCGTGATCGCCGGGATGAGCGAGCCGGGGACGACCGCGGAGTTTCCGGTCTCCGCCGCCGTCAGCCCTTCGTGGCTGCCCTTGCCGAAGCGATCCGCCTCCTTCGATGTCCGCCGCGCCGCGACGTAGCTCGCCCAGGCGCCGATATCCTCGCCGACGCCGGGAATGATCCCGACGAGGGTGCCGATGACGCCGGAGCGCACGATGGTGACCTTGTAGCGCCAGAGGTCGATCAGTTCGGGGATGATGCGGTCGCTCTTGTCCTTGGCGGTCGCGAGGATGCCCGCCCTGCCCCACATCGCGTTCAGCACCTCGGCGAAGCCGAAGGCGCCCACCATGGCGGGGATGAGGCCGATCCCGGCATTCATGTCGGAGAGGCCGAAATTGAAGCGGACATGGGCGTGGATGCCCTCGGAGCCGACCATCGCGACCATGAGCCCGAGGATGCCGGCGATATAGCCTTTCACCGGCGTCGAATCCGCGGTCAGCTGACCCGAGATGACGACGCCGAAAACCGCCAGCCAGAAGAACTCGAAACTGCCGAAGTTGAGCGCGGCTTCGGCGAGCGGCGGCGCGATCATCACCAGAAGCACGATGCCGACGAGGGTGCCGAGCATGGACCCCGCCGTCGCAAGACCCATCGCGTAGCCCGCCCGCCCCTCCTTGGCGAGAGGGTAGCCGTCGAGCGAGGTGGCGGCGCTGGCCGGAGTGCCGGGAATGTTCAGCAGGATCGCGCTGCGCGAGCCGCCGTAGATCGCGCCGACATACATGCAGATCAGGACGAGGATCGCGGCGGTGCTGTCGAGCGAGTAGGTCAGCGTCGTCATCAGCGCGACGCCCATGGTCGCGGTCAGCCCCGGCAGCGACCCGATCACGATACCGAGGAGCGTCGCCCAGGCGGCATGGAAGATCATGCCGGGGGTCATCAGTCCGACGAGGGCGGCGAAGAGATCTGTCAGGGCACTCACGGCAACCTCACCAGAAAGACGTCACGGAAGAGGAGGCTGGTGCCCCATCCGGTCGCGACGGCGAGCAGCAGAGCGCCCCCGATGGCCTTGGCCTGTGCGCCCCGACCGGCGCCCTCCGGCCAGCTGAAGATCGTGGCGAAGGAAAAGACGAAGATCCCGGTGGACCAGATGAACGGAAGCCAGCCGACGAGGACGATGGCGTAGATCAGCGTGGCCGCGGCGGTGAGACCGAGGCGCGTCCACGAGCCGTCAGTGAAGATGGCCGCGTCCCCGGCATTGGCGGCACGCGCCTCGCGCCAGAGCACGATTGCGCAGATCACGAGAAGGACTCCCAGGATCATCGGAACGAGCCCCGGAATGGAGGCCGGGTGGATGCGCCGGATCTCGAGCCGGTCCATCGTGTAGCCGCCGACGGCCATGGCGAGGCCGAGTGCGGCAAAGGCGATCGCGGTCAGACGATCGGCCAGCGTCATATTCATGGGATTGCTCCGCGAAGGACGGAAGGAGCGGGGCGGCAGCGCTTGAGGCCGCCGCCCCTGATGGGCGAAGATGAGCGGGATCAGCCCTCTTCGGGGCAGTCGATCCCGATCTCGGACGGATCGAGGACCGCTTCGCCGCGCGTCACCCGGGCGCAGGCCTCGGAGATCACAACGGGCATCGCCCTCTCCAGCGCCGCATCGCCATAGCTCGGCAGGAAGACGGCGCCGCGGTCGGTGGCATAGGTCTTGAGCGCCTCCGAGTTCATGACGTGATCTTCCCAGACCTGGTCCATGGTATCATAGACCTCCTGCGGCGCGCCGACGGGGATGAACACGCCGAAATAGTCGGCGGCGACCTCGAAGTCGGGAATGAAGTCGGTGATCGGCGGCACCGGGTCGATGCCTTCGACTTCGAGCGCCTCGTCGGACAGCACGGTCAGCGCGCGCAACCGGCCGGCACGGATCATCTCGGTCTGCTCCACGGCGAGCTGCGTCGTCGCGACCACCTCGCCCGACGCCGCGGCGATCACGGCGGGGTTGCCGCCGTCATAGGTGATCATCCGCGCGCCTTCGAGTTCGGTGCCGGACCCCTCCCGGATCGCGGCAAGGGCCATGCCGCCCGAGCTGTTCACGCCGGCAGTACCGACGGTCACGCTGCCGGTCTCCATCGCCTCCAGCAAGGCATTGAAGTCCTGGTATTCGCTGTCGGCATTGACCGAGACGAGGGGCACGTTCGCGACGTGCAGGTAGATGTGGTAATCATCGATCGTCGTGTCCTCGACGAGGCCCGTCACCGCGTAGGTCGCATTGTTGGCGATCGCGTTGGCGGTCCAGGTATAGCCGTCGCGGGGGGCGTCGAGCGCCGCGGCCGTACCGGTCGAGCCGGAGGCGCCGGGCTGGTTCACCACGACCACCTCGGTCCCGAGGGCCTCCTCGATGATCGGCGCGACGACCCGCGTGACCTGGTCGGTCGATCCGCCTGCGGACCACGGAACGATGATGTTGATCGGTCGGTCTGGCGTCCAGCTGTACTCCTGCGCCGCTGCGGGCAGCGCGGTCATGCAAGTCGCGGCCAGAAGCCCGAGAGTCGTGCGGTCGAACATGGTTTCCTCCCTTTTCTACCGATTGGTAGGTTACAGCGAGGCCATGACCTGTCAAGCGTCGTGATGGGCCGCCCACCTGGCCCGAACATTTCCGGACGGGACACGGGGAGGGAGATGAGGGGCGGCGGCCCCCCGGCCCTTTGTCAGAAGGGCGCCGCAGCCGACCTGCACACGTTTTGATGACGCCGGCGAGGTTCTGCCGGGATCGCGCGCCCGGTGCGGAGAGCCGCGGTCTCCGCCTACGGGCGTGCGCCCGGCAGGGTCGTTCCGAGCGGCAGTTCCCTCAACCGCAGCGACAGCAGGCACGCCAGGATGGCAAGCACCGCGCCCGCGAAGAAGATCGGGTGGAGCGCGTTGCTGAAGCCCTCCAGAACCGTCACGCGGTCCGCCGCGGGGAGACTGGCCACCATCTCGGCGCTGACCGACCGCACGCCGCCAGAAAGATCGCCGGAAATGTGGCCCGCGATATTCGCCGAAAGACCGCTGGCGAAGATCGCACCGAAGGCCGCCGTGCCGATGGAGCCGCCGATCAGCCGGAACATGTTGGCGCTCGCCGTCCCGACCCCCAGCATCTGCGGCGGCACCGCGTTCTGGATCGCCGCGACGCCGACGGAGAAGACCGGCCCGAGGCCGAGGCCGATCCCCAGCATGCCCGCCGCGATCACCCAGAGCGGCGTCTCGGACGACAGGACGGTCATGGTCAGGAGCGAAACCGCGAGGATCGCGGTCGAGATGATCGGCAACAGCTTGTAGCGCCCCGTCCGGGACATCAGTTGCCCCGCCGCCGTGGAGGCGGCGATGAGCCCGCCCATCATCGGCAGCAGGAACAGCCCCGAAACGGTCGGCGTCACCCCCTGAACCACCTGCAGGTAGAGCGGCATGAAGGTGATGGTGCCGAACATCGCGACGCCGACGAAGAAGCCCACGCCGTTCACCACGAGGAACGTGTTGTTTCCGAAGAGCTCCAGCGGAAGGATCGGCTGGGACGCACGCCGCTCCGCCGCCACGAAGCCGACGAGTGCGCCCACGG
This sequence comes from Tropicimonas omnivorans, assembly GCF_031846565.1. NCBI lineage: Bacteria > Pseudomonadati > Pseudomonadota > Alphaproteobacteria > Rhodobacterales > Roseobacteraceae > Tropicimonas > Tropicimonas omnivorans. The sequence continues at coordinate 603,884 of NZ_JAVRHL010000002.1, read as the reverse complement.
CAATGGCAAGGAGGAGCGCCATCGTCCCGCTCACCCACGGCACGGCGCTGCCGCCCATGTTCGCGATCAGCACGATCGCCGAGAGGAATGCCGCGAGGCTGGCCGCGCCGGCGTAATCGATCCGCGGGCGAATGCCGGGGGCCGGCGTCTCGAGCGCAGCGGCGATGACGACGAAGGCCAGCGCGCCGACCGGCATGTTGACGAAGAAGATCCAGTGCCAGCTCAGCGCTTCGACGAGAAACCCGCCGATCAGCGGTCCGAGCACGGTGGAGACGCCGAAGACGGCCCCGAGGATGCCCTGCGCCTTGCCCCTGTCCCGCGGCGGAAGGACGTCGCCCACGACGGCCATGGACACCACGATCAGGCTGCCGCCCCCGAGCCCCTGCACCGCGCGGCCGGCGATGAGGACCCCCATGCTCGGCGCAAGCCCCGCGATCACGGCGCCGACGACGAAGATGGCGATGGCGCCCTGCATCACCGCCTTGCGGCCGAAGAGGTCGCCGAGCTTGCCAGAGACCGGCGCCGCGACGGTGGAGGCGAGAAGGTAGGCCGTGATGAGCCATGTCAGGTTGTCGATCCCGCCCAGATCGGCTGCGATGATCGGCAGCGCGGTGGACACGATGGTCTGCCCGAGCGACGCGAAGAGCAGCGAGAGGGCGACGGCAGCAAGGACGATCTTGACCGACGCGCCCCCCCGGCGCCTCCTCCGCCATGGGCTGCGAGGGGGATTCGAATGCTGTCTGTGACATGGTAGAACGGCTTTCGGAGATATACGGGCAGGGCCGCCTCTCCCCCGACATGGGGCAGGACGGCGCAATCGGGGTTGCTCTGGATATGTGACGACAGCATATACATGTCAACTGCACGTATTATCTGGACCTGAAACGGAGCCCTCGCGTGGCCGACGACAGCGACGACCGACAGCCCACCGACCTTGCCGCCATGGGGATCGATCCGCGCCTGACCCGCGCGGCGCGGGATGTCGACACGGTCCTTCAGAACTGGCGCCGGCGGGTCAACCGCCGGGAACTCGGACACCATGCGCTGCGCGACCTCGGCCTTCCGCTGGAGCTTGCTCAACTCGACGCGATGGCCGTGATCTGTCCCCCCGGCGATGCGGCGGGGCAGGACGATGCGGGGGAGATCATGGTCGCCACCGTCGCCCAGCGCCTCGGCATCGATCCCTCCCGCGCGTCCCGCATTGCCGGCGAGCTGATCCGCCTCGGCCTCGCCAAACGGGCCGTGAGCCAGGAGGATGCCCGCCGCACCGTCCTTCGGGCGACGCCGGACGGCTCACGCGTGGTGGAGGCCGTGTACGCCTACAAGCTTCTCGTACTCGGTGATTTCCTGAAAAGCTGGACCGCGGAGGAGATCGCGACCTTTCTTCCCCTCCTCGACCGCTTCAGTACCTGGGCCGACAACAGTGGCAAGATGGCGGCCGAGCGGGATACCGAGGTTGCCGGCCTCCGCGCCGGCCTGCCGCGGATCGGCGGCGAGGAAGGGTGACCCCTTCCGATCACGGCGGCGCGAAAGCGGGCGCCCTGCCCTGTCGCCGGAGAAACGCGCGCCTATCTGCCCTGAGATGACGCTGTCCTCCCCCGATCACCCCGAGAACCCTGGGCTGCCACAGGTCTTCCGCGACTGGTTCGCCGCGCGCGGCTGGCAGGTTCACCCGCATCAGCGAGCCATGCTCGAGCGGACGCACGACCCCGCCACCCTTCTCATCGCGCCGACGGGCGGCGGCAAGACGCTCGCCGGCTTCCTGCCCACCCTGGCGGAGCTCGCGGACGGCACGCATCAGGGCCTCCACACGATCTACGTCTCGCCGCTGAAGGCGCTGGCCGCGGACATCCGCCGGAACCTCACCACCCCGATCACCGAGATGGACCTTCCGATCCGCGTCGAGGACCGCACCGGAGACACGAGCTATTCCGTCCGCCAGCGCCAGCGGGCCGATCCGCCGCATATCCTGCTGACGACGCCGGAAAGCCTTGCCCTGATGACCTCCTACGAGGATGCGCCGCGGATCTTCGCCGGCCTCAGGCGCATCGTGGTGGACGAGATCCACGCCCTGGCCGAGAGCAAGCGGGGGGACCAGCTCGTCCTCGCCCTCTCCCGCCTCGGCACGCTCCGCCCCGGCCTCCGCCGCGTCGGCCTCTCCGCCACCGTCGAGGACCCGGACGCCATCGGACGCCTGCTCGCCGAAGCGCCCCACACCGCATCCATCGTCCACGCCGATCCCGGACCGCCGGCGGACATCTCCATGCTGACCACCGAAGAGGCGCCGCCCTGGGCCGGCGGCGGCGCGGCCTATGCGATCCCGGCGGTGCTGGAGGAAGTGCGGCGCCATCGCACCACGCTGATCTTCCACAACACCCGCGCGCAGGCGGAGATCTTCTTCCACAACCTCTGGCTTGCGAACGAAGAGGCGCTGCCGATCGGCATCCACCACGGCTCCCTCTCCCGTGAGCAACGCGCCAGGGTGGAGGCGGCGATGGTGGCGGGGCAGCTCCGCGCGATCGTCTGTACAGGCTCCCTCGATCTCGGCATCGACTGGGGCGACGTGGACCTCGTGATCCAGGTCGGCGCGCCGAAGAACGTCAAGCGCCTCGTCCAGCGGATCGGCCGGGCCAATCACCGCTACAATGCCCCCTCGAAGGCGCTCCTCGTTCCGGCGAACCGGTTCGAGGTGGTCGAATGCGTCGCGGCCCTCAAGGCGGTGGCCGAGGGCAGGCTCGACGGCGAGGCCCGCGGGCCCGGCCCCCGCGACGTGCTCTGCCAGCACATCCTCCTCACCGCCTGTGCGGGTCCCTACGACGCGGACGCGCTCTTCGCCGAGGTCAGGACGGCCGGCCCCTATGCCGCCCTGACGCGCGCCGCCTTCGACGACTGCCTCCAGTTCTGCGCCACCGGCGGCTATGCGCTCCGGGCCTACGATCGCTGGCAGCGGATCCGGCAGCGCGCCGACGGGCTGTGGGAGCTTCGCGACCCCCGGACCTCCCGCCGCATCCGGATGAACATGGGCACGATCATGGACACCGACACGCTGAAGGTGCGGCTCCGCGGGCGCGGCGGAATGCCCCTCGGTGAGGTCGAGGAGGGGTTCGCGGCGACCCTCACCCCCGGCGACACCTTCCTCATCGGCGGCGAGGTCGTGCGCTACGAGGGTCTGCGCGAGATGACGGTGGAGGTCACGCGGCGCCCGACCCAGCCGCCTCGCATCGCCACGTTCATGGGCACGAAGTTCGCCACCTCCACTCAGCTCTCCGACCGCATCCTGCAGATGTTCCGGCAGGAGGACTGGCCGGAACTGCCGCGGCACACCGCCGACTGGCTCCGTCTCCAGCGCGAGGTCAGCCACCTGCCGGAGCGGGACCGCCTGCTCATCGAATCCTTCCCCCATGACGGTCGCAACCATGTCTGCGCCTACGGCTTCGCCGGCCGCAACGCGCAGCAGACCCTCGGCCTTCTGATGACCGCCCGCATGGAGGAGCAGGGCCTGAACCCGCTCGGCTTCGTCGCCACCGATTACGCGACCCTGGTCTGGGGGCTGGATGAGGTGACCGATCCCGCCCCCCTCTTCTCCCGCGAGAACCTCTTCGAGGGTCTCGAGACGTGGCTTGCCGGCAATGCGGTGATGAAGCGGACCTTCAAGACCTCCGCCACCATCGCCGGGCTGATCGAGCGCAACACGCCCGGCAAGCGCAAGTCCGGCAAGCAGGCGACCTTCTCCTCCGACATCCTCTACGACACGCTTCTGAAATACGACCCGGACCATCTGCTGATGCAGATCACCCGGGAGGAGGCGACCCGCGGTCTCGTCGATTTCGGCCGTATCGAGCAGATGCTGGACCGGATCGAGGGACGGATCGACCACGCGATCCTCACCCGCGTCTCCCCCCTCGCCGCGCCGATGTTCCTCGAAATGGGCCGCGTGCCGATCAAGGGCCGGGCGGAAGCGCGCCTCGTGGAGGAGGAGGCCGAGCGGCTGATGGAAGCGGCCGGCCTCGCCTGAGACGGACCCCGCCGGATAGCTTGCGCGTTACCGGGGGGACCGACCTCAAGGAGCCGCGACATGGCCGAGATGACCCTGCCCGACATCGCCGAACGCATGAAGGCGATCGACTTCACCATGCTGTCCACTCATTGCGAGAACGGCAGCATTGCCGCCCGCCCGATGAGCAACAACCGCGATGTGACCTTCGACGGCACCTCGCGCTACTTCACGTTCGACGAGAGCCAGACCGTGACCGATATCGAGCGGGACCCCAAGGTCGGCCTCTCCCTTGTCGGGAAGGACATGACGTTCCTGTCGATCGAAGGCACCGCCACGCTGCACCGCGACCGCGCCACGATGGAGCCGCACTGGGTCCCGGACCTCGAGGAGTGGTTCAAGGACGGGCTCGACACGCCAGGGCTCGTGATGATCGAGGTCGCCGCGTCGCGCGTCCACTGGTGGGCGGATTACGAGGACGGCGAGATCAAGCTCTGATCCCCTTATCGTCCTGAAGCCCCCCCGCCGGAGGCCGCCGTCCGGCGGGGTGTCGCCTGCCCGGATCCAGCCCGCGGCCCCGGTCCCGCCCTTGCCCGCCCTGCCCTTGCCGGGTAGGAACGCAGCATGAACGCGCACGGGATAGATTTCGCGGGCTCCGCCCTGACGCTGCTGTCCTCCGGCCTTCTGTGGTGGGAGGCCGAGCGGACGCTCTGCGCTTCGGATCTGCACCTCGGCAAGTCGGAACGTCATGCGCGGCGGGGCGGATCGCTTCTGCCTCCCTACGAAACCGGCGACACGCTGCAGCGCCTCGACGCCGCGATCACCGCCCTCGGCCCAGCCCGCGTGATCTGCCTCGGCGACAGTTTCGACGATGCCGCCGCCCTGGGCGGCCTGGCGGAGGAGGAGCGGCTCTGGCTCCTGCGCCTCATGGCCGGGCGGGATTGGGTCTGGATCGAGGGCAACCACGATCCGGGGCCCCTGGACGTCGACGGGCGCCACCTCGCCGAACTCACCCTTGGGCCCCTCACCTTCCGCCATATCGCCGAAGATGGCGCGTCGCCCGGGGAGATCTCGGGGCACTGGCACCCAAAGATTGCGGTCAATGCGCGCGGCAGCCGCGTTGCGCGGCCCTGCTTCGTCACCGACGGATCGCGCCTGATCATGCCGGCGTTCGGCACCTATACAGGCGGCCTCTTCGCCGATGCGCCGCCCGTGGGGCGCCTCATGGAGCGCTCCCGCACGCTGGCGATCCTGACGGGCGAGCCGATGGCCCGCCTGCCGGTCTTTTCCATGCCGAAGGGAAAGAGGCCGGGCGCCATGCGCGCGCCACCCCGGCTGCGCCGCAGGGCCTGACGCCTCAGACGGTCAGCTCGTCCGGCTCCGGAAGTCCGTTGATGCGCGCCGCGGCGACGACGGTATTGGCCAGAAGGCAAGCAATCGTCATCGGTCCGACGCCGCCCGGCACCGGCGTGATCGCACCGGCGACCTCCTTGGCCGCGGCAAAGTCCACATCTCCGACAAGGCGGTCCTTGCCGCCCTCGGTCTCGGACGGAAGGCGGTTGATGCCGACGTCGATCACCGTCGCGCCGGGCTTGATCCAGTCGCCCTCGATCATCCCCGGCCGGCCGACCGCCGCCACGAGGATGTCCGCCTGACGGCAGAGCCCGGCCAGATCGGCCGTCCGCGAATGGGCGATGCTCACCGTCGCATTCGCACCCAGAAGAAGGCTCGCCATCGGCTTGCCGACGATGTTGGACCGGCCGACCACGACGGCATGCTTGCCCGAGAGATCGCCGATCCGATCCTTCAGGAGCAGAAGGCATCCAAGCGGCGTGCAGGGCACCATCGAGGTCTGCCCCGTCGCGAGGCGCCCCGCATTCGAGATGTGGAACCCGTCCACGTCCTTGTTGGGATCGATGGCGTTGATCACCAAAGCCGAATCGAGATGCGGCGGCAGGGGAAGCTGCACGAGGATGCCGTGCACCTCGGGATCGGCGTTCAGATTGTCGATCAGTCCCAGGAGCTCGCGCTCCGTCGTCTCCTCGGCAAGGCGATGCTCGAAGGAAGCCATCCCGGCCGCCGTCGCCATCCTCTCCTTAGACCGGGTGTAGACCTGGCTTGCCGGATCCTCGCCCACGAGCACCACGGCGAGGCCGGGCGTCAGGCCGAATTCCTCTTTCAGGTTGCCCGTGGCCGCGGCCACGCGGTCGCGAATGGAGGCCGCGAAGGCCTTTCCGTCGATGATGTCTGCGCTCATTCGTCCGCTCCCTTGATCCCGCTGTGCTGCATGGCCATCTCCTCGCGCGCGATCGACCATCCGATGAGCCGCCGCCAGACATCCTCGGCGAGATCCGCGTCGAGCCCCGCCCCGTTTGCGGCGGCACGTACGTTGTTCACGACCTCCTCGACCCGGCTGTCGATATGCGCCGGCAGTCCCGCGGCGGGTTTCAGCTCGGCGGCACGGTCGATATGGGCGGCGCGCTCGACGAGAAGCGCGATCAACTCGCGGTCTATCTCGTCGATCTGGAGGCGCAGCGCGCCCATGTCGCCGCACGCGGAAGCCGGGGGCCGGGTCATGTCTCTACCTCGCGAAGGTCCGTTTTCGTGGCGCGGCTTATCCCGCGCCTGCCGGACCGGCAAGCCGGGCGCCGGCATGGCAGGGTCCTCCAGCGTCATCGCGGCGCACCGAGGTCCCGCGCCCGGGAACACGGAAACGATCCGCTGCGTTGCCATGCCGATGAATCCCGAATCCATTCACGCACGGATGCCAATTTTAGCATGACGTACCCTTCCCTCGCCGCCACGGCCTTGTGCCTTTTCGCTCTTGCGCCGGTTCAATCCCTCGCCCAGTCGGCCGCGCCGCAAGGGGCCACGCCGCCCGTTCCGACCAGCGTCGAGCTCCCGGATGTCTGCCGCATGGGATACGTGGCCATCGAGAGCGTCGAGGACGCCGTCTCGGCCGACGCCGTCCGCGAGGCGGCCCGCGCCCATTTCGCGGCGATGGACCAAGACGACAGCGGCACCGTCGGCCGCGAGGAAGCCGTGGCGTGCCTGACCGCGACGGCCGCGGCCCGCCCCGCCCCCGCCGACCGCAGCGACATGAACGTGTCGAACGCCGATCTGGACGGCGATGGCGCCATCACCCGCGCCGAGTACTTCGAGGCGGCCCGCACGGCCTTCGAGGCCGCACGGGGCTCCGATCTGGCCTCGCAGGAAGTCGTGGTGCTCCGCAGGTTCATCTTCGATCCCACCGGCCGCTCCATCGCCAATCCCGCCGAACTTGCCCCTGATGACGCGATGGCCTCCGCCGCGCGGATGTTCGACGCTCTGGATGCGGATGGCGACGGGGTCGTCTCCACCGGTGAGTGGGCCGGACAGGCCCCGCAGCGGGACGTCGAGGCCGTCGTCACCGCCCATTTCGATGAGCTGGACGCGGATGGCTCCGGTGATCTGAGCGAAGGCGAGATCGAGGACGCCGCCGTCGCCGCGCTCGAGCGCGCCCGCCGCATGGCCGCCGAAGACGGCGTCGGCAGCCAGACCGAAGATCCGCCGATCGTCTATTACCGCTACGCCAGCGGGTTCTGAGGACGCACCCTCATCGCCGGGTAACATGCCCCGGTGCGGGCGTGCCGGTGGGCGCATGACGTCGCGCCTGCCTCGGTCCCGTGAAACGACGTCGGCGCAGCGTCTCAGATCCCGGCGCCCTGCCACTTGCGCTGGCCCGGAATGTGCAGGCGGACCTCGTCCCCCACGCGCAGGACGCCTTCCCGCTCGACCCATGCGGTCACGCCCCGCCGCCCCTCGGCCGCCCGCTTGAAGGCGCGGCCGGCGCCGGGGCGATCCTCGTCGATGACCTTCGCCGGCAGGTGGCAGGGCTGGTTCTCCATATCCACCGTCAGCGTCGCGCCGGAGATGGACTGAAGCCGCGAGGAGGGTGGCAGGTGGGTGAAATCGGGGATCCCGCCGATCACCATGCTCGCGCCGAGCCAGGCCGGATCGACCCGTTCCAGCCCCATCTCCGCCCCGATCTCCGCCAGCTCCTCGGCCGAGACGATGCTGAGCTGGCGAACGTTCCGGATCTCGGTCCCCTTGGGATACTGGGTCGACACGCGGGAGCAGGAGGGACGCGTCAGCCCCCCATGGCTCTCGCCTTCGATGCCGGAAAAGGACGCGCGCACCTCCTCCAGCGCCTCGGCGCGCAGCGTGGCCTCCCGGTCCGGCACGCGGCCGAGCCAGACGATCGTGCCGGTGATCCTGGTGGCGAGAAGTGCGGGCATGGGTGTCGGTTCCTCAAAGCGGTCGGGTGGGATGTGGTGCGTCCCGATTGCCCCCTTCCGCCGCGCAAGGCAAGCGAAGCGGCGGGGGCCGGGTTGACCTTCCCCGCCCGCGCGGCGCATTCAGGCTCGGCAATTTACCCGCAACCGGGCGTTTTCGTAGGCGCCGAACCGACGAGGAGCCGTTCATGGCCGATATCACCCTCACCCTTCCCGATGGCGCAAGCCGCTCCTACCCGGCCGGCATCACCGCCGGCGAGGTCGCCGCGGACATATCCACCTCGCTTGCCAAAAAGGCGGTCAGCGCGAGCTATGACGGCGCGCACTGGGACCTCGCATGGCCCATCGAGGCGGATGGCGCGCTCGCCATCAACACGATGAAGGATGACGGCCCGGCCCTCGAGCTGATCCGCCACGACCTCGCGCACATCATGGCCCGCGCCGTGCAGTCGATCTGGCCCGACGTGAAGGTCACCATCGGCCCCGTCATCGAAAACGGCTGGTACTACGATTTCGACCGCGCGGAGCCTTTCACGCCGGACGATCTGGGCGCCATCGAGGCGAAGATGAAGGAGATCATCAACGCCCGCGACCCCGTGCGCACCGAGGTCTGGGACCGCCCCCGCGCCATCGCGCATTACGAGGAGCTGGGCGAGCCGTACAAGGTCGAGCTGATCGAGGCCATTCCGGGGGACGAGCCCTTGCGGATGTACTGGCACGGCGACTGGCAGGACCTTTGCCGCGGGCCGCACCTACAGCATACCGGGCAGGTCCCGGCGGATGCCTTCAAGCTGATGCGCGTTTCGGGCGCGTACTGGCGCGGCGACAGCTCCCGCCAGATGCTCCAGCGGATCTACGGCGTCGCCTTCCGCAACCGCGACGATCTGAAGAAGCACCTGACCTTCCTCGAGGAGGCCGAGAAGCGCGATCACCGCCGCCTGGGGCGCGAGATGGACCTCTTCCACATGCAGGAAGAGGCACCGGGCCAGGTGTTCTGGCACCCGAACGGCTGGACGATCTACACCGCGCTCCAGGACTACATGCGCCGCAAGCAGCGCGCCGGCGGCTATCGCGAGATCAACACCCCGCAGGTGGTGGACCGCAAGCTCTGGGAGGCCTCCGGTCACTGGGAGAAGTACCAGCACCACATGTTCATCGTGGAGGTGGACGAGAGCCGCGACGGCGAGAACGACGATGCGAGCGCGAAGAACCGCGCCGAGACCCGCATCAATGCGCTCAAGCCGATGAACTGCCCCTGCCACGTGCAGGTCTACAACCAGGGCCTGAAGTCCTACCGGGATCTGCCGCTTCGGCTGGCCGAGTTCGGCTCCTGCGCGCGCTACGAGCCGTCGGGCGCGCTTCACGGCATCATGCGGGTCCGCGGCTTCACCCAGGACGACGCCCACATCTTCTGCACCGAGGAGCAGATCGAGGAGGAATGCGCCCGCTTCATCGAGTTCCTCGCGGCTGTCTACGAGGACCTCGGCTTCCCGACCTTCGAGATCAAGTTCGCCACGCGGCCCGAGAAGCGCGTGGGGACGGAGGAATCGTGGGACTACGTCGAGAACGCGCTGGAGGAGGCGATCCGCAAGACCGGCCGCACCTACACGCTGGAGCCCGGCGACGGGGCGTTCTACGGCCCGAAGCTGGATTTCTACCTGACCGATGCCATCGGCCGGGTCTGGCAATGCGGCACGTTCCAGGTCGATCCGAACCTGCCCGAGCGTCTGGATGCGAACTATATCGGCGCCGACGGCGAGAAGCACCGGCCCTTCATGCTGCACCGCGCCTGCGTCGGCTCCTTCGAGCGATTCATCGGGATCCTGATCGAGGAGCATGCCGGCCGCATGCCGCTCTGGCTGGCGCCCACCCAGGTCTCGGTCTGCTCCATCGTCTCCGACGCGGACGGCTTCGTCCACGAGGCGGTGGCCAGCCTCCAGGCGGCCGGCCTGCGTGCCGAGGCCGACATCCGCAACGAAAAGATCAACTACAAGGTCCGCGAGCATTCCATGGCCAAGGTGCCGGTCATCCTCGCGATCGGTCAGCGCGAGGTGGAGAACCGCACCGTCACGGTCCGCCGTCTCGGCGAGAAGCAGACGCAGACGGTGCCCCTGGACGAGCTCGTCGCGTCGCTCACCGAGGAGGCGCTTCCGCCCGATCTGAAGGCACGGGCGGCGATCGGGACGGCCTGAGCGCGGCGCTCCTTCCCGGGCGTCATTTCATCTTGCCAGACCGCGTCCTTTTCGCATTTCTTGAAGGGGCGGCGCCGCGATTCTGCGGCTCCGCCGGGCTGCAAGCGCCCGAACTGCGACTGACTTGAGGAGACACGGGTCATGCCGACTGGCACCGTGAAATGGTTCAACACCACCAAGGGCTACGGGTTCATCGCCCCGGATGACGGCGGACAGGACATCTTCGTCCATATCTCCGCCGTGGAGCAGGCCGGGATGACGGGCCTCGCCGACAACATGAAGATCGCCTACGAGTTGCGCGAAGGCCGGGACGGCCGGTCCTCCGCCACGGATCTGCAAGCGCTCTGACCTTCTGGACAAGGGGTCGCGCAGCTCGGCTGGGCGGCCCCGACCACCCTGCCGCCCCCGATCACCTTGGCCGCCCGGTATCGAGCGAGGGGGCGTGCGGCTAGCCGCCGGCCTCGCGATCCGCCGCAGGTAGACTGGCCCACCATTCGGCGTAAGCGCTGTTCCTGGGGTGCCGTCCCCCCTCGTCCGGCGCGCCATCCGTCCACCAGACCTCCCCCCGCTCGCCGAGACGACGCTTGGCCGCATCGACGCGCGCGCGGGCGGTCTTCAGTGCCTCCCCCTGGGCCCCCTTGATCGCCCGCCGTGCGGACATCAGCTCAAGGACCGCCGCCTTGCGCTCCGCCTCGGGCAGGCCCGGATCGGTCGAACGCCAAAGCCGGTTTTTCGCGACGAAATAGCGGCCGTCGGGGGTGGTGGGATAGCTGGGCATCCGGCTGACTTAGGTCCGGCCTGCCGAGGCTCCAGCCCTGACGCGGCGGGTGGATGCGCCGGGGCAAGGATCAAGAGCTCTCCTCGGGTAACGACGGCCGGCAAGGCCGACAGATGCGGAAGCCCCTACCCTTCCATCACGGCCATGAACTCCCGCCATTCGCCCTTGCTCATGCCGCTCGTCTCCTGCGTGACCTCTTCGCCGCGGCCCATGCGCCGGACGCAGTCGAGGGCCTTGGCGGAGAGAGACGCTCCGCCGAGGCGGTAATCCTCGAAGGCGCGGTAGGCGGCGGGAACCCAGTCGGCCACGATCCTGCAGATCGCCTCGGCATAGACGCGGATCTCGTATTGTGCGTGGGGGTCGGCGCGCAGACGCAGGAAGTGGAAGAGGTTCTGCAGGTCCGTCTTCCAGTACCACTGGGTATAGATGTTCGCCGGCAGGTTCATCCGCGCAAGTTCCCGCGCGAGGCCCTGCTGGCCGTCCTGCGACAGCATCGCCTCGTAATGGTCGTAGGCCCGCCCGGCATCCTCGCGCAGCCAGTCCAGAACCCGCGCGGCCTCTTCGCCCTCGAGCGTCTCGCCCCGCCCCTGGTTGTTCTGCACGGATTGGGCCGCGAGGTGCTCGGGCGCGGGGATGTAGAACTCCCGGTCGAGGATCGAGTAACGGGCGGAATACTCGTTCACGTTCGCCGTGCGATGGCGGATCCATTGCCGCGCGACGAAGACCGGCAGCTTCACATGCAGCTTGATCTCGCACATCTCGAACGGCGTCGAATGCCAGTGCCGCATGAGGTAGCGGATCAAACCCTCGTCGTTCTGAACCGCCTTCGTGCCCCGCCCGTAGGAGACGCGCGCCGCCTGAACGATGGCGGAATCGTCGCCCATGTAGTCGATGACGCGAACGAGCCCGTGATCGAGGACCTCGTGGGCGCGGTAGAGATGCGACTCCATCCCGTCCGACGTGGCACGCAGGGTCTGGCGCGTTTCGGCGCGGGCATCTTCGATCTCGGCACGCTGCTCCGGGGTGAGGGGCATGGGGCGGTGTCCTTGGGGCTTCGGGCGACTCGGAGGCGACCATATCCTGAGGACGGGGGCGGGTTAACCCGCGCGGCCCCGTGCTGAGCGAAATTTGCCGCTGCGGCATCAGGGCCGCACCCGGCCCGAGACTGCATCCCGCCCGCCCCGGAGCGTTGACTTGGAGCGAACTCACCCGAAAACTCCCCGGCAAAACAGGCAAAAACGATCTCGGGGCAGTTCCAATGGTCAAGCAGGCGATACCCATCGCGCTGATGCTTCTTCTTGCCGCATGCGGCGGCGGAGACGGCAGCAATCCGGTCAACGGCGACCGGGTCTCGGACGACGGCGAAGACAACGGCGAGGATCCGGGCCCTGATGATCCCGGTCCCGATGATCCCGGCGAGACGCCCGATCTGGACGAGAACACCATTCCCGATGCGCTGGCGCAGGACCTGCGCTCCATCGCCTACGATCCCGGCGATCCCGGTGATCCGGACGACGACACCCTGACGGTGGAGATGAACGCGCTCGATGCGGACCGCATCCTTGCCACCTACGACCGCAATGCCGCCCTCGACGTGGACGGCTACCGTGCCTTCTCGGCCCAGGACGATGCACTCGACCGGATCTTCGTCGCCCTCGCCGCGCGCAGTCCGGACGGCTCGGTGCAGGCCGTCGTCGCCGGCGATGCGGGACAGTTCACGGATTTCTACCAGGGCGGCTACTACGAACGGGTGGGCAACTATGTCAAGCCGACCGAAGGCCAGGTCAGCTATGCCGGCAATTATGCCGGCGTGACGAACCTGTCCGACGCCGATCAGGACCAGCGGATGCCGGTCCCCCCCGGCACCGATCCCGCGCTCATCCCCCAGCAGGCCGCCCAGACCACCGGTAGCGTCTTCATCAACGTCGATTTCGGGGACAATGCCGTCAACGGCGCGATCTACGACCGCGGCTTCGTGGACGGGCCCTATGCCGATCAGGAGCTGGAAACGGTCTTCCTCGCCGATGGCGATCTGGATGATACCGGCGTCTTCCTCGGCACCGCACGCATGCGCGACGAAGACGGTGTGCCGTTCGGGGCCGGCACGTTCGGCGGCACGATCGGAGGCGAGAATTCCGATGGGCTCGCGGGCGTCGTGGCGCTCGACACGATCTTCATCCCCGCAGATCCGCGCGAGGAGGTTAGCGGCACATTCGACAAGGAGACCGGCATCTTCGTCCTGCCTCGCTGCGGAACGACCGATGCGCCCGCGATCTGCACCGACGTGGACAGCCTCGAAGACATTGACTGAGCGCGGCACCCTCGGCCGCGCTCTCGCGGCGGTGGCGGCGGTGGCGGCGTTCGCCCTGTGCCTCGCGGTCCCGGAGGCGCCGCGGGCGGAGGAGATCAGCCTCAGCATTCCCGAAGCCCGGGAGCTGGCGCGTCGCGCCTTTCGCTCGGGCGACGACGCGCTTGCCAATGCCCTCGGCCGGAAGCTTCGCCTCGCCGACCCGGAGGACCCCACGGCCCTCATCCTCATCGCCGCCACCTCCCCGTCCCTCGGAGACGCGAAGGCCGGCCGCGAGGCTGGCGCAGACGCGTGGCGCGTGGCCGGCAGCGATGGTCTGAGGCACGAGGCGGCGTGGTACACCTCCCGCGCCGCGGCCGCGGATGACAGCTGGATCGCGGCTCAATTCTGGATGCGGCGCGCCTACGGCACGGCCCCCGACGATGCGACGCGGGACCGGGTGGGCGAGGCGTTCGGCCGGATGCGCGCCGTCTCTCCCCTCTCGGTCCGCCTCTCCTTCAGCCACGGCCGGACGGACAACATCAACGGTGGCTCCAGCTCCGAATGGCTGGTCCTCGATGACAGCCTGCCGGTGGGCCGCCTCTCCGGGTCCGCAAGGGCGCTGTCCGGCACTCGCACCAGCGCCACCCTCACCGCCGCCCGCACCCTGTCCCGCGGGACGGACCATCGAACCGCCCTGACCTTCAACGGTTACCGGACCTGGAACGAACTCTCGAAGGAAGCGCGGGAGCAGGCGCCCGGCATCGAGGGCAGCGCCTTCGACTACGGCGCCGCCGAGATCGGCCTGACCCATTCCATTGCGCCAGGCGATCTGCCGGTCCCCGATACCTATGCTCTCGCGCTCGGAAAGTCCTGGTACGGATACGAGCCGCTCGACCGCTCCGCGCGCGTCTCCCTCGGGCGCAGCGTGGACCTTCCGGGCGAGGTGGACCTGCGCCTTGGCGCCGGTCTCGAGCGGCGCCTGTCCCTCACCGGCGGCGAGGCGCGCACCGGCCGGAGCGCCTCCGCAGCCCTCTCCCGCGAGATCGTCGGTGTGCACACGCGCTTTTCCTTCGCGGCCAGGAATGTCGCGTCGGACGACGCCAATCTCGACTGGTCCGGCGCCTCGGCCGCCCTCGATCTGTCGATGGGCGAGCCACTGGCGGGGATGCACCTGTCAGGCGGGCTGACCTGGGAACGGCGGGACTTCGACGCCTACCGCATCGGCTTCATCGACGTGCCGGGCGGACGGCAGGACGAGACCCTGTCGGCGCGACTGTCGCTCAGGATCGACGCCGTGGGGCGTATGGGCTTCTCTCCGGTCATCGGCCTCGAGGCGCGCACCACGGACAGCACCATCAGCCGCTTCGACGGCGAGGCCACGAACCTGACCCTGGGCGTCGCATCGGCGTTCTGAGGTGATCGAAGGGCAGTCCAGTCCCTCAGGTTCGATCGCCGGGCCCGAGGGATTGCGCTCGCCCGGCGGCGCCCTACCCTCCCCGTCATCCTGACCCAGAACAAGATTGAGGCGACATGACGATCCGCTATCTGCATACCATGGTCCGCGTGAAGGACCTCGACGCCACGATGGACTTCTTCCGCCTGCTCGGCCTCGAGGAAAAGCGCCGGATCGACAACGAAAAGGGGCGATTCTCCCTGATCTTCATGGCGCCTCCGGGACAGCACGAAACGCCCGTCGAGCTGACCTACAACTGGGACGGCGACGAGGGCCTCCCCTCCGACAGCCGCCATTTCGGCCATCTCGCCTACCGCGTGGACAACATCTACGAGATGTGCGCCAAACTTCGGGATGCCGGTGTGACCATCAACCGCCCGCCGCGGGACGGTCACATGGCGTTCGTCCGGTCGCCGGACAACATCTCCATCGAACTGCTCCAGGACGGCGACGCCCTCGCGCCCGAGGAGCCGTGGGCCAGCATGGAGAACACGGGCCACTGGTGATCCGGACCTTTCTTCCGGCGGCATCCCTTGCCGCTCTTCCCGGGGCGGCAGATGCCTGCCGCCTCGCCCTGCTACTCGCGATCGATGTGTCCTCCTCGGTGGATGCGAGCGAGGATGCACTCCAGCGGCAGGGGCTCGCCGCGGCGCTCGTGAGCGAGGAGGTCCGGGCGGGTTTTCTCGCCACGCTTCCGGACGCGCCAGTCGCGCTTTCGGTGTTCGAATGGTCCGGCCGCTGGACGCAGACCGAGATCATCGGCTGGACGCTGATCGACGGCGCGGACGCGCTCGAAAGCGCCGCCGCCCGCATTTCGACCAGCCCCCGCAGCGAGACCCAATCTCCGACGGCCCTCGGCTACGCGCTCGGCTACGCCTCGAGCGCTTTCGCGGGTGCGCCGCCTTGCGCGGCGCACACCCTCGACGTCAGCGGCGACGGGCCGAACAACGAAGGGTTCGGGCCCGGCCTCGCCTACGCCAATTTCGATTTCGCCGGAGTGACGGTGAACGGCCTGCCCATCGTCTCGGAGCCGGACGATCCGGAGGGGCTTGAGCGCTACTACGAGGAGAACGTCCTCCACGGCCCCGGCGCTTTTTCAGTCGTGGCGCGCGGCTATGACGATGTCGCGCGCGCCATGCGCGAGAAACTGGTCCGCGAACTTGCCGGCCGGGTTTATGGCACCCTTCGCTGAGGCCGGAGTGAGCGACTTGCGGACGCTCGACCTCCTGCTCGCTCAGGCACGGATCGAGCGGACGACCATCCCCGCCCGCCCCACAAGCGGGGCACATCGTGGCTCACCCGAAGCGCCCGCGTGCGGGTCGCCCCGGGGGAGCGGTTTTCAGTAGATGTACCGGATCTGATCCCGCCAGTATCGCTCGACCCGGCGCAACGTGCTCGTCGCGGTATCGAGCGCGTCGGCCTCGATCACGCCCCGGTCGAGCATTTCCTCGGAATGCCGCTCGAACAGCGCGCAGATCACGTCCCGGATTTCACGGCCCTCGGCGGTCAGGCGAACGCGGACGGAGCGGCGGTCGATATCGCTGCGCTGGTGGTGCATGTAGCCCATCTCGACCAGCTTCTTCAGGTTATAGCTGACATTGGAGCCCTGGTAGTACCCGCGGGACTTGAGCTCCCCGGCGGTCACCTCGTTATCGCCGATATTGTAGAGGAGGAGCGCCTGAACCGGGTTCACGTCGATGAGACCGAGCCGCTCGAACTCGTCCTTCACCACGTCGAGCATGAGCCGGTGAAGCCGTTCCAGGAGGCTCAGCCCGTCGAGATAGGTCGCATGAACAGAGCTGCGCTCTCCCGGCAGCAATGCGATTTCGATGCTCATGCCATATACCTTCGGACTGTTACTGTTCCGAAGCCTTGTGAGGCAAAAGAGCAAATATGCCGTTAAGATCGAACGGAAGCCCCCGCGCGATCAGACGCCGGCCTGCTCCGCGATCCGGCGGATCATCGGCGCGTGTTCCTCGGGGGGCGCAGCCTGCCCGCTGACCCAGCGATAGAGGTCCTGATCGTTCTCGCTGAGGAGGGCTTCGTAGCGGTCCAGCTCTTCCTCGCC
Source organism: Tropicimonas omnivorans (assembly GCF_031846565.1). Classification (NCBI taxonomy): domain Bacteria; kingdom Pseudomonadati; phylum Pseudomonadota; class Alphaproteobacteria; order Rhodobacterales; family Roseobacteraceae; genus Tropicimonas; species Tropicimonas omnivorans. Next base: position 586,835 of record NZ_JAVRHL010000002.1, on the reverse strand, counting down.
GAGCGTATCGATCGTCGTGCGGGCGAAGGGGCCGAGGATCAGGTCCATCTCCTTCATTCCGCGCCGTCCCGAGCGCATGGTGAGGCGGCGTTCGCGGGTCTCGCGGTCTTCCGTGCGGCCGGCCTTGGCGGATGTCTCCATCACGACGTTCCTTCCTCGCTGTCACCGTGGACGTCGTCGGGCAGGACCGGCGCCGAGAGCGCCGAGCGGAGCCGCCGCTCGAGCACGAGAAGCTTGTTCGTGGACCGGTCGATCGAGATGCGCAGCTGTGTCATTTCGTCGAGCAGAGCGGACAGCTCGGGACGGGGCGCATCGGTCGCGTCCGGCGGGGTCTGCAGACCGTCGCCCGTGCCGTTGATCAGCCATGTGAGCGACACGCCGAGCAGACCGGACAGCATCTGGAGCTTGTTGGCGCGCGGCTCGCTCGCGTCGTTCTCCCAGGCCTGTACCGTGGCGATCTTGACGCCGAGGCGGTGCGCCAGCTCTTCCTGCCCGATGCCGATGGCCTCTCGAGCGCCGATCAGGCGGTCTCCGAAGGTCGCCGTATCTTCGCCGAACCAGTTCTGGTCTTCGCTCATGTCACGCCACTCCCTTGCATTACGGATATCGCTTGAAGCCTTGTCGGGGCAAGCCTAAGACGCCTCGAACCTGTTCCCGATCCGGAAAGAAGCCCATGTCGTTTTTGTCCGATTCCATTGCCCGCGTTAAGCCCTCCGCCACCATCGCGGTGACAACGATGGCCAAGGAGCTCAAGGAAGCGGGCCGCGATGTCATCGGCCTCGGCGCCGGCGAGCCTGATTTCGACACGCCCCAGAACATCAAGGACGCCGCGGTTCAAGCGATCTCCGACGGCAAGACGAAGTACACCCCTGCCGACGGCATCCCCGAGCTCAAGGCCGCGATCTGCGCCAAGTTCAAGCGCGACAACGGCCTCGACTACAAGCCGGAGCAGGTCTCCGTCGGCACCGGCGGCAAGCAGATTCTCTATAACGCCCTTCAGGCGACGCTCAATCCGGGCGACGAGGTCGTGATCCCGGCGCCCTACTGGGTCAGCTATCCGGACATGGCCCTCCTTGCCGGCGGCGAGCCCGTCTTCGTCGAGACGACCAGCGCGACCGGCTTCAAGCTGACGGCCGAGGCGCTCGAGGCCGCGATCACCGACAAGACGAAGTGGTTCATCTTCAACTCCCCGTCGAACCCCACGGGCGCGGCCTATACCCGCGACGAGCTGAAGGCGCTGACGGACGTGCTTCTTCGCCATCCCCATGTCTGGGTGATGTCGGACGACATGTACGAGCACCTGACCTACGACGACTTCGAGTTCGCGACCCCGGCGCAGGTGGAGCCTGCGCTCTACGATCGCACGCTCACCGTGAACGGCGTCTCCAAGGCCTATGCCATGACGGGCTGGCGCATCGGCTATGCCGCGGGGCCGAAGATGCTGATCGACGCGATGCGCAAGATCCAGTCGCAATCGACGTCGAACCCCTGCTCCATCTCGCAATGGGCGGCGGTCGAGGCGCTGAACGGCACGCAGGACTTCATCCCCGAGAACAACGCGATCTTCAAGCGGCGCAGGGACATGGTCGTCGAGATGCTGAACGCCGCGGAGGGCATCTCCTGCCCGCTGCCCGAAGGCGCCTTCTACGTCTATCCCGTGATCGATGACTGCATCGGCAAGACCACCGAGGCGGGTACGAAGATCGAGAACGACGAGACCTTCGCGAAGGCGCTCCTCGAAGAGAAGGGCGTCGCGGTCGTCTTCGGCGCGGCCTTCGGTCTCTCCCCCGCCTTCCGCATCAGCTATGCGACATCGGACGAGAATCTGAAGGAAGCCTGCTCGCGCATTCAGGACTTCTGCGCCGCGCTGAGCTAAGGAGAGTCAGGGCGCCCTTTCATCCCCGCGAGGGGCGGGCGCCCCACTCTTGAGCGGAGCGGACCATGATCGATCTTCCTGACTACTACTTCCGCATCCGCGAGAACGGCGCGATGGTCTTCCGCGTCGATACCGAGAACCGCCAGCGCCGGATCGAGATGGACCAGATCGCGGTCGTCAACATCCGCAACGGCGAGGTGAAGCCCCACGGGGACCGCACGCTCTCCGAGACCGACATCGCGACCATTCGGAACTGGATGGAAGAGCGCAGGAAGGTCCTGTCCTTTCGGGACCTCGACGACATCCATCGCGCCATCGATCACCTGAACCTGACCGCGCAATGGGCGCAGTCCAGGGCGACCGACGAACAGCTCGAGAATGTCACCGACGCGCTTCTCCTCGCGATGCACGATCTGCGCTGCGTCCTCGTTCGCAAGAAGGCCGATCGCCTGACGAAGTCCCGGCAGGAGGCCGGCGAAGCCGAGTGACGCGGGTCCGGGCCGTCCGATTGTCCGCGACCCTCATGGCGGCGCGGCACGTCCGGAAATAACGGCCACGGGGACACCCTCCGGTCGTCGATCCCGTGCTCCGTCCTGCTACGAAGCGCCCCGTGGAGATGCCCTGCAACATCGGCGGTGCCCACGCCCGGACCCCGTGCCCTCCTCGCTTCAGAAGGTGCGCGTGCCGGAGATCTCCTGCCGGTCCTCGCCGCGGACCTGCTGGGCCAGCATCTCGGCGCGCCAGAGGCGCATGGCGGAGGGCATGTCGGTCCGGGTCAGTTCGGCGAGCACGCCCTCCCGGCCGGCAGCGGTCTCGAACCGGGCTCCGTAGCGCATGTCCATCGTGATGAAGTCCCAGATCTCCGACTTGGTGGAGAGCCGGTACCGCTCGGCGCGCTCGACGGCGTCCTGGATCCGCCTCCGTCCCGTCGCACCGGGCCCGGCAAGGGAGGCGAACTCGATCTCCGCCCGGCGCCCGAGGGCGCGCCTGTAGGAGACGGTCAGACACGCGTATTGATCGGGCGACAGGGAGAGGCGGCCGCCCGGATCCTGCGCCTCCGGCCGCTCGAACAGGGCAAGGCCGGGCGCGGCCGGTGTTTCGGCGAGGATCGCCAGCGCCTCCCCGAAAAGCTGCGCCGTCTGTTCGGGCTCGAGCACATCCACGAGCGCGGCCACCACGTCGGCATCGGCATGGCGCAGGAAGACGGGCTCTTCGGGCCCCGAGCCGGTCACGGCGCCGTGGCGCGGCGGGCCGATCATCTCCTCGTCGCGGCCGACCGGCACGTCCACCACGGACAGGCGGCGCATGTGGCGCCAGACGGCGACCTCCGTCTCGCTCCCCTCGTCGGGCCAGGCCCACCAGACCACCGTCGGCGTTCCGGCGGAGACGTCCCGCACCTGCTCCACCGCGAAGGCGCTCGGGCAGACGACGAGATGGGGGCCGTAGCGTATGTCCGGCGCGTCGGTCTCCTCACCGTAGAGGGCGAAGTAGTCGAGGCCGACCTCGCGGAGGCGGCCGGGCAGATCGGGATAGTTCGCCCCGTCGAGCACCGCGAAGAGGCGCCCCGGCAGACGGCGGAGAGCGTCGCCCAGGCGATCCTCCTCGCCCGGCAACTTCATGGCGTCGGCCTCGGCGATGGTCATGGCGTCGCGTCCTTCGTCCCGGTCTGTCTCGAGCGGGAGACTACCCATCCCGTCGCCGGTCGCACAGGGCTTTATTACCGGGGGTCCCGCCTCAGCCGGGCTGCGGGCCCGGGACCCGCCCGGACCGCCAGAAGCGCAGCATCAGCAGGATCGCCGCGACCGCGAGGCCGATCACCAGCCCGCCCCAGACCCCGGGCGCGCCGAGGCCGAGCGGAAAGCCGAGGATGTAGCTCGCCGGCAGACCGACGAGCCAGTAGGCGATGGTGGCGTAGATCATCGGCACCCGGGTGTCCTGCATCCCGCGCAGGAACCCCAGCGCCATGACCTGGGCCGCATCCGCCATCTGAAAGAGGGCCGCGACGGCGATAAGAGACGTCCCGAGGGCGACGATGCGCGGCCGCTGCGGATCCTCGGGATCGAGGAAGGGCACCATCAGCGGCTCGGGCGCCAGGAGGAAGACGGCGACCGTCAGCAGCACCATCAGGCCCGACAGCCCGAGCGCGGCCACGGCGCCGCGCCGCAGATGGGCCATATCTCCGAGGCCGAAGGCCCGACCGGCCCGGATCGTGGCCGCGCTCGACAGGCCCAAGTGGACCACGAAGGTCGCGGTGGCGATCTGGAGCGCGATCCCGTGGGCGGCCAGCGGGACGGCGCCCAGCCAGCCGATCATGACGGCCGTCGCCGAGAACAGGCCGACCTCGGCGAGTTGGGTCAGTCCGATCGGCCAGCCGAGCCGGAACACCTGCCAGAAGACCGCCCCGTCGGGCACCCAGAGCCGCGCGAAGAGCGCCTGCCCCGGAAAGACGTGCTGCGCATAGAGCGCAAGGCCGAGAAGCGAGACGAGATGCACGGAGACGGAGGCCAGCGCTGCCCCCCGGACGCCCAGCTCCGGCGCTCCGAGATTGCCGAAGATCAGCACCCAGTTGACGGCGATGTTCACGACCACCGCTCCGACCGTGACCCAGAGCGATATCTGCGTGCGTTCGAGGGCGGAGAGGTAGCTTTTCAGCACCATCACCGCGAGCGCCGGCACGAGACCGGGCCCGACGATTCGCAGGTAGTCCGCCGTCAGCGCCGCGACCCGCGGCTCCTGCCCGAGCGCGAGAAGGAGCGAGCCCGAGAACCAGAAGAGCGGCAGAAGGACGAGCGAGAAGATGACGGAGAGCCAGAGCCCCATCCTCATCACACGGCGCACCTGTAGCCGCCCTTCCGCAGTTTCGGGCTGCGCCGCGACCATCGGCAGGACCGCCTGAGCGAACCCCGCTCCGAAGAGAAAGAACATGATGAAGAAGGACTGCCCGAGCACCCCGGCCGCCAGCGCCTCGACGCTGTAGCGTCCGAGCATGGCCGTGTCCGTCATGCCGATCACGAACATGCCCAGATTGGCCCCGACAAGCGGCAGCCCGAGGCCAAGGAGGGCCCGCGCGTGTCCGGCTATGGAGAGGCGATCCGTCATGGCGCCGGCTCCTAATCCCGCGCGGAGTGCCCGGCAAGGACCGTTCGCGTGAGCGGGCACATCACCAGCCGCCCTTCTAGAGGTTCGACCCTCCGCGCTCCGCGGCCCCGTGAGGCCGCGCGCCGGCCTCTACGAGCGTCCCAGTTCCTCGCGCCAGTCGTATTTGGGCTCGAAGCCCAGCTCCTCCCGCGCTCGGGTGATGTCGTAGAACGTCTCCCGCTCGCCCATCTCGCGGCGCATCGGAACGCCGCCGTACCAGCGCTCCGCGATTTCGGCCGAGGTCAGATCGACGGAGGGGTCGGCGTTGGCGATGTTGAAGACCCGGTAGCCCAGCCCGTCCGTCTGCAGGCATCGCTCCACCGCATGGCCGAGGTCCCGCGCGTCGATATAGGCGAAGATGTTGCGCCGCCGCAGGTCCGGATCCTCGACATAGGCGGGGAAATCCCGTTCGTATTCGTGCGGTTCGATGACGTTGTTGATCCGCAGACCGTAGATGTCCGTCCCGCTTCGGGCCTGGAAGGAGCGGCCGATGACCTCCCCCGTCACCTTGGACATCCCGTAGCTGTCATGGGGAACGGTGGGGTGATCCTCGTCCACCGGCACGTAGTCCGGCTTCATCTCGCCGCGGGCGAAGCAGATGCCGTAGGTCGTTTCGGAGGACGCGAAGATGACCTTCGGGATCCCGAGCTTCACCGCCGCCTCGATGACATTGTAGGTGGACAGCACGTTGTTGCGATAAGTGGCGTCGTCCGGCTCGATCAAGATGCGCGGGGTCGCGGCGAAATGCACCACCGCGTCGAAGCGGGGCGGCGCCTCGCCATCGAGCTCGCCGAGATTGCCGATCATCGTCAGCGCATTCCACACCTGCCCGCCATCGGTCAGATCGACGTTCAGATCGTCCACCCCGTCCAGACCTAAGGGGGCGCGGTCCGCGTTGACGATGGTATGGCCGGCGGCCTTCAGCACCGGGATCGCATGACGCCCCGCCTTGCCGCTGCCGCCCGTGAAGAAAATGCGCATCTCTCGCTCCCCGATGGTTCGCCCCAAGGATAGGCGCCGGGCGGCGCACGTCATCCCCCTGGCGTCATCTTGACCCCGCGCCCCGCCGGAAGCCTTTGCGGCGGGACGCGCGTCGGGATACCATGGGGGCAAATCCAGAACGAAAAGAGCAGCATCAATGGCCGACGATCTTCTTTCCGCGCAGGATGTGCCCGCCTACGACGCCTCCTCGATCGAGGTGCTCGAAGGGCTCGAGCCGGTGCGCAAACGGCCCGGCATGTATATCGGCGGCACGGACGAGCGCGCGCTGCATCATCTCGTCGCCGAAGTGCTCGACAACTCGATGGACGAGGCCGTGGCAGGCCACGCCACGCGCATCGAAGTTGAGGTGAACGCCGACCATTCCATCACCGTGCGGGACAATGGCCGCGGCATCCCGGTGGATCCGCACCCGAAATTCCCGGACAAGTCCGCCCTCGAGGTGATCCTCTGCACACTCCATGCCGGCGGCAAGTTCGACGGCAAGGCCTACCAGACGTCGGGCGGCCTCCACGGCGTCGGCATCTCGGTGGTGAACGCGCTGTCCGACCATGTCCGCATCGAGGTGGCGCGGAACCGCGAACTCTACGTTCAGGAGTTTTCCCGCGGCAAGCCGCTCGGGCCGGTGGCGCATGTCGGGGCCGCCCCCAACCGGCGCGGCACCACCGTGACCTTCCACGCCGATGAGGAGATCTTCGGCGCTCACCGCTTCCGGCCTTCGCGGCTGATGAATATGGTGAAGTCCAAGGCCTACCTCTTCTCCGGCGTGGAGATTCGGTGGAAATCCGCGATCCCCGACGGTGACACGCCGCAGGAGGCCACGTTCCACTTCCCGGGCGGCCTGTCCGACTACCTCGGCGAGCAACTCGAAGGCTCGACGACCTACGCCGACGCGCCGTTCGCCGGGAAGGTCTCGTTCCAGGAGAAGTACGGCCAGCCCGGCTCCGTCGAATGGGCGGTGAACTGGACGCCGGCGAAGGACGGGTTCATCCAGTCCTATTGCAACACGGTCCCGACCCCAGAGGGTGGCACCCACGAGGCGGGTTTCTGGGCCGCGCTTCTCAAGGGGCTGAAGGCCTACGGCGAGCTCGCCGGAAACCGCAAGGCCGCGCAGATCACGCGGGACGACCTGACCACCGGCGGCTGCGCCCTCGTCTCCTGTTTCATCCGCGAGCCTGAATTCGTCGGCCAGACCAAGGACCGGCTTGCCACCACCGAGGCGCAGCGCATGGTCGAAGGCGCCGTGCGGGACCATTTCGACCACTGGCTCGCGACGGATACCAAGAGTGCCGGGGCGATTCTCGACTTCCTCGTCCTGCGCGCCGAGGAGCGGATCCGCCGCCGGCAGGAAAAGGAAACCGCGCGCAAGACCGCGACGAAGAAACTTCGCCTGCCGGGCAAGCTCGTGGACTGCTCCGCGACGAACCGCGCCGGCACCGAACTCTTCATCGTCGAGGGCGACAGCGCCGGCGGATCCGCCAAGATGGCGCGGGACCGCAAGACGCAGGCACTCCTGCCGCTCCGGGGCAAGATCCTGAACGTCCTCGGCGCCGCCTCCTCGAAGATGGGCGCGAACCAGGAAATCTCGGACCTCTGCCAGGCGATGGGCGTCGGCCTCGGGTCCCGCTTCCGGCTGGATGACCTTCGCTACGACAAGATCATCATCATGACCGATGCGGACGTGGACGGCGCGCATATCGCCTCCCTGCTGATGACTTTCTTCTTCTCGCAGATGCGCCCGATGATCGATGCCGGGCACCTCTACCTTGCCTGCCCCCCGCTCTTCCGCCTCACGCAAGGGGCGAAGCGCGTCTATTGCCTCGATCAGGCGGAGCGCGACGCCGCGGTGGAAAAGGGGCTCGGCGGGCGCGGCAAGATCGACGTCTCCCGCTTCAAGGGGCTCGGCGAAATGGATGCCAAGGACCTTAAGGAGACCACGATGGACCCCGTGAGCCGCCGGCTCATCCGCATCTCCATCGATGAGGACGTGGCCGGAGAAACGGGGGATCTCGTCGAGCGCCTGATGGGCAAGAAGCCCGAGATGCGCTTCGACTACATCCAGCAGAACGCCAAGTTCGTGGAAGAGCTCGATGTCTGAGGGCGTCTCCTTCTCGGTCCAGCGGACCCCGGCTCAATGCGCGCGCTCCTCCTTCTGATCCTGCTGGCCGCCTGCGCGCGGCCGATGACGCAGAACGAGCGGGCCTTCATCGATACGGTGCACGGAGCGGCGGTGGACACATCCCGCGTCCGCTTCCATGACGGCGCACTGATCGGCGGGATCGTGTTCGAGCGCCCGCCCAGACCGCAGCTTGCCTGCCGGGAGCGGATCTGGCCGCCGGAGGAAGGCCCCTCGGTGGAGGTCTCCACCGCCGCCTTCGTCTTGGGCAGCCGAATGTTCGTGGCGGAGAGCTACCAGCGGGACGACTGGGTCGCGAGCTATCCAGAGACGCTTCCCCTGCCCCAGGCCATGCTCCTCGCCCATGAGCTGACCCATGTCTGGCAATGGCAGGCCCGCGAGGTGACGGGCTACAATCCGCTCCGCGCCGTTGGGGAGCAGGTCGAGGCCGAGGATCCCTACCTGTTCGACGTGGCCGGCGAGCGGCCCTTTCTCGATTACCCCTACGAGCAGCAGGCCAGCATCGTCGAGGAATATGTCTGCTGCCGCGCGCTCGATCCCGAGGGCGCCCGCACGGCGCGTCTGAGGGCACTCCTGACCCCCCAGTTCCCCGGCCTCGCCGACCGCGAGCGGGCGGGCCGGATCATGATTCCCTATGCGGATGCCGAGATCCGCGGTATCTGTTCCTGACCCCCCCCCGGAGGCCCGCGCTTGGCGAAATTGTCCTTTCTCGACAAGCTGGAGATGATGGCCCGAGGGCAGGCGCGCCTTGCCGCCCTCTCCCGGACGATTCCAGAGCTTTCCGGCCTCGTGATCGGCGACAGCCTGCAGGCCAAGCCCGGCCGCGTTGTGATCTCAGCCCGGCTGAACGGCGCCCCCGTGATCGCCAAGTTCGTGGATGGCCCCGGCGGCGCGGACGAAGTGAAGCGGATGGAGGCTGCCCTCGCGCGCCGGCTGCCGCGGATGCAGAGCGGTCCCTTCCGTGTTCCCCGCCCCGTCCACTTCGCCCCGGACGAGGGGCTTGCCGTGATCGAGCGGGTGCCGGGGCGCCGTCTTCAGGACCTGCTGGCCGAGGCGGATGAAAGCGCGCGGCGCGTGCTCCTGTCGCGGGCCGCCGGCTGGCTCGGCGCTTATGCCGCGGGCAGCGAGAAGGAGGTGACGTTCGGCGTGCGCTTCTGGGCAAAGAACCGCGCCGAGGCCGCCGCCACCGGGCGCGATGCCGCGACGCGCGCCGTCACGGGGGCCATTGCTGATCGCCTCGCCGAACAGGTTCCCGTCCTCAGCGACCGGATCATCCGGCAGGCGCTGATCCACGGCGACTTCACACCCTTGAACATGCTGATGGACGAGACGGCTGTCTGGGGCGTCGACCTCTCCCTCGTCACGCACTGGCCGGTCGTGCGGGACGTCGCCACCATGCTCGTCTTCACCTCGACCGCCCATCCCGTGCCGCGGCCGCTCTGGGGCGTGGATCCGGTGGCGCTGGACGCGCTTCTCTCCACGGGTCTTCTGGACGAGCACCCGCCCGGCCTCCTGCGCTTCTGGACCGGCGTGAAGCTCTCGATGGATCTCCTCTCCCTCTCCAACAGCGCCCGCCGCAGGGGCGCCGCGCTGGACATGGCGGAGCATTGGCTCGCCGATCGGAGCGATTTCCGGGAGGGGCCCTAGGCCGGACCGCAGGTCCCGGCGCGACTCGTTGCGGGGTGGATCCGGGCCGTCATCCGGGGTGACCCTTGCGACGAATCAGGACGCCCCCGACCGCCCTCGTTCCGTCAGACGGCCGCCGTCGAGGTGCAGAACGCGGTCCATGCGGCTCGCAAGCTCGAGGTTATGGGTCGCGATCAGGGCGGCAAGGCCGGTCTCCCGCACGAGGCTCATCAGGGCGGCGAATACCGTGTCGGACGTGGTCGGGTCGAGGTTGCCGGTCGGCTCGTCGGCCAGGAGGAGCGCGGGCGCATTCGCTAGCGCGCGGCAGAAGGCGACGCGCTGCTGCTCGCCCCCCGACAGCGCCGAGGGCCGATGATCGGCGCGGTGATCCATGCCAACCGTCCCCAGAAGCTCTTTCGCGCGGGCCTCCGCCTCCGCCCAGGCAGCGCCGTTGGCGAGCTGCGGCAGCACGATGTTCTCTGCCGCGGTGAACTCCGGGAGCAGGTGGTGGAACTGGTAGACGAAGCCGATCTCGGCCCTTCGCGCCGCGGTACGACGCGCATCCCCCGTCCCGGTCAGCTCCTGCCCCGCCACGCTGACATGGCCTTCGTCCGGCGTGTCGAGAAGGCCGGCGATATGCAGGAGCGTCGACTTGCCGGCCCCCGAGGGTGCGACGAGAGCGACGACCTCGCCCCGCTTCAGCGTGAGATCCACCCCCGAGAGGACATGGACGGCGCCGGTCTTGCCGCGATTGTAGGTCTTCTCGATGCCGGAGAGGCTCAGCGCGGTCTCACTCATAGCGAAGCGCCTCCACCGGGTTCATCCGCGCGGCGCGGCGGGCGGGAAAGATCGTGATGACGTAGGACAGACCGAGCGACAGCGCGATCGCGGAGATCACGTCCCCGAGCTCCAGCTTGGCGGGCACCGCATAGATGCCGCGGATCGAGGCATCCCAGACGCCGCCGCCGGCGATGTAGTTCACCACGTTGAAGATCTGGTCGATGTAGATCGCGAAGAGACAGCCGAAGATCACCCCGGCGAGCGTTCCGATCGTTCCAACCGACGCGCCGCAGATGAAGAACACCCTGAGCACGGAGCCTTCGGTCAGGCCCATGGTGCGCAGGATCCCGATGTCCCGCCCCTTGTTCTTGACCAGCATGATGAGGCCGGAGACGATGTTCATCGCCGCGATCAGCACGAGGATCGACATTATGATGAACATCACGTTGTCCTCCATCTTCAGGGCCTGAAGGAAGGACCCGGAGGCGTCCCGCCACGTCCAGAGCAGCGTGCGCTCGCCGCCGGCCCTGAGGAGGTCCGTCGTCAGGTCGTCCACGCGGTCGGGATCCTCGACCATGACCTCGAGCTCGTCGGCGAAGCCCTCGCGGTTGAAGTAGGACTGCGCCTCGGCAAACGGCATGTACAGGCGCGTCCGGTCGATATCGTAGCGGCCTGCGCGGAAGACGTAGACCACCTCGTAGGCGTTGACGCGGGGCGAGGTGCCGAAGGCCGTCCGCACGCCATCGGGGGAGATCAGGCGGATCATGTCTCCCGGCCCGACCCCGAGCGACGCGGCAACTTCCCAGCCGATGGCGACGCCCTCGTCGAAGCGGGAGAGATCGCCGAGCGATTCCTCGGGGCTTTCGATCCGCGGCACGCCCCGGAGATCCTCCAGCGTGATCCCGTAGACCTCGACGCCCGCCGTCCGTCCGTTGGCGGAGGACATGACCTGCCCCTTGATCAGCGGCGCGGCGCGGGTGACCCCGGGAACCGCGGCGACCCGTTCGGCGAGGGCCACGTAATCCTCGATCTGGCGGGAACCCTGCCCCGCCTCGTTGACCGCCGAGGACTGGTAGAGCGTGACATGGGCATTGGCGCCGAGGATCGTGTCCACGAACTCCGCCCGGAACCCCGTGCGCACGGCGAGGACCGCGATCAGGGCGAAGACGGCAAGCGCGATGCCGATCAGGCTGATCCATGTCATGACGGAGACGCCACCCTCTGCGCGCGTCGCCCGCAGGTAGCGCCACGCGATCATCCACTCGAACCGGGAAAAGGGGGGAGGGCTGGAAGCCAAGGCTCGGATCCTTGCATCAAAGTCGCGCGGACCATGGTGGGGGCGGCTTCGAGGGTCAAGCCGCAGGGCGTCCCGACGCGCATGTCGGCGCAGGAAGTTGATGAGGCTCTACGGGGAGAAAAGGCCGAGGGGGCGCCGGAAGCGATCCGCCCGGGGGCCGGGCATGCGTGCGATCCGGGGGCAGCGGGTCCGGATCGCGGGACGGATGCCTTTCCAGACCCGGTCCGCCGGAGCCGGGGATCCCATGCTTACCCCAGCGGCGCGTCCCTGCAGCAGCGGCGGCGCCGTCGGGATGACGGTCGCGGCCGGCATGTCCCCTGCGGGTCGGCTACCCCCCCGGGGCCGCCTCCCGAGCCCCGCCGCGCGGGGTCCGTGGCTGGGCGCGACGCCGGGACGCGGTCCCCTGCGGCATATTCGGACATTGCCTGCCACGGGTCATCGCCTTAGAAGCAGGCATTGACGACGGGACGCGCCCTGCTCCCGCACCCAAGGCTGATCTCTCAGGGAGGCTTGCATGGCCGACGCCGCCATCCACGGGCACGACCATCACGACGAGCGTGGGTTCTTCACGCGGTGGTTCATGTCCACGAACCACAAGGACATCGGGATCCTGTATCTCTTCGTATCGGCCTTTGTCGGGCTGATATCGGTGGCCTTCACAGTTTACATGCGTCTCGAACTCATGACGCCGGACGTGCAGTACATGTGCATGGAAGGCGCGCGCGTCTTCACCCAGGCGCCCGCAGGCGAATGTACCCCCAACGGGCACCTGTGGAACGTGCTGATCACGGCGCACGGCATCCTGATGATGTTCTTCGTGGTGATTCCGGCCCTCTTCGGCGGCTTCGGCAACTACCTGATGCCGCTCCAGATCGGCGCGCCGGACATGGCGTTCCCGCGGATGAACAACCTCTCCTTCTGGCTCTACGTCGCGGGCACGTCGCTCGCCGTCGCCTCGGTCCTCGCGCCGGGCGGCAACGGTCAGGCCGGGTCGGGCATCGGCTGGGTCCTCTACCCGCCGCTCTCCACCACCGAGGGCGGATATTCGACCGACCTCGCGATCTTCGCCGTCCACCTGTCGGGCGCGTCGTCGATCCTCGGCGCGATCAACATGATCACGACGTTCCTGAACATGCGCGCCCCCGGCATGACCATGCACAAGGTGCCGCTCTTCGCCTGGTCGATCTTCGTCACCGCTTGGCTGATCCTCCTCGCCCTGCCCGTCCTTGCCGGCGCCATCACCATGCTGCTGACGGACCGGAACTTCGGCACCGCCTTCTTCGATCCCGCCGGCGGCGGCGACCCGGTGCTCTACCAGCACATCCTGTGGTTCTTCGGGCACCCCGAGGTGTACATCGTGATCGTGCCGGGCTTCGGCATCATCTCCCACGTCATCGCCACCTTCAGCCGCAAGCCGATCTTCGGCTACCTGCCGATGGTCTACGCGATGGTGGCGATTGGGGTCCTCGGCTTCGTCGTCTGGGCGCACCACATGTACACGGTGGGCATGTCCCTCACCCAGCAGAGCTACTTCATGCTGGCGACCATGGTCATCGCCGTGCCGACGGGCATCAAGATCTTCTCCTGGATCGCGACGATGTGGGGCGGCTCGGTCGAACTCAAGACGCCGATGCTCTGGGCGTTCGGGTTCCTCTTCCTGTTCACCGTGGGCGGCGTCACCGGCATCGTCCTGAGCCAGGCCGGCATCGACCGCGCCTATCACGACACCTACTACGTCGTGGCGCACTTCCACTACGTGATGAGCCTCGGGGCCGTGTTCGCGATCTTCGCCGGGGTGTACTTCTACATCGGCAAGTTCTCGGGCCGTCAGTACCCCGAATGGGCCGGCAAGGTGCACTTCTGGGTCTTCTTCATCGGTGCCAACCTGACCTTCTTCCCGCAGCACTTCCTCGGGCGTCAGGGCATGCCGCGCCGCTACATCGACTACCCCGAGGCCTTCGCGACCTGGAACTACGTCTCCTCGATCGGCGCGTTCCTCTCCTTCGCCTCGTTCCTGTTCTTCATCGGCGTGGTCTTCTACACCCTCTTCCGGGGCAAGCGGATCACCCAGAACAACTACTGGAACGAGTACGCGGATACCCTCGAATGGACTCTGCCGTGCCCCCCGCCGGAGCACACCTTCGAGACGCTCCCGAAGCGCGAGGACTGGGACAAGGTCCACGCCCACTAGGGGCACCTCAGGACCGCGACGAACGCAAGAAGGGCCCCGGGAGACGATCCCGGGGCCCTTTTTTGTGTCCGGAAGGGACCGGCGAGCGACGACGGGCCGCTCGGCCCGCCGGGGATCGCCCCGGCAGGAGGCGTCCCTAGCCGCCGGTCGCTTCGAAGACCTGCCCGGTCGAGTAGCTCGCCTCGGAACTTGCCGCGAGGACGTAGAGCGGTGCAATCTCGACCGGCTGGCCGGGACGGCCGATGACCGTGGACGCGCCGAACTCCGGGATCGCGTCCGCCGGCTGACCGCCGACGACCTGCAGCGGCGTCCAGAACGGCCCCGGTGCAACGGCGTTCACGCGAATTCCGCGCGGCCCGAGCTGCTTGGCCAGCGCCTTCGCGAAGATGATGTTGGCCGCCTTGGTCTGGGCATAGTCGAACAGGATCTCCGGCGGATCCTCGGCCACGACGGACGTCGTGATGACGATCGCGCTGCCGGCTTCCATGTGCGGCAGGGCCGCCTTGGTGATCCGGAACGGCGCATAGATGTTCGTCTTCATCGTCGTGTCGAAGTCCTCCTCGGAGATATCCTCGATGCTCTCGGCAAACTGCTGGTAGCCCGCGTTGTTCACGAGGATATCCAGCCCCCCCAGTCCCTCGACCGCGCGCTCGACGAGGTCGCGGCAGAAGGCGGCGTCGGTGATGTCTCCCGGGATCGCGACCGCCGTTCGCCCCTCCGCCTCGATCAGGGCGATGACCTGCTGCGCGTCCTGCTCCTCGGCGGGGAGGTAATTGATCGCGACATCGGCCCCCTCGCGGGCATAGGCGATCGCGGCGGCCCGGCCGATCCCGCTGTCACCGCCGGTGATCAGGGCGCGTCGCCCCGTCAGGCGGCCGGAGCCGACATAGCTTTCCTCGCCGTGATCGGGAACCGGGGTCATCTCGCTGGCAAGGCCGGGCCAGTCCTGCTGCTGTCTCTCGAAGGGCGGTTGGGGATAGGCGTCCTGCGGATCCCGCATCTCGGTGAGCGGGCTGGCAGCCGGCGTCTCGCCGGAGGTCTGCGCCGCCGCAGGTCCGGCCAGCCCGGCTGCGGCCGCGCCGCCAGCCAACCCGCCGAGAACCAGGCGTCGTTGCGGATCGTGCGATGTATCGTCGGCCATGAGGTATCCTTTCAGAGAAGTCGGGCCGGGGCGAGACATGCCCCGTCGTACCGTCCCCTACGACCGCCGGCCTCGAATGTTCCGGCGCGCAGACTGCACCATCCCGCGAGAGCGGCTTTGCAGCGCCGCTTTCATCTCGTAGATGGGAGCGGATACCGCAGACGCCGCGCCAGGAGCGAGAGAGACCGGGTCATGCCCTATGAATGGATCGAGACGGGGCCGGGCCCTGCCCGCCTGCATCTCTGGCCCTACCGCTCCCTACCCCGGACCGGCTTCGTGATCTTCATCGGCGCGACGGCCACGCTCCTCTTGCTGCCGCTCCTCGCGGTGCTCGGCACGCCGGTCCTCTGGGGCCTGCTGCCCTTCATCGTGGCCGCCATCTGGCTGCTCTATTACTTCCTTCAGCGCAGCTACCGGGACGGTGAGCTTCTGGAGGAACTGACCTTGAGCGAGGACCGCGTGGACCTCGTGCGGACGGAGCGCCGGGGCACCCGGCAGGAATGGTCCGCCCATCCCTACTGGGTCGAGGCGCGGCTGCACGAGAAGAAGGGCCCGGTCCCGAACTACGTGACATTGTCGGGCGGCGGACGCGAGGTCGAGATCGGCGCCTTTTTGTCCGCCGATGAGCGCCTCAGCCTCTACGGCGATCTCTCCCGCCGCCTGCCGGTTCGCAACTGATGGCGCAGGCCCGGGCCACGCCGAAGCGCCGCCGCGCCGCGCTCCTCCTCGCCGCGCGCCTGCCGGGCGCGGAGCGCATGGCCGGGGACCTCTCGCCCTCCGAAGCCGCAGCCCTCCGCCTCCGCCGGGCCGGACCGCCGCCGGGGCCCGCGCCCCGCCACGTCACCTACCTCATCCCCCTCGTCGGGAAGCACCATGTCGGGAACTGGGACGCCGTCTCCGCCCGCCTTCACACCACGCTGGAAAGTCTCGCCCGCGGTGGCGGAACCTGGCAGGCCCTGATCTGCGGCCAGGACCGCCCCACGGGCGATCTTCCGAAGGCCGCGACCTTCCTGCCCTTCGCGAAAGGCGTGGAAGGCAACGACAAGTGGGACAAGCTCCGCAGCCTCGTCGCGTCCCTGCCCGAATACGCCCCGGCGAGCGGCCTGGCCATGCCGTTCGACGCCGACGACATCCTCGCCCGCGGCACAGGCGAGCGCCTGAGCTCCGGGAAAAGCGAAACCGGCTGGCTCGTCGAACGGGGCCACGTGCGGGACGAAGGCACGGGCGCCCTCGCCCTCGCCCGACCGCAGAGCCTGTCCCGGCCGGGACAGAAGGCGTTCTGGAAACTCTGCGGCTCCTGCGCGGCCTTCCGGTATGACACGGCACAGCCCGAGAGCCTCGACTTCCTCTCCGCGGCCGTGTCCCACGAACACCGCATGTTCCCCTTCCTCGCCGCCCTTGCCGGCCGCCCCCTGGCGCCGCTGCCTGCCCCCGCTGTGCTGTACCGGCTGAACCACGGCGAGAATTTCGGCGCACGGCGGGGGCGGGTGTCGTTCAAGGCGCGCTTCGTCCGGCGCTTTGCCGTGACGAACGAGGACCTCCAGGCCGCCGAGGCGCTCTACCGCTAGGGGGATCGCAGGCCTTGCCGGCTCGTGCCCCGAACTCGCGGATCCACGAAAGAAGGGGCGAGGTCAGCCCCCGCCCCGTTCATCTTTCAGGCAAATACCCCCGCCGGAGGCACCCTTACTTCAAGGAATGCGCCGCAGGCGCTCCTTCAGGACAGGCGCGCGCGGACGCGGGCGCCGACAGCGCCGAAATCCATCCGGCCGGCATGGCGGGATTTGAGCTCGCCCATCACCTTGCCCATGTCCCGGATCCCGGTGGCGCCGGTCTTCTCGATGGCGGCGTCGATGGCGGCGCTCGTTTCGGCCTCCGTCAGCGGTTTGGGGAGAAACTCCTCGACCACGGCGATCTCCGACTGTTCGCGCTCGGCGAGTTCCAGGCGGCCGCCCTCCTCGTAGGCGCGGACGCTTTCCTGGCGCTGCTTCACCATCTTCGCCAGGATCTGCGTCACCTCGGCGTCGCTGATCTCGGCAGGCCCCTCGCCTCCGCCTCCCCTGGCCGCGATCTCGCGATCCTTGATGGCGGCATTGATCAGGCGCAGCGTTCCGAGCCGCGTCTGGTCCTTCTGGCGCATGGCGTCCTTGAGGGCGCTGCTGACCCTGGTCTTGAGCTGCGACATCGGTTCCCCTGAGCAACGGTCATCTCGGTCTGGCCGCGTCCTGTACGCTCAACTGTGCGACGAGACAACACGCTGATCGGCCCATTGACCCCACCGGGGACGCTGCGTAGATGCAGGGCGTTTGCCAGACGCCCTCGCGACATGCCCCCAAGGAGGCTCCTTCCCATGACCGCCGCACCTCGTCCCACCGCCTGCCTCGCCCTCGCTGACGGCACGGTGTTCTACGGGCGCGGCTTCGGCGCGACCGGCACCTGCGAGGCGGAGCTGTGCTTCAACACCGCGATGACCGGCTACCAGGAGATCATGACGGACCCCTCCTATGCCGGACAGGTGGTGACCTTCACCTTCCCGCATGTCGGCAATACCGGCGTCACGCCCGAGGACGACGAGGCGCAGGATCCGATTGCCTTCGGCATGGTCGTCAAATGGGATCCGACCCTGCCCTCCAACTGGCGCGCCGCAGAGACCCTCGGCGAGTGGCTGGCCCGGCGCGGCCGCATCGCGATCGGCGGCGTGGACACCCGCCGCCTGACCCGCGCGATCCGCCAGCAGGGCGCGCCCCATGTCGCGCTCTCGCACGATCCCGAGGGCAATTTCGACATCGAGGCGCTCGTCGCGCAGGCGCGTGCGTTCCCCGGCCTCGTCGGCCGTGATCTGGCGAAGGATGTGACCTGCGTTCAGTCCTACCGCTGGGACGAGATGCGGTGGGCCTGGCCCGCCGGCTACCTGCGGCGGGAGGGCGACGCGCCCCGTGTCGTCGCCGTCGACTACGGTGCCAAGCGCAACATCCTTCGCTCCCTGGCCTCCGCCGGCTGCGACGTGACGGTCCTGCCCGCCTCGGCCACCGCGGACGACATCCTGGCGCACGATCCCGAGGGTCTCTTCCTGACGAACGGCCCCGGCGATCCGGCGGCGACCGGCGAATATGCCGTGCCGATGCTCCAGGATGTCATGCGCCGCAAGCCTGACCTGCCGCTCTTCGGCATTTGCCTTGGCCACCAGATGCTGGCCCTCGCCCTCGGCGCCAGGACCATCAAGATGAACCACGGCCATCACGGCGCGAACCACCCGGTGAAGGATCTGACCACCGGCAAGGTCGAGATCACCTCCATGAATCACGGCTTCACGGTGGACAGCCAGACCCTGCCGAAGGGAGTCGAGGAGACCCATGTCTCGCTCTTCGACGGCAGCAATTGCGGAATCCGCGTGGCGGACAAGCCGGTCTTCTCGGTTCAGTATCACCCCGAGGCCAGCCCCGGCCCGATGGACAGCTATTACCTGTTCGAACGGTTCGCGGACGCGATTCGCGAGCGCTCCGGCGCGGCCTGATCCAGATTGATCCGCGCCGGTTAACCCGGCTTTTACTGTAACTGTCGTCTATCCCCGGAACCGAAATGTTCCGCCGTGGGTGATGCGATAGATGACTGCCAGTCCGGACCCGCACCAGGAAACCCGTCCCTCCGCCGCCGCCCCGACGCAGCATCCGCGGCCCTTCCCTTCGTATCTCAGAGCCGTCGAGAGCGCCCCAAAGGCGCCTCGGAGAACGCCGCTCGGGCGGCTCCTCGTCGAATCGGGTGCGATCGGCCCGGGAGATCTGGTGCAGGCGCTGAGCGATCAGGCCCGGTCCGAAGCGCGACTTGGGGAGATCCTGCTGGCCCGCGGCCTGATCTCAGAGGCAAACCTCACCGCGGCGCTGGCGCGGCAGTGGGACGCCGATATCGCCGATCTGTCAGCCGAGCCCCCGGATGCGACGCTCATGGCCGGGCTGGGCGCGGCGGACTGCCTCGCGCGCGGTCTCGTTCCGTGGCAACGCGCGGGAGGGCTGACCCTGGTCGCGACCAGCCGGCCGGAACGATTCGAGATCGACAGGCGATCGCTGGAACCGGTCCTCGGCCCGGTCGCGATGGTCGTCGCCCGGGCGAGCGACGTGCAGGCGGCCGTGGCACGGGCCGGCGCCGCCGAACTGGCAACGCTGGCGGAGACTTCCGTACCGGCGGCATTCTCCTGCCGCCGACGCGGACGGATCGCCAGCCGCCGTCCCCTTGGCCTCGCCGCACTCGCCTCTGCCACGGGGGTCGTGATGCTCGCCCCCGCCTCGGTCTTCTGGATGCTCACCGGTATCGCGGCCATCTTCCTGACCGCGACGCTGGCACTCCGCGCCGCGATCCTCTGGGCGGCATTCCGCGATGCGCGGCACCGCGGCGAGTTCGCGTCTGCCCGCTCGAAGCCGGCGCCGGTGATGGCGCGGCTGCCGGTGATCTCGATCCTCGTGCCGCTCTTCCGGGAGGGGGACATCGCCGGCCGGTTGGTCCGGAGGCTTGAAGCGCTCGACTACCCGCGCGAGCTGACGGACATCCTGCTTGTCACCGAAGCGGACGATGCGACCACCGCCGCTGTCCTTGCCCGGACGGAGCTGCCCCCCTGGATCCGTGTCTGCACCGTTCCGCCGGGGGCCGTGCGCACCAAGCCGCGGGCGCTGAACTACGCCCTGTCCTTCTGCCGGGGCGGCATCGTCGGGATCTACGACGCCGAGGATGCGCCGGCCGAAGGGCAGCTCCGCCAGATCGCGACAGCCTTCGCGCAGCGCGGGCCGGACGTCGCCTGCCTGCAGGGGATGCTGGACTACTACAATCCCGGCACGAACTGGATGAGCCGCTGCTTCACGGTGGAATACGCCGCGTGGTTTCGCGTCATGCTGCCGGGCCTTCAGCGCCTCGGCCTGCCGATCCCGCTCGGCGGTACGACGCTGTTCTTCCGCCGTGCCGCCCTCGAAGCGCTAGGAGGGTGGGATGCGTGGAACGTCACGGAGGATGCCGATCTCGGCCTTCGGCTCGCACGCGCGGGCTACCGCACGGAGATCGTCGCCACCGTCACGCAGGAGGAGGCCTGTTGCAGGCCGCTCCCCTGGGTCCGACAGAGGTCCCGCTGGATCAAGGGATACATGATGACCTGGGCCACCCACATGCGTCGGCCGCGCAGCCTCTGGAGGCAGCTCGGGGCAAGGGGGTTCCTCGGAATGCAGGTGCTCGTTCTGGGATCCATCGTGCAGGTGCTTCTGGCGCCGCTGTTCTGGATGTTCTGGCTGGCGCCCCTCGGGCTCGTGCCACCCGCTCCGGGCCTCGGAGAGGCAGTGACCTGGCCTCTGGCTGCGCTCTTCGTCGCGTCAGAGGCCTCGGGCGTCGCCGTCGCGGCCCTCGGTCTCAGGCGCCGCGGAGAGAGCGGCTGGCTGATGAAGTGGGTGCCGACGCTGTACGTTTACCATCCGCTTGCCGTTCTCGCGGCGTGGAAGGCCGCCTGGGAGGTCGTCATGCGGCCGTTCTACTGGGACAAGACGACGCACGGTATTTTCGACAAGCGTCACCGACCGGGCGTCACGGCCGCGCGGCGGGCCCGACCCGAGGCGCTTCCCCTGCGAGCCGCAGCCGCTCCTTGAAGGCTTCGGAGATGTGGTGCCGGAGCGCCGCCCGCGCGCCGTCCTCGTCCCGCGCGGCAATGGCGTCCACGATGCCGCGATGTTCGGCGACGGCGGCATCCCCCCGGCCGGGACCGGCCAGCGACGTCTCGGCCATCAGGGCCATCGTGCGGTGGACGAATTCAAGCTGCTGGACGAGGTACCGGTTGTGGGAGGCGAGGTGGATCTGGCGGTGGAACCGCTTGTTCGCGCGCGCCAGCGCCTGCGGCTGGTCCACCATCGTACCGTGTTCCTCCGCCATGGCGCGCAGGACCGCGATCTCCTCTTCCGCCGCATGGCGGGCCGCAAGCTGCGCGGCCAGCGCCTCCAGTTCGGAGCGGACGGCGTAAAGCTCGGCCAGCTGGTTGTGATCGAGGGCGGCGACGATCAGGGACCGCCCGTCGCGCGCGAGAAGCGACTGCGTCTCCAGCTTCTGGAGGGCTTCCCTGACGGGCGTGCGGGACACACCGAACCGCTCGGCCAGCTCGCTTTCGACGAGCCGGTCGCCCGGACGGTAGAGGCCGGTGTCGATCGCTTCGAGGATGAGCGAATAGGCGTCGATCTGGCTCGGCCGGTCGCTGGCCATGGGCGGTCTCCGAAAGCGGGAGGCACAAGGCTGGCCGACCCCTCTTCCGGGGTCAAGCCGCCGTGCTCTGGCAAAGCCTGCCGCATCGGCCTAGGTCGGATGCGGAATACGCGACGGGAGCACAGACGATGCGGGCAGATATCGAGACGGACATCCTCATCGTCGGCGCCGGCCTTGCCGGCCTGATCGCCGCGGCGACGCTCAAGGGCGCCGGCCACGACGTCGTCGTCGCGAGCGCCTCCGCCCCGCCCCGCGATCCGCAGAGCGAGGGGGCCGACCGGCGCTCCACCGCGTTTCTGCTGCCCTCGCGGAGCGTCCTGCGCCGCGCCGGGATCGAGGTGGACGGCGGAACGGCGACACCGCTCGCCGCCTTGCGGATCGTCGAAACCGGCGGACGGCCGCGTCACGTCATCTCCGAGCGGACCTTTCACCCGGACGATCTGGGCTCCGAGGTGTTCGGCTGGAACATACCCAATGCACGCCTCGGCGCGGAGCTTCTGGACCGGCTCGAGGCGCTGTCCGTTCCCCTGCGGATCGGCGCGGGGCTGAAGGACCTGCACGCGCGGGAGGATCGGGCCCTTGCGGTGCTGGCGGACGGCACACGCATCTCGGCGCGCCTCATCGTCGGAGCGGACGGGCGGGACAGCGCCGTGCGGCGCGCGGCCGGGATCGGCACGTCCGAGACGCGCTATGGCCAGAAGGCGCTGGCCTTCCCGGTGCGCCATACCCATCCCCATGCCAATGTCTCGGCCGAGATCTACGAGCAGGGCGGAGCGTTCACGACGGTGCCCCTGCCCGATGCGGACGGCCAGCCCGCCTCCGCCATCGTCTGGATGGCCGACGGTCCCGAGGCGATGCGCCTTGCCGCCCTGTCCGAGGCAGAGCTCGCCGCCGAGGCGACGGAGCGATCCTGCGGGCTCCTGGGGCCGATGACGCCCCTTGCGCGGCCCGGCCTCTTCCCCGTGGTCACGCGGATCGCGGAACGGCTGGCCTCCCGGCGCGTGGCGCTCGTCGCCGAGGCGGCGCATGTGCTGCCGCCCATCGGCGCGCAGGGGCTCAACACCTCGATTGCCGACATCGCCGCGCTCGAGACGGCTGCCCGCACCGATCCCGGCGCGCCGGAGGGCCTCGCCGCCTATGCCGCCGCGCGGGAACGTGACATCGCGCTGAGGGCCGGCGCCATCGATGCCTTCAACCGCGTCGCCCGCTCCGGGAGCCTGCTTGCGCATACGATACGCCCTGCCGGGCTTGCGGCGCTCCACGATCTGCCGCCCGTCCGGCGCGCCCTGATGCGGGCGGGGCTAGGATCGGCCGCGGACTAAACGGAGGTTTCGCCGCGTCAGCCCAAGGGGCCGGGCAACCGCTCTTCCGAGAGCAGAACGTTGGATTCCACCTGCCCCACGCCCGGCAGCGTCATGATGCGGCGGCGAAGAACCCGTTCGAAATCGGGAAGGTCGCGCGCCGTGACGCGGAGGCGGTAATCGTAGAGACCGAGGACGTGCTCGACGATCTGCACCTCCGGAATGGCGCAGACCGCCCGCTCGAAGACCTCCAGTTCGGGGCGCCCGCGCGCCGCAAGCTTGATGCCCAGAAAGACGGTCACGCCGAAGCCGAGCGCCTCGCGGTCGAGGACGAGGCGGCGGCCCTTCAGGATGCCCGCATCGGTCAGGCGGCGGATGCGGCGCCACGTCGCCGGCTGCGACAGTCCGAGGCGCCGGCCAAGTTCGGAGGCGCTGAGGGTAGCGTCCCCGACGAGGGCGCGGAGGATCGCGCGGTCCGCCGCGTCCAGGTTGAGAGGCTCCGTCATAGCGGAAGCTCGTCCACCGACTTGATGTCCGCCACGTGCATCAGCGCTTCGATGTCGGCGATATGCGGCAGGGTCAGGATCCGGTCCCGCCAGATGGTCTGATAGTGCGAGAGGTCGCGGGCAATGAGCTCGAGGCGGATGTCGACACGGCCGAGGAGGGTCTGGATCTCAAGGACTTCGGGAACCTTGCGGACCTCCTCCAGGAACGCGTCGAAGGCATTGCGACGGGTCTTGTCGAGGGTGATCCGGAGCGAGACCCGCACGGCCCAGCCGAGGGCGCGCCAGTCGATCACGGCCTCCTGCCCCTTCAGGATCCCGCTGCCGCGCAACTTCTCCAGCCGACGCCAGCACGCCCCGTGGGAGAGGCCCACGCGGTCCGCGAGCCCCTGCGCGGAGAGGTCCGGTTCGGCCTGAAACTGCCGCAGAATGCGCCTGTCCGTGTCATCCAGCATGGATTTTCGGATAACGGATTGATGGACGAATGACAATTCACCAAAGCTGCGCAGATACGCAAATTTTGCGTCGCGTCTTCCGGCCCTGATGCGCTATTCCCTGCCCGGAACTCATGATAGGGAGACCGCCATGCGCGTCTATTACGATCGCGACTGCGACATCAATCTGATCAAGGACATGAAGGTCGCCATTCTCGGCTATGGCAGCCAGGGCCACGCCCACGCGCTGAACCTGCGCGATTCGGGCGCGAAGAACCTCGTCGTCGCCCTCCGCGAAGGCTCCCCCAGTGCCAAGAAGGCCGAAGGCGAGGGCCTGAAGGTCATGGGCATCGCTGAGGCCGCCGCCTGGTGCGATCTGATGATGTTCACCATGCCCGACGAGCTGCAGGCCGAGACCTACAAAAAATATGTCCACGACAACCTGCGCGAGGGCGCGGCGATCGCCTTCGCCCACGGCCTGAACGTCCATTTCGGGCTGATCGAGCCGAAAGCCGGCGTCGACGTCGTCATGATGGCACCGAAGGGCCCCGGCCATACGGTGCGCGGCGAGTACACGAAGGGCGGCGGCGTTCCCTGCCTCGCGGCGGTTCACCAGGATGCCTCCGGCAAGGCCATGGAGATCGCGCTGTCCTATTGCTCCGCCATCGGCGGCGGCCGCTCCGGCATCATCGAGACCAATTTCCGCGAAGAATGCGAGACGGACCTCTTCGGTGAGCAGGCCGTGCTCTGCGGCGGTCTCGTCGAGCTGATCCGCTGCGGCTTCGAGACGCTGGTCGAGGCCGGCTACGAGCCCGAGATGGCCTATTTCGAGTGCCTGCACGAGGTGAAGCTCATCGTGGACCTGATCTACGAAGGCGGCATCGCAAACATGAACTACTCGATCTCGAACACCGCCGAGTACGGCGAGTACGTCTCCGGTCCGCGCATCCTGCCCTACGACGAGACCAAGAAGCGCATGAAGGAGGTCCTCCGGGACATCCAGTCCGGCAAGTTCGTTCGCGATTTCATGCAGGAAAACGCCGTCGGCCAGCCCTCCTTCAAGGCGACCCGCCGCCTGAACGACGAGCATCAGATCGAGCAGGTCGGCGAGAAGCTGCGCGGCATGATGCCCTGGATCTCCGCCGGCCGCATGGTCGACCGCGAGCGCAACTGATCGACACACCGTGCGGCCCCCTATCAAGCGGGGCCGCACACCCTGACGACGGTGCGTGGCCGCACATACCGGCCGATCTGGACAGGCGCGCGGCCGCGTGATCCAAGGCGCCACATGGCCGCGAACACAGCCCCCGTCGAGCCGCCCACGGCGGCGAACTGGCTCTCGATCCTCTTCCTGGGTCTGATCTGGGGCGGCACTTTCATGCTGACCAAGATCGCGCTGGGTGGGATCGAGCCGATCACGCTCGCGGCCTCCCGGATCCTGCTCGCGGCGATCGCCCTCATGCCCTTCGCCCTGCCCCGGATGCGGGGGATCGGACGGGAACACCTGCCCTATCTCATCTGGGCCGGCCTTCTGAGCACGGCTGTGCCCTTCTCGATGCTGTCCTGGGGGCTCCAGCACGTCCCCTCCGCGTTCGGCGGGCTGTCGATGGCGATGCTGCCGCTCGTGCTTCTGCCGATGGCGCATTTCTTCGTTCCGGGCGAACGCCTGACGCCGCGCCGGATCATCGGCGTCGCCCTCGGATTCGCCGGCGCGGCTCTTCTGATCGCGGGCGGCGGAGATGATCCGGGCGCCTCGGGACCACTGGGGCTCGCGGGGCGGATCGTCTGTCTCGCCGCGACGATCTGCTATTCCGTCGCCTCGATCCTGACCCGGCGATGCCCCCCCATCGACGGTATCGCCATGGCGGCGCTCACGCTGGTCTTCGGCGCGATTGCCATCGTTCCGTTCGCGCTCTTCGTCGAGGGGGCTCCCGCACTCCCGCCGACGCGCCCCCTGCTGGCGGCGATCGCGCTCGGGCTCGTGCCGACGGCGCTGGCTGTCCTTCTGCGGATCCAGGTCGTGCGGAGCGCGGGCCCGGGTTTCATGACGCTGGTGAACTTCCAGGTCCCGGTCTGGTCGGTGATCTTCGGCGTCGTCCTGCTCGGCGAGACCCTGCCGCCGACGCTCTTCGCCGCGCTGGCCCTGATCGGCACGGGGCTCGTCATCGGCCAGTGGCGCACCGTCCGGACGCTGCTGCACTGGCGGGGCTGAGAGCCGGCCGCTGCCCGCCGTCCCCTGCGTCAGGCCACGACGATCCCCTCGTTCTCCACCGCCCCGACGATATCGTCCACGACGGCGGTCAGAAGCGTTTCGTCCTCGCATTCGGCCATGACGCGGATCAGCGGCTCGGTGCCGGACTTGCGGATCAGCACGCGCCCCCCGTCACCCATCTTCGCTTCGGCGCCAGCGATGGCGCGCTGGACGCCGGACGCCGCCAGCGGATCGGATCCGGCCCGGAACCGGACGTTCTTCAGGAGCTGCGGAACGGTCTCGAAGGTACGGGCGAGTGCGCTGGCGGGAAGCGCGCTCTCGGTCATCGCGGCCAGGAACTGGAGGCCCGCGATCAGGCCGTCGCCGGTCGTCGTGTAATCTGTCATGACGATATGGCCCGACTGCTCGCCGCCGAGATTCCAGCCGCCCGAGCGCATCCGCTCGACGACGTGGCGGTCCCCGACCGGGGTGCGTTCGAGGCGGAGCCCCTTCGCTTCGAGATGCCGTTCGAGGCCGAGGTTCGACATGACGGTCGCCACGAGGGTGTCGCCGGCCAGGCGGCCGGTCTCGGCCCACTGCCCGGCGAGCAGCGCCATGATCTGGTCCCCGTCCGCCACGGCCCCGGTCTCGTCGAGGATCATCACCCGGTCCGCGTCGCCGTCGAGACAGATGCCGACATCGGCGCCGCTGGAGCGCACGACCTCGGCAGCCTGCGCGACGGAGGTCGAGCCGCAGCCGAGGTTGATGTTGAGGCCGTCGGGATCCGTGCCGACCTCGATCACCTCCGCCCCCAGCTCCCAGAGGACCTGCGGCGCGGTGCGGTAGGCGGCGCCGTTGGCGCAATCGATCACGACCTTGAGGCCGGACAGCGTACGGTTGACAGGGAAGGACGCCTTGGCCCGCTCGACATAGCGGAACCGCCCGTCGTCGATCCGCCGCGCGCGGCCGATGGCGCCGGCATCGGCAAGACGCGGGCCGGCCTCCGCCAGCGCCTCGATGGCGGTCTCGTCGGCATCCGAGAGCTTGAAGCCGTCGGGACCGAAGAACTTGATGCCGTTGTCCTCGTGAGGGTTGTGCGAAGCGGAGATCATGATCCCCAGATCCGCCCGCATGGAGCGCGTGAGGTAGCCGACGGCAGGCGTCGGAATGGGGCCGAGGAGAAGCACGTTCATGCCGGTGGAGGTCAGCCCCGCCGTCAGCGCGTTCTCGAACATGTAGCCGGACAGGCGGGTGTCCTTGCCGATCACGACGCGGTGCCCGGCGGTGCCGTCCTGCCGAAAATGCTGGCCGGCCGCAGCGCCCAGCTTGAGCGCCATCTCCGCGGTCATGGGATACGCGTTTGCCCGGCCCCGGACGCCGTCGGTTCCGAAGAGTGTCCTGCCTGTCATAAGATCGCTCGCCTCAAGTCTCGTAAAGGGCCTGGGCAAGGTTCATGGCCTGCCGCGTCTCGCCCACGTCGTGTACCCTCAGAATGTGCACGCCCTGCGCGAGCGCGGCAAGCGCGACAGCGATCGAACCGGGTGCCCGTCGGCGAGGCTCCGCCTCCTTGCCGATCGCCCCGATGAACCTTTTGCGCGAGACCCCGAGCAGGACGGGCAAGCCCAGATCGTGGAAGGCGGAAAGGTTACGGATCAGTTGCAGATTGTGATCGGCGGTCTTGCCGAAACCGATGCCCGGATCGACGATCAGACGCTCCCGGGCGACGCCCATGGCCTCGGCCGCCGCGATCCGCTCCCTGAGCGCCGCCATGACCTCGTGCAGCACGTCCCCGTAGGCCGGTGCGTCCTGCATGGTCTTCGGCAGGCCTTTTGCGTGCATCAGGCACAGGGGCGCGCCGTGACGGGCGGTCAGCGGGCCGAGTGCGGGATCGAAGGTCAGGGCGGAGACATCGTTGACCATGTCCGCCCCGGCGCCGAGCGCGGCCTCGGCAACGGCGGCCTTCCGGGTGTCGACGGAAACGGGCGTGGCGATGCCGGCGCCCCGGATCGCCGCGATGGCAGGGGCGACGCGGGCGATCTCCTCCGCCTCGGGCACGTCCTCCGCGCCGGGCCGGGTGCTTTCGCCGCCGATATCGAGAAGGTCTGCCAGCAGCGACATCTGCCGGGCCGCCTCGGCCGCCGCCTCGGCGCTGCCCGTGATCCCGCCATCCGAGAAGCTGTCCGGCGTGACGTTGATGATGCCCATGATTCGCGCGGTCTCAAAGGTCATCCCGCAGAGCGCCGGCCGGGGCGCCGAGAGCCTGTCCAGCGCCGCGGCGTCCAGCTCCCGGGCGGGAACGAGCGCCGGTGTCCGGCCGGCCTCCAGCACCTCGACCTCGTCGAACCAAACGGCCTCGCTTCCGGCGAGGGGGAGCGCGCCGGGCCCGCGGGGCTGCCCTGTGCGGGCGATCGGCCTGAAGATCGTGCTCATCGGGCTTCGGTCTCCAGACGCGTCCCGCCGGGCATGTCCGCGCCTATGCCCACGCGGTGGGTGGCACCCAGCGTGTCGGCGAGGAAGGCGGCGAGGCGTTCGGGCTCCCGCGGGCCGGCATCGGGGCGCTCCGGCGAATCGAGGACGATCTTGGACGGCGCCCAGACCAGCATCCGGCCCTGCCGGATCGCGTGTTCGATCTCGGTGCGGCTGCCGACGACGAGGCAGCGCGGATCCCGGGCGGCGAGCACCCAGGCGTTCTGATCGAGCGCGAGGAGGTCGATCCGCCGCTGCGGCATCGACGCGCCGGCCACGGGGGCCGGTGTCTCGGGCAGGGTCACGGTGAGCACGACCGGGGCGCCGCCCTCTTCCAGCGTATCCAGCCACTGCGGAAGGCGCGGATCGGCAATGGCATCGTTCGACAGATGCGCCACGACCGGCCGCGGCATGTCCGGCGCCGCGAGGCCGCGCTCGCGCTCCGGCCCGGCGCTGCGCACGATTTCCACGCCGAGGGCATAGGGCCCCCGGTCCAGCTTCTCGATTCGCACGAAGACGCGCTCCGCCCGCGGCTCCTGCAGAAGAAGCCCCGCGATGCGTTCGGCCAGTGTCTCGAGGAGGTTGAGCCGCTCCTCGGCGAGCGCGGCGTCCACCGCGTCGACCAGCGTGTCGTAGGACAGGATGCGGTCCACATCGTCATGGGCGGGCGCGCCGGTGCCGCTCACCTCGCAGACGATATCGAAGCGAAGCCGCTGCTGGCTCCCCCGTTCCTCCTGGAAGGCGCCGATTTCCACGTTGAGGACGTGATCGCGCAGGGAAATGCGGTCGCGCGGACGCGCGGCACTGGCCGTGGCGCGGTCCTCGGGATGGCCGAAGGCGGCGGAGAGATCGGGATCGGTCATGCCCTCTCCTGCCACGCCCCGCGCTCCGCCGCCAGAACCGGTCGCGACGGATGGAGGTGCGAAAGCGCCCCCGTGAGACTGGAAGGAACAGGAGTGGACCAAAGGCGCGGCCTGAACGCGATAACCTCGGCGCGGCCGGCCGGAAAGGCCCTGCCGCCGGGACACAGCCCCCGCCCCTCCCCTTCGCCCTTACAGCCTGCGGATCGCGGCTCCGGCGCCGGCAGCGTTCGCCGCATCCTCACGCTCCCAGGGCGTACCGTGGGGCGTGCCGCCAAGCGCGAGATGGGCGGCGGCGAGCCGGGCCACAGGGACGCGGAAGGGCGAGCAGGACACGTAGTCGAACCCCGCGGCGCGGCAGAATGCGATCGTGTCCGGGTCCCCGCCATGCTCGCCGCAGAGGGAGACGGTGATGTCCGGACGGTTCTCGCGCGCCCGCTCCGCCCCCAGAAGGAGCAGTTCGCCGACGCCGTCGAGGTCGAGCGTGTGGAACGGATCCTCGGGAAAGACCCCTTCGGCCACGTAGGCGCCCATGAACCGGCCGGCATCATCGCGGGACAGGCCGTAGGTCATCTGGGTCAGGTCATTCGTCCCGAAGGACAGGAAGGCGGCGTGGTCGGAAATCTCGCCCGCCCTGAGTGCGGCGCGGGGGGTCTCCACCATGACGCCGAGGCGGTACTCGAAGGTCTCGCCGCTCTCGTTCTTCACCGCGGCGGCCACGGCGTCGACACGCGTCTTCACCAGTTCCACCTCGCGGCGGGCGGACACGAGCGGGATCATGATCTCGGGCACGACGGGCGAGCCGGTCTCCCGGCTGGCCTGCACCGTCGCCTCGAAGATCGCGCGGGCCTGCATCTCGTAGATCTCGGGCACCGTTATTCCGAGGCGCACACCCCGCATTCCGAGCATCGGGTTGAATTCGCTCATGTTCTGCACACGGCGAACCACGTCCGACAGCGGCAGGTCGAGGGCATCCGCGAGCGCGCGCTGGTCCTCCCTGTCGCGCGGAAGGAACTCGTGCAAGGGCAAGTCGAAGAGACGGATGCAGACCGGCCGGCCGGCCATGATGTGGAAGAGGTCCGCGAAGTCCCGGCGCTGCATCGGCAGAAGGCGTTCGAGGGACGCGGCGCGGTCTTTGCTGTCGTCGGTGAAGATCATCTCCCGCATCAGCGTCAGGCGGGCATCCTCGAAGAACATGTGCTCCGTGCGGCAAAGGCCGATTCCCTCGGCGAGGAAGGTCTCGGCGGTGCGCGCATCGTCCGGCGTGTCGGCATTGGCGCGAATCCCGATGTCGCGCACCTTGTCGGCCCAGCCGAGCAGCGTGGTGAAGGGGCCGTCCAGCATCGGTTCCAGCAGCGGCGCGGCCCCTTCGAGGGCGACGCCGGCGGAGCCGTCCACCGTCACCATGTCCCCTTCGCGGAAGACGCGGCCATCCTTCAGCGTCACCGTGCGCTCGCGGGTGTCGATGCGGCTGCCGACGGCGCCGACGATGCAGGGCAGGCCCAGCCCGCGTGCGATCACCGCAGCGTGGGAGGACATTCCGCCCCGCTCGGTGACGATGGCGGAGGCGACGTGCATCCCGCGGATATCCTCCGGCGTCGTCTCGCGGCGCAGCAGGATGCAGGCATCGCCCTGCGACGCGGCGGTCTGCGCAGCCATCGCTGAGAAGACGAGGCGCCCCGTCGCCGCGCCGGGGCTCGCGGCGATCCCCTTGAGGATCACCTCGCGGCGCGCATCTGGGTCCACCTGCCGGTGCAGGAGCTGCGACAGCGCGCGGGGCTCGATCCTGAGGATCGCTTCCTCGCGCGGGATGATCCCGTCCTCGGCAAGGTCGACCACCGCCTTGACCGCCGCGCGGGAGGAGCGTTGCATGCGGACGGCATCGAGGACGTGGAGTGTCCCGCCGGCGACGGAGAACTCGATCTCCATCTCCTCCCGCAGCCGCTTGCGGCAGATGCGCGAGAACTCCGTCAGCTCGGCAAAGATCCCGGGCGCTTCGCTCTCGAGCGACGCTCCCCTCTGATCGGCCGCGAGGTAGAGCGCGCCCTCCGGTCCCCCGGTGCCGGTCAGCGCGTCGCGGAATATGGATTGTCGCAGGTAGCGCCCGTTCATGGTGTGCTCGCCGGTCGCCGGGTCCATCCCGCGGACCACGCCCGAGCCGCTTTCCCCCGGCCCGAGGCCCAGTGCCATCGTCTGAACGACCAGCCCCAGCCCCGCATCCGCCGGCGCGCCCCGGGCCTGCCGCAGAAGGCGGACCGAGGTGCTTTCCCAGCTTCTCGCCATGGAGCGCAGGACCTCGGCGAGTTGCACGCCCGCCTCCTGCGGGAAGGGCTCGTCGGTCTCCTCCTCGAAGGTCTGGAGCGCAGCCGCGAGGGAGCTGGCGCTGGCATCGGGGACGGCGAAGGCATCCGGATCGAGCCTCAGCACGTCCACGGCGTAGGCCTGCACGAAGCGCAGGTAGAGCGCCGTCGCGGCCTCCTCGCCGATGGTCCCCGCCAGCGCGTCCCGTCGCGCGTCGCACATTCCGACATTGAGAACGGCGCCCGGACCGCCCCATTCGGCATCCATCGAAGAGGGGCGGACGGAAAGAAGCGGCTCCCGCCCGAACGCCGAGAGGAGCCGCGGCAGGTCGGGCATGTGCCCTTCGGCGATGCGATGGACGACGTCGTAGGACAGGGCGACGGTGCGGGGGACGGGCAGACCGAGGCGCACGAGACGCTGGAGGCATTTCGCTCGGCCACCATGCACCGCTGCCGACATGGAGGCTGTCGGCGTGATCAGGGTGAAATCGTTGAACCGGGCATAATGCTGCACTGCGGCGCCCTCCTTGCCGCCATTCAAATAGGATTTACCCCCGCTCATTCAAGCTCATCTTTCTGCGGTGCAGCGCCGCGGGCGGAGGGACGGTGCGTCACATCAGCCCTCGATCCGCGTGAGGTCCGCCGCCGCGAGGCAGATCTGCCGGATGCGGTGCAGCAGGTTGAGCCGGTTGCGCCGGACGATCTGGTTGTCCGTGTTGATCTGGACCGCCTCGAAGAAGGCGTCGATCGGCGCGCGGAGGGCGGCCATGGCCTCCATCGCGGTGCCGAAATCCTCGGCCTCCATCGCCGGGCCGATCTTCGCCTCCGCCGCATCGAGGGCCTTGAAGAGTGCCTTCTCTTCCGCGGCCTCGGCGAATTTCTCGTCCGGGCCGAACTCGTAGGCGACGCCGTCCTGCGCCTCCGCCTGGGTCAGGAGGTTGTTTGCGCGCTTGAAGCCCTGAACGAGGTTCTCCCCGTCATCGGTCGCCAGCACGCCCGCCAGCGCCTCCGCCCGCGCGGTGACGAGAGCGAGGTCGTCCGAGCCGGGCATGGCGAGAACCGCGTCGATCACGTCATGGCGAATGCCGCGGTCGCGCAGGTGCACCTTCAGGCGGTCGTGGAAGAACGACAGGAGATCGTCCGACACGGCCCCGCCCGGAACGGCACTCTGCAGCGGCAGGCGCAGGCCGTTTACCGTCACGAGGCGGATGACGCCGAGCGCGGCGCGGCGCAGGGCGAACGGATCCTTGGAGCCGGTGGGCTTCTCGTCGATGGCCCAGAAGCCGGTCAGCGTGTCGAGCTTGTCGGCGAGCGCCACGGTCACCGAAACGGGCGCCGTCGGCACGTCGTCCGAAGGGCCCAAGGGGCGGTAGTGCTCCTCGGCGGCGGCGGCAACTTCCGCCGGCAGCCCGGCGGCCTCGGCATAATAGCGGCCCATCAGGCCCTGAAGCTCCGGGAACTCGTACACCATCTCAGAGGACAGGTCCGCCTTGGCGATCAGGGCGGCACGGCCGGCCGCCTCCGGACCCGCTCCCACCATCGGCGCGATCTCGCGGGCGAGCGCGGCGATCCGCTCGATCCGGTCCTTCTGGCTGCCGAGCTTGTTGTGGAACGTGACGTTCGCGAGTTTATCCGTCCAGGCGCCCATGCCGGCCTTCGCGACGGCCAGGTCGTTCTCCCAGAAGAACTTCGCATCGGACAGGCGCGCCCGCAGGACGCGGCCGTTGCCCGCGAGGATCGCCGCGCCGTCGTCCGGCGCCTCGATATTCGCAACCGTCAGGAAGCGGACGATCTTTCCCGTCCTGTCCCGCACGGAGAAGAACTTCTGATGTTCCTTCATCGAGGTCTGGAGCACCTCTGGCGGCAGCTCCATGAACTCGGCGCCGATCTCGCCCATCAGGGGCACCGGCCATTCGACGAGCCCCGCGACCTCGGCCAGGAGACCGTTGTCCTCGATCACCTCGAGGCCCTGCGCGAAGGCGAGGTTCTGCGCCTCGTGGCGGATCCGCTCGCGCCGCTCCTCGGGATCGAGGATGACATGGGCGCGCTTCAGCTTCGCGGCGTAATCGTCGAAGGAACTGACCCTGAACCGCCCCGGAGAGAGGAACCGGTGCCCCTCGGTGGTGTCCCCCGCGGCATAGCCCGCGACCTCGACCGGCACCACGCGGTGGCCCTCCTCGTCCGTCAGGATGCAGAGGATCGAGTGCAGCGGCCGCACCCAGCGCAGGGCGCCCTCCCCCCAGCGCATCGACTTCGGCCAGGGAAAGGTCTCGATGACCTGGCTCAGCGCCTCGGCCACGATCTCCTCGGCCGGACGGCCGGGCTTCTCGATGGCGGCGAACCAGACCTGGCCCTTCTTGTCGTCCCGCGCCTCGAGCTGGTCCTTCGACAGCCCCGTGGAGCGCAGGAAGCCCTCCAGTGCCTTCTCGGGCGCATCGACCCGCGGGCCCTTGCGCTCTTCGCGCGTGGCCGGGCTGTGATCGGTCAGACCCTCGACGGCGAGGGTCAGGCGGCGCGGTGTCGCGAAGGCGGCGGCATGGGCATAAGTCAGCCCCGTTTCCACCATGCGGTCCGTCATCATCGACTTCAGCTCATCCGCTGCGCGGGCCTGCATCCGCGCCGGGATCTCTTCCGAGAAGAGCTCGATCAGAAGGTCGGGCATCGCTTAATTCCTCTCCGGCGCCGGCGGGCAATCGGGCGGCAGGGGCTGCCCGTCGAAGGCAGCGGCGCCGCATTCATTGATCTGGTTCCAGGCATAGCCCCGGCCGTCCTCGGTGATCGCGACGACCCGGTCGATGCCGTATTCGATATCCCGGCGGCCGAGATAGGCGATGGCGGTCTCCTGCTCGAGCGCCTCGCCGATCGCGTCGGCGTCGAAACAGGCAAAGCCGCGGGAGGCGTTGAGGGGTTCGGCACCCGCGTAGATCTCGTAGGTCTCGGTCAGCATCGCATCGCTCTGAGACGTCTCGAAGCAGGCGCGGTAGCTGATCGGTGAGGTCTCGCGGTCGATCGCCTCGACGTTCTCCGCGAGGATCGGCTCGACGGTGCCGTCCACCCGCGTGAGTTCGATCCGGGCATCCTCGACCGGCTCGAAATAGGCGTATTCGGCGGTCCACCAGACGCCCGCCCCGACGAGCGCCGCCGCTGCGATGATGATCATGCCGAGGACCTTGCCGTTCATGCCGCGCCCGCGGACGGCGCGTCATCCGCGCCGCCGGCAGGGGTCTCGAGGAAGGCCGCCGCGCAGGCCTTGGACAGCGCCCGGACCCGGCCGATATAGGCCTGCCGTTCGGTGACGGAGATCACCCCCCGCGCATCCAGGAGATTGAAGATGTGGCTGGCCTTGATCGCCTGGTCGTAGGCCGGATGCGCCATCACGATCCGCCGCCCGGAACGTGGATCGTCCGCGCCCGCGCCGAGGATGCGCTGGCACTCCGCCTCCGCATCCTCGAAATGCCGCAGGAGCGCGTCCGTATCGGCCACATCGAAGTTCCAGCGCGAATACTCGCCCTCGGTCTGGCGGAAGACATCGCCGTAGCTGAGCGGGATCGTCGCGTCCGGATCGTTGAAGGGCATCTCCATGACGTGATCGACGCCGAGCACGTACATCGCCAGACGCTCGAGCCCGTAGGTGAGCTCGCCCGACACGGGCTTGCAGTCGAAGCCGCCGACCTGCTGGAAATAGGTGAACTGGCTGACTTCCATGCCGTCGCACCAGACCTCCCAGCCGAGACCCCAGGCCCCCACCGTCGGGCTTTCCCAGTCGTCCTCGACGAACCGGATGTCATGGAGCGTCGCATCGATCCCAATCGCCTCCAGAGAGCCGAGGTAGAGCTGCTGCAGGTCGGGCGGGCTCGGTTTGATCAGGACCTGGTACTGGTAATAGTGCTGAAGGCGGTTGGGATTGTCGCCGTAGCGTCCGTCCGTCGGCCGCCGGGAGGGCTGCACGTAGGCCGCCGCCCAGGGGCGCGGGCCGAGCGACCGCAGGGTCGTGGCCGGATGGAAGGTGCCGGCACCGACCTCCATGTCGTAGGGCTGCAGCACGGCGCATCCCTTGCTCGCCCAATAGGTCTGAAGCCGGAGGATCACCTCCTGAAAGCTCCTCGGTTGCGTGGTCCCGCCCGCCATTTCCGGTCTCCGCATCAAAGGTGGCGTCTTCCTATGGGCGCCCCGTGTCGCGGTCAATCCGGACGGAGGGTCCCGCCGCCGCGGACAAAAGCGCCACAGGCACGAAAAAATGAACGCCTTTCGCCGTGCGGCCACGGGCGGCATTGCTATGGTCCGCCACCGAAACAGGCCCCGATCTGGAGAGGGCCACGGACCAATGAGGCAACGACGCGTGACACGGCTGACCGAGACGATCTTCGCGACCTGCTCTGCGCTTCTCTTAAGCGCAGCCGCGCTCCAGGCGCAGCAATCCTGGGTGCAGGTTGAGGCCCAGCCGACGCTGGCCGACGCCGAGGGCCGCGCCCGCTCCTATGCCGAAGCCTTCCCGAATGTGGCAGGCTTCCGCCTCGGGACGAGCTGGTACGCCGTCGTCGTCGGTCCGTACGCGGACGACTCGGCCGCGGCGAGCGAGCTTTCCGCGTTCCGCCGCCAGGGCCTCGTGCCATCCGACGCTTACGTCACCGATGGCGAGCGGTTCGGCCGCCGGTTCTTCCCCGTCGGCGCCGCCCCCATCGCTCCGGTCTCGGAGGAGGCGGTGGACGACGCGGTCGAAGAGGCGACCGGGACCGAGCCCGCCGCGGAGCCGGAGGCAGAGGCGCCCGAGGAGACCGTCGCCGAGGCACGCGCCAGCGAAAGACGCCTGAACGGCGAGGAACGCCGCCTCCTGCAGGAAGCGCTGAAGTGGCAGGGTCATTACGACGGCGCCATCGACGGGGCCGTCGGTCCCAACACGCGCCGCGCCATGTCGTCCTGGCAGCGCGCCGAAGGGCGTCCCGACACCGGCGTTCTGACCAGCGCGCAGCGGACCGAGCTCGTCGGCACCTTCCGCGAGGACCTCTCCCGCATCGGCATGGCCCAGATCGTGGACGACAAGGCCGGGATCGAGATCATCATGCCCGCCGGCCTCGTGGAGTTCGAGGAGGTGAACCCGCCCTTCGTCCATTACGGCAGCACCGGCGACAGCGGCGTTCGCGTCCTGCTCATCAGCCAGTCCGGGGACGAGGGCACGCTCTTCGGTCTCTACGACATCATGCAGACGCTGGAGATCGTTCCGCAGGACGGCCCCCGCGAGCGAAGCCGCACCTCCTTTACACTTGAGGGCGCGAACGAGGAGCTGGAAAGCTACACCTATGCCGCGCTGTCGGGCGGCGCCGTGAAGGGCTTCACGCTGATCTGGCCGCCCGAGGACGCGGACGCGATGGACCGCATCCGCCAGACCATGCGGGAAAGCTTCACCCCCGTGTCCGGCGTGATCCTCCCCGATACGGCGGGCGAGGCCGGCGGCATGGACCAGGCATCGGACCTGCTCTCCGGCCTCGAGGTCCGCCGCCCGGCGCGCTCCCGCACGGGCTTCTTCGTCGGCGATGACGGCGCCGTCCTGACCACCCTTGATGCGGTCGAGAACTGCGAGAGGATCAGCCTCGGCACCAGCGCAGATGCCACGATCACCGCCCGTGACACGGCACTCGGCCTCGCCCTTCTCGCCCCCGAAACGCGGCTCGCCCCGATCCGCACCGCCGCGCTCGAGGCGGAGGTGCCGCGCCTTGGATCCGAGGTCG
This sequence comes from Tropicimonas omnivorans, assembly GCF_031846565.1. NCBI lineage: Bacteria > Pseudomonadati > Pseudomonadota > Alphaproteobacteria > Rhodobacterales > Roseobacteraceae > Tropicimonas > Tropicimonas omnivorans. The sequence goes on along the minus strand of NZ_JAVRHL010000002.1, from coordinate 549,650 downwards.
CCGTTGCCGGTTTCTCCTACGAGGACATCCTCGATGCGCCGGTGATGACGTTCGGCACTCTGAGCGACGTCCGCGGCCTCGGTGGCGAGGAGGCGCTCCGCCGTCTCGACATGGAAACCCTTCCCGGCGATTCGGGCGGCCCTGTCCTCGACCAGCGCGGTGCGGTCGTCGGCATGCTCCTGCCGGCGAGCGACGATGCAGACCGCCGGCTTCCCACCGACGTCTCCCTCGCCGCCGGCGCCGATGCGCTCGCCGCCTTCCTCGGGGAGAACGGAATTACCGTCGAGAGCGCCGGCAACGGCCCCGCCCTGGCCGCCGAGGATCTCACCGCCCGCGCCGCGGACATGACAACGCTCGTCAGCTGCTGGAACTGATCCCGGCCGCGTTCATCTTTCCCGAAAATACCCCCGCCGGAGGCGGTCCCGCGCCATGCCTCGTGGGACCGCCCCGCCGGCATGGCGCTGAGGGTCACGAGCGCCAGAAGTTCACCGTCAGGATCGCGTAGACCACGAGAAGCTCCAGCCGCCCCACCAGCATGGCGATGGCCAGGAGCCATTTCGCCGTCGGGTTCAGGGTGGAGAAGTTGCCTGCCGGGCCGATCGTGTCGCCGAGGCCCGGACCGATATTGGCGATCGCCGTGGCCGCGCCCGAGACGGAGGTGGTGAAGTCGAGCCCCGTCATGGACAGCAGGATCGACAGCGCGCCGAGCGACACCACGAAGATCGAGAAGAACGCCATTACCGAGTTCAGCACGTCGGGCCCGACCGGCCGGCCGTCGAACCGCGTCAGGAACATGCCGTGGGGGGAGTGGATGGCCCGGATCTGCGCCCGCACCGCGGAGAGCAGGATCTGGTAGCGGAAGATCTTCACCGAGCAGGAGGTCGAGCCGGCGCAGCCTCCGACGAGGCCGAGAAAGAAGAAGATGACGACCGGGACCGCGCCCCAGAGCTGGTAGTCCACCGAGGCGAAGCCGGTCCCCGAGATGATCGAGACCACGTTGAAGATCGCCTCGCGGAAACTCTGCTCGGGGTGCAGCCCGTCGACGAAGACCTGGAACAGGAAGAGCCCCGCCACGGTGACGCCGATCACCGTGAAATAGGCGCGGATCTGGGTATCCTCGAAGAAGGGGCGCGCCGTCCCCGCCAGAAGCTGGATGTAGCGCACGAAGGGCAGGCTCGCGAGAAGCATGACGACCGTCGCCACGTATTCGGGCGCCCCCTGATAGGCGCCGAAGGAGGCATCCGTCGTGGAGAAGCCCCCCGTCGAGATCGCCGTGAGGGCATGACAGAGCGCGTCGAATGCCGTCATGCCGACGGCCGCGAAGGCGAGGAAGGCCGCGAAGGTGAGGCCGAGATAGATCCAGGTAATACGCGCCGCGATCTCCGCCGCCCGGGGCAGGATCTTGCCCAGCGTGTCGAACGCCTCCGACCGGAAGATCTGCATGCCCCCGACCCTGAGCTCGGGCAGGAACACCATGGCCACGACGACGATCCCGATCCCGCCCATCCATTGCAGCAGGGACCGCCAGAGCAGGATGCCCGCCGGCAGATCATCGAGCCCGGTGAAGACGGTGGAGCCCGTCGTCGTCAGCCCGGACATCGACTCGAAGAAGGCGTCGGTGATGCTGGCCTGCGTGTCCCCGAGGATGAAGGGAACGGCCGCGAAGATTGCGAGGATGAGCCAGACGAGCGTGGTGACGAGGAAGGTCTGCCGGATCGTCAGGCCCCGCCCGACGCCGTTGGCACAGGATATCGCGAGGAACGTCCCGGTCAGCGCGGTGATGATCGCGCTCTCGAGGAAGACCGGCCATTCTCCGTTGCCGGCGAGCAGGTCCATGCCCAGCGGAAGGAGCATGGCCGCGCCGAGAACCGTCAGCAGCAGACCGATGATGTAACCGACGGGGCGCAGGTCGAACATGGCGCGGAGCGTTGGCGCGGGGGGCGAGCGCTGTCAAGCGAACATAGCGGCTTGCCCGGGACCGGACGGGCTGTATGAGACGCCCATGACGGATCAGGTCAAACTCGCTCTCGGCAGCATCCTCGTGGGGCTGATCGTCCTTGCGCTCAAGGCGTGGGCCGCCGTGATGACGGGCTCGGTCGCGCTTCTGTCGGATGCCCTCGAAAGCACGGTCAACGTCGTCGCGGCCATCGCGGCGCTCGTCGCCGTGAAGGTGGCGCTCCGCCCCGCCGACGAGGCGCATCCCTACGGCCATACCAAGGCGGAGTTCATCTCGGCGGTGGTCGAGGGCGTGCTGATCGTCGTCGCGGCGCTCCTGATCCTGCGGGAGGCATGGCTGGGCTTCCGCTCCCCCGACATTCCGCAGATGCCGGCCTTCGGCCTCGTGATCGTGACCGTCGCCACCGCGCTCAATGCCGCATGGTCCCGGCTCCTCATCCGGCGGGGGACGCGGCTCTCCTCCCCCGCCCTCGTGGCGGACGGCAAGCACCTGTGGGCGGACGTGATCACCTCGGCCGGTGTGGTTCTCGGCATCTGTTTCGCCGGCCTCACGGGGTACTGGGTGCTGGATCCGCTCCTCGCCGCCATCGTCGCGGTCAACATCCTGTGGTCCGGCGGCAAGCTCATCGCGGCCTCCCTCAGCGGCCTCCTGGACGAGGCCGTACCGGATCAGACCATGCAGACGATCCGGGACGTGATCAGCACCGAGGCCGGCGGCGCGCTCGAGGCGCACGATCTGCGCACCCGCCATGCCGGCCGCGCCACCTTCGTCGATTTCCACCTCGTCGTCCCCGGAGAGACCACCGTCGAGGATGCCCACGAGGTCTGCGACCAGATCGAGGCGGCCCTGAAGGACGCGGTGCCCGACATCAATGTCAGCATTCACGTCGAGCCCGAACACAAGGCCGAGGCCGAAGGCGCCGACCGCGGCGTCATAGAGATCGGCGAGCCCCGGAAACGGTGAGGCCGGGAGCGGGGGAACGATGATGCCCCGGACGAGCGCCCTGCCCGACCTCTACACATGCTCAGGCACCGACCGTCCGAAGCCGTGCCGGCCCGGCGGCCCCTGCCGGAGGGGACCTGTCGTATGGTTGGGGTGAGAGTGGGCAGTGCGGGAGGAAGCTGCCATTCCCTACGCGGAAGTTGCCGACGGCAGGCGGCTTGAAGCGTACACATAGAGCCGATACGTCTTTTTTCCCCTGCATCGTGCTTGATAGTTTAGAGTGGCAGCACAAAAGTTACTTTCTGTGGTTATACGGGTGATAATTTTTTGCAGTACCTCAAAGATATTCTATTAACTGTAAACAAAATTAGCTCTAATAGCGCCATATCCAATATGAGCGTCAAAGAGGTTCTGGCATGCGCAGTCGCAGCTTTCGCGTTATACGTTGCCGCAGGCAGCGCCTACATTCTAGGTGTTCTCCTAGGCCTACCCGCGGTGGTCGTAACCTCATTGAACCACACCTCAATTACGCACCTCTTCGGACAAGCAACATTCGGAGCAGTATTAGCATTCACCTTCTTTAAGCTTTCGAAAGTCATAGTGAACGGAGTATTAATTTTTACCAACTTTCTGCTTTGTAAGTATTATTATGGAGGCAGAAGGCCGCGCGGCTTGGATGATCCAACTGTCGCCAGGCTACAAAGAAGAATGGATAGCGCCGTTATCGAGGGCCGTGCTTACGGAAAAAGTGCGATCATAGCCAGGGCCTCAATTACTATAGTATTTATGTATCTCATGTTTTTTCAGATAGACCTTACTCAAACCATTACAACGCTCGCAAGGGCTTTGGGATACGCGCTTATCTGGCTTCTTGGTTCAATGTTTGTTTTTTCGTCAATGTTAGCTTATCGAGTTTTGGACGGGAGAACCTGTAGAGAATTTCTCTCATCACCAGAGGGGAGAGGTTTTGGGGTTTTACTGGCTCTCTGGATTATATTTTTAATCGGAACAGTGCGATCATCTTCAATGATGCATGGCCCAACATTTCATTATTCTCCTGAAGAGAAAGTTTGTCGGTTAGCGCCGATGATGCCGGTTTACGGTGGGGATTTGTACTTCGATCAGCAGTCGAACAACTTCGTCATAATAAACGACGGTAAAATTCTGCTTCATGTTCCCCACCTGACTTCAGAGGCGCCTTCGTGCGTTTAATATTAGGAGGATGGCAAGCAGCTAATACACTTCGCAACGCTCTTTCATGGCCGGTATGGGCGCTGGTATGTGTCGGGTAATCCGGGCTCGAAGCCGCCATTGGCTTCAAGCTGACCGGGCGAAGTCATAGATTCAGGACCGGGCCCCCGGGGCCAAGTAAGAGGCCGGCCCGCCTCGCGCATCGCGGTTACCCGCGCGGCTGAAGGGTCCCGAGAAAGCGCGGGTCGAGGGAGGCTGCGTCGAAGGTGGGTCCTTCGGTCAGGATGCTGACGGCATCGTGGCTGTGCAGGCTTTCCTGGTGGCTGGCGGCGACGCGGAAATCGCCGATGCGGTGATCGCCCTGCAGCGCTTCGGCGAAGAGCCGTGCCGCGTCCTCCACGAAGATCGGGTTGGCGGCGTTCAGTTCGGCGAAGGCCTGCTCGTCCTCGCGCTTGACCATGACCTGCGTCTCGGTCGGAACGGCGGCGCGGCAATGCTCGATGAGGTCTTCGATCGGCAGCTCGGGCGCCTCGGGATCGAGGACGACGGAGAGGCGCGCGAGGGAGCGCTGGGAATGCGGCGTGGCGAGCGTTCCGCGAACCGTACGCGCATGTTCGGCCAGTTCCAGCGAGCAGGGGCAGGTCGAGGAATAGACATAGTCGACGTGGAGGATGCGCAGGCGCGTCCCGCCGCGCTCGGCGATCTCGGCCGCCACGTCGTAATACTGCCAGCCGGCGAGCCCCGAGCGCAGGCTTTCGCGCATCAAGGGAAAGGACGTCGCAAGGGCGATCCGCGCATCGAAACTGCCGAGCTCCCGCTTGTAGGCGTCGAGCGCCCGGTCGATCAGCTCGAAGCCCATCGCCTCGCCCGCGTGGTCGTAGAAGCTGCGCATGATGCGGGACATGTTGATGCCCTTGGCGCTTGCCTCGAGGCTCACGGTCCCGGTGACGGAGGTCTCCAGCAGCATGGGCGCGCCGCCCCGCGTCGCGAACTGCACCGGCAGGCGGAAATTCGAGATGCCGACATGCTGGATCTCGCGCCGCGCCCCGCGGATGAGCGCGGCGGGGCCGTTCTGAAGATCGGGAAGCGATGCCAGATAGGCCGCATCGGGGCGAAAGCCTGCGTCATAGTCCTGCGCGAGGCCGCTGCGCGCGCTCACCTGCCCCACAAGCCGTGCGGCATCGGGACCGAGTGCCGCGATCTCGGCACTGCTCGCGCGCGCGGCCCAGGCCCGCAGCGTCTCCACGGCCTCGAGCGCGTCCTCGTCGGTCGGTAGGGCGCCGAGATCGGCGGACTGGATGTTCATCTGCGTCCCCCCCCTTTTGGGTCTCGCCGGCCTAGAGATGTGATGTCAGGGCTCCGAAATCCAGAGAGCCCGGACGGGACGGGATGTCGCCCGCCGCTCAGACCGCATCGAGTGCGGCTCGGAGGTCCGCGATCAAGTCCGCCGTGTCCTCGATCCCGGCGGAGATGCGGATGAGACCCGGCGTGATGCCCAGCGTCTCCTTCTGCTCGTCCGAGAGGCGCTGATGCGTGGTGGTGGCGGGATGCGTGACGATGCTCTTGGCGTCGCCGAGATTGTTGGAGATCACCATGACCTTCAGCGCGTTCAGAAAGCGGAACGCCGCCTCCTGCCCGCCGGCGAGGTCGATGGCCAGAAGGGTGCATTCACCGCCCGTCAACGTTTGCGCCGTTTCGGCCTGCGGGTGATCCGGCAGGGCGGGATGGATGACGCGGGCGAGGCGCGGATCTCCCGAGATCGCCTGGGCCATGGCGCGGGCGTTCTCGGCCTGGGCGCGCACGCGCAGGTCCAGCGTCTCCAGCCCCTTGAGCATGAGCCATGCCGTGAACGGGCTCATGGAGCCGCCGGTGTGCTTCATGTAGGGTTCGATCTGGCCGCGGATCATCTCGCGGCTGCCGAGGATGACGCCGCCCAGCGCCCGCCCCTGCCCGTCGATGTGCTTGGTGGTCGAGTAGATCACGAGGTCCGCCCCCTGCTCCACCGCGCGGGAATAGACGGGCGTCGCGAAGACGTTGTCGACGATGGTGAGCGCCCCGGCCTCCCGCGCGATGGCGGAGACGGCCGGCAGGTCGACCACCTCGAGCGCCGGGTTGGAGATGGTCTCGAGGAAAACCGCGGTGGTCTCCGGCGTGACAGCCTCGCGCCAGGCGTCCAGATCGGTGCCGTCGACGAAGACCACCTCGACCCCGTAGCGCCCGAGGATCGATTCGAGGATGTAGATGCAGGAGCCGAAGAGCGCACGGGCGGAGACGACGCGATCGCCCGCCTTCAGGATCGAGGTCAGCGCGCCGTTGACGGCGGCCATGCCGGAGGCGGTGGCGAAGGCGTCCTCCGCCCCTTCGAGCTGGGCGATGCGATCCTCGAACATCCGCACGGTCGGATTGCCGTAGCGCGCGTAGATGAACTCGTCCGGCCCGCACTCCTGGAAGCGGGCCTCGGCGGCCTCGGCACTGTCGTACACGAAGCCCTGTGTCAGGAAGATCGCCTCGGAGACCTCGCCCCATTGGGAGCGGCGCGTGCCGCCGTGGACCGCGCGGGTGCGCGCCCCGGTGCCGCCAAGGGTGGTGTCATCGTCATATGCCATCGTGATGTCCTTTCGCCGTATCGACTCCCCACCGTTCGCGCCAAAAGCCGGGGGACCGGCGTTCTGACCTCTTTAGCGGCATGTTTAGCGTGGCCCGCAATCCGGTGAACAAATCGCCACGTTTGGTGGCGCTTTGGATAGACCCCGGCACAGTGAGAGGTCAAGCGGCGACACCCTGACCGAAAACATCGCCCGGAGGGATTGCCGGTGATGAAATGGCAAGGATCCCGTCCTAGGCTGGGGCTCTCCCTTGCGCGAATCCCGCCATGATACCGGAACTTCTCCACCATCCGCTCGATCCAGCCAGCCATGCCCCGCTCTTCGCCGCCGCAGAGCTCGGCGCGGCGGTGTCCCTGATCGTCGTCGATCTGGCCGATGCCGCAGACCGCGGCGCGCTCGCCGCCATCTGGCCCCACGGCACGCTGCCTGTCCTGCGCGATCCGGGGCTGCCGGGCGGTGCGCTCGGCGAGGCGTCCATCATCGTCGAGCGGCTCGACACGGGGCGCGCGCTTCTGCCCGCGGGGAGGGAGCTGGAGGTGCGCATGTGGGAGCGCCGGATCGAGCGGATGCTGACGCAGCCCACGCGCAAGATCGTGGAGGATCGGCTCCGCCGGCCTGGCACGCGGGATCTCCACGGCGTCGGAGAGGCGCGGCGGACGCTGTCGGCCGCTTATGACGCTCTGGAGGCCGAACTCGCGCCCGATCCCTGGATCTTCGGAGACCGGCTGACCCTTGCGGATATCGTCGCGGGTCCGGCGCTCTTCTTCGCCGATACCGTGGTGCCGCTGATGCCGGCGCATCCGGCGCTCGGCTCCTATCTCGGACGCCTGATGACGCGCACCGCCTATGGCAGCGTCCTGGCCGGCGCGAAGCCATGGTTCCCGGCCTACCCGATGGACCAGAAACCCTCCCTCGACACGCTCAGGCTCGGGGATTTCTGACGCCGGCCTCAGTCCAGCTCAGTCCAGGCTCTTCTTGAACCCGGTATGCGAGGCGGCATAACCGAGCCGCTGGTAGAAGCGGTGGGCGTCTTTTCGCTCGGCATTCGAGGTAAATTGGAGAAGCCGTGCACCCGCCTCTCGCGCCCGGGCCTCGGCATCCGCGACGAGCCGGGCGCCGTGGCCCTGTCCCCTCAGATGCGTGGCGACGCGCACCGCCTCGATCTGGGCCCGCCGGGAGGCGGAGAGCGACAGACCGGAGATCACCGTGAGCTGGTAACAGGCGACGACCTCGCCGTTGATAACGCCCACGAATTGCCGGTTCGTCCCCTCCTTTGACATGGCGTCGAAGGCAGCGAGATACGCCTCCATGCCGGAGCCCTCGCGGAGTTTGCCCATGTGGTCGTCCCTCAGGAGGGCAACGATGGCGGGAACCTCGTCCCGCACGGCTTCTCTGAAGGTGATGTCGTCGCTCATGGGTCGGCTCCTGGCAGGGTGTCACAGCCATAGGCCCGGCCGATGTCGATGTCATCAAAGGTTCACCGCCGCGTCATGCCGCGTTCCCCGACGAACCTTAGCAAAGCCGCAACATGTGGCGGGCATGATGAGGCATGGCACTACTTGCGGCGAACATATCGGCGGACGGAACGGTTGAGAAGCGGGTGCTCGATCGTGTCGCGGAAGCGTGCCTCGCGGCAGAATCGGACCGGCCGGTGATCGCCATGATCCACGGATATCGCTTCTCCCCCACATCGCCCGAGCACTCGCCCCACCGCCACATATTCTCCCTCTCCCCGAAGCGCTCGCCGCGGGCGCTGTCCTGGCCCGCGTCCCTCGGGGCCGACCGGCCAGGCGGACCGCTGGCGCTCGCCATCGGCTGGGAGGCGCGGGGCGCGTTCGGCGGTGCCTATGCGCAGGCGGAAGCGGCCGGCCTCGGCCTCTCCCGGATCCTCCGGCGCGTGGCGCAGACGCGGGACAGGGGGTCCGGCGGCACGCGCCTTCTTGCCCATTCGCTCGGCGCCCGCGTCGCACTCGAAAGCCTGCCGCACCTGCCGCCGGGCGCGGTCTCGGGGGCCGTCCTGCTCGCCCCGGCGGAGACCCGGGCCGCGGCGAATGCGGCGCTTGCCCGCGCCCAGGCCCCGCCCCCGATCCTCAGCGTGCGCAGCAGGGAGAACCTCTTCTTCGATCTGCTGATGGAACGCGCCCTTGCCCCCATCGGCTTCGGCGCACGGAGCCTTGGACGCGGGCCGCTCCGGCGCGAGGCTGACTGGATCGACCTTGCCATAGATGATGCGCCCACGCTGGCGGCGCTCGCCACCCTCGGCCACGAGATCGCCCCGCCCGCGCACCTCGTCTGCCACTGGTCCGTATACCTCCGGGCGCGGCTCTTCGATTTCTACCGGGACATCCTCACGGGCGCCCTGCCCCTGCCGCAGCTCGCCTCCGCCCTGCCCGATCCGGCAACACCCTCGAGCGCCCTGCGTGCGCTTTCCGTCCGGCTCCCCTTGCCATTCGGGGCTGGTCAACCATCCTGAAGGCCGACACCCGCGCCCAGGCAGGCACCATGACCCCGCCCATCGAGCTTCATTACTGGCCCACGCCAAACGGCTGGAAGATCACCATCGCCCTCGAGGAGATGGGACTGCCCTACGAGGTCGTCCTCGTGAACATCGGCAAGGGCGAGCAGTTCGAGCCCGAGTTCCTCAAGATCGCGCCGAACAACCGGATGCCCGCCATCGTCGACCCGGACGGGCCGGACGGCGCACCGGTCTCGATCTTCGAATCGGGTGCGATCCTGCAATATCTCGCGCGGAAGACCGGGCAGTTCTGCGGCCCGACCCAGCGGGACCGCATCGCCGTCGATGAGTGGCTGATGTGGCAGATGGGCGGCCTCGGCCCGATGGCGGGGCAGGCGCACCATTTCCTGAAATACGCGCCGCAGATGGATCCGCCCCAGGATCTGCCCTATGCCAAGGAGCGCTACCGGAACGAAACCGCCCGGCTCTACGGTGTTCTGGACCGCAAACTGGCCGAGACGGAGTTCGTGGCGGGAGACTTCTACTCCATCGCGGACATTGCGATCTGGCCCTGGGCAAAGGGCTGGGAGGGGCAGCAGCAGACGCTGGACGACAAGCCGAACATGGCCCGTTGGCTGGAGACGGTCGGCTCTCGCCCGGCCGTGAAGGCCGGGGCCGCGGTGCATGGCGAGTTGCGCCAGAGCGCGACGCAGGACAAGGCGACCACCGACGTGCTCTTCGGCCGGAAGTACTGAGCGGAGGCCCGCGATCCCGCCGCCGAGCGGGATCGCGGCGTCCTGAAACTCAGCGCGCCGTATCGCGTCGTTCTGGAACCCGGCGCGCGATATCGCGGCGCCCGAAATCGCGGCGCCTGGGGGGTCAGACCCCGGCGTAGATCTCGCGCAGACGCTCGACGGCAGCTTCGATCGACATCTCCTCGCTTTCGCCGGTGCGGCGGGACGTGAGTTCGACGACCCCCTTGGCGAGACCACGGGGGCCGACGGTGATGCGCCACGGCAGGCCGATGAGATCCATCGTCGCGAACTTGGCGCCCGCCCGCTCGTCCCGGTCGTCGTAGAGCGGATCGAGACCGGCATCGCCGAGCGCGGCATAGAGTTGCTCGCAGGCCGCATCCGCCTCGGCATCGCCCTGACGCAGGTTCACGATACCCGCCCGGTACGGGGTCACGCCCTCGGGCCAGATGATGCCCTTGTCGTCGTGGCTCGCCTCGATGATCGCGCCGACGAGGCGGGAGACGCCGATGCCGTGGGAGCCCATGTGGACCGGAACGCGCTCGCCGTCCTCATTGGTGACGATGGCGCCCATCGCCTCGGAATACTTGGTCCCGAAATAGAAGATCTGGCCGACCTCGATGCCGCGCGACGTGCGGCGGCGCTCCTCGGGGATGCTTGCGTAGGCCTCCTCGTCATGGGTCTCGTCGGTGCGGGCGTAGGGCGTCGTCCACTCCTCGCAGACCGCGCGCAGGGAGGCGCGGTCGTCGTAGTCGATGGTGCGATCGCCTAGCGTGAGGTCGGTGATCGCCGAGTCGTAGAACACTTCCGATTCGCCCGTATCCGCGAGGACGAGAAACTCGTGCGTGTCCTCGCCGCCGATCGGTCCCGAATCGGCCCGCATCGGGATCGCCTTCAGGCCCATCCGCTCATAGGTCCGCAGATAGGAGACCATGTGCCGATCGTAGGCATACATCGCGTCCTCGTAGGAGACGTCGAAGTTGTAACCGTCCTTCATGAAGAACTCGCGCCCGCGCATCACGCCGAACCGGGGGCGCACCTCGTCCCGGAACTTCCACTGGATGTGGTAGAGCGTCATCGGCAGATCGCGGTAGGAGGCCACGTGGGAGCGGAAGATGTCGGTGATCATCTCCTCGTTCGTGGGGCCGTAGAGCATGTCCCGGTCGTGACGGTCGCGGATGCGCAGCATCTCGGGGCCGTAGGCGTCGTAACGCCCTGATTCCCGCCACAGATCCGCCGATTGCAGGGTGGGCATCAGCATCGGGATGTGGCCCGCGCGCTGCTGCTCTTCGTGGACGATCCGTTCGATGTTGCGCAAGACGCGATAACCCAGCGGCAGCCACGAGTAGATGCCGGCCGAGGATTGCTTGATCATGCCCGCGCGCAGCATCAGCCGGTGGCTGGCGATCTGGGCTTCGGCCGGCGTTTCCTTGAGGACGGGAAGAAAGTAGCGGCTGAGACGCATGTGATCTGGCTCCGGGCGAGAGGCGGACAAAGGGGCGGACGGGTCGGGCCGGAGCGTTACGCGAAGCGCCCATGCCGGGCAAGCCGTGGCAAGGGCGGAACAACCGCGCCCCACGCTGCTTGCATTGCAGGGTCGCTTGAGCGATTGGAACGACACCATCCCAGAGGCAACAGGGGCAGCCGACATGGCGCTACCGATGAAACATCAGGCCGTGATCTGGATGGTGGCCGCCATCGTGTTCCTCGCCGTTCTTTGGATCCTGGGCGACGTCATCCTTCCGTTCGTCCTCGGCGGCGCCATTGCCTACATCTTCGATCCGCTGGCGGACCGGCTGGAGCGGCTCGGGTTGAAGCGGGGCCTCGCGGTCTTCGTGATCACGCTCGTCGGGATCGTCGTCTTCGCCGTCGCGATGCTGCTCGTCGTGCCGACCCTCGTGCGGCAGGCAATCGATCTGTTCGAGGCGGCGCCCGAAATGGTCTCGAACCTGCAGGCCGCGCTCACAGAGCGGTTCCCTGACCTGATGGACGACACCTCCGTCGTGCGGCAGTCGCTCTCCTCCATCGGCGAGACGATCCAGTCCCGCGGCGGTGAGCTGATGCAGGGGCTGATGACGTCGCTCTCCGGCGTGGTGAACGTCATCGTCCTTCTGGTCATCGTCCCAGTCGTCTCGGTCTACCTCCTGCTCGACTGGGACCGGATGGTGGCCAGCATCGACGGCCTCCTTCCCCGCGACGGCGCCCCGACAATCCGTCAGCTCGCGCGGGACATCGACCACACCATGGCCGGGTTCATCCGGGGCCAGGGGCTTGTCTGCCTGATCCTCGGCACCTTCTACGCCGTGTCACTGATGCTGGTGGGACTGAAGTTCGGACTGGTCGCAGGAGCGATCGCCGGGTTCCTGACCTTCATCCCCTTCGTCGGCGCCTTCGTCGGCGGGGCGCTCTCCATCGGGCTGGCGCTGTTCCAGTTCTGGGGAGACTGGTGGATGATCGTCCTCGTCTACGCGATCTTCCAGTTCGGCCAGTTCGTGGAGGGCAACATCCTGACGCCGAAGCTCGTCGGCACCTCGGTCGGCCTGCACCCGGTCTGGCTGCTCTTCGCGCTCTCCGCCTTCGGCGCGCTCTTCGGCTTCGTCGGCCTTCTGGTCGCGGTTCCGGTCGCGGCGGCCTTGGGCGTGATCGCGCGGTTTCTCGTCGACGAGTACAAGGAGGGCCCGCTCTACCGCGGTGTCTCCGGGGAAACCCGCGCTCCGGCCCACCACCTGGAGCGCTCCTATGCCAACGACCGCGAAGCCCCTCCCGATGACGGCCCGCCCGTAAAGACAGAATGACCACCCGACAGCTCTACTTCGATCTGCCCGTTCGAACGGGCCGCACCCGCGGCGACTATTTCGTCTCCGAAGCGAACGGCGCCGCCGTCGCGGCCATCGACGGCTGGCGCAACTGGCCCGGCCGGGCGCTGCTGATCCGCGGCCCGAAGGGCATGGGCAAGACCCACCTCGCCCATGTCTGGACCCGCGAGGCCGGCGCGCGGCTGATCTCCGGGTTGGCCCTGACCGAGGCGGACGCGATCCCGGGGGACGTTGCGGTGGACGATGCGCATCTCGTGGCCGGGGATCCCGCGCGGGAACGGGCGCTGTTCCATCTCTACAACCTGACGCTCGCCGAGGGCGGGCATCTTCTGCTGACCGGCGACGGCGATCCCGCGCTCTGGCCGGTGAGGCTGCCCGATCTCGGCAGCCGCCTGCGCGGGGCCGCCTCCGTCGAGTTGCAGCCGCCCGACGACCGCCTGCTCGAAGCGATGATCGTCAAGCTCTTCGACGACCGCCAGATCGCCCCGCCGCCCAGCCTCGTGGCCTACCTGCTGCGCCGCATGGAGCGGTCCGCCGCCGAGGCCGTACGCCTCGTCGCCGCGCTCGACGACGCGGCGCTCGCGAGCGGCCGTCCGATCGGCACCAAGCTCGCGCGCGACGTCTTGGGCGCCGAGGACGGTGCGGATATCCTGCCCGACTAGAACAACGATCCGCCCAGGGAGCATTCGATGACCAGTCCGCAGGGGACCAGCAAGTTTGGAATCGCCGATTTCCTGCGCGGCGCCGCTCCGGCGCCGGCGGAGTTGCCGCTGGTCGAGGCATCGGGGCCGGCGCGCTTCTTCAATCGGGAGATCAGCTGGCTGAAGTTCAACTGGCGCGTGCTCGAGGAGGCGATGAACCCGAGCGTGCCGCTTCTGGAGCGGGTCCGGTTCCTGTCCATCTCCGCCACCAATCTCGACGAGTTCTACACCGTCCGCGTCGCCGGCCTGATGGAACTTGCGCGCGCCGGCAACACCACCCCTTCGGCTGACGGGCTCACCCCGGCCGAGCAGCTCGCACTCATCCACGAGAATGCCCGCGGCCTGATGCGGGCGCAGCAGACGACGTGGGGCAACCTGCGCCGGGCGCTGGAGCAGATGGGGATCCAGATCCTTTCGCCCTCGCGGCTGACCAAGGCCGACCGCCGGCACCTGGAGCAGCACTTCCTCGAGCAGGTCTTTCCGGTCCTCTCCCCCCTCGCGATCGACCCCGCGCACCCCTTTCCGTTCATCCCCTCGGGCGGATTCTCCCTCGCGGTGCAGCTTCGCCGCGATGCGGACGGGCGGCCGCTCCAGGCACTCCTGCCGATCCCGCAGCAGGTCACCCGCTTCGTGCCGCTGCCGCCGAAGGATGGGGCGCAACGCTTCTTCATGCTCGAGGACCTGCTCCTGCTCCACCTCGGGCGTCTTTTCCCCGGCTATACCTTGCGCGATCACTGCACGTTCCGCGTCCTGCGCGACAGCGACCTCGAGGTGGAGGAGGAGGCCGAGGATCTCGTCCGCGAGTTCGAGACCGCCCTCAAGCGCCGCCGCCGCGGCGAGGTGATCCGGCTCAAGCTGTCCCACGGCGCACCGGACGGCCTGCGCAAGGTGATCCTGCCGGAACTGCACATCACCATGGAGGACGTGGTGGAGATCCGCGGCCTGATCGGCATGGCGGATGTTGCCGAACTCGTCGTGGAGAGCCGGCCGGACCTGCTCTGGCCGCCCTTCGCGCCCCGCGTGCCCGAGCGCGTCCAGGACCATGACGGGGACATGTTCTCGGCGATCCGGCAGAAGGACATGCTCCTTCACCACCCCTACGAGACCTTCGACATGGTGGTGCGGTTCCTGCAGCAGGCGGCGCGGGATCCAGACGTTCTCGCCATCAAGCAGACGCTCTACCGGACCTCGAAGAACTCCCCCATCGTGGAGGCGCTCTGCGAGGCGGCCGAGGACGGCAAGTCCGTCACCGCCCTCGTGGAGCTGGCCGCGCGGTTCGACGAGGCTGCCAATATCCGACAGTCCCGCCGCCTCGAAAGGGCGGGCGCGCATGTCGTCTACGGCTTCGTCAACTACAAGACACACGCCAAGATCAGCACCGTGGTGCGCCGGGAGAACGGCAAGCTCGTCACCTACACCCATTACGGCACCGGCAATTATCACCCGATCACCGCGCGCTTCTACACCGACCTCAGCTTCTTCACCTGCGACCCGGCGCTCGGACGCGATGCGACGAAGGTCTTCAACTACCTGTCCGGCTACGCCCAGCCCGAGAGCCTCGAGAACCTTGCCATTTCTCCCCATTCCCTCAAGTCCCGCCTGATCGAGATGATCGAGGCGGAGGCGGAGCACGCCCGCGCCGGCCGGCCGGCCCAGATCTGGGCGAAGATGAACTCGCTGATCGAACCCGACGTGATCGACGCCCTCTACGCCGCGAGCCGCGACGGCGTCCGGATCGACCTCGTGATCCGCGGCATCTGCGGCGTCCGCCCCGGCATACGGGGGCTATCCGAGACGATCCGGGTGAAGTCCATCGTCGGGCGGTTCCTGGAGCATTCGCGTATCGTCTGCTTCGGGGCCGGGTATGGCCTGCCCTCCCGGAAGGCGCGGGTCTTCCTGTCTTCGGCCGACTGGATGGGACGCAATCTCAACCGCCGGGTGGAGACGCTGGTGGAGACGACGAACCCGACCGTGAAGGCGCAGATCGTGAGCCAGATCCTCGCCGCCAACCTCGCCGACGAAGCGCAAAGCTGGGTCCTGGGCCCCGACGGGGTCTGGGTCAGGGGGGTGACGGAGGCCAATTCCGAAAAGCCCTTCAACTGCCACCGCTTCTTCATGGAGAACCCCAGCCTGTCCGGCCGCGGGTCCGCCGGCGCCTCGGACGTACCGGAACTTGCGCACACGAAGGATTGACCTGAGGCGCGCTGCACCGCAGGTAGAACGACGAAGCGACCGAGGAGCCGAGCGATGGACGGCACACCCGAGGCACAGACGGACAGGGGCTTCTTCGGACGCCCCCTGTTCGAGGATCCGGCCGCTCGCGCGCTCTCCCGCGTCGGCGTGATCGACGTGGGATCGAATTCGGTCCGGCTCGTCGTCTTCGACGGAGCAGCCCGCTCTCCCGCCTATTTCTACAACGAGAAGGTCATGGCCGGACTCGGGTCGGGCATGAACAACGGCGGTGGCAACAAGCTGAACCCGGAGGGCCGTGTCCGCGCCCTGTCCGCCATCCGCCGCTTCGTCTCACTGGCCGAGGGGATGGAGATACCGCCCCTCTCCGCCACCGCGACGGCCGCCGTGCGCAACGCCGATGACGGGCCGGACTTCTGCGAAGAGGTCTTCCGCGAGACGGGCCTGCGGCTTCAGGTTATCGACGGCGAGGAGGAGGCCCGCCTGTCGGCGCAGGGCGTCCTTCTCGGCTGGCCCGGAGCGGACGGTCTGGCCTGCGATATCGGCGGCTCTTCCATGGAGCTTGCACGGATCGAGGCGGGACAGGTCGGCGACCGCGCCACCTCCGCTCTCGGCCCGCTCCGGCTCGAAAGCGTGAAGTCCGGCAAGAAGGGGCGCCAGAAGGAGATCGACGCCGAGCTCGAACGGCTGAAGGAGGTCTGCGGCCCGCACAAGCGGCTCTACCTCGTCGGCGGCTCCTGGCGGGCCATCGCCAAGCTCGACATGCACCGCAGGGGCTATCCCCTCTCCGTCCTCCACGATTACCGCATGACGCCGAAATCGGTCCGCGCAACGCTGGACTGGGTGGCGGATTTCGATCTCGAGAAATTGCGTGGCGACGTCGGCCTGTCCACGGCGCGGATCTCGCTCGTGCCGATCGCCGGCGAAGTGCTGCGGCGCATGATGTCAACGATGGGGACGAAGGAGATCTACGTCTCCGCCTATGGTATCCGCGAGGGGCTGCTCTACGAGCAGATGCCGGAGCGGCTTCGCGCACGCGATCCCCTGATCGAAGCCGCGCGCCATTCGGAAGCGATGAACGCCCGCCTGCCCGGCTTTGGCCGCGTGCTCTACGATTTCGTCTCGCCCCTCTTCACGACGGGCAAGGTGGACGCGCGGCTGATCAAGACCGCCTGCCTGCTCCACGACGTCTCGTGGCGCGCCCATCCGGATTACCGCGCCGAGCTCTGCTTCGACAACGCCACCCGCTCGAACCTCGGCGGGATCGACCACGAGGGCCGCGTCTTTCTCGGCCTCGCCCTGCTGCACCGCTACAAGAATTCCCGTCCCGGCACCCGCTTCGACGACGTGCTGACGCTCCTGGACGAGACCCAGATCTGGCGCGCCGAGGTGCTGGGCAAGGCCATGCGATTCGGCGCGATGTTCTCCATGGCGCAGCCCGAGCGCATGGGAAAACTGCGCTACCACCCCCGCAAGGGCTCGCTCGAGCTGCTCCTGCCGCCCAGCTCCGCCCCCCTTTACGGAGAGGTCGCCGCCGCCCGCTTCGCCTCCCTCGGCAAGGCGCTGAAATGCGACACGCAGGTCAAGCTGACGAGAGGGTGACGCCTCGCCCCCTGCCCGCGCTCGGAACGAAGAACGCCCCCGCACTGCAATGCGGGGGCGTTCCTGCTTTGGGGACGCGTCATCGCACCCGGAGGCGCGGACGGGCCCTGACGGTCAGCTGGCCATCTTGCGGGCGACGTCGACGATGCGGCGGCCCTGGTGCTGGATGACCTTCAGGCCCTCGGGGGAGATCTCGCCGGCCTTCTGGGAATAGCCGTAGGGGTTCCCGCCGAACTCGAAGATCGAGGGGTCGGTGTAGCCGTTCGGCACGATGATGGAGCCCCAGTGCATGAACGTGGTGTGCATCGCCAGCAGGGTGCTTTCCTGGCCGCCGTGATCGGTCATGGTGGAGGTCATGGCGCTGACCGGCTTGTTGGCCAGCTTGCCGTCCTGCCAGAGGGGACCGAGCGTGTCGATGAACGCGCGCATCTGGCTGGCGGCGTTACCGTAGCGGGTCGGCGCGGAGAAGAGATAGGCGTTGGCCCATTCCATGTCTTCGGGGGACACTTCGGGGATGTCCGCCATCTTTTCCTGCTGGGCCTTCCAGCCCTCCTGACCGTCGATGATGTCCTGGGACACGGTCTCGCGGACCTTGAGGAGGCGAACCTCGGCGCCGGCTTCGCGGGCGGCGTCGGCGGCGGCCTCGGCCATCGCGTGGTTGGTGCCGTAGGTGGTGTAGAAGATGACGGCGAGCTTGACGTCGGCCATGGAATTACTCCGGTATGTTGATTCAAATCTCGGCCGCAACATGAGGCGAAGCGCTCGGGTGATCCAGCCCGGTGCGCGCACATCGCAGGTGCGATGTCGCACGGGATGCGGTCAGAGCGCTGGGATGCTCAGCAAAAAGGCGCCGCTTCCGGAGAAGCGGCGCCCTTTTTTCAGATCGATGAGCGCGGCGGCTCAGTTGGCGGTGGTGGTCTGCAGGGTCGCACCTTCTGCCGCCGGGGTATCTTCGGTATCGACCTCGGCCCCTTCGCTCGCCTCCGCATCCGTGCCGGTCTCGGCGTCTCCCGCCTCGGGAGCGTCCGCTTCGGCATCGTCCGCCTCGGCATCGTCGGGCGCGGGGGCAGCATCGAGCGTCACGCCGGTATCGGCGCCCTCTTCGGTGCCCGTGCTTGCGTCTTCCCCGGCTCCAGCGGCCGCATCGGTGCCGGCATCCGGGCCAATATCCGGCAGGGCGCCGGTGCCGTTGAGATAGGCGAAGAACTCGTTGTTCGGCGTGATCACCATGGACGAGTTCTGCCCGCCGAGCGCGGTCTCCATCGCTTCGAGGGAGCGGGAGAAGTCGAAGTAGTCCCGGTCGGAGGTATAGGCGTCGGCGGTGATGCGCGTGCGCTCCGCCTCGGCTTCACCGCGGACGATCTGGGCCTCCCGCTGCGCCTCTGACACGAGTTCGACCACGGTCCTGTCGGCCTGGGCGCGGACCCGTTGGGCCGCTTCCTCACCGCGAGCGATCTCGTCCGCCGCCTCGCGCTCCCGCTCGGCCCGCATCCGCGCGAAGGTCGCGTCGAGGTTCTGGCTCGGCAGGTTGGTCTGCTTGAGGCGCACGTCGATGACGTAGAGCCCGAGCGGTTCGGCGCGCGCGCGCGCCTGCTCGGTGATCCGGTTCATCAGGTCGGAGCGGTCCGCCGACAGGATCGTGTTGGACGTGACCCCGTCGGAGCCGAGCACGGCGCGGATCTGCGGGTTGAGGATGCCCTCGAGACGATCCTCGGCGGCCCGTTCGCCGCCGATGCCGACGGCCTGGCGGAACTGGACCACGTCAGAGATCCGGTAGCGCGCGAACGCATCCACCACCAGGCGCCGGTCATCAGAAGGGGTGACCTCGATGGTCTCGGTATCGAGCGCGAGGATCCTGTCGTCGTAGCGCACGACCTCCTGGATCAGCGGGATCTTGAAGGCGAGCCCGGGCTCCTCCTTCACGTCCTTGATCTGCCCGAACTGGAGCACCAAGGCCTTTTCCCGCTCGTCGACGATGAAGAGCGAGGAGGACGCGACGACGACGAGGATCACCACCGCCACGATCAGCGAAATTGCGGCTTTGCCCATATCAGTTGCCTCCCGTGGACGTGGCTTGTGCGGCGGACGAGCCGCTGCGCTGCAACTCGTTCAGCGGGAGGTAGGGAACGATGCCCTGTCCGCCGGAGCCCGTATCCTCATCGAGGATGATCTTGTTCACGCCGCCGAGGATGCGCTCCATGGTCTCGAGGTAGAGACGCTTGCGCGTGACCTCGGGGGCCTTGCGGTATTCCGTGACGACCGAGGTGAAGCGGCTCGCCTCACCGAGGGCGGCGTTCACGACCTCCGCACGGTAGGCTTCGGCCTGTTCGAGCGTCTGGGCCGCTTCACCGCGCGCGCCGGCGAGAACCCGGTTGGCGTAGGCATCGGCCTGCCGCTGGAGACGGTCCCGCTCCTGCTCGGCGGCCTGCACCTCGCGGAAGGCGTCGATCACCTCGGCGGGCGGATCGGCCTTGTCGAGGTTGAGACGGACGATGTTCACGCCGGCGTCGTAGGCGTCGAGCGTTTCCTGGATCAGGGTCTGAACCGTATCGGCGATAAGCGCGCGGTCCCGGTTGAGGATCGGTGCGAGTTCCGACTGGGCGATGACTTCGCGCATCGCGGCTTCGGACACGGCGCGGATCGTTGCCTCGGGCTCCGCGAGGTTGAACAGGAAGCGGGCGGGATCGGAGATGTTCCAGACCACTTCGAAGTCGATGTCGACGATGTTCTCGTCGGTGGTCAGCATCAGGCCGTCCTGCTCGCCAGGAGCGCTGTCGCCGGGCACGCCGAGCTGCTCGGTGCGCTCGCGCGTCACCGGGATCACCTCATGGGTGATGAGCGGCCAGGGAGCGAAGTTCAGGCCCGGGTTGCCGGTGGAATAGTACTCGCCGAGGAAGAGCTCGACGGACTGTTCCTCGGGGCGCACCGAGTAGAGCGAGGCGAAGGCCCAGATCACGACCGCGACGAGGCCCGCGAGCACGAAGGTGCCGCGGGACAGGTGGAAGCCACCGCCGCCGCCGCCACCGCCGCGGTTCGGATCGCCGCCATTGTTGCCCTTGCCGCCCATGAGGACGCGGAGCTGCTCCTGCCCCTTGCGGACGATCTGGTCGATCTCGGACATGCCCTGCCCGGAGCCGTTGCCGGCCGGACGTCGGGGACCGTCGCCTCCGGGACCCTCGGGACCGGATCCGCCGGGCCCCCGGCCTCCGCCGGAATTGCCGCCGCTGCCGCCCCAGGGGCCGCCGTTATTGCCTGCCATATCCTCGGGTTCCTCCTCAGATGTTCACTTTGTTAAAGGTGGGCGGACCTGCGCCGATGCGCAAGCGCCCTGACGCGAATGTCAGCCCGACCGCGTGGGCGTCTTCATCGTCACCATTTCTTCGCCGACGGTCGGGTGGACGGCCACGGTCCGGTCGAAATCCTCCTTCGTCGCGCCCATCTTGATGGCGATCGCGGCGAACTGGATCATCTCGCCCGCATGGTCGGACACGATGTGGCACCCCAGCACCTTGCGGCTTTCCTGGCAAACGATGAGCTTCATCATCACGCGATCCTCGCGGTCGATGAAGGCCTGCTGCATCGGCCGGAAGGAGGTGCAGTAGACGTCGATCGGCCGCTCGGCCTGCGCCTCTTCCTCGGTCATTCCGACGCTGCCGTATTCGGGCTGCGTGAAGATCGCGGTCGGGACGAGGTCGTGATCGGGCTTCGTGGGGTTGCCCTTGAAGACGGTCTCGACGAAGGCGGCCCCCTCCCGGATCGCCACGGGGGTCAGCTCCATGCGGCCGGTCACGTCGCCGATGGCGTAGATCGATGGAACGGCGGTCTGGCTGTAATCGTCCACCACGATCTCGCCGTGACGGCCGAGTTCCAGCCCCGCCTCCTCGCAGCCGAGATCGGAGGTGTTGGGCTTGCGGCCCGTCGCGAAGAGGACGGTGTCGAACACCTCGTCCTTGCCGGTCGTGCTCTTCACCCGGATGCGTGCGCCATCCTCGTGGCGCGTCATCTCGTGGATGTTCGTGCCCGAATGAAGCTGTATGCCGTGAGACGCCATGTCCTCGGCGATATGGCCCCGCGCTTCCTCGTCGAAGCCGTTCAGGATCTGGCCGCCGCGCTGCCACATATGCACCTCGGAGCCGAGCCCGTTGAAGATGCAGGCCATCTCGCACGCGATGTAGCCACCGCCGATGATCAGCAGCCGCTCGGGCAGCGCATCGAGGTGGAACACGTCGTTGGAGGAGATGCCGAGCTCCTCGGCATTCTCGATCGGCGGAAAGACCGGCCAGCCGCCGACGGCGACGAGGATGTGCTTGGCCGTCTTGGTCACTCCGTTCGCGAACTGGACGGTATGAGGATCCTTGAGGCGCGCACGGCTGTCGAAGATCTCGACGCCGGCCTTCTCGAGATTGCGGCGGTAGATGCCCTCCAGCCGGTCGAGCTCGGCATGCATCTTGGGCCGGAACTTCGTCCAGTCGAACGTCGTGGGGCCCGTGTCCCAGCCGTAATCACAGGCCTCGCGGACCTTCTCGTTGTACTCCGATGCGAAGACCATCAGCTTTTTCGGCACGCAGCCGCGGATGACGCAGGTGCCGCCCATGCGGCTTTCCTCGGCCAGCGCGACCTTCGCGCCGGCTTCGGCGGAGGCCAGCCGGGCCGCGCGCACGCCGCCCGAGCCGCCGCCGATGACGAAGAGATCGTAGTCGAAGTCCATGATGTCGTTCCGCTTGCCTGTCTTGCGTCTTCCCCACCCGCGTAGGGCGGGGCCTGTCAGTCGCCGTCGGCGAAGATGTTCCCGCTCTCGTTCTGGGGCAGCGCCGCGCTGTGCGCCGCGATCCCGGACGGGTCGCGCAGGGTGACCGCCCCGTCCCCATGCCCGATCACGACCATGTCGCAGACGTCGATGAACAGCCCGTTCTCAACCACGCCCGGAATCTGGTTCAGCACCAGCGAAAGCTGCCTCGCATTGCCGATCCTGAGGAGGTTCAGATCCACGATGTAGTTCCCCTCGTCCGTGACGTAGGGCACGTCGTCGTTCATCCGCAGCGTGGCCTCGCGGCCGAGAACGTCCATGTTCACCAGCGTTTCGACGACCAGCGCCTTGGTCGTCTGCCACCCGAAGGGAACGATCTCCACGGGGAGCGGAAAGGATCCGAGCGCGGAGACCTCCTTGGCCGCGTCCGCGATCACGATCATCCTGTCGGAGGCCGTGGCGACGATCTTCTCCTGCAAAAGCGCCCCGCCACCGCCCTTCACGAGATTGAGCGCGCCGTCGAACTCGTCCGCCCCGTCGATGGTCAGGTCGAGCCATTTCGCCTCATCGAGCGAGGCGACCGTGAGGCCGACCTGCCGGGCGAGGTCGGCGGTGCGCGACGAGGTCGGCACGCCGACGATCTGCAGGCCTTCCTCGGCCACGCGCTCCCCGAGTCGCCGGACCATCCATGCCGCGGTCGAACCGGTGCCCAGCCCCACGCGCATCCCGCTCTCGACGTACGCAGAGGCGCGCCAGGCCGCGGCGTGCTTCGCGCGCTCGATGGGGGATAGGGTCTCGGGCATCGTCGTCGGACTCCGGCTGATCCTTGAGGTTTCGCCGCTTATAGGGTGAATCCGGTCCAGCGGCGAGGCCCGAATACGGCCTCACCCACCGCCTTTGCGCGGCGTTGCGTCGCTTGCGGGTCATGTCGTGGGCGAAAGGGTGCTAGGCTGCGATCCATGTTCCTGAGCGTCTTCGATATCTTCAAGGTCGGAATAGGCCCCTCCTCGTCCCACACGATGGGACCGATGGTCGCCGCCGCGCGGTTCCTGTCGCGGCTGCGTGCCTCCCCCTTCCAGCCCCACGGCCTGCGCGCCTCCCTCCACGGATCGCTGGCCTTCACCGGCGTCGGCCATGCGACGGACCGGGCCACGATCCTCGGCCTCGCCGGGTTCGAGCCGGAAAGCTACGACATGGACGCGGCGGATGCGTCCCTGGAGCGGATTCGCCTGGAGAAGACCCTGAAGCCCGATGGCTTCGGCCCCCTCGCATTCGACCCCGCCTCGGACCTCGTCTTCGATTACGACACCCCCCTCACCGGCCACGCCAACGGCATGCGCCTCACGGCGACGGACGCGCAGGGCGACGTGATCCTGTCGGAGGTCTACTACTCCGTCGGCGGCGGTTTCGTCGTCACCGAGGAGGAGCTGAAGACCGGCCCGGGAGAGGAGACCGGACCCGCCCTGCCCCTGCCCTTCTCCACCGCTGCCGGGCTTCTGGAGGTCTGCGCGCGGGAGGGGCTCACCATCGCCGAGGTGCAGCTGAGGAACGAGCGTGCCCGCCGGTCCGTCGCGGAGATCGACGCCGGGATCAAGCGGCTCTGGGACGTGATGGAGGCCTGCATCGCGCGCGGCCTCGAGACCGAGGGAACCCTGCCCGGCGGCCTCAACGTCAAGCGCCGTGCGCCGGCCATCGTCCGCGCCCTGAAGGAGGAGTACGGCCGCAACCTCTCCGCACCGCATACGATCCATGACTGGACCCTGGCCTACGCCATGGCGGTGAACGAGGAGAACGCCGCGGGCGGTCAGGTCGTCACCGCCCCCACGAACGGCGCGGCAGGTGTGATCCCCGCGGTCATTCGCTACTGGCTCGACCATGTGCCGGGCGCCAGCCGTGACCGACTGCCGGACTTTCTGCTGACCGCGGCCGCGATCGGCGGCCTCGTGAAGCGCAATGCCTCGATTTCGGGGGCGGAGGCCGGCTGCCAGGCCGAGGTCGGCAGTGCGGCGGCGATGGCCGCGGCTGGCCTGAGCGCGGTTCTGGGCGCGACCCCGGCGCAGGTGGAGAACGCGGCCGAGATCGCCCTGGAGCACCATCTCGGCATGACCTGCGACCCCGTCCGCGGCCTCGTTCAGGTCCCTTGCATCGAGCGCAACGGCCTCGGCGCGGTCAAGGCGATCAGCGCCGCGAGCCTCTCGCTCCGCGGATCGGGGGAGCACCTCGTTCCGCTCGACGCCTGTATCGAGACGATGCGCCAGACCGGCGCCGACATGAGCGAGAAGTACAAGGAGACCGCGCTTGGCGGCCTCGCGGTGAACGTGCCGAACTGCTGAAAAGCGCGCGGGGGCACCCCCACGCGGTCCGGCTTGCATCGCAAGGGGAGCGCGCCACGGGTGCGGCGCGCTCCTTGAGTGATCTCAGCCCTTGAGGGCCGGAATGATCTGCTTCTTGCGGCTCATCACGCCCGGCAGGACCACGGTATCCCCCGACACGGCCTTGTCGAAGCTGCGCTCCGCCACGCCCTTCACACGCTCGTTCTGGATCAGCATCGTCGCCTCCTCGCGCAGGATGTCGACGACGAAGAGCAGGACCTCGTCCACGCCATCTTCGGCGGCGACGGCGGCGGTCGCATCCTTCAGCGCCTCCTTGCGGGCGAGGATCGACTGGGCGCTCGTGGTCTCGAGGACGGAGACGCGGTACTTGGTGCCGTCGACCTCGCATTCCTTGCTGTCCATCCTCAGAAGCTCGGCTTCGGAGAAGCGGGAAACGTCGGACTTCGCGGCGAAGAGCTCCTCGGCGTAATCGGCGATCACGATGTCCAGTTCACCGGCGAGCTGCTCAGCCAGCGCACGGTCGACATCCGTGGTGGTGGGGGAGCGGAATTCCAGCGTGTCGGACAGGATGCAGGACAGCATCGCCGCCTTGATGCCCTCGGGCATGGTCGACGCATCGGCGCCCATCAGGTCATGCAGGATCGTCGCGGTGCAGGCGACGGGACGGACAGTGATGTTGATCGGCACTGTGGTCTCGAGACCGCCGGTCAGCCTGTGGTGGTCGATGATCTCGCGGATGTCGGCCGCGCCGATCCCGGCGGGCAGCTCGGCGGGGTTGTTGGTGTCCACGATCACGACGGCATCGCCCGGAGCGACGTCGTCGATGATCTCGGGGCGATCGAGGGACCAGCGCTGCAGGACGAAGGCGGCCTCGGTGTTGGGCTCGCCGAGAATGCGCGCGACGGCGGGCGTGCCGCGATGTTCGGAGAGATACCACGCCCAGATGATGGCGGAGCAGGTGGCGTCGGTGTCGGGGGCCTTGTGGCCGAATACCTGAAGGGTCATCGCGAAAATCCTCTGTCGACGTTCGAGGCGTGTCTAGCGGGACGCAGGCGCAATGTCATGGGGGTGCGGCACGCGGCTCAAATGCCACAATCCCGCCTCAATCGGGTTCGAAGCCGACAGGGCGACGGACGCGGCACTAACCTTGGGGCAGAGTAGCCCCGGGGCCGCGTCGCGTTGGGGAGGTGCAGCCCTGCTTGAAAAGTATATCTGTAACCTGGGGATCTCCATGTTCTTTGAAATCGAACGCGCTCAGCGCGCGTCCGTCCGTTCGTCCGCCCTGCGGCTCTCCTGCGCCTCCGTGCTTGCCCTCTCCCTCGGCGCCGGCTCCGCCGTTGCCCAGAGCTATGACGCCGGCGGCGGCACCGCCACCGCGACCGACTCCGTGGCCATCGGCGCTGGAGCGGTCGTCGAGGCCGGGGCCACGAACGGCGTTGCCCTCGGCGAAAGCACCACCGTGACCGAGGATTCTGTGGACGGCGTCGCGATCGGCTCCGAAGCGACCGCGGACGGCCCCTCGACCACGGCCATCGGCGGCGAGAGCGACGCCACCGGCCCGGGGACAACCGCCATCGGCTGGCAGTCCCAAGCCACGTCCGACTTCGCCACCGCCGTCGGCCACCAGGCCAGCGCGAGTAACGTTCAGGCCGTCGCGATCGGCGAGGACAGCGACGCGTCGGGTGTCGGCTCGATCGCCATCGGCGGCAACAACAACGCCGACGGCGGAGATGACACGGACGACACCGGCCAGGACGCCGGCGCAACCGTTTCCGGGGTGGATTCAATCGCCATTGGCGCCGGTGCCTCCTCCCTCGGCGACAGCTCCACCGTCCTCGGCGGCGAGGGTGTAGCGAGCGGCGCCGGCACCACGTCGATCGGTTGGCGATCCGCAGCGACCGCCGAGCGCGCGCAGGCCTTCGGCCACCTCGCGACGGCACAGGGCGTCCGCTCCCTCGCGGTTGGCGAGAACGCCGATGCCCAGTCGGACAATGCCACCGCCATCGGCAATGAGTCCGTTGCCAACGGCACGGACGCCCTCGCCGTAGGCGACGCGGCGAACGCGGAAGGCGCCTCGACCACGGCCATCGGCGGCGAGAGCAACGCCACCGGCGCGGGGACGACCGCCCTCGGCTGGCAATCCGAAGCCACGGAAGAATTCGCCACCGCCGTCGGCCACCAGGCCAGCGCGACCAACCTCCAGGCCGTCGCGATCGGCGAGGACAGCAGCGCGTCGGGTGTCGGCTCCATCGCCATCGGCGGCAACAACAACGCCGACGGCGAGGATGACACGGACGACACCGGCCAGGACGCCGGCGCAGCCGTCTCGGGGGTCGATTCCATCGCCATCGGCGCCGGTGCCTCCTCCATCGGCAACAGCTCCACGGTCCTCGGCGGCGAGGCGGCGGCGAACGGCGCCGGCACCACGTCGATCGGTTGGCGTTCCGAAGCGACCGCCGAGCGCGCGCAGGCCTTCGGGCACCTCGCCTCGGCGACCGGCGTCCGCTCCCTCGCGGTCGGCGAGGACGCAAGCGCGTCGGGTGAGAACGCCGTCGCCCTCGGAAACCAGTCCTCCGCTGGCGGGACGAATGCCCTCTCCTTCGGCAACGGAGCGAATGCGGCGCAGTCGAACGCCATCGCCATCGGACAGGGCGTGACGACGACCCGGGCGAACCAGGTCTCGGTCGGCAACGCGGCCAACACCTACACGCTGGCCGGCGTCACGTCCGATGCCAGCACGGCTGCGCAGGGGACGCCCGTCGGTGTGGTGACGTCCGATGCCGCCGGCAACCTTGCGGTGGACACCACGATGATGCCGGCGATCAGCGCCCTCGGAGCCGGCGTCGCCGACCTTCAGGACCAGTTCGAGGACATGTCCGACGACATCGACCGCAACGAGGAAGGCATCGCCATGGCGATGGCCATGAGCGCGCCCTACGTCGCGCCCGGCTCGGAATTCGCGATGTCCGGCGGCCTTGGCTTCTTCGAAGGCTCCTCCGCGGCGGCATTCGGCTTCGGATACCGCGTCAACGGCAACATGCAGGTCGACCTCGGCGTCGCGCACGGCTTCGACCACGGGTCGACCGGCGGCCGCGTCGGCTTCTCCTACTCGTTCTGAGCATGATCACCCACAAACTCGCACCGCCGCTTCTCGCGGCGGTGCTCCTCGTCTCGGGGGGCCTCGCCGCTCCCCTGCCTGCACAGGTCCTGACGGCACCGGGTGGCGTCACGATCGAGCAAAGCTATGCAACCGCCCTGGTCCGGGACACGCTCGCCGCCATCTCCCAGGCGAACAGGACCGGCAACTATACCGTTTTGAGGGACATCGCGGCGCCGTCCTTCGCCGCGAGCAACGATCCGGCGGCGCTCGGCGCGTTCTTCTCGAACCTCCGAAGCGCGGGGCCGGACCTCCTCCCGGCGCTGGCGCTCGATCCGGAGATCCTCCGGTTCGAGACGACGCCGGATTCCCGGCAGTTGCGGCTCGTGGGATATATCCCGGCCTATCCGGAGCACATCAGCTTCGATCTGACCTTCGAGCAGGTGCAGGCCGCGTGGCGCGTGAACGGCATGAGCGTCGGCGGTTTCGCTCCCATCGACAGGACGGAGCAACCGCGCCCGGCTCCCGGCGGCGCACCGACCCCGAGTCCCGCGCCTGTTCCCGGACAGGAGGCGACCCCGCCGAATGTTTCCGGCGGGGATGAGGTGCCCGCACCGCGGGCCGAGTGAGGGCCGACCGGCGGCGGGATCAGTGTTCCGGCGCCGGCGTCTGCTGGTGCTGGACCTGGACCCAGCCATCGTCCCGCGCGATCCAGACCGACGTGCAGTAGACCCGGTGAATCGCGCCGTTGCCGGCATCGCCCTCGGCAAGATATCCGGTCACGGCGACATTCTTCGCCGGGCGCACGATGCTCTTCTCGCTCATCTCGACACCGCGCCAGTCCGGCGCCTCGTCCAGCGCCTTGCGGGCCGCGTCGCCCTTCGTCACGCCCAGTGGCGGGCCGAAGACCATGATCGTGTCCGCCGGAACGGTCTTGTCGTGGAACGGGGCGTGACCCGTCCAGAACCGGCGTTCGTGATCCCAGATGTCGTCATCGGTCGCGTCGGTCATGGAAAATCCTTTCCCTTGCGTTTGCTTAAGCAGTCCCTGGGGAAACGCAGCCGGAGGGCCGGTGTGTTCCTTCGCATCGAGGTTACTTGATCGAAGGAGGGGCAAACCGAAGGTCGGATCGATCCCGCGGCATCACCGATGCCTCCCGCGTCGGATTTCGCAGGCCTCCCGACCGTCCTTCGGCGCATGGGTCGCGGGGCCGATTTCGCCCCCGGTCCTGACCGCGATCGGCCCACGACGCCATATTGACACGTCTCGCAGGTATCCCTAGATCTGCGCCGTTGGCACTCGCACCCGGTGAGTGACAACAGATGAAATCAAAATGCGCTAGGAGCGTTCCAAATGGCATTCAAACCTCTGCACGACCGTGTCCTGGTTCGCCGCGTCGAATCCGACGAGAAGACCAAGGGCGGTCTCATCATTCCCGACAGCGCCAAGGAAAAGCCCGCCGAGGGCCAGATCGTGGCGGCCGGCGAAGGTGCCCGCAAGGATAGCGGAGAGCTGGCTCCCATGGCCGTCAAGGAAGGCGACAAGGTCCTGTTCGGCAAGTGGTCCGGCACCGAGGTGACCGTCGATGGCGAAGAGCTGCTGATCATGAAGGAAAGCGACATCCTCGGAATCATTTCCTGAGCGACGTCCCTCCTTCCCAATTCCATACCAACAGTCAGGAGTAGCATCACATGGCTGCAAAAGACGTCAAATTTGACACCGATGCCCGTAACCGCATGCTCAGGGGCGTGAACATCCTCGCCGACGCGGTGAAGGTCACGCTCGGCCCCAAAGGCCGCAACGTCGTCATCGAGAAGAGCTTCGGCGCGCCCCGCATCACCAAGGACGGTGTGTCGGTCGCCAAGGAGATCGAGCTCGAGGACAAGTTCGAGAACATGGGCGCCCAGATGGTGAAGGAAGTCGCTTCCCGCACCAACGACGAAGCGGGCGACGGCACCACCACCGCCACCGTTCTCGCCCAGGCGATCATCAAGGACGGCCTCAAGTCCGTCGCCGCCGGCATGAACCCGATGGACCTCAAGCGCGGCATCGACCTCGCCGTGTCCAAGGTCGTGCAGCACATCCGTGACGCCGCCCGCGACGTGACGGACAGCGACGAAGTCGCCCAGGTCGGCACCATCTCCGCCAACGGCGAAGCCGAGATCGGCCGTCAGATCGCCGATGCGATGCAGAAGGTCGGCAACGAGGGTGTCATCACCGTCGAGGAGAACAAGGGCCTCGAGACCGAGACCGAAGTGGTTGAGGGCATGCAGTTCGACCGCGGCTACCTCTCCCCCTACTTCGTCACCAACCCCGACAAGATGATCGCCGAACTCGACGATTGCATGATCCTTCTGCACGAGAAGAAGCTCTCCTCGCTGCAGCCGCTCGTGCCGCTCCTCGAGCAGGTCATCCAGTCCCAGAAGCCGCTCCTCATCATCGCCGAGGACGTCGAAGGCGAAGCGCTGGCGACCCTCGTGGTCAACAAGCTGCGCGGTGGCCTGAAGATTGCTGCCGTGAAGGCCCCGGGCTTCGGCGACCGCCGCAAGGCCATGCTGCAGGACATCGCGATCCTCACGGGCGGCCAGGTGATCTCCGAGGATCTCGGCATGAAGCTCGAGAACGTCACGATGGACATGCTCGGCACCGCCAAGACGGTGAACATCACCAAGGACGAGACCACCATCGTCGATGGTCACGGCGAAAAGGCCGAGATCGAGGCCCGCGTTTCCCAGATCCGCACGCAGATCGAAGAGACCACCTCGGACTACGACCGTGAGAAGCTGCAGGAACGTGTTGCCAAGCTGGCCGGCGGCGTCGCCGTCATCCGCGTCGGCGGCATGTCCGAAATCGAGGTGAAGGAGCGCAAGGACCGCGTCGACGACGCGCTCAACGCCACCCGCGCCGCGGTTCAGGAAGGTGTCGTCGTAGGCGGCGGTGTCGCCCTCGTCCAGGGCGGCAAGGCCCTCGATGGTCTCACCGGCGCCAATGCCGATCAGGACGCCGGCATCGCCATCGTCCGCAAGGCCCTCGAAGCTCCGCTGCGCCAGATTGCCGAGAACTCCGGCGTCGACGGCTCCGTGGTTGCCGGCAAGATCCGCGAATCCCAGGATCTGTCCTTCGGCTTCAACGCGCAGACCGAAGAGTATGGCGACATGTTCAAGTTCGGCGTGATCGACCCCGCGAAGGTCGTCCGCACCGCGCTTGAGGATGCAGCCTCCGTGGCCGCACTTCTGATCACCACGGAAGCCATGGTCGCCGACAAGCCCGAGCCGAAAGGCCAAGGCGGCGGCGGCGGCATGCCCGACATGGGCGGCATGGGCGGCATGGGCGGCATGATGTAAGTCAGCCGATCCATCCGGATCTTTTGGGGCGCTCCTTCGGGAGCGCCCCTTTTCGTTGGCAGGGAGGGAGGCGGGCTCAGCGACCGTAGCGGTACCGCTTGGCGATGGCGTCCCCTTCGAGGCGGTGGGTGATGAAGCCCATCTTCTCGTAATAGGCCTGCCCCTCGACGTTCCGCGCGCCTATGACCGCCTCGATATCCTGCAGGCCAACCTCCAGACCGACCGCCTGGGTCACCTCGAAGAGCCGCGATCCGACACCGCCGCGCCCTGCGCCCGGCGCGACATGGGTGCCGATGATCCCCCACCCTGCGGGCGTTCCGTAGGGATTCTCCTCGGCGGCGAGCGTCAGCGACTGGAACCCCAAGATGGTCCCCGCGTCGTCCTCCGCCAGGGTGCACGCGATGCGGGCCGGATCGTCGATGTACCGCTCGAGCACGAAGGTCTCGTCCGCCGGGGACCTGCGCTTGCCGGCCGCGACGAGGGCCTGAAGCAGGGTGGAGATGCGCGGCGCATCGTGGGGCGTAACGGGTCTGGTGATCATGGGGGGAGCTCCGCATTCGGCTTGGGGGCTCTTTCCTGCACCTGCCCGGCCGAAAGGACAATTGCGCCGTGGCGGACCCCGACCGCCTCATTTGGCTGGGCGGCGCCTGTTCCATGCGGTAGGGGGCGGACGAAGGGCGCACCCGCGCGCCGGCACCAGACGGGGAGACAGCCAGCATGGTCCGCATCATCGAAAGCCTGTCCGAGATCGCGACGCAGTACGACGCGGCCTTCGTCGACCTCTGGGGCTGTGTGCATGATGGTGTCCGCGCGCACCAAAGCGCCATCGATGCGCTGGTGGCCTTCCGCAAGAGCAGCGGCAAGGTCGTCCTTCTGACCAATTCCCCCCGCCCCCGCGCAGAGGTGGAGAAGCAGCTGGACGAACTCGGCGTCCCGCACGAGGCCTGGGATACCATCGCGACCTCGGGAGACAGCGCGCGCCTCGCGATGTTCGAAGGTGCCGTCGGGACACGCGTCTTCCATATCGGCACGCCCGAGGAAGCGCCGTTCTTCGAGCCGATCCACCTTCTGGAAAACCCCGCCGAGATCCGCACCGTGCCGCTGGACGAGGCCGAGGGCATCGTCTGCACAGGCCCCTTCGACAGCACGGCCGATCCCTCCGTCCTGCGCGGCGAGCTCCTTTATGCCAAGACCAAGGGGATGAAGCTTCTCTGTGCCAATCCCGATATCGTCGTGGATCGCGGCCACGAGCGGGAATGGTGCGCCGGCGCCGTGGCGAAGCTCTACGAGGAGATGGGCGGCACCTCGCTCTACTTCGGCAAGCCGCACCCGCCGATCTACGACCTTGCCCGGCGCCGGCTCGTCGAGGTCGCACCCGTCTCGGACGACCGCATCCTGTGCATCGGAGACGGCCCGGCTACGGATATCCGCGGCGCGCTCGGCGAGGGGATGGACAGCCTCTTCATCACCGGGGGCCTTTCGTTGAAGGAAACCGGGACCGGCGAGGGGCCGGACGGCCAGCCGGATCCCGACCGTCTCGAGGCACATCTCTCCGAGGAGCAGGTTCCGGCCACCTACGCCATGGGCCAACTCCGCTGACGCTGCGCACGGGCGGCTTGCCCTTCCGACAAGCTGGGATTACCTCGCGGACCATGAGGCGCATCCGAACGATCGACGATGTCCTGCCGTCCGACCGGGGCGCCTGCGCGGCGATCGGGAATTTCGACGGCGTGCATCTGGGCCATCAGGCCATTCTGGACCGCGCGCGGGAGGCCGCGCCGGACGCGTCCCGTGCCGTGCTGACCTTCGAGCCGCATCCTCGCGAGGTCTTCGCGCCGGAGGCCCCGCCCTTCCGGCTGATGCGACCCGATACACGCGCGCACAGGCTGGAGAAGCTGGGGCTGGACCTTCTGTTCGAGATCGAGTTCGACCGGGTCCGCGGCCTCTCCCCGGAGGCGTTCTGCGCCGAGATCTGTGCCGAGACCCTCGGCCTCACCCATGCCGTCGTCGGCGAGGACTTCCGCTTCGGCAAGGGCCGTGCCGGGGATGCCGAGACCTTTGCCCGGCTGGGGGAGACGAACGGCTTCGGCGTGACGATCCTGCCTGCCTTCGGCCTTGGGGAGGGCTCCTCCCGCGTCTCCTCGAGCGGCGTGCGCGCGGCGCTCGAAGAGGGCCGCCCCCGGGATGCCGCGGCGATGCTCGGCCATTGGCACCGCGTCGACGGACCGGTCGAGCACGGCGACAAGCGGGGCCGCACGCTCGGCTATCCCACCGCCAATCTCGGGATGGAGGGGCTCCTTCTGCCGAAGCTCGGTGTCTATGCCGTGCTCGTCGACATACTGGACGGCCCCCATGCCGGCTCCTGGCAGGGCGTCGCGTCCCTCGGGGTCCGGCCCATGTTCGACGGCGGCGCGGCGAAGCTGGAGACGTTCCTCTTCGACTTCGACGGCGACCTTTACGGCACCGAGATTTCCGTCGCCCTCGTCGAGTTTCTCCGCCCGGAGGAGACGTTCGACGGCGTCGAGACGCTGATCGCCCAGATGGACCGCGACAAGGCCGGGGCCCGCGCCGTGCTGGAGGCCCTGTGAGCCGGCCCCGCCGCGACAGGCGCCCTGCCCCGAAGCCCGCCCGCAAGCCGGGTGAGAAGCAGGGCCTGCGTCCGCAATTCTGGGAAAACGTTCCGCTGCCGGAGATGACGGGCGCGGAGTGGGAAGCGCTCTGCGACGGGTGCGGCAAGTGCTGTCTGAACAAGCTCGAGGACGAGGAGACCGGCGAGGTCGCCTATACCCGCATCGCCTGCCGCCTCCTCGACGATGCCACCTGCCGCTGCACCCATTACGAGACCCGCCACTCCTTCGTCCCCGACTGCGTGACGCTCTCCCCGGACAACATCGCGACGAACGCCTACTGGATGCCCGTGACCTGCGCCTATCGCCTCCTGTGGGAGGGCAGGCCGCTGGAAGACTGGCACCCGCTGATCTCCGGCGATCCGGGCACGGTCCACAAGGCCGGCGTTTCCTGCCGGAACATCACCGTCTCAGAGTTCGACGTGCCGGAGGAGGATTGGGAGGACTACTTGATCGAAGGAGAGGTCTGATGTTCTTCGCATCCGACAACACAGGCCCGGTCCATCCCAGCGTGCTGGAGGCCCTGAGCGCGGCGAACGAGGGCTACCTGCCGTCCTACGGCGCGGAAGACGCGATGGGTCGCGTGACAGCTAGCTTGAGGGAGATCCTCGGCGCTCCGCAGGCGGAGGTGAGGCTCGTGGCGACGGGGACGGCGGCGAACGCTCTTCTTCTCGCGACCCTGTCTCGCCCGTGGGACACGATCTTCTGCCATGAGCTTGCCCATATCGAACAGGACGAGTGCGGCGCGCCGGAGTTC
Source organism: Tropicimonas omnivorans (assembly GCF_031846565.1). NCBI lineage: Bacteria > Pseudomonadati > Pseudomonadota > Alphaproteobacteria > Rhodobacterales > Roseobacteraceae > Tropicimonas > Tropicimonas omnivorans. Next base: position 515,533 of record NZ_JAVRHL010000002.1, on the reverse strand, counting down.
TATTCGGACGCCAAGTTGACCCTCGTCAACGGGCCGGATGCCAAGATGGGGCCGGAGGCGCTCGAGGCGGCGATCACCGCCTCCGCCACCGGCGGCCGCTCCGTCCACCAAGTGCAGGCCGGACCGGTCTCCCTGACCAACGTGACCGAGCGCGGGACGCTCTACACGGTGGACGAGGTGACGACGCTTGCAGGTGTCGCCAGGGCGCACGGGCTGCCGGTCCACATGGATGGCTCGCGCTTCGCCAATGCCGTCGCGGCCTTGGGCTGCGCGCCGTCCGACCTCGTGCGGGACCTCGACGCGCTGTCGCTTGGAGGCACGAAAAACGGCTGCATGGGTGTCGAGGCGGCGGTGATCTTCGATCCAGAGAAGGCGTGGGAATTCGACCTCCGCCGCAAGCGCGGCGCCCACCTCTTCTCGAAGCACCGCTACCTCACGGCACAGATGGAGGCGTATCTGGCGGACGGCCTGTGGCTCGATCTCGCCGGCCGCGCCAATGCCGCCTGCGCCCGGCTCGCCGAGGGGCTGGCAAGCGTGCCCGATATCGCTCTGATGCACCCCCCCGAGGCCAACATGATCTTCTTCGAGGCGCCCCGCGCGCTCCATGCCGCGCTCCATGCCAAGGGCGCACGCTACGCGACGATGGCGCCGCTGGACGGGGACGGCGCGGCGCGCATCGGCGCACGTCTCGTCTGCGACTGGTCCGCACGGGAAGAGATGGTGGACGCGTTCGTCGAGGCGGCCCGCGCGGGCTGACGGATCAGTCCGTCAGGAACTCCCTAAGCGTGGCGGCAACGACGTCCGGCTTCGTGATCGGGGCGAGGTGCCCTGCCCCGTCCCAGATCACCTGCCGCGCGTGCGGCAGCCGCGCAGCCAGCGCCTCGTTCACCGCGCGCTGCACCGGGTGACTTTCCGAGCCCGCGGCGAGCAGGACCGGCATCGTCAGATCTTCGAGGCCCCCCGGAGCCGTCAGACCTGCGGGATCGCCAAAATTGCCTGTCTCGGCGGCGATGACGAGGTGCATGCGGTCCGCCGTGTAGGCTCTCGTGCGGGCGTCGAGCGCCTCCCACGGGCGACCGGTGCCCCAGATGTCGGTGAAGTATCTCGCAGCGGCCTCCGGCCCCTCCTCCAGCTTCGCGGCCAGTCCCGCCATGTCCGCCCGGAGCCGCTCGAACGCCTCCGTGCCTTCCGCCGCGCGGAACCACACGGGCTCGATCAGGACGAGACGGCGGACCAGATCGGGGCGCGAAGCGGCAAGGCGCAGCGCGACCACGCCGCCGAAGGAATGCCCGATGAGGACGCCCGGCCCGTCCATGGCCTCAAGCGCGCGCTCAAGCGCGGCGGCGCCGTACTCCAAGGCCCCGTCCCAGTCCGGCGCGGCCCCGTGGCCGGGATGATCGGGCGCGGTCAGCGTGAGGAGGTCCCCGAGCCGCTCGCCGACGCCGCGCCACGCCATGCCGCTGGCGAGCGCGCAATGCAGCGCGAGGGCCGTCTCCGGCCCCTGTCCGAAGTGGTGTACGCCCTCCACGCCTCAGAGCTCGCCCGAAAGATGGGCGTCCAGATCCTCGAGCCGGTCCTGGCCCCAGAACCGTTCCCCGCCCTGCGTGATGTAGAACGGCACCCCGAAGACGCCGGCGCCGACCGCTTCCTCGAGGTTCCGCGGATAGGTTTCCGCGCCGAGAAGGAGGCCGCTATCGGCAAGGGCGGGATCGAATCCAGCCTCTGAGAGCGCCGCCTTGATCACCTCGTCCTCGGAGACGTCCTTTTCCTCGGCCCAGCAGGCGCGGGCGAGTGCATGAACGAGAGCGCCCAGATCGCCGCCGCCGGCCTCCTGTGCCGCGATGATCGCGTAGGCCGACGGCGCGGGGTTGGCCGGGAAGAAGGCCGGTCTCTCGTTCAGCTCCAGCCCCCGCTTCCTCGACTGGCGGCGCAGTTCCTGCAGCCGGAGCGCCTGCCGGTTGGGATGCCGCTCGGCGGGCGGCGTGCCGCCGGTGCGGGCGAAGAGGGCCATCGGATCCACCGGCTTGTAGGTGACGCCCAGACCGTGCCGCGCGGCGATCTCCTCGAGCCGTTGGCCCGCGAGATAGACGAAGGGCGAGATCGTCGTGAAGTAGTAGTCCAGTCCGGCCATGGTCGCGGTCTCCCGCCGCTCGTGGAAAATTTCGGCGACCCTAGCGACCCTGCCGCCACGAACAAGGCCTCATGCGCGCGCGCCAGGGACCGGGAGCGCTACCGGCGGTTCCCATCGGCAGCGCAGGGCCGTATGGCGAAGGCGCGCTCGATGCTCCCAAGCGAATCGCCACAAAAGGTCCCCCCATGAAGAACATGACCCAGCCGAAACTCATCGCGGGCAATGCGAATCTCACCCTGGCGCGCGGGATCGTAAGGCGGGTTTCGATGCACCGGGGAATGACGGTGGGCCTCGTGGATGCCAGGGTCGAGCGGTTCAACGACCAGGAAATCTTCGTCGAAGTATTCGAGAACGTCAGGGGGGAGGACATGTTCATCGTCCAGCCGACGTCCCGCCCCGCGAACGACAACCTGATGGAGCTTCTGATCATGGCCGACGCGCTCAAGCGCTCCTCGGCCGCGCGCATCACCGCCGTGATCCCGTATTTCGGCTATGCCAGGCAGGATCGCCGCACCAAGGCCCGTACGCCGATCAGCGCCAAGCTCGTGGCCAACATGATCGCGACGGCCGGCATCGACCGGGTCCTGACGATGGATCTCCACGCGGCGCAGATCCAGGGCTTCTTCGATCTTCCGGTGGACAACCTGTACTCCTCCCCCGTCTTCGCGCTCGACGTGCTGAACCAGTTCAAGCACCAGAAGGACAAGATCACCATCGTCTCTCCCGATGTCGGCGGCGTGGCCCGCGCACGGGACCTCGCCCAGCGGATCGGCTGCGCGCTCGCCATCGTGGACAAGCGCCGCGAGAAGGCGGGCGAGGTGGCGGAGATGACGGTGATCGGCGATGTCGAGGACCAGATCTGCATCATCGTGGACGACATCTGCGATACCGCGGGAACGCTCTGCAAGGCGGCCGAGACGCTGGTCGAGGCCGGCGCTGGCGAAGTCCACTCCTACATCACCCACGGCGTGCTCTCCGGCCCAGCCATCGAGCGGATCGAGAAATCGGTGATGAAATCCCTCGTGATCACGGATTCCATCGAGCCATCGGACGCCGTCCTGAATGCGCGCAACATCCGCATCGTTCCCACCGCGCCGATGTTCGCCCAGGCCATCCTGAACATCTGGAACGGCACCTCCGTGTCCTCCCTGTTCGAGCACGCCACGCTTTCGGCGATTTACGAAGGCATGTACTGACCGGGAACCGGCCTGATCGGGGCCGGTCTTTCGGGCCATGAGGCACGGCGTCACCTTACTCCCCGCTTCCCCGTGCCTTAACACCGCCCCATCCGGAGGGGATGGAACCGGCCCATGCTGATCCATGTCGGCGAAGAGCGAAACCAGACCATCGACCTGGCCTTGGCCGGTGTCATGTCCCTCATCGCCGGTGCGCTGAACGCCGTCGGGTTCCTCGTCGCAGGGTCCTTCACCGCGAACATGACCGGCAACATCTCGATGTTCGCCGAGTATCTCGGGCGGCAGGACATTCTCCTCGCGCTGTCCTTTGCGGGGCTGGTGGCGGCGTTCATCTGCGGCGCCGGCCTTGCCGCCTTCGCGGTCCGGACGGGCGAGCGGCATCGCGTCCGTTCGGTCTATGCGCTCGCCATCGCGGCGGAGGCGGCCATCCTACTGCCCCTCGGCATCCTCCTCCTCGCGCGCCCCGGGGACGCCGGAGAGATGCACCTGATGGTGGTCCTCAGCTTCGTGATGGGCCTGCAGAACGCCGTGACCACGATGATCTCGGGCGCGCAGGTCCGCACGACCCATGTCTCCGGCATGGCGACCGACGTGGGGATCGAGCTTGCGGCACTGGCCGAGCGCGGCGCGGCGCGGGAGAAGGCGCTGCCCAAGCTGAAGCTCCACCTCCTGACGCTCACCGCGTTCGCAGTCGGGGGTGTGGCGGGAACGCTGGCCTTCGCGCTGATCGGCCACTGGCTCTTCATCCTCGCAGGCGCGGCGCTTCTGCTGGTCTCCGTTCCCGAGATCTGCCGCGCGGGGCGCTCCGCCTAACCGTCGGACCCGTCCCCCTGCCCGTCGTCGTAGAGACCTTCCCAGTCGTCGTTATGCGCCGCCTCTCCGATGGCCATCCAGCTTGCCCGGACGCGGGCGACGCGGGTGTCGCTCCACGTGCGGAACACGAGCGTGAACCCGGCCACGTCGACCGCCTCCGCGCTCACGTCGGCCCGCTGGTTGGCGCCGCGGCCGAAATCGAACATGGCGAGCGAGACATGCACCGACGGAATGGCGCGAAAGGCCTCGGAGAACTGCACCCGTGTCTCGACGGCTCGCGGCCCCGTCCCGGTCCACATCGGCCCTTCCGTCTCGAAATCGCTGAAGAGAACGAGACTGCCCTGATCGACACCGATCAGGTGATTTCGCATGAACCTCATTACCGGCTACCTTCCCCCCCGAACCGACCATACCGGGACCCGGACGCCATAGCGCTCGATCGCCACCGGTCGCACACGCCAGGCCCCGGAACCCGGCAGAGTTTTGCCGATGAATCACAGGCCGCCGGCCAATACCAGCCTACTGCGCAAGTCGCTGAGATCCCAAACGGAGTTCGCGGCGTTTGGCCCTTCGTAAGATGGCGGCCCGCACCTGTCCGCGCCGCCCGAAAGGGAGAGACCCCATGTGGAAGACATTGATCGCAACGACGGCCATCCTGCCTCTCACGTTTGTTCCGCTCGCGGCTCAGGACGCCGCAACGACGCCTGACGAGGAAGTCACCGAAGGCCAGACGGAAGACGGCGGCCAGATCATCGTGACGGACGGCGAAACCGACGCCGAAGCGACGACCGAAGGCGACATGGATGCCGAAGCAGACATGGAAGCCGAGGGTGACATGGATGCCGAGGCCGACATGGAAGCCGAGGGCGACATGGACCCCGAGGCCGACATGGAAGCTGAAGGCGACATGGATGCCGGGGCCGACATGGATGCTGAGGCCGACATGGACGCCGAAGCTGACATGGACGCTGAGGCCGACATGGATGCTGCACCGGACGCCGAGATGGAAGCCGATGCCGAGGTCGCTGCCCCGGAGACCAATTCCGAGGTCGTCGAGACCGAGCAGCAGGCCCCCGAGCTCCGCGGTGACTGGATCATGGGTGCGACCGTGACGTCCCTCGATGGCGAAACCATCGGTGACATCAACGACGTCATGCTCGATGCGGAAGCCGGCGAGATCACGTCCGCCATCGTTTCGGTCGGCGGCTTCCTCGGGATCGGCGCGAAGCAGATCGCCGTCAACTGGGAAGAGCTGAACATCAACAACGACGGCCGGGAGATCACCCTCGACCTGACCCGCGAGGAGGCCGATGCCGCGCCGGAATACGTCTTCCGTGAGCGTCAGCAGGCACCGATGCCGGCGACAGACACGATGGGCGGCTCCACCGGCGCCATGGACGGCGGCGTTGCCCCGGTCGACGGCACCGCCGAGCCGATGGCGCCCGCGGGCGAAACGGCACCGGCTGCCAACTGATCGAATAGCTTCAGTCGGCTAAGACGAGGGAGGCCCCGCGGTTCAGTCCGCGGGGCCTTTCCATGTGCTCGGGGTCGAACCGAGAACTTGGTTTCCATCCCGTGCACAAAAACGAGAAAGGCCCCGCCGGGTGAACCCGCGGGGCCTTTCAGAACTCAGTGAGCCGGTAGCTCAGAGAGACGGTTGCTTCGGGCTGAGACCGATATGCTCGCCGGCGGCGACCATGTCGGACAGGAGCTTGGCTGCATCATCCACAGGACCCGGCTCGTTCTGCCAGGTTTCCTTGGCACGGCCGTATTCCTGATGCGCCTCCTCGACCATCTGGTCGATCATCTCCTGGCTCACCTCATCGGCATGATGCGCGCGCTCGGCGAGGATGGACGTGCCCTCCTTGCCGATCTCCGCGAAACCGCCCGTCACGAGATACTTCTCTTCCTTGCCACCGGTGACGATGACGAGGACGCCCGGACGGAGCGTGGTGATCAGCGGCGAGTGATCGGGCATCGCCGTCAGATCGCCGTCCGCCCCGGGAATGCGCACCTCGCTCGCCTGCACGGAGGCAACCATGCGCTCCGGCGAGACGAGATCGACCTGCATCGTGTCAGCCATCTGGCCTCCTTACGCCGCGTCCGCGGCCATCTTCTCGGCCTTCGCGACCGCCTCGTCGATATCGCCGACCATGTAGAAGGCGCTCTCGGGCAGGTGGTCGTACTCGCCGGCAACGACGGCCTTGAAGGAGGCGATCGTCTTGTCGAGCGGAACCTGCACACCGGGGAAGCCGGTGAAGACCTGGGCCACGTCGAACGGCTGCGACAGGAAGCGCTGGATCTTCCGGGCACGGGCCACGGTCAGCTTGTCCTCCTCGGACAGCTCGTCCATCCCGAGGATGGCGATGATGTCCTGGAGCGCCTTGTAGCGCTGGAGGATCCCCTGAACGTCACGGGCAACCTGGTAGTGCTCCTCGCCGACGACCTGCGGATCGAGGATCCGCGAGGTGGAGTCGAGCGGGTCCACGGCCGGGTAGATGCCGAGCTCGGAAATCGCGCGGCTGAGAACCGTGGTCGCGTCGAGGTGGGCGAAGGACGTGGCCGGCGCGGGGTCGGTCAGGTCATCCGCCGGCACGTAGATCGCCTGCACCGAGGTGATCGAGCCGGCATTCGTGGAGGTAATCCGCTCCTGCATCGCGCCCATGTCGGTCGCGAGCGTCGGCTGGTAGCCCACGGCGGAGGGAATGCGGCCCAGAAGCGCCGACACCTCGGAACCCGCCTGCGTGAAGCGGAAGATGTTGTCCACGAAGAACAGGACGTCCGTCCCCGACTGGTCGCGGAACTGCTCGGCCATGGTCAGGCCGGACAGGGCGACGCGCATCCGCGCTCCCGGCGGCTCGTTCATCTGGCCATAGACCAGCGCCACTTTGGACTTGGACAGGTCATTCTCGTCGATGACGCCGGACTCGATGAATTCGTAGTAGAGGTCATTGCCCTCACGGGTCCGCTCGCCGACGCCGGCGAACACGGAGTAGCCCGAGTGCACCTTCGCAATGTTGTTGATCAGTTCCTGGATGAGAACCGTCTTGCCGACGCCCGCACCGCCGAAGAGGCCGATCTTGCCGCCCTTCGAATACGGGGCGAGCAGGTCGATGACCTTGATCCCGGTCACGAGGATGTCGGACGAGGTCGCCTGCGCCGCGAACGGCGGGGCTTCGGCGTGGATCGGGCGGGTCTCGGCTGCGTTCACCGGGCCCTTCTCGTCCACGGGTTCACCGACGACGTTCATGATCCGGCCGAGGGTCGCATCGCCCACCGGAACGGAAATCGGCGCGCCGAGGTCGGTCACGGGCTGGCCGCGAACGAGGCCTTCGGTGCTGTCCATCGCGATGGCGCGAACGGTGCTCTCGCCAAGGTGCTGGGCGACCTCGAGGACGAGGCGCTTGCCGTTGTTGTCCAGCTCCAGCGCGTTCAGGATCTCGGGCAGGTGGCCGTCGAAGCGGACGTCCACGACGGCGCCGATGACCTGGGTCACTTTGCCAGTTGGGTTTGCCATATTACGGTCTCTCCGTCTCGTCAGAGCGCCTCGGCGCCCGAAATGATCTCGATCAGCTCGTTGGTGATGACGGCCTGGCGCGAGCGGTTGAACTCGATGGTCAGGTCGTCGATCATGTCGCCCGCGTTGCGCGTGGCGTTGTCCATGGCCGACATGCGTGCGCCCTGCTCGGACGCGGCGTTCTCGAGGAGCGCCGTGAAGACCTGGGTCGCCACGGCACGGGGCAGCAGATCCGCAAGGATCTCCTCCTCGTTCGGCTCGTAGTCGTAGAGCGTCGCATCGCCTTCGTCGCCCGCATCCATGCCGGAGGTATCGGCCGGGATGATCTGCTGCGCGGTCGGGTTCTGGACGACGACGTTCTCGAACTCGCCGTAGAACAGGGTCGCCACGTCGAACTCGCCGGCATCGAACCGATCGAGGATGTCCTTCGCGACCTTCTGCGCATCACCGTAACCGAGGCGCTTGACCTCGCTCATGTCATGGTGGCCGACGAAGAGATCCTTGAAATCGCGGCGGAGCTGGTCACGCCCCTTCTTGCCGACGGTCAGGACCTTGACGGTCTTGCCGTCCGCCTGCGCATCGCGGATCGCCTTGCGTGCGATCTTGACGATGTTCGAGTTGAAGCCGCCGCAGAGGCCGCGCTCGGAGGTCATGACGACCATCAGGCGCGTCTCGTCCTGACCGGTTCCGGACAGGAGGCGCGGCGCGCCCTCCGATCCTTCGACGGACTTTGCGAGGCCTGCGATCACCCGTTCCATGCGCTCGGCATAGGGGCGCGCGGCCTCCGCCGCCTCCTGCGCACGGCGCAGCTTGGCGGCGGCGACCATCTGCATCGCCTTGGTGATCTTCCGGGTCGACTTGACGCTGTCGATCCGGTTTCTGAGGTCTTTGAGACTGGGCATTCAGTGCTCCTGGCGATCCGCGATCAGGCGAAGTCCTTCGCGAACTCGTCGATGACCGTCTTGATACGGTCGGCGGCGTCGCCCTTGATCTTCGGGTCCTCGGTGGTGATCCAGTCCAGCAGATCGGCGTGCTTGCTGCGCATGAACTGCAGCAGGCCCTTCTCGAACCGGCCGACATCCTTCACGGCGACCTTGTCGAGATAGCCCTGCGTACCGGCGAAGATGACACAGACAATCTCGGCATTGGTCAGCGGAGAATACTGCTGCTGCTTCATCAGCTCGGTCAGACGCGCACCGCGGTTCAGCAGCCGCTGGGTCGACGCGTCGAGATCGGAGCCGAACTGGGCGAAGGCGGCCATCTCGCGGTACTGCGCGAGCTCCAGCTTCACCGGACCGGCGACCGACTTCATCGCGTTCGTCTGGGCGGCGGAGCCCACGCGGCTGACCGAGAGGCCGGTGTTCACGGCAGGACGGATGCCCTGGTAGAACAGGTCGGTCTCGAGGAAGATCTGGCCATCGGTGATCGAGATCACATTGGTCGGGATGTAGGCGGACACGTCGCCGGCCTGCGTCTCGATGATCGGCAGCGCGGTGAGCGAGCCTGCGCCATGCTCTTCGTTGAGCTTGGCCGAGCGCTCCAGAAGCCGGGAGTGCAGGTAGAACACGTCCCCCGGATAGGCTTCGCGGCCCGGCGGACGGCGCAGCAGGAGGGACATCTGGCGGTAGGACACGGCCTGCTTGGACAGATCGTCGTAGATGATCAGCGCGTGGCGGCCGTTGTCGCGATAGTATTCGGCCATCGCGGTCGCGGTGTAGGGCGCGAGGTACTGCATCGGCGCCGGGTCGGACGCCGTCGCGGCGACGACCGTGGTGTATTCGATGGCGCCGGTTTCCTCGAGCTTCTTGAGAAGCTGGGCCACCGTGGAGCGCTTCTGACCGACGGCGACGTAGATGCAGTAGAGCTTCTTGCTCTCGTCGTCGCCAGCGGCTTCGTTGTAGCTCTTCTGGTTGAGGATCGCGTCGAGCGCCACGGCGGTCTTGCCGGTCTGGCGGTCGCCGATGATCAGTTCCCGCTGGCCGCGGCCGATCGGGATCATCGCGTCGATGGCCTTGAGGCCAGTCGCCATCGGCTCGTGAACCGACTTGCGCGGGATGATGCCCGGCGCCTTCACGTCCGCCACGCGGCGCTCGGCGGCGGCGACATCGCCCTTGCCGTCGACGGGCTCGCCGAGAGCGTCTACCACGCGGCCGAGGAGGGCATCGCCCACCGGAACGTCCACGATGGAGTTGGTCCGCTTGACCACGTCACCCTCGGAGATCGTCCGGTCGGAGCCGAAGATGACGACGCCGACGTTGTCGATCTCGAGGTTCAGCGCCATCCCCTGAATCCCGCCCGGGAATTCGACCATCTCACCGGCCTGGATGTTGTCGAGGCCATGAACGCGCGCGATGCCGTCACCGACGGACAGGACGCGGCCGACCTCGGCCACTTCGGCCTCTTGGCCGAAATTCTTGATCTGGTCCTTGAGGATCGCGGAAATTTCCGCGGCTTGCAGTGCCATCACCCGACCTCTTTCATCGAATTGCGAAGCGCGGCGAGCCTGGCGCGGACCGACGTGTCGATCATCTTGGAGCCCACCTTCACGATAAGACCGCCGATGAGGCTATCGTCGACGGTCGTGTTCAGTTTGATATCCTTGCCGAAGCGGGACTTCAGCGTCTCGGCGAGACGTCCGCGCTGGCTGTCGTCCAGTTCGATGGCGGAGGTCACGTCGGCCGTCACCTCCCCCTTCTCCTCGGCGATCATTTCCCGCGCGGCGGCGACGAAATAAGGCAGCGCGAAGAGGCGGCGATTGTCGGCCATGAGCCCGAGCGTGTTGCGGGTCAGCGGATCGAGGCCCGCCTTCTCGCCCACGGCGAGAACGCCCGTGCGCTGCTCCTGCCGGGTATAGACCGGCGAATGGATCAGCTCGCGCAGATCGGCGCTCTGGTCGAGCGCGGCCGCCAGCGTGTCCACATCCCGCTCGAGGACGTCGAGCTTGCCCTCGCCCTTGGCCAGATCGAACAGGGCAGCGGCATAGCGCCCGGCGATACTGTTTGAAATCGAAGCCGTTTCGGACACGTCCACCCTTTCGTTTGTCGGCCGCGATCGTGGCCGGCCCGGATCGTTGAATGGCGTCCCGGCCCCCGCGATGGGTGGACCGGGCAAACAACGACGGGCGCCGCGACCGGCCCCCGTCAGATCGAGAGCGGGTCTAGCAGCATGGTTCGGGCCGCGCAACTCTATTGCCCGCCTATCTTCATGCTTCGAAATCCGTTGTTTACTTGCCCGATGCAGTGTTTCGGCTGACCGGGGCGGAGTTTTTTCCGGGCGGGGGTCGGCACGTCACCGAGCCTCCCCTGCCCGCGCCAGCGCAGCGGAGCCCAAGCAGGGCGGATATCAATCAGGAGTGGAGTAGCCGGATCCGGCCCGCGAACCGGGCTCTGCGCGCGGGTGCCGGTCGGGCCGCGCCGCGGGGGGGACGTGCCCCCCTGCCCTGCCTCGCCTCAGCGCTCGATGCTCTTGCCGATCCGGGACGTCGCCCCGGCGGTTCCGGGCTGCTTCGCCCCATCCAGCACGTCGAGCGGGCGGCGGACCATGTCGCGGACACCGGGGGCGCGCGGCATCGTCACCTGCTTGCTGGCCTCCACGAGGATCACACCGCCCGCGAAATAGGAAGAGACGCGCCGTCCCATCCGCTCCAGGAGATCCGCCGACCGCAGCCAGAAGCGGCGCGAGGATGGCGGCGAGAAGAGCGCGGCGGAATGGCGTTCGGCGGTAAAGCCGTGGCGGCTCAGTTGCGCTTCGAGCTGGGACAGCGAATAGGGGCGGCCGTAGCCGAAGGGCGTGCGATCACGGCGGGCCCAGAGGCCGGCACGGTTCGGAACGATGAAGAGCGCCTTCCCTCCCGGACCCAAGACCCGGGCGCATTCCTCGAGGAGCGCCGGCGGGTGCTCCGACGTCTCCAGCCCGTGCATGACGATCAGCCGGTCCACCCGGCCCGTCTCGAGAGGCCACATGGTCTCCTCGCAGAGGACGGAGAGATTCGGCATCCCGGCCGGCCACGGCATCACGCCCTGCGGCCCCGGCATCAGCCCGATCACGCGCCGTGCGCTTCCCATGTAGGGCCGCAGGAGCGGCACCGCGAAGCCGTAGCCCGCGATGGTCTGCCCGCGCGCGCGCTCGACGTCCCAGAGGGCAGCGACCTGATGACGCACCGCGCGCTGCGCCACGCGCCCCAGCTGGGTCCGGTAGTAGAAGGTCCTCAGATCCAAAACGTCGAGATGCATTGAGGCGGCGGCGTCCCCGGCTAGGTGCAGTGGCTACACCTTACCCAAGCACCACGGAAAGGAAACGCCGTGCCGCTCGAAATCGTCACCGTCCCCTGTCTCTCTGACAATTACGCCTTCATCGCTCACAACCCCGTCACGAACGACACCGCCGTGATCGACGTGCCCGAAGCCGGACCGATCCAGTCCGTCCTCGAGGCCAGGGGCTGGGAGCTCGGCAAGATCTTCATCACCCATCACCATTCCGACCATGTCGGCGGCGTCGAGGAGTTGCGGACCCACTGGTCCCCGCGCGTCATCGGCGCGAAGGCGGATGCGCACCGCCTGCCCGCGCTCGACGTCGAGGTCGAGGAAGGCGACGAGATCATGATCGGCGGCGAGAAGGGCCGCGTGATCGATGTCTCCGGCCACACGATGGGCCACGTGGCCTTCCACTTTCCCGGATCGGATGCCGTCTTCACCGCGGACAGCCTGATGGCGATGGGGTGCGGGCGCTTGTTTGAAGGCGATGCCGACACCATGTGGAAATCCCTGAGCAAACTCGCGGCCCTGCCGCAGGACACCATCGTCTATTCCGGCCACGAATACACCGCCGCCAACGCCCGCTTCGCGATGACGGTGGACCCCGAGAACCCCGCCCTCGCCCGCCGCTCCGGTCAGATCGAAGCGGCCCGCGCCAAGGGTGACGCAACAATCCCCTCCAGCCTCGCCGAGGAAAAGGAGACCAACCCCTTCCTTCGCGCCGGCGACCCGGCCATCCGGTCGGGCCTCGGCATGGAAGATGCCTCGGATGCCGAGGTGTTTGCCGAGATCCGGCGCAGGAAGGACAATTTCTGAGCGTTCGCGCCTCGGATGCATCGGACGGGCCGGGGTTGCCCGGGGAGGGCGTCCGGCCGGTCCGGCGTCCCGCGACGCGGCCCGTTCGATCACAATTCGTGCACGAAGCCCGGAACCGGGCCGTGCAAGGCAAGAAAACACTTGAAGCGTGGCGTCCACCAACCAAACTTTAAGATCATGAGGCCACGGTTGGAGAAGGCGGGTCCGCCCCCCTTCGTTCGGCCCCGATGAGGAAAGGAGCACGCAACGTGCCGTCGTTTTCGAATACCCTCGAGCATGCCATCCACGCGGCGCTGGCCATCGCCAACGCCAAACGTCATGAATTCGCCACGCTGGAGCATCTGCTCCTCGCCCTGATCGACGAGCCCGACGCGGCCAAGGTCATGCGGGCGTGCGACGTGGACCTCAGCAGCCTCCGCAAGACCCTGGACGAATATATCGACGACGACCTGTCGACCCTCGTGACCGAGATCGAAGGCTCCGAGGCCGTGCCGACGGCCGCGTTTCAGCGCGTGATCCAGCGCGCCGCGATCCACGTCCAGAGCTCCGGCCGCACCGAGGTGACGGGCGCCAACGTGCTTGTCGCGATCTTCGCCGAACGCGAATCGAATGCGGCCTATTTCCTGCAGGAGCAGGAAATGACCCGCTACGACGCGGTGAACTTCATCGCGCACGGCGTGGCCAAGAACCCCTCTTTCGGCGAAAGCCGCCCCGTCACGGGGGCCTCCGAGGAGGACGAGGATGCCGAGACCGCCCAGGCCGAACCGCAAGCGGAGGATGCCTCCAAGGAAAGCGCGCTCGGCAAGTATTGCGTCGATCTCAACGTGAAGGCCCGCAAGGGCAACGTGGACCCGCTCATCGGCCGGTCCTCTGAGGTCGAGCGCTGCGTGCAGGTCCTCTGCCGCCGCCGCAAGAACAACCCGCTCCTTGTGGGCGATCCCGGGGTCGGCAAGACCGCCATCGCCGAGGGTCTCGCGCGGAAGATCGTGTCCGGCGAAACGCCCGAGGTGCTGTCCGGCACCACGATCTACTCGCTCGACATGGGCGCCCTCCTCGCTGGCACCCGATACCGCGGGGATTTCGAGGAGCGCCTGAAATCCGTCATGACGGAGCTCGAGGAGCATCCCGACGCGATCCTGTTCATCGACGAGATCCATACCGTCATCGGCGCCGGCGCGACCTCCGGCGGCGCGATGGATGCGTCCAACCTGCTGAAGCCCGCGTTGCAGGGCGGCAAGCTGCGCTGCATGGGCTCCACCACCTACAAGGAGTTCCGCCAGCACTTCGAGAAGGACCGGGCCCTGTCCCGCCGGTTCCAGAAGATCGACGTCAATGAACCCTCTGTCGAGGACAGCGTGAAGATCCTGAAGGGTCTGAAGCCCTATTTCGAGGACCATCACGAGATCAAGTACACCAACGACGCGATCAAGACCGCGGTGGAACTCTCCTCGCGCTACATCCATGACCGCAAGCTGCCGGACAAGGCGATCGACGTGATCGACGAAGCCGGCGCGGCGCAGCACCTCCTGTCGGAAAGCAAGCGGCGGAAGACCATCGGCACCAAGGAGATCGAGGCCGTCGTCGCCAAGATCGCCCGCATTCCGCCCAAGAACGTCTCCAAGGACGATGCGGAGGTGCTGAAGGACCTAGACGCCGCGCTCAAGCGAGTGGTCTTCGGTCAGGACGCGGCCATCGACGCGCTGTCTTCCGCGATCAAGCTGGCGCGCGCCGGCCTGCGGGAGCCCGAGAAGCCGATCGGCAACTATCTCTTCGCCGGCCCCACCGGCGTCGGCAAGACGGAGGTGGCCAAGCAACTGTCGGAAACGCTGGGTGTCGAAATGCTACGCTTCGACATGTCCGAGTACATGGAGAAGCACGCCGTCTCCCGCCTCATCGGCGCACCTCCGGGCTATGTCGGGTTCGACCAGGGCGGCATGCTGACGGATGGCGTCGATCAGCATCCGCACTGCGTCCTGCTGCTCGACGAGATCGAGAAGGCGCATCCGGACGTGTTCAACATCCTCCTGCAGGTGATGGATCACGGCAAGCTAACGGACCACAATGGCCGCTCGGTGGACTTCCGGAATGTCGTTCTGATCATGACGTCGAACGCGGGCGCGTCGGACATGCAGAAGGCCGCCATCGGCTTCGGCCGGGACAAGCGGGAAGGTGAGGATACCGCCGCCATCGAGCGCACCTTCACGCCGGAATTCCGCAACCGTCTCGATGCGGTGATCAGCTTCGGCGCCCTGCCGAAGGAGGTCATCCTTCAGGTGGTCGAGAAGTTCGTCCTGCAGCTCGAAGCACAGCTCTTGGATCGCGGCGTCACCATCGAGCTCACCAAGCCGGCTGCCGAATGGCTGGCCGAGCGGGGCTACGATGACAAGATGGGGGCCCGCCCGCTCGGCCGCGTCATCCAGGAGAACATCAAGAAGCCGCTCGCCGAGGAGCTTCTCTTCGGCAAGCTCGTCAAGGGCGGAAACGTCCGCGTGACAATCAAGGGCGACGCGATCGACCTCGAGGTGGAGGAGCCGAAGAAGCGCCAGCTCTCGTCCCGCAAGCCGCCCCTCCTGACGGCTGAATGAGTCTCGCATGAACGATCGGGGGGCGCTTTCGGGCGCCCCCGTTTTCGTGTCCGCACGCCCCCGCCCTTGCCTCGATCAAGACCGGGCAGGTGCCTTAGGCGGGCCGGGATCCCTTGGCCCTCGCCCTCCGGCCGCATGTGCTTGCAGACCCGGCCGGGGACGCCTTGCGCATCGAGATCACGGGATCGGGACAGAGGAGGTCGAGCCCGGTAAGGATCGGCCGGACCTCTTCCGCGCCCGGGACAACCCCGCACCGCGAGTCCGGGTCGGCAACACGCCCGATCAAGGGCAGGTCACGCTTTTCCGGGACGGTGCCGCCCTCGCGCGGAGGGCGGTCACGGTCCCCTACCCCCTTTAGCCGGCGGCCCTGGCCCCTGCGCCGGACGGGCCGGACAGCATCCGGCTCGCGCCGACCGCCGCCACGGCGAGCGCGACACCCAGCAGGTCGGACATCAGGCCCCCTTCGATCAGCGACAGCGCCGCCAGAACCGCCAGGCCCCGCACGATCCAGCCCGCACGCGCACCGAAGAACCATCCCTGCACGCCGGCTGACAGAAGGAACACACCGACCACGGCCGTCAGGCCCGCCCGGGCGATCTCGAACCACGTTCCGTCCATCAGGATGGCGGAGTTGTAGAAGAACATGAACGGCACGATGAACGCCGCGATGCCGATCTTGAACGAGGCGGTCGAGGTCTCCATCGCGTTCGCCCCCGAAATACCGGCAGCCGCGTAGCTGGCCAGCGCGACGGGCGGCGTGATTGCCGAGAGCACCGCGAAGTAGAAGACGAAGAAATGCGCCGTCAGCGCCGGAATGCCGAGTTGAACGAGGCCCGGCGCGACGACGGACGCTGCCACGGCATAGGCGGCCGTCGTCGGCATCCCCATCCCGAGCAGGATCGAGATGCACATCGCGAAGAACAGCGCCAGGAGCTGAGAGGCATCCGCGAGGCCGAGGAGCAGCGAGGAGAACCGCGCTCCCACGCCGGTCAGGCTGATGACGCCGACGATGATGCCGGCGCAGGCGCAGACCGCGATGATCTGGATCGACATGATACCGGCGAGCTCGAAGGCCTTGCCGACGGCCCTCGGCCCCATCCTGTGCCGGGTCAGCCAGCTGACGACGACGGCGGCGAGGGTGGCGTAGACGCCGGCACGGATCACGGAATAGCCCATGAAGAGCGCGACGATGAGGATGACGATGGGCAGGAAAAGGAAGCACTTCTTTGCCAGCGCCCGGGCGCTCGGGATCTCGTCCTCGTGCATCCCTTCCATGCCGAGCTTGGCCGCTTCGAAGTCCACCATGAAGTAGACCGAAACGAAGTAGAGGATCGCCGGAATGATCGCAGCGATCGCGATCTCGGTATAGGGGATGCCGGTGATCTCGGCCATGATGAAGGCGCCCGCGCCCATGATCGGCGGCACGATCTGCCCCCCCGTGGAGGCGGCGGCCTCGATCGCGCCAGCGGTCTTCTTCTTGTAGCCCACCTTCTTCATCAGCGGGATCGTGAGCGAGCCGGTGGCCACGACGTTGCCCGCCGAGGTGCCGTTGATCATGCCCATCAATCCGCTCGCGAAGATCGCGACCTTGGCCGGACCGCCGCGGGCCTTGCCGGCGAGCGCGAAGGCAAAGTTGACGAAGTAATCCCCGACCTTCGAGGCCTGCAGGAACGCGGCGAAGATGATGAACAGGATGATGTAGGTTGAGGAGACGGCCGTGGTCGGCCCGAGGATCCCGGCATCCGTATAGACCTGGCTGAAGAAACGGGTCCATTCGATGGGCGGCGAATTGAGGAAGCCCGGCAGGTACTGCCCGGCGAAGACATAGACGAGGAAGATCGCCGAGATCACCACGAGGGCGAGGCCGGCGACGCGGCGGGTCAACTCGAGGATCAGCGCGCTGCCGGCGACGGCGGCCATGGAGATGCCGATCGGGGCGAAGGGCGTGCCCGTCGAGTTGCGCATCAGGGTGCCGTAAATGGTGATCAGGTACGTCGCGACCGCCACTGCACAGATCGCGAGGACGAAATCAGGCGCGGCGAAGCCCTCCCGCACGCGGCGATGACGCCAGCTCAGGGCGATGGCGCCGCCGGTGGCAATCCAGAGCGGCGCGCCGAAAAACCAGGTTTCGTTGAAGCGGATGGTCTCGTCGATCCCGGTCCACTGCGCGCCCCCGTTGATCTGGAGGGCGAACCAGATCGCCGTGCCGAGAGCGAGAAGGGCCGGAACGGCGAGCGCGAGGGCAAGAAGGCCGAGGATCCGCGTCTCGCCACCGGCATCCTCCGGGAAGGCATTGGGCGCATAGATCAGGAAGCCGAGCATGAGGGCGCCGGCGACGTGGACGATCCGGAAGTTCCACGTCTCCATCGGGAATGTCGGCAGGAACGGCAGGTCCACGCCGGTCATGGAGGATATCGACAGCCCCGTCAGCGCAGCCATGTGGAACGCGGCATAGAGCCCCGCCGCCACGGCGATGGCGATGAAGCGCCAGCCGCCGAACAGGCGCCTGTTCTCCTCGATGGCCTCCTCGTCGACGCCTTCGGCGATGATGCGCTCGTCTTCGCGGCTCTCGGCCATTCCTCGGTCCCTCACCCTGTTCAATTGTGACGAAGGCCCCGGCCGCGCGGCCGGGGCCTCCTTTTTAGTACAAGCGTCTAATCAGCCGCCGTGGACCATGTCGTCCGGGATCTCGGCGTCGGTGTTCTCGCGGAACCACGCGGCCGCACCCGGATGCCAGGGCAGGACGGTGTTCTTGTCCGCGTTCTCCGGCGTCGTGGATTCGGCGGCGCGGTGGATGTTCACCATGCGCGCGTTGTCGGACATGACGGTATCCACCACCGCCTCGACGAAGGAGGCCGGAAGGTCGCAATTCGCCACCGCGAAGTTCCACATCGCAACCGATGTCGCCGGTTCCTCGAGGGTGGAATAGGTGTCCGCCGCGATGTCGAAGGCGGCGACGGGGAATGCGTCCAGGAGCGTCTGCTGCTCTTCGTCGGTGAACTCGATGATGTTCACGTCCGTCTGCACCTCGAGCTGGCTGACCGCGGGGACGGGGATGCCCGCCGCGAAGGCGATGACGTCGAGCAGACCGTCCTGGAGCTGACCGCCGAGGTCGGACCAGCCGCCGTTGCGCCGCTCGTAGTTGACGCCGAGCTCATCCATCATCCTCGGAAAGTAGGTGTCCGAGGTGGAGCCTGCCGGGCCGAAGCCGATCCTCGCGCCATCGGGGATATCGGAGATGCTCTCGATCCCCGAGGAGGACAGCGCGGTCACGGAGAACGGCGTCTGGTACATCGGGAACATCGCGCAGACATTGGTCATCTCGAGGCCGGGCGCGATGGGGTTGGTGCCTTCGAGGCTCTCGCGGGCGGGGCCCATCGTGGTCATGCCGAAGGCCGCGTCGCCGGTATGGACGAGCGCCATGTTCTGCATCGGGCCGCCGGTCACTTCGGCGCCGCCGCTGAGGCCGAGCTCCTCGCCGACGAGGTTGGCCCAGCCGGAGCCATAGGCGAAGTAGGTGCCGCCCTGGCTCGCCGTGCCGACGGTGAAGGAGGACGGCCAGTCCGTCCGGTCGTAATCATCCTGTGCGAAGGCGGGGGACGCGGCGAGCGCGCAGGCCGCGATGGCGGTGAAACGGAAAGTCATTCTTGTCCTCCTCTGGTGTAGGGCGACGCACGGGGGTGGAAAGGAGCGCTCAGCGCCCCCTCGCCCCCGGTGTCTGTCCATGAGGACGAGTTGAGCCTATGCGAGGGGAGCCATGCAACCCGCGCAACTCCGTTTTGCGCCGGAAGAGGGCCCTCGCAGGGGCGACATGTTCCGATCCGCACCCATAGGGGGCCAGGCGTGGGTGGATATGGCCCCAATCCCGTGGGGGCCGGCCGGGAACGCGGGGGAGCGATTCGCGCTTGAGGCGAATGCTACCGCTCGGTCAGTTTCAGTTCGATCCGGCGGTTCTGGGCGCGGGCAGCCGGGCTGTCGCCCTCGGCGATGGGCTGGTACTGGCCGAAGCCGTTGGCGGCGAGCCGGTCCGGCGGGAAGCCGAGCGCGTCGGTCATGTAGCGCACGACAGAGAGCGCCCGCGCCTGGCTCAGCTCCCAGTTGTCGGCATATTCGCCGGTCCCGATGAGGGGCACGTTGTCGGTGTGACCGTCCACCCGGATCACCCAGTCGATGCCGTCCGGGATCTCGCCGGCGACGTCGGAGAGGATATCGGCAACATTGGCCACCCCCCGGCGACCCTCGGGCGACAGGTCCGCCGAACCTTGCTGGAACAGCACCTCGGAGGAGAACACGAAGCGATCCCCCTCGATCCGGACGCCGTCCCGACCGCCGAGGATATCCCTCAGCGAGCCGAAGAACTCGGAGCGGTAGCTCTCGAGGTTGTTGGCCTGTGCGCGCAGTCGTTCGGCCTCCTCGGCGAGGCGCATGCGCTCCGTCTCTTCCAACTCGGCCCGGCGACGCTGCTCGGAGGCAGCCCGGGCGAGCGCGGTGTTGAGACGGCTGCCGAGGGATTGAAGCTGGACCTGCGCCGCCTCGTCCCGCTCCTCGGCAACCTCGAGAAGGCTCTGCAGGGAGCCGAGCTGGCGCCGGAGCTCGGCGACCTGCTCATTCAGAACGGTGACGCGCCGCTGCTGGTCGGCGCTCTGGGCCTCGACCTCGGACAGCTCCTCATTCGCCTGCCGCAGGAGGGCCTGACGTTGCTCCGCCTCGCTGCGGGCCTCGGCGGCGTCCCCTTCCGCCGCAAGCTTCGCGGCCAAGGCGGCAGTCAGTCGGTTGCGGATCTCCTCGGCGGAGCCCGCGTCCTGCCGCAGCGCCTCGTTCTCGGCGCGGAGCTCGGCGGCGACGGTCCGCGCCTCGGCCAAATCACTCTCCAGCGCGGCCAGCCTTTGCGCGCGATCCTCGGCTTCTGCCGTCACGGCCTCGGTCTCGCCGCGCATCTCGGACAGGGTCGCGGCCAGATCGTCGGCCCGCCCCGTGGCAGCCGCCAGATCGTCCCGGAGGCTCGCGATCTCCGCCTCGGCGCCGGTCAGCTCTTCGGCGGCACCCTCCTGCGTTTCCAGGCGGGTCTCGAGATCGGAGCGGGCGGCAAGAGCGGCGGCGAGGCGCGCATCGAGATCGTCCCCGGCCTCTTCGGCGGCGGCAAGAAGCGTCAGCGTCTCCTCCGCCTCGCGGCGCTGCTCCTCGAGGGAGAGCTGCATCGCGGTCAGCTCGTCCTCGGCCCCTTCGAGGCGCGCACGCAGGGCCTCCGCCGCCGCGGCTTCCGCGAGCCGGGCCTCTTCTTCCTCCGTCAGCTCGGCGCGCAGCTCGGCCTCCGCCGCCTCGGCCTCCGACACATCGGCCCGGAGCGCAGCGATTTGTGTTTCGTCTGCCTCGCCCTGGCTCTGCAGGTCGGCGACGAGGGCTTCAAGCGCCTCCCGCCGGGCGGCGGCGAGGCGGGCGGCTTCGGCGGTCTCGTCGATCTCCTCCCGCGCCGTGGCGAGGGCGGTCTCGAACGCGTCCCGTTCCTCGGCGGCTTCGTCGCGCGCGGCCGTCACGGTCGCGACCCGATCCTCGGCGCTGTCCCGCGCGGCGATCAGGCTCGCGACCTGCTCCTCGAAGCTCGCGATCCGCCCCTCTGCCGCGGCAAGAGCCCGGTCCCGGTTCTCGATCTCGCCGCCGAGTTCGTCGATCAGCGCGGCCTGCTCTGCGCTCGCGCTCCGGCTGTCCTGAAGCGAGGCGGACAGGTCGGTCACCTGTCCGCTGAGGCTGGCGCTGCGCTGGCGCTCGAGACCGAGGGCGCCGGACAGCTCCGAGATCTCCGCCGACAGCGCGTCGAGCTCGGAGGATTGCCCGCTGATCGTTTCCTGCAGCATGAACTGCACGATCATGAAGATCGACAGGACAAACATCAGCACCAGCAGGAGCGCCGTCATCGCGTCGACGAAGCCCGGCCAGATGGCGTTCGAGAAGCGGTTACCGCTGCGCCGCGAGAGCGCCATGGGTCACTCCCCCCTGAGGTTCGCGGCCGGCCCGGTGCGGGCCTGCCCTCTCGGGGCCTGCCGGCGGAGTTCGCGGGTCACGCCGGCGAGATCGGAGCGCAGGTCCGCCACGGTTTCCTGGCGGCCGGCGGCCAGTTCCTCGAGGATCCGCACGAGCTGCAGGTCGATGGAGCGCAGGCGCATCCGGCTTTCGGCGTCGCCGCCGTCATCCTCGCCCTCGCTGTCCGCCGTCCGTCCAAGCCGCTCGATCAGCCGCTCCTGCCCGTCGGCCACGCGCATGAGCGCCTCGGAGGTCGCATCGCCCCGCTCCAGCCGGGCGGTCAGCGCGGTGACCGAGGTGGCGACGTCCGAAAGGCGTTCGTCCATCATCGAGCGCGAGATGTCCGACTGGGTGAACATCTCCCGCATGGATTCCATCTGGTCGGCCATATGCTCCAGCACGCCGACCATGGTCGGAGCATCCGCCGCCTCCCCGTCGCCCGACGTGAAGCCCAGCTTGGTGATGGTGGAGAGCCATTCCTCCAGCTCGCGGTAGAAGCGGTTCTGGCCGTGGCTGGCGAAGAGCTCCAGAAGGCCCACGACGAGGGATCCCGCAAGACCGAGGAGCGAGGAGCCGAAGGCCGTGCCCATCCCGCCGAGCTGCGCTTCGAGACCGCTCATCAGGCGGGAGAACACCTCGACGCCGCCCTCCCCGTTCTGTGGCGCCAGGGACCGGATCGTCTCGACGACCGCCGGCACCGTCGTCGCGAGACCGTAGAAGGTGCCGAGAAGGCCGAGGAAGATCAGGAGCGAGACGAGGTAGCGCGTGATGTCCCGCGCTTCCTCGATCCGGGTGGCGACGGAATCGAGGATCGATGTCGCCGACGTGGCGCTGATCTTCCGCGTTGTGCCGCGGGTATAGAGAAGCTGGGCCAGGGGCGCGAGGAGCCGCGGCGCGGTATCCTCCGAAGTGACCTCACCGCCGACGAACCGCTCCACCCAGCCGACCGAGAAGAACAGTTGCAGCACCTGGAAGAAGCAGGCGGCCACGCCGACCACGAAGACGAACGCGATCAGGCCGTTCAGGAAGGGATTGGACAGGAAGATGGGCGCGACGCTGGGATAGATGAACCACGCGCCCGCGATGACGAGGACGAGCACGCCCAGCATGAGCGTGACCTGCCGAACCGGCTTCGAGAATTGCTTTTGCGCGCCGTGCGCGGTCACGTCCATGATGCGGGCGTCATCCTGCGTTTTGCGGTGCGGACCATAGGCCCGCCCAGATCAAGAGCCAATCAACAAATCCGTTCAGTCCGGATCCTGACCGGTGAGATCGCGAACGTGGGCCGCAAGATGATCGAGATCGGGGTCGGCAAGGCCGAGCTCGGCCAAGTGGGAGGCGGTGTTGTGCAGGTATTCCGCGTTCGTCCCGCGCCCGCCGGTCGCGGTGGCGATGATGCGGGCCTGCTCACCCAGGTCCAGCCCGCCGCAATACTGCTCGTGGTCGCGGTCGATGACATAGGCGACCGCCTCCACGCTCCGTCCGTCCCGGAGCGAGAGCGTCACGATCCGCTCAAGATAGGCCGAGGAAATCAGTTCCCTGTCCCGCAGGTCCTCGATCGCCTGTGCCTCCGTGCCGGGCTCGACGCGGAAGGCGACGCCGGAGCAGCTCTCTCCCTCGCCTTCGTCGAGCGCGAGCACCAGCCCAGGCACCTCGACGGACCCGCGATGGTGGATCGAGCGCATGCAGAAGCTGCGGGAATATCCCGGCAATGTTGCAAGCGCCCGCTCCGCGACCTCGAAGCCGGGATTCCACACAAGGGAGCCGTAGCCGAAGACCCACAAGGGATCGGGCAACACATTCGGGGGATGATCTCGCTTGGGATGGCTGGTCATGGAAGACTCCGGGACGCGCAAAGTGTAAAGGGCGACGGCAGCAGGATAAAGCCCCCTTCCCCGATGCCGGATCGGCCGGGCGGACGGCGTGGCGGCGACATGGAAAGGACCCGAAGCGCGCGATGACCCCCAAACGTCTGTTCCTGATCGTCCTCGTTCTCGCCGCGCTCTGGTCGGGGTACTGGCTTGCGGGGGCGCAGGGCGCGAAGGTGGCCATCGGCCGGCTGCAGGAGAACATGCAGGCCTCGGGATGGGAGGCCGAGTGGTCGGACGTCGCCCTCCGCGGCTTCCCGAATCGGTTCGACGTCACCCTCGACGAGCCCGCCCTCGCCCCGCCGGGCGGGGACTGGCGCTGGACCGCGCCGTTCTTCCAGGTGCTGTCGCTGAGCTACAAGCCGCACCACCTGATCGCGGTCTGGCCGAACCTGCAGACGATCGAGCTCGGCGGCGAGAGTGCGCAAGTCCGCTCCGATCGGATGCGCGCCAGCGTCGTCTTCGTGCCCGGCCTCGCGCTGGAACTGGACCATGCCGCCCTCGTGATCGAGTCCCCGCGGCTTCAGGGAGACACCGCCTCGGCCCGCGCGCGGGAGCTGCGGCTGGCGATCCGTCCCACGCCGGGGCGCGAGAATGCCCGGGATATCGGCATCACCGCACTCGAGCCGCGCATCACAACCTATCCCGGCGCGCCGGACGTGGCGGCGCGGAACGTGCGGGCGGACCTCGCCGTCACGTTGGATGGCCCGCTCGACCGATCGGCGCTGTCCCGTGCGCCCCGGGTGGAGCGCGTGGAGATCCGCAGCGCCACGGTGGAACTCGGCCAGTCGCGCCTGCGGGTCACCGGCGATCTGGCGGCCGGAAGAGGCGCCTATGCCGAAGGCGATCTGCGCCTCGTGGTCGAGAACTGGCGGGCGATGCTCGACGCGGCCGTCGCAAGCGGCCTCGTGCCGCAGCGCATGGCGGAGCAGATCCGCGGCGCGATGGGCCTTCTGTCCTCGGGCGAGGATGTGGACCTGACACTGAATTTCGCGGACGGCCAGACCCGGCTCGGCCCGGTCTCCCTCGGGCCGGCGCCGCGCCTCGGCTCTGGCGACTGAGCCGCCGGTCAGCGGCAATAGCTGCCGGAGCGATAGCGGGCGGTGTCGAAGTGGAAATGATCGCGGTGCGCGGCATTGGCTTCGGGGCCGAGAACGGTGCCGAACGTACCGCAGGCGGCGCGGTGCATCTGCCGGAGCGCCGGCCCGTCCCGTTTGCTGTTCCATCCGTTCAGGACCGTGATGGAGGTTCCGTCCGCCAGCGTGAGGGCGGAGATGTCCACCGCGCGGCCCTTGCCATGCTCGCTGATCCGAGCGTTCGGATTGTTGTATCGCCCGCGGCAGATGTAATGCGCCGCGATCCGGAGCGATGAGATGCCGCCTCCGCGGCCTCCGATGGCGGGATTTGCCCCCGTCACCACCCAGTTTCGCAGCGCCGACGCCGTCGGACAGTCCATCGTCGCGGCCGTGGAGAGGCGCACGCCTGCAACCTCGGTGATCCTGACCGGCGCCTCGACGCCGCAGCCCTCGACGCGGCCCGGGATCGGCGGAAGGGTCTCGCCGCGGATCGAGACGTCACCGCAGACGGAGCCGCGCGCCGGCAGGGCAGCCTGCCGGGCAGCATTCGGGAGACGGCCGTCCGGCCGCTCCTCTGGCCGGCCAACGCGGGCGGCGGGACCGGCAGCCACGACCTGTTTCTCGGGCGCCGTCGGGGCGACCGGGCGCGGGCGGGGC
Source organism: Tropicimonas omnivorans (assembly GCF_031846565.1). Taxonomy (NCBI): domain Bacteria; kingdom Pseudomonadati; phylum Pseudomonadota; class Alphaproteobacteria; order Rhodobacterales; family Roseobacteraceae; genus Tropicimonas; species Tropicimonas omnivorans. The sequence continues at coordinate 490,603 of NZ_JAVRHL010000002.1, read as the reverse complement.
TTGAGCGAGCGGCGGACGATTACGCCCTGATCGGTGACGGTCACGTCCGGACCCGCGACGGGCTCGGGCGCGGCGGCGCGCCGCTGCTGCGGGCGGGGCGAGGTGTCCGGGGCGAAATCCGCCGATGCCGGAGCGCCGATCATCGCCAGGACAGCGACGAGGCGCAGGGCCCGCCTCACTCGGCGGCGCCCCTGCGACTGGCGGCGCGTCCAAAATCGGGGGCGTCCGTATCCTGGCCCGCCTCGAGGATGCCGCGGCGGATCGCGCGGGTGCGGGTGAAGTAATCGTGCAGCTCCTGCCCCTCCCCCGTCCGGATCGCGCGCTGCAGGGCGAAGAGCTCCTCGGTGAAGCGGCCGAGAATGTCGAGCACCGCCTCCCGGTTGGTCAGGAACACGTCGCGCCACATGGTTGGATCGGACGCGGCGATGCGCGTGAAGTCCCGGAAGCCCGCGGCGGAATACTTGATCACCTCGCTGTCCGTGACCCGGCCGAGATCGTCGGCGACGCCGACCATCGTGTAGGCGATGAGGTGCGGCACGTGGGAGGTAACGGAGAGGACGAGGTCGTGATGATCGGCCTCCATCCGGTCGGTCAGCGCGCCCATGCCCTGCCAGAGCGCCTCGAGGCGGGCAATCGCCGCCTCCTCCGCCCGGCTGCCGTCCGGCACGATCAGACACCAGCGGTTCGCGAACAGCTCGGCGAAGCCGGAATGCGGGCCGCTGTGCTCGGTGCCCGCCAGCGGGTGCGCCGGAACGAAATGGACGCCGTCCGGGATATGCGGGCCCACCGCGTCGATCACCGCCTTCTTGACGGAGCCGACATCGGTGACGGTTGCGCCTGGCTTCAGGTACGGGCCGATGGCCTCGGCGACGGCGGACATGGCCCCGACCGGCACGGCGAGGACAACGAGGTCCGCGCCCGTCACGGCCTCCCCGGCGGTCTCGACCACGCGGTCGACCAGCCCGATCTCGGCCGCGACGCGGCGGGTCTCGGCGGAGCGGGCCGTGCCGACGATCTCCCCCGCGAGGCCGTCCCGCCGCATGGCAAGCGACATCGAGCCCGCAATGAGACCAAGGCCGATCAGGGCCACGCGGTCGTAGATCACGCTCATCGCTTCGCCCTCACGCCATCGCCCGGAAGTCCGCGAGCGCGCGGGCGAGCCGCGTGCAGGCCGCCTCGTCCCCCACCGTGATCCGAAGGCCCTCCGGAATGTGGTAGCCCGCCACCTTTCGCGTGATGAGACCGGCCCGCATCAGGTGGGCATGGGCCGCATCCGCCTCCGCCGCGTCCCTGAACCGGGCGAGGACAAAGTTTGCAAAGGATGTATCCAACGCGATCCCTAAGCCACGAAGATCGGCGGTGAGCCGGCTCCTCAGACGGTCATTCTCCGTCCGGCACCACTCGGCCCAGTCCCGATCCCGCACGGCCGCCTCGGCGGCCATGAGCTGGGTGTTGGACAGGTTGAAGGGCTGGCGGACGCGGGTGAGCACGTCGATCATGTCCCGCGGCCCGTAGGCCCAGCCGATCCGAAGGCCGCCCAAGCCATAGAGCTTGGAGAAGGTGCGCGTCATCAGCACGTTCGGCCGCGTCGCCGCCAGACCGGCGCCACCGTCGAAGCCCTCGACGAACTCGGCATACGCGCCGTCGAGAATGAGGAGGACATGCTCCGGCAGACCGTCCGCCAGTCGCAGGACCTCCGCCTCGTCCATCATCGTGCCGGAGGGGTTGGCCGGGTTGGCGATGAAGACGAGCCGCGTGCGCTCGGTGACGGCCGAGAGGATCGCGTCCACGTCGACCACGCGCTCCCGCTCCGGCACCTCGACCGGCACGCCGCCGGCCCAGAGCGTGCAGATGCGGTACATCGCGAAGCCGTGGCGGGTGTGGATCGCCTCGTCCCCCGGCTCCAGGTACGCCATGCAGACCATGCCGAAGATCTCGTCCGAGCCGACGCCGCAGATGATCCGGTCCGCCTCCAGCCCGTGGACCTCGCCGATGGCGCGGCGCAGGGAGGCGTGGTCGGTGGACGGGTAGCGATGCACCCCCTCGGACAGGCTCTCCCGGATCGCCGCCCTGGCGCTTTCGGGCGCGCCGAAGGGGTTCTCGTTGGAAGACAGCTTGATCGGGTTCTCGGCACCGGGCGCGCTCGCCGCACCGCCCACATAGAGGGCGATGTCGAGGATGCCGGGCTTGGGGGTCGGTCCCTTGCGGGTCTCGCCTTGGGTCATGTCGTCCGTCCTGAAGTCACCGCCACCGGCCTTACCCCGCACCGCACGCACTGACCAGTCCCGCCCGCGCGCGGGGGACGCGCCCCCGCCCCCCCGTCAGGAGGCGAGGACGTTCCGGAAGAGCCAGGGATCGCTTTCGTCGATGTCCTCCTCGAAATGCTCCCACCGGTCCTGGAGCGGGGTCCAGTCCGTGTAGTGCCCCTCCACGGGTCCGAGGTAGGGACGCTGCACGCCGAGGCAGAAGGCGTGGTCCATCTCGTCCGTCTCGACGATGCCAGCCTCCGGATTCGCCAGCGCCCACGCCATGCCGGCGACAACCGCGCTCGTCACCTGCAGACCCGTGGCGTTCTGGTCCGGGGCGATCTGCATCGTCTCCTCGTTGGACAGGCGCGAGCCGTACCAGAGCGCGTTCTTCTCGTGGCCGAAGAGGAGGACGCCGAGCTCGTCGATGCCGGTGACGATCTCGCCCGGCTCGAGGATCTCGTGGACCGTCTGCTGCCGGCCGGAGCCGAACATCTCGTGCAGCGAGAGGACCGCGTCGTCGCAGGGGTGGTAGGCGTAGTGGCAGGTCGGCCGGTACTGCGGATCCCGCCCCTCGCCGACGGTGTAGTAATCCGAGATCGAGATCGCCTCGTTGTGGGTCACGAGAAAGCCGAATTGCGGACCGGGCGTCGGGCACCAGGTATGGACGCGGGTGATCGCGCCCGGCCGGCCGAGCCAGATCCCGGCATGGCAGCCCGTCTCGTGGCGGTTGCCGTTCTCGGGGAACCAGGTCTCGTGCGTGCCCCACCCGAGTTCGGCAGGCTGGAAGCCTTCGGCGATGAAGCCCTCGACCGACCATGTGTTGACGAAGACGTCACGCGGCCGGGGTTTGGCGCGGGCCTGCGTGTCCCGCTCCGCGATATGCACGCCCTTGACGCCGAGGGATTGCATCAGCAGGGCCCAGTCCTCGCGGCTGGCGGGCGTCTCGACATCACGCCCGGTATCCTCGGCGAGCTTGAGGAGCGCCTCCTTGACGAACCAGGACACCATGCCCGGATTCGCGCCGCAGCAGGAGACGGCGGTCGTCCCGCCGGGATTCTCGGCCTTCTCCGTCCGCACCGTCTGGCGCAGGGCGTAGTTCGTGCGGGCGGCGTTGTCGGTCGTGTCGAAGTAATAGCCGGCCCAGGGCTCCACGACCGTATCGATGTAGAGACAGCCCCGCTCCCGGCAGAACCGCATCAGCTCCAGAGAGGAGGTATCGACCGAGAGGTTCACCACGAAGCCCCCCGGCGCGATCACCTCGCCCAGGATCTCGCGGTAGTTTTCGCGGGTCAGCGCTTCCTGGCGATAGGGAATGCCGCGCTCTTTGAGAAGTGCGCAGGCCTCGCTGCCGGGCTCGATGACGAGGAGCTTCTCGCGGTCGAACTCGAAATGGCGCTCGATGAGCGGAAGGGTCCCGCGGCCGATCGAGCCGTAGCCGATCATCACGACGGGCCCGTCGATGCGGCCATGGATGGGGTGGGTCTCGGCCATCTCTCACTCCGTTGGTCTGACGTCGGGGGGCCTTCTAGCAGCGCCCGCCGAAAAGGAAACCGTGGGAAAGCCGGCATGTCCCGTCCGGCGGGGCGCCGTATGACGAAGACGTGACCCCGAGCGGCATCGCAATCGCCGCCCTGGCGCGCCTGCCGTCCCTCGGCAGAGGAACGCCCACCCCCCCTCTTCGCGTTGTTGACCCAAAGGAGGACACCTTCATGACAGATGAAAAACGAAACCCCACGACACCGCCCCGCGAGGCCTCGGCACCGCCGCGGCAGACCGGCCATCCGACGGAATCGGAGGCGGCTGCGGGCACCATGTCTCCCAATCTCGATCCCGAGGACGTCCACGATACCCCGCAGCCCCCCCGGTCAGGCGCAGGCGCGCCGCCGCCGAAATCGGGCGAAGACACGACCGCGAGCCGCGCCTCTCAGCGTCCGCTCGACGCGGTGACGGATCCAAAGCACAAGACCGCGCCCAAAGCCGACAGCCCGGTGAAAAGCGGCATGATCTGGGGCGTCGTCGCCGTGATCGTCCTGCTCGTCGTGGTCTTCATCGTCCTCTGAACGGCAGATTTGACGGCGCAAACGAAAATGGCCGGCCCCGAAGGGCCGGCCATTTCTGCAAAAAAAGGTCCCTGAAAGGGATCAGTTCTGCGCGTAGAATTCGATGACGAGGTTGGGCTCCATCTGAACCGCGAAGGGCACGTCGCCGAGGGCGGGCGTGCGCACGAAGGTCGCGGTCATCTTGGAGTGGTCGGCCTCGATGTAATCCGGCACGTCGCGCTCGGCGAGGCCCACGGATTCGAGGACCAGCGCCATCTGCTTGGACTTCTGGCGCACCTCGATCACGTCGCCTTCCTGCACGCGGTAGGACGGGATGTTGACCTTCTTGCCGTTCACCAGAACGTGGCCGTGGTTCACGAACTGACGCGCCGCGAAGACGGTGGGCACGAACTTGGCGCGATAGACGACGGCATCGAGGCGGCGCTCGAGGAGGCCGATCAGAAGCTCGCCGGTGTCACCGCGGACCCGCTCGGCCTCGGCGAAGATGCGGCGGAACTGCTTCTCGGTCAGGTCGCCGTAGTGGCCCTTGAGCTTCTGCTTGGCGCGGAGCTGCAGGCCGAAATCGGACAGCTTGCCCTTGCGGCGCTGGCCGTGCTGGCCCGGGCCGTACTCGCGGCGGTTGACCGGGGACTTCGGGCGGCCCCAGATGTTTTCGCCCATGCGGCGGTCGAGCTTGTACTTGGCAGAGGTGCGTTTGGTCACCGTCTGATCTCCTTCATGGCGCCCCGCAAAACGCAGCGGGGTCGATTTCGAAGGGCGTTGTCCTTTGCCTCAAGCGCCTCTTCACGAAGAGAAGCGGGATCGGCCGACAGGCATCCTCTTGCGAGGGCCCCCAACACCAATGGATACCGGTACGCGAGAGCCAGAGGCCCCCGTGATCCGGAGGGCGCCGTCTATCCCCGGCCCGGTGAGGTGTCAAGCGTGAAGCCGGGCGGTGCCCGCCATGAGGATCGCGGCCTCGGCCCGGCCGAGCACGCGGCGCGCCGGCGGCCCGTAGGCATCAAGGTTTTCGCCTGCGAGAACGTGCCTGATCCGGGCGCGATCCGCGTCGCCCAGCGCCCCGATCGCCGCCTCGTCCGGGTGGAAGCTCTCGCTCTCCACGCCGTTCGCGAACAGCACCTGATGCCGCTCCATGAGGACATGGACATAGCTCACGTCCCGCGCGGCGATATCGGTGGAAATACCGGCATGACCCAGCAGGTCCTCGGCGTGAACGAGAACCTCGGACTGGTTGAAGAGCGCCCGTGCCGCCGGCCCCGCCAGGAGGAGCCTGTGGCGCGGCGAGACGAGAAGGTCCCCCTCGGGCCGCTCGATCCCGAGCGCGCCCGAGCGCACGCGGATCGGGCGCAGATGCGGCATGACACGGAGGCGCGCCCCGCTCAGGTGCCGCGCACCGGTCCAGAGCACGGGCCGGGGGCCGTCATCCTTGGTCAGGACGAGATCGCCGGGCCGCAGCGCCTCGACCGGGCGCGAGCCCCCCGGCGTCGCGATGGAGGTTCCGGGCACGAAGCAGATCAGGCCTTCCGCGGAGGGCGCGGCGCGGTCCCGCGCGCGGCGGCGCGGGCAGACGTCGCTGCGCACCACGTGGAGATCCGTGCCGGAGGGCGGCACGCCGTCATCGAAAAGGACCAGCCCCTTCCCGCGCGGCCCACCCGGCACCCAGGCTCCCTGCCACGCGCAGCGTCCGTCCGTGACAACGAAGGTCAGGCCGAGCGCTCCGGGCTCCGCCCCCTTCGGCTCGGGCGCCGTCGCGGCATCCCTCGCCGCCAGACCAAGCCGTCGCGCCATCCGGCCCGCCGCCCGACCGGCGCGCGCGTTCATCTCCTCGTCTCCCCGGGCGCCGGTGAGCAGCAGCGGGCCGCCCCGCGCATCGATCCGCGAGGGGATACCGTCCCAGCGCCAGGTCTCGCCGGGAAGGATATCCGCCACCGGTCCGCCGGGAAGGCCTGCTGTCTCTGTCCGTGCCCAGGGAACGACATAAGCGCCTTGCTCGGCGCGTGCCCGTTCCATTTGCTCTGCTCTTTTGTTGTTTATGCGCGACAGCTTGCCCGGTGAAGCTCATGCGGCAAACCCCTCCCCCGACGGGTCTGCCCGCCTCCGTGGCGTTTGGGCCACGGGTCGGGTGGCCCCCTTCAGGCGGCGAGGGGCTCGATCAGGGAGGGCCCTTCGGCGCGGTTGGAGTTCACCGCCGGGTCCACGCGGTGAAAGGTGAACGTCCCCTCCGGCGCCGGCCGCATCAACCGGGCAGCCCCGTGCCCCGCCTCCCCGAGCCACAGCGCCCAGTCCTCGGGTCCGAGGACCAGCGGCGCACGGGAATGCAGCTCGGTCATCTCCCCGCTGGCCGCGGTCGTGACGATGGCGACCGTGTCGAACGCCCCGGCCTCCCCCTCCCAGCCTTGCCATATCGCGGCGAAGACCAGCGGCACGTCGTCAGCCCGGCGGATGAGCCACGGCAGGCGCGCCTCGCCCTCCTTCGTCCATTCATAGAACCCGCTGGCCGGGACGAGGCAGCGGCGCTCCCGGCAGGCGGAGCGGAAGGCGGGCTTCTCCGCCATGGTCTCCGATCGCGCGTTGATCAGGAGCGGACCGCCATCCGGGGCCTTGTACCAGTGCGGGATGAAGCCCCAGCGCATCGGTCTGAGCCGCCGCGCGCCCGCCTCGGAGGTGACGGTATGGATGCTGTCCGTGGGGCAGACGTTGTAATTCGGCGTGGGCGGCAGATCGTTCGACGGGGCTGCGTCGAAGATTTCGGCGATGGCCGGTCCGGGCGGGGTGATGATGAAGCGTCCGCACATGAAGGTGATGTAGTCCGCGCCCCCGCCGCGGGGAACCCCGGGGAGCCATGTCGTGTTTGGCCGCCACACCATGCCCCCCCCTTTTGCCCGCGAGGTCCTCCCCGTGAGACGCACCGCCCTTCTCGTTCTCGTCGCCGCGCTGCCCGCCGCCCCTGCCCTCGCGCAGAGCTCGCTATCGGACGAGGCACTGGTCGGACAGATCGAGCGGGCCCTCGAAGGCAGCGGAGCGACAAGCGGCGCACCTGCGCAAAGCGAACCGAGCGCCCCGATCCGCGGATCGGACGTCATCACGCCGCCGTCCGGCACGATCACGTCGCGACCTCTGGGCACGATCGACAATGCCGCCGCCAGCCGGTCCTCGAGCACGGATCGCCTGCCGCCGGAATATACCGGGGACTGGCGCATCGAAGGCGGGCGCTGCGACCAGCCGGGGGACGTGCGCAGCATCACGGCAAGCAGCATCGAGTCCGGCGGCACGGCCTGCAGCATCGCCAGCGTATCGGACCGGGTGACCTCGGTCTCCGCCACCGGCACATGTCCGCCCGCAAGCGCCGTCGAGGTCGAACAGACGCGCAGCTTCGATCTGCGCCTGTCCGGCCGGGACGGACTGTCGATCACGGATGAAGGCCAGTCGGAGCGCCTCCTGCGGTGCGGCGCCGCGCCGAGCGGCGGCGGTGGCGGGCTCGCGGCCCCTGCCCCCCAGCCGCAAGGGCCGACGCTGGCGCGCGAATGGGCCGATGACTATCCGGGCTCCTATGCCGTCGGCGGCGCCTGCGAGACGTCTGGCTTCGTCGTGTCGATCTCCCCCGAGACGGTGCGCGTCGCCGAAACGGTCTGCGATGTGGCGGATCTGTCGAGGTCCGGCAGCGGGATCGTCGCCTCTCTCGGCCAGTGCGTGGCGGATGGTCTCGGCGCCGACGACCGGACACGCTTCTTCGAGATGCGGGACGGTACGCTGATCTACGAGGACGGCTATGGAAGCTGGGCCCTGTCCCGCTGCTGAGGAGCGCCACACGGGTCTGATAACCGCCCAAAGAACCTGAGCGGCTAAATTCGGTGCCTGGAGGCACGACTGGCACGAGTGCGGCATGCGGACATCATCCGGTCATCATGAAACTGCGCTGGAGGTGGTGTCGCCGCGACCGGTGCCCGGTTCCAAACTATGAAGCAGATACGCGATTACGAAACGGCTGACTTGATACGGGCCGACAAGCTGCGCTGGGAGGCTCTTGGTGCCGTGGAGGAGTTGGACCTTCCAGGAGGCAGCATAGGCGCCGGGTTCGTCAGAAATCTCGTCTGGGACCATTTGCACGAACGAAAAAGCGACTGTCGAAATGAAGACGTGGACGTCCTGTTCTTTCATCCAGAGCGCCTCGACCGCGATTACGAGGCTGAGCTCGAAGAGCAGCTTGTGAAAAGCGCGCCACACCTTTCCTGGAGCGTGCGGAACCAAGCGCGCATGCACCATCGCAATGGCGATCAGCCATATTCTTCAGTCGAAGATGCCATGCGGTTCTGGCCAGAAACGGCAACAGCCGTAGCTGTGTCTCGCGCCGGTGAAAGGTGCCACATCTCCGCTCCATTCGGCCTGCAAGATTTATGGCGTATGGTTCTGCGACCGACCAGCATCGCAGATCATAAGGTTGCCGCCTTCGAGCACCGGATCATCTCGAAGAACTGGCTGACCCGCTGGCCGATGCTCTCCGTTCACCCGATTTGAATCGATGGCGTGAGGTGTCGGCCATCTTGTGGTCATGGCCAACACGGTTTGCGGACACCCCCAAAAATAAAGGGTGGCCCTCAAGCCACCCTTTACCAACTCGTTACGAAACGTACTGGTTACGAGCCCGTCTGCGCGGGGATTACTCGACCACGGTGATGCGGCCGTCAGTGTAGGGCGTGTAAGGTCCCTCTTCCGCGAGATACTCGGCAGTAACATCTGCGAGATCTGGGCCGAAGTCATACACGTTTTCGGCATTTTCGGCAAACATCGAATATCCGTCGCCGCCGTTGCGAACGTAGTTGTTGGTCGCGACGCCGTAGGTGGCGCTTTCGTCCAGAGGCTCCCAGTTGCCGTCCATGTCGACCATCACATCGGAAATCCGGCTGCCCGCTTCGGCGGAGGGATCGACGGTGTATTTCAGGCCCGACACCTGTGCGAAGCGGCCCGCCCCGTCAGCCATCTCGCTTGCGCCATTTTCGAGCGCGGCGAGAACGGTGGCCCCGTCGGTCTGGAACGTGGCGAGGGTGTTCTGGAACGGCAGCACCGTCAGGACCTCGCCCTGGGTGACCTCACCGGCATCGATGGTGGCGCGCAGGCCCCCGCCATTGGTGATCGCGAGCTGGATGCCCTGATCGGCGGTGCGCGCCAGCATCGCGTCCGCGACGAGGTTGCCCATCTGGCACTCCATGGCGCGGCAGGTCTCGCGGGAGCCGTCGATCACGTCGGTACTCTCGGCGACGACGCGGCTGCGAAGCTCCTCGAGGGGGCCCGCAAGCTCGCTCATCCGCGCAAGGGCCTCCTCATCCTCGGCCACGGACGCGTCGAGCACGATGGGATCGCCGGAAATCTCGGTGATCTCGCCCGCATCGTCGAAGGTCACGTCGACCTCGCCGAGATACTTGCCGTAGGCATAGGCGGTGAAGATCGGAACGTCGTTCACCATGACCGGATAGGGGCCCTCGGCGTCCTCGTCCGTGTTGGACAGAAGCGTATGGCTGTGCCCGCCGATGATGATGTCGACGCCGGTCAGCGCCTCGGCGAGACGGCGGTCCTCCGGCAGGCCCACATGGGTGAGAAGGACGATCTTGTTCACGCCCGCCTCGGTCAGCCGGTCGATCTCGTCCTGCGCCGCATCGACGGCCGAGGAGAAGATGACGGTATTGCCGGGGGACGACGTCTCGGGCGTATCCTCGGCGAGAACCGAAACGATGCCGACCTGCTCGCCGCCCACATCGAGGGTCACGGAATCGTCCACGCGGTCCGCGAGGAGGTTGTTCTGGGACACGTCGATATTCGCCGACAGGACCGGGAACTCGACCTGGTCGAGGAACTCGGCCAGCCCTTCCGGGCCATTGTCGAATTCGTGGTTGCCCACGGCCATCGCATCGTAGTCGAGCTGGGTCATGAACTCGGCCGCGAGATCGCCGCCGTACTGGTTGAAGAAGAGCGAGCCCTGGAACTGGTCACCGGCGTCCAGCAGGATGACGTTCTCTCCGGCGCGCTCCCGGCCCTCGGCAATGGCCGTGATCATCCGTGCGATCCCGCCGAAGCAGTCGCCGGCTTCGTTATCCTCGGCCGAGCAGCTCGAGTCGTAGGCGTTGATCGGCTCGAACCGGTCGTGAAAATCGTTCGTGTGCAGGATCGTCATGCTCAGATCGGCCTGCGCCGTTCCGGCCGCGAGCGCCATGGCGCCGGCGCTGAGGAGGAAACGGTGTTTCATTTTGAAGCTCCCTGTTGGTTATGGAGGACACGATGGCGCCGGCCTCTCTCGGAGTCAAAGATGCCTTGCGTCTCTTGCTGCACTCAGGTGTCATCCGCATGACGGTCGGCGCACCTCCCGAAGACCCCGGGGCAGCGCGCAAGACGGATTGACCCCGCACGCCCGTCGCGGCACATCCGGCCCATGCTCGTCTTCAAGATCCTCCGCCGCCCCGAATGGAACGCCCTCAGCCAGACGGGCCGCACACGGGGAGCGCCCGTCGACCTCGCGGACGGGTACATCCACCTGTCCACCTCCGGGCAGGTCGCCGAGACCGCGGCGAAGCATTTCGCGGAAGAGAGCGACCTTGTGCTTCTGGCGCTCGACGACACGCAGCTCGGCCCCGCGCTCAAGTGGGAACCCTCCCGCGGCGGGGCGCTCTTTCCCCACCTCTACCGGACGTTGACGCTGGAGGATGTCGTCTGGGACAAGTCCCTCCCCCTCGGCTCGGCCGGTCACATCTTCCCGGAGGGAATCCTGTGAGCGTGATCGAACGGGCGGGCCTCGCCCTGCTGCACCGGATGGATCCAGAGCGCGCCCACCGGATCGCACTCTCCGCGCTCGGGACTGGGGTCATGCCCCTGCCCGGCCCGGTCTCCTCCGCGCGGCTGGCGACCCGGCTCGCCGGCCTTTCGCTCCCGAATCCCGTCGGCCTCGCCGCCGGCTTCGACAAAAACGCGGTCGCCCTCGGCCCGCTCGCCCGCGCCGGCTTCGGCTGGATCGAGTGCGGCGCGGCGACGCCCCGCCCGCAGGACGGCAACGAGGCGCCGCGGCTCTGGCGGCTCAGCGAGGATCGCGCCGTCATCAACCGGTTCGGCTTCAACAATGACGGCGCCCCCACCATCGCCGGCCGCCTCGCCGCGCGCCGCAAGGGCGGCGTTCCCGTGGGTCTCAACCTCGGCGCCAACAAGGACAGCGCGGACCGCGCGCAGGATTTTGCCGCCGTTCTCACCGCCTGCGGCCCGCATGTCGATTTCGCGACGGTGAACGTGAGCTCCCCGAACACCGAGAGCCTGCGGGACCTCCAGGGATCGGCGGCGCTGGCGAAGCTCCTGGCCGGCGTCGTTGCCGCGCGGGATGCGCTGGAGGGACGGCCCGCCGTCTTCGTCAAGATCGCGCCGGACCTGTCGGACCGGGAGATAGAGGACATAGCCGGCGTCGCCGAGGCCTCCGGGATCGACGGGATCGTCGCGACCAACACGACGCTCAAGCGCGACGGGCTGACAAGCGCCGACAAGGACCGCCCCGGCGGTCTGTCGGGGCGCCCGCTCATGGCGCGCTCGACCGAGGTTCTGGCGAAGCTCTACCGCGCCACCGGCGGGCGCATCCCGCTCGTCGGCGTCGGCGGCATTTCCTCGGCGGAAGATGCCTTTGAGAAGATCCGCGCCGGCGCGACGGCGGTGCAGCTCTATTCGGCGCTCGTCTATGACGGGATCGGGCTCGCCGCGCGGATCGCCGAGGGGCTGGACCGGATCGCCGAGCGCGAGGGGCTGGGATCGCTCAGCGATGCGGTCGGCACCGGCGTCTGACGCAGGCCCGGGAACTGCCGGGCGCGCATGGCGTTCGGGCCGATGACACTCAAGACAATCGATGACGTCCGCGCCCTGATCACGGCCAACCCGGTTTCCGGCACGCCGCCCGAGATGCGCGCAGCCTTCGCCCGACTGGCGGCAGCACCCTCCGCGGACGATGTCGGCGCAAGGCCCCTCGTTCTCGGCACGATCGATGCGCTCTCCCTCGGAGAGGGGCCGACGCTGCTCTGGCTCCATGGCGGCGGGCTGGTCTTCGGCGGTCCGGAGACGCACCTCGCCCTTGCCGCGCATTTGGCCGGCCGCGGTCTGCGGGTGGTGCTGCCCGCGTACCGGCTTGCGCCGGATCACGTCTGGCCGGCCCAGATCGAGGACACCCTCGCCGCGCTCGATGCGCTTTCGGGACCCGTGGCGATCGGCGGAGACAGCGCTGGCGGACTGCTCGCCCTCGAAGCCGCGCAGCGGCGTCCCGGCCGCGCCTTCGCCCTCGCACTCCTTTCGCCCAACACCGACCGGACCGGCGCGACGGCGGAGGTTCGCGCGGCGCAGTCCGAGCTTGATGCGATGAACGACGACGAGCAGGACGCCGCGCTCGCCCGCCTCGCCTTCGAGGACCGGGACGGATGGGACCCCGAAGTCTCCCCCCGCCTCGGCCCGCTCGATCGTCTGCCGCCCACGTTCCTCGCCGCCTGCCCGGACGAGGTCCTGTCGGAGGATGCGCGGCTACTGGCGGACGGCATCCACGAGGTTGGCGGCGGCTGCGACTTCACCTTGTGGGACGGCATGTTCCACATGTGGCCGCTCTGGCCGAACGCGATTCCCGAAGGCGCCGAAGCGCTCGACCGGATCGCCGCCTTCGTTCAGGCCGAGGCCGCGCGCTCCAGCGCGGGATAGCGGGCGAAGAGCGTCACGGCGCGCAATCCGTTCAGCAGCATCAGCGACAGCCAGAGCCCGCCGTTCCCCATCATCGGCACGAGCAGGACGACACCGGCGACATAGGCCGCGACAGGGAGCACCATCGCGTTGCGCATGTCCCGCGTTCGCGTGGCCCCGATGAAGATGCCGTCCAACATCCAGCTTCCGATCCCGACGAGCGGCGCCGCGACGACCCACGGCAGGTAGTCCCGCGCCGTCTCCCTCACGTCCGGATCCGTCGCCATCGCGTCGATGATGAGCGGCCCGAACACTGCGTATACCATCGCGAGGAGAACCGCGCCCCCTGCGCCCCACTGGCTCGCCACGATGGCGGAGCGACGCAGGTGGGATCTGCTCTTCGCGCCGAAGGCCTGGCCCACGAGGGATTCGGCGGCGAAGGCGACGCCGTCGAGCGCGTAGGCGGTGATCTGGAGGAACTGCAGCAGCACCTGGTTGGCCGCCAGCGTCACGTCACCGAAATCGGAGCCGACGAAGAGGAAGGCGGTGAAGCTGGCCTGCAGGAGGACGGAGCGGAGCATGATGTCTCCGTTCACGGCCACCATCCGCCTGATCCGCACGGGATCGAGGACCCGCGCCCAGTCCCTCCACTGCTCCCCGGCAAACGCCGCGCGGCAGAGCCAGAGGCCGAGCCCCAGCCCGGTCAGCTCCGCGATGATTGTGGCCCCGGCGACCCCGCCGACGCCCCAACCGAGGCCGAGGACGAACCACAGATCGAGCACGATGTTCAGCCCGTTCATCCAGAGCTGGAGGAGCAGCACCGAACGCGTTCGCTCCAGCGCGATGAGCCAGCCCGTCAGCGCATAGATCGCGATCGCCGCCGGTGCGCCCCAGATGCGGATGGACAGGTAGATCCGTGACAGCTCCTCGACCTCGGCCGAGGCCGGTGCGAGCGCGAAGGCGGCGGCGAAGATCGGCCATTGCAGCACGATGCCGGCCAGTCCGGCCGCGCCTGCGATCATCAGAGCCCGCACGAGGATCGCGCCCGTCTCCGCCGCGTCCCCCGCGCCATGCGCCTGCGCCACGAGGCCGGACGTGCCCATCCGGAGGAAACCGAAGATCCAGTAGATCGAGGAAATGATGACCGCGCCGATCCCCACGGCCCCGATCGGCGCGGCGGCGCCGAGCTGCCCCACGACGCCGGTATCGACGGCCCCGAGGATGGGGATCGTCGCGTTCGACAGGACGATGGGCAGCGCGATCGCGAGGACGCGCCGATGCGTGACCGGTTGAAGATGCGCGGACGGGGCGGACGCCTCGGGCGTAACGCCCGGCTCAGACACCACCGCGATCGTCCCGTGGGCCCGCCGGCATCAGGAAGTGCCCCGTGGCCTGCGCGAAGAGGCGAGCCCGGTTGTCCTGCCACGCCTCGACATGGACGGATGCAAAGCGCCGCCCCGAGCGCACCACCCGCGCCCTTGCATAGGCGTCGCGCGGCAGGCCGGAGCGCAGGTAGTCGATGGTGAAGTCGATGGTCTTGGGCAGGCGCGGCCCGACATCGCCGCCCGACCCGCTCTCCATCTCGGGCCAGAGGATGGACCAGCTCAGCTCCACGATGGCCGCGGTTTCGAGAAACGAGGCCGTCACGCCGCCATGCAGCGCCGGGACCATCGGATCGCCGATGAGCATGTCCTTGAAGGGAAGAACGGCGGTCAGCTCGTCCCCGCGGCGATCGAATTCGATGCCGAGAAAGGCGGCGTAGGGCATCGAGCCGACGAGACGGGAGAGGTGGCCATCGCGCCGCTCCTTCAGGGCATCGACGGGCTCGGGAGACGTGCGGGGGCTCATGCCGCGCCCTCCCCGCTCGCCGCCGAGGGGCCGACGGTCATGGTGAAGGCCCCGGTGGCGGCGGCGACGGGCGGCCCGTCCTCTCCGTCCGTCGCGGTCGCCCGGATGAAGGCGACCGAGCGGGTGACGTGGTAGCACTCCGCCTCCGCCCGGATCGGCGCACCGGCCTTCGCGGCGCGCATGTAGTCGATCCTGAGATCGAGCGTGGCTGCAGCGGAGGGGCCGACGGGATGGCTCATCACCGCGGCACCGCCGCAGGTGTCCATCAGCGCGCTGATCACGCCGCCATGGAGAACGCCCCGCCGCGGATCGCCCACGAGGCGCGCATCGAAGGGCATCGTGATCACCGCATGTCCGCCGCCGACGCTCTCGATCGTCATGCCGACTGCGCGGGCGAAGGGGATCGCCTCGATGAACTGCCGGGCTAACTCTGTCTGCACCTGTGCATCGCTCATGGCGGAACCTGCTCTTTTGGACCGGTGGACTATCGGCTCGCGGGGCACGACGTACAAGGCAGGCCCGGGTTGCAAAGCGGAAGCACGGGCGCGATTATCCGGGGGGCCAAGCCACAACGCGCGGATGGGATGATAGAAATTCGTATCAGCTTCAAGGAAATGTGCGAGCGCTTCGGCGTGACGCCCCGCACGCTGCGCTATTACGAGTACATCGAACTGCTCTCCCCCGAACGCGAGGGCCGGTCCCGGTTCTACAGCGCGCGCGAGGTCGCGCGGATGACGCTGATCATGCGGGGTCGCCGGTTCGGGTTCTCCCTCGAGGAGATCCGGCAATGGCTGGAGATCTACGATCAGCAGGGCACCCGTGCACAGATGGAAGCCTGGGTCGTCATGGCGGACAGCCAGCTCGCCGACCTGCGCAAGCGGCAGGAGGAGCTCGCGCAGACCATCGCCGAACTCGAGGGCCTGCGCGCCGACACCTCCCGCTCGCTCGAAGAGTGCGACCGCGAGCAGGACTGACACTGCATCGGCGGGCGGACCATGACCGCCCGTGAGCAGCGCCCGACAAGGCCCCGAGACGGCCCCCACGACATGCCCGCCGACAAGCCCGACGACGCGCCCGAAGGGATCATCCCGGCCCGATGGCATTCCTTTGATTTATAGCCCCATCAAAGTTCGGCATAGCATCGCAAACGCATTGACCGACCGGTCAAAATTGCGCATCAACTGCTTCTGGCGCATTGATATTTCCCGAGCCCGTTCATGACGTCACGTTACGGTTACGCTAACGTCATGCGGGCTTGTGACTTGAGCGAAATCGAAACATCTGCGCTCCCACAAAGAAGCAATCTCCTGACTGGGAGGCCAACGAAAAATGACCACCGACACTCTCACCATCCGCGAGATGTGCGACTCCTTCGACGTGACGCCGCGCACCCTTCGATTCTACGAATCCAAGGAGCTGCTCTTCCCGATCCGGGAAGGCACGCGACGGTTGTTCACCCGCCGGGACCGCGCACGTCTCAAGCTGATCCTGCGCGGCAAGCGCTTCGGCTTCTCCCTCGAGGAGATCCGCCAGCTGCTCGATCTCTATGATCTCGGCGATCAGCAGGTCACGCAGATCAGCGCGACCTACGAGGCCGCCAAGGTTCACCTCGCCGACATGGAACGCCGGCGGGACGAGCTGAACGAGGCGATTTCCGAGCTCAAGGGCCACATGGAATGGGGGGAGAGCGTGCTGTCCTCCCTGCAGGCCAAGCAGGCCGCCGAGTAGACGATTTGCACTCGAAGTGACGGAACGGCGCGCGGGACATTCCCGCGCGCCGTTTTCTATTATGGGTCCAACCTAGTCGGGAGGATCAGACATGCCGAGTTACACCGCCCCCGTGCAAGACATCCAGTTTGTCCTGCACGACGTGCTTCGGGCCCATGAGCAGGACGTGCCGGGCTACGACGAGATGGACCGGGACTTCACCACCGCCGTTCTCGAAGAGGCGGGCAAGATCTCCTCGGAAGTGCTGGCGCCCCTCAACCCGGTCGGGGACCGGGAGGGCTGCACCCTCGAGAATGGCGTCGTCCGGACGCCCACCGGGTTCAAGGCCGCCTACGACCAGATGCGGGAGGGCGGCTGGCTCGCCCTCGATTCCGATCCCGAATACGGCGGCCAGGGCATGCCGTACCTCCTGGGCTCGGCCGTCGGCGAAATGTTCGTCTCCGCCAACATGGCCTTCAACATGTACCAGGGCCTGAGCCACGGTGCCGCTTCAGCGATTCACGCCCACGGCTCCGAACAGCAGAAGCGGACCTACCTGCCGAAGATGATCGAAGGCTCGTGGTCCGGCACGATGAACCTCACCGAGCCCCAATGCGGCACGGATCTGGGCCTCATCCGCACCAAGGCGGAGCCGCAGGACGACGGAACCTACCGCATCTCCGGTCAGAAGATCTGGATCTCCGCCGGCGAGCACGACCTGACGGACAACATCGTTCACCTCGTCCTCGCCAAGATCCCCGGCGGGCCGGACGGCACCAAGGGCATCTCCCTCTTCATCGTGCCGAAGTTCATGGTGAACGAGGACGGCTCCCTCGGCGACCGCAACCAGGTGGTCTGCGGCGGCCTCGAGGAGAAGATGGGCATCCACGGCAACGCGACCTGCGTGATGCACTACGACGGCGCGATCGGCTACCTCGTCGGCGAGGAGCACAAGGGCATGCGCGCGATGTTCACGATGATGAACGAAGCCCGGATCGGCGTCGGCCTCCAGGGCTACGCGCAGGGCGAAGTCGCCTACCAGAATGCGCTCGCCTTCGCGAAGGACCGTCTTCAGGGGCGCGACGTGACGGGGGTGCAAAACCCGGACGGGCCGGCCGATCCGATCATCGTGCATCCCGATGTGCGCCGGAACCTCCTCCACCAGAAGAGCTTCACCGAGGGCGCGCGGGCGCTGGCCTTCTGGGGCGCGTCGCTGATCGACCGCTCCCACCGCTCCGGGGATGCCGAGGCGGAGGCTCTGGTGTCCCTCCTCACCCCCGTCATCAAGGGCTTCCTCACGGACAAGGGCTTCGAGACGGCGGTCCTCGCGCAGCAGACCCTCGGCGGCTCCGGCTTCACCCGCGAGTGGGGCCTCGAGCAGTTCGTTCGCGATGCCCGGATCACGATGATCTACGAGGGCACGAACGGCATCCAGTCCCTCGACCTCGTCGGCCGCAAGCTCGGCCAGAACGGCGGCAAGACGGTGATGGCGTTCTTCGAGATGGTGAAGTCCTTCATCAAGGAGCACGAGGGCGACGAGACACTGAAGGCGGGCTATCTCGATCCGCTGAAAGCCGCTTCCAAGGATCTTCAGGCCGCCGGTATGTACTTCATGCAGAACGGCGCGAAGAACCCCAACGCCGCGCTTTCGGGAAGCTACGACTTCATGCATCTCTTCGGTCATGCGGCTCTGGGACTGATGTGGTCCCGGATGGCCGTCGCCGCGACGAAGATGCTGGCGGACGGCGAAGGGGATCCCGAGTTCCTGAAGGCCAAGATCGAGACCGGTCGCTACTACATGGCGCGCCAACTCCCGGCGACGAAGATGCACCTCGCGCGCATCGAAAGCGGCGCCGATCCGGTGATGACGCTGGACGAAGCCGCCTTCTGAGGGTGAGTATCGAGGGGGAAGGGCCGATGAGCGGCCCCTCCCCTGCCCCATGCCCGCGAGCCCCATGCCCAAACGCTTCCGCCTGACCCGTCGCCTGCCCGTCGCCATGACGGAGGATGCCTATCGCCGGCTCAAGAAGTTCTCCCGCGATGCCGGGCTCGACGAGGGGGAGGCCCTGTCGTTCGTGTTCGAGCATTTCGACGGCATCCTAGACGAGGAGAAGTTCCTGCATCGGTTGCGGACCTTCAATTCGACGCTCGATGCGCGCAAGCGGTGACGCGTGTCTGACGCGGGCAGTCGGCAAACGGGATAAACGGGGGGCGACCGGCGCCGTTTGCGGGAGGCGGGCTTCGTCGCAACGTCACGGCGGGGTCGGGGATGACATTTGCCGCCCGTGCGCTTTTCTCAGGCGCGGACCGGTAGCAGAGGAGACAGCCCGGTGACGATCCAGCTTCATTGCTTCGGTGAGAGCGGGAATGCCTACAAGGCGGCCCTGACGCTCACCCTGTGCGGTCTAGACTGGGAACCGGTCTGGGTCGATTTCTTCGGCGGCGGATCGAAGGATCCGGAGTTCCTCGCGCTCAACGAGATGGGCGAGGTGCCGGTGATGGTGGACGGGGATCTGGTTCTCACGCAGTCCAGCGTGATCCAGCTTCACGCGGCCGAGCGGACCGGCAAGCTCCTCGACGGGGACCGGGCCGAGATCCTGCGCTGGCTCTTCTGGGACGCGCAGAAGGGCAGCGGCCAGCAGGGCGCTTTGCGCTTCATGACGAATTTCCTGCCGGAGGAGAAACGCCCCGCCGGCGCGATCGAGTGGCTTTCGGGGCGCGTCGCGTCGTCGCTCAAGGTGCTCGATCGGCACCTCCATGGGCGGGACTGGATCGCGGGCGATGCGCCCACGATCGCCGACACCGCCGCCTGCGGCTACCTCTACTACCCCGAACCCTTCGGCTACGAGGCGGACCGCTTTCCCGCCATCGCCGCCTGGCTGGCGCGGATCGCCGCCCTGCCCGGCTGGACACACCCTTATGACATGATGCCCGGACACCCTTCGGACCGGGCCTGACGCATCTTCGGGAGGATTTGATGACAGACGCCTATATCTACGACGCCGTACGCAGCCCGCGGGGGCGCGGCCGCAAGGACGGCTCGCTGCACGAGGTGACCGCCGTGTCCCTCTCGAGGCAGGTCCTGAACGCCATCAAGGAGCGCAGCGATCTCGAGACCCGCGGCGTCGAGGACGTGATCTGGGGCAACGCCACGCAGGTCATGGAGCAGGGCGGATGCCTTGCGCGCACGGCTGTCCTCGCCTCCGACTTCGACGAGCGCGTTCCGGGTCTTTCCATCAACCGCTTCTGCGCGAGCGGCATGGAAGCGGTGAACCTCGCCGCCAACCAGGTCCGCGCCGGCGCGGGCGAGGCCTATGTCGCCGGCGGGGTCGAGATGATGTCCCGCGTGGCGATGGGCTCCGACGGCGCCGCGATCGCGGTGGACCCTTCGGTCGCGATGGACAGCTACTTCGTGCCCCAGGGCATCGCCGCCGACATCATCGCCACCGAATACGGCTTCAGCCGGGAACAGTGCGACGCCTTTGCCGTGGAGAGCCAGAACCGCGCCGCGGCGGCCTGGGATGCGGGCCGCTTCGACAAGTCCGTCATCACCATCAGGGACACGAACGGCCTGCCGATCCTCGACCGGGACGAGTACATGCGCCCCGATACGGACATGCAGAAACTCGGCGCCCTGAACGCGTCCTTCCAGCAGATGGGCGAGGTGATGCCGGGCTTCGACAAGGTCGCGATGATGAAGTACCCGCATCTCGAGCGGATCAACCACGTGCACCACGCCGGCAACTCCTCGGGGATCGTCGACGGCGCGGCGGCGGTGCTCGTCGGCTCCAAGGCGTTCGGCGAGGCACACGGGCTGAAGCCGCGCGCACGGATCCGCGCCACGGCGAAGATCGGGACCGATCCCACGATCATGCTGACGGGGCCGGTCCCGGTCACGCACAAGATCCTCGAGGATCACGGCATGAAGATCTCGGACATCGATCTCTTCGAGGTGAACGAGGCGTTCTCCGCCGTGGCCCTGCGCTTCATGCAGGCCTTCGACGTCGATCCCGGGCGCGTCAACGTCAACGGCGGGGCCATCGCCATGGGCCACCCGCTCGGCGCCACCGGCGCGATCATCATCGGCACCCTGCTCGACGAGCTGGAACGGTCGGACAAGGAGCTCGGCCTCGCGACACTCTGCGTCGCCTCCGGCATGGGCGCCGCGACCATCATCGAACGCGTGTGAGGGGAGACCGCGACATGACCGATTTCACGATGGACAAGGGCGCCGACGGCGTCGCCGTGATCACCTGGGACGTTCCGAACAAGTCGATGAACGTCCTGTCCTTCGACGCGCTCAAGACCCTGGACGGACTGGTGGAGGACGCGCTCGGCGACGATGCGGTCAAGGGCATCGTCATCACCTCCGGCAAGCCTGACTTCGCCGCCGGCATGGACCTCAATGTCCTTGCCAAGCTGCGCGACGATGCGGGCGCCAACCCTGCGAAGGGGCTCTTCGACGGGATCATGCAGATGCATGGCGCCCTGCGTAAGATCGAGCGCGCCGGGATGGACGACAAGAACAAGGGCGGCAAGCCGATTGCCGCCGCCCTTCCGGGCAGCGCGCTCGGCATCGGGCTGGAGATCCCGCTGGCCTGTCACCGCATCTTCGCCGCCGACAATCCCAAGGCGAAGATCGGCCTGCCCGAGATCATGATCGGCATCTTCCCCGGCGCCGGCGGCACCACGCGCCTCGCCCGGAAGCTGGGGGCGATGGCGGCCTCCCCGTTCCTGCTCGAGGGCAAGCTGTCCGAGCCGTCCAAGGCGAAGAGCGCCGGACTGATCGACGAGGTCGTGGCCGATCCCGTCGCGGCCGCGAAGGACTGGGTGCTCTCCGCATCCGACAAGGACATCGTCAAGCCGTGGGACGAAAAGGGCTACAAGATGCCCGGCGGCGCCCCCTATCACCCGGCCGGGTTCATGACCTTCGTCGGCGCGTCCGCCATGGTGAACGGAAAGACCAAGGGCGTCTTCCCCGCCGCGAAGGCGCTCCTGTCGTCGGTCTACGAAGGCGCTCTCGTGCCCTTCGACACGGCGCTCAGGATCGAGGCACGGTATTTCACCTCCATCCTCATGAACCCGTCCTCCTCGGCCATGATCCGGTCGCTCTTCATCAACAAGGGCGCGCTGGAGAAGGGCGCGAACCGGCCCGACGCGCCGGATCAGACGGTCCGGAAGGTCGGCATCCTCGGCGCCGGGATGATGGGCGCTGGCATCGCGCTCGTCTCCGCGCAAGCCGGCATCGAGGTGGTGCTGGTGGATCAGAGCCGCGAGGCCGCCGAGCGGGGCAAGGCCCACAGCGCGACCTACATGGACGAGGGCATCAAGCGGAAGAAGGCCACGCCCGAGAAGAAGGAGCAGATGCTCGGCCGGATCGAGGCGACGGACGACTATGCCGCGCTCGCGGCCTGCGACCTGATCGTCGAAGCTGTGTTCGAGGATCCGTCGGTGAAGGCCGAGGCGACGAGAAAGGTGGAGGCCGTGATCGGCCCCGACTGCATCTTCGCCACCAACACCTCGACGCTGCCGATCACCGATCTGGCCGAGGTCAGCCAGCGGCCCGAGCAGTATATCGGCATCCACTTCTTCTCCCCCGTCGAGAAGATGAACCTCGTCGAGATCATCAAGGGCGCGAAGACCGGTGACCGGGCGGTCGCCAAGGCGCTCGACTTCGTGCGGCAGATTCGCAAGACGCCGATCGTGGTGAACGACGCGCGCTTCTTCTACGCGAACCGCTGCATCATTCCCTACATCAACGAGGGGGTCCGGATGGTGGCGGAGGGCGTTGCGCCGCCGCTCATCGAGAACGGCGCGAAGCTCGTCGGGATGCCGCTCGGCCCCCTTCAGCTCGTTGACGAGATCTCCATCGATCTCGGGGTGAAGATCGCCAAGGCCACCCGCGCGGCAATGGGAGACGCCTATCCCGACGCGGCGGTCGACGAGGTGCTCTTCGCGATGGCGGATCAGGGGCGGATGGGTCGCAAGTCCGGCTCGGGCTTCTACGCCTACGAGGAGAGCGGCAAGCGCAAGGGCCTCTGGGAGGGGCTCGAGGCGGCCTACCCGGTCTCCGAGGGGCAGCCCGAGGTCAGCGAGGTCCAGCACCGGCTCCTGATGGCTCAAGTGCTGGAAGCGGTCCGGGCCTTCGAGGAAGGGGTGCTCACGGATATCCGCGAGGGTGACGTCGGCGCCATTCTCGGCTGGGGCTTCGCGCCCTGGTCGGGCGGTCCGTTCTCCTGGCTCGACATCATCGGCGCCACCCGCGCGGTCGCCATCTGCGACGTTCTGGAAGCGGATCACGGAACGCGGTTCAAGGCGCCGCAACTCCTGCGCGACATGGCCGCCAAGGGGGAGAGCTTCTACGGCCGCTACGGCGATGGCCAATCGGTGAAGGCCGCGTAAGGACCGGCGTCCACCGCCAGACCCACATGACACCGAGGCCCCGGGCTGCACGCGCGCAGTCCGGGGCCTCGTCCGTTCCGCCCCCTGCCCGCGCGGCGCACCGGCCCTCAGCCGTCGGGCTAGGCCCCGGCCACGTCCTCGGCGCAGACCTCCCCCCGGCCGCGGGTCAGGACCATGGCCGCCGGCTCAATATCCGGGCCACCGCCCGCAATAGCCGCCGGAAATCATCGCCTCCCCGAGGTCGTCCCCCGTGGCGAGGGCGCAGACACCGACCTCCCGGTCCCAGGATTTCCGCCCCTCCAGCATGCAGGACATGGTCTGATCACGGACGAGGTCCCGCACCTTGGCCGTGGCGCGCTCTCCGGCCGCGGTTCCCGTTTCGGCGCAGTCGAGATTGGCGATGCGGATCGGCACGCCGGCCACCTCGATCGTGTCCCCGTCGCGGACATGGGTGACGCGGCCGATGAGGTCCGCCGCCTTGCCCGGCTCCACGTCGCTCCCGCTCGCGGGATCGGGCCCGGCGTTTCGCGCACGCCTCTCCGATTCCTGCCCCCCCAGACTTATCAGAACGAAGAGGACGAGGAGGACCACCAGGACGGCACCCTTCACCCCGATCGGCGCGTCGTGGCTGGACCTGCCGCGGCGGCGTTGCTTTCGAAACGGGGACTTCGATCTCATGTCGGACATCGCATCAGGGGGACGGAGCGGCATACTCCCCGCGCCGGCGGGCGACCGCAACATCGAAACCGCGCAACTCCTTTCAGCCGATGGAAAACCCCGGACGCGCGAGTTAAGCTGACCGGACCCGACGCGGCCCGAGACCCCGGCCGTCGGAGCCACTGGACCGGCGAGGAAAGGCCAAGTGCCCCCCACATGACGGCGTTGAAACAATATTCGCGGCTTGAATGCGACGGGATCTGGCGTCCCGGACAGGATGCGCAGCGGCGGGAGGTGATCGTGTCCTTCGGCAATGCGTCCCTCGTCATCTCGGACACGGCGAACCGCGCCCTGGATCATTGGTCCCTCGCCGCGGTTGCCCGGATGAACCCCGGCGAGGAGCCAGCCCTCTACACCCCCTCCGCCGAAGCCTCCGATACGCTGGAAATCGAAGATTCCACGATGATCGAGGCCATCGAGAGGGTCCGTGCCGGCCTCGACCGGGCGCGACCGCGGCAGGGCCGGGTGCGCTGGCTCGTGACCGCCGGCATCGCCGCCGCGGTGATCGGCCTCGGCGTCTTCTGGCTGCCGGAGGCGCTTCTGCAGCAGGCCGTCGGCGCCCTGCCGCCCTCCGCCCGCGCAGATATCGGAACGGAGCTCTTTCGCGCCATCGGCCGCGTCTCGGGTGCCCCCTGCCGCACGCCGCGGGGGGACCGGGCACTGGCGCAACTCCACAATCGCCTCGTTGCCCCCCGCGAAGGCGCGATACTCGTCCTGAGGGACGGGCTCAGCGGCACCGTGACCCTGCCCGGCGGTCTGATCCTGCTCGACCGGCGCCTGGTGGAGGACCACGAAACGCCGGACGTCGCCGCGGGCTACATCCTGGCCGAGGTGGTCCGGACCGAGGCCGAATCCCCGATGGAACGCCTGCTCCGCACTTCCGGCCCCTTCGCGACCCTGAAGCTGCTCACGAGCGGCGAGATTTCGGACAAGACGCTGAACGCCTATGCCGAGCATCTCGTTGGCACGGAGCGTCCCCAGGTCGCCCCGACGGCGCTCCTGCCCAAGTTCCAGGCTGCCCGCGTCTCGTCCACCCCCTACGCTTACGCCAGAGACATCAGCGGGGAGGCCACGCTGCCGCTCATCGAGTCCGACCCGATGCGCGGCGGCGATGCCGAGCCGGTCCTCACGGACAGCTCATGGGTGGCCCTGCAGAACATCTGCGGGACCTGACCCGAAGTCAGCGGGCGGCGGCCACCGCGATCTCGGCCGCAAGCCGGGCGTTGTTCCGAACGAGCGCGATATTCGCCGTCAGGGAGCGCCCGCTCGTCGCCTCGTTGATCGCCGAGAGGAGGAACGGCGTGACCTCCTTGCGGGAGATGCCCCTCGATTCGGCCGCCTTGAGCGCCTCGTCGATGGTCGCCGCGATCTCGGCGGCAGGGATCTCGTCATCGGCCGGGATCGGGTTCGCGATCAGAAGGCCGGTGCCGGAGCCGAAGGCGTGGTGCGCGGCGATGGCTCTCGCGATCTCCTCCGCCCCGTCCAGCCGGTGATCGGCGGCGATGCCGCTCTGGCGCGAGAAGAAGGCGGGAAACTCTTCGGTGCCGTTCGCGATGACCGGAACACGGTTGGTCTCGAGCACTTCGAGGGTGCGCGAGATGTCGAGGATGGACTTCACGCCGGCGCAGACGACCGAAACGGGCGTGGTCGCGAGCTCCATCAGGTCCGCGGAGATGTCCATCGTGACCTCGGCGCCGCGGTGCACGCCGCCGACGCCGCCGGTCGCGAAGATGCCGATCCCGGCGAGGTGCGCGAGCCGCATCGTGGCGGAGACGGTGGTGCCGGCGGAGAGACCTTTCGCGATCACCGCCCCGAGGTCCCGCCCGGAGGCCTTGACGACGCCCTCGGCCGCGCCGAGCCGGTCCAGCGCCGCCGCGTCGAGGCCGACCTTCGCGCGGCCGTCCAGGATGGCGATGGTGGCGGGCACGGCTCCCGCCGCGCGCACCTCGTCCTCGACCGCGCGAGCCGTCTCGACATTCTGCGGCGCGGGCATGCCGTGCGTGATGATCGTCGATTCGAGCGCGACGACGGGCCGCCCGGAGGAGAGCGCGTCGGCCACGTCGGGGGAGATGTCGATCAGGTCGGGTGTCATGGCAGGTCTCGCTTGAAGGTCAGGGTATCAGGAAAGGAGAAGAGCGGGGTCGAGCCCGGCGACGGCGCCGTCCCGCTCGATGGTCAGGGCGCCGGCCCGTGCCCCGCAGGACAGTGCATCGCGAAGCGGCGCGCCGGCCGCAAGCCGCCAGAGCGTCGCCGTGATCGTCGCATCGCCCGCGCCGGTCGCATCGCGCATCTCGGCCGGAACGGGGGGAACGTGGAAGGCCCCATCGGGACCAGCGGCGGCGACCCCGCCAGCCCCGAGGAAGATGGCCGCGGCACCCGCGCCCCTCGCGCAGAGCGCCGCCGCCGCGTCCAGCGCCTCGCCCGGCGTCGTCGGCATGGCGGTTCCAAGAAGCGCCCCCGCCTCCTGCGCGTTGGCGAACAGCAGGGAAATACCGGACAGATCCACAGGAAGGCGCCCGGACTTCGCAACCGAGACGACATCGACCGCGAGCGGCGCTCCGCCCGCGAGCCGCCGCGCCATCAGCGCCCGGAGGCTTTCGGCGGGCAGGTTGCAATCGGCGAAGAGAAGCGCCGTGTCGCCGGGTTCGGGCGGCAGGCGATCCGGCGTCATGCAGTCGAGGACGCCCATCTCGGCGAAGGCCACCGCCATCTCGCCGTCCGGGTTCAGGACCGCCGTGTAGCTTGCCGTGGCCGCTCCCGGCTCCGCGCCCAGAAATCGAAGGCCGACGCCCGCTTCCGCAAGCCGCGCGCGCATCTCCGATCCGGAGGGATCGTCGCCGGTCAGGGACACCAGATCCACGCCCTGCCCCAGCCGCGCCAGTCCCTCGGCCACGTTGCGCGCGACGCCGCCCCAGCTGGTTCGCCCGGCCGCGATATTGGAGGTGTGGAGCTCCAGCGGGACGCCGAGCTGCAAAGTGCGGTCCTGAGCGGCGCCGCCGATGCAGAGGATCCGCGTCCCCGCGTGGCTCAAACGGAAAAAGCCCGGCGTCTCCGCCGGGCCGTTCTGGTCAGGCATCCAAAGCGCCTCAGGCTGCTTCGGTGTTTGCCTTGGCGATATCGCGCTTGATCTTCAGCGCCTTCGCCGACAGTTCGGGACCCTTCGCACGGGCGAGGAACGCATCGAGCCCACCGCGGTGGTCCACGGTCCGCAGCGCGGCGTTGGAGACCCGCAGGCGGAAGGACCGGCCCAGCGTGTCGGAGATCAGCGAGACATCCTGCAGGTTCGGCAGGAAGCGCCGCTTCGTCTTATTGTTGGCGTGGCTGACGTTGTTGCCAACCATGGGGCCTTTTCCGGTCAGTTCGCACACGCGCGACATAAGGGCGTCCTCGCAGATCGTCAGTTCAAGTAAATCGGGCGCCGCCCGGCCGGGATCGGCGGGGGCGCCCTGAAGAATTCAGTCCGCGCCTTCAACAGGACGGCGGCGACGGTGTCAAGCCCCATTGCCTCCTTCGCGCGCGAGGCGGTCCAGAAGACGCCGCGCCGCCGCGCCCGGCGTCTCGCGTCCCGCCGCGACGCGGGTCCCGGCATCCTCGAAAGCTGGCCCTGCATCGCGGGACAATCGGTCGAGGAGCCCCCGACGCACCTCCTCCTCGAACCAGCCTCGCGCCTGCGCCGCACGGGTGCGGGCCCAGTGGCCGCTCTCGCGGCGGAAGCGCTCCAGCGCCCGGATCTCGGCCCAGAGCTCGGCCAGTCCGACCTCTTCCAGCGCCGACACCGTCATCGCCTTGGGTATCCCCTCGGGATCGCCCGTCCGCCGTCGCAGAAGCCGCAGCGCACCGGCATAATCGGCGCAGGTCCGACGCGCGGCGGGCGCAAGGTCTCCGTCCGCCTTGTTGATCACGACGAGGTCCGCGATCTCCATGATTCCGCGTTTCACGCCCTGCAATTCGTCCCCGCCGCCGGGCGCCAGCAACAGCACGAAGATATCCGACATGCCGGCGACGGCGGTCTCGGACTGGCCCACGCCCACCGTTTCGATCAGGATGATATCGAAGCCCGCCGCCTCGCAGAGCGCCACGCTCTCCCGCGTGCGGCGCGCGACGCCTCCGAGTTCCCGGCCAGCCGGCGACGGGCGGATGAAGGCTCCGTCCTGACGCGACAGCTGCTCCATGCGGGACTTGTCGCCGAGGATCGATCCTCCGGACCGCGCCGACGTGGGATCGACCGCCAGCACGGCGACCCGCAAGCCCTCCCCGAGAAGCTGCATCCCGAGCGATTCGACGAATGTTGACTTGCCGACGCCGGGCGTGCCCGACAGCCCGATCCGGAGTGCCTCGCCCCGCCCGGACAGCTCTTCACCAAGGGTCAGGGCCGCCGCGCGATGATCGGCCCGCGCGCTTTCAACAAGGGTGATTCCGCGCGCCAGGGCCCGCCTCTCACCCGCCACGATCCGCGCTGCCAGGTCGGCGATCTCCATGGCTGTTGGCTCCTCGGCGCGCCCCTGCACAGCCTGCATCGCCCGCCCCCCGTCATCTTGTCCAGTCGGCGCCTGCAAAAAAAGGGGCCGCGAGGCTTGCGCCCGCGGCCCGCTCATCGGTTCTCGGCACCCCCCGCCGTTCGCGGGGTCCCGCAGCCCGCCTCAGGCGCGCAGCGTCTCGGTCGAGGAGAAGAACATCGCCTGGCTGATGGCCGAGCGAACCTGTTCCTCGTTGTAGGGCTTCGAGATCAGGAAGGCCGGCTCGGGGCGCTCGCCGGTCAGCAGACGCTCGGGGAACGCGGTGATGAAGATCACCGGGATCTCGCCGAAATGCGCCAGAAGATCGTTCACCGCATCGATGCCGGACGAGTTGTCCGCCAGTTGGATGTCCGCGAGGATAAGGTGCGGCTGATCGCTCTTGCCGAGCTCCACCGCACCCTGACGTGTCCGGGCGACGCCGGTGACCTTGTGGCCGAGATCGCTGACCATGCTCTCGAGATCCATGGCGATGATCGCCTCGTCCTCGATGACGAGGACCCGGCCGGACACGCTGTCGGCCATCTCCTGACGGGCACGCTCCACCAGCGCCTCCGCCTCGGAGCGATCGGCCTGCATGATCTGAGCCACTTCGTCGAAGCTGAACTCCTCGATCGTGTGCAGAAGCAGCGCCTCGCGTGTGTTCTCGGTCAGCTTGCCGAGGTGCCGCTGCGCCGCCGTCTCGAGGGTCGTCTCGCTATCCGCGACCGGCGAGCCGGAACTGGACCAGATCGAGTGGAACGTGCGGAACAGGGCGACCTTGGCGGACATTCCGGAATTGAAGTTGGACCGGTCGATCAACACGGCCTCGAGGGTAGCCGCTGCGTAAGCATCACCTGAAGACTGGTTGCCGGTCAGCGCCCGGGCGTAGCGGCGGAGATACGGAAGCTCGACGCCGATCGCCGATGTGATTTGCGAAGCGTCCTGACTGTCTGTCATTCTCGGATGGATCCCTCGAAAAATTGCCTGTTTATCGTCGGAACCGAACAGCATCGGGCCGGTTTCGGTTCCGTGTCTGCCGGGGTAGATAGGCCCCGGCGCCCGCGATCAACAGTAATTGGGATTGAAATGTCTGAGAAGAAGCGATCCGCCGCGGACCTGGACACGAACCTCCGGCGGGTTTTCCAGCAGAAGGTGGACGAGGACCTCCCCGATCGGTTCACATCCCTGCTCCAATCCCTCAGAGCACAGGACGAGGCCGCCGCGTCCGGCCCCTCCGCTGCCGGCGGACGCGACGCCCCCCCGGGCGAGGACGAGTCCGAGTGACGAAGGCATCCGGAACGCCAGCGACCGACCCCCGCGAGGAGATCGTCGAGCACCTGCCGGCGCTCCGCGCTTTCGCGTTCTCGCTGACGCGCAACTCCGCGGCGGCAGACGATCTCGTGCAGGACACCGTCGTCAAGGGCTGGTCGAACATCGACAAGTTCGAGGTCGGCACGAACATGCGGGCCTGGCTGTTCACGATCCTGCGCAACACCTTCTATTCGAACCGCCGGAAGATGCGGCGCGAGGTCGCCGATTCGGAGGGCACCTTCGCGGAGGGCCTCGCCGAGAAGCCCGCACATGACGGCCGCCTCCAGATGGCGGATTTTCAGCGCGTGTTCGCCAAGTTGCCGGACGAACAGCGCGAGGCGCTGATCCTCGTCGGCGCCTCCGGGTTCTCCTATGAGGAGGCCGCCGAGATGTGCGGCGTCGCCATCGGCACGATCAAGAGCCGCACCAATCGCGGCCGCGCCCGCCTCGCCGAACTCCTCGGCCTGGGGTCGGACGAGATCGGAATGACCGATAGCGCCACGATGGCGGTCCTGTCCCGCTCCTCGTCGAAGCCGCTCTGATGCCCAAGTCGACCCTCCCGTCACGCCTCTTCAGCGGGCTCGGCACGCGTCTCGTGATGCTGCTGTCGATCGCCCTGCTGCCGCTCGGCCTGATCGCCGTCTGGCAGACGCGCGAGGTGACGCGGTCGATCAGGGAGGTCGCCGAAGTCTCCGTTCTGGCGCTGACCGAACAGGCGGCCCTCGGAGAGCGGCGCCTGCTCTACTCCGCCATCGGCGCGGCCAGCGCGCTCGGCTCCGTCCTGCCGGAGATGTCGGACGATCCGGAGAGGTGCGAAACCTATCTCGGCAGCTTCGTCGAGGAATCGCGGCTCTACACCTATGTCGGCTTCCTGCCGCTCGACGGCCAGGTCACATGTTCCTCCCTCGGGGAAGCCCGCGACGTCACCGAGTCACCTCTCTACATCGCCCAGAGCGAAGATCCCCGGCTGCGGGTCGCTCCCCTCCGCAACGCCATCTTCAGCCGGGAGGACGTCGTGACCGTCAGCCTCCCGGTGCGCCGGGGCGACGAGCTGATCGGGTTCATCAACATCTCGATCCCCGACCGGGCGCTCCCCGAATCCGACGACGGCACGCTGACGGAGGTGCCGCTCAGCATGATCCTGTTCAATCGGGACGGGCAGGTGATCGCGGCGCGCGGTGACGTGGCCACCGCCGAGCAGCGCCTGCCGGCGAACTTCGCCCTGACCGATTTCGTCGGCCTCGGGCCTCTCGTGTTCTCGGGCGAGGACGGGCTCGGGCAGCAGCGCAGCTTCGCCATCACCCCGGTCGTTCCCGACGTCGCCTTCGCCATCGGAGCATGGAGTCCGTCGCAGTTTCAGCTCGAACGCCCCGCCCTCGCCTTCCCGCCCTGGCTCTTCCCGATCATGATGTGGATCGCCAGCCTCGTCGTCGCCTTCTTCGCCGTCCACCGCCTCGTGATCCGGCATGTCCGGTCCCTCGGCCAGCAGATGCGCCAGTTCGCCCGCAACCGCCGCCTCGTTCCAGGCGCCGGCGAATCTGAGATGGCGTTGGAGCTGTCGGAGATGGAGGACGATTTCCTGCAGATGGCCGACGCCCTGATCCAGGACGAGGCCGCTCTCGAAGATGCCGTTCACGAGAAGAACATCCTCCTCAAGGAGGTGCATCACCGGGTCAAGAACAACCTCCAGCTCATCTCCTCGATCATGAACATGCAGATCAGGAGAGCCCAGTCCCGCGAGACCAAGGCCATCCTGAAGCGTCTGCAGGAGCGGATCCTCGGCCTCGCGACCATCCATCGAAATCTCTACGAGACGCAGGACCTCGGGCGCACGGATGCCGGGCGACTCGTCAAGTCCATCGTCGAGCAGCTGACGTCGTCCGACGAGAAGCGCCGCCCGCTGGAGCTGGACGTGGAGCACATCGAGATGTTCCCCGATCAGGCCGTTCCCCTCTCCCTTCTGGTCGCCGAGGCAACCACGAACGCCACCAAGTACATGGGCACGCACGGCGAAGGCGGCGCGCATCCCACCTTCGAGGTCCGTCTCAACCGGCTGGAGGGCAAGTCCGTCCGTCTTCTGGTCCGCAATTCCATGGCCGCGCGAACGGAGGCCGATTACGGAGACGAGGGCGTGGGGCTCGGCAGCCAGCTGATGCAGGCCTTCGCCAGCCAGCTCGGCGCGGATATCGACATCGACATCTCGAATGGACTTTATACCGTGACAGCCGAATTCGACGTGGTGCACTTCAAGCCCGACACTCAGGATTATTGACGTGACGGAGACCGCGCTCCAGACGCGCGCCACCGCCGTCGAGGGCGCACCCGGCGATCCCCGGCGCCCGTTCGAGCTGCTGATCACCGCGGAGGAAGCGTATCCCGTCCTGGAGAGGTGCTTTCTCGAGGCGAAGGAGGAGATCCGCGCCGGCTTCCGCATCTTCGACACGACGACATTCCTGCGGGCGCCCGAATGCATCCAGATCGGCGAGACGTGGCGGGACCTGATCGTCCATACCCTCAATCGCGGCGTTCGGATCACGTTCGTGATCAGCGATTTCGACTGCGTCGCGCGGCCGAACCTGCACCGTCTGACCTGGCGCTCGATACGGCACCTCCACGAGATCGGCGCCCGCTCCGACCGGCCTGACCTCCTGACTGCCACCGCTGCACTTCATGCCGCGCAGGTCGGCCTTCTTCCGCGCACGATCTTCGCACCGAAGGTGCTGAGCGCGCTGAAGGAAATCTGCCGCGAACTGAACGAGATGGAACCCGAGGACCGGGAACGCCGGCTGACCGACATGCCCGGCATCCGTGCCCGGACGACGCTGGACAAGACCGGCAACCTCAGGCCGAAGGCCTGGCCGCCCTCGATCACGCCGGCCACGCATCATCAGAAGATCGCCGCCTTCGATCGCAAGGTCGCCTATATCGGCGGGCTCGACCTGAACGAACGCCGCTACGACACGCTGAGCCACAACCGCGCCGCCGAAGCGACCTGGCACGACGTGCAGGTCCGCATCGACGGCCCCGTCGCGGAGGAGGTCCACGACCATATCGGCCGCTTCCAGGCAGAGACGGCCGGGGCGCGACCGAAGGCCACGAAGCATCTTCTGCGCACGCTGTCGGCCAGGCGCCGGGTGGAATGGCCGCGCCTGTCGCCGCGAACCCGCTGCAAGGAGATCGCGGACCGGCATTTCGACGAGATCGACGCCAGCCACGACCTGATCTACCTCGAAAGCCAGTTCTTCCGGGATCGTCGCCTTGCCTACGCGCTCGCCAAGGCGGGAACGGATCGGACGGACCTGGCCCTCGTGATGACGCTGCCCGCCGCCCCCGAGGACGTTGCCTTCGAAGGCGCGAACGACCTTGATGCGCGGTTCGGTGAGGCTCTTCAGGCCGATTGCGTCGAGATCCTCCAGGACGCCTTCGGCGACCGCGTCTTCTTCGGCTGCCCGGCCCAGCTCCGCAGCGACGAACATGGCGGACGGGACACGATCTTCGGCGCGCCCCTGATCTACATCCACGCGAAGGTCTCCATCTTCGACGACCGCACCGCGATCGTCTCCTCCGCGAACCTGAACGGCCGCTCGATGCGGTGGGATACCGAGGCCGGCGTCGCGCTCGAAGGAAACGATGCGGCGAACGCGGTCAAGGCGCGCTGCATGGGCCACTGGCTTCCGCCCGGGGAGGACCACACGCCCTATCTTTCGGGCATGGATGCCCCGAAGCGCTGGAGGGAGCTGGCCGAGGCGAACCGTGCCGCGAAGCCGGAAGACCGGCGCTCGTTCATCCTGCCCTACACCCGGACCCCAGCCCGTGAATTCGGCCGCCACCTGCCGGGCGTGCCCGACGAGATGGTCTGAGGTGGGGGTAACCGGCGCTTGTCAGCCGATCCACCGGGACATTCTTCGCTCCAGTCGAGTCATCTCTGGAACGCCGGCCGGCCGGGCCGCGTTTTACATGCATAACTCGGATATAGGAGATCATCATGAACTGGGATCAAGTCAAAGGTAACTGGAAACAGGCCAAGGGCGCCGTGCGTCAGCAGTGGGGCGATCTCACCGACGACGAAGTCGAGCAGGCCGGCGGCGACCGCGAGCGGATGGAGGGTCTCCTCCAGGAGCGTTACGGCAAGTCCAAGGAAGAAGCGAAGGCGGAACTCGATCGCTTCGCGGCCGACTACAATCACTAACATCATCTGACGTGCGCGGGGGCCAGTTTGGGTCCCCGCGCGCTTCTCGCGAGACCACACAGATCGGCAGGGCATTGAAACGGATGGGCGATCCTGATCCGCGGACCGATTACCTGCCGCTCCCCTATCCGATGACGGACCGGGGCACGGTCCGAAAGGTCGGCGTCGAGATCGAGCTGAGCGGGCTGAACGAGGTTCGTGTCGCCCGTATCCTGCGCGATATCTGCGGAGGCACCATCGACCGGACGGGGGCTTATGAGCTCCGCCTCAGGGACAGCACCCTCGGGACGATCAAGGTCTACCTCGACACCGCCTACCGCGACCGTGTGACTTCCGAGATTGCCGATGTGGGGATGTCCATGGCCCGGGCCGTGGTTCCAGTCGAGCTCGTCTTTCCGCCCCTCCCGGCCTCATCCCTCGCAACTCTCGACGACATCCGGGAGGCTCTTCGCCGCGCCGGCGCGTCCGGTAGCCGGAACGGCCTCTTCCTGGGCTTCGGCGTACACTTCAACCCCGAGTGGCGCGCGCCGGAGTTGGCCGCGATCCTGCCTGTCCTCCGCGCCTTCGCCTTTCTCGAGGACTACCTGCGCGACACGGACCAGATCGATCCCGCGCGGCGTGTCCTGCCCTTCGTCGATCCCTATCCCCGACGCCTCGTCGATGCCCTTGCCGCTGATCCTCCCGGCTCGATCGAGGCGCTGATCGACCTTTACCTTTCCCTGACGCCCACCCGGAACCGCGCGCTCGATATGCTCCCAGCATTCAAGGAGCTCATGCCGGAAAAGGTGCGCGGCGGGATGGGCGGCGGTATTTCGGCCCGCCCGACCTTCCACTATCGCCTGCCCGATTGCCGGATCGACGAGGAGGGATGGACGCTGGCCTACGAATGGAATCGCTGGGTGCTCGTGGAGAATGTCGCGAGCCACCCGACGCTTCTGGGCACGCTGGCGGAGGACTGGAAAGCCCATCGCGCCTCCTGGATCACGTCGCGCTTCGACTGGCCGCGCATGGTCGCGAAGCGCCTCGCCGCCGCGGGACTGGTGGAGGAGCGCGCATGAAGCCCAGGATCGGCGTCACCGTCTCCAGGCGGTCGGGCTGGCGTATCTTCCCGCTCGTTGCCTTCAACATCTGGCTTGCCGGCGGAAAGGCGGTCAAATGGGTCACTGAAGCGGATGTCGATATCGACGCGGTGCACGGGGTCATCATCGGCGGAGGGGACGACATCTCCCCCGATCTCTACGGCGGCGAACTCGTCACGTCCGCCCGGCTGGACCCGGAGCGGGACGCTCTGGAGCAGAACATCGCCCGCATCGCCTTCGAGGACGGCACCCCCATCCTCGGGATCTGCCGCGGCAGCCAGATGCTGAACATCACGCTGGGCGGCACACTCAACCAGGACGCCTACAGCACGTACGAGTCCAAGAAGTATCGCACGATCCTGCCTCGCAAACGGGTCCTTCTGGAGCCGGAGCGGCGGCTCTCCACGATCTGCGGACCGCAGGAGATGCGTGTGAACGCGCTGCATTCGCAGGCGGTGGACACGCTTGGACAGGGGCTCGCGGTCGCCGCCCGGGACGACGGCGGAATGATCCAGGCCATCGAGCGGGTGCGCGATCCCTTCGCCGTCGGCGTCCAGTGGCATCCCGAACACCTTTTTTACGCCCGGCGTCAGCGCAGCATCTTCCGCGCCCTCGTGACCGCCGCGCGCGCCTACCGCGAGAGCCGCGACCAGCTCGCCCATGTCGATGCCGAGGGCATTTCCCCCTGACGGGTCAGGTCCGGCGCTTCGCCCGGAGCGTCGGATCAGACAGGCGCGGATCCTCGGGCCACGGGTGCCTCGGATAACGCGCGCGCATGTCCTTGCGCACATCGGCGTAGCTCGACGTCCAGAAGTTCGGCAAGTCCATCGTCGTCTGCACCGCGCGGCCGGCGGGAGACAGGAGGGTCACGCGAAGCGGTCGGCGCCGCGGACCGATCACCGGATGCTCGGTGACGCCGAAGAGTTCCTGCACCCGGACCTCGATCTCGGGGTGATCGCCCTCCCATTGGATCGGGACGAGGCGGCCGAGCGGGGTCTCCCAGACGGGCGGCATCTGGTCCTCCATACGCTTCATCGCCTCCCATCCGAGCCGGGCCTGAAGCGCATCGAACGTGTCGAGCTTGCGGATGTCGGCCGCGGTCCTGATGCCGGTGAGGTAGGGCAGCAGCCACTCCTCCGCCTCCGCCATCAGCGTCTCCTCCGACATGTCCGGCAGATCGCCGCCCTCCGCCCGAAAAAGCTCCGCCCGATCCCGCAGGCGCGCCGCGCGCGGCCGCCAGGGCAGACCGATGGTCCGGACCCCGTCCAGCGCCGCGCGCGCCACGTCCGCGGGGTCCGCATCCAGCTTCGTCTCGGACAGCACTAGCGCCCAGAGTCGCTCCTGCGTGACGGCCACGACCCTGCCCTCCCGCACCGACCAATAGGTCCGGTCCACCTCCTCGATCCGCTCCGCGAACAGCCGTCTCAGAGACGCCTCGGCAATCGGGACGGCCTGCCGGATCCTCGCCTCCCGCGTGTCACCGCCCAGATCGGTCGCGACGAGAAGCCGGGTTCCGGCGAGCGGGTCACCCGCCTCCATCGCCGCACCCTTGCCGCCCGAAAGCAGCCAGCGCGGCGCCTCGCCGGGCCGTCTGAGGCCGATCCGGTCGGGATAGGCGAGCGCGGCGGCCTCTTCGGGCGGAAGGTCATCGCCCTTCGGGGCCAGCTTCGAGAGCCGTTTCGTCTCCTCCTTGATGCGCATGAGCGGCCCGGTCAGGACCTCCGCCGCCACGTGCTCCCCCCGAACGGCCCGAAGCCGCGCCTTGAGATCCACCAGGGCGCCCTTCAGCGGATCCCGTTCGGAGAGGAGCGCGGCGAGCGGCGCGGCGGACCGGCCGGCGACGAGCAGCATGTGCGCCAGGCGTGGATGGAGCGGCAGGCGCGCCATGGCCCGCCCGTGCTCCGTCAGTCCGCCCTCCGCTTCCAGCGCGCCGAGGTCCGCGAGAAGCGCGCGCGCCTCGGCCAGGGCCGGCGCCGGCGGGGCGGTGAGGAACGGCAGGTCCGCCGCGTCCCGCGCCCCCCATAGCGCGAGGTCGAGCGCGAGGCCGGCAAGGTCCGCCGCCTCGATCTCGGCCGGGGGATGGGAGGCAAGCGAGCCCTCCTGACCCTTCGTCCAGAGCCTGTAGCAGATCCCCGGCCCAAGCCGCCCGGCCCGGCCGGTGCGCTGCTCCGCCTCGGCCCGTGTCACCCGCTCGGTGACGAGGCGGGACATGCCGGAGGCCGGATCGAACCGGGCCCGCCTGGACTTGCCGCCATCGACGACGCAGGCGATCCCCTCGATCGTGAGTGAAGTCTCGGCGATGGACGTGGCCAGAACGACCTTCCTCGCCCCCGCCCGGCACGGCGCGATGGCCGCGCGCTGCTCCGCGAAGGGCAGCGCCCCGAAGAGCGGCCGGATCTCGGTATCCGAGGGGACGGACAGGCGCCGGGCGACGCCGCGGATCTCCCCCTCGCCCGGCAGGAAGGCAAGGATGGAGCCGTCCGTCTGCGTCAATGCTTGCGCGACCAACTC
This sequence comes from Tropicimonas omnivorans, assembly GCF_031846565.1. Lineage (NCBI taxonomy): Bacteria > Pseudomonadati > Pseudomonadota > Alphaproteobacteria > Rhodobacterales > Roseobacteraceae > Tropicimonas > Tropicimonas omnivorans. Next base: position 453,355 of record NZ_JAVRHL010000002.1, on the reverse strand, counting down.
CGCCATCGCCTCCTCGAAGCGCTTGCCCTTGGGAACCGGAGTGTCCAGGTGCCGCACGTCCACCGGAAAGGCCCGCCCCTCGGCCGTGATCACGGGCGCTCCGCCCATAAGCCCGGCCACCGGTCCCGCCTCCAGCGTGGCGGACATCGGCAGGATCACGAGGTCCTCCCGCAACGCTCCGCGCACTTCGAGACAGAGGGCGAGACCGAGATCGGCATTGAGGGACCGCTCGTGGAACTCATCGAAGATCACCGCGCCGACGCCGTCCAGCCCGGGATCCGATTGCAGCCGGCGGGTCAGGACACCCTCGGTCACGACCTCGATCCGCGTCGCATCCGACACCTTCGCCTCGCCCCGGATCCGGTAGCCGACGCGCTCGCCGACCTTCTCGCCGAGCGCGCCCGCCATGCGCTCCGCCGCCGCGCGGGCGGCGAGGCGGCGCGGCTCCAGCATGACGATCCGTCCCTGCACCAGCTTCGCCTCCATGATCGCCAGCGGCACCCGCGTCGTCTTCCCCGCACCCGGAGGCGCCTGAAGCACGGCCTGTCCCTCCCGGCGAAGGGCATCGAGAAGGTCGGGGAGAACGGCATCTATCGGCAAGGTCATGACGCCTACCTGCCTGAGGCGGGTGGCCGGGTCGAGGGGGAGGGGCGGGGCGCAGGAGATGGCGTCCGCCCTGCCCGGCCAGCCCGCGCGCCGCGGCCTCCCGTCGCCTAGGCGTGCCGCTCCCTCGTGCTATCTGACGCCGCAATGCTCATCGAAGCCAATCAGATCGAGAAATCCTTCGGCACGGGGGAGGCGCGACGGACGGTCCTGTCGGGCGTGTCCCTGTCTCTCGCCTCCGGGGAAACGCTTGCCCTCACCGGCGAGTCCGGCAGCGGCAAGAGCACCCTCTTGAACATTTTCGGTGCCCTGGAGCCCGCGGACGGGGGCAATCTGCGCATCGCGGGCACGGACCTCGCCGGCCTCGGGGATACCGCCCGGGCGCGCCTGAGGCGCGACCGGATTGGCCTCGTCTTCCAGCAGTTCAACCTCGTCCCCTCCCTGACCGTCGCGGGCAACCTGTCGCTTCAGGCCCGTCTCGCGGGACGTCAGGACAAAGGTTGGGAGCAGCACCTCGCGGGCCAGCTCGGCCTGACCGATCACCTGTCGCGCTATCCCGACCAGCTCTCCGGCGGGCAGCAGCAGCGTGTCGCCATCGGGCGGGCGCTCGCCTCCCGCCCGGCCCTCGTCCTTGCTGACGAACCGACCGGGAACCTCGACGAGGAGACCGCGGACAGGGTCATGACCCTCCTCACGGACCTCGCCGCCGAGAGCGGTTCGGGCCTCGTCATGGCGACACATTCGGAGCGCCACGCCGCCCGTCTTGCCCGGCGCGCGCATCTCAAGCTCGGACGCCTCAGGTGATCCGGGCCGCGCTTCTTACCCTCCTGTCGCACTGGCGACGCCATCCGGGGCAACTCGCCGCGCTCCTTCTCGGGCTGGTCATGGCGACCGCGCTCTTCTGTGCCGTGCAGGCGATCAACGCCGAAGCGCGGGCGAGCTACGCAAGCGCCTCCGCCCGCCTCGGCGCAGGGGCCCTGCCCTCCATCTCCGGCCCCGGCGGCGGACCGGTGCCGGTGGAGACCTACGCAGCCCTCCGCCGGGCCGGCTGGCCGGTCACCCCGGTCATCGAAGGCGTCGTGCAGGCAGGCGAGGACAGCATCCGTCTCCTCGGCATCGAGCCGCTGACCGCACCGGGGGACATGCTGCCTGCGGGCGAGACCGGGAATGACGGGCTGGGTCTCATCTCAGGTGCCTCCCTCGTCCTCTCTGCGCCAGATGTCGCGGACGCGGCACGGTCCCTGAACGGGATCGACGAGGTACGCGAAGCCAGCTCGCTTCCTCCTGGCGAGATCGTCGCGGACATCTCCGTCGCCGCGCGGCTCCTTGGGGCCGGCACCTCCGTCAGCCGCCTCCTCCTGACCGGCCCGGCGCCGGGTCCGCTTGGCGAGGCCGCGCCCGGTCTCATCCTCAGCCGCCCCACGACCGGCGACGATCTCGCACGGCTGACCGACAGTTTTCACCTCAACCTCACCGCCTTCGGCCTGCTGGCCTTCGCGGTCGGGCTCTTCATCGTCCACGGCACGCTCTCTCTCGCCTTCGAGCAGCGGCGGGCGATGCTGCGCACGCTGCGCGCGCTCGGGCTGCCGCTTCGCACCGCGCTGGCGCTCATGCTCGGCGAGACGCTCGCCCTCGCCCTCGTCGCGGGTGCGGCGGGCGTTGCGGCCGGCTACCTCGTCGCCGGCGTGCTCCTGCCGGATGTCGCGGCGACCCTTGGCGGGCTCTACGGCGCCGAGGTTCCGGGCACCCTCGCCTTCCGTCCCGGCTGGGCGCTGGGCGGGCTGGCGCTGGCGGGCTTCGGCACGTCCCTTGCCGCGGCGTCCGGCCTCGCGGGTCTTGCCCGGATGCCGCTCCTGCAGGGCGCCGTCCCGCGCGCCTGGGTCAGGGGCGGCACGGGCGCGCTCGCCATGCAGGCGGCGGCGGGCGGTCTTCTCATGCTTGCCGGGTTCGCCGCGGTGCAGTGGGGACAGAGCCTGACTTCGGGGTTCATCTTTCTCGGAGGACTGCTTCTCGGTGCGGCGCTGATCCTGCCGGCCGCCCTGGCCCTGATCCTCGCCGGCGCGCGGCGGCTGGCGCGGGGACCGGTGTCCGAATGGTTCTGGGCCGATACGGGACTTCAGGCGCGGGGGCTGTCGCTCGCGATGATGGCGCTCCTTCTTGCTGTGGCGGCCAATGTCGGGGTCTCGACCATGGTCGGCTCCTTCCGGCAGACCTTCACAGGCTGGCTCGATCAGCGCCTCGCTGCGGAGCTCTACGTCGCGGCCGAGACCGAGGCGGAGGCGACGCGGCTCGCCGCGTGGCTGGAGGGGCGCGCCGACGCCGTCCTGCCGATCCGCTCGGCCGAGGCGGAGCTCGGCGGCGCACCGGGCGCGATCAGCGGCGTGGTGGACGACCCTACCTACCGGGAGAACTGGCCGCTTCTCGCCGAATCGCCGGGGGCGTGGGACAGGCTGGCGGCGGGCGAGGCCGCGCTGGTCAACGAGCAGCTGGCGCGGCGCACCGGCCTCTCCGTCGGCGATCCCGTGGCGCTCGGGCCGGACTGGAGCCTGCCGATCGCGGGAATCTACTCCGATTACGGCAATCCCTCCGGCGAGGCGATGGTGTCGCTGCCGCTGCTGGAGGCCCGCCGCGCCGGAGCGGTGACCGGCCTGCGCTTCGGGGTCCGCACGCCCGAGGCGGAGGCGCTTGTGGCGGAGCTTCGGGAGTTCGGCCTGCCCCCGTCCCGGATCACTCGGCAGGAGGAGATCAAGGCCGCCTCCCTCCGCATCTTCGAGCGGACCTTCGCGGTGACCGGCGCGCTTGGCGTCCTCACCCTCGGCGTGGCCGGCTTCGCGATCCTGACGGGGCTTCTGACGCTCGCGACCATGCGCCTGCCGCAGCTCGCGCCCGTGTGGGCGCTCGGCCTCGGCCGGCGGCGGCTGGCGATACTGGAGCTGGTGCGCGCGGCGCTCCTCGCCGGGATCACCTTCGTCCTCGCCCTGCCACTCGGCCTTGCCCTCGCCTGGGCTCTGCTTGCGTTGGTCAACGTGGCGGCGTTCGGCTGGCGGCTGCCGATGGACATCTTCCCCGGGCAATGGCTCTGGCTTCTCGTCTCGACGCTCGCCGCCGCGCTGATCGCCGCGGCGATCCCTGCCCGGAAGCTCTGGACCGCGCCGCCCGCGCGGCTCCTCGCGACCTTCTCGGCCGAGCGCTAGCCCCGCCGGGCGGCGAAGAAATCCTTGAGGAGCCGGGCCGCCTCCCGCTCCCCCACGCCGTCGATCACCTCCGGGACGTGATGCGCCTGCGGGTGGGAGAAAATGCGCGGGCCCTGCGCGATGCCACCGGACTTGGGGTCGGAGGCGCCGTAGATCAGGCGTGCAATGCGCGCGGCCGAGATCGCCGCGGCGCAGATCGGGCACGGCTCCAGCGTAACGTAGAGAACATGGCCCGGGAGCCTGTCGGATCCGGCGGCGGCGCAGGCGGCGCGCAGGACGAGGATCTCCGCATGAGCGGTGGGATCGGACCGCTCCCGGGTGCGGTTGCCGTCCTGCGCCACCACGCGGCCCGCGGGATCGAGCAGCACGGCGCCGACCGGCACCTCGCCGCGCAAGGCGGCGGCTTCCGCCTCCCGGAGGGCGATGTCCATATGCGGGGCGAAGCGGCTCATCCTGCGACGCGCGGTAGCCGAGGTCTCGCAGCCTCCGCAAGCGTCATGGCGATTGCGTAGTCTGGCGCCCTCCCCTATGGCCGGAGCCATGACCGACAGCCCCACCCCCGCCGGCGAGCGCATCGCCAAGGTGATCGCCCGCTCGGGCCGTGCCAGCCGCCGCGAAGCCGAACGGCTGATCGAGGCCGGGCTCGTGTCCGTCAACGGCAAACGCATCGACAGTCCCGCGCTGAACGTGACCTCCGCTGACCGGATCGTCGTGGAGGGCAAGGCGCTCGAGGCGGCCGAACCGCCCCGGGTCTGGCTCTATCACAAGCCCGCCGGCCTCGTGACGACGGAGCGGGACGAAAAGGGTCGCGAGACCGTGTTCGACGCGCTCCCCGAGACCATGCCCCGGGTGATGAGCATCGGCCGGCTCGATCTCAACTCCGAAGGCCTGCTTCTTCTCACCAATGACGGCGCGATCAAGCGGCGGCTCGAACTGCCCTCCACGGGCTGGCTCAGGCGCTACCGGGTGCGGGTGAACGGCGCGCCGGGCGAGGCGGCGATGGCCGAACTCCGCGCCGGAATCGAGGTGGACGGCGAGCGCTTCCAGCCGATGAGCGTGACTCTCGACCGGCAGCAGGGCGCCAATGCGTGGCTGACCGTGGGCCTCCGCGAGGGACGGAACCGGGAAATCCGGCGCGCCGCCGAGGCGGTCGGCCTCGTCGTCAACCGGCTGATCCGGGTCAGCTACGGGCCGTTCCAACTGGGCCAGCTCAAGCGTGGCGAGGTGTCCGAGGTGAAGGGCAGGATCCTGCGCGATCAGCTCGGCATGGCTCCCGAGGATGTTCCGGAGGGCGCCCCTGTGAAGAAGGGACGCGGTCCCGCCGCCTCATCGCCCGCAAGGGACGCTCGCCCGGCAAGCGCCGGCGCGTCCGGGAAGAAGATTCGTCCGGCGGGCCGGGATGCACCCGAAAAGCCGGGCCGCGCGCCGCGCCGGATCTCCGGTGGAGGCTCGAAGCCCGGTCGCCCTCCCCGTTCGCGCTGAGGAGCACGCCGTCATTCGGGCGAAGAGGCCGCGCATCCTTCCAGTGATGTCATGCTCGTTAACCTGGTTTAACGGGGCGCATGTCTTGAAAGCTTGATTGCGGGGCACGTTGCTGGACGAATGGACCGGACGCTACAGGGCGTCTGTGCCCCCCCCGTTCCGACCGGCGAGGACTTCACATGCGCGCGCACCGCAACGAGACCGGACGACCATGATCGTCGATGCCCCCGAGGGCATCACCTCCGCCATGCTCGGGCGTCTCTATGTCGACGCCGAAGTCGGAATTTGCCTTTGCCGCCTCCTTCGGGACGATTCGGGGCGCGTCTCCGGCCTCACGGTCATCGACGGCAATCCCGTCTTCGTCGCGCTGGCCGAACGCGCGCCCCGGACCGCGGATGACGCGCTCGGCTTCCCCAGCGTCGAGGGGGATTCCCTGGAGCTCTACGCGTCCGCGGCGTCTGGCCTTCGGCAGTCCTTCACCGGCTACGCGCCGGAGCTGTCAGAGTGGCTGCGCGTCACGGCTGTCCCCGCGGGTCCGGCCGATCACGTCATCCTCATGATCCGCGACGTAACCCCGGAACGGCGGGCGGCGGACGCGCTCAGGGGTGAGTTGTATCACGCCGAAACGCGCCTCACGGACCTGAACCACCGGATGATGAACTCGCTGTCGATGATCGCCTCGATCATCGCGATGGAGAAGCGCGCCCGGGCGGAGGGGGCCGGCCTGCAGGTTCTGGAGCGGATCGAGGGGCGGGTGCGCGCGGTGGCCGATCTCTGCCGGATCCTGCTCACGAGCGGTGACGCGCCTGAAATCCAGGCCGACGATTACCTCGCGCGGGTCATCGCCTCGGCCTCCGACTCCATCGGCTCCCGCGACGGGATCGAGCTGGACACCGACCTCGCCCCCCTGATCCACAGCTCGCATACCGTCACGCTCCTCGGCCTCATCGCCAACGAGCTCCTCACCAACGCCTTCAAGTATGCCTTCGCGGAAGGCGACCGGGGGCGCATCTCGGTGCGGCTCTTAGCCGAGGACGGAAAGACCGTCCTGATCGTCTCGGACGACGGACGCGGGATGCACCGGACCGGCAGCGGAAACGCGGACGGCGAGCAGAGCGGCGGGATCGGCCACCGCATCGTCCGCGCCTTCGTGAGCCAGCTCGGCGGTGAGGTCGTGACCGACAGCGCAAGGACCGGCACCTGCATCACCGTCCGCATCGAGGGGGCCGGCAAGCCAGCTTCGCCGCCCGCCTGATCCCGGCCTCCGGCCCACGCCGCGATCACGGCAATGTTGCCCTCGCCGGCCTGCCGTGCCTTTCTGGACCCGACACACCCAATCAGGCGATGACCCTTTTTCCGATGACAGATCTCTTCACGCTCCAAAACGGCGGCAACCTCTTGATGCTGCTCTTCCTTCAGGCGGTGCTCGGCTTCGACAACCTCCTCTACATCTCCATCGAGAGCCAGCGCGCACCGCTCGCGCAGCAGCGCTCGGTGCGATTCTGGGGCATCATCATCGCCGTGACGCTGCGGATCGTCCTGCTGTTCGTGATGATCCAGCTTCTGGGCATGCTGACCGCTCCGTTCTACGTCTTCGACTGGGACGGGATCCTGACCGGCGGCGTGAACTTTGCGACCTGCGTCTTCCTGATCGGCGGCATCTTCATCATGTACACCGCGGTGAAGGAGATCGGTCACATGCTTCGGATCGAGCATCTCGATGTCGATCTCGACAACAAGTCCGGCAAGTCCGCCACGCGCGTCATCATGCTGATCGTGTTCATGAACCTGGTCTTCAGCTTCGATTCGGTGCTGTCGGCGATCGCCATCACCACCGTCTTCCCGGTCCTCGCCGCCGCGATCCTGCTGTCCGGCCTCGCCATGCTCCTGCTGGCGGATTCGGTGACGGCGTTCCTCGAGAAGAACCGCATGTACGAGGTGCTCGGCCTCTTCATCCTGCTGATCGTCGGCGTGGTGCTGATCGGCGAGGCGGGGCCCGCCGCGGCCCATGCCGCGCATGACGACGCGCTTCAGCTGCGGATCTTCGGGTACGAGCTGCTGCCGATGTCCAAGACGACGTTCTACTTCTCGGTGGTCGTCCTCGTGATCGTCGAGGTGGTGCAGTCCGGCTACAAGCGCAAGCTGGAGACGGAGAGCCGCTCCCGTCTCCGCGGCCACAAGCAGAAGTCCCGCATGGAGAGCGGAACCCGGCTCTGAGGGGCTCTGCCCCCGGCCGCCCGGAAAACGGGCGGCCTCCCCCGGGGTATTTCCGGGAAAGGCGAAGGGGGCCTTGGCCGCGCGGATCGGCAGCCCCATCTTGAAGGCCATGAATAACCCAAGCGAGAGGGGTGCGGCGTGCGCTTCGTGATATTTCTCGGCTTCATCGCCCTCGTCGGGGCGGCGCTCCTGCTCGGTATCGTCGCGGCGGGGCGGCTCCTTCTGAGCGCGCGCGATTCGCAGCCGGCCGAGGGGCCGATCGGGAGTGGAACCGTGCAGAAGGTGGCCTTCGGCATCCTGTGGCTCCTCGTTGCCGGCGTCTCCACCGGGCTGATCGGGGCGGAGTGATGGCCGAACGGTTCGGCGGACGCTATTCACCGGGTCCCGGCGGGACGGACAGGCCGCCGCGCGGCGCCGGTCGCCGGATGGCGGACACCCCGGCGCGCACGGGCCCGCGGCGCGGACGCGGCCGGACCAACCTTCTCTATCTCGCGCCGTTGCCGCTCCTCTGGACCGGTCTTGCGTCCTCTCCTCTCGGAATGGCAGCCGATTTCGCGGCCTGCGCCGTGCTCGTCTTCGCGGCCTGGATGCTGTCCGAAGGGCTCGAGGCGGAGCGCGCGTTCCAGGCGCGCAAGATCGCCCGTCGCCCGGCCCTGCCCCGGAAGATCCTCGCCTCGGTCCTCACCGGCGCCGGCGTGGCGCTCGCCGCATTCCCGGCCGAGGCGCCGGCGCTTCTCGGCCCGGCCATCCTCGGCCTCATCGCGACGATCCTGCACGTCACCGCCTTCGGTCTCGACCCCCTGCGGGACAAGGGCATGGGCGGGGCTGTCGGCGCGCAGGCCGACCGGGCGCAGCGGGCCGTCGAGGAAGGCGAAGCGGTCCTGTCGGACATGGAAGCCGCCGCCCGCCGCACCGGCGAGCGCAAGGTCGTCGTCCGCGTGGCCAGCTTCGCCGCCGCCGCCCGGCGCATGTTCCGCACCGTCGAGGAGGATCCGAGGGACCTTGCCGCCGCGCGGCGCTACCTCTCAGTCTACCTCGTCGGCGCACGGGACGCGGCGGTGAAGTACGAAGAGCTGGCCCGCCGCCGGCCCGATCCCGGGGCGCGCGCCGACTTCCTCTCGCTTCTCGACGATCTCGAGGCGAATTTCGCCGCCCGGACGACGAAGCTTCTCGACAGCGACCGGCAGAGCCTCGATATCGAGATCGACGTTCTGAGGGACAGGCTTGCCCGCGAGGGCGTGGACCCCGAGCGGAACTGATCCGCAGGTCCGGCGCTGAAGCGGTGCGGGACAAGTCAAGGAGACCGGAAATGTCGAGGATCAAGGAAAAGGGCCAGGGCGCCGAGACCGCGGCCGGCGACGTCACGAAGGTTGCGCTGCCGGAGCCCTCGCCCGCCAACGCCGTCACACCGATGGCACAGGCCGACCCCGCCGTTTCCGCCGAGATCTCGCGACGGATGGCGGAGATAGACCTGACCGATACCGGTTCCATCGTCTCCTTCGGCGCGGGCGCACAGGGCGAGTTGCAGAGCATCAGCCAGTCCATGCTCGCCGACGTGAAGAGCAAGGATGTCGGCCCCGCTGGCGACAGCCTCCGCAGCATGGTCACGGCCATCAAGGGCTTCTCCGTCACCGAGCTCGATACCCGCCGCAAGCGCACCTTCCTCGAGCGCATCATGGGCCGGGCCGCGCCGTTTGCCCGGTTCATGGGGCGCTTCGAGGACGTTCAGGACCAAATCGACCGGATCACCGATGAGCTTTTGTCCCACGAGCACCGCCTTCTGAAGGACATCAAGGCGCTCGACCTGCTCTACGAGAAGACCCTGGCCTTCTACGACGAGCTGGCCCTCTACATCGCCGCCGGCGAGGAGAAGATCGCCCGGATCGACGCCGAGGACATCCCGGCCAAGGAAGCGGAAGTAAATGCCGCCCCGGAAGACCGCCAGGTCATGCTGGCGCAGGAGCTGAGGGACCTGCGCGCCGCGCGGGACGACCTCGAGCGCCGGGTGCACGACCTGAAGCTGACGCGGCAGGTGACGATGCAGTCCCTGCCCTCGATCCGGCTCGTGCAGGAAAACGACAAGAGCCTCGTCACCAAGATCAATTCGACATTGGTCAACACCGTCCCGCTGTGGGAAACGCAGCTGGCGCAGGCGGTGACGATCCAGCGCTCCAGCGAGGCCGCCGAGGCGGTGAAGGGCGCGAACGACCTGACCAACGATCTACTGCGGTCCAATGCCCAGAACCTTCGGCAGGCCAATTCCGCGATCCGCACCGAGATGGAGCGAGGCGTGTTCGACATCGACGCGGTAAAGGCGGCGAATGCCGATCTCATCGCCACGATCAACGAAAGCCTCGCCATCGCCGACGAGGGCAAGGCCAAACGCGCCGCGGCGGAGAAGGATCTCGTGGAGATGGAGGGCGAGCTGCGGCAGACGCTCGCCTCCGCCCGCTCCCGCCAGACCGGCCCCGGCGACAGCGCCGCCACATCGCTTCCGCCCGGCTGAGAGGATCGTGACCGGGCGCACCCTCCTGCCGCTTCAGCGGATCGGCGCCCTCGCGGCGCTGGCGCTCCTGTGTGCCTGCACGGAGCCGCCGGAGGATGCGATGCGAACCGCGCCCGCGGCGACCTCCCCGCGTCCCGAGGCGCGAGAGGAGGCGAAGCCCGACCTTCCCGTCTCGACGGAGGACCTTCGCCTCGCCGCCTACTACAATCGCGTCCAGACCACCCTCAAGTCGCAGGGGCTTCTGCGCACAGATGGCGGCGGGCCGGACACGCCGCGCAGCGCCTTTCGCCTGACGGAGGACTTCGTCCGCGTCGCGCTCTATTCCGAGTATCGCTTCCTCAGCACCGGCCTCGTGCCTGAGGAGACCGCGTCCCGCCTGCACCGCTGGGACGTGCCCGTGCGCATCCGCCTGACTGTGGGGGATGGCGTACCGGCGCGGAAACGGGCGCAGGACCACAAGTCCCTCTCGGACCTCGTTCCGCGGCTGGCCGCCGCCACCGGCCACCCCGTGTCCGTCACGACAGGGTCCAACGCAAATTTCGACGTGCTGATCCTGACGGAAACGGAGCGCCGGTCCTCGGGCGCGCTCCTGCGCAACCTCGTGCCGGGCCTCTCCAGCAGCACCACGCGGGAAATCGAGAACCTGGCGCGGGAGACATACTGCGTCGTGTTCGCCTTCGCGGACGGTCCCTCGGCGCCCTACAATCGCGCCGTTGCCGTGATCCGGGCGGAGCATCCCGACCTTCTGCGGACGTCCTGCATTCACGAAGAGGTCACCCAGGGGCTCGGCCTTGCCAATGACAGCCCCACCGCCCGGCCCTCGATCTTCAACGATGACGAGGAATTCGCGCTGCTGACCCGGCATGACGAGGACATGCTGAGGATCCTGTACGACCCGCGCCTGCGGATCGGCATGGCGGAGCCGGAGGCACGCCCCATCGTGAAGCGGATCGCCGAGGGCTTGTTCGCCACCGGCAGCTGAGCCGCCCCGCTCACCGTCCCTGACCACACACCCCAGAAGAAGACCGCGGCCCGCAGGCTTTGCCCTTCGCGAGTGGCGCAAGGTCCCCTTTTGAGGATATACTTGCCGCAGCGCGCCCGTACCCGGGCACACCTGACAACCACGTCACGAGACGGATCGCATCCCATGGGCATTTTCGACTTCCTGTCCGGCCAGTTCATCGACGTCATCCACTGGACCAGCGACACCCGCGACACGCTGGTCTGGCGGTTCGAGCGCGAGGGGCACGAGATCAAGTACGGCGCCAAGCTCACCGTCCGGGAGGGCCAGTCGGCGGTGTTCGTGCACGAAGGGCAGCTTGCGGACGTCTTCAGCCCCGGTCTCTACATGCTCGAGACCAACAACATGCCGATCATGACCACGCTCCAGCACTGGTCCCACGGCTTCAAGTCGCCGTTCAAGGCGGAGGTCTACTTCGTCTCGACGAACCGCTTCACCGATCTGAAGTGGGGCACCAAGAACCCGGTGATGCTGCGCGATCCCGAATTCGGGCCGACGCGGATCCGCGCCTTCGGGACCTACGCCATCAAGGTCACGGATCCCGGCCTGTTCATGAGCGAGATCGTCGGCACCGACGGCGAGTTCACCATGGACGAGATCAGCTTCCAGATCCGCAACATCATCGTCCAGCAGGCGAGCCAGGTGATGGCGGCCTCCGGCATCCCGGTCCTCGACATGGCCGCGAATACCTCGGACATGGGCAAGATCATCGCCACGGAAGTCTCCAAGGTGCTGGCCGAGTACGGCCTGATCCTGCCCGAATTCTACATCGAGAACATCTCGCTTCCGCCCGCCGTCGAGAAGGCGCTCGACAAGCGGACGTCCATGGGCGTCGTCGGTGATCTCGGGCGGTACACCCAGTACCAGGCCGCCGAGGCGATGGAGCAGGCCGCGCGCAATCCCGGCGGCGGTGGCGGCATGGGCGCCGGTCTCGGCATGGGCATGGGGATGTCCATGGGGAACATGATCATGGGGCAGCCGGGCGGCATGGCCCGCGGACCCTGGGGCGCCATACCGCAATCGTCGCAGGGACAGGCAGGCGGTCATGGCGGTACGCACGCCCATCAGGAGGCGCATCAGCCCCCCGCGCAGGCCGCACCGCCACCGCCTCCCCCGGTGGAGAAGGTCTGGCATATCGCCGAGAACGGGCAGACCCACGGCCCCTACAGCAAGGCCCGTCTCGGGCGGATGGCGCAGGACGGCGGCCTCACCCGTGCCACGCTGGTCTGGACCGCCGGGCAGGATGGCTGGATGCCGGCGGACGACGTGGCCGAACTGGCGCAGCTCTTCACCGTCATGCCACCGCCCCCACCGCCACCGCCGCCTGCTGCGGGCTGAGGCGCCGGGGAGAAGAGAGCGGCGCGCGCCGCCCCTGATGCCTAGCGGAGAGCGGACCGGGGCTCGGGAGCCAGCATCGACAGGAGGGGCGCGGCGCGGCACGCGCCCTCCGGGAAGTCGATCGGAGCATCGGCGCGCAGCGCTGGAAACGGCGTCTGTGGCCGACGCTGGCTTTCGGTGACCAGACGGCCGTCGAGGCAGAGATCCTGCGCTGCATTGCCGATGTTAAATCCGAAACCGCCCGGCCCGCAATCGGTGCCGTACCCGTCCATGTTCCAGGCCTGCGGCATCCGGATCCCCTCGCCCTCGACGACGAAGGCTCCGGCGCCCGGGTCAAAGGTGAGGCGCCAGGTCGTGTCCGGCGTCAGATCGCCGAGGCCCCAGCGGCCGACCTCCTCCTCCCCGGCGAACCCGCGGATGGCGAAGCAGGAAACGTCAGCGCCCGTGACGAGCTCGCCGTCCTGCTCGGGGTAGGACATCGCGCCCTCGAGCCGCCAGTCGCCGGCCCCCTCCCAGTCGAATGTCCAGTAGGCCATGTCCGCCGCGGCTGGGATCGGCAGGAGGAGAAGCGCGAGGCAGAGACGGAGCATGACGATGGCCTGGTCTGGGATCGGCGGCCAGATGGGCCGGGGGGAGGCGCGCCGTCAAGCAGTTGCCCGGCGCGCATCGGCGGCACCGGATGATTGCCGCCGATGCGCGCCGGGCGGCTTGACGCGCTGCGCGGCTGGCGGGAACACTCCCCCCGCGCCGCGGACCGCGCCCTCGATCGGACTTGCGCGCCCGCAGGCCGCGCCCGTATGCCGCCCTCGTATGCCGCAGACCCGAACCGCCGGAGAATTCACGTGCCGCCTCCCCTGCCGCCAGCGCCCGCCACAGACGAAGCGGCCCCCGGAGGGATCGAGAAGCATCGCTTCCCCTGCCCCGCCTGCGGCTCGGACATGCGCTTCCGTCCTGGCGGGATGGAGCTTCTGTGTGACCATTGCGGACACGAGGAGGCGATCGAGGCGCCGGGCGGGGCGCGGCTGGCCGAGGCGCTGCGCGAGCTCGACTTCGCCGAGGCCGCGCGGGGCGGCCTGCCGGAGGCGCAGATGGAGACGACCCGCACCGTCCATTGCGACAGTTGCGGGGCGAATGTCGAACTGGGTGAGGCCGGGACGGCGCGGGAATGTCCGTTCTGCGGCTCCCCCCTCGTGGCGGGCGCCGCGGCGCACCGGCATGTCCGGCCATCCGCCGTCCTGCCCTTCAAGGTCACCGAGGAGGCGGCGCGGCGGCACATGACCGACTGGCTCGGCGGCCTGTGGTTCGCGCCGAACGGGCTGCGGGACTACGCCCGCAAGGGGCGCCGGATGCAGGGGATCTACGTGCCCTACTGGACGTTCGATGCGGCCACCGCGACCCGGTATTCCGGCCAGCGGGGGGACGATTACTGGACCACCGAGCGGCGCGTCCGCAACGGCAAGACGGAGACCGTGCGGGTGCGCAAGACGCGCTGGCGGTCGGTCTCGGGCCATGTCTCCCGCGCTTTCGACGACGTGCTCGTGGTCGCCTCGCGATCCCTGCCGGTGGAGCATACGGACGCGCTCGAGCCGTGGGATCTGGGGGCACTCAGGACCTATCTTCCGGCCTATCTCGCCGGGTTCCGGGCAGAGGGATACTCGGTCCCGATCGAAGAGGGGTTCGGTGTCGCGAAGGGCAAGATGGAGACGGTGATCCGGGGCGATATCCGGAGCGACATCGGCGGGGACCACCAGCGGATCTCCGGCCTGTCGACCGAGCATCGGCAGGTGACGTTCAAGCACATCCTGCTGCCCGTCTGGCTCGCTGCCTACAAGTTCCGCGGCGAGTCCTTCCGGTTCGTGGTCAACGGCCGCACGGGAGAGGTGAAGGGCGAGCGGCCGTGGTCGAAGTGGAAGATCGCATTCGCCGTCCTCGTGGCCGCGATCCTCGCCGGCGTTTTCGCTTACTTCTACGGGACGTACGGCTGAGCCGGGAGAGGGGCGAAGGTGGGGCGGATCGGTCACGCCCCCTGCCGCGGATGCCGCGCCGGGGCTTGCCCGGCCGGTCGGAGGCGCTCAGGTAAGGCGGGTAACAGTTTCATGACACTACCCGCCCGGAGAGCTCCATGGCGCCTGCCGCCCCCTTTCGTTCCCGCTTTTCCGCGAAGTGGGCCACGCTGCTTCTCGCGGCGGATATCGCCCTTATCGCAGTCTTCCTGATCGTCGCCTTCCGCAACGGCGGGGACCTTCCGAACCTCCTCGATATCGAGAAGCAGGACAGCATCGCGTCGTCCTACATCTACGCCAAGTGGCTGGCCGCGGCCGTTGCGCTCCTGATCGCGGCGAAGCGCGGCGCCGGCGAGATGACGAGATCCTTCGGCTACATCTTCCTGATCATCCTTTTCGACGACTCGCTGGAGCTGCACGAGCGGGTCGGCGAATGGGTCGCGACCGGCCTCGGCGTTCCGGCGCTGCCGGGTCTGCGGGTGGAGGATAACGGCGAGTTGATGATCTGGGCGGTCTGGGGCGTGATCGCGGCGCTTCTGCTCTTCCGCGGCTGGCGCCGTGACGGGCCGGAGGGGCGCCGGTTCGGCCTGATCCTGACGGGCCTGATCGGACTTCTCGCCGTCTTCGGCATCCTCGGCGACATGGCCCATGTCGTGGCCGCGCGCGGCGGGATGGACGACAGCGCGGCGGCCATCATCCTCGCCGCCGTCGAGGACGGGGGCGAGCTTCTCGTGGCCTCGCTGATGGTGGCGTTCGCGATCCCGCGCGTTCCGCCCAAGACGCGCGCCTTGCCGTAGGGGCCCGCCTTCGCTAATCGCGACTGCGCGAGTACCAAAAGGGTGATGCGATGATCCTCTGCGCGGGCGAGGCCCTGATCGACATGCTGCCGCGGACGAGCACCGCAGGCGAGGACGCCTTCGCGCCGGTTCCGGGCGGGGCCGTCTTCAACACCGCCATCGCGCTCGGCCGGCTCGGCATCCCTGTGCGCTTCTTCTGCGGCATCTCCCGCGATCTGTTCGGCACCCGGCTCATGGCCGCCCTCGAGGCGAGCGGGGTGGACGCCGCCCCCGCCCTCCGCTCGGACCGGCCGACGACGCTGGCCTTCGTCGAGCTCGTGGACGGACAGGCGCGCTACGCCTTCTACGACGAGGCCTCCGCCGCGCGGCAGATCCGCCAGCGGGACCTTCCGGGGGCGAGGAAGATGGAGGGCGTGGATGCGGTCTTCGTCGGCGGCATCTCCCTCGTGCCGGAGCCGTGCGGCGGGGCGTACGAGGCCCTCGCGAAGCGGGAATCTGGAAAGCGACTGGTGATGCTGGACCCGAATATCCGGCAGAGTTTCATCAAGGAGGAGCGCCCGTTCCGGGACCGCGTCTTTCGCATGATCGCCTCGGCGGATGCGGTGAAGGTCTCGGACGAGGATCTCGAATGGATCCTCGGCCCCGGCGACATCGCGACGCGGGCGGAGCAGATGCTGGCGCTCGGCCCGGATCTCGTCTGCGTCACCCAGGGCTCGAAGGGTGTCACGGCGTATCTTCCGGGACAGGAACACCTCGTCCTCGCGGACCGGGCCCAGGTGGTGGACACGGTGGGCGCCGGTGACACGTTCAACGCAGGGCTCTTGGCGGGGCTTCACAAGGCGGGGCGGCTGTCGCCCGGCGCGCTCAAGCGGATCCCGACGGACGACCTTCTGTCCGCCCTGCGCCTCGGAGCGCGAGCGGCGGCGATCACCGTCTCCCGCGCAGGCGCCAATCCCCCCTGGGCGGACGAGCTGGCATGAGGGCCCTGATCCAGCGCGCCACGGAAGCCGCAGTTGCCGTGGACGGCGAGACGATCGGACAGATCGGGCCGGGCGTCGTCATCCTGATCTGTGCCATGCGGGGGGATACCGAGGCGACCGGTCGGGCGCTGGCCGCGAAGATCGCGAAACTGCGCATCTTCCGCGACGAGGACGGGCGGATGAACCGCTCCCTCCTCGATGCGGGCGGCGCGGCGCTGGTCGTGTCGCAGTTCACGCTCGCAGCCGATACCAGCCGCGGCAATCGGCCGGGGTTCTCCGCCGCCGCGCCGCCGGAGGAGGGCGAGGCGCTCTACCTCTCTTTCGCGGAGGCGCTGAGGGCCGCCGGCATCGAGGTCGCCAAGGGGCGGTTCGGAGCGGATATGGCCGTCTCGCTGGTCAATGACGGGCCGGTGACCATCTGGATGGACACCGACGGGAGCTGATGCCGCGGCGTCATGTGCGGGGTGCGGGGGACCACGGGATCGTGGTGCGCAAGCCATGGAGAACAGGCGTCCGGACCGGGGAATGCTCCCCCTGCCGGGGCGCCGGTTGCGCAGCGCGCCTCACGTTCACCTCACGGCTGCTTGACTTACGTTACAGCGGCGCCATTCTGCTAACCCATGAACAGCGGCCAGAAATTTTTCGACGAGATGCTGGCGGCGGATGGCAGTGCCCGCTCCGCCTACGCCGGATACAGCCATTGGTACGAGGCCGAGGAACTCGCCCGTCTGCGCAAGAAGGCGAGCGAGGCGGAAGGCTTCTTCCGTCGCACCGGCATCACCTTCAACGTCTACGGCGAGACGGAAGCGAGCGAACGGCTCATCCCCTTCGACATCGTCCCGCGCATCCTCTCGGGGCGCGAATGGTCGCGCCTGACGAAGGGCATCGAGCAGCGCGTCCGCGCGATCAACGCGTTCCTGCATGATATCTACCACCGGCAGGAGATCGTCCGCGCCGGCCGGGTGCCGCAATCCCTGATCGAGAACAACGAGGCTTTCGAGCCGAAGATGATCGGCGTGTCGCCCCCGGGCGGTGTCTATACCCACATCGTCGGCGTCGACCTCGTGCGCACTGGGCCGGACGAGTTCTACGTTCTCGAGGACAATGCCCGCACGCCCTCCGGCGTCAGCTACATGCTGGAGAACCGGGAGACGATGCTGCAGATGTTCCCGGAGCTCTTCGGCGCGATCAAGGTGCAGAGCGTCCAGGATTATCCGCTGCGGCTCCGTCGCTCCCTTGCCGCTTGCGCGCCGCCTGCAACGTCCGGAAAGCCGCGCGTGGCGGTGCTGACGCCCGGCATCCACAACTCCGCCTACTACGAGCATTCCTTCCTGGCCGATCACATGGGCGCCGAACTGGTGGAAGGCCACGATCTGCGGGTCGACAATGGCCGCATCGCGATGCGCACGACGAGGGGGTACACGCCGATCGACGTGCTCTATCGCCGGGTGGACGACAATTTCCTGGACCCGCTCAATTTCCGTCCGGACAGCTATCTCGGCGTTCCGGGCATCATGGACATTTACCGAGCGGGGGGCATCACCATCGCCAACGCCCCGGGAACCGGCATCGCCGACGACAAGGCGATCTATTCCTACATGCCCGAGATCGTCGAGTTCTATACCGGCGAGAAGCCGATCCTGAAGAACGTGCCGACGCATCGGTGCTCCGATCCCGAGAGCCTCGCCTACGTGCTCGACAACCTGTCCGAACTCGTCGTCAAGGAGGTCCACGGCTCGGGGGGCTACGGGATGCTGGTCGGCCCGGCGGCCTCCAAGGAGGAGCTGGAGACGTTCCGCGCCAAACTGCAGGCGAAGCCGGGAAACTACATCGCCCAGCCGACGCTCGCGCTGTCGACCGTGCCCATCCTGTCCGAGGCGGGGCTCGCCCCGCGGCATGTCGACCTGCGCCCATTCGTTCTCGTCTCCCCCGACCGGATCGACATCACGCCGGGCGGACTGACCCGCGTGGCGCTGAAGGAGGGCTCGCTCGTGGTCAATTCGAGCCAAGGCGGCGGGACCAAGGACACCTGGGTGCTGGAGGAGTAACGCCATGCTGGGCAAGACAGCCGGCGGACTCTACTGGATGTTCCGCTATCTCGAACGGTCCGAGAACATTTCCCGCCTGATCGAGGCGGGTTTCAGGATCGCACTCACGCGCCCGTCGAGTTCCGAGGACGAGTGGGCCGGCATCATCGATGCCGCGGGCTGCCGCAGGGCTTACGAGGCGCGGCATTCGGAGTTCACGCAAGGGAACGCCATCGACTTCCTGCTGCGCGATCCCGCGAACCAGTCCTGCATCCTCAACGCCATCGAGAATGCGCGCAACAATGCCCGCCTCGTCCGGGTCGCCCTGTCTAGGGAGGTCTGGGAGGCGACGAACGAGTGCTGGATGGAGGTCCGCCAGGCGCTCTCGCAACCGGTGAAGGACAGGGACCTGCCCGAGGTGCTCGCCCTCATCCGCAAGCAGAGCGCTCTCGTGCGCGGCGCCCTCCACGGAACGATGCTGCGCAACGATGTCTTCAACTTCGCCCGCATCGGCACGTTTCTCGAACGGGCGGACAGCACGGCACGTATCCTCGACGTCAAGTATTACGTGCTTCTGCCCTCGGCGAGCCAGATCGGCTCCGCCCTCGACAACGTGCAGTGGGAGAACATCCTGCGCTCGGTCGGCGGAGCGCGGGCCTATCGCTGGCTGAACGGACCGGACATCTCGTCCGCCGGGATCGCGGAATTCCTGATCCT
The DNA here is from genome assembly GCF_031846565.1 of Tropicimonas omnivorans. NCBI lineage: Bacteria > Pseudomonadati > Pseudomonadota > Alphaproteobacteria > Rhodobacterales > Roseobacteraceae > Tropicimonas > Tropicimonas omnivorans. The sequence goes on along the minus strand of NZ_JAVRHL010000002.1, from coordinate 434,470 downwards.
CGACCGGCAGATGCCGCGCTCGCTCATCTTCTGCGCCGAGAACATCGCTGGGAACCTGTCCTACCTCATGCAGCAATACGGCGATCGCCTGACCTGTCACGATTATGCCGACGGCCTCGTCGGGCGGCTCGGCTCCACAGCGATCCAGTCCATCCTCGATGCCGGTCTGCATGAGTTCATCGTCGATTTTCTCGAGACGAACGCGGCGCTCGGGCGGCAGATCGAAACCGAATACCGCTTCTACGGGTAACCAGATGCGCCTCAGGATCAGACATACCACGTCCTACGAGTTCGGGGCCCCGGCAAGCTACGGGCTGCAACAGATCCGGCTCACGCCGAAAAGCCGGATCGGGCAGAGCGTCCTGACCTGGGACACGCAGATCGAGGGCGGCAGGGTCGAGACCGAGTTCGACGACCACAACATGAACCGTGTCATCCTCGCCTCCTTCACACCCGGCGCCGAGCACGTGACGATAACCTGCGACGGCGAGGTGGAAACGGCGGACACCAGCGGCGTCGTCGGCCAGCACGCGGGCTACACGCCCCTGTGGTACTTTCTCTGGAACACCGATCTTAGCCGCCCCGGCGAGCGCATCACGTCGCTGATCGAGGGGCTGAAGGACGAGGGCGACCTCGTGACACGGATGCATGCCCTGTCCGGCAGGATCGCCGAGAGCGTCGCCTACGAGACCGGCCGGACCTCGGCCATCACCACGGCCGAGGAGGCGCTCGGCGAGGGCCGCGGCGTCTGCCAGGACCACGCCCATATCTTCTGCGCCGCCGCCCGCGCCATGGGACTGCCGGCGCGCTACGTCTCGGGCTACCTGCTCATGGACGACCGCACCGAGCAGGAGGCCACCCACGCCTGGGCGGAAACGCATATCGACGGGCTCGGCTGGGTGGGCTTCGACGTCAGCAATGCAATCTCCCCCGACATGCGCTATGTGCGGGTGGCGACCGGGCTCGACTACAAGGAAGCGGCCCCGATCGCCGGTCTACATTACGGCGCCTCCTCCGGTGCGATGCCGAGCGTGCAGATCGAGGTGCAGCAGCAATAAGGCGCCCCGTCGCCGGGGCGAACACGGGATCCATGACCTACTGCGTCGGGCTACGGCTCAACCGCGGCCTTCTCTTCATGTCCGACACCCGCACGAACGCCGGTGTCGACAACATTTCCACATTCCGGAAGATGCAAACCTGGCAGGGCGAGGGACGTTTCCTCACGCTTCTGTCCTCGGGCAACCTCGCCACGACGCAGGCCGTGGTCTCCCATCTCGAGGAGCGCACCAAGGCAGCCGAGGACCGCAGTCCGTCGATCCTCGAACAGCCGTCGATGTTCCAGGCGGCGCTGACCGTGGGCGAATGTCTGCGGGAAACGATCGCGCGCCAGAAGGGCGAGGGCCAGAAGGCGGCGAGCACCACTCCCTTCAACGCCACGCTCATTCTCGGCGGTCAGATCGAGCCCGGCCCGCCGCGGCTCTTCCTGATCTATCCCGAGGGCAATTTCATAGAAGCCTCGGATGACACCCCGTTCTTCCAGATCGGCGAAACCAAGTACGGCCGCCCGATCCTCGTGCGCGCCTACGATCCCGACATGAGCTTCGAAGCGGCGATCAAGCTGCTGCTGGTGAGCTTCGATTCCACCATCAAGGCCAATCTCTCCGTCGGCCTGCCCCTCGACCTTCTGACCTACGAGGCGGACAGCTACGCGCCGGGCGAGGAACGCCGCATCGAGGCGGACGATCCCTATTTCGCTCAGGTGTCCGAGGGATGGGGCGAGGCCTTGAAGAATGCGCTGGAATCGCTGCCCGATTTCGTTCTCGACTGACGCCGGGCGGACTTGCCTCCGGCGTGGGTATGCGCCGTTTGCATCGGGGCGCAGTCCGGGCTTCGATGTCCATAGGCTCGGGGCCGCACCCGGAGCATGGAGACTGGAAACCGCCGGAGCGCCCTACCCCGGGCCCGGCGCGTTCCGGGCGTAGTCGCTTTGCGGGTGTCCGGCGTCGGGTTCCGCTGGGCGGCGGATATCGGGGCCGGCGGCGAGGACGGCGGCGGGCAGACGGTCATCCCCCGCTTCGATGAGCGCGATGAGAGGGCGACGCATGCGGGGCTCCCAGAAGTCGTTCACATGCGCGGCGATCGAGCGGGCGGCCTCTCCTTCGGACAAGTGCGCGAAGGCCGTTGCGATCTGTCGGATCATCCGGATCAGTGTCTCGTCTTTCATCCATCGATCCTTTGAGGATGGGCGAGGCAGCGCGGCCCCGATTTGAGGTTGCAGACGAGCGTGAGCCCGGCCGCCTGCGCCATGCGCACGGCGCGCTCGGTGGGCGCAGAGACCGACAGGATCGCCTCGGCGCCGACGGCGCAGGCCTTCTGGACCATCTCCACCGAGACGCGGGAGGTCAGCACGATCGCGGAGCCGGCCCCCTGCTTGCCCGCGCGCGCCATTGCGCCGGCGAGCTTGTCGAGGGCGTTGTGGCGGCCGACATCCTCCCGCACCACCACGACCCCCTCCCCGGGGCGCCAGAGGCCGGCGGCGTGAACCGCACCCGTCGCATCGTGAAGGGGCTGACTGTCTCGCAGCGCATCCGCCAGTCCGGCAAGGGGAGGGCGGGGAATGCGCAAGGTCGCCGTCTCGATGCCGGGGGGCGTCCTCAGGGCGGAGGAGATGGATTCGATGCCGCAGAGACCGCAGCCCACGGGCCCCGCGGCGAGGCGGCGGCGCTCGGAGAGATGCGCCGCGCGGTCGCCTGAGAGCCACATCCGCAGCTCGATGCCCTCTCCGTGATCCACCGCCTCGAGATCCTCGATGTCCCCCTCGCGTTCCACGATCCCCTCGGTGAGCGAGAAGCCCACCGCGAAATCCTCGAGGTCCTGCGGCGTCGCCATCATCACGGCCTGCGTCGAGCCGTGATAGACCAGCGCGACCGGAACCTCCTCGGCAAGCGTACGGCCCTCGTGGGGCGGGCGGAGCGGGTCCATCCTCATTCGGCGGCAAGCACCCGGCGGGCGCGCGCGGCTTGCGCGGCATAGTCCTCCTGCCAGTCGGAGGGGCCGTTGGAGGGGGAGACCTGAACCGCCGTCACCTTGTATTCCGGACAGTTCGTCGCCCAGTCGGAAAACTCTGAGGTGACGACATTGGCCTGCGTGTCCGGGTGGTGGAACGTGGTGTAGACCACGCCGGGCGCCACGCGGTCCGTGATCTTCGCGCGCAGGGTCGTCTCGCCCGAACGGGAGGCGAGGCGGACCCAGCCGCCCTCCCTGACGCCCCTCTGTTCGGCATCGTGGGGATGGAGCTCCAGCACGTCTTCCTCGTGCCAGACGGTATTCCCGGTCCGCCGGGTCTGGGCGCCGACATTGTACTGCGACAGGATCCGGCCCGTCGTGAGCAGAAGCGGGAAGCGCGGGCCGGTGCGCTCGTCCGTCGCGACATATTCGGTGACGACGAACAGCCCCTTGCCGCGCACGAAGCCATCCATGTGCATGACGGGGGAGCCTTCGGGCGTGGTCTCGTTGCAGGGCCACTGGACGGAGCCCAGCTCCTCCAGCCGCTCGTAGGAGACGCCGGCGAAGCTCGGCGTGGTCGCGGCGATCTCGTCCATCACCTGGGCGGGATGCGTGTAGCGCCAGTCCGCGCCGAGCGCGCCGGCCAGGGCCTGCGTCACCTCCCAGTCGGCCAGACCCGCCTTCGGCGCCATGACCCGGCGGACGCGGTTGATACGGCGCTCCGCATTGGTGAAGGTCCCGTCCTTCTCGAGGAAGGTCGAGCCGGGCAGGAAGACATGGGCGTAATTCGCCGTCTCGTTGAGGAAGAGGTCATGCACGATGACGCAGTCCATCGCCGCGAGACCGGCTGCGACGTGCCGCGTGTTGGGGTCCGACTGGAGGATATCCTCGCCCTGGACGTAGAGGCCGCGGAAGGAGCCGTCGACGGCCGCGTCGAGCATGTTGGGGATCCGAAGGCCCGGCTCGTCCTGGATTGTGCCGCCCCAGATCGCCTCGAAGGTCGCGCGGACGTTGTCGTCGTGGACGTGGCGGTAGCCCGGCAATTCGTGCGGGAAGGAGCCCATGTCGCAGGCGCCCTGCACGTTGTTCTGCCCCCGGAGCGGGTTCACTCCGACGCCGGGACGGCCGATGTTGCCCGTCGCCATGGCCAGGTTGGCGATGGCCATGACGGTGGTCGAGCCCTGGCTGTGCTCCGTGACGCCGAGGCCGTAATAGATCGCGCCGTTGCCACCGCCCGCGTAAAGGCGCGCGGCGGCGCGCATCTCGGCGGCGGGCACGCCGGTCAGGGCTTCGGTCGCTTCGGGGCTGTGCCGCTCGCCCGCGACGAAGGCGGCCCAGTCCGAGAACGCGTCCCAGTCACAACGCTCGCGCACGAAAGCCTCGTCCACCAGCCCCTCGGTCACGATGACATGGGCGAGCGCGGTGAGAACCGCGACGTTCGTGCCAGGCGTCAGCGCAAGATGGTGGGAGGCGGCAACATGCGGGGACTTCACGAGGTCGATCCGGCGCGGGTCGATCACGATCAACTTCGCGCCTTCCCTCAGTCGCTTCTTCAGGCGGGAGGCAAAGACCGGATGTCCGTCCGTGGGGTTCGCGCCGATCACAACGGCCACGTCGCACTCCTCGACGCTGTCGAAATCCTGCGTTCCGGCGGAGGTGCCGAAGGTTGTCTTCAGCCCGTAGCCGGTCGGCGAGTGGCAGACACGGGCACAGGTATCGACGTTGTTGTTGCCGAAGACCTGCCGGATCATCTTCTGGACGAGGTAGGTCTCCTCGTTGGTGCAGCGCGAGGAGGTGATGCCCCCGATCGCGCCGACCCCGCTCTCGGCCTGTATGCGACGAAGACGGCCCGCGGCAAAGGAGAGGGCCTCTTCCCACGACACCTCGCGCCACGGCTCGGCGATGTCCTCCCGGATCATCGGGGACAGGATGCGGTCCGAATGCTCGGCATAACCATAGGCGAAGCGGCCCTTGACGCAGCTATGGCCGCGGTTCGCCTTGCCGTGCTTGTAGGGCACCATCCGCACGAGCCGGTCGCCTGACATCTGCGCCTCGAAGGAGCAGCCGACGCCGCAATAGGCGCAGGTTGTGACCACCTTGCGGTCCGGCACGCCCAGCTCCGCCACGGACTTCTCCTGAAGCGTCGCGGTGGGGCAGGCCTGCACGCAGGCGCCGCAGGAGACGCATTCGGAAGAGAGGAAATCGTCGAACCCCGTCCCGGCGGACACCCGGCTGTCGAACCCCCGCCCCTCGATGGTCAGCGCAAAGGTGCCCTGAACCTCTTCGCAGGCCCTGACGCAGCGAGAGCAGACGATGCATTTGGAGGGATCGTAGGTGAAGTAGGGGTTGCTGTCGTCCTTCGGGATATAGGCCGGGTTCGCGATCCCGTCCGGCATCCGCGCCCGTGCCTCGGCCTGGCTCCGCGCGCCCGTGGCCGATGGGTCGTAGTGGTTGACGCCCGGCTCGTAGCGCACATCACGCAGCCCCACGGCGCCGGCCATGTCCTGAAGCTCGCAATCGCCGTTCGCGGCGCAGGTCAGGCAGTCGAGCGGGTGATCGGAGACGTAGAGCTCCATCACGCCCTTCCGGAGCCGCCGCAGCCGTTCGGACTGGGTCGTCACCACCATGCCCTCGGCGACCGGTGTGGTGCAGGAGGCCGGCGTGCCGCGCCGCCCCTCGATCTCCACGAGGCAGAGCCGGCAGGAGCCGAACGCCTCGATGTTGTCCGATGCGCAGAGCTTGGGAATTCGCGTTCCCGCCACCGCCGCGGCGCGCATGACCGACGTGCCGTCCGGAACAGTGATCTCCGCACCGTCGATGATGAGCGTGACGGGCGCGCCATGCTTCTCCGGAGTGCCGAGATCGTAATCGGACGGGAACCTGAAGTCCTTCATGCGTGCCTCCCCTCGGCGCCCTGCGCCGGACGCTCTTCCAGCATACCCGCAGGCAGCTCGAAGAGATGATTGTCCTCGTCGCGGATGTAGATCGCCCGTCCCCCGCCGGCCACGTGCGGAGGCGGCGGGCGGATGTCGCCCCCGCGGATCGCCCCTAGCCGCGCCCGGCCACCGTCTCCTGCGAGGTCGCTCCGGCAGATGACGGCCGCGTGCGACAGGCCCCGGCTCACTCCGCAGCCTCCCTCGCCGGCGCGAACTCGCCGGGGAAGTGGCGGAGCGCGGAGAGGACGGGATAGGGGGTGAACCCGCCAAGGGCGCAGAGGGATCCGGACGTCATGGTCTCGCAGAGATCCTCGAGGAGCGGAATGGCAGCGGCGTCGCCCCGTCCGATCCGGTCGATGGTCTCCACGCCCCTGACCGCGCCGATGCGGCAGGGCGTGCACTTCCCGCAACTCTCCACGACACAGAATTCCATCGCGAAGCGGGCCTGTGCCAGCATGTCCGCCGCGTCGTCGAACACCACGATGCCGGCATGGCCGATGAGGCCGCCCTGCCCGTCGAACTTCTCGTAACCGAAGGGCGTGTCGAAGAGCGAGGGCGGGAAGTAGGCGCCGAGCGGGCCGCCGACCTGAACCGCCTTCACGGGCCGTCCGCTGGCCGTGCCCCCTGCGATCTCCTCCACCAGCGCGCCGAGCGTCATCCCGAAGCCCGCTTCGAAGAGGCCGCCGCGTGCGACGTTTCCGGCGATCTGGATCGGGATCGTGCCGCGGGACCGGCCGAGGCCGAAGGCGGCATAGGCCTCCGGCCCGTTCGCGAGGATCCACGGCACGGAGGCCAGCGTGATCACGTTGTTCACCACCGTCGGGCGCCCCATGAACCCTTCCAGCGCCGGCAGGGGCGGCTTGGCACGCACCACGCCGCGCTTTCCCTCGAGGGAATTCAGAAGGCTGGTCTCCTCGCCACAGACATAGGCGCCCGCCCCGATGCGGAGCTCGATGTCGAAGGCGCGGCCGCTGCCCAGCACCGACGCTCCCAGCATCCCGGCGCGCCGCGCGACATCGAGCGCCCGGCGGAAGGCGGCGATGGCCAGCGGGTATTCCGAGCGCAGGTAGACGAAGCCGCTCTCGGCCCCCGTCGCGAGGCCCGCGATCGCCATTCCCTCGATCAGGCAGAGCGGATCGCCCTCGATCATCATGCGGTCGGCGAAGGTTCCGCTGTCGCCCTCGTCGGCATTGCAGACGATGTGCTTGATGGCGCCCGGAGCCCCCCGCACCGTGTCCCACTTGATCCCGGCGGGAAAGCCGGCGCCACCGCGCCCGCGCAGTCCGCTCTGTGTCACCTCGCGGACGATCTGCCCGGCGGACAGCGAGGCCGCGCGGCGCAAGCCCGCGAGACCGCCCTCCGCCTCGTAGGCGGCGATATCGAACGGGTCGATCCGGCCGCAGCGGGCGAAGGCGAGCCGCGTCTGCGCGGCGAGAAAGGGGATCTCCTCCGTCGGACCGAGCGCCTTGGCGTGGCCATCCGGATCCGCGAGCAGCGCCGGCACGTCGCCCGCCTCGAGCGGCCCGAAGGCATGGCGCACGCCGTCCCGCTCCAGTTCAGCCATCGGCTCCAGCCACGCCATTCCGCGCGAGCCCGTTCGCACGGGGGTGATGCCGGCGGCCTCGAACGCCCCGGCCACATCTTCCGCGCCGAGCGCCGCGGCGAAGCTGTCGGCGGAGAGATACCAGGTCATTCCACGTCCTCCGCCATGTCCGAAAGCGCGCCGGCGGTCGCGCGACCGACGAGCCGCTCCCCCACCATCGCCGCCGGCGCCGCGGCGCAAAGGCCGAGGCAGTAGACCGGCTCGAGCGTCACGCCGTCCGCACTCGTCTCCCCCCAGCCGACGCCGAGCCGCTCCTGCACCTCGCGTTCGAGCGCCGCCCCGCCCATCGACTGGCAGGCCTCCGCGCGGCACAGCTTGAGGATCGTCCGGCCCGCGGGGGCCTCCCGGAAGTCGTGGTAGAAGGAAACGACGCCGTGCACCTCGGCGCGGCTGAGGTTCAGCGCGTCGGCAATCACGGGAATTCCGGAAGGCGGGACATGCCCGAACTCCGCCTGGACCGCATGCAGAATGGGAAGAAGCGGCCCCTCGAGGGCGCCATGCTCCGCCACGATCTCTCGCAGGCGGGTTTCCAGCCGGGTTGCATCGAGCGCCATGTGCCGCGCGCCTTTCGCTGCCTCGTATCCCCGTGCTCTACCCGCCCCATGCAGCGTCGATCAATATCGATGTTGCGTTGAACGATAGACGGCGCCTATCGATCAGGGGCCCGTCCGGGCGGCATCGAGCAGCGCGGCCAGCGCCGGCACCTGCGGCTCGCGCGCTGTCGCGACGAGGCCGACGACCGGGGCGGCTCCCTCCTGTGCGACGGGGCGGGACACGAGCGAGGGATCGCCTGCGAAAAGAGCCGCCGTCGCTTCGGGCAGGACCGTTTCCCAGCCACCGCTGCGCACATGAGCGATCAGGGCGATCACGGAATTCGAGGTCAGCCGCGGCGCCCGCCCTGCCCCGGCGCCCAGCATCAGCGCATCGAGGATCCGGCGGTTCTGCATGTCCTCGGTCAGAAGACAGAGCGGCCGGGCCGCGACCTCCTCCCACGGGATCGCGCCGTCCTCGGCGCCGGCCCCGCGGGACAGCAGGTAATAGCGCTCGGCATAAAGCGGGATCTCCACGCGCCGCGCGGAGGGGGTTCCGAGATAGGTGATCGCCGCATCCGCGTCGAGCCCGTCCAACCGCTGCGCCGCCTCGGCCGCGGTGGAGGACCGGATCTCGACGGTCAGCCCGGGGGACCGCGCGAGGAGAGGCCGGGTCAGCCGCTCTGTCATGGCAAGCGCCGTCGGGATGACCGCAAGGCGCAGATGCCCCGCGATGCCCTCCCGCGCGGAGCGCATGTCGTCCCGCAGGGCGCGGGCATCGGCGACGATCCGGTGCGCCCAGTCGATCGCCCGGCGCCCCTCCGGCGTCAGACCGCGGTAGCGCGAGCCGCGCTCCACGAGCCGGACGCCGAGCTGATCCTCCAGCCGCTTGATCGCCGCCGAGAGCGAGGGCTGGGTGACGCCGCACCGCTCCGCCGCGCGCCCGAAATGGGCCTCGTTGGCCAGAGCGACGAACATCTCGAGCTCGGCCAGCATCGGCGGTCAGCTCACGCCGTGCCTGGGCGCAGCACGCGCGCGACCACCGCCGGCAGCTTGTCGAAATGATCGAACGCCTCGTGATGCTCGATATCCCCCACCGCGGCGTGACGGTAGCCTTGGGTGTAGAGCGCGAAGGGAATGCCGGCGGCCGTGGCGGTCTGCGCGTCCACCTCGCTGTCGCCGACATAGAGAACCGGCCCGCCCCCCAGATCGCCGGCCGCCTTCAGAAGCGGCGCGGGATCGGGCTTCTGCACTCCGACCATGTCACCGCAGACGACGGTGTCAAATCGCGCCTCGAGATCGAAATTGGCGAGGACGGCGCGCGTGGGTCCCGTGGCCTTGTTGGTACACAGGCCGAGCGCGAAGCCGTACGTCGCCAGGAGCTCCAACGTGTCCACCACGCCGGGATAGACCTTGGTATTCTCGTGCTGGGTCTCGTAGCGATCGAGGAACGCCGCGGTGATCCGCTCCCGGAGATCCGAATCCTCGGGGTCGAGCCCGGCGGCCCCCATCGCCTTGCCGATGCAGTGATCCGTGCCCCAGCCGATGAAGCCGCGCACCTGACCCTCCGAGAGCGAGGTGCCGCCCTCCTCCGTCAGGATCGCGTTGAGGATGGCGTGGATCTCGGGCGCGCTGTCGATCAGCGTGCCGTCGAGGTCGAAGATGACGATTCCGCGGCTCACGAGGCGGTCCTTTCGAAACGGGCAAAGATCATGGGCGGCCTTTCAGGCGGTCAGGAGAGGGCGGCGCGAAGCGAGCGGATGTTGTCGGCATAGGGGCCCGGCGCATCGGCAGACCCGCCGCGGAAGACCGAAGAGCCCGCGACGAGCACGTCCGCCCCGGCCTCCACGCACAGCGGCGCCGTCTCGGGATCCACGCCGCCGTCGATCTCGATATGCACCGGCCGATCCCCCAGCGCCTCCCGGAGGCGGCGGATCTTGGCAAGCTGGGAGCGGATGAATTTCTGCCCGCCGAAGCCGGGATTGACGGTCATCACGTCGACGAGGTCCACGAGGTCCAGCACGTCCAGCACCGCCTCCACCGGCGTTCCGGGATTGAGCGCCACGCCCGGCCGCATCCCGCTTGCGCGGATGGCCTGCAGCGTGCGGTGGATATGCGGCCCGGCCTCGACATGGGCGGTCAGGATGTCCGCCCCCGCCTCGGCGAACGCCTCGATATAGGGATCGACGGGCGCGATCATCAAATGAACGTCCATCACCGTGCCGATATGGGGGCGCAGGGCCTTCGCGACGGGTGCGCCGAAGGTGATGTTGGGCACGAAATGCCCGTCCATCACGTCGACATGGATCCAGTCCGCCCCGGCGGCCTCGATGGCGCGGATCTCCTCGCCGAAGCGGGAGAAGTCGCTGGAGAGAATGGACGGGGCGATGAGAACGGGTCTGTCGTCGGGCACGGGGGAAACCAACTCCTTGGCGCTTTGCCGTCCTGTCGCACAGCGAGCGCGTCCAGGAAAGACCGCAGCCGCCCGGATCGCCCACGGCGATGGGTCTCACTGAAAGATGAAAAGGCGCCACCGGCACGGGTGGCGCCCCTTTCCTCTCAAATCGGCGGCAGACAGTCCCGCCCGAACGTGCCCCGCCTCCGCCCTCAGACGTAGCGGTTGACGATATTCTCGAGCCGCTCCTGCCGTCCCGAGACCGGCTCCGGATTGATCCCCTCGCGCAGGACCCGGGCGTGGATGTCCTCGATCGAGGCTGAGAGAAGCCCCTTGCCGGCCTCCGTCTCCCACCCGGCATACCGCTCCCGGCGGGCGTCTTCGAGAGCGCCGTCCTTCAGCATCGCCGCAGCCGCCTTGAGGCCGCGGGCGCAGACATCCATGGCGCCCGCATGGGCTGCGACGAGGTCGGCGGGCTCGAGGGACTGGCGGCGGAGCTTGGCGTCGAAATTGGTGCCGCCGGTCGTGAAGCCGCCGGCCTTCAGGATCTCGTAATAGGCAAGGGCGACCTCGGGGACGTTGTTCGGGAACTGATCGGTATCCCAGCCCGACTGGTAGTCGTTGCGGTTCATGTCGATGGAGCCGAGCATGTCCAGCGAAGCCGCAAGAGCAAGCTCGTGCTCGAAGGAATGGCCCGCGAGGATGGCGTGGCCCTGTTCGAGGTTCAGCTTCACCTCCTTCTCGAGCCCGTACCGCTGCAGGAAGCCCGCCACCGTGGCGACATCGTAATCGTACTGGTGCTTCGTCGGCTCCTGCGGCTTCGGCTCGATCAGGATCGTGCCCTTGAAGCCGATCTTGTGCTTGTACTCGACGACGGCATTCAGGAACCGGCCCATATGGTCCATCTCAAGGCGCAGGTCGGTGTTCAGAAGCGTCTCGTAGCCTTCCCGGCCGCCCCACAGGACGTAGTTTTCGCCGCCGAGCCGGTGGGTCGCGTCGAGGCAGTCCTTCACCGTCGCCGCGGAATAGGCGAAGACATCCGGATCGGGGTTCGTCGCCGCGCCGGACATGAAGCGGCGATGCGAGAAGAGGTTGGCCGTTCCCCAGAGGAGGCGCGGCCCGCCGTTCGCCATCTTCTCGCCGATATGATCGATGATGCGCGCGAGGTTGTCCGAGCTTTCGGCGAAGGACGCCCCTTCGGGCCGGATGTCCACGTCGTGGAAGCAGAAGAACGGCTGGCCGAGGATCGCGAAGAGGTCGAAGGCGGCATCCGCCTTGGCCTTGGCCGCCGCGATGTCGTCCCCGAACCAGGGCCGGTCGAAGGTGCGCCCGCCGAAGGGATCCCCGCCCTCCCAGGCAAAGGAATGCCACCACGCAACGGCGAAGCGAAGGTGATCTTCCATGCGCTTGCCATCGACCATCTCGTCCGGGTCGTAATGGCGGTAAGCGAGGTCGGTGGTTGCGTCCGGGTCGAAGGAGATGGGCGCGATGCCGTCGAAATAGGAGGTCATGGCTGGTCCTTGAGGGCCGTGTAGAGGGATTGAAAGGCCTGGAAGCTCTCGGTGAAGGCGTCCGCGAGGGCCGGATCGGGCTCGAAGGAGCGCGCGATCTGCGGCGGCGGAGCGAGCTCAGCCGCAGTGGCCGCATCGGTCACGCCGCCGCGATCCGCCATGAGGGCGAGCCGCGCCGCGCCGAAGGCGCCGCCGAAATCGCCGGAGACGGGGCGGTCGACCGGGCGGCCGAGGACGGAGGCGAGCATGGAGAGCCAGTGATCCGAGCGCGAGCCGCCGCCGACCGCCGTCAGACGCTCGATCTGCGTGCCGGTTGCGGTGAGCGCCTCGAGACTGTCGCGGAAGGCGAAGGAGACGCCTTCGAGGATCGCCCGCGTCATCGCGGCCCGGTGGGTGGCGTGTTCGATGCCGGTGAGAGCGCCGCGGATGTGGGCGTCGTTATGCGGCGTCCGCTCGCCGCCGAGATAGGGAAGGAAGCGCGTGCGCCCGGGCGCCTGCACGTCGCCAAGCTCGCTGGTGAGCTCGGCGGCGGGCGTACCGGTCAGCTGCGAATGCCATTCGAGCGCGTCCGAGGCCGCGAGGATCACGCCCATCTGGTGCCACGTCCGCGGGACGGCGTGGCAGAAGGTGTGGACGGCGGAGGCGGCATCCGGGGCATAGGAGCCGGCCGCGGCGAAGAGGACGCCCGATGTCCCGAGAGAGAGGAACGCCTGCCCCTCCTGCACCACGCCGACGCCGATCGCGGAGGCCGCGTTGTCCCCTCCGCCGCCGGCGACGATGACGCCCTCCGGCAGGCCGAACCGGGCAGCGAGATCGCCCCTGAGGGTGCCGGATGCGTCCGATCCCTCGACGAGGTCCGGCATCGCGTCGCGGCTGAGGCCGGTCGCGTCCAGGAGCGGCTCCGACCAGTCGCGTCCGCCCACGTCGAGCCAGGCGGTCCCGGCGGCATCGGACATGTCGGAGACGGCGGCCCCGGTCAGCCACAGGCGGAGATAATCCTTCGGCAGCAGCACCCGTTCGATCCTCGCCGCGATCTCGGGCTCGTTCGCCCGGACCCAGGCGATCTTGGGCGCCGTGAAGCCCGGGAACACGATGTTGCCGGTGATGTCGCGGAAGCGGGGATCCGCGTCGAGCGCGGCGGCCTCGACATGGGAGCGCGTGTCGTTCCAGAGGATGCAGGGCCTGAGCACCTCGTCCCCTGCCCCGAGGAGCACCGCGCCGTGCATCTGGCCCGACAGCCCGATGCCGCGCAGGCCGGAGAGGTCGGCGCTGTTTCCAAGCTCCTCCAGCACCGCCTCGGCGGCGGCGATCCACGCGGCCGGATCCTGTTCGGACCAGCCGGCATGGGGCCGGGAGACGGTGAGCGGAGCATGGGCTTCGGCGAGGACGGCCTGGTCCTCCCCGATCAGAAGCGCCTTGAGACCGGACGTGCCGAGGTCGAGACCGAGATACATCGAATATGTGCCTTCCTGCCGGGGCGGACGTCGCCCCGGCGTTCTTCGTTTGAGATCAGGCGGCGCGCTCGGGCGCCTTGCCGAGGATGATCATCGACAGGATGTCGTCCTCTGTCACGTCCTCGACGCGCTCGGTACCGACGAGCTGGCCGTTCTTCATCACGCTGACCCGGTCGCAGAGATCCAGCATCTCCCGCGTGTCGTGACTGATGAGGAAGATGCCGAGGCCCTGCTTCTTCAGCTCCTGGATGAGGTCCGCCACCATCTGCGTCTCGTGCACGCCAAGGGCCGCCGTCGGCTCGTCCATGATGAGGATCTGCGCGTTGAAGTAGACCGCGCGGGCAATGGCGACCGATTGGCGCTGACCGCCCGACAGGGCGCTGACGGGATCGTTGAGCTTGCGGAAGTTGGGGTTGAGGCGCTGCATGATCTTGCGCGTCTCCGACTCCATCCGCGCATCGTCCATGAAGCCGATGGACGTCGTCAGTTCCCGCCCGAGGAAGAGGTTCTGCGAGGCGTTGAGATTGTCCGCCAGGGCGAGCGTCTGGTAGATCGTCTCGATGTTGTGGCGCCGCGCGTCGCGGGGGGAGGTGATCTCCGCCCGTTCCCCGTTGATGCGGATCTCGCCCGAATCCATCCGGTAGGCGCCCGAGAGGATCTTGATGAGCGTCGACTTGCCGGCGCCGTTATGGCCGAGGAGCCCGACGACCTCTCCGGGATGCAGATCGATCGAGACGTGATCGACCGCCTGGACCCCGCCGAAGGACAGGCAGATGTCCTGCATCTCGACGAGGGGTGTGCCGCTATGTCCGGTCATGCTGTCAGGCCCCCGTCCGCTTGCGATAGATGATGTCGATGAAGACGGCGAGGACGAGGACCGAGCCCACCACGATGTTCTGCAGCGGCGCGTCGACGCCGACCATGGCCATGCCCGATTGCAGCGATTGCATGATGAGCGCGCCGAGGATCGCGCCGTAGATCGTTCCGATGCCCCCGGCGAGCGCGGTCCCACCGATGACGGCGGCGGCGATGACGCGGAGCTCGTCGAGCGTGCCGATATCGTTGCCGTGGTTAGCAAGGCGGGCCGAGGCGACCACGGCCGAGATCGCGCAGAGCGCCCCCATGATGGCGAATACCTTGACCGTCAGGAGCCGGGTGTTGATGCCGGACAGCTCCGCCGCGTCGGGATTGCCACCGGTGGCGAAGATGTACCGCCCGAGCCGCGTGCGCCGGGCGATGACGGTCATCACGATGGCGACCCCGATCAGCAGGAGCACCGAGACGGGAAGGCCGTAGCCGGTCGAGAAGCCCTCCGGAAGGGGCTCGCCGCGGGCCGCGAAGATGCGCTCGAGCCGGCCCGGGGGAATGTCGTAGGAGTTCAGGAGCCAGATGAAGCCGAGGATCGCGACGGCGATGATCGCCGCGACGACGGCTTCGGCCCAGATCGGCTTCACCGGCATGTCATGCGCCGTCTTGTTGCGCCGTGCCTGCATCAGCACCCAGACCGAGAAGGCGACCGCGACGAGACCGACGATCCAGGACCACGTTTCCCCCAGCGTGCCGTTCACCCCGCCGAAGAGAAGGTAGGGCTCCGAGAGCGGCCCGATGGTCTGGCCGTTGGTGAGGTACCACGCGACGTTGCGCCAAACGAGAAGCCCGCCCAGCGTCACGATGAAGGCAGGGATGCCCAAGTACCCGACGAGCCAGCCATGAAAGGCGCCGATCAGCGCGCCGCAGGCGACGCCGATCAGCACCGCGAGAAGCGCGTTCATCGGATCGTCGAGGGTGAAGCCGAGGAGCGAGGGCAGCCATGTCGTCTGGCTCATGGCCATGATGGCCGAACAGGTGGCGAGGAGCGAGCCCACGGACAGGTCGATATGGCGGGTGACGATCACGAAGACCATGCCCGTGGCCATGATGGCGACGGAGACGGTCTGGATCGACAGGTTGAAGACGTTGCGGGGCGTCAGGAAGCGCCCGTCCGACATCACGTTGAAGACGACGCAGATCAGAACGAACGCCCCGATCATGCCCACGAGGCGCAGATCGAGTTCGAGCTGATGGACAAAGGAACGACGGGGCCTCGCGGCGCCCTCGGAAATATCGGACATGCGGACGATCCCGTGTCGCAGAGGGAAGGAAAGGCCCCGCCTGGCGGGGGCCTTCTGGGAAGAGCCGGGGCCGCCGCCTGCCCCCGGGGGGGGGCCGGCGGCGGCAATCAGGGCTTACTGATCGCAGGGCGCGGGGCCGTCCTCGACGCCCTGGCAGAGCGCCTCCTGGCTGATCCAGCCTGCATCGACGACGACGCCCAGGTTGTCCTGCGTCACCGGGACCGGCGCGAGGAACTTGGCCCAGAGCGTCGTGCCGTCCGGGGAGGTCCACTCCTCGGCACCTTCGACGTCGCTCATTTCGGTGCCGCCGGCCATGGCGAGCGCGATTTCGCCGGCTTCGCGGCCGAGATCGCGGCTGTCCTTCCACACCGAGACCGTCTGCGTTCCGGACGCGATGCGGTTGAGCGCGGCATGGTCTGCGTCCTGGCCGGAGACCGGAATGCCCTGCATCCCTTGCGCGGTCAGCGCGGCCACGGCGCCGCCGGCGGTGCCGTCGTTGGAGGCGACAACGGCATCGACGTTGTTGTCCTCGGCCGTCAGGATCTGCTCCATGTTGCGCTGCGCGTTCGCGGGAAGCCACTGGTCGGTATAGGCTTCGCCGACGATCGTGATGTCACCGGAATCGATCGCGTCCTGCAGCACTTCCTGCTGACCGCCGCGGAGGAAATCCGCGTTGGGATCGGTGGGGGAGCCCTTGATCATGACGTAGTTGCCGGTGGGCTGCGCCTCGAACACCGCGCGGGCCTGCATCCGGCCGACCTCGACGTTGTCGAAGGTCAGGTAGAAGGCGCGGTCATCGTCGATGAGGCGGTCATAGCCCACCACCGGAATGCCCTCGTCCGCGGCGGCCTGGACGGCGGGGCCGATGGCCTGGCTGTCCTGCGCGAGGATGATCAGGGCATCGGCGCCCTGCGCGATCAGGCTTTCGATGTCAGAGAGCTGCTTGGAGGAGGAGGATTGCGCGTCGGTCGAGATGTAGGAGGCCCCGGCCTCCTCGAGCGCGGCCTGGATCGCGGCCTCGTCGGTCTTCCAGCGCTCCTCCTGGAAGTTGGACCAGCTCACACCGACGGTGAGATCGTCCTGTGCGGCGGCAGGAAGCGTCAGGCCGGCGACGGCGGCAAGCGCGGCAACGGATAGAATCGTGGATTTCATGAGTCTGGTCTCCTCCCAGGGTTCCCCACCCGGCTGGTTCCGGTTCGGGGGTCGTTTCTCCCACGGGGGATAGATGCAGGTTTTATTTCGTCTGTCAAAATTAATTTGACGCCTCAGACGCGGAGTGCTCTAGAATTGGGCACCGATCGGGCGCCGGAAGCGGAAACGTGCGCTGCATCGCAGCGATTTAGGGCGGAGCTTCGAAGGAATGACCGACTGGGCGACGATCGACGAGACGCGGGAGCGGCCGCCGGGCTGCGGCCCTATTTGGCCCGTCGCCGCCGAGCCCGCCGCCCCCTTGCGCCAGCAGGTCTTCGAGGCGGTGCGCTCCGCTGGTCAGATCAGCCGCGCGGAGATGGCGAAATCCCTGAATGTCAGCCCCGGCACCGTGACCCCGATCGTCTCGGACCTCATCGCTGAGGGGTACCTGGAAGAGACCCAGGCCACAGAGGCGCCGTCCGGCCGGGGGCGCCCCCCCGTCGCGCTTCGTGTGCGGCCGGAGGCAGGCTACGTCGTCGGGATGAAACTGTCGGACGAGGTACATACCGCCGTTCTCGTCGATTTCGCCGGTGAGCCGGTGGCCGAGGCGATGTTGCCGCTGCGCGATCCGCAGAAGAGCATGGAGCTGCGGCTGAACGAGGCGGAGGCGCTGTTTGCCGACCTTCTCGGCCAGTCGGGCCTTGCCCGCGAGCAGATTCTCTCCGTGGGCCTCGGCCTGCCGGGCGTGATCGACACCGGCGGGCGGGTCATCTGGTCCCCGGTGTCCGACCGGCGGGACGTGCCCTTGCGCGACTTGGCCGAAGCGCGTCTCGGCCTGCCCGTCCATGTCGACAACGACGCAAATCTGCTCACCATGGCGGAGCTCTGGTTCGGGGCGGGGCGCACCATGTCCGACTTCTGCGTCGTCACCATCGAGCATGGCGTGGGCATGGGCCTCGTGCTGAACCATCGCCTCCATCGCGGCGCCGGCGGCCAGGGCATGGAACTGGGACACACCAAGGTGCAGATGGACGGAGCGCTCTGCCGCTGCGGATCCCGCGGCTGCGCCGAAGCCTATGTCGCCGATTACGCCCTCGTCCGCGAGGCCGGCCTCGCGCTCCGCCGCCCGCATTCGGCGGCCCTCGGCGGCACGCAGGCGACGCTGGAGGCGCTCTTCGAGCAGGCCCGCGCCGGCAACGAGACGGCCCGCGCGATCTTCCACCGCGCCGGTCGCTACCTTGCCCTGATCCTCGCGAACACGGCGAACCTGTTCGACCCCTCGCTCATCATCCTGTCCGGCAGCCGGATGCGCTACGATTATCTCTACGCCGAGGAAGTGCTGGCGCTGATGCGGGACTGGACGCTGAACGAGGCGCCGAAGATCGAGATCAACGCCTGGGGGGATCACGTCTGGGCGCGCGGGGGCGCGGCGCTGGCGCTCGAGAGGGTGACGGCCTCCCTCATTGGCCGGGGGGCTTCATGAGGCTCTGTCTCGCGGGCGCCCTCGCCCTTATCGCCGCGACGCACGCCCATGCCGATCCGCGCTTCACCGATCGCGCAGGCGCCCTCGGCGCCGAGCATGTCTATTCCGGCGGCTGGGAGCATTTCGTGGGTGGCGGCGTCGCGGTGTTCGATTGCGACGGCGACGGCTGGCCCGAGATAGCCGCGGCCGGCGGCGCCTCCCCCTCCCGGCTTTTCCGGAACCTCGCGGATCCCGATCTCGCATTTTCCCCCGGCGATTTCCCGGCCCTGACCGGCGTCACCGGGATCTACCCCGCCGAGATCGATGGCGACGGGATCGGCGACCTCCTCGTCCTGCGCGCCGGCGGGAACGTCCTGCTCAAGGGAGGTCCGGACTGCGCCTTCACCCCGATGGGCCGCGGTTTCGAGGGGGGCGACGGATGGTCCACCGCCGCCTCCCTCACATGGGAGGGGGAGAACCTCCTGCCCACCATCGCGATCGGCAACTACGTCGATCGCACAGACCCGGACGGTCCCTTCGAGGCCTGCGACGAGAACGAGCTGCACCGCCCCGACGGGGAGACCTACGGTCCCCCGACCCTCCTCTCCCCCGGCTTCTGCGCCCTTTCCATCCTCTTCAGCGACTGGAACCGGGACGGAACGGCGGACCTGCGCCTGTCCAACGACAGACACTACTACGTCCGCGGCGGAGCGGAGCAGATGTATTCGCTGCGCGAGAACCGGTTCCTCGGCCCGGAGGATGGCTGGGACGGCCCCTCGATCTGGGGCATGGGAATCGCGAGCCGCGATCTGACCGGCGACGGCCTCCCCGAGATCGTGCTGACCTCGATGGGGGATCAGTTGATGATGATCGCAGGGCAGGACGGCTACACCCTCGCCCCCTATTCCATCGGCACGTTTGCGCACCGCCCGTTTCAGGGCGATGATGGGCGCCCCTCCACCGGGTGGCACGCCGCGTTCGGCGATGTCGACAATGACGGGCGCGACGATCTCTTCATCGCCAAGGGCAATGTCGACCAGATGCCATCGAATGCCATGGCGGATCCCAACAACCTGCTCGTGCAGAAGGCCGACGGCACCTTCGAGGAGCGCGCCGCGCAGGCGGGCATCGCCACCACCGACCGTGCGCGCGGAGCCGCCCTCGCTGACCTGAACCGGGACGGGCGCCTCGACCTCGTCGTCGTCAATCGCCGGGCCCCGATGGAGCTCTGGCGCAACGACACGGAAAGGACGGGTGCTTGGGTGGCCCTCCTGCCCCGCCAGCCCGCCCCCAATACCGATGCGGTCGGGGCCTGGATCGAGCTAGAGCGCGAGGGGGCGCCGACGGCCTTTCGCGAAATCACGGTCGGCGGCGGTCATGTCGGCGACACGCGCGGGCCGCTCCATTTCGGGCTGGGCGATGCGGACACCGCAAGAGCGCGCGTCATCTGGCCGGACGGAGCGATATCGCCCTGGGTCGTGGTGGAGGCCGGGGGGGAGGTCGCGCTGGAGCGCATCGACGCGGCCGGTGGAGTGCGGCTGGCGCCGATCCCCTGACCGGCCCCGCGGGGCGGACGCATCAAGGCGCCCTCCCCTCTCAAGTATGATCCCGGATCATGACGGGATCGGGACGCCATCGCCTAGCGTTCGACCGGCAGACCGCTTGGCACGCTCTTGGGGATCCCGAGCCGGCCGGTGGAGGCGCCATCGCCCGTGAGACTTTCGAGGAACGCAACGATCGCCGCCACCTCGTCCTCCGGGAGGGCGGTTCCGGGCGAAAGGCGCGCGCCGATGGCCCCCGTTTCATCCGCACTGTCCAGGATCTCCCAGTCGGACACGTGTGGGAGACGCGGAAGTGCCGCTTGCGTCCTGTCGTAGGAGAGAAGCGCCGTCGCGGGATCGGCATGGGCGGCCACGAAGCCCGCGAGATCCGGGTAGGCGCCGGTATGGCCGTACGGCGCGGTCAACTCGACATTTCGCAGCGACGGGGTCCGGAAGGCGTAGGCATCCTCCGGCTCACCGGTCACGCGCATCCGGCCGAGATCCCGGCTGTGCAGCTCGAACCGTTCCGACTTTCCCGGGCCGAATTGCGGCACTCCCATCGCGTGGAAATCATGGTCCGTCTGAAACGGCCCGGAATGGCAGGAGACGCAGCCTGCCTCCCCGTAGAAGAGCTGCAATCCCGCCCCCGCCGCTCCCTCGAGCTGTGCCGTGCCGCGCAGATGCCGGTCGAAGGGGCTGTCGTCACTGCGCCATTCGAATGCGACGAAGGCGGCGATCATGTCCGAGATGTCGGTGAAGCCGATGGGGCGGCCGGAGGCGATATCCGGGTCAGCGGCCTCGAACATCGCCCGGTATTCGGGGATGCCGCGCACGCGCACGGCGATCCTGTCCCATGCGCCGTCCAGCCCGGTCAGGCGGCCCTGCCGGACGGCCTCTGACACCTCGTTCTCGGAATAGTGCCCCGCCATCTCGTCCGGCGAGAGCACGGGGAACATCGTCTGCGCGGAGAGGAGGGAAGCGAAGCCCTGAACCATCTCGTCCTCTAGCGGCGTGCGCAGGCCGGAGGGCCGCCTTTCGTCCACCTCGATCCGTCCATCATGGAACAGGACGGTGAATTCGGTGGCACCGAGGTTCCAGAGCCCCTGGGCATTTCGCGGGACGCGCTCCTCGGGCATATTCTCAGGGTCGGCGATGCGCTCCGGGCCGAGGCCGATACCGCCCTCCCCGAGCGCGAGGCTGGTCCCGTCGGAGGTGCCGAACCTCGGGTGATGGCACGTCGCGCAGGAGATGTTGCGATTGCCTGACAAAATCGGATCGTAGAAGAGCAGCTGTCCGAGCCGCGCTTCCGCCTCAATGACCGGGGCGAACATCTCGTCCGTCACCGGGGGCGGAAGCTCCGGGCCCGCGAGGGCGGTCGTTCCGAGACAGGCGGCCAGACACGCCCCGCGCAGCAGATGCATCGAACTTGCGCCTCCTCCCAAAGGTCGCTCCTTGATGCACGGAGCCCGGCGACGAGACAAGACGCGTCCTACGGCTCCTTGACGCGGAACGTCCCCTGGGCGGTGGCAAGGACGGTGCCGTCCTCATCCCTTACGACGGCCTCGGCGAAGACGGTCGTTCGCCCGCCACCCGTGCGCCAGCCCTCGGCCGTGATGGAGGCGCCCGTCGCCGCGGCGAGGAAGCTCGTGGACATGTTCAGCGTCAGGCTGCGGTAAGGAGGCAAGCCCTCGCGGTGGGATACGGCCTCGCCCATGGCGCAGTCGAGCAGTGTGCAGATCAGGCCGCCATGCGGCCTGTCCTGGCGGTTCATGTGGTCGGGGCCGAGGACAAGCCGGATCGTCGCCCGCCCGTCTGCGATCACGGGCGCTTCGAGGCCGATCAGCCTCTGGAACGGTCCGGGGGCGAACCCCTCGCCCATGGGTGTCTCTCGCGCGCTCATGACCCCTCTCATGCGGCGGGAAGACCGGGCGTTCAAGGGCCTGAATGGTGACAGGACCGCCGCGCACCCTTCCCGTGCGCGGCCGCCAAGGAGAGTGCGAGGGCGTCAGATCCTGCGCAGGCCGGCGTCCACGGAGCGCGCGCGATGAGCGGCGACCGGATGGAGACTGCGCCGCTCGGACTCCCGGCGTGCCAGCATCGCCGCCGTCACGAGAACCGTGCCGCCGGGCGTACGGCGGAACCATGTCGCGTCCTCGGCGGGATCTTCACCGATGGTCACGCCCGAGGGGATGCGGGTGCCGCTGGCGACGATGGTCCGGCGGATGCGCGCAAGCGGCGAGACGAACGCGCCCGGAAGAACAACGCTGTCCTCGATGCTGCCGGTCAGACCTTCGCCGAAGCCCGCCAGGGCACGATGGACCTGAGCCGCGCCCCCGATCCGCTCAATCCGGTCCCGCCCCGTCTCGACCCGCCCGGACAGCGGCAGGTCGCACGGCGTCGTTCCACGGACGAAGTCCATCTGGGCCGCGCGGTAGGCGTCGAGAGTGCCGACGTCCCGCCAGTAGGCGGTCTTCCGGTTCCCCGTCGCGGTGAGACGGTAGGACTGGACGCCCCCCTCGGCGACGGCTGTTGGAAGGATGTCATGGCCGAAATCGTGGCTCGAATTGCGGTCCTCGGCGTCCGCGATCAGCCTTTCCCGCAACCAGCTCCAGGTGAAGATGTAGATCCCCATGCTGGCAAGCGAGTGCGTAGGGTCATCGGGAAGGCCCGGCGGATCGGAGGGTTTCTCGAGGAAGCGGATCACGCGGCCGCTGGCATCCGTGTCCGCCACGCCGAAGCCGCTCGCGGCCTTGCGGGGCACCACGTCCATCGCGACGGTGACGGGCGCGCCGGACGCGGCATGCTGGGCGAGCATCGCCCCGTAATCGATTTCGTAGACGTGGTCGGCAGCCAGGACGAGGACGTGCTTCGGCGCGGCCCTGTCTATGACGTCGATGTTGCGGGTGACGGCATCGGCCGTGCCGGCGTAGCCCGCCGCGCCAACCGATGCCCCGTCCCTGATCTCGAGACCCCGACCGGGTCCGGTGAACGCGCGCGACCATCTGGTCGCCATGTGCTCCGTCAGCGTCGCGGGGCGGTACTGCGTGGCCACGATCATTCGTCCGATCCCGGCCTTCACCACGTTCGCCATGGCGAAATCGCAGATGCGGTGGCGCCCGGCAAACCACAGCGCAGGCTTGCACTCGTCGTCCGTCAGCTCATGGAGGCGCGTACCCCGGCCTCCTGCAAGCAGCACGGCGAATGTGTCCTGGGCGGGATCGGGAGGGGAAACTGGCGCGCCTCTGCGCGCCGTGCTGACTTGGGGCATGAGGTCGACTTTCTGTCCAGTATTTTCCAACTGAACGCCGCCTCACGCCCCCTGTTCCCCACGCCGCAGTGCAGAATGTGGCAATAACTAGAGTGGTTTAATCTACCGTGAGGCGAACGGTGACGGAGCCTTCGCGATCCCGCTCATCCGTCGGATAAAGCAGGTCCCCGCCGGTTTCCTCACCGACGTCGTAGGGGTGCCCGGACAGATTGATTTCCACCGACAGGCGAGCTTCCTCCCCCTCCCGGCAGACGATGAGGCCGGCCTCCGTGGGGACGGCATCGGCCGCGCCGCCGGCGAAGAGGCCGGGACGTTCCCGCCGCAGTCGCAGGAGAACCCGCGTCAGCCTCGCCTTGCTCGCGGAGAACCCCTCTTCGTCCACCAGCGCGGCCATGCGGCCCCAGTCGACCGGCTGACGGTTGTCGGGATCGGTCAGGGCGAAGCTCGCGCCCTCGCACCCCTGGTAGATGTCGGGAATGCCCGGCATCGCCGCCTTGAGCGCGACCTGCGCCAGCGACAGGCGCTCGCCGCTCTGCATCAGTCGCATCGCCGGCGGAGGGACCTGGCCGCTCCAGCGTTCGGCAAGTGTGCGCGTGAAGCCCAGCGCCTTGCCCTCGGCCTCTTCGTCCGGGAAGGCCCAGGTGGTGATCTCCTTGGCCTCCCGGATCGCCTTCTCGACATGGGCGACGAGACGGTCCGGAATGTCCTCCCGGTCCGGCTCCCAGATGGCGAGGAACGCCTGCACGACGTACCAGCGCAGGTTCGGATCGACCTCGTCATGGCCGGGGATGAAGGCGCTGGCGTCGAAGAGGGAGATGAAGGCGTCCGCGTCGCGGGACATCGCGACGAGGCGCATCCGCGCGTCCTCGCTGCGCTTGGTGTCGTGGGAGGAGGTCAGCGTCAGCCCCTTCGGCTGCGCCTCCATCCGGCCTGTCATGTAATCTGCAAACGCCTCGATGCTCATCTCCGGCTCATCCGGCTCCGCGCCGACCTCGTTGGCCGCGAGATACCGGTTGAAGCGGAAGCCGGCCGTATCCTCCTGCCCTTTCGCAAGAAGCGCGCCCGTCACCTGCTGGAACCTTACGCGGAAGCGCTCCTCGGCCGGGGTCGCGGCGGCTCGAATCATGCGGGCGAGTTCCCGTACGATGGTTTCCGAGCGGATCACCGCGGCGGAGGCTTCGGCGACCGCATCCATGATCTCGTCATCGCCGTCCCGGCCCTCGTTGCCGGCGTAGTACGTCCGATAGCGGGGGAACCGGACCAGAAGCTCACGGACCGCCTGACGGAGGGCTTCGTCCCCCGGCTCGGCCTCTCCGGTGGCGAAGACCGCGGGACGGGCGAGATCGATGAGCTGACGCAGTTCCGCCGCCAGTTCCTCGGTCAGCACCTCGCGCTTGGAGGCGTCGAGCACCTCGCCGAACTCCTCCTCGCGCCCCGAGCGGTCGCGCCATGCCTCGTCCAGCTTCTCGATGCCCTCGGCCTCGGTCAGGACCCGGGCAATGGCGCGGCCGGCCTCGTACCCGGTCGTCCCCTCGATGGGCCAGTCGGGAAGCAGCTCCTCACCGACGAGGATCTTCTCCACCCAGACCGGCACATCGGGACCGATCCGTCCGCGCAGGCGATCCAGATAGGCGGCCGGATCCGCCAGGCCATCGATATGGTCGATGCGAATCCCGGTGACCTCGCCGGCCTCCACGAGATCGAGCACCAGCGCGTGGGTGTCCTCGAAGACCTGGCTGTCCTCCACCCGCATTCCGACGAGGCCGGTGATCTGGAAGAAGCGGCGGTGGGTCACGCCGTCCCGCTCGAACTCCCAGTGCGTAAGGCGCCATGGCTGCTTGCCATGTGCCTCCCTCAGCGCATCGGCATCATCGCCGTCGGGCTCGGTTCCGGGAGCCATCGGCACGTCGAGGCCACCGGCGCAGAAGACCGGGCCGTCCTCACGGCGATCCACCGACAACTGTCCCTCGCGCAGCATCTTCTCGAACGGCGCTGGCAGGAACGGCAGGACGAGCTTGTAGTCCCAGTTGATATCGAAATGCGGAGCGTAGCGGCTGTCCTGTCCGTGACGCAGGACGTCCCTCAGCCACGGGTTCTCGAGGCTGAAGGCGGTATGGTTGGGGACGATGTCGATGATGACGCCGAGGCCCGCTTCCTTCGCGGCGACGGCGAGGCGGGAAAACCCCTCCCGCCCCCCGAGGTCAGGCTCGATCTGGGACGGGTCGATCACGTCGTAGCCGTGCGTGGACCCCGACCCTGCCGCGAAGATGGGCGAAAGATAGATGTCCGAGATGCCGAGGTCGGTGAAGTAGGGGATGAGCTCCCGCACCCGGTCAAAATCAACACCCTCCCGAAGCTGAACACGGTAGGTGGCGGACAGATCTCTCATTTTCGGTTCACGCTCATGGCAAAGGCATAGGGATCCGCGGCGATGTCACCGCGGGCGAAATCGGGATCGAAGGTCGGGGCGCTTTCGGGCGGCGCGCCGAAACTGGCGGCGACGCGAAGCGTACCGTCCCGGAACGGCCATTCGGCGGCAACGGACCCGGGGCCGGTCCGCGACGCCGAGGCGCTCCCCGACCGGCCGGATCGCGACAAGGGCACGATGACGCCCGAGCGCAGGCGCAAGAGCTCTTTCGTCAGGCCGCGCCACCGATCCTGCTCCGCGGGATCGCCCCGGAACGGACGGCAGGCCTCGAAGGTCTCGCGGCTGCAGGGATCGGGGACCTGTCCGGTGAAGCCGGAGAAGTTGGCGAACTCAGCCTGACGGCCCTTCCGCGTCCCCTCGGCCAGGTCGCCGGTGAAGTCCGCGAAGAAGAGCCACGGCGCGCGCTCCCCGGCCTCCTCGCCCATCCACAGCATCGGCGTGAAGGGGGAGAGGCACAGCAGGCAATGCGCGATCTCCACCGCGCGGGGATCGTCCGCAAGCTCCAGAAGCCGCTCGCCGCGGGCACGGTTGCCGGTCTGGTCGTGGTTCTGGTTGAAATTGACGAAGGTACTCCACGGCAGATGCGCCGACGGCTCGCCCCTCGGCGGTCCCGCGGGCGCCTGCTCCCGCGTCTGTCCCTGCTCGATATACCCGTCCTTCAGCGCGATCACGAGATCATCGAGGGGCGCGACGGCATAGGTCGCATAGTAGTCCTCGCTCTCCCCGGTCAGAAGCGTGTGGATGGCATGGTGCCAATCGTCGTTCCATTCACCGGTATAGAGGTTCGCCTCGGGGTCGTGCAGCCGGGTGATGTTCCGGTTGTCCTCGGTGGTGAGGTGGATCGGGCGGCCCCAATCGCGGCGGCGGACCTCCTCGGCCAGCTCCACCATCAGTTCGGGATCGCTGCCGGGATCGCGGATCTGGTCCGTCGCGTCGAGGCGGAGCCCGTCGAGGCGGAACTCGGTGAGCCAGTAGAGCGCGTTCTCGATGAAGTAGCTGCGCACGGCAGGTTCGCGGTAGTCGATCGCGTCGCCCCACGGCGTCTGCCGGTCCTTGTCGAAGAAGCCGGGGGCGAGGGCGTGGATATAGGCGCCGTCCGGCCCGAAATGGTTGTAGACCACGTCGAGAAGCACCATCAGCCCCATGCCCTGGGCGGCTTCCACGAAGCGCTTGAAGTCCTCCGGCGTGCCGTAGGCATTGTGCGGCGCGTAGCTCAGGACGCCGTCGTATCCCCAGCCGAACGTCCCCGGGAACTGCCCCACCGGCATGATCTCGACAGCGGTAATGCCGAGGCGCTCCAGCTTCGGCAATTCGCGGGCGGCGGCGGCGAACGTTCCTTCCTCGGTGAAGGCGCCGACGTGAAACTCGTAGATCACCGCCTCGTCCCAGGCGCGCCCCTCCCACTCTGTCCGCCACTCGTATCCGCGCGGATCATGCAGGATCGAGGGGGAATGGACGTCCCCCGACTGCTGCCGCGAGGCGGGATCCGGAGCGCGGAGCCCGTCCACCTCGAACATGTAGGCCGAGCCGGTCTCGGCCGGGACCTCGGCCTCCCACCATCCGCCGTCGCCACGCTCCATGGCGTGGCGCGTCTCGCCGGCCGTGAGGATGACCTCCGCCACTTCGGCCTGCGGCGCCCAGAGCCGCGCGCGCCACAGGCCCTCACCGGCGGGCTCGGTACCCCACCGGCGCCGAAAATGATGGGTCGCGGGAGTTTGCTGGCTCATGGCTGGGGCTTTCAGTGGTCGGACGACGGCGCAACGTATGGCGCATGCCGAGCCGAAACACGCCGGCGGAAGCTCTGTTCCACGCCGGATCGCGCAAAGCCTGCGCTGCGGCAGATGCGTCACGGGCCGGAACAATGCCGCGCCTCGCGGGTCTTCCGCCCGGATGCGCCCGAAGCGGCGCGCAGCACGACATCATTTCAGGAGACGACCATGGATCTCGGCATCAAGGGCAAGACCGCCCTCATCACCGGCGGTAGCGGCGGAATGGGACGGGAAGTCGCCCGCGTCCTTCTGGGCGAAGGCGCGAACATCATCCTGTCCGACCTCAAGCAGTCCGACGTGGACGACGCGGTGAAGGAACTCGGCGACGAGCGCGTCACGGGCTGCGCCGCCGACCTCACGGCGAAGGACGGTTTCGACGACCTCGCCGCTCACGTGGAGGAGCGCGGCGGTGCGGATATCCTCGTCCACGGCGCAGGGATCACCGGCGCCAAGGGCGATCCGCTCGAGATGACCGACGAGGACTACGAAGAGGCCTGGCAGATCGACTTCATGTCCGCCGTGCGTCTCAGCCGGAAGGTCGTGCCGCACATGGTGGAAAAGGGCTGGGGCCGGGTCGTCTTCGTGACCTCCGAGAACGCCGTGCAGCCCTACCCCGACGAGGCGGTCTACAATGCGGCGAAGGCGGCGCTTCTCAACTTCACGAAAGCCGTGTCGCTGCCCTATTCGGAGAAGGGCGTCCTCTTCAACGCCGTCTCTCCCGCCTTCATCGAGACGCCGATGACGGACGGCATGATGGAGAAACGCTCCGAGCAGCTCGGCGTGTCGAAGGAGGAGGCCATCGAGAGTTTCCTCAAGGAGGAACGTCCCTTCCTGAAGATCGGCCGCCGCGGCAAGGTCGAGGAGGTCGCCCCCGTGATCGCGCTTCTGTGCTCCGCACGGGCAAGCTTCGTGGCCGGCTCCGCCTACCGCGTGGACGGCGGATCCGTCGGCGCGATGAACATCTAGGGATCGGCCCGGAACCGGACCGGCGCGCGCCATCGCACGTGCCGGCCCGGAGCCCTGGGAGATTACGCCTTCGACGGTTTGGCGCCGCCTGCTTGGCGGGCCTTGCTGTCTTGCCCGCAATGTCACGATCCATGATTGCGCGGCGGCATGGGCGTCGCCGGTGAACCCAGGAAAGGTGGTTCACCTTTGCCCGTCTGAGCGGAAAACGACGCTCCGCGCAGGATGCGACGCCCCTTTCCGCAATATCATAACGTCGGCGATATTCCGCTAGGTAAACTTCTTGCGCAAAGTCCTGCGACGCCGTACGTCATTGTTGCGATCCAATCAGTTGGGGAACAGATGGGCGCATACGCATCGGCCATGGCGCAGTGGCGCCGGGCTCCGGACGAATTCTGGCTGGAAGCTGCGAGAGCGGTGGACTGGGACACCGGTCCGGATCGCGCTTTCGACGACGGCCGGTCTTCGGTCGGGAGCTGGTTCGCCAGCGGGCGGATCAACGGATGCTGGAACGCGGTGGACCGGCACGTCGCTGCGGGACACGGCGAGCGGATCGCCATCATCCATGACAGCCCCGTCACAGGCCAGAACACGAAGATTACCTATCGCGAATTGCAGGACCGCGTCGCCGCCCTCGCCGGCGCGCTGAGAGCCCGTGGCGTGGTGGCCGGCGACCGCGTCGTGATCTACATGCCGATGGTTGTCGAGGCGCTCGAGGCGATGCTGGCCTGCGCCCGTCTGGGCGCGGTCCACTCGGTGGTGTTCGGCGGCTTTGCCGCGCACGAGCTGGCCGTCCGCATCGATGACGCGCGCCCGAGGGCGATCATAGCCGGCTCCTGCGGGATCGAACCGAACCGCGTTGTCGCCTACAAGCCCATGCTGGACGCAGCCCTCGAGGAAGCGGCGCACGCGCCCGATTTCTGCGTCATTCTCCAGCGAGCCGAGTTGCCGGCGGATCTGGTGGACGGGCGGGACCTCGATTATCGCGAGATTTGCGCGGCGGCCGAACCGGCGGAGTGCGTTCCCGTCGCGGGCGACCACCCGGCCTACATCCTCTATACATCCGGCACGACCGGCGCGCCCAAGGGCGTCGTGCGGCCGACGGGCGGGCATCTCGTATCGCTCGCCTGGACCATGGAACATGTCTACGGCGCCGCGCCGGGAGAGGTCTACTGGGCGGCCTCCGATGTCGGCTGGGTCGTCGGGCACAGTTACATCTGCTACGGTCCCCTGATCCGCGGATGCACCACGGTTCTCTTCGAGGGAAAGCCCGTGGGCACACCCGATGCCGGGACCTACTGGAGGGTGATCGCGGAGCACGGCGTGTCGATCTTCTTCACCGCGCCCACGGCCCTCAGGGCCATCAAGCGGGAGGACCCTGAAGGCAGGCTGGCGGCGGGCTACGATCTGTCGAGCCTCCGCACGCTGTTCCTCGCCGGAGAACGCGCGGACCCCGATACCGTGGACTGGGCCGCGCGGATGCTGGGCGTTCCGGTCATCGATCACTGGTGGCAGACAGAGACGGGCGCGGCCATCGCCGCCAATCCCGTCGGGCTCGAACAACTCCCGGTCAAGGTCGGCTCGCCATCCGTTCCGATGCCGGGCTACGACATCGCCATCCTGGGCGACGACGGCAGCCCCCTTCCGCCGGACACACTCGGCGCCGTGGCGATCCGCCTGCCCCTGCCGCCCGGATGCCTGCCGACGCTCTGGGACGCAGAGGACCGCTTCCGATCCGCCTATCTCTCCCGCTTCCCCGGCTACTACGACAGCGGCGATTCGGGCCTGATGGACGAGGACGGATATCTCTGGATCATGTCCCGCACCGACGACGTCATCAACGTGGCCGGGCACCGCCTGTCCACCGGCGCGATGGAGGAGATCCTCGCGGACCATCCCGACGTCGCCGAATGCGCCGTGATCGGCATCGACGACGCGGTCAAGGGGCAGGTTCCGCTCGGGTTTCTGTGCCTCAACCACGGCACGGCGCGTCCGGCGGAGGACATCGCCTGCGAAGCCGCCGACATGGTGCGCACCCGGATCGGTCCGGTCGCGGGCCTGAGCGCCGCGCTCGTCGTCGACCGCCTGCCGAAGACGCGATCGGGCAAGATCCTACGCAAGACCTTGCAGGAACTCGCGGGTGGCGGTCCCTTGCGGGTTCCTCCCACGGTCGATGACCCCGCGATACTTGAGGACATCGGCAAGATTCTGCGATCTTCCCAATTGCGCGCAGAAGGGACAGACATTTGTTAATTTTCGGCGGATACTCACGCCACAAGATGCGAGGATATGGCGGAGGACGGCTTCTTCCGGACACATCATGCCGGTGCAGCGCGATCTCGCGCCAGAAAGGACAATGACCGACACGTTGCAAATCCTGCCCGCCCTTCCACCCCGGACCGGGAGGGGCTGATGGTCGAGATCCTGATTCTCGAGCGCGCTGGCCCCGACCGGCAGCATCTGGATGCGATGCTGGCCGAGGAGGGGTACGAGGTGACGGCGGTGCGTGACGTGAGCGGCGCACTTGCCGCCGCGCGTGCCCGGCGTCCGGGACTTGCGATCGTCGAGCTGCCCTTCGCGGAAGAGGACGGCGAGGAGAAGTGGCGCGAGTTCTTCGAAATGCACGAGGGCCTTCCCGTCATCGCCATCACGGCGCCGAGCCGGGTTGCCCTCGCGATCAGTGCCCTGCGACAGGGCGCTTACGAATTCATGGTGCGACCGGTGCAGCCGCCCCGTCTCGCCGGCATCGTTGCCGATGCGCTGCGCACCGGCGGGGCGGACGCATCCCGGGACGGCTTCTCCCTGCCCTGTGCAACGATGGTCGGTGCCTCGCGCGAGATGCAGCTCCTGCAGCGCCGCCTCAGTGCCGCGGCCCGATCCATGGCGCCGATCTTTCTCATCGGGGAGAGCGGCACCGGCAAGGAGCTCAGCGCCAGGGCGATCCATGCTTTGTCCCGCCGGGCGGACGCGCCCTTCGTGACCGTCAGCTGCGCCTCGATCCGGCCCAACATGCTCGGACCCGAGATCTTCGGGTACCTGAAGGACGCCTTCGCCGGCGCCCTGTCGGACACCACCGGCGCCGCCGAACGGGCCGATGGCGGCACGCTCTTTCTCGACGAGGTCTGCGAGCTGGATCTCCAGATGCAGGGCAAGCTCCTGCGCTTTCTCGAGACGATGCAGATCAGGCCGATCGGATCATTCGACGCGCGCCAGGTGGACGTGCGCATCGTGTCGAGCACGAACCGCGACCCCGTGCAGGAAATGCGCGAGGGCCGGCTGCGCAAGGACCTGTTCTACCGGCTGCACGTCCTGCCGATCTTCCTGCCCCCCCTGCGCGAACGGGCCGACGACGTGATCGAGATCGCCCACAGCGTGGTCGCCGAGATCGCAGCCGAGGAGAGCCGCACCATTTTCGGCTTCACTCAGGACGCCGAGGCCGCGCTGCGGGAGCATTCCTGGCCGGGCAATGTCCGGGAGCTGAAGAACGTTCTGCGCAATGCCGTCGTCCTGGGGTCCGGGAACGAGATCGACGTGAACGCGCTCGGCCCGTTTGCCGATTCGCCGCCGTCTTCTCCGGATGAGGGCACCGATCCGGATCCCGGCCTGAACGGGCATGAGCCAAAGGACGATTTGTCCCATGACGAGGATCCCGCGCCGCGCGACGGCCTGTCCGGAAACGGGAGGCGCCCTATCGACGTGCGCCCGACGCCGGTGGTGGACGGACATGGGAAGGGGCTTCTCCACGATACGGGAATCGACGTGTTCGGTGTGCTCGAACGTGACCGGAGCGATGCACCGGTCGATCCGATCGCGGAGATGGAGGGCGACGCCCTTGTCCATGCGCTGGAACTTCTGGCCGGGCGATCCTGGGCGGAGGTCGAGGAGCTGATCATCGAGGCCACGATCCGGCGCAACGCCGGCTCGATCCCCCGCGCCGCGCGCGAACTCGGCCTCGCGCCATCCACGATCTACCGCAAGCGCACCTCCTGGAACGGAGAGGCCTGACAGGCGGAGCGCCGGGCCCTCGCCCCTCTCCCCTCAGACGAACTGCTCGCGGATCAGACGCTCGTCGAGACCGTGACCGGGATCGAAGAGGATACGGTGCCGCACCTCCGGCTCAGAGCGCACGAGAACGGTCACCACATCCTCCACCGACCGGCTGTCCGCATCTGCCATGACGGGGCGCTTCTGCGCTTCCAGCACGTCGATACGCACCTCGGAGCGTTTCGGGATCAGGGCCCCCCGCCAGCGCCTTGGCCGGAATGCGGCGACGGCCGTGAGCGCCAGCACGTCCGCGCCGATGGGCAGGATCGGGCCGTGGGCGGAGTAGTTGTACGCGGTCGATCCCGCGGGGGTGGAGACCAGCGCCCCGTCGCAGACCAGCTCCGGCAGGCGGACCTTGCCATCGACCGAGATCTTCAGCTTCGCGGCCTGCGGTCCGGCGCGGAGCAGGGAGACTTCGTTGATCGCAAGCCCGGTATGGCGTGATCCGTCGGCAGAGGTCGCCTCCATCACGAGAGGGTTGATGACCTGTTCCTCGGCCGCGGCGACGCGTTCGACCACGTCGGCCTCGCTGTATTCGTTCATCAAGAAGCCGATGGTGCCGCAGTTCATCCCGTAGACGGGCGCGTCGAGATGCTGGGTGGCGTGGAGCGTCTGGAGCATGAAACCGTCGCCGCCGAGCGCGACGATCACCTGCGCCTCTTCGAGCGAGGTGTCGCCGTGCCGCGCGACGAGGCGTTCGTGGGCATCCTGCGCCTGTACGGCCGGGCTGGCGAGAAAGGCGATCCTGATCACGCGTCGTGTCTCCCGGTCACGTCCTGCTTCGGTACAGGGTCAGTCTTTGCCCGCACCGGGCGCAACCACAAGAGGCAGGCAAGACCGGCCCCGGAGGACCACTCACTCGGCCGCGGGCGCCTCCGGCAGACGGGACAGGCCATCGGCGAGCCCTTCCGTCTCGAACTCGAAGACCACCGGCTCGGCGCCGAGGCCGGGCCGGTAGGCACCGATCTGGTCCGTTGCCTCCAGGCGGCCCGGCGCTTCGGCCTCGAGCCGGATGAGCGCTTCGCACCGTCCGCCGCGGCAGGTCTGCCATGTCAGCGGAATGCGCGCGTCGTCCTCGGCGCCGCCGATGGAGAAATCCGTCGGAAGATACGCGCCTTCCGGAACCTGGGCGGCGAAGAAGTAGGTGTCCGTCCCGGGCTCGGGGAAGACGAGAAACTTGGCCACGAGAGCGCCGCCCTCCCGCCGCGTCAGCGTCTGCGAGAGTATGCACCGCGCCTGCCCCTCGGGGCATTCGACGCGCCACCGGCCGATTTCGTCCCCCGGGGAGAGAGGGCCATCGCCAGTCCCTTCCTGAGCCGGAAGAGCAGCGGCGCCGGCGACGAGAAACGCCGCGCCGAGGGCGGCAAGGCGACTTGGGACGCGGAACATGAAAGGCCTCCTCGGGATCATCTGCATATCCTCAGCCCTATAACAGGCCGGCTTGCCTTGTCCACGCGCGCAGGCTGTCGCGCCCGCGCGGCACATCGGAGCTATACAAAGCGCGCGCGGCGCGGTAGAGAGCCGCCTTTCCTTCCTCCCGTTGCGGCATTCCACGCGCGCGACACGACGGCGGCTCCGGCCCCCCCGCAGATCGGCTACCTCCTCATGATCCAGACCCTCTCAGATGCGCTCGCGGAGCGCGGCTACGACACTTTGACCGCGGTGCAGGAGGCGGTCACGAACCCCGAACTTGCGGATGCCGACCTGCTCGTCTCGGCGCAGACCGGCTCCGGCAAGACGGTGGGCTTCGGCCTTGCCATCGGCTCGACGATCCTCGGGGAAGACGGCACCCTGGGGGACGCTGCGGCCCCCCTCGCGCTCATCGTCGCCCCCACGCGAGAGCTGGCCTTTCAGGTCTCGCGGGAGCTCGGCTGGCTTTATTCGAAGGCCGGCGCGCACGTTGCCTCCTGTGTCGGCGGGATGGACATGCGGGACGAACGCCGCGCCCTGGGGCGGGGCGCCCACATCGTCGTCGGCACGCCCGGACGCCTGCGCGACCATATCCAGCGTGGCTCCCTCGACATGTCCTCCCTGCGGGCCATCGTGCTCGACGAGGCTGACGAGATGCTGGACCTCGGCTTCCGCGAGGACCTGGAATTCATGCTCGGCGAGGCTCCCGAAGAGCGCCGGACGCTGATGTTCTCCGCCACGGTGCCCCCCATGATCGCGACGCTGGCAAAGCACTACCAGCGCGATGCCGTCCGGGTGACGACGCTGTCGGACAAGAGCCAGCATGCCGACATCGCCTATCAGGCCCTGCGCGTTGCGCAGACCGATGCGGAGAACGCCATCATCAACGTTCTGCGCTATCACGAGGCGCAGAACGCGATCGTCTTCGCCAACACTCGTGCGACGGTGAATCGCCTGACCGCCCGGTTCTCCAATCGCGGTTTCGCGGTCGTCTGCCTCTCAGGTGAGCTGAGCCAGGCGGAGCGCAGTCACGCGCTTCAGGCGATGCGGGACGGGCGGGCGAGGGTCTGCGTCGCCACCGATGTCGCCGCGCGCGGCATCGACCTGCCGAACCTCGAACTCGTGATCCATGCGGAGCTGCCGTCGAACGCCGAGGGCCTGCTGCACCGATCCGGCCGAACCGGCCGTGCCGGCCGCAAGGGCATCTCCGCCCTCATCGTGCCGCCGAAGGCGATCAAGCGTGCCGAGCGCCTGCTGCAGACCGCCCGCATCACCGCGGAATGGACGACGGCCCCCGATGCGGACGAGATCCTGCGCAAGGACGAGGAGCGACTCCTCTCCGACCCGACATGGTCGGCGGAGGCGACCGAGAACGAGGCAGAGTTCGCGTCGCGCCTTCTGGCCACGTACAGTGCCGAGCAGGTCGCGGCGGCCTACCTGCGCCTCTTCCGGGAGCGGCATTCCGCGCCCGAAGAGCTGTCCGCCCCCGATGCCCGGCCGGCCCCGCGCGAGCGCGCGCCGTTTGGCCCGTCGGGCTGGGTCGCGCTGAGCGTCGGGCGGGATGACCGTGCCGAGGCGCGCTGGCTTCTGCCGCTGCTCTGCCGGGCCGGCAACCTGGACAAGGACGCCATCGGCGCGATCCGCGTGCAGCAATCCGAGACCTTCGTGGAACTGACCGAGGCCGCCCTGCCGGGCCTCATGGACGCGCTTGGCGAGGCTGGGCAGCTCGAGGACGGCGTCTCGGTGCGCAAGCTTGACGGCGCGCCGGACCTTGGCCGCCCGTCCGCTCCTCCGAAGCGCCCCGACCGGAAAAGCGGCCCCAAACCGGGACCGCGCCGTGATCCGAAGCCCGCGGCCGAGCCCGCGCGTGAGGCACGGGGCCCCGACCACGACCCGAAACCCGAGCAACCGGCGGCACCGCCCGCGCCTGCCGCCCCCGCCCCGGCCCCTGCCCCTGCCCCTGCCCCTCGGCCGGACGCGGCTCCCGCGGAACGCCCGGCATGGAAAGAACGGACGGGCCGCAAACCGGCGGACCGCGACGAGCGTCAGCCGAAGGGCGGCAAGCCGGAGGGCGGCGGAGCGGACCGCAAGCCCCGCAAGCCGCATGGCGCCGCCCGCCCCGGCCCGAAAGGCGGCCCCGGACCCGACCGGGACGCGCGCCAGGATAGGGATAGCAAGCCATTCAAGGGCAAGGCCAAGTTCGGCGGCGCCCCCGGCCCCAAGGGCGCCGGGTTCAAGGGCGGCGACGCGAAGAAGGGCGGTCCGAAGGGCGCAGGCCCCAGGTCCGCAAGCCCGGGCCAGCCAAACGCGTCGGACACCTCCAAGCGATTCACGCCGGGTGGCGCGCGCCCGAAGCCCGGCAAGCCCGGCAAGCGTCCGACCGGTGGCAGCCAGCCGCCCCGCCGCAAGGACCGCTGAGACCTAGCCGGTCCGCGCCGAGGCCGCCACGAAGGCCTCGGCGATACGCGCATAGCCCGCCGCGTTCAGGTGGATCGCGTCGGAGCGCAGCGACCGAGGGACAAGGCCGACGGCGACGTCCGCCTGATCCCCGGCGCTGCCATCGCTGCCCGCCTGCAAGGCTGCGAGGCAATCGACGAAGCGCCCGCCGTGATCGGCAGCGAGATCGGCGTTCAGGGTCTCTATGGCAGCGAGCGCCGTGCTGCCATCCGCCGCGCTCGGCAGGACGGACCCCACGAGGTACTCCCCGTGGTCCAGATGCGCGACCATGGCGTCGATATCGGCCTTCACCGTCTCCGTCGCCGCCGCGTTGTTCCGCCCCGCCCAGATCCACGCGGCCCGATCCGCCATCGCCGCGGCGACGTCCGGCACGAAGGCCGTGCCGTCCGCCACCGTAACGGCAGGCCCCGTTCCCGTGCGCAGGAAGGTCCAGTGTCCGTCCGGATCCGTCACCATCGTCCCCGCCACGCCGGCCAGCCGTCCCTGCATCGCGCCGACATGGGCGCCGGACCGGGTAAGGACGTTGACCGAAACGTCCGACACGGCCGCTTCCGGCTGCGCCTCCTCAAGCGACACGTTGCCGATCCGCACCGTGCCGACCTGCGTATGCGTCATCACGCAGAGGCTGTTGGCGGTCTCCTCACCGTCCGATCCGACCGTCAGGTCGAAGCTCTTGAGCCCGCCCGAGGAGAAGCCCCGTCTGGCGGACCAGCTTCCGTTGAAGGTCGTGGCGCTGCCCGAATTGACGAGGCCGACCTCGATCCAGGACGCGCCGCCCATGTCGATCTCGAAGCTGAGGGTCACTGTCCGGCCCGCCTCCAACGTTTGTCCCAGCCAGACCTGCGCGCCCGAGAACGGCGTCCCCTCGGCCTCGATGACGAGCGCATCCTCCTCGGCGAGGATCGCGGCGGGCGGAGCCGCATGGCGGGGCGCCCATCCGGACAGCCCGTCTTGGAAACTCCAGTCCGCCTCGATCCAGCCCGGGATTGCGCCGTCCGTCAGCGAGACCGCGATGGGCACCGCGCCCTGCCGGGCGGCGATCTGCGTCGAGGTCTGCCCGCCGATACCCAAGTTCGCGATGCGCCGGCCGCTCCTCGCCTCGGCCACCGCCGGCCAGGCCGCGTCGAGGTCCGCCCCCGCGCCTTCCGTGAGACTGTCCCCCCAGGCCGCGACAGGCCGTGCGGCGAGACCCGTCCGATGGCGCCAGCTCCCATAGCCGAGCGCCAGCCCGCTCGTCGTCGCTCCGATCCCCAGCATGATCACCGCTCTCCTCGATAGGCCCCGCGCGGCGGGTCCTGCCCGGCCGCCGATGGAACGATCGGGGGGGCGGCTTGCCACCGGCTTAACGGGGCGGTCGGGCCATGTCCCGCGCCCGCACCTCCCGCGCGGGATTGCCGGCATGGATCATCCAGGGCGCAAGGCTGCGCATGGCAACGCCGCGCGCACCAAGGACCGCGCCCTCCCCCACGCGCACGCCCGGTCCGACGAAGGCCTCGGCGCAGATCCACGCCCGCTCCCCGACCTCGACGGGTCGCGTCACGAGTTTAAAGGACGGATCGGACGTATCGTGGGTGCCGCCGCAGAGATGCGCCCCCTGGGAGATGACGGCGCGCCGCCCCACGGCAATCCGCCCCATGGCATAGAGGCGCACGCGGGGACCGATCACCGCCTCTTCGGCGATGTCCAGGTTGCGCGGCAGCCAGATCGCGGCCGAGCCGTAGATCCGGGCGCCCGCCCCGATCCGCGCGCCGAAGACCCTCAGGAGACCCGCCCGCCACGTATGGAGGGGTGGCGGCGTCCAGCGCGCAAGGAGCAGCCAGACCGCCGCGAACATTATCCGTTCCAGACGGTTGGCGAGCGTGAAGGAAGCGCCGCCGGTGAAGATGTTCCGTCCCTCGCAGGCCTGGAGGGGATCAGGCCCGGCGCGCATGAGCGGCCTCCTGAAGAAGCTCCGCGAGCGCCTCCGCCGCGCAGGACACGGAGAAATGCCGCTCGTACGTCCTGCGCGCCTGCCGCCTCATCCCGTCCACGGCGGCGGGCGCGAGGGCGAGAAAGCGGGCAAGGCCCTCGACCGTACCGGCGTGGTCGTTCTCCGTCACGAGCCCCGCACCGCCGGCTTCGATTTCCCGCCAGATATTGACCCGCTTCGTCGTCAGGACCGGCGTGCCACAGGCCATCGCCTCGGCCAGGATGATGCCGAAATTCTCCCCGTGCGACGGCAGCGCCAGCGCCTCCGCGCTGAGAAGGGCTCCCCATTTCGCACATCCAAGAAGCGGTCCGGGCAGGTGGACCCGCCCGCCGAGCCCGACGGCCGCGGCGGTCGTCGCAAGTGTCTTCGCGATTCCCTCCTGATCCGGTCCCGCCACGACGAGGTGAAGGTCCGGCCGGCGCGCGGCGATCTCCGCGAAGGCATCGACAAGCAGATCCGCCCCCTTCTTGCGATGAAGCCGCGACAGGAACAGCACGAATGGCGCCGAGCCGAGGCCCGGACAGGCCGCGCGGAACGCGGCCGGCCCCTCCTTTCGGTCGCGACTGCCGGGCTGGGCCGCCCCATAGGGAACGACATGGCCGCGGTAGGGCCACATGCGGAACATGCCCTCGGCCAGCCGCTGCTCCTCCCCCGAGGTGAAGAGAACCTTGTGCGCCCGCGCCAGCACCCTGCCCTGGTACGTTGCCCAGAAGGCCTGCTTCAGGGCGTGTTTCGCCGGGTAGGCCGCCCGGAACCACGGATCGAGCATCCCGTGGGTGAACACCAGGTGCGGCAGTCCCGCCCGGATCGCGGCCTGCCCCCCGGCGACGGAAGCGTGGTTCCAGAGCCCGTGGATCACCGCCGCGTCATAGGCGGCCGCATGCTGCCGCATCCACATGCCGAGGCGCGGCGTGTACCCGTAGCGGTGCTGCACCGGCCCCAGGCCGAAGACCCGCGCCGGGAAGCACAGCGCGTGGGGGGAGGTCTGCTCGTCGAGGCACAGCACGTCCGTCTCGATGCCGAGCGCGGCCTGCGCCTTGGCGGAGTGGCGCAGCGCCTCGACGGGGCCGCCCTGCGCTGGATCGACCGAGGCGATGATACGAAGAACCCTCATGTCAGGGCGATCTCCGCCGCCTCTTCGAGGCTCGCCGCGATCGGCACCCCCTCGCGCCGCGCCCAGTCGACGTGGCACATGCCCTGGCCCGTCATCACGAGGATACCGGGAACGCCCCGCGCGCGCCCCGCCCCGATATCGCTCGGACGGTCTCCGATCATCCAGGATGCGCCGAAATCGATATCCGCAAGGCTCCGCGCCCGATCGAGGAGCCCCGGACTCGGCTTGCGGCAGGTGCAGCCCGCGTCCGGTGCATGCGGGCAGTTCTGCCAGTCCTGCACGAAGACCTTCTCGGCCACGAGCTGACGGTCCGTCTCCCGCATGACCTTCGAAAGCGCATCCCGCGGGAAGAGGCCGCGGCCGATGCCCGACTGGTTGGACACGATGACGATCCGGTAGCCGGCCTCCGCGAAGCGCCGCATCCCCTTCGCCGCGCCGGGCAGCAGGCGCACGCCGCGGGGATCGCTGAGGAAATGACGATCCTCGATCACCGTCCCGTCCCGGTCCAGAAAGACGGCCGGCCGCATCATCGGTAGGGATCCATCGTCGAAAGGTGCGTCTCGACGTAATCGGCGACGCCCGCCTCGATATCGCGAAAGGGCATGTCGATTCCGGCGCGGCGGAGCTTCGCCATCTGCGCCTCGGTGCGGTACTGGTAGCGCCCCTCGAGGGCGACCGGGAGCGGGATGTAGCGGATCTCCGGCTCCCGCCCGAGCGCACGGCCGAGGGCGGCGACGAGGTCCGCGAAGCTGCGCGCGACGCCCGTTCCGAGGTTGTAGAGACCTGACGGAACCGGCCGCTCCAGCATGGCCAGCATCGCCGCCGTGCAGTCCTTGACGTAGACGAAATCGCGCGATTGCTGTCCGTCCGCGATGCCGGGACGGTCCGACTTGAAGAGCTCGACAGTCTCCCCACGGGACAAGGGGCTGAAAAACCTGGTGACGACGCTCATCATGTTCTCCTTGTGATACTCGTTGGGGCCGTAGACGTTGAAGAACCGCAAGCCGGCCCAGAGCGCCGGCGCCTCTCCGGCGCGCGCCCGATCCAGCAGGATCCGGTCCGTGGCGGCCTTGGACCAGCCGTAGGCATTCAGGGGGGCAAGGGCTGCGAGGGCGGCGGGAGCCTCGTCATCGGCAAGGTCCGTCTCCCGCGCGCCGTAGCTCGCCGCCGAGGAGGCGTAGAGAAGGGGCACCCGTGCAGCGGTGCACCAGTCCCAGAGCCGGACCGTCGTGCGGATGTTGCGTTCGATCAGCAGGTCCGCATCGCGCTCCGTCGTGGCCGAGATCGCGCCCAGGTGGATCACCGCCTCGACGCCCTGCCGGCCCTCGAGCCAACGCGGAAGATCCTCCGGGCGCACGAACTCCGCGATCCGGCGCTTGCTCACGTTGCGCCACTTCTCACCCGTCCCGAGCCAGTCGCACAGAACGAGAGGCCCCGCGCCCGCCGCCTCCAGGTCGGCGAGCATGTTCGAGCCGATGAAGCCGGCGCCGCCGGTCACGAGGATCACGCCGCCCCCTCCCGCGCGCGGCGGATGATCGAGGTGGAGGACTTGCCGTCCACCAGCGGCGCAAGACGCACCTCGCCGCCGTAGCCGAGGACGATATCCGAGCCGACCACCGCATCCATGCTGTAATCCGCCCCCTTCACCAGAACGTCCGGCCTCAGGGAGCGGATCAGTCGGACGGGCGTGTCCTCATCGAAGATCACCACCGCATCCACCGTTCCGAACGCACCGAGGACTGCGGCGCGGTCGAGTTCGGGATTGATCGGGCGATCCGGCCCCTTGCCGAGGCGGCGGACGGAGGCGTCGCCGTTCAGCCCGACGATCAGCACGTCGCAGGTGCTGCAGGTGAACTCCAGAAGCGCGATGTGGCCCGGATGCACGATGTCGAAGACACCGTTGGTGAAGCCGATGCGGCGCCCCTCCGCCCGGCGTCGGGCGACGTAGCGCACAGCCTCCTCGAGCGACAGGAGCTGCGGTGCGCCGAGGCGCTTGCCGTCCCGCTCCGCCGCCTCCAGCCGATCCGCCAGTTCCTCCGGCGAGACGGTCGAGGTGCCTCGCTTGCCGACCACGATCGCGGCGGCCGCATTGGCGATGCGCGCGGCATCGGTCATCCCGACCCCGGCGGCGAGAGCGAGCGCGAGGGTGGCGATGACGGTATCGCCGGCACCGACCACGTCGAACACCTCCCGCGCCTCGGCGCGGATGTGGCACGGGGCCCGTCCGGGGCGCGCGAGCGTCATCCCGTCGCTCCCCCGGGTCACGAGGAGCGCCCCGACGCCGGCGCGTTGCGCCAGCTGCAGCGCCGCCGCCGCCAGCGCCGCCTCCTGCCCGAGGGGCGCGCCGAACGCCCGTTCCAGTTCCGGAAGGTTCGGGGTCAGGACGTCGGCCCCCGCATAGCGCTGGAAGCCCTGCGCCTTGGGATCGACGGCCACCGGAACGCCCTCCTTCCTCGCCGCCGCGACGAGATCCGCGATCACGCGCCCGGTCAGCACACCCTTGGCGTAGTCGGACAGGATCAGCGCTCCGGCCCCCGGCAGGCGCCGCCGCACGGCGTCGACGACGGCCGCCTCCTCGGGCGGCGACAGGGGCCGCAGCATCTCCCGGTCCACCCTGAGCATATGCTGGCCGAACGCGACGAAGCGGGTCTTGTGACTGGTGCAGCGGTCGGGCGACCGGATCAGGTCGGCCTCGATGCCGGGAGCCCCGTCCAGGAACGCGCCCAGGATCACGCCGGCTTCGTCCGTCCCGATCACGGAGACCAGCTCGCAGCACCCGCCGAGCGCCGCCACGCCGCGCGCGACGTTCGCCGCGCCGCCGGGCACGGATCGCTCCCGCCCCGCCTCGAAGACCGGGATCGGACGCTCCGGCGAGATGCGCCCGACATGCCCTTCGGTGAACGTGTCCAGCATAACGTCGCCGACACAGACGATCCGCTGGCCTGCGAAGGCGGCGACCCATGGCGCGAGCGACGTCATCGCAGAACCTCCTCGTAGACGGGCACCGCGCCGGCCATGACGTCCGCCGCCGAGACGATGTGGTAGAGGGAGGAGGCCCGCACCGGCTCCTCGACGAACGTGCCGTCCGGCTGCCGCACCTCGCGCCAGAGCCCCGGCCGGGGCCCCGACAGGAACCGCCCGAGGGCCCTGAGAGCGCAGTCCCGCCGGAGAATCGCATCTGCTCGTTTCGCGCCCGTCTCGCAGGACGCGACCTCCTGCCAGAACTTCGCCCGCTCCGCCTGCGGCCAGAGCCGGGCGCCCCGCGCACGCACCTCGAGCCGCTCGTTCAGCGCATCGAGGACGGTGCCATCCGCGGCGAGCCCGTGGGTCTCCGCCGTCCGGCCGAGGCGCTCGCCGTCCGCGACCGCCTCCTTGTCGTCGGACATGCGACCCCACCTGATCAGGAGCCAGCCCCATTCGAACAGGTGACCCGGCTCGATCAGCAGGCCGTCGGCGTCGGGCACCGGCGTCCAGTCGGCGGCATAGACTTCCGGGATCACGCCGACGCTGCGCTGGATCAGCCTTTGCCGCGCTAGCCGCGACAGCCCCGACGCCATGCCGCGCCACGGTCCCGGCCGGCCGGTCGCGGCCCAGGCGATGGCCGCCTCGAAAAGATGCATGTGCGGATTGGCGAGCCGTCGCCCCGGCCCGGCGTGACCGTCCGAGTAGCCGCCACCGGCAAGGGACCGATCCGCCAGCGCCAGCGTGACGCGCCGGGCCAGCGCTTCCGCCGCCGGATCGGGAGACAGGGCGGCGAGCGCGAAGAGGACGAAGGCATCGTCGTAGAGGTCATGCCGCGCGTTCATCGCCCGCCCGTCCGGATCGAGACGCGGGACCACCGTTCCGTCGAGCCGCACGAACTTGCGCGACAGGATCTCCAGTCCCGAACGCGCGACCCTCAGCCCCGCCCCCTCCCAACCAAGCCGTGCGCCCGAGGCGAAGACATAGACCTGCCGCGCCGTCAGCCGCGCGCGCCGGGGCCGCGCGATGGCGCGCAGATCCGCCGTCAGAAGCTCGGCGAACCCGCCATCCGCCTCGACGCCATGGGCGGCCCAGAGCGGCAATGCGGTCCCGTTCATCCAGCGCAGGAGCGCGGACGGTGTCATTCCGCCGCCTCCCGGACGGTGAGATGCGGATCCAGCATGTTCGCGACTTCCTCGACGGCGATGTCCCGCATGCCGGAGGTGCGGTGAATGACCTGGACGTCCTGACCCATCGGATGCCATTGCCGGGGCGCGTTATGGTCCCCGAAGAGACCGATCGTCGGTACGCCCAGGGCCGCGGCGAGATGCAGCGGTCCCGAATCGTGGCCGATGAACGCGAGCGCGCCCCGCATCGCCGCGCCGCTGACCCGCGGCGACAGGGTGCCGCAAAGGTTCGCCACCGGACCCGGCCAGGCCGAGAGGACGCAGTTCGCCGTCGCCCGGTCCTCCGCCGCGCCGATCGCCATCACGCCGATGTCGTACCGCCCGATCATCCGCGCCAGCTCCATCCAGTTGCCGGCGCCCCAGTCTTTCGTCGCCGCCTTGCCGCCCATGTTGATCGCGATGAAGGGCAGCCCGCCGAAGGGCGCCCGCGCTGCCCGCCCAGCCCGCACCTCGGCGTCGGTGAGCTTCAGATCGAACGCCATCCGCAACGGGATGTCCCCGGGCGCCAGGTCCGCACAGCACCGGAGCAGCCGGAACACCTCGCGTTCCGTCTCGCCGGTCTCGGGGTGTACGCGGGCGTGCCGCTCTTCATCTGTCTTCGGCAGGCAGTGAATCGTCCGGATCCCGGCGAGCTGGAAGAAGGCCACGTCCCGCCGGATCGCCCAGGTGCTCCGCTCCGGCATGAGCCAGACCGCTTCGTCGGCGCCGGTCTTGCGGATCTGCCGCGCCAGCCTCGCCAGCGCCCTGGGATCGCGCGTGCCCGCCGGGTAGGTCAGCACCCGGTCCACGAACTGGCCGTGCTGCCCCAGGACCGACATCAGCGGCGGCGCATCCGCGGCGACCGGCATGTTCGTCAGCACGATACGCTCGCGATCCGGGAAGGCGCGATTGAT
This sequence comes from Tropicimonas omnivorans, assembly GCF_031846565.1. NCBI lineage: Bacteria > Pseudomonadati > Pseudomonadota > Alphaproteobacteria > Rhodobacterales > Roseobacteraceae > Tropicimonas > Tropicimonas omnivorans. Next base: position 390,327 of record NZ_JAVRHL010000002.1, on the reverse strand, counting down.
CGCGTGGAAGCAAGGCAATGCGACCACCGTGTCGCCGAAACTGCCAAGTCGATAAATCAGTATGGGCCGTGACATGGGTGCGCCTCCTCAGGTTGTATTCGGATCAGCCCGACTGCATGACGCAGGGCTGCAAGACAGGTGAGACCGTGGGCCAGAGCCACCGCCGCCGCGATCCCGGCGGGCGTGCCGAGCGTCGATGCCAGTGCCGCGCCCAGAACGGCGGCGAGACAGAAGGCCCGCGCGATGTCCCCGTGCCGGTTGATCGCGGCTATGGGAGCGAAGAGGCCCGACCAGAGGATCTCGAGAAGCGCGGCCGCGGCGAGGGCCGCCGTGAGGGCGAGACCGGGCGAAAGCGCGCCGCCCGAGAGCAGCGCCGCCCCGGCCGGGATGCCGAAGGGCGCCGCGAGCGCGTAGAGCAGCGCACCGCCCCCGAGAATCCTGCCCTGGACGCGGACGAGCCGGCTGTGACGCGCACGGTTCCTGGCGCCGTGGGCGTAACTGTATTCGGGTGTGAAGGCGTGGCAGATGGCGTTCGCCGCCGACACGCCGACCCGCGCGACGGTGCGGCTGACGGAGTACAGCGCGGCGGCAGCCGGCGATGCCGCGGCACCGAGGATCAGAAGGGGCGCCTGGAGGAGGAGCGCATGTCCAAGCGGTATCAGCATGCAGGCCACCGAGGGCCCCGCGAGCGCGCGGAGCCGCGTGCCGCTTGCCCGAGACAGCCCGAGCCTCAGCCACGGCGCTCTGGCCCCGAGCCACCCGGCAAGCACCGCCAGTGCCGCGAGGCGAGTCGCGAGGGCGCATGCGGCGGCCCACAGGAGCGAGCCGCCGAGAACGGCCGCAAGCGCCACCGCCGCCGCCTCCCCGAGCCGGGCCGTGGCGCCGAACGCCGCTTCCGTCGCCGGTCGCCCCGCCGCGCGCAGGCCGGCTGCCATCAGAAGGAAGAACTGGTACGACAACGCGCTCGCGATCTGGAGAAGCAGCACGGCGCGCACGAGGTCCGGCGCCACCGGCCCCAGATGCAGGATCCGCTCCAGCGGCAGCAGGAGCACGCCCGCCCCGAGGGTGATCGCCAGAAGGGCCGCGCCCGCGAGAAGAAGCACGAAGATGCTGTGGTAGGTCTCCACGGCGCCGTCCCGATCCCCGGCGGAGACGCGCAGGGCCATGTCGGTCTTGCCTGCGGAGGTGAAGCCGAAATCCGCAAAGGCGAACGCGGCCGGGATTGCCGTCAGCACGGCCCAGACGCCGAAGACCTCCACGCCCCAGGAGGCGATCAGGATCGGCAGGAGCCCGACCTGCACCGCGACGGTCACCGCCTGCCCGTAAACCTGGGCGCCGAGCGTTCGTTTCAGCCGGCTCATGCCCCCCGCTCCCTCCACCAGGTGGCCAGAAGCGCCGAGACGACCCACATCAGCACTGCGTTCCGCCCGGCAAAGGAGATCAGCGAATCCACGCCCTGCTCCGCCAGGTACCAGGTGATCGCGATGAAGCCGTGCCCGAGAGCGGAGGCCCTGAGATGACCGAACGCGATGTTGAAGGCGATCAGGATCGGCAACAGAACCAGGATCGGCGCTGCGATCACGGCGACGGGCCCGCCCATCGCGAGCGCCGTTGCGGTGAAGCCGAGGACCGGCCGCGCGGAGCTGCCGTATTCGCGGATCCCGTAAGCCCAGGCCACGCGATCGGAGCCGACCATCACGCTCTTGTCGATCAGGATCGACGGCAGGATCCCCTCCAGGGCCTCCCTCGCGAAGGGTCGCACCCCCATCACTTCGCCCTCGAGAGCCATCCGCGCGACCTGGTCGACGGGCAGGATGAGCATGAAGCGGTCGAAGGCGCCGCGCTCCGGGAAGACGTAGCTGCCCGCCTCGCGATAGGCGTAGGAGAAGCCGGCGAAGAACCTCGCCTCCTCTTCGGCAAGGGCGGCAGGGTCAAAGCCGTGCGCTTTGAGAATGGTCCAGCCCTCGAGCACGCGATCCATCAGCCCGATCTCGAGAAAGTCATTCCGCATCAGATGGATGACCGGCGAGACGTAGAGCGCGATGACGGCCGCGGCACCGATGGCCACAAGCGACGGCAGGATCCTCAGCCGGGCCCTTGCGGCCAGGAGCCCGAGGAGGAGGCAGACCCCGAACTCGAACACCTCCCGCTTCGTGTTCGCCACGAGCGACAGCGTCACCATCGCGATCCCGGCGAGGATGAGGACCCGGAACGGGCCTCGCGCGCCGTCGATCAGGAGCCGGCGGGAGGCTGCCGCGATGCCGAGGGTGAGCAGGAAGGTGAAGCCGCCGAAGCCGCCGAAGCCGTCCGTCTGGTGCAGGACACCGGCGACCATGCGCGGACGCACAGCGACGTGCAGAAGAAGGAACGCCGCTCCCGCCGCCAGGAGCCAGGGATAGGCGCGCGCGAGCAGCCCCGGATCCGCCCAGGCCCGCACCGTTGCCGGCCGAACGACATGGCGGGCGACGAAGCGCGCGATCTCCGCCGCGCCCGCGGCCGCCACGAAGCCGCCAAGGAGGATCGCGCAGGCCATTCCAGGCTGCTGGAGGTTCGACTGGAGGGGCTGGGCGTAGGCCAGCTTCACCGCGAGCGCGGCTGTCCCCGAATAGATGCCGAGTGCGAAGACGTAGTAGTCCCCGGGCCAGATCTCGTCCCGCATCAGCCGAGAGATCCCCCAGAGCGACATGGCCCCCATCGACGCCGTCAGGAACCGGTCCGAGCCGAGCGCCAGATGCCCCGCCGCGAGGCAGAGATGCGACGCTCCCGTCAGCCAGATCGCGGCGGCGAGGCGCGGATGCGCGGCAGGGAGGGTTCCGCCCGTCATCCGCCCCGCTCCGCATCGAGAGGGACGGACGCGCGCGCCGTGTCGGAGGCACGGGCCAGCGCCTCCATCTCCGCGGCTGCGCGCGCGAGGATCGCGGAGCCGTCCCAGCGCGACAGCGCGCGCGCGCGGGCCGCGCGGCCAAGGGAGAGACGCAAGGGCTCATCGTCCAGAAGGCGGCCGACCGCATGCGCCATCGCGGCGGCATCTCCCGGCGGCGTCACGATCCCGCAGCCGGCGACCTCTTCGGCAAGGGCGGTTCCCGGAGCGGCGGTGGCGACGACCGGGCGGGCCGATGCGAGCATGTTGGTGAGCTTGGACGGCAGCACGAGATCGGCGGCGCTGCCCATCTGCGGCAAGAGGTGCACGTCCGTCGCGCCGAGAAGCGCGCTCAGCCGCTCGGGCGGTTGGAGCGGGCGAAAGGCGACATTGTCCAGACCGCGGCACAGCTCCTCCAGCTCCGCCCGCGACGGCCCGTCGCCGCAGACGAGGAGGGTCAGATCGTCCCGCTTCTCCAGCGCCCGCGCCACGCCGGCCAGAAGCTCGACGCCCTGCTTACGGGAGAGGCTTCCCGAGTAGAGGGCGATGCGCGGGCGGTTGAGGCCGAGGATTTGCCGCATCGGGGACGGCCCCTCGAAGGGCGCGATGGCGGCGATGTCGGCCCAGTTGCGGAACTCCGTAAGTCGCGTCTCAGAAACGCCCTTGGCGGCGAGACGCCGCTTCATCGGGGCGGAGATCGTGCTCACCCGGTCGAAGCGCCTCAGGATCGCACGTTCGAGGGCGCGGGCAAGGCGCAGCACCGGCCCGTCCCTCATCAGCCCGGTCGCACCGGCCGCGTCCACCTCGAGATCCTGCACATGGAGCCAGGCGGGCGCCCCTGCGAGCGCGGCCGCGGCGAGGGCGACCGGGGCGGAGGCGAGGGAGGGTGCGACCGTGAACACGATGTCCGGCCGGAAGCGGATGGCGGACCAGGCGGCGGGAAGCGCGGACGAGGCCGCGAAGGACAGGTGATGCAGAATGCGAACGATGCCGTTCGGGCGAGGCGGAACGTAATGGGGGCAGTGGAGGACGCCGAGCCCCGGCGCGGCCTGGCGCCGCTGCCATAGAAAGCGCGAATGCCCCTCGGCGACGGCCCAGCCGGGATAGTAGGGTTGCCCGGCGATATGGCGGATCGTGGCGCCCCGCTCCGCGAGGTACCGTGCAAGTCCGCTGGTATAGACGGCGATCCCGGTTCGTTCCGGCTGGGAATTCAACCCCAGGATGAGAACCTTCACCGGGCCCGAGCCCGGATCCCGCAAGGAAGCGGTGCGGAAAGGATGCGTTGTTTGCCATTTTTGTACACACAGGACACACCGGTCGACATCTACGTACACCTAGCTAACGCACCACCTCCCTCAGGGTATTTTAGCTTTTTCATTTTGCAACTAGAGATTGCTCCCTCTTAGGTTGTTTCGTGCTGTTTCGCAAAGTTGATTGCGTGCCGCTACGTTCGATAACTTTCATTTATCAATTTCATGCGCGTTTCCCATTGGACAGCACCGTGATCAGACGCGAACATGGCAGCTATTATTCAAACCAGGCGGCATTCATGGCAGACAGGCAGCTCTACCTCACCTTCACCGACACCGATGTCAGCGGCATCATCACTCTTTATTGGGAGACGGCTCCGGAAACCTGCGCCGCGCTGTGGGGGGCTCTCGAATCGCCCATCACCGTGCCGGCCAGCCACGCGATCTTCTCCGGCCCCGAGATCATGATGGGCCTGCCGGAGGAGGCGCGGACCTTCGATCCCCGCGCCCTGCCGCCCGAGAACCAGACGATTCAGCCCGAAGCCGGCGACATGTTGTGGTTCTATCAGCCGAAGAACTTCTTCAAGATCGACCCCGACGAGTTCTGGGAGATCGGCATGTTCTACGCCCATGGCGGCCGCACGTTCGGGCCCACCGGCTGGATCTCCTGCTCCTACTTCGGTCGCATGACCGAGGGGCTCGACGCCGTTGCCGAGCAGTGCAAGGCGATCCGCAAGGACGGCATCAAGACCGTCGAGATCGGCCGGCTGAAGTGATACGGCAGGGCCGCGTGAGCGCGGCCCGCCGCTTCGTTCACCATTCTCTTTCAGGGAGACGCGACATGAAGACCATGACTTCCACCCTTGCCCTGGCGGGCCTCGCGGTCAGCGCCGGCGGCGCCTTCGCCCAGGGGCAGACGCTGACGATCAACTCCTTCGGCGGCGCCTATGAAGAAGCGCACCGCGAATGCGTGATCACGCCCTTCGAGGAGGCCACCGGCGCCACGGTGCAGATCGTCACCGCCTATTCGGCCGACGCCTTCGCGCAGCTCCGCGCCCAGGCCAGCGCCCCGCAATTCGACGTCATCCACTTCTCGGGCGGCCAGGAAATCGTCGGCGCCGAGGAGGGGCTTCTGTCTCCGATCGACCCCGCCGCGCTCGAGAATGCCGGCAATCTCTACGACTTCGCCAGGACCAACCTCGAAGGCGGAGAAGGCCCGGCCTACTCCATCGCGGCCATCGGCCTCGTCTACAACGAGGAGACCGCCCCCGAGACGCCCACCGCCTGGGCCGACCTGATGGACGGCACCTATGCCGACCACATCGTCCTCACGGATATCTCGAACGGCTACGGGATGCTCGGCTTCCTGATGCTGAACCAGGTTCAGGGCGGCTCGCTCGACGATATCCAGCCCGGCCTCGACGCGGTGTCGCAGCTGCTCGAGAACGGCGCCTTCGTCGTCTCGACCTCGCCGGAGATCCAGCAGGAGTTCGCGCAGAACGACGCCTGGATCGCGCCCTACGCGTCCGACTACGCCTACACCCTGTCCAGCGCCGGCCTGCCCGCGCGTTTCGTGCAGGGCGAGGAAGGCACGCCCGCGAGCTTCATCACGGCGAACCTCGTGGCCGGACGGGACAACCAGGAGCTGGCGACGCAGTTCATCGACCGGACGATCTCCGCCGAGGCGCAGGCGTGCTTCGCCGAAGCGCTGCGCTACTCCCCGACCAACAGCACGGTCGAGCTGGCCGATGACGTCGCCGCCGATGTCGTCCTGGGCGCAGAAGCCGTCGAAGGGCTGATCCGCTTCGATCCGATCAAGATCGAGGAAAACCGCTCCGACTGGGTCGACCAGTGGAACCGCACCATCGCGCGATAACTCGCCGCCGGCATATATCGCGCCGGGCCCCCGTCCGGGCCCGGCGCATCCCCTGGCTGCCGTCCCCTCCCGGAGAGATATCTTGAGCGACCGTGCGGAGAACCTGATCCTCGCCCTGCCCGGCCTGCTGTTGCTCGCCGTGGCCTTCTTCGTGCCCATCGCCCAGATGCTGCTTCTGTCGGTGCAGGGGGAGGAGGGTCTGACGTTTGCGAACTTCACCCGTTTTCTCGGCGATCCCTACTACCTCGGTGTGCTGTGGCGAACGGTGCGGCTCTCGCTCCTGATCACGGCGATCTGCGCCCTGATCGGCTTTCCGCTCGCCTACATCATGGCGCGAGTCGGGCCGCGGATGCGCCTGTGGCTGATCGTCCTCGTGATCCTGCCGCTGATGACCTCCGTCGTCGTGCGCACGTTCGGCTGGATGGTGCTCCTGGGCCGCTCCGGCCTCGTCCCCGACATCCTGCGCTCCCTCGGCCTCGCGGGGCGCAATTTCTCCATCATGCAGACGGAGAGCGCGATCGTCATCGGCATGGTCCAGGTTCTCTTGCCCTTCATGACCCTCTCCATCCTCGGCGTCGTCTCGCGGATCGACACCCGCCTCGAGGAAGCCGCGCGGACGATGGGATGCGGCTTCGGCGCGACACTGCGGACCGTGGTCCTGCCGCTCGCGCTCCCCGGCATCGTGGCGGGGTCGCTCCTGTGCTTCACCCTGTCGGCCAGTTCCTTCGTCACCCCGAACCTTCTCGGCGGCTCCCGGATCCAGGTCCTCGCCGCCTCGATCTACCGCTCGGTGACGCAGACGCTCGACTGGCCCTTCGCCGCGGCGCAGGCCGTGATCCTCTTCGTTGGGGTCCTTCTCATTCTCGTGCCCTATGCACGTCTCGGCGGGGGGACACGCTGATGGTCGGCGCAATCTCCCGGCCCGTTCGCATCGCCGCATGGATCTTCGTCCTCGCCACCGGCCTGTTCCTCCTCGCGCCGCTCGTCGTCGTGATCGGGGTATCGGTGTCCGAGAGCCAGTTCATCTCCTTCCCGCCGGACGGGCTGTCCCTGCGGTGGTACAAGGAGGTCCTGTCGTCGGATTCATATCTCGGCGCGGCGTGGATCTCCTTCCGGGTGGCGCTTCTCGTGACTCTGACCTCCACGCTCTGCGGCGGTGCGGCGGCCATCGCGATCAACCGCCGCGTCCTGCCCGGCTCCGGCGCCCTCGCGACGTTCTTCCTCTCGCCCCTCGTTCTGCCGACGATCATCTATGCCATCGGGATGCTGATGCTGTGGAGCGCGATCTTCGGCCCCGTCACCATCGTCACGATCTGGATCGGCCACACCGTGATCACCATCCCCTACGTCGTGCGCACGACGCTGGCGGTGCTGTCGGAGAGCGATCCCTTTCTGGAGGAAGCAGCACAGACGATGGGGGCGGGCCGCGTCCAGCGGCTCTGGCTTGTCGTGGTGCCGCAATGCCTTCCGGGCCTCGCCGCCGGCGCCTTCTTCGCCTTCAACATCTCGTTCGACGAGGCGGTCGTCTCGCTGTTCCTGCGCAAGCCGGGCCTCACCACCCTTCCGGTGCAGATCTACGGCCAGCTCGAATTCAGTCCCGACCCCTCCGTGGCCGCCGTCTCAACGATCATGATCGCCCTGACGGTCGGCCTCATCCTCATCATCGACCGCATGCTCGGCGTGCAGAGATTCGCGAGTTCCTGATCCGATATGGCAGACGTCAGACTACACCAGATCAAGAAATCCTTCGGCTCCGTCGAGGTGCTGCACGGCATCTCGCTGGACATCGCCTCCGGCGAGTTCATCAGCCTTCTGGGCGCCTCGGGCTGCGGCAAGACCACGCTTCTGAGGATCGTCGCCGGGCTCGAGGGCGCGACGGAGGGGCGTGTGGAGCTTGGCGGGCAGGACGTGACCGGACTGCCGCCCGAGAAGCGGGATATCGCGATGATGTTCCAGTCCTACGCTCTCCTGCCGCACCTGAGCGTCGCCGAGAACGTTCGCTTTCCCCTGCGGATGCGCAGGATTGGAACGAAGGCGGAGCAGCGTGAGAGGGTCGCCGACGCGCTGGAGACGGTTCAGCTGGGGCATCTCGCGGAGCGCAAGATCTCGCAGCTCTCGGGCGGTCAGCAGCAGCGGATCGCGCTCGCGCGCGCCATCGTCTCCAAGCCCAAGGTCCTGCTGCTCGACGAGCCCTTGTCGAACCTCGACGCGCGGCTCCGCGAAGACATGCAGGTCGAACTGATCGAGATCCACCGCCGGCTCGGTCTGACGACGATCTTCGTCACCCATGATCAGGAGGAGGCGCTGTCGCTGTCGGATCGCATCGTTCTTCTGAACAAGGGAAAGGTGGAACAGGAAGGCGCGCCGGATGAGATCTATTCCAGCCCTGCCACGCCTTTCGCCTCATCCTTCCTCGGCGCCTCGAACCTCTTGCCGGCGACCGTCCGCCGCGTCGGCGGGACAGCCATCGCCGAACTCGAGGACGGGCAGACCGTCGCGCTGCCCGCGGACACCGCCGAAGGGGCCTGCACCCTGGCGCTGCGACAGGAGGACATCACCCTGTCCGGGGAAGGCGACGCGAATTTGACTGCGGAGGTCGCGACACGCGTCTATCTCGGCGCGCGGAGCCGCTATATACTTCGCCTCGCCGGGCAGGATCTCCGCGTCCTGACCGGTACGACGCCGACGCATGAGGTGGGCTCGAAGGTCGGCCTCGTGTTCGACGCGGACCGTATCCGCATTCTCCCCCCTGAGACCGAAAAGACCTCCAAGGACACCTGACATGAGCGACTTCGAGACCCGACTGCTGATCGACGGTGACTACGTGGACGGAAGTGCCGCGCCGGAGCCCGCGCGCGATCCTTCGAGGGGCGAGGTGATCGCCGATGTCGGCTCCGCCGCGCCCGACCAGATCGACCACGCCGTCCAGGCCGCCCACCGCGCCTTCCAGGACTGGCGCCGCACGACGCCGAAGGAGCGCTCGCGCCTGCTCTGGACCATCGCGGACCGGATCGACGCGGAAGCCGAGGGTCTCGCAGCACTCGAATCGCTGAATGCCGGCAAGGTCGCGCGGTTCGTCGCCGGCGGCGAGATCCCGAACGTGACGGATGTGTTCCGCTACTTCGCCACAGCCGCGCGAAACATCCCCGGCGTCGCCGCGAACGGCTACCGCGCCCCCGGAATGACCTCCATGCTGCGGCGCGATCCGATCGGCGTCGTCGCCTCCATCGCGCCCTGGAACTACCCGCTACTGATGGCCGCCTGGAAGCTCGCCCCTGCCCTTGCGGCGGGCAACACCGTGGTCATCAAGCCGTCCGAGAACACACCGCTCAGCCTTCTCGCCCTCGGCCGGATCCTCAGCGACGTCCTGCCCAAGGGCGTGGTGAACATCCTCTGCGGCGGCGGCGAGGCGGTTGGCCGCAAGCTGATCGAGCATGACCTCGTGCGGATGATCTCCCTGACCGGGGACGTCCGGACCGGCCGCGCCGTCCTGCGCTCCGCCGCCGCGAACGTCATCAAGCGCACGCATCTGGAGCTCGGCGGCAAGGCCCCGGTGATCGTCATGAAGGACGCCGATCTGGACGCGGTCGCCTCCACGCTGAGGGAAGCGTCCTTCTACAATGCCGGTCAGGATTGCACGGCGGCCTGCCGCGTCCTCGCCGATGCCGCCATCGCGGACGAGCTGACCGCCAAGCTCGAGGCGATGGTGAAGGACATCACGTGGGGCGCACCGAACGACGAGGGCGTCGAGTTCGGCCCCGTGATCTCCGCCGCTCAGCGCGACCGGATCGACGGCTTCGTCTCCCGCGCCCGCGAGGGCGGCGCCGAGATCGTCGTCGGCGGCCACGCCCCGGACGGCAACGGCTATTTCTTCGAGCCGACGCTGGTACGCGCGCCGATCGATGCCGAAATCGTCCAGAAGGAGGTGTTCGGCCCCGTCGTGACCGTCACCCCGTTCTCGGAACCGGACGAGGCACTCCGCTGGGCCAACGCCTCCGAATACGGGCTCGCCTCCTCCGTCTGGTCGCAAAACGGCGCGGCGGCGATGCAGATCGCCGACCGGCTTGAGTACGGCGTCACATGGATCAACACGCACGGCGTCTTCGCCACGGAGATGCCCCATGGCGGCATGAAGAATTCCGGGTACGGTTCGGATCTGTCGATGCAGTCCCTCCTCGACTACACACAAGCGCGCCACGTGCTTCTTGCAGGCTGATCGGACCGCCGCTCCATGCGACTGATCGACATGCGCAGCTTCGTCGTCCTTGCGCGCAACCGCCATTTCGGGCGCACCGCGACGGAGATGAACACCACCCAGCCCGCGATCTCCGCGCGGCTGGCCGGGCTCGAGCGGGATCTCGGCCACCGCCTCGTGGAGCGGGGCGAGGGACGCTTCGCGCTGACCGCCGGGGGGCAGGAAACCCTGCGCCGCTTCGAGAAGATCCTCGGTGATGTCGACGATTTGCGGGAGACGCTGTCCGGCGGTCCCGCCCTTTCGGAGCCCATTCGCATCGGCGCCATCGACTCGGTGTCCTCCACCTGGATGCGGGCGCTGGTCGACGCGCTTCACATGCGGTTCCCCGATCTGCCGGTGGAACTGACGGTGGACACGACGAAGGCCCTCACGTCGGGGATGGAGAGGGGCGAGTTCGACCTGATCTTCTGCCTGCGTCCGGTCCTCGGGGAGAGCTATCGCAGCTACAGCGCCTGCGTCTTCCAGATGACATGGGCGGGCTCCGCGCGACTGATCGACCCCGACCGGACCTACACGGTGAGCGATCTGGCGAGGTTGCCGATCATCTCCTTCCCGGAAGGCTCTCCGCCCTACGAGATGATCGCGCCGTACTTCCACGACGAACGGGCGCTGGCCTCGAAACTGACAAGCTGCAATTCGCTCTACGCGATCATCTCGATGATGATGGACGGGTTCGGCGTCGGCGCCGTTCCCGCCGTCACCATCGACCGGGAGTTGCATTCGGGCGCCCTCTATCCGCTGGCTGTCGCGAAACGCTTTCCGGCGATGCCCATTCTCGCCAGCTTCCAGACCGCGACGCGAAGCGATCTCATCCGCGAAGTCGTCCGTGAAGCGCGGAAGGCGGCGGGAACCTACTGCGCCTCCGTCCGTCCGGACCTCGCCTGGGTCGACTGAGACCGTCCCCGGCTGAAAAGGGCGACCGGGCGCGTCGTGCAGGCGGTCCGCCGTCAGATCGGCATGACCACGCGATGACCGCCGATCTCGTGGACCTCGACCTTGCACTCGTAGAGCGCGCCGAGCGACGCGGCGGACATGACCTCCGGCGGCGGCCCGGCATCGTGGATGCGTCCGTCCTTCATCGCGACGACATGGTCGGCGAAGCGCGCGGCGATGGTCAGGTCGTGCAGAACCACGACGACGGTCTTGCCGGCGCGGGCCTCTTCGGCAGCAACGTTCATCACCCGGCGCGCATGGGCGAGATCGAGATTGTTCAGCGGCTCGTCGAGCAGCAGCACCTCGGTCTGCTGCGCCAGCGCCATGGCGATGAGCGCGCGCTGTCGCTGCCCGCCGGAGAGCGTGTCGAGGTGACGTCCAGCGAGCGGTTCGAGGTCGACGAGGGCAAGGCATCGCCGCACGATGTCCCTGTCCTCGGGCGTCAGCCGCCCCTGCGAATGGGGATAGCGGCCGAAGCCAGCGAGGTCCTCCACGGTCAGGCGCGTGGCGATCACGGTATCCTGCCGCAGGACGGAGAGCCGCCGGGCCAGATCCCGCGACGGGATCTGGGCGAGATCAGCACCGTCCAGCCGCACCGATCCGCCGGTCATCGGTGTCAGCCGTCCGAGCACGGAGAGCAGGGTCGACTTGCCCGCCCCGTTCGGCCCGACGAGAGCGGTGAGCGCGCCCCTCGGCAGGACGGCATCGATGCCGTTCAGGATCGGCGCATCGCCGAGGGAGGCGGTCAGGCTCTCGATCTGGATCATCGTACGGGCCTCTTGAGGATCAGATAGATGAAGACGATCCCGCCCAGAGCCTCGATGACGACGGAAACGGAGGTCTGAAGGCCGAGGACGCGTTCGAAGAGGGTCTGGCTCGCCACCAGGATCACCGCGGCCAGGAGGGCCGACAGCGGCAGGAGGACATCGTGACGGAATGTGCCCGCGATCCGGTGGGTGAGCGCGGAGACGAGCAGACCGAAGAACACCACCGGCCCCACGAGCGCGGTGGAGACGGAGACGAGGAGCGAGACGAGCAGAAGGAGCCGCTTCGCGGCACGGTCGTGGTCGACCCCGAGATTGATCGCCGCGTCCCGGCCGAGCGACAGCACATCCAGTTCCCGCGCGCGGGCCATGAGCGCGGCAGCGGCGGCGAGCGTGACGAGGGCGGCGATCCACAGAAGCCGCGTGTCCACCGCGTTGAAGCGGGCAAAGGTGGCGGACTGGATCATGGTGAACTCGGACGGGTCCATCATCCGGTTCATGAGCCCCGTCACGCTGCGGAACACCACGCCGATGATGATCCCCGTCAGCACCATGCGATTGAGGTCCCCTGCCCCGCGGAGCACGATGGAGAAAAGCGCCAGCGCCGCAGCCAGCATCAGCGCCGTCTCCGCGCCGAACTTTACCAGCGGATCGAGGGATACCGCGCCGACGCCGCTCAGCGCGAAGACGAGGCCGGTCTGGATCAGAAGGTACAGCGCATCGAAGCCCATGATCGAGGGCGTCAGGATCCGGTTCGCCGTGATGGTCTGGAACACGATGGTTGAGATCGCCACGGCCGCCGCGACAAGCGTGAGCGCGGCCAGCTTCTCGCCCCGGAAGGCCAGCACGAACCCCCAATCGCCCCGCGCGCCCCATGTGAGGAAGAGGGCAGCCGCGACGAGGTAGGCAAGCAGGGCCGGCAGGAGGAGTCTAGTGGCCACGGGAGCCCCGGCTGTGAAGCAGCCACAGGAAGATCGCCCCGCCGACGATGCCGAGGACCGTCCCCACCGGAATCTCGTAGGGATAGCGGATGACGCGGGCGAGGACGTCGCAGGCCAGGACGAGCGCCGCACCCGAGAGGGCGACGATCGGCAGCGAGTGGCGCAGGTTGTCGCCCCGGATCCGGCTCACGATGTTGGGGACGACGAGGCCGACAAAGGGGATCATGCCGACCGTCACCACCGTCAGCGCGGTGATCACGGAGACGATGAACAATCCGAAAGCCATGACCTGCCCGTAGGAGAGGCCGAGATTGACGCTCATGTCCCGCCCCATCCCGGCGATCGTGAAGCGGTCGGCGAAGAGATAGGCGAGCACGGTCAGGCCGCCGGAGATCCAGAGATACTCGTAGCGCCCGATCATGACGCCCGAGAACTCGCCGTTCATCCAGATGCCGATGTACTGCAGCAGATCGCGCTCGTAGGCGAGAAACGTCGTCGCCGCGCCGAGAATGCCGCCATAGACGATGCCGGTGAGCGGTACGAGAAGCGGCTCGCGCGGCGGCAGACGGCGGACCATCGCGAGGAAGCCGGCCGTCCCGGCGAGCGCCGTCGCCGTGGCCGCCAGCATCTTGAGCCAGATCGCGGAGGCGGGGGCGAGAAGCGTCACGGCGACGAGGCCGAGGCCGGCCGCCTCCCCCGTCCCGGCCGTCGCCGGCTCGACGAACCGGTTGCGCGCCAGCATCTGCATGATGACGCCCGCCACGGCGAGGCCGGCGCCGGCAAGGAGCGCCGCGACCGTTCGCGGCAGGCGGGAGACGGCGAGGAGCCAGAGCCCCTCGGGATCCGTCAGGAGCTGGAGCGGGCCGATGCCGCTCGCCCCGGTGCCGAGGCTCAGAAGAGCCAGCAGTGCCAGGGCGGGATATGCGGCCCGCGCCAGGGTCACGAGCCTGTGGACCCGAACGCGTCAGCCAGGATGTCGAGCGTGTTGCTCAGCGAGGTCGCGCCGCCGCCCGAAAGGTAGATGTCGGCGGCGTTCAGGTAGATGACCTGGTCGTTCTGCCACGCGGTGGTCTCGCGCACGAGCGGGTTGTCGAGCGTTGCGCGGGCGCTGTCACCCTCGGCGCCGATGGCCGCGACCCGGTCGATCACGAGAAGCCAGTCGGGGTTCGCCTCGCGGATGTACTCGAAGGAGACCGCCTCGCCGTGGGTGCCGGTGTCCAGTCCCTCGACAGCCTCGGGAAGACCGCTCACCTCGTGAATCCAGCCGAACCGGGAACCGGCGCCGTAGGCGGAGACCTTCGGCCCGTTGGTCAGGACGACGAGCCCCGTCCCCTTGCCCTCGCCAGCGGCGCGGACCTCCTCGATCTTGCTCTCGATCTCGGCGGAGAGCGCCGCGGCCTCGTCTTCGCGGTCGAAGAGCGTGCCGTAGGCGTCGATCCGGGACAGCGCGACCTCGAGGCCGTTTTCGCCGGGGACCGTCATGTCGAGGGTCGGCGCGAAGCGGGAAAGATCGTCCACCTGCGCAGCGGACCGGCCACCGGCGATGATAAGATCGGGCTGAAGTGCGTTGACCGCCTCGAAATCCGGCTCGAAGAGGGTGCCGGGAATGCCCGGATAATCGTTCGCGTAGTCCAGAAGCACGTTCTCGATCGTCGTGATGCCCTCGACGCCCAGCGCATCCATCGTGTCGAGAGCGGTCATGTCATAGACCAGTACGCTCTCCGGGGAGGATTCCACGGAAACGGGCCCGCGAGCGGTCTCGACGCTGACCTCTTCGGCGAGGACGGGAGAAGCGAGAACGGCGCCTGTCAAGGCGGCGCCAAGGGCGGTGCGAAACATCATTCGGACTCCTCGATTTTGATGAAGGACGCCCGCGAAGCGCGCGTCCGATCTTGTCCGGTCATCGCGATATGAGATGAGCGGCCGGGGGTCCAGACATAAAGTTTAGAGTTTTAGTCGGAAAGCGGCGCAGCCCCGGCACATGCGCTCGGGGAAAGACCAGCGCCCGCCGCCGATAGCGCTGGAACCCTCCAGACGAAAAAGGCCGCCCCAACCGGGGCGGCCTGCCTGAGATCAGATAGTTACGGGATCAGGCGAAGAAGTCGTGAACCTCGCGGGACTGTCCTTCCAGCGTCTTGCGCATCTTGCCGAAGGCCGCCGCCTCGAGCTGGCGCACGCGCTCCTTCGACAGGCCCAGCTCGTCGCCGAGGCTTTCGAGCGTGCGCGGCGCATCCCGCAGTTTCCGCTCACGAACGATGAACCGCTCGCGCTCGTTCAGATCGCCGAGGGCGGAGACCAGCCAGCCGCGGAGCGTGTCGATATCCTTGTCGCGGGCGACGGATTCGGAGGCCTGATCGCCGCCATCCTCCAGCGTCTCGATCCACTCCCGCCCCTCGTCAGCCGACGATTGGGTCGCGTTCAGCGAGTAGTCGGACCCAGACAGGCGGCCTTCCATCATCTCGACGTCATGGAGCGGAACGCCCACCTCGGTCGCGATCATCTGGCGAAGCTGATGGCCGTCGAGCTTCTCGCCGGAGGCCGCGGCCTCACGCTCGAGACGCGCCTGAACCCGGCGCATGTTGAAGAAGAGTGACTTCTGGCTGGAGGTCGACCCGGTCCTGACCATGGACCAGTTGCGCATCACGTGGTCCTGGATCGACGCCTTGATCCACCACACCGCGTAGGTCGAGAAGCGGACACCGCGATCGGGGTCGAACTTGTCGGCCGCCTTCATGAGGCCGAGGCTCGCTTCCTGGATAAGGTCGTTCATCGGTGCGCCGTAGCGCTTGAACTTCGCCGCCATCGAGATCGCGAGGCGCATATAGGCTGTAATGAGCCTGTGCAGTGCTTGCTCATCGCGATTGTCGCGCCACGCATAGGCAAGGGCAAGTTCGGTCTCGGCGTCCAGAAGCTCGGCCTGCATGGCGCGCCGGGAAAGTGAATGATCGTAGGAACCGTCCAAAGCCATCTTCAATACCCCTGTCTTCGCCCGTCTAAGCGGGCCATTCTTGACCGTTGGTGCACCCGGCAAGACCCACCGCCCGGAAACCGGTGGCCTTGCGGATCGCAGTTTGAAATGCCGATACATGACGCGCAGAACGAAGCCGCTGAACCGGCTGCGCGATGTTGTTCATTCGAGAGAATGGGGAGAGTGACCGTTCGGCTGCCGGGCGATACGCCCGCCGAGTGTCGACCCGGCTATAAGACAGCATTGAGAACATTTCGGTCTCCCATGTTTTCAGGAGACGAACGGCGCGTGACCAAAGTTGGTTCCACACTTTTACCGCAGAGATCGATTTAGCGCGCCCTGTCCCGATCTCAACAGAATTCTTTCGGGACAGGCGGGGCCTCCCGGCGCCCCTGTTTTCCATGGCGGAAGCGTCCTGCGCCCGCGACCGCCAGGGGGCGCGATGCCGAGCTCGTCGAGGGGGGAAACGCTGGAGAAGGACGGCCGGGAGTATCCCGTCAAGGACCGGCCCCTCCGAGCGCGTAACCACTTCTTAACCACGATCCGATTACCTCCGACGGTGCATGGCGGAGTGACGGGACAATGGTGGCGCGCACCTACACGGTGGCCTTCGAGGGAATCGAGGCGCGGGAAGTCGAGGTGCAGTGCGCCATCTCACCAGGGATTCCGGCGTTCACGATCGTCGGTCTGCCCGACAAGGCGGTCTCCGAAGCGCGCGAGCGGGTCCGCGCGGCATTGTCCGACCTCGCCATCGCCCTTCCGCCGAAGAAGATCACGCTCAACCTCTCCCCCGCCGACATACCGAAGGAAGGCTCCCATTTCGATCTGCCGATCGCCCTCGCCGTCCTCGCCGCGATGGAGATCCTGCCGGTCGACGAGGTAGAGCGGACGACCTCACTCGGTGAGCTGTCCCTCGCCGGAACACTCGTCGCCGTCCGCGGCGCCCTGCCAGCGGCCATCGCCGCCGCGGAAGCGGAACGTCGGCTGATCTGCCCGAAGGATTGCGGCGCCGAGGCGGCATGGGTCGCCGCGGCCGAGGTCATTGCCCCGGCGTCCCTCGGTGAGACCGTGCGGCACCTGACCGCGCAAACGGTCTTGCGGCCCGCCACCCCCGGCGAAGTGACGGGCGATCCGGGCGCGAAGGATCTGCGGGACGTGAAGGGTCAGGAACGGGCCAAGCGCGCCCTCGAGATTGCGGCCGCCGGGCGTCATCATCTCCTGATGGTCGGCACGCCCGGCTCGGGCAAGTCCATGCTGGCCGCCCGCATCGGCTCCATCCTGCCTCCGCTGAGCCCGGCCGAGGCGTTAGAGACCTCGATGATCCACTCCCTCGCCGGGCTTCTCGACAAGGGCGGCCTCTCCCGCGCCCGGCCCTTTCGCGAGCCGCACCACACCGCCTCCATGGCCGCCATCGTCGGCGGCGGGCGCGGCGCGAAGCCGGGGGAGATCAGCCTCGCCCATAACGGCGTCCTGTTTCTGGACGAGCTGCCCGAATTCTCCCGCGCCGTTCTCGAAACCTTGCGACAGCCCGTCGAGACCGGCGAAGTCGTGGTCGCCAGGGCCAACGCGCATGTGCGCTACCCGTGCGGTTTCATGCTGGTCGCCGCCGCCAATCCCTGCCGCTGCGGCTATCTCTGCGACCCGGGCAGGGCCTGCTCCAAGGCTCCGGCCTGCGGCGAGGATTACATGGGCCGGATCTCCGGCCCCTTGATGGACCGCTTCGATCTGCGCGTGGAGGTGCCGCCAGTGGCCTACGCCGATCTCGACCTGCCGGCGCCCGCGGAAGGCTCGGCGGAGGTCGCCGCGCGCGTGAGCGCGGCGCGATCCATCCAGAGTGCGCGCTTTGCCGGAATGGGCCGCGTGCGGGTCAATGCCGATGCGGACGGGGAACTGCTGGGCAGCATCGCGACGCCCGACGAGGCGGGGCGCTCGCTCCTGGCGCAGATCGCAGGGCGTTTCGGCCTCTCGGCGCGCGGCTACCACCGGGTGCTGCGGGTGGCGAGAACCATCGCCGATCTCGACGGGGCGGACGGCGTCACCCGGATCCACATTGCCGAAGCGGTGGGCTTTCGTCTCGCGATCGGCGGGATGGACGCCCCTGCTCAGTCGCGCGCGGCAACCGCGGCCTCGGCGGCCTCCCAGATCCGGGCGGTATAGTTCACCCCGTCGAACCGTTCCATTTCCTGAAGGCCGGTCGGCGACGTGACGTTGATCTCGGTAAGATAGTCGCCGATCACGTCGATCCCGACGAAAAGCTGGCCGCGCTCTTTCAGCGTGGGACCGATGGCGGCGCAGATCTCGCGATCCCGGTTCGTCAGTTCTGATTTCTCGGCACGGCCGCCCACATGCATGTTCGAGCGTGTCTCGCCCTCGGCCGGAACACGGTTGATCGCGCCAGCGGCCTCACCGTCGATCAGGATGACGCGCTTGTCGCCCTTCGTTACCGCGGGCAGGTACTTCTGCGCGATCAACGGCTCGCGGCTGAAGCTGGCGAAGAGTTCGTGGAGGGACGACAGGTTGCGATCCTCCTGCCCCAGCCGGAACACGCCTGCGCCGCCGTTGCCGTAGAGCGGCTTGAGGATCATGTCCCCATGCTCTTCCTTGAAGGCCCGCAGAACGTCCAGGTCGCGGGAGATCACCGTCGGCGGAATGAGGTCGGGAAACTTCAGGACCAGCAGCTTCTCGGGCGAGTTCCTCACCCAGAAGGGGTCGTTCAGGACCACCGTCCCAGCGGCTTCGAGCAGATGCGTCGTGGTGATGTAGAACATGTCGAACGGCGGATCCTGCCGCAGCCAGACGACGTCCATCGTCGCGAGGTCGAGTGTCTTTTCCTCTTCCACGGTCACATGGTTTCCCCGCTCGCGGCGCAGGGTCACGCGGCGCGCCCGGGCGACGGCCTTCCCCTCGACGAAACTCAGTCGCTCTGGAGCGTGGACCCAGATCTCGTGCCCGCGCGCCTGCGCTTCTTCGGCGAGACGAAAGGTGCTGTCGGCATCGATGTCGACCCGCTCGATCGGGTCCATCTGAAAGGCGATCCTGAGCGACATCGTGACTTCTCCTGACTGGCGCGCCTCTTGATGGCCGATGCCGCGGTCAGGCGCAACACGGGCAGACGTGGCGACGGGCCCCTGCGGATGGCGCCGGCCTCCGGCCCGGCGGGGACTGCCCGCGTGACCGCTGCCGCACGGGGCTGGAGATCAGGCGGTGAACGCGTTGCGAAGGATCTTCGTCCGCCCGGTCCCATCGACGAGCACCACGTCGAAGCGGGCGTCGCTGAGCAGCCCGTTCGGCGAGCTGGCGAGATACTCCGAAGCCGCCGCGGCGATGCGGGCCATCTGCCGCGCTCCGAGCCGCCATGCCGCCTCCTCGTGGGAGCGAGCGCTCTTCACCTCGGCAAAGACATAGGTCTCACCGTCCCGAGCCACGAGATCGATCTCACCGCCTGCCCCGCGCCAGCGCCGCGCCTCGATGGACAGGCCGGCCTCTTCGAGCGCGCGCTCCGCCGCGTCCTCGGCGGCGCGACCGCCATACCAGGAAACGCGCCCCGTCTCCCGTTTCCCTCCTGCCATGGACCGGCTCCGATCCCCGTCTCGCTCAGCCCTTCAGGCGGAGCGCCAGTTGATACATGTCCCGCTTCGCCGTCCCGAACCGCATGGCGATCTCGGAGGCGGCGGCCTTCATCGGAAGACGCTCGAGCGCGTCCAGAAGCGCAGCGTCGACTTCCTCCTGATCGATCGGCCGCGCGAGCGGCCTGTCCAGCACCAGAACGACCTCACCACGCAGGCCCTTGTCCGGGACGGCCTCCGCGAGCTCCGCAAGAGTGCCGCGGATCACCTCCTCGAATCGTTTCGTCAGCTCCCTGCAGATCGCGGCCTTCCGATCCGCTCCTGCAATATCCACCAGGTCCGCTAACAAACCCTTTATGCGTCTCGGGCTTTCGTAGAGCACCAGCGTCGAGGGAATATTCGCCAGTTCCTCCAGCACCTTGCGCCGTTCCGCCCCCTTGCTGGGAGGGAACCCGGCGAAGAGGAAGCGGTCGCTCGGCAGGCCGGACACCGACAGCGCTGCAAGCGCGGCGGACGGGCCGGGCGCGGCAGTGACGGGAAGCCCCTCGGCCACCGCGTCCTTCACCAATCGATACCCCGGATCGGCGACGAGGGGCGTGCCCGCCTCGGACACGCAGGCGACGGAGCCGCCGTCCCGGACGAGGCCGAGAAGGCGCGCGCGGTCCCCTTCGGAGCTGTGGTCGTGGTAGGCAACGATCCGCCGCCCCCGCGCCTTTATGCCATGCAGCTCCATCAGGTGCCGGGCCGTGCGGGTGTCCTCGGCGGCGATCGTATCCGCGGAGGCGAGAATATCGAGCGCGCGCAGGGTGATGTCGCGGGCCGAACCGATGGGCGTCGCAACGAGATAGAGGCCCGGCGCGAGAGCGACCTGCCGGGCAGGTGTTCCGCCGGCGCTGGCCTCGAAGCCGGTCTGATCGGTCTCGTCCGTCATTTACTTGCCGTCCCCCGTCACCTAGGCTCCCGTCCGACCCAATTGCCGAACTCCGGAAGAGTGAGACCTAGCCCATGACCGCCGTCCTGGACATCCCCCGAACGGCCTTAGCCCGCTTCGCAGCTCTGGCCTCCATCGTCCTTCTCGCCTCGTGCGGACCGCTGCCGATCACGAGTGGCGGCTCGGGCCCCTCCATCGACGCGAGCGCGCCGGTTCCCGTGGCCCTGATGATCCCGACGGGATCGGGCAACCCGCAGGACGCGCAGGTCGCCCAGTCCCTCGAGCGCGCCGCGCGCCTCGCGATGGCCGACCTGAACGGCGTCGAGATCGACCTGCGCACCTATTCGACCGGCGGAAGCGACGCACGGGCCGCGCAGGCCGCGAACACCGCCGTCGCCGAGGGCGCCAAGATCCTTCTCGGCCCGCTCTATTCCGGCGCCTCGAATGCCGCCGCAGTCGCCGTGGCCGACGAGGGCGTGAACGTCCTGTCCTTCTCCAACAATGCCGAGATCGCCGGCGGCAACCTGTTCCTGCTCGGCAATACCTTCGACAATACCGCCAATCGCCTCGTCGATTACGCGGCGCGGAACGGCCGCCGGAACATCTACGTCGTGGCCGGCGATTCGCCGGGTGAGGAAGTCGGCCGGCAGGCCATCGTGAACGCCATCGGCAGCTCCCGCGCGAGCCTCGCCGGCCAATCCCGCTTCACCGTCAGCCAGCAGGGCGTCGCCTCCGCCGCCCCGCAGATCGCCTCGCAGGCCCGTGCGGCAGGCGCCGACGCGGTCTTCTTCACCTCGGACAATGCCGGCGCCATGCCGCTCCTCGCCCAGCTCCTGCCGGAGAACGGCCTCGGCGCCTCTGCCGCGCAGTATATCGGTCTGGCCCGGCTCGACATTCCGTCCTCGGCGCTCAGCCAGCCGGGCCTTCAGGGGTCCTGGTTCGCCTTGCCCGATCCGAACACCACCACCGCGTTCCAGCGGCGCTACCGTGCCGCCTACGGCAGCGATCCGCATCCGCTTGCGGGCCTCGCCTACGACGGGATCGCCGCCATCGGCGCCCTCGTCGAGCAGCGTGGCTCGAATGCGCTGACCCGCTCCGCCCTGACGCAGGGCTCGGGCTTCACCGGCACGGGCGGCATCTTCCGCCTGCGCAACGACGGCACCAATCAGCGGGCGCTCGCCGTCGCCCAGATCCGCAACAACACGGTGGTTGTCGTTGACCCTGCTCCCAGAGGCTTTGGCGGCGCCGGTTTCTGAACCGGACCCGTCTGCCTACGTCACAATCCCGCCGGACAGCCTCATCTGTCCGGCGGTTGCCATTTTCGACCGTGATGCCGTGCGCTCCGAGATCGCCGAGGCGCTCTCGGACATCGAGGACCCGCGCGAGGGGGCCGGCGGACGCAACGCGGTCACCCAGGTCCTCGCGCGGGCCAGACGACGTGGCCGGACTGCGATCCAGACCGTGTTCGAGGCCGCGCCGAAGGAGTCGGCGGCGCTCGTCGCCTCCTATTCCTGGCTGACCGACGCGCTCGTCCAGGAGGCGTTCCGTGTCTCCTCCGAGATGATCCACCCACGGCAATCGCCGACGAAGGGCGAATCCCTCTCCGTCCTCGCCGCCGGCGGCTACGGGCGCGCCGAGATGGCGCCGCATTCGGATGTCGACCTGCTTTTCCTCACGCCGTGGAAGATCACCGGCTGGGCGGAGAGCGTCATCGAGACGATGCTCTATATCCTGTGGGACCTGAAGCTGCAGGTCGGCCACGCCGCGCGGACGGTCAAGGAGTGCATCCGGCTCGGCAAGGAAGACTTCACCATCCGGACCTCGATGCTGGAACTGCGCCCCGTGGCGGGGGACGAGGCGCTGTCGGTCGAGTTGTTCGAACGGCTCTGGGAGGAGCTGTTCAGCACCACCGCGAAGGAGTTCATCGCCGCGAAGCTCGAGGAGCGCTCCGCCCGGCACAAGCGCCAGGGCGGGCAACGCTACATGCTCGAGCCGAACGTGAAGGAGGGCAAGGGCGGGCTGCGGGACCTGCAATCGCTCTACTGGATCGCGAAGTACGTCCACTGCGTCATCCGCATCCGGGAGCTCGTCGCCCTCGGCGTCTTCACCGAGGCCGAGTACGGCGCCTTCCGCGAGGCGGAAACGTTCTTCTGGGCCGTTCGCGCGCATCTGCACCTGATCACCGGGCGGGAGATGGATCAGCTCACCTTCGATCTGCAGGTCGAGGTCGCCGCCCGGATGGGCTACAGCGACAGTGCCGGGCGCCGGGCGGTCGAGCGGTTCATGCAGGACTACTTCCGCCACGCGACGCGCGTGGGGGAGCTGACGCGGATCTTCCTGACGGCGCTCGAGGCGATCCATCTCAAGCCCGAGGGTACGATCGCCGGTTTCCTCAAGCGGCGTCGGCGGCGGAAGCTGCCGGAGCGCCTCGACGTGAAACAGGGACGTCTGACCTTCTCGGAGCCGGAGACGCTGCCGGACCATCCGCTCGACCTGCTCCGCATCTTCGACCAGTCGCTGCGCTCGGGGCTGCTCCTGCATCCCGAAGCGATGCGGATCATCGCGGCGAACCTGACCCTGATCGATGCCGCCGTGCGCAGCCGGAAGGAGGCCTCGCGGATCTTCCTCGACCTGCTGCTGAAGCATCGCAACCCGGAACCGGCCCTGCGGCGGATGAACGAACTGGGCCTCCTGGCGGCGTTCATTCCCGAGTTCGACCCGATCGTCGCGATGATGCAGTTCAACGTCTACCACAGCTACACGGTGGACGAGCACACCATCCAGTGCATCGGCCAGCTCGCGGCCATCGAGCGCGGCGAACTGGAAGAGGATCTTCCCCTCGCCACGGGGATCCTGCGGAACGGCGGCGTGAACCGGAAGGTGCTCTACGTTGCCATGCTGCTCCACGATATCGGCAAGGGGCGTCCGGAGGACCATTCTGTCGTCGGCGCCCGCATCGCGCGGACCGTCTGCCCCCGGCTGCATCTGAAGCCCGAGGAGGCCGAGACCGTGGAGTGGCTCGTCCGTTACCATCTGGTGATGTCCGACCTCGCGCAGAAGCGGGACATCTCGGATCCCCGCACGGTGCGGGACTTTGCCAAGGCGGTGAAGTCGAAGAAGCGGCTGGACCTGCTGACCGTCCTCACCGTCTGCGACATCCGCGGCGTCGGGCCGAACGTCTGGAACAACTGGAAGGCCATGCTGCTGCGGAGCCTTTACCGGCAGACCGACGAGGCACTGGAGAACGGCCTCGAAGCGCTGAACCGGGAGAATCGCGGCGCTGAGGCGAAGCGCGCACTGCGCGCGGCGCTGTCCGACTGGCCCGCGGCAGACGTGCGATCGGAACTGGCGCGGCACTACCCGCCCTACTGGCAGGGCCTTCCGACCTCCGCCCATGCGACGCTTGCCGGGATGCTGCGCGGGCTGCCGGCGGACGATATCCGGATCGACCTGACCCCGGATGCGGACCGTGACGCGACCCGCGCCTGTTTCGCCCTGGCGGACCATCCGGGGATATTCAGCCGTCTCGCGGGCGCGCTCGCCCTCGTCGGGGCGAACGTGGTGGATGCGCGGACCTATACCAGCAAGGACGGTTGGGCGACGGCGATCTTCTGGGTGCAGGACGCGGACGGCGCGCCGTTCGAGGAGGACCGCCTGCCGCGGCTGAACGAGATGATCCTGCGCACCCTCAAGGGCGAAGTCAGCGCCCGCGAGGCGCTGGTGTCCCGCGACAAGGTGAAGAAGCGCAACAGCGAATTCCGCTTCCCGACGTCGATCACCTTCGACAATGACGGATCGGAGATCTACACGATCATCGAGGTCGATACGCGGGACCGTCCGGGCCTGCTCTACGACCTGACCCGCACATTGGCGGAGGCGAACATCTACATCGCCTCGGCCGTGATCGCGACCTATGGAGCGCAGGTTGTGGATACGTTCTACGTCAAGGATCTGTTCGGTCTGAAGTTCTACACGCGGTCCAAGCAAGCCGCGCTGGAACGGCGTCTGAGGGAGGCGGTCGCCGACGGCGCCCGCCGGGCGGGACAGGGGTGAACCCGTCGTCTTCGGGCGGTGCCCGCCCGGGGCGCTCCGCCCACCGCCGCCCCTCACGGGGCATCTTCGTGAAACGTGAAGGGGCGCGCGCGTGAAACCCGTTCGTCTGATGTCGGGCTTCCTGACCGTCGGGGTCTGGACCCTCCTCTCCCGCGTGCTCGGCTTCACGCGGGATATCATTATCGCCGCTCGGCTCGGTGACGGGCCGGTGGCGGAGGCCTTTCTCGTGGCCTTTTCGCTGCCCAACATGTTCCGCCGGTTCTTTGCCGAAGGCGCTTTCAACATGGCGTTCGTGCCGCTGTTCGCGCGCAAGCTCGAGGCGGGCAAGGATGCGCTCGGCTTCGCGCGGGACGCGGCGACCGGCCTCGCCTCGCTCCTGATCGTGTTCACGCTGATCGCGCAGGTGGCGATGCCGGGGCTGGTCCTCGCCATGGCGAGCGGGTTTGCCGAGGATGAGCGGTTTCCCATGGCCGTCCTCTTCGGGCGGATCTGCTTTCCGTACATCCTCCTGATCTCCCTCGCGGCGCTCCTCTCCGGCGTGCTGAACGCTTCGGGACGCTTCGTGGCCGCCGCGGCGGCGCCGGTCATGCTGAACGTGGTCCTCGTGACGGCCGTCCTCGCGGCGGGCTGGGCGGGCTGGCCCTACGGCCTCGCGCTCTCGGTCGCGGTGCCGGTGGCGGGCGTCGCCCAGCTGGCGATCCTGTGGATCGCGGCGGCGAAGGCGGGGTTCCGGGTGATCCCCCGGCGGCCGCAACTCACGCCGGAGCTGAAGCGGCTGGCGCGGATCGCGGGGCCGGCCATGCTCGCCGGCGGCGTGATGCAGATCAACCTGCTCGTCGGCCGGCAGGTGGCGAGCTACTACGACGGCGCGATCCAGTACCTGAACCTCGCGGACCGGCTCTACCAGCTGCCCCTCGGCGTCATCGCCATCGCCATCGGCGTGGTGCTCCTGCCGGACCTGTCACGGCGCATAGCGGCGGAGGATACGGTCGGCGGCAAGGCGGCGATGAACCGGGCGGCGGAATTCGCGCTTCTCCTCACCGTTCCGGCGGCCCTAGCCCTCGTGGCGATCCCCGGTCCGATCGTCTCCGTGCTCTACGAGCGCGGCGCCTTCGATGCCTCCGCGGCGGCGCGAACGGCAATCGTCACCGCGATCTACGGCGCAGGCCTGCCCGCTTTCGTCCTGCAGAAGGTCTGGCAGCCGCTCTACTTCGCCCGCTCGGACACGAAAACGCCGTTTCACTACGCGCTGGTGGCGATGGTGGTGAATGCCGGCGTGGCGCTGGGGCTCGCGCCGTGGCTCGGGTTCTACGCCGCGGCCCTCGGCACGACGCTTGCGGGCTGGATCATGCTGGCGCTCTTGGTCAGGGGTGCGCGGGGCATGGGGGAGGCGACGCGCGTGGACGACCGCCTGCGCCGCCGCATCCCCCGGATCGCCCTGTCCGCGCTGCTGATGGCGGCCCTGCTCGTCGGCCTCGCCTGGCTTCTGCGAGAGCCTCTTGCGCAAGGCGGCTGGCGCTATCTTGCGCTCCTCGGGCTCGTCGCCTCCGGCATCCTCAGCTACTTCGCCTTCGCCCAGTGGCTCGGAGCGACGCGGCTGTCCGAGATCACCGGCGCGATGCGGAGAGGGCGCTGAGGGTCAGCGCGTCCGGATTGTGGCCAGGAGCCGGGACCAGCCTCCGGGGCTGAGGACACCGGACAGCACGAACCCCGTCAGGAAGCCGGTGATCTCCGCGATCCAGTCGTTCGTCGCACCGAAGAGCACGCCGAATATGAGTTGGAGCCCCATCAGGAACCCGATCAGCGTGAAGGCGCGGAAGCGGTTCTCCCCTCGCGCGCCGTAGCCCACCCAGAGCAGGAACGTGTAGCTGCCGATCAGCCCGTAGGCCGCCGGGAATCCGCCGAAGAGCGGGCGCGGATCGTTGGTGAGCAGCCCGAAGGCGCAGGCCCCGAGGATCGCCGAGGCGAAGAAGATCACGGCGACCGCGACGGGCGAGAAGACCTCGGCCACCATCTTGCCGAGCGCCAGCACGAAGACGGCGACGAAGACCATGTGCGTGAAGGAGCCGTGGACGAAGGGATAGGACACGAAGCGCAGAAGGTGCTCGGGCGGAAAGCGGCGTGTCTCCAGCATCCAGTCGAAGATCTCGCCGGAGAAGGCGAACCGTTCGAGCGCGAAGATGCGCAGATCGCGCGGCGGCCCCATCGCGGCGACGAAGCCCGAGGAGTTCAGGGCGAACCAGATCTCGACGGCGAACATGGCGCCCGCGAGGGCCAGCACCACCGGCGGGAGGCGATTGAAGGGAGAAGCGTCGTGGTCGGTGTCCATTCGGGCGCCGCCTTTCTTGACGGGAAATGCGCCCCCAAGTAAGCGAGCCTGTCAGCGAAATAAAGCCGGAGCCGATCCAATGTCCGCCCCCGTGACCGAATCCTCCGCCTTCACCCAACGGGTCTTCTCAGGCATCCAGCCGTCCGGCGGCCTGACCTTGGGGAACTACCTCGGTGCCATCCAGCGCTTCGTCGGGATGCAGGAGACCGGCGGCTACGAGACGATCTACTGCCTCGTGGACATGCACGCGATCACGGTCTGGCAGGACCCGGCGCGCCTCGCCGATGCCACTCGGGAAGCGGCGGCCGGCTTCATCGCCTCGGGTGTCGATCCCGAGAGATCCATTCTGTTCAACCAGTCCCGCGTGCCGGAACATGCGCAGCTGGCCTGGATCTTCAACTGCGTCGCGCGCCTCGGGTGGATGAACCGGATGACCCAGTTCAAGGACAAGGCCGGCAAGAACGCCGAGGCCGCCTCGCTCGGCCTCTACGCCTACCCTGCCCTCATGGCCGCGGATATCCTCGCCTATCACGCGACGCACGTTCCGGTGGGCGAGGATCAGAAGCAGCACGTGGAGCTGACGCGGGACATCGCGGCGAAGTTCAACCACGATTACGAGACGGACTTCTTCCCGATGACCGAGCCCGTGATCGAGGGGACCGCGACGCGCGTGATGAGCTTGCGGGACGGCTCCAAGAAGATGTCCAAGAGCGATCCGTCGGACATGAGCCGGATCAACCTGACGGATGATGCGGACACCATCGCCAAGAAGATCAAGAAGGCGAAGACGGACCCGGAGCCCCTGCCCGGGACGGCGAAGGAGCTGGACGGCCGCCCCGAGGCGCGCAACCTCGTCAACATCTACGCCGCCCTGTCGGGGCGGAGCATGGACGAGGCGATGACCGAACTCGCCGGTCAGCAATTCGGGCAGTTCAAGCCCATGCTGGCCGAGCTTGCCGTGGAGAAGCTCGCACCGATCTGGACCGAGATGAAGCGGCTGACGGACGATCCCGCCGAGATCGATCGGATCCTTGCCCGCGGCGCCGAGCAGGCCCGCGAGATCGCGGCGCCCATCGTGAAGCGCGCCTACGAGATCGTCGGGTTGTCGGCCGGCTGACACGCCGCGCCGGGGCCGGAGGGTCCGCCGCCGCGCGGGCCCCCTCCGTCCGGCTCACGCCCGACTGAAGGACGGAGCGCCGTCCCGTCCGGGAGGGCGCTCCGGTCGTTTCGCCCGGCGGACGAGGTCCGCCGCTGGGTCAGTCGTCGTCGGTGTTAGCGATGTTGAGGCCGACGGTGGGTTCGGCGCGCAGGAAGTCGTAGCCGAAGCTTCCGACCCAGCCATCGGAGACGTAGCCGACATTGGCGCCGATGCCGGACAGGCCGGTGTCGAGGTAGTAGGTCCCGGTCAGGCCGCCGGCGATGCTGTCCGTCTGGTCGGTGGACCACAGGCCCGCCGTGGCGCCGAAGCCACCACCACCGCCGAGAGCGAGGTTCAGGCCGAAGCTGAACAGGGCATCCGCGGATGCGGGGCCGGACAGGAGCATGACGGCCGATGCGGTCAGGGCGAGTTTCTTCATCGTGAGCGGACCTTTCGGATGGTGTTCGAGGAGGGGTTAAGCCCAGCCGCGCGAAGATGTCCACGCATCCGGCAGCGGCGATTCGCCTCTGCCCGCCAAAGGTGTGGCCAGCGCGCAACCGGCAGCGAGCCAGCCGCAACCCGGCCGCGTCAGCGGGACGCGGCGGCGGGGCTGGCATCCCGCCAGTGCAGCCAATACGGTCGCCTGCAGACTTCAGAGGACGGAACCGATGGCCACCGGAGACGCAATCCGCACCTATTACGAGGGGCGCTGGCAGGACGGCGACGCGCTGATCATGCGCGCGGCCGATCACGGCAGCTGGCTCGGCTCGACCGTGTTCGACGGCGCGCGCTACTTCGAAGGCGTCGCGCCCGATCTCGACCTTCACTGCGCGCGGGTGAACGCCTCCGCCAAGGCGCTGATGATCACCCCGACCGTGGACGCCGCGGAAATGGTGGATATCGTCCGCGAGGGGCTCGCCGCCTATTCCCCGGACGATGCCGTCTACATCCGTCCGATGTACTGGGCGCTCGAGGGTGGCGATCTCGGGGTCCTGCCGAAGGAAGGGGCAACGGGCTTCGCGATCTGCCTCGAGCGCATCCCGATGGCGCCCGAAGGCACATCCACCACGCTCTGCCGCACCCGCTTCCGCCGCCCGGTGCTGGAGACCAACGTGGTCAATGCCAAGGCCGGGTGCCTCTATCCCAACAATGCGCGGATGCTGGCCGAAGCGCGCTCCAGAGGCTTCGGCAACGCGCTCGTCGCCGATGCGGCGGGCAACGTGGCCGAATCCGCGACGGCCAATGTCTTCATCGTGAAGGACGGTGTCGTGAAAACGCCTGTGCCGAACGGCACGTTCCTCGCCGGCATCACCCGCGCCCGGCACATCGCCAATCTGCGCGAGGACGGGGTCGAGGTGATCGAGACCGTCCTGAGCTTCGAGGATGTCGCCGCGGCGGACGAAGTCTTTCTCACCGGCAACATGATGAAGGTGACGCCCGTCACCGCCTTCGAAGACGTCACCTACGCGCACGGACCGATGACGCGCCGCGCGCGAAAGCTATACTGGGATTGGGCGCATTCGCGATGAGCGTCGCGGATCAGGTGGACGAGCATCCCGCGAGACGTCATCATGGCCGGCGGAGCGGAGAGAGATGATGCGCAAGTTCCTGGTCGTGCTGGATGACAGTCGCGAATGTCTGAATGCCATGCGCTTCGCCGCGATGCGCGCGGCGAAGACGGGCGGTGGCGTGCAGATCCTCGCCATCATTCCCACCGACGAGTTCCAGCACTGGATCGGCGTCGGCGACGTGATGCGCGCCGAAGCCCGCGAGCGGATCGAGGCGCATTACGAGGTCTTCGCCAAGTGGATGCGGGACCGGCAGGGAATCAATCCCGAACTGGTGATCCGCGAAGGGGATGCCGTTCCCGAACTGATGGAGCTGGTCGAGACGGATTCCGAGATCGGCGTCCTCGTCCTCGGCGCAGGAACGGGCAAGGGCGGGCCCGGCCCCCTCGTCTCCCATTTGACCCGCACGGCAGGCAGCCTGCCGATCCCGATCACCATCGTTCCGGGAGAGATGTCCAAGGAGCGGCTCGAAGCGGTCACCTGAGGGCCGGGTGCGCCCTTCCCCGCGCGAATGCTTCGGAAGACTGCGAATGCGCCCCTGCGGGGGGCGGGCTCTCTTTAGAACCATTCCAGAAACGTTGACATTCCGCCTGCCCCTTCGCATATAGGGTCCAAGCCGAAAGGGGGCCGTCCGATGTTCATCCAGACCGAATCCACGCCGAACCCGGCAACGCTCAAGTTTCTTCCGGGCCAGACCGTGCTCGATGCCGGCACCGCCGATTTCCCGAGCCCGGACACCGCCGGGAAGTCTCCGCTGGCGTCCCGCGTCTTCGGGGTGGACGGCGTGACGGGCGTGTTCTTCGGCACGGACTTCATCACCGTGACCAAGGAAGACGGCCGCGAGTGGGAGCACCTGAAGCCCGGCGTGCTCGGCGCTATCATGGATCACTACCAGTCCGGCGCGCCGGTCATGGACGAGGGCACCGCCCCCGCCGCCGGTGACGGCCACGCCGTCCACGAGGGCGAGGACGGCGAAATCGTCGGCCAGATCAAGGACTTGCTGGACACCCGCGTGCGTCCCGCCGTGGCTCAGGATGGCGGGGACATCACGTTCCACGGCTTCGAGCGCGGCGTCGTCTACCTTCACATGCAGGGCGCCTGCGCCGGTTGCCCCTCCTCCACGCTGACGCTGAAGATGGGGATCGAGAATCTCCTGCGGCATTACATTCCCGAGGTGACCGAGGTTCGGCCCGTCGGTGTCTGAGGGGCCCCTCATACTCAGCTTCGACACGTCGGCCGCGCATTGCGCGGCCGCTGTCATGTCGGGCCACCGGGTTCTGGCAGCCTGTGTCGAGACGATGCAGACCGGTCAGGCCGAACGACTGATGCCGCTCTTGGCCGAAGTCCTTGGCGCCGCCGGCGCATCGCCGCAGGACGTGACCGCGATCGGCGTCGGCACGGGGCCCGGCAACTTCACCGGCATTCGCATCGCCGTCTCCGCCGCGCGGGGGCTTGCGCTGTCCCTCGGGCGGCCGGCGATCGGCGTGGGCGTGATGGAGGCCCTGGCGGAAGGGACAGGGGGGCGGGTGCGCTCCTGTCTCGACGGCCGGCGCGGCGCGGCCTACCTTCAGGATTTCGAGGGCGGCGCTCCCGCTGAACCCTGCCTCGCCGAGCTCGACCGCCTCCCGGCAGCGCCGGCCGGCACCGTCTGCATCGGCCCCTTCGCCGAGGAGATCGCCGGACGCCTTGGCCTGTCCGTCGCCGCGCCCGCCCTCCCCATCGCCGAGGCCATCGGACGGATCGCGCTCCGCCGTCATGCGCAGGAGGGCCTGACGCGTCCGGCCCCGCTCTACCTCAGGCGCGCCGATGCGGCGCCCTCCTCGGATCCCCCCCCGGCCATACTGCCGTGATCCCGGAGGACGCCGCGGGGCTGGCCGCGCTCCATGTCCGGTGCTTCGAGACGCCCCGCCCCTGGTCCGCCACGGAGATCGCCTCCCTCGCGCGTTCGCCCGGCGCCTTCCTCATCGGCGACGATGCCGCATTTCTGCTCGGCCGCGCGATTGCGGGCGAGGCGGAACTCCTGACCCTTGCCGTCGACCCTGCGCTTCGCAGGCAGGGACGGGCCGGCGCTCTACTGGCGGAATTCGAGATGGAAGCGCGGCACCGGGGCGCGGAGACCGCCTTTCTCGAGGTCTCGGAACGCAACGCCGCCGCCCGTGCGCTCTATGACGCGAGCGGCTGGAGCGAGGCCGGACGGCGGGGTCGCTACTACAGCGCCCCGGACGGCGCCTTGATCGATGCCCTCGTCCTCACCAAGCCCCTTTCCACGCCTCGGGCCAGGGGCTGAGGCCCGTACTCTCCCGGTTCCCCGGCGTCCAAGTCCTTTAAAAATGGTTGACCGTCCGGCGGCGCTGCGCCCTAATCCTCCGGCAGCGGCGGGCCTCCCTCAAGCATGACCGATGACAGGTCCGAAGGGATGGCCCCGACTGCACACAACCGGGAGATACAAGACCATGACCATGATGCGCACATTGCTCGGGGCGGCCACCGCAACCGCTCTGACCGCGGGGGCCGGACTGGCCGAGCCGGCGCTGATCTTCGACCTCGGCGGCAAGTTCGACAAGTCGTTCAACGAGAGCGCCTACATGGGCGCCGAGCGGTGGGCCGAAGAGACCGGCGGCGAGTATCTCGAGATCGAGATGCAGTCGGAGGCCCAGCGGGAGCAGGCCCTTCGCCGCTTCGCCGAGGCCGGGGCCAACCCAATCATCACCACGGGCTTCGCCTTCTCCGACCCGATCGGCCAGGTCGCGCCGGATTACCCCGACACCGATTTCGTGACCATCGACGGCTATGTCGATGCGCCGAACGTCCTGACCATCGGCTTTGCCGAGCACCAGGGCTCCTACCTCGTCGGCGTCATGGCCGCGATGGCCTCCGAAGGGGATACCGTCGGCTTCATCGGCGGCATGGACGTGCCTCTCATCCGCAAGTTCGCCTGCGGCTACGCGCAGGGCGTGAAGGCGGTGAATCCCGACGCCACGATCATCTCCAACATGACCGGCACCACGCCGGCCGCGTGGAACGACCCGGTCACGGGCTCCGAGCTGACCCGCGCGCAGATCGGCCAGGGCGCCGACGTGATCTATGCCGCCGCCGGCGGCACCGGCGTCGGCATCCTGCAGACCGCGGCGGATGAAGACATCCTCTCCATCGGCGTGGACAGCAACCAGAACTTCCTGCATCCGGGCCAGGTCCTGACCTCCATGACCAAGCGCGTCGACAACGCCGTCTACGACGTGATGATGTCGGGCGACGATCTCGAGACCGGCACCGTCCAGATCCTCGGCCTCGCCGATGACGGCGTCGGCTACGCGGTGGACGAGTACAACGAGGAGCTGATCACCGAAGAGATGGCCGCCCGCGTCGAAGAGGCGAAGGCGAACATCATCTCCGGCGACGTCGAGGTGCACGACTACACCTCGGACGACAGCTGCCCCGACCTGTCGTTCTGATCGCGACCGGCACCTGAACCCGGGCGGGCCGCGATCGGCCCGCCCTCCCCCGTCCGAAAGCTCTCCCTCCATGACGCAGACCGCCCCCGCCGCCGAGGCTGCCGCCGATGCGCCACCGGCCATCGAACTGCGCGGCATCTCCAAGTCCTTCGGCCCGGTCAAGGCGAACAAGGACATCTCGCTGAACATCCGCCGCGGCACGATCCACGGGATCATCGGCGAGAACGGCGCCGGCAAGTCCACGCTGATGTCGATCCTCTACGGCTTCTACAAGGCCGACCGGGGAGAGATCCTGATTGGCGGAAAGCCGGTCGACATCCCCGACAGCCAGGCAGCGATCCGTGCCGGCATCGGCATGGTGTTCCAGCACTTCAAGCTGGTTGAGAACTTCAGCGTTCTGGAGAACGTCGTCCTCGGCGCCGAGCAGGGCGGACTCCTGCGGCCCTCCCTCGCGCGGGCACGAACGCTCCTGACGCAGCTTGCCGCCGAGTACGAGCTGAACGTCGACCCCGACGCGAAGATCGAGAATCTCGGCGTCGGGATGCAGCAGCGGGTGGAGATCCTGAAGGCGCTCTACCGCCAAGCCGACATCCTGATCCTGGACGAACCGACCGGCGTTTTGACCCCCGCCGAGGCGGATCACCTTTTCCGCATCCTCCGCGGGCTCAGGGACGAGGGGAAGACGATCATCCTCATCACCCACAAGCTGCGGGAGATCATGGAAGTCACCGACACCGTTTCGGTCATGCGCCGCGGCGAGATGACGGGGACGGTAAAGACCTCGGAGACCAGCCCGCAGGACCTTGCCGAGCGCATGGTGGGGCGCGAGGTGCTCCTCAGGGTCGACAAGGCCCCGGCCACGCCCGGTGAGACCGTGCTCGACGTGAAGGACCTGCGCGTCGTCGACGACAAGGGCGTCGAGCGGCTGCGCGGGGTCTCGCTGAACGTCCGCGCGGGCGAGATCCTCGGCATTGCCGGCGTCGCCGGGAACGGCCAGTCGGAGATCCTCGACGTGCTCGGCGGCACCTGCACCGCGACCGGCACGGTCCTGATGAACGGCGAGGAAATCGACCTCTCCGGCAAGCATTCGGACGGGCGCTCGCGCCGCAGGCGCGGCATCGCCCATGTGCCCGAGGACCGGCAGCGCCTCGGGCTGATCATGGATTTCCACGCCTGGGAAAACACCGGTTTCGGCTATCACGACGACCCCGCCTACGGCTCCGGTATCCTGATGAACAACGCCGCTTTGCGCGAAGACACCGCCGGCAAGATGGAGCGGTTCGACGTGCGGCCGCCGAACCCGGCGCTCGCGGCCAAGAACTTCTCGGGCGGCAACCAGCAGAAGATCGTGCTTGCGCGCGAGATCGAGCGCAATCCGGCCCTCCTGCTCGTAGGCCAGCCGACCCGCGGCGTCGATATCGGCGCCATCGAGTTCATCCATCAGCGGATCGTCGAGCTCAGGGACGCCGGCAAGGCGATCATCCTCGTGTCGGTGGAGCTGGAGGAGATCCTCGCCCTGTCGGACCGCATCGCGGTGATCTTCGACGGGCGGATCATGGGCGAACGGCTGCCCGAGGAGACGGACGAGCGCGAGCTCGGTCTCCTGATGGCCGGAATCGACCACGCTCCGGGTGACAAGCCCGACTGGCAGGTCGTCGAAGAACAGCTGAAATCCAAGCGCGGCGAGGTGAACTGATGGACGTGATGCCTCGCTGGGCGGACGTGATCCTCGTCCCCGTCATCTCGATCATCCTCGCCTTCGCGATCTCCGGCCTCGTCATCCTCGGCATCGGCGAGAACCCGTGGGATGCACTGACGACCATGGTTTCGGGTGCCCTCGGTTCGACCTATGGCTGGGGATATACGCTCTATTACGCGACCAACTTCATCTTCACCGGCCTCTGCGTCGCCGTCGCGTTCCATGCGCGGCTCTTCAACATTGGCGGCGAGGGTCAGGCGGCCCTCGGGGGCCTCGGCGTCGCCCTCGTGTGCCTCGCGGTTCCGTGGCCGCACTGGGCGCTGGCCCTGCCCGCCGCCATCTTGGGCGGTGCGCTCTTCGGCGCGTTCTGGGCCGCGATCCCGGCCTGGGCGCAGGCCTGGCGCGGCAGCCACATCGTCATCACGACGATCATGTTCAACTTCATCGCCGCGGCGCTCCTCAACTACCTCCTGGTCAACACGTTGAAGCCCCAGGGCTCGATGGACCCCGCGACGGCCCGCTTCACCGAAGGCGCCCACCTGCCGACGCTGGCGGAGATGCTGAACCCGATCGGCATTCCGTTCTCCGGCGCCGGCCCCGCCAACGTCTCCTTCGTCATCGCGCTTCTGGCCTGCCTTCTCGTCTGGATCCTGATCTGGCGCACCCGGCTCGGCTACGAGATCCGCGCCTATGGCCATTCCGAGCCGGCAGCGGTCTATGCCGGGATCTCGCCGCGCAGGATCATCATGCTGACGATGATGATCTCCGGCGCGCTGGCCGGCCTGATGGCGATCAACAACGTCATGGGCGAGGCGGAGAGGCTGGTGCTGAACTCCGTCGAGGGCGCGGGCTTCATCGGAATCGCCGTGGCGCTGATGGGACGCTCGCATCCCCTGGGCGTCCTCCTCGCCGCGATCCTCTTCGGATTCCTCTACCAGGGCGGCGCGGAACTCGCGCTCTTCACCTCGATCCCGCGCGAACTGATCGTGGTGATCCAGGCGCTCGTGATCCTCTTCACCGGTGCGCTCGACAACATGGTGCGGATGCCCATCGAGGCGCTCTTCCTGCGGGCCCGCGACCGCCGCGCCGCGAAGGCGAGCGCCGAGCCTCCCGCCGGTCCAGAGGCCAAGACGGAGCCCGCGGCACGATGAGGATGGAGCCGACAGCCCGCACCCTCGCGACGACGACTGCCCCGCGCCCCGCGCGGGACCGCTCCGCCTGCCCGTTTCCCGCCAGATCGAGGACCTGATGGACTTCGCCACCCTGCTGCAGATCCTCGACTCGACGCTGCGCCTCTCGGCGCCGCTGATCCTCGCCTGTCTCGCCGGGCTCTTCTCCGAACGCGCGGGCATCCTGGACATCGGCCTCGAGGGCAAGATGCTCGTCGCCGCCTTCGCGTCGGGCGCCGTCGCCTACACCACGGGCAGCGTGTGGATCGGGCTCCTGGCCGCGATCGGCGCCTCGATGGTGCTGTCGGCCATCCACGGCGTCGCCTCCATCACCTTTCGCGGCAACCAGCTCATTTCAGGCGTCGCGCTGAACTTCCTCGCCGCCGGGATGACGGTCCTCATCGCGCAGTCCTGGTTCGGTCAGGGCGGTCGCACGCCGTCCCTCTTCGGCGGGGCGCGGTTCGAGCCGGTCACGCTGCCCTTCGCCGAGGCGCTGGCAGATGTGCCGATCCTCGGGCCGATCTATGCCGACCTGCTCTCAGGCCACTCGATCCTGGTCTATGTCGCCCTCCTCACGGTGCCGCTGACATGGTGGGTCCTCTTCCGCACCCGCTTCGGCCTGCGCCTGCGAGCCGTTGGCGAGAACCCGGCGGCGGTGGACACGGCCGGCGTCAGCGTCGTCGGTCTGCGCTATGCCTCCGTCGCCATCGCCGGCCTCCTCTGCGGCATCGCCGGCTCCTACCTCTCCACCGGCCTGCAGGCCGGCTTCGTGAAGGACATGACCGCCGGCCGCGGCTACATCGCGCTCGCCGCGCTCATCTTCGCCAAGTGGCGGCCGTGGTACGCGCTCGGCGCCTGCCTGCTCTTCGGCCTCCTGCAGGCGCTGGCCCTGCGCTACCAGAACCTCGACATCTTCGGCATCCCCTTGCCGACCCAGATCATGGACGCGGCGCCCTATATCCTGACCGTCGTCATCCTTGCGGGCTTCGTCGGCAAGGCCATTCCGCCGCGGGCCGGCGGCCAGCCCTACGTTAAGGAACGCTAAGCCGCCGACAGGGGGGCTTTCTGCCCCGGCGCCCATTGCCGCAGGGCAGAAAATCGGCGTATCAGGCGCCATGCAGATCTACCTGCCCATCGCCGAAATCTCGGTCAATGCCATCCTCCTTCTGGGGATCGGTGGCCTTGTGGGCGTGCTGTCCGGCATGTTCGGGGTCGGCGGCGGATTCCTGATCACGCCGCTGCTGTTCTTCGTCGGCATTCCGCCCGCCGTGGCGGTCGCGACGTCGGCGAACCAGATCGTCGCTTCCTCCGTCTCAGGGGTGCTCGCGCATCTCAGGCGGCGCACGGTGGACCTCAAGATGGGGACCGTCCTGCTCTGCGGCGGCCTCGTCGGGGCGGCGATCGGCGTGTGGCTCTTCAACATCCTGCGCAATGCCGGTCAGGTCGATCTGATGGTCCGGCTCTGCTATGTCGTGTTTCTCGGCGCAGTTGGCGCGCTCATGTTCGTCGAGAGCCTCAGGGCGATGGTCCGCAACCGGCGCGCACCGCCCAAGCCCCGGCGTCAGCGCGGCTGGGTCCATGCGCTTCCGTTCAAGATGCGCTTCCGGGTCTCCGGCCTCTACATCTCCGTCATCCCGCCCGCGATCGTCGGGCTGGCCGTGGGCATCCTGTCGGCGGTGATGGGTGTCGGCGGCGGCTTCGTCATGGTGCCTGCGATGATCTATCTTCTGGGAATGCCCACGAAGGTCGTGATCGGCACCTCGCTCTTCCAGATCATCTTCGTCACCGGCTTCACCACGATCCTCCACGCCGCCACGAACCGGACGGTGGACATCGCCCTGGCGCTCCTGCTCCTCATCGGCGGAGTGATCGGGGCCCAGTTCGGCACGCGGATCGGCGCGAAGATGAAGGCCGAGCAATTGCGGGTCCTCCTGGCGCTGCTCGTCCTGTCGGTCTGCATCAAGCTCGCGCTGGACCTCCTGATCCGACCGGACGAGCTCTTCTCCCTGCAGCCGGTGCTGCTATGAGCCGCCTTGCCCTGCTCCTTCTGTCGCTTCTTCTGCCGTCGCTGGCCGCGGCGCAGGACATCGTCGCCGATCTCAGCCAGAACCGCGTCTCCATAACCACGAGTTTCGACGGCTCGGAGCTGCTCGTCTTCGGGGCGATCCGGCGGGGCGGCGCCGAGCGGGAGGACGAGGATGTCGACGTCATCGTCACGCTCGAAGGGCCGCAGCATCCCGTCACCGTGCGCGAGGCGGAGCGCCGGGCCGGAATCTGGGTGAATACCGAATCCTTCGATATCGCCGCCGCGCCCGCCGTGTACCGCATCGCGACGAGCCATCCGCTGGACGACATCCTCTCCGACGGCTCGGACCTCGTCCACCGCGTGACCGTCGAGCGGGTGATCCGCACCGGTGGCATCCCCGATCATTTCGAGCAGTCGGGCGAATTCATCGACGCTCTGGTGCGCATCCGGGAGGCGTCGGGCCTCTACGCGATGCAGGAAGGCACCGTGCAGATCGCGGAGCAGTCGCTCTTCCGCACCACCTTCGAGCTGCCCTCCTCCATCGAGGAAGGGAACTACCGGGTGCGGATCTTCCTGCTTCGGGAAGGCCGCGTGGTGACGCAGCTGGAGCGGCTCGTCGGCGTCCGGAAGGTCGGAATAGAGCGCTTCGTCTACAATCTCTCGCAGGAACAGCCACTGGTCTACGGCATCCTTGCCGTGGTCATCGCGGTGATTGCCGGCTGGGCCGCATCGGCGGCCTTCGGGCGGCGCGGCTGAGGGATCAGGGCCCCCGCGCGGTCCGCTCTTCCAGCACGTCGAACGGCACGCCGGGTTCGGCCTTGGCGACGCGGATCACGAGGGACGTCTTCACGCTCTCCACCTTCGGCGCGGTTAGAAGCTCTCCCGTCAGGAAGGACTGGAATGCCGACAGATCCGGCGCCACGCATTTGAGGATGAAGTCGATTTCGCCGTTGAGCATGTGGCACTCGCGCACGAGCGGCCAGCTTCGGCACATCGCCTCGAAGGTCGCGAGATCGGCATCCGCCTGGGAGCCGAGGCCGACCATCACGAAGACCTGGACCTCGAAGCCGAGCTCCCTTGGATTGACGTCCGCGTGATACCCCCGCAGGTAACCCGCCTCCTCCAGCGATCGCACGCGGCGCAGGCATGGCGGAGCCGATATGCCCACCCGGCGGGCGAGTTCGACGTTGGTCATTCGCCCGTCCGCCTGGAGTTCGGCGAGGATCTGGCGATCTATTGGGTCGAGCTTGGCGCCGGCCACTGGGAGTCTCCCTGTTACAGAGTAGCGCGCTGTACCCCATGAAACGCGTGACGCGCAAGATTCGTTCATCGCTGCGCAAGATCTGGAACCGGCCGCGTCGACGTGACGCAAGGATTGCCCCGCCATTGCGGCCGCCGGATTCAATTTCTAGGTAGGGTGCGTGATAGAGGAATTCGGCCATGACAACGCGCATCGACACCAAGGTTCTGATCATCGGCTCCGGCCCGGCGGGTTATACCGCCGCCGTCTATGCCAGCCGCGCCATGCTGGATCCGGTCCTCGTCCAGGGCATCCAGCCGGGCGGCCAGCTGACGATCACGACGGAGGTTGAGAACTGGCCGGGCGACGCGATGGTCCAGGGCCCCGATCTCATGGTGCGCATGGAGGCCCATGCCCGCGAGGTCGGCACGAACATCGTCTCGGACCATATCCGCGAGATCGACCTTTCGGCGCGCCCCTTCGTCGCCACGGGAGACAGCGGGACCACCTATGTCGCCGAGAGCGTCATTCTCGCGACCGGCGCGCAGGCCAAGTGGCTCGGCCTGCCGAGCGAGGAGAAGTGGAAGGGCTTCGGCGTCTCCGCCTGCGCGACCTGCGACGGCTTCTTCTATCGCGGTAAGGAGGTCGTCGTGGTGGGCGGCGGAAACACCGCCGTCGAGGAAGCGCTCTTCCTGACGAACTTTGCCAGCAAGGTCATTCTCGTCCACCGCCGGGACATGCTGCGCGC
The DNA here is from genome assembly GCF_031846565.1 of Tropicimonas omnivorans. Lineage (NCBI taxonomy): Bacteria > Pseudomonadati > Pseudomonadota > Alphaproteobacteria > Rhodobacterales > Roseobacteraceae > Tropicimonas > Tropicimonas omnivorans. The sequence goes on along the minus strand of NZ_JAVRHL010000002.1, from coordinate 350,561 downwards.
CGAGAAGATCCTGCAGGACCGTCTGTTCCGGAACCCCAAGATCGAGGTGATCTGGGATCACGGCATCGACGAGGTGCTGGGCGCCGAGGGCGAGGGCGTCACCGGCGTCCGCCTCGCTCATACCGAGACGAAGGAAACGCGTGAGCTGGACTGCGCTGGCGTCTTCATCGCCATCGGCCACGCCCCGTCGAGCGAACTGGTGAAGGATCAGCTCGAGACGCATCACGGCGGCTACGTCGTGACGAAGCCCGACAGCACCGCCACGTCGATTCCCGGGGTGTTCGCCGCGGGCGACCTGACCGATCATGTCTATCGCCAGGCCGTCACCAGTGCCGGCATGGGCTGCATGGCGGCGCTGGAGGCCGAGCGCTTCCTGGCGGAGATCGGCGAGACGGATGGCAAGGTCGAGAGTGAGCCCCTCGGCTACGGCGCCGAAGTTCCGGGCACCGCGCCGGCGGAGTGATCGAAGGAGCGGCTCCGGCCCGGTTCGCGGGGGGCCCACTCCCCGAAGCAGACCGGGCGCGCGGGACGGACGGAATTGTCCTGCGCGTCGCGATCCGAGAACACACGTTCCGCCCGAATGCCGAGCTGCATCATCTGCGCCGTTTTTCCGCCGAAAGGCCCTTCGTTAACTTGAAATTTACCGTATTTGGCGACTAAGCCGCCGACCAACGCGCGGCGGGACTGTCCTGCCGGTGCACAAGATAGTGAAGTGGCCAAGATGCAGTTGCAGAACCTCGCTCCCATTCCGGAACTCTACGTTTCGTACGAAAGCGCCCAGAAGCTGAAGGTTGAGGCAGGCGATCTGCCCTCCTGGGACCTGTCCCCGCGCCAGACCTGCGATCTGGAACTGCTGATGAACGGCGGGTTCAACCCGCTCAAGGGGTTCCTCGGCCAGGAGGATTACGACAGCGTCGTCGAGGACATGCGGCTGAAGGACGGTGCGCTCTGGCCGATGCCGATCACCCTCGACGTGACCGAGAAATTCGCGGCCACCATCGAAGAGGGACAGGACATCGCGCTCCGCGACGCCGAGGGCGTCATCCTCGCGACCATGACCGTCACCGACAAGTGGGTGCCCGACAAGGCGCGCGAGGCCGAGAAGGTCTTCGGCGCGGACGATTCGGCTCATCCGGCGGTGAACTACCTGCACAACAAGGCAGGCTCCGTCTATCTCGGCGGTCCGATCACCGGAATCCAGCCGCCCGTTCACTACGACTTCAAGGCCCGCCGGGACACGCCGAACGAGCTGCGCGCCTTCTTCCGCAAGATGGGCTGGCGCCGCGTCGTGGCGTTCCAGACGCGGAACCCGCTGCACCGCGCACACCAGGAACTGACCTTCCGCGCCGCCAAGGAAGCGCAGGCGAACCTTCTGATTCACCCGGTCGTCGGCATGACGAAGCCGGGCGACGTCGACCACTTCACCCGCGTCCGCTGCTACGAGGCGGTGCTGGACAAGTACCCCGCCGCGACGACGACCATGTCCCTGCTGAACCTCGCGATGCGCATGGCCGGGCCGCGGGAGGCCGTCTGGCACGGGCTGATCCGGCGGAACCACGGCTGCACGCACTTCATCGTCGGCCGGGATCATGCCGGGCCGGGCAAGAACAGCGCTGGTGAGGATTTCTACGGCCCCTACGACGCGCAGGAGCTGTTCCGCAAATACGCGGACGAGATCGGCATCGAAATGGTCGACTTCAAGCACATGGTCTACGTGCAGGAGCGCGCCCAGTACGAACCGGCGGACGAGATCGAGGACGGCCTGACCGTCCTCAACATCTCCGGCACCGAACTGCGCCGCCGTCTCGCCGAGGGACTGGAGATCCCCGAGTGGTTCTCCTTCCCCGAAGTGGTGCAGGAACTCCGGCGGACCCGTCCGCCGCGGGCCGCGCAGGGCTTCACGGTCTTCTTCACCGGCTTCTCCGGCTCCGGCAAGTCCACCGTCGCGAACGCGCTGATGGTGAAGTTGATGGAGATGGGCGGGCGCCCGGTGACGCTGCTCGACGGGGACGTCGTTCGCAAGAACCTGTCGTCGGAGCTCGGCTTCTCCAAGGAGCACCGGGATCTCAACATCCGCCGGATCGGCTTCGTTGCCTCCGAGATCACCAAGAACGGCGGCATCGCCATCTGTGCGCCGATCGCGCCCTATGCCACGACCCGCCGTGCCGTGCGCGAGGAGATCGAGGAGCACGGCGCCTTTGTCGAGGTCCATGTCGCGACCTCGATCGAGGAATGCGAGCGGCGGGACCGGAAGGGTCTCTATAAGCTCGCCCGTGAAGGCAAGATCAAGGAGTTCACCGGGATTTCCGACCCGTACGACGTCCCCGAGACGCCGGAACTGCGGCTGGACACCGAAGGGTCCGACGTGGACCATTGTGCCCACCAGGTCCTGCTCAAGCTCGAAGGCATGGGCCTCGTCGCAGGTTGATAGCTGCGTAACCCAGGAAGATCAGGAAGGGCGGGACGACGGTTCCGCCCTTGATACTGCGCAAGATGCCGCCCACGAAAAAGGGCGCATCGCTGCGCCCCTTCGTGCCGTAAAAGCTGCGGCCTGACCGCCTAGTGAACGCCGACCGGCTCGAGGTCGTTCTGCCGGGCAAGGATGAAGGCAAGGGACTTGTCCTTCACGAGGGCCAGTCGCTCGCCCTCCTCGCTGTGCACGGCGTAGAGGGTGGCGATGTCGCCGACCTCGTTCTGGATGTCCTGCGGTAGCTCGGCGACCGCGACGGGGCGAACGTAGACGATCGGCTGTGGGCCGTCGTCGCGATGTGCTTCGAAATCGAACTGCTCGTTCATCTTGTCTTCTCCCCTTTCGAGGCCGCTTTGCCGCCTATGCGGATTGTTTTTACAACACTTTCGGGCTCAACCCGTTCCAGATCGACGTGCAACAACCCGTGTTCGAGCGTCGCGCCGGACACCTCCATTCCATCCGCGAGCACGAAGCTGCGATGGAATTGCCGTGCGGCGATGCCGCGGTGGAGGAAGACGCGGCCCTCGGCGTCGTCCGTCTGCCGACCGTGGATCAGGAGCTGCCTGTTCTCCACGGTGATCGCGATATCCTCCTCGGAGAACCCGGCCACGGCGAGCGTGATGCGGTAGCTGCGATCTCCGGATTGCTCGATATTGTAGGGCGGATAGCCCTCGTTGCCGGACTTCGCCGTCCGCTCGACGAGGCGTTCCAGCTGCTCGAACCCGAGTAGGAACGGGTATGAGCCGAGTGTCGGTTTCGTCATGTCTGCACGTCCTTGCTCAAGCGACCATGCCGTCATCGGCCCCGTTTCGGCGACCGTTACACACATATGGGACGCGGCCTGCTTGCCTGCAAGATGTTGGGGCGGACGCGTCAAAAGGCTATGCGGATCCATGGTTCCGGCCTATGATACGGCTCATTCACCACAATTCGACCCGCCGGGAATCGCCGCCATGAACGCCTTCAACGAAATGGACCCGATCGAGGTCAAGCGCGTGCGGCTGGACGTCCTTCAGCGGGAGCACCGGGACCTCGACGAGGCCATCGCGGCGCTGGAGGGCGCCCTCCGGCTGGACACCCTCGCGATCCGCCGTCTCAAGAAGCAGAAGCTGTCCATCAAGGACCGCATCGCGCATCTCGAAGACCAGATCACCCCCGACATTATCGCCTGAATGCCACATCGCCGGGGGGACGTCCCCCGTGGGTGACGATTTGCGCCCGGCCGCAATTGCCCCCTGACCCGCGGGCGATGTAGATCGGATCGCGACACGATCCTTTCCTTCATTGGAGCGAACATGGCCGATCCAGTCGTGGCGATCATCATGGGCAGCCAGTCCGACTGGCCGACGATGAAGGAGGCGGCTCTGATCCTGGAGGAGCTGGACATTCCGTTCGAGGCGCGCATCGTCTCCGCCCATCGTACACCGGACCGTCTCTGGGACTTCGGCAAGAGTGCCGCGGGGCGTGGCCTCAAGGCGATCGTCGCGGGCGCGGGCGGAGCGGCGCATCTTCCGGGGATGGTCGCGTCCAAGACGCGGGTGCCCGTGATCGGCGTTCCCGTTCAGACGAAGGCGCTTTCGGGCGTCGATTCGCTTTATTCGATCGTGCAGATGCCGCGCGGCTATCCCGTCGCGACCATGGCCATCGGCGCGGCTGGCGCCGCCAATGCCGGCCTCATGGCCGCCGCGATCCTTGCCAATTCGGATGCGGCGCTGGCCGAGCGACTGGATCGCTGGCGCGCCGATCTGTCCGCCTCGATCCCGGAGGTTCCGAGCGATGACTGAGATGCTGCCGCAAGGCGCCGTGATCGGCATTCTGGGCGGCGGGCAGCTCGGCCGCATGCTCTCCGTCGCGGCCGCACGGCTCGGCTACCGCACCTGCATCTACGATCCCGCCGGCAATCCGCCCGCCTCCCATGTCGCCAACGCGCATGTGAAGGCCGGCTGGGACGACGTCTCGGCTCTTCGCGATTTTGCCGCGGGCTGCGACGTCATCACCTACGAGTTCGAGAACATCCCGGCCGAGGCACTGGACCTCATCGGCGCGGAGACCCCGATTTATCCGGGTCGCAAGGCGCTCGAAGTCAGCTCCGACCGGCTGACCGAAAAGCGGTTCCTGGAGGGGCTCGGCCTCGCGGTCGCGCCTCATGCGCCGGTGCAGGATGCAAGATCCCTGCGGGAGGCCATCGCAGAGATCGGCTCGCCGGCGATCCTGAAGACCCGGCGTCTCGGCTATGACGGCAAGGGGCAGGCGCGGATCGACGGGCCCGAGGCGGCGGAACCCGCGCTCGAAGAGCTCGCCGGTGTGCCCGCCATCCTCGAGGGCTTCGTGAAGTTCGCCTGCGAGATCAGCGTGATCGCCGCCCGCGGGGCGGATGGACAGGTGAGCTGTTTCGATCCGGGGATGAACGTTCACCGCAACGGAATCCTGCACCAGACCACGGTACCGGCCCCGATCGCGTCCCGTCTGAATACCGATGCCGTGATCCTCGCGGGCCGGATCCTGAACGCGCTCGATTATGTCGGTGTTCTCGGGGTCGAGCTCTTCGTCACCGCGGACGGCCTCGTCGTGAATGAGATCGCGCCGCGGGTCCACAATTCGGGACACTGGACGCAGAACGGCTGCGCGGTGGACCAGTTCGAACAGCACATCCGGGCCATCGCGGGTTGGCCGCTCGGAGACGGATCCCGCCATTCGGACGTGGTGATGGAGAACCTGATCGGGGACGATATCGGCCGCCTGCCCGCGATGGCGGCGGAGACGAGCGCCGCGCTTCATCTCTACGGCAAGGCGGAGGCCCGCCCGGGGCGCAAGATGGGCCACGTGAACCGGGTGACCCCCATGCGAAAGGCGTGATGCCGGAGGTCCGGCGGAGGTTAGGCCCCGCCTCTTCGGCGTCCCACGGAGGATTGCAGGAAGAAACGAACGGGCCTCAGGGCTCGATGCGGAATGTCTTGTCCCGCGCGGAGTGCCCTCGCACGAGGGTCAGGCGCGACTTCGGGAGCCCCAGCGCGCGGGCGAGAAGCTTCTGAACGGCCTTGTTCGCCTGCCCGTCCGCAGGAGGAGCGGTGACGCGGATCGCAAGCCCCGCATCCGTCTCGGCGACACTCTCCGCGGAGGCGCCGGGGGTGACGCGGACGCTCAGCTCCCCGGTTTCGGCGAGATGTGACAGCGCGCCCTTCTTCATCTTTCCCCTCTCCCGCGATCCGCCTAGGTTCGGCCCTCTCACGAGGAGGCGCGCATGGCGACCGGATTTTTCACCGACGAACGCTGTTTCTGGCACGGCGGCGGCAATTACGCGATGAACCTGCCGGTGGGCGGCCATGTCCAGCCCCTTCCCGGCGGTCTGCCCGAGAATCCCGAGACGAAGCGGCGGCTGAAGAACCTCGTCGAGGTGACGGGGCTTGCGCGGCACCTCGACGTGCGAACCGCCGAGCCTGCCACGGAGGAGGAGCTCCGCCGGGTCCATCCCGGCTCCTACCTGTCGCGGTTCCGCGAGCTGTCGGGTCGGGGCGGCGGCGAGCTGGGATTGCGGGCGCCCTTCGGGCCGGGGGGCTACGGGATCGCCGCTCTGTCCGCCGGGCTTGCGCGGGATGCGGTCCTGTCCGTGCTGCGGGGGGAGCTCGAGACCGCCTATGCCCTGTCCCGGCCCCCGGGGCATCACTGCCTGCCGGACTGGCCCAACGGGTTCTGCCTTCTCGCCAACATCGCGATCGCCATCGAGGCGGCGCAGGCCGCGGGTCTCGCGGGCCGGGTCGCGGTGATCGACTGGGACGTGCATCACGGCAACGGAACGGAGGCGATCTATTACGGCCGGGCGGACGTCCTCTCGATCTCGCTGCACCAGGAGCGGAACTATCCCGTGGATTCGGGCAGCTTCGACATGCGCGGCGAGGGGGAGGGCTTCGGCGCGAACATCAACGTGCCGCTCCCTGCCGGGACCGGGCATGTCGGCTATCTCCAGGCGATGGACCGGATCGTCCTTCCCGCGCTTCGCCGTTTCGAGCCTGATGCCATCGTCGTCGCCTGCGGCTACGATGCCGCGCTGATCGATCCCCTCGGGCGGATGATGGCGACGGCCGGGACCTTTTCGGAAATGACCGGACTGGTGATGGAGGCGGCGCGGGATCTCTGCGGCGGGCGGCTGACGCTGGTGCACGAGGGCGGATACTCGGAGGTCTACGTTCCCTTCTGCGGTCACGCGGTCCTGGAGCGGCTCTCCGGCGCCGACGTCCATGCGCCCGATCCCCTGGCGCAGACATTCGCCGCAAGGCAGCCCGGCCCGGCCTTCGATCGCTTCGTCGAGGGGCAGATCGCCGAGATGGCCGAGGCGCTTTTCTGAGCCGCCTCTTGCGCGGCGGCCGGCTTTGACGGACACCTGCGCCCCGACCGAAGAGGAGCGCTAAAATGCCCGATCCCAGCCCCGCCGCGATGGACTTCCTCCTGACGCGCCGGTCCCGCCCCGCCAAGACGCTGGAGGCGCCCTACCCCGATCAGGCGACGCTGGAGACCCTGCTCACCGCCGCCGCCCGCACCCCCGATCACGGCGCCCTCGTGCCGTGGCGGTTCATCGTGCTCGGCAAGGGCGCACTGGAGCGGATGGCGGCGCTGGCGGAGACCCGCGGAACGGCCCTCGATCTGTCCGAGCGGGACCTCGGCAAGGGCGTCTCCCAGTTCGCGGACAGCGGCTGCGCCATAGCTGTGATCGGCTCGCCGAAAGACAGCGCCAAGGTGCCGCAGATCGAGCAGACCCTGTCCGTCGGGGCGGCCTGCTACGGCCTTCTGTCGGCCGCGCTGGCCTCCGGCTGGGGGGCGAACTGGCTCACCGGCTGGCCTTCCCATGACGCGGAGTTCTGCCGCGAGGGCCTGTCCCTCGGTGAAGGTGAGTACGTCGCCGCCTTCGTCCATATCGGCACCGAAACCGCCGCGCCGCCGGAGCGCCCCCGTCCGGAGCTTTCCGATATCGTGACGTTCCTGCCATGATTCTCGCCGACTTCGGCAAGGCGCTGGCGCAGATGGTGGATCGCCGCTTCCTGCGGGTCCTCCTGCTCGGTGTGGGCCTGACGCTCCTGCTTCTCGCCGGGCTCTACGGGCTGACCTTCTGGCTCGTGGGCTGGCTCGTCCCGGAAGCGATCTCGTTGCCCTATTTCGGCGAGATCTCCTGGGTGGACGACGTGGCATCGGTCGCCTCGGTGCTTCTCATGCTGGTCCTGTCCGTCTTCCTGATGGTGCCTGTCGCCTCGGCCTTTACCGGGCTCTTCCTCGAGGACGTGGCGGAGGCCGTCGAGGCGGAGCATTATCCGGGCCTGCCTCCCGCCGACGGGCTGCCTTGGTCGGAGGCGCTGGTGGACAGCGCCCAGTTCCTCGTCCTCATCGTCGCCGTGAACGCGGTGGCGCTGACGCTCTACTTCTTCGTCGGGCCGCTTGCGCCCTTCCTCTTCTGGGCGGTGAACGGCTTCCTTCTGGGGCGGGAATACTTCTCCATGGTCGCGATGCGCAGGCTAGGGCGCTCAGGGGCGCGGGCGGCGCGGCATCGTCACCGGCTGAAGATCTGGGGCGCCGGTGCCTTGATGGCAGCGCCCCTGACGATCCCGGTGGTGAACCTCTTCATTCCGATCCTCGGGGCCGCGACCTTCACCCACCTGTTTCATCGCTGGGAGGGGCAAGCGGCGCGTCGTTCGGACCGAACCGCTTATAGAGATCGAAGTCGTCCAGGGTGACGTAGTCCGTCACGATGAGGAACACCGACAGCAGCCAGAGCGGAATGGTGATGGCCGTGACGATGAGCGCGGTGCGTCCCACGCGGAAATCCTGAGGCGCGGACTTGTGCGTTCCGGGCACCAGTGCCCCGACGTCCCCTTGGGTCTTCAGTCGCACCGGCAGCACCAGAAAGAGGACGAGGAACCACAGGACCGCGAGCACCACGAAGACGGATGCGATGGACATTCAGACTTCCTCCAGTTCGATGAGCGTGCCGCTGAAATCCTTCGGGTGAAGGAAGAGCACGGGCTTTCCGTGGGCGCCGGCCTTCGGCGTGCCGTCCCCGAGAACGCGCGCGCCTGTCTCTACGAGACGATCCCGCGCGGCCCCGATATCCGCGACCTCGTAGCAGATATGATGGAGACCGCCAGAAGGCGAGGCCTCCAGGAAGCGCGCGATCGGGCTCTCCTCGCCGAGAGGCTCCATGAGCTCGATCTTGGTGTTGGGCAGCGTGACGAAGACGACGCGTACCCCGTGGTCCGGCAAGCTCAGAGGCGCGCCCGCATCGGCGCCGAGCGCGCCGCGATATTGCTCCGTCGCGGCGGCGAGATCCGGCACGGCGATGGCGACATGGTTGAGGCGGCCGATCATGGGCGGTCTCCGAGGCATCAAGGCTGCTTCCCTGCTATGAAAGCGCCAGAGCCTCATCGCAAGGGGCACCCCCCGCGACAGATTCTCCGGCGGCCTTTACTCCGTATTAGGGGGTTTGGCTGCTCAATCAGGTTGTTGGCCAGAAACAGCAACCCAGCCGGAAACGGGGGATACCATGAACGAGTTCGAGATCATCAACACCGCACCGAAGCGAACCGCGGACCGACCGCTTGCCGGACTGACGATCATGACGGTGGAGGACAGCCGCCTTGCCAGCGAGGTCCTGCGTTGTCTCTGCCTCAAGAGCGGAGCCCGGCTCCGGCGCGCGGATTGCGTGGCCTCGGCCCGACGTCATCTCGCGGTCTACCGGCCGAGCGCGATGATCATCGATATCGGCCTGCCGGATGGCTCCGGCCTCGATCTGGTGCGGGAGCTGTCGAGGGCCGAACCGCGCATTCCGGCGATCATCGCCACCAGCGGGGACGACATGGCCGAAGCCGACGCGCTGAAGGCAGGAGCGGATGCCTTCATGCCAAAGCCGATCTTCGGCCTCGCGGCCTTCCAGCAAACGATCCTGCGCTACCTGCCGATATCCTCCCCCGGCATGTCCGTCCGAACCGTATCGAACGAGATCATCCAGCCGGATCTGACGAGCCTTCAGGAGGACCTGCTGCACGCCGAGGAGGTCGCCCGAACCGGGGAGAACGAGGGGGCGCGGCTGGAGTACCTGACGCAGTTCCTCGCCTCCCTCGGCCGCGCGGCGGACGACCCCCATATCAGCGCCACGGCGCTGGACCTCGAAGGGAGTTGCCAGGAAGTCTTTGCCGCGCGGATCGGCGCCCTGGCACGGGAGCGGTTGTCGCTCTGAGGCGGAGGGATCCGCGCGTCAGAGGATGACCCTGTCCGTCCCGGCCATGTCGAGGCCGGGAAAGACCGCGCTTTCAAGCACGGTAGGGTCGAGCCCGAAGAGACCCTCCATCGCGCGTGCGGCGAATGCGCGGACGTCACCGGTCGGCATCAGGTCCCGACGGTCGTAGAGGTCCCCTTCGGACAGCCCCGGCCACGCCCCGAAGGCTTTCCCGCCCCGGACCGCACCTCCGGCCATGAGCATCGCGCCGCCGGTTCCGTGATCGGTGCCGCCGGACCCGTTCTCTCGCGCGGTGCGGCCGAATTCGGTCATCGCGAGGACCGCCGTCTTGCCCCAGATGTCGCCAAGTCCGACCTGCAGCACCTCGATCACGTCGCTCAGCTGCGTAAGCGCCTTGTCGATGCCGCCGATCTGCTTGTTGTGAGTGTCCCATCCGGTCAGCGAGAAGGCCGCGACGCGGGTGTCCCTGCGTAGGCGATCCGCGGTGAACCGGGCGAGATCGGCGTGGTTGCCGGCGCTCATCGACGTCATCCCGGACATCTCCTCCATCTCTTCGGCATCGAGGTCGGTCCCCTCGGAGGCCGCGAGGCTCTCCGTCAGCGCGATCGCCTCCCGCACGGAACTGGCGAACAGTGGATCGCCCGCATAGAGACGATGCAGGAGGCGCTCTGCCTGCGGCGTCAGGGTCAGCCGCTGCTCGGGGGCCCAGTTTGCCACCTGGGCGTCTCCCGTCAGCAGGAGCATGTCGTCCCGCCCGACGGCGAAGGCGGTTTCCGCCTCCATCCCCGGCACGACCTGCAACATCCGGTTGAGCCAACCGTCCCGCGAGCGCGGGGCGCCCGGAACGAAACCCGTCCCGGCTTCGAGGAGATCCTGCCCGTCGAAATGGCTGCGCTTGTCGCGATAGGGCGTGGAGACGGCATGGGCGAAGGCCAGCTCGCCCTTCTCCCAGAGCGGCACGAGACGCGACAGCGCGGGATGGAGCGCCCAGAAATCGGAGATGGGAACCCCCGGAGCGGCGGCGAGAAGACCTGGACGCAACTCGGCATAATGCGGATCGCCGACGGGCCGGATCGCGTCGAGCCCGTCCATAGCGCCGCGCAGGATGACGACGACGAGCCGGGCATCCCACGGGGCGCTCGCGAGGGCGACGGGGGTGATGAGGGGGCTTGCCGCCGCGGAGCAGCCGAGCGCCGCACCTCGCAGAAGAAGGGAGCGTCTGTCGATCATGTCCTCATCTCCTCTGGAAGTCGGGAGAGCAGATGACGAGCGCGACCCCGTCCTCCACCGTCTCCGCGGCATGGGCCGCGAAGATCGTCTCCTCGGACGCGAGTGTCCCGAGGGCATGGGTCAGGAAGTCCCGCGGGTCCGGCAGCTCGATCTCGAACTTTCGGGTCAGATCCATCGCCCAGGTGATCCGCGCCGCGAGGCCTTGCGGGGTGATCCAGCGCTCTGCCGCCTCCGGCCAGCCATCCGGACCGAGCGGGCGCTGCCACGGCTGCCCCATCGCGGCGAGCGGCCGAAAGAGGGTGCGGCGCACCCGGTTCGCATCGAGCGCCGTCAGGCGGGCGCCGTCCAGTCCGAGCGCGCGGAAGGCCGAGGTCATGAGCCCGAAGGGCAGCTTCGCCTTCTGCAGGGGGGCGCCTTGCGCCGAGGGATGCTCGAGGAGCGCCTGGTAGACGGCCATTAGCTCGCCGCCGGTGTCCGCCCAGCGGGTGGCCAGGTGATCGACGAGCGCCGGGTCCGGGGCATCCGAAACGAAGTGGACCGCGAGCTTGCGCGCCATGTGCCGGGCCGTCTCGGGATGAACCGAAAGGTCTTCGAGAACGGCGTGGATGTCTTCCAACTTCGGATCACGCCGCCCGTAGGATCGGCCGAGCACCGTTTCTGGCCCCGGCTCGCCGTAATCCACGAAGAACCGGAAGCCATTCTCGAGGTTGCCGCCGAGCCCGGCGAGGAGTTCGGCCAACTGGCGCACATCCTCCTGATCGTAGCCCGCGCCGACGCCCAGCGTATGCAGCTCGAGAAGCTCCCGCGCGAGGTTCTCGTTCATTCCGTTCATCTGGTTGCCCCGCCGCGCCTTGACCGAGTTCGGGCCGACCGAGCGGTTCTGATCGAGGTAGAGGAGCATGAGGGGATGCTGGATGACGGCGCGCAGCATATCCGCGAACCGTCCCTGAAGGTGGGGCCGGATGGCCGATTCGATGTAGGGCGCGACCGCGTAGTCCCCGAGGCCACCCATCCCGAGAACGGTGAAATGGTCCTGCCAGAACTGCACCAGCCGCTCGCGGAACGGGTCGGCAGTGTCCACGGCGCGGGCGAAGGTCGCGGCGGCCATCGCGGAGTGAAGATCGCGCAGGGCGTCCCGCCGCGCGCGCATCGCGCGGTCAAGCTCCTCCTCGCGATCCGGCTCGTCCCGTTTCTGGCGCACGAGCGTGCGGATCGCATGAACTTCGGCCTCGATTTGGGCGGAGCGCGGGATCGGATGCAGTGCGGCCATGTCGTCCGGCCCGGCGAGCGGACGCAGGAGCGCTTCGGGGGAGGTCGGCGGACGATGCGTCGGGCCGAGACCGGTGCCGAAGCGGATCGCGGCGATCTCTGGCTGGAACGTCACGGGATGGGTACGCCTTGGGCAGGTGGGATCGGACGAAGTCTCGCCGATCCGGCAGGCCCGATCCAGCCGCACCGCCCCGGCGCCGCGCACGATCGAGTGATGCCGTGCTCGCTGGGTCCTCGCGACCGTGGCGCGCTGCACATCAAGAGGCGGACGTTCGCTGAAGGTCCGCCTGGATGGCTAATGGGAAGCGTCGAGATCCGGGATCGCGCCGGCGATGCGGCGCCCCGCGGGACGCCGCATCGCCGATGGCCTCACTCCCGCGGCAGAACCCGCAGGGACAATTCGCGGAGCTGCTCGCCCGCCGGCTCGGACGGCGCGCCCATCATCAGGTCCTCGGCGCGCTGGTTCATCGGGAACATGATGACCTCGCGGATATTGTCCTCGCCCGCCAGCAGCATCACGATCCGGTCGATGCCGGCCGCGCAGCCGCCGTGCGGCGGGGCGCCGAAGCGGAACGCGTTGACCATGCCGCCGAAGCGCTTGCGCACCTCGTCCTCGCCGTAGCCGGCAAGCTTGAACGCCTTGAACATGATCTCCGGACGGTGGTTCCGGATCGCACCGGAGATCAGCTCGTAGCCGTTGCAGGCGAGGTCGTACTGGTACCCGAGCACCTTCAGCGGATCGCCCTCCAGCGCCTCCATCCCGCCCTGCGGCATGGAGAAGGGGTTGTGGGAGAAATCGACGCGACCCGTCTCCTCGTCCTTCTCGTACATCGGGAAGTCGACGATCCAGGCGAACGCGAAGCGATTCTGATCGGTCAGGCCCAGCTCGTCGCCGATGGTGGTGCGCGCCTTTCCGGCCACGCGCTCGAACTCCTCGGGACGACCGCCGAGGAAGAAGGCGGCGTCGCCCTTTTCGAGACCGAGCTGCTGGCGGATGGCCTCGGTCCGCTCGGGACCGATGTTCTTCGCCAGCGGGCCGGCCGCCTCGAGGCCCTCCCCGCCGTCGCGCCAGAAGATGTACCCCATCCCCGGCAGGCCTTCCTTCTGCGCGAAGGCGTTCATCCGGTCGCAGAACTTGCGGGAGCCGCCGCCGGGCGCGGGGATGGCGCGGATCTCGGTGCCGTCCTGCTCGAGGATCTTGGCGAAGATCGCGAAGCCCGAGCCTGCGAAGTGCTCGGACACGCGCTCCATCCTGATCGGGTTGCGCAGGTCGGGCTTGTCGGTGCCGTACCAGAGCGCCGCGTCGGCATAGGAGATCTGCGGCCAGACATCGTCGACCTTCGCCCCCTCGCCGAACTCCTCGAACACGCCCTGGACGACCGGCTGGATCGCCGCGAAGACGTCCTCCTGCGTGACGAAGGACATCTCCATGTCGAGCTGGTAGAAGTCGGTGGGCGAGCGGTCGGCGCGCGGGTCCTCGTCGCGGAAGCAGGGCGCGATCTGGAAGTACTTGTCGAAGCCGGACACCATGATCAGCTGCTTGAACTGCTGCGGGGCCTGCGGCAGCGCGTAGAACTTGCCCGGATGCAGGCGGGAGGGGACGAGGAAGTCCCGCGCGCCCTCGGGCGAGGAGGCCGTGATGATCGGCGTCTGGTACTCGCGGAAGGACTGGTCCCACATCCGCCTGCGGATCGAGGAGACCACGTCCGACCGGAGCGTCATGTTCTTCTGCATCACCGCGCGGCGCAGGTCGAGGTAGCGATAGCGCAGGCGCGTCTCCTCGGGGTATTCCTGATCACCGAAGACGATGAGGGGCAGCTCCTCGGAGGCGCCGAGGACTTCCATGTCCCGGGCGTAGACCTCGATCTCGCCGGTCGGCAGCTTGGAGTTGACGAGGCTCTCGTCCCGCGCCTTCACCTCGCCGTCGATCCGGATGCACCATTCGGAGCGCAGCTTCTCGATGTCCTTGAAGACCGGGCTGTCGGAATCCGCGAGGACCTGCGTCGTGCCGTAATGGTCGCGCAGGTCGATGAAGAGGACGCCGCCGTGATCCCGGATGCGATGGACCCACCCGGCGAGACGGACGGTCTGTCCGACATGCTCCTTGCGGAGATCGGCGCAGGTCATCGAGCGGTAAGGATGCATGGGGGCGAGCCTTTCGGGGCGGTGGCATGAAAATGTCCGCGCCGATACACCCCGCGCGGTCCCCCATGTCAAGCGAGGGAGGACGGACGGGCGCCGCTAGCGCAGGCGCGGCGGTGCTTCGGGGTCGCTTCCGGGGGCCGCGCGCACCGGTGTTTCGGCTTTCGGCAGGTCGAAGCGCAAGCCGACCCGGGCCAACCTGGCCGCCACGGGATCGGACGCGCGGAAGAAGGCGACATCGAGCGCGCCCGCCTCGATCCCCGAGAAGGTCAGCGCCTCGCCGGTCGCGCGGGCGAGCGACGGCTCCGCCCCCGGCACCGCGCCCACGAACGCCAGAAGGTGCCCCCTCGCGCCGCCCTCGTAGGTGACAGCCGCGAGGTAGGCCATGGGCGCGAGGCCGGCCGCGCTCGCCAGCTTGGCGTCCAGCGCGGTCAGGAGCGCCTCCGGCAGGCCGGTGGGCGCCGAAATCTCGTCCGGCTGGGCCGCCGCTTCGGAGGGGCGGTGGGCCAGGGTTTCGGCAAGCCAGCTCACGGCGGAGGCCGGCAGGAGGGTGGAGGACGGCGCGACCTCGAGATTGAGGCCAAGGCCCAGCCCCTGGCCCGCGAGAAGTTCCGACAGCGATCGACCCGACATCCCGGCATAGGGCGACGGCCCGGCAAATGCGGCCAGCCGTTCCTCCCGATCGAAGGCGAGGACGACCGGACCGTCCTCCAGCGGAAAGACGCGAGGCTCGATCGCGTCCCCCTCCGCCTCCTTCTCCAGCAGGAGGAACAGTTCCGCATCCGCCAGACGCTCGTAGAACCGGAGCCGCGCGGCATCGTCCCCTGGCGCGCTCTCCATGGCCGCATGGGCCGCATCGATTGCCGTCGCGCTCATGAGATCGCCTTTCCAACCTGCGCCCGGAGCTCGGGCAGGACGTCCGCCTCGAACCACGGATTGCGTTTCAGCCACGCGGTATTGCGCCAGGACGGGTGCGGCAAGGGGAAGATCCCGCGCGGCGCAAGCTCCTCCCATTTCGCGACCGTCTTCGTCACCCCGCCGGCGGCCATCGGTCCGAGGTGCCACTTCTGCGCGTAGCCCCCGATCAGCACGGTCAGGCGGAACGGCCCGGCATAATCGATCGCGTCCTGCCGCCACGTCTCGGCGCAGACCTTCGGCGGCGGCAGGTCCCCGCCCTTCGCGTCATAGCCTGGGAAGCAGAAGCCCATCGGAATGATGGCGACGCGTTTGCGGTCATAGAACGTGGCCTCGTCCAGCCCCAGCCAGTCGCGGAGACGGTCCCCGGAGCGATCCCAGAACGGCTTGTTCGCCTTGTGAACGCGCATCCCCGGCGCCTGCGACGCGATGAGCAGACGTGCCTCGTCGCGGAACCACACGACGGGATTGGGACGATGCGCCGAGGCCGTCGCGGCGAAGCGGTCGGCGCAGATCGTGCAGGCGCCGAGGCGCTCCGGAAGTGGGCGTGGATCGTTCATTGCCGCCATGAGCTAGGCCCCGCCCGGGGCCCGGGCAAGGGACAGCGCGCCTGCCGCGGTGTCGCCAGAATCCGGCGATCTTCGGTCAGATTACCTCACTTAGACGACATAATGCCGCCGAAAAGCCGCGTGATCCTTTACAGACTGGAAACGCCCCATGATGCATGGTGGCCCCACACGGCCGCGGCGGACGCCCCATGATCGAGTTCACCAATGTCAGCAAATCGTTCTGGACGGGCCAGCGCCGCAAGGTGATCCTCGACCGGGCCAACTTGCGTGTCGAACTGGGGCACTCGATCGGCATCCTTGCTCCCAACGGCACCGGGAAGACCACGCTGATCAACATGATGGCGGGGCTGGAGAAGCCGGACGAGGGGCAGATCACCCGCACCAGCCGCATCTCCTTCCCGCTCGGCTTCATGGGCGGCGTCGTCACCAAGCATACCGGCCGGGAGAACGCCCGCTACATCGCGCGCCTGTACCGGCTGGACCCGGATTACGTCGAAGCCTTCAGCCGGTGGCTCTGCGGGCTGGAGGAGTATTACGACCAGCCGATGGGCACCTACAGCGCGGGAATGAGGTCACGGTTCTGCTTCTCGCTCATGCTGGCGCTGGACTTTGACATCTACCTGATCGACGAGGGGATGCCGCATACCACCGACGTGGAGTTCAACCGCAAGGCGGGATCCATCCTGCGCGAACGGCTGAAGAGCACGACGGTGGTGATCGTATCGCACCAGCCAGAGACGCTGGAGAAATTCGCCCGCTCAGCCGCCGTCCTCCGCAACGGCAAGCTGCACATGTTCGACACCCTCGAAGAGGCCAAGGCACTGTATGACTACCAAGGCCAGGGCTAGGAAATACCGCCTGAGGCGCGGCGAGGCGCTGGCCGAGGGCGTGGTCCCGGCCGCTCAGCGCGCGTCCGCCGCCGAGGCCGAACAGGTGTCGGCGGCTGAGCCGGCCGAGACGGTGACCGCGGCAGAGGCCGCCGTCCAGCCGTCGGATGCCATGGCCGAGGCCGCAGCGCAGCCCCGCGCTCCGGCAGTCGAGGAGCTGCGGACCGGGACGGACGGCGCGGCGCCCGGCAGTTCGGGGCCCCTCGCGGGCAGCCGCAGCGCATTCTCGGGCGAGATCACGGACGCGGCCGAGATGGCCAGCGAGGTGGACATCGCCTCGATCCGCCGCGAGGGGCTGACGGGTCGGCAGCTGCGCATGGCGCGACGCGTCGCCCACAAGCACGGCCTCGCACCGACCTCCGATTTCGATGCCGTCCGGCTCCTTCGCGCCAAGGGGATCGACCCGTTCCAGCGCGCCAACATGCTCGAACTGGTCGTGCCGGAGGCGAATACGCCGGCGCGGTCGCAAGGCACATCGCTGGAGGCGGCCAGCGGCGGACTGCCGGCGACGGTCCCGCAGCACGGCCCGCCGGCCGTGGTGGAGCCGTCCTCGAACCCGCTCCGCCTGCCCGCGGACAGCGCCGCCGAGATCTGGAAGATCCAGCGCGATATCGGCCGCCGCCGGCGCCGCAAGTCGCTCCTTCTCATGGTGCGGCTCGCCTTCTTCGTGCTGCTGCCGACCATCCTCGCCGGCTGGTACTACAACGTCATGGCGACGCCGCTCTACGCCACCAAGTCCGAATTCGTGATCCAGCAAGCGGAAGCGCAGGGCGCCATGGGCCTCGGCGGGCTGTTCCAGGGCACCGGCCTCGCCGTTCAGCAGGATTCGACCACGGTGCAATCCTACCTCCAGTCGCGGGACGCGATGCTGCGGCTGGACCGGGATCTCGGCTTCCGCGCCCATTTCAGCCAAGACTGGATCGACCCACTCCAGCGGCTGGAGCCGGGCGCCTCGATGGAGGACGCCTACGGGATCTACCAGAAGAACGTGAAGGTCGGGTTCGACCCGTCCGAGGGCATTCTCAAGATGGAGGTGATCGCGGCCACGCCGGAGGCCTCCCAGTCCTTCTCCGAAGCGCTGATCGGCTATGCCGAGGAACAGGTGGACCAGCTGACTTCCCGCCTCAGGGACGATCAGATGGCCGGCGCGAGGGAGAGTTTCGAGGAAGCCGAGGAACGGGTGCAGCAGGCGCAGAACCGCGTGCTGGACCTGCAGGAACGCCTCGGCGTGCTCGATCCGGTCTCCGAAAGCAGCTCGCTCATGTCGCAGATCACGCAGTTCGAGCTGGAGCTGAACCAGAAGAAACTGCAGCTCGACCAGTTCCTCTCGACGTCCAGCCCCAACGAGGCGCGCGTCGCCGCCGTCCGCGGGGAGATCGCGCGGCTCGAGGAGCTGATCGCGCGGCTGCGCTCCTCGATGACCCAGGGCGCCTCGGGCGGCGCGTCCCTCGCGCGGATCACCGGGGAGCTGCGCATCGCGGAGGCGGATCTCGCCACACGGCAGCTCCTTCTCCAGCAGGCCGCGCAGCAGATGGAGGGCGCCCGCGTCGAGGCCAACCGCCAGGTCCGCTACATGGCGATGGGCGTGGCCCCGGTGGCTCCCGACGAGGCGACCTATCCCAGGGGCTTCGAGAATACGCTCCTCGCCTTCTTCATCTTCTCCGGCATCTATCTTCTCGTCTCGCTCACCGCCTCGGTGCTGCGCGAACAGGTAACGGCATGACCCCACAAAGATCCGTCGATCTCGGCGCCGGCGTGAGCTGCGGCAACGATCTTCCGCTCACCATCATCGCAGGCCCCTGTCAGCTCGAAGGGCTGGATCACGCCCTCTCAATCGCCGAGACGATGGCAGAGGCCTGCGCCGCGGCAGGCGCGTCCTTCGTCTTCAAGGCGTCCTACGACAAGGCCAACCGCACCTCGCTTTCGGGGCGCCGCGGCCCCGGCCTCGACGACGGCCTCGCCCAGCTTGCCGCGGTGCGCGAGCGGATCGGCTGCCCCGTCCTCACGGACATCCACGCGCCCGATCAGTGCGCCGCAGCCGCCGAGGCGGTGGACGTCCTCCAGATCCCCGCCTTCCTGTGCCGGCAGACCGATCTGCTCCTGGCGGCCGGACAGACCGGCGCGGCGATCAACGTCAAGAAGGGCCAGTTCCTCGCGCCCTGGGACATGGAGAACGTCGCCGCCAAGATCGCCTCCACCGGCAACGAGCGGATACTGCTGACCGAGCGCGGCGTCTCCTTCGGCTACAACGCACTGGTGACGGACATGCGTGGCCTGCCGACCATGGCGAAGACCGGCTGGCCGGTGGTGATGGACGCGACCCACGCCGTGCAGCAGCCCGGCGGCCTCGGTGGCGCCTCCGGCGGGCAGCGCGAATTCGCGCCGGTCCTCGCACGGGCAGCGGTCTCGCTCGGCATCGCGGCGGTCTTCATCGAGACCCATCCCGACCCGGACACGGCACCATCCGACGGCCCCAACATGATCCCGCTGGACCGGATGGCGGACCTCGTAGCCACCCTGATGCGCTTCGACGCAATCGCCAAGGAAGAGCCGGCCCGCATCTGAGGCGCTGGCGCGGCGGGCGGCGCGCGTCTACGCTTGGCCGGTCCCGCCCCCTGCCCCGGCTGTCCCATGCGCATCCTTTTCCTGCTCCTCGCCCTACTCCTGCCGTTGCCCCTCGCAGCGCAGACGACGACACCGGGCAACACGATCACCGTCGGGAGCGGGTCCGCAAGCGACGCCGCCATCGCAACCCGCATCCGCGGTATCCTCGGGCAACTCGACGGGTTCGACGAAGTCCGCATCGACGTCAGCAACGGCATCGTCACGTTCAGCGGCACGGTGCTCGATGCGACCCGGTCCGCCCGCGTGGAAGAGATCGCCAATCGCGTCGAGGGCGTCGTCGCCATCCAGAACGATCTGGTCGCGAGCACCGATCTGGGCGAGCGGCTGAACCCGGCGCTCGAGCGCTTCCAGGACCGGATCGAGCAGCTCATCGCGTTCGGCCCGCTCCTGCTCGTCGCGCTCTGCATCGCCGCCGCCATCGTCGCGCTCGGTCTCTTTCTCGGAACGCGCCGGCAGCCCTGGGACCGCATCGCTCCCAATGCCTTCATCGCCGAGATCTACCGGATGATCCTGCGGCTGGTCTTCTGCATCGTCGCCCTCGTGACGGCGCTCGACATCCTCAACGCCACGGCCCTTCTTGGCACGATCCTCGGGGCGGCGGGCATCGTCGGCCTCGCATTCGGCTTTGCGGTCAAGGATACGGTGGAGAACTTCATCGCCTCGATCATGCTGTCGATCCGGCAGCCGTTCCGGCCCAACGACCTGATCGAGATCGACGGGGACCTCGGCAAGGTCATCCGCCTGACGAGCCGCGCGACGATCCTGCTGTCTCTTGACGGCAACCAGATCCGCCTGCCCAATTCGACTGTCTTCAAGAGCCGCATCGTGAACTACACGCGCAACAAGGAGCGGCGTTTCTCCTTCGAGGTCGGCGTCGCCGGGGATGCCGATCTGGCCGCGATGCGCACCCTCGCCGAGGAGACGGTGGGCGCCCTGCCCTTC
The DNA here is from genome assembly GCF_031846565.1 of Tropicimonas omnivorans. Lineage (NCBI taxonomy): Bacteria > Pseudomonadati > Pseudomonadota > Alphaproteobacteria > Rhodobacterales > Roseobacteraceae > Tropicimonas > Tropicimonas omnivorans. Next base: position 330,293 of record NZ_JAVRHL010000002.1, on the reverse strand, counting down.
ACGCTGAAGCAGCCCGCGCCGCTCGCCTGGATCGAACGGATCGGGGACGGCGCCATCTTCCTCATCGTCACCGGGTGGATCGACCAGGAAGTGACCTCCTATGCCCGCGCGCGCGGCGAAGCGCTGCGTCACGTGAAGGCCGCGATCGAAGCGGCGGGGGTCGAGGTGCCGGACACGACGTACCGCGTCCAGCTTCTGGGCAACGCATTGCAGGTGAGCGAAACGCACGAGGACGCCCCCGCGCCGGCGCCCATGCCTGCCCAATCCACCGCGCCGCGCCGGCCGGACACCATGCTCGATCCGGACACCGTGCTCAATCCGGTCGCCGTCGAGGACGCGGCGCTGGAGCGGATCGTCGAGGCAGAACGGGCGGATACCGGCCGGGACGACCTGCTCAGTCACGACGCCAAGGAAGAGTGATTTTTGCCGCGCCACACCCTTGCAGCCCGCGCAACTGGACGCTAGAACGCCCGCCACCTGCTGGGGTGTAGCCAAGTGGTAAGGCAGCGGTTTTTGGTACCGTGTACCGTAGGTTCGAATCCTACCACCCCAGCCAGGTTTCCCGTAATGTGATGTTCGCCCAAGGTCGGAACCTATCCGGTCCAACTTGGCATATCTCTCGAGCAAGACTGGCATCTGGTGGCAATCCGCTGGACTTGTCTTCCAGCATCCTTCCGCCGTGACAGACATTTGCCGACGCGAGACCTCGATTCTGGGGTCGAGGCTCCTTCTCTTTCAAAGCCGAAAGTTCACGGTCGCAACGAGTGCGTTTGATGGGAGTGAGATTTGCAGGCAGCGATCATAACGGGTCGCAAGCCTCCGCCGGTCCTTGAGCCTGCCGGACATGATCTCGATCGGGTTGCGACGCTTGTAGTAGCGAACGGGCGTCTTTCGTATCTTCCGGCCCGTCATGACGGGACGGATCCGGGAAACCCATGCAATGAAGGCGAACGGCGGGGGCAGTGTGCGCAGCCAATGTCCGGACCGGGAAGGCAGGAGAGGTCCGAGTGGGATTATGGACATCAATCGCGATGGCTCGCCTTGTAGCGTCGGGACCCTATTCGCAGTCCATTGTCGATTGCTTGCCGATAGGCCTGAACTTCATTCCCCACGAAATCCAGAAAGCCCTCCTTTCCATTCTCCAGATAGGCCGCGAAGCTCTCGATCATCGCGCTCGCAACGATTACGCCGTCCGCGATCTGTCCGACCGCTGCCGCTTTATCCGGGGTCTTGATCCCGAAACCGACCATTACCGGAAGCGGACTTGCCGCGCGGCAGCGTTCAACGCTGTCTGCAATGGCCTCGGTCGAAGCGGAAGGGCCGCCGGTCGGGCCGACAACCGGGATGCAGTAGAGAAAGCCGCCAACTGCCGGGTGATCGGAGGTGAAATCGGCCTCGTCCAGCGTAGGCGCGGCCATCAGGATCATTTTCAACCCATGCTCGGCAAGCGCGTCCAGCAGGGGCTTTGCCTCTCGCAGGGGAAAATCACCGGCGATCAGCGCGTCGATTCCGGCCTCGGCCGCGCCCGCGGCAAAGCTCTGGTAGCCCATCGCGGCGATCGGGTTGGCGTAGCCCATCAGCACCAGTGGCGTTTCGCTGTCTGTTTCGCGGAAAGCGGCACAGAGTGCGAACGTCCGCTCGAGGTTCCCGCCCGCTGCAAGCGCGCGGCGGTTCGCGGCTTGGATCGCGAGCCCGTCCAGGATCGGGTCGGAAAAGGGATGGCCGATTTCGATCATGTCGATCCCGCTGGCGACAAACGCATGCATCCGGGCGAGCGAGGCGTCGAAGTCGGGATCGCAGGCGACGGTGTAGGTGACGAAAGCCTTGCGCGATGTGCGTGACAGGCGTGCAAACATCGCTCCGATACGGTCTGCGCCCTGAATCATGCGATGTCTCCCGCCGCCAGTATTTCAATGTCCTTGTCACCGGAAGATTGCGCCATCACGACAACGGTCTCATCTGGCGTCAAGGTTGCGGCAATCCGTTCGGCGGCCGCCAGCGCGTGGCCTGCTTCGAGGCAGAGCAGGATGCCCTCGACCTCTGCGAGGCGCGATATTGCGCCACGTGCCTCGGCGTCGGTGGCGGTCGTGGTTTCGATCCGCCCGGCCTGGACGAGGTTGGCCAGCTGCGGGGCTGCGCCGGGGTAGGACAGACCGGGAGAGATCGAAGCTGCATGTTCGATCTGCCCCTGTGCATCGGCGAGCACCAGCGTCTCGGCGCCGTGAAAAATCCCGCGCCGCCCGCGTGACAGACGCGCCGAATGTCCCTCTCCCGCGCGTCCCGACCCTGCGCCTTCCACTGCGATCAGGCGCACTTGGGGATCAGCGAGAAAGGCGGAGAACAGCCCTATGGTCGAGGCTCCGCCGCCTACAGCCGAAACGCAAGCGGCGGGGGCCAGACTTTCCTCGATAAGCTGCAAACGTGTCTCGCGCCCGATCACGGCCTGAAACCGCGCCACGAGGTCCGGAAAAGGGTGCGGGCCAATGGGCGCTCCGGCGACATAGGCGGTCGTGTCGCTGTTGCCCATCCAGTGGCGGATCGCCGCGCTTGTCGCCGCACTGAGATGGCTGTCCGCGTCCGCGACGATGTCGACCTGCGCTCCAAAGAGCCGCATTTTCTTGACGGCCATCGCGTGGCGGGCGGCATCGCCGGCACCGATGGTGATAATGGCGCGCAGACCCAGCCTGGCGGCCACCGCCGCCGTGGCGACCCCGTTCTGCCCCGACCCGGTGTCGCAGACGACGGCGCTCATACCCATCCGCTGTGCAAGCAGGCACTGACCGACCGCTGAATTGGCGTAGTTGCCGCCGTTGAAGGTGAGGTCGTCGCGCTTGAGAAAGATCCTCGCGCCGCCTTTCTCTCTGGAGAAAGCGGGTATTTCAAAGATCGGTGTCGGACGCCCGACGTAGCGGTGCAACAGGGCCTCGAGGTCCCGGCGAAAGTCGGGCGCAGCCCAGGCTTGGGCAAAGGCACTCTCGAGCCGGTCCAGAACCGGCAGCAGGACCGGGGCGACGAACTGCCCGCCAAAGCTGCCGTAGCGGCCATCGATGGCGCGGTGTGCGGGGTGTTCGCTCATCGGCCATGCCCCTCCATGCCGGTTCTGCGCACCAGAACCGCCGCCAGAATGATCAGGCCGGTGATTATGTCCTGCATGAACGTCGAGACACCGAGAATCGTCAATCCGTTGCCGACCACCGCGATGATCGCGGCACCGACGAGCGTGCCCGGAACGTTTGCCTCGCCTTCCCGGAACGCGGTCATACCGAGGAACACCGCTGCATAAGCCGCCAGCAGAAAACCACCGCCGCCCGTGGGGTTGGCGCTACCGATCCGCGCGGTCAGCAACATGCCCACCAAGGCGGACAGCATCGCCGAGCCGACAAAGGCCATCATCGTGTTCGGCACGATCCGTACGCCCGCCAGTCGCGCGGCCTCCCGGTTTCCGCCGATGGCATACAGCCGTCTTCCCAGCTCCACCTTGTCGAGGACGACCCACGCCAGTACGGCGACGCCCAGCAGCCAGAGGGTGAGCGTGGGGATGCCCGCAATCTTGCCCCGTGCCAGGTCGCGAAAGCCTGCCGGGATGTCACCGAACAGCGTCGCGCCGCTCGACAACCAGAACGTCACACCGCCGATGATCGTGCCCATGGCCAGTGTCGTGATGAAGGACAGCACTTCGAAGCGGGCCACGATGAAGCCCGACACCGCACCGAAGACCGCCGCCCCGCCCAGCACCGCAAGACAGGCCAGCGGCGCGGGCACTCCGGCCTTGAAGAGGACCACTACGAGAATGCCACCGAAGGACACCAATGCGGCTGTCGAGAGATCGAATTCACCCACCGCCATCACCAGGGTCGCGCCGATGGCGACGATCGCCAACAGGGTCATCTGCTGGGTGATGTTGATGAGGTTCGAGGCCGTCCCGAACGCACCGGGAGAGGCAATGGAAAAGCCGATAACGATAGCCACGAGCGCGGCCAGCGTACCGTAGCGACGAACGAATGAGGTCATACTGAGGGTTCTTTCGGTGTTGTTCGTTGGCCTTGCTGAAAGGCCGCGTCGATCACCCGCGCGGGCATCAATGCGTCGCCGTCGAGGTCTGCGGTGATTTCACCACTGGCCATGACAAGCACCCGGCTGCTCAGGGCCATCAGTTCATCGAGGTCACTGGTCGTCATGAGGACCGCCGCGCCGTCGGCGGCAAAACGCTGCACCAGCTGATGAATTTCCGCCTTTGCACCGACATCGACGCCACGGGTCGGCTCGTCGAGGATCAACACGCGCATGGGCGTGCCCAACCAGCGGCCAAAGAGGAGCTTTTGCTGATTGCCGCCGGAAAGCGTCAGGGGGCCGTTCCAGGGCGCGTCCATTTTCACCGACAACGCCTTGCGCACGTCCTCGGCACGGGCAGCCATCCTGCCGCGCGAGGTCAAGGGCAAGCCCTTGGCGCGGCGGACCTGCCGCAGATCCGAGATCGCGAGATTGTCGGCGATGGAGCGGCTGACGATGAGCCCTTCGTGACGACGGTCCTCGGGCACATAGGCGGCACCGGCGGCGATCCGGTCGGTGATCCGGCCGGGCCGCAACGAGGTCCCGTCGAGCGAGATCTCCCCGCCCGCGTGAGAGCGCGCGCCCCAGATCAGCTTGAGCAGGGACGAGCGCCCTGCCCCCACCAGACCATAGAGGCCCAGCACCTCGCCCGCGCGGATGTCGAAGGAAACGGGACGCTTTTGCGCGCCGAAGGGGACATCACGCAGGCGCAGGACGGTGGGGCTCCCCGGCGCAGGAGGCTGCGCCTGACCGCGCATTTCCGCGCGGCCGGACATCAGCTGGACCAGACCTGCGCGATCGATTTCTGCGATCCGGCCCGCGCCTACGGTGCAGCCGTTGCGCAGCACGGTATAGCTGTCGCAGATCGCCATCACCTCATCGAGACGGTGCGAGATGTAGAGCACCGCCACGCCAGTGCGGGACAACCGCTCGACTGCCGCATGAAGCCGTGCCGCCTCCCCGTCGGACAAGGAGGCGGTGGGTTCGTCCATCACCACGAGGCGCGGCGGCTGGCCGACCAACGCGCGGATGATCTCCACCAACTGCTTTTGCCCGGTCGTCATCTGACCAACGGGCCGGTCGAGCGGCAGGTCGGGCGCAATGTCACCTGCGGCGGCGGCCACTCTGCGCCGCATCGCAGCCCAGTCGATAAAGCCCCCGCGCCGCGGATAGGGACGCCCGACGAAGGCATTCTCCACCGCCGTGAAATGCGGAACCAGACTCAACTCCTGGTGGATGAACCGAAACCCCAGAGCCTCGGCCTGGTTGACCCCCGCGATGGTCACAGGAGTGCCGTCGATGCGGATCTCGCCCGCGCTCGGGACCAGCAGCCCCGAGAGCGTCTTGATCAAGGTCGACTTTCCAGCACCGTTCTCGCCGACGATACTGTGCACGGATCCGGTCCGCAGGGTCAGCTCCGCCCCATCCAGCGCGCGAACGCCGCCGAAGTGTTTCTTGAGGCCCCGCAACTCCAAAAAGGGCGGTGTGCCTTCGGCCGGATCCGCATCGCTCATTCGCAGGTCGCTCCGAGGCTCTCGCGCGTCACCGGCACGGCGGCGACGTAGATCTCGTCCTGCTCCGGCGCGGTTCCGGCGAGGATTTTCTCGAGCTCCTGCACGCCGACGTCCGCCATCCCGGCAAAGTCCTGCCGCAGGGTCAGGCGGTAATGCGTGCAGGACGCGATCATGTCGACCGCCTGTTCATTCCCGTCGATGCCCATGATGATGGCCTGGGAGTCCGGCAGTTCGGCCTCGAAGGCAAGTTCGGCGCCGATCCCCGGATCATCGAAGGCTGCCCAGACGCCATCGATCTCATCTCCGTACTGGCGCAGGATGTTCTCCATCGCGACGCGGCCGTCGTCGACCGGGCCGGGCACCTGCACGAAGTGTTCGGCGATGACGTTGATGCCGGGATAGCTTTCCAGGGTCTCGTCGAGACCCTGCTCGCGCTGAAAGACACCCGGGTGGGCCGAGTGGTAGAATTTGACGATATCGCCTTCGCCGTCGAGCGCATCGAACAGCGCCTCGGACAGCTGCACCCCGAGGTCGAAATTATTCGAGGTGACGTTGACGGCAACATTCTCGGCCTTGGCTCCGTCGAGCGAGATCACGGGGATCCCGGCCTCGGCCGCCAGGGCGACCTGATCGGCGACCAGTTCGGCGCTGGTGGAGACCAGCACGATCGCATCGACCGAGGCGTTGACCGAGTCTTCAAGGCGGGAGGCCAGCTGCCCGAAATCATTGCGCGTGTCGATCACGGTCACGTTCCAGCCGCGATCCTCGCCCTCGGCCTTGAACGCCTGCACCATGTCGTTGGTGGGGATCGAGCTCATGTAGGGTGTCAGCATGTTGATATTCTGGGCGCATGCGGGCAACGCGAGGCCGGACAGCGCCAGCGCGGCGAGGGACATTCTGAAAAGCGTCATGGTCGTTTCCTCCTTGGGTTTTTTGGCGCTGACAAAGCCGCGCCGTTGGACTTCAGGTCTTGGTAATCGGTTCCAGCGCGGTGATCGCGCCGCGATAGGCGTCGAACATCTGCGCGTAGCGGTCTTGCTGGCCGGGATCGGGGGTAAAGACACGGTCCACGCGCGTCATACGGGGCACGGCGCTGGCCATGTCGGGAAAGGCCCCTATCCCGACGGCGGCGAGGATCGCGGCCCCCAGACAGCCGACATCCGTGCATTCGAACCGGTGCAGCGGCACGCCCAGCACATCGGCGCGGATCTGGCTCCACAGATCGGAGCGCGCGCCGCCGCCGCCGTAGAGCAAGAATTCGGGGCGGCAACCGGCCGCCTCAACCAGCGTCTCGAACAGATGGCGCGCTGAAAAAGCCACCCCCTCCAGAACGGCCATGGCAAGTTCAGGCCCGGCGCTTCGGCTGTCGAGCCCGACAAAAGCGCCGCGGAGGCTGGAGTTCCACAAAGGTGCGCGTTCGCCCTGGAGTTGGGGGAGGAACAGCACGCGCGACGCGCTCCGATCGGCGCTTTCCGCCAGCGTGACCAGCTCCGCCGGGGTTTTCCCCACCGTCTCCCCCCACCAGCGCAGACTGTCGGCACCGCTCTGGGTGGGACCCGCATTGACCGTCAGTCCTTCGACCGGGACAAAGGTCACCACGCCGGGCGCACCGACCCGCTTATCGTTAACGACAGCGAGAATTTCGCTGGTGCCGCTGACATACATCCCCTGCCCCGCGGCGAAACGGCCACAGCCAAAGAGATTGCCCCAAGCGTCCATCGTTCCCGCGACCACCGGTGCGCGCAAACCGGTCTGCCCCAGGGGCATGTCGCCCACGATATCGGTAAAGGCCCGCAGCTGCGGAAGCTTTTCACGTGCGCCGGGCAGCAGGTCCAGCAGCGGGGCGATATACTCCAGATCCAGGCCAACCTGCCCGAAGCTGGAGATCGGATCGGACACCGCCTGCCCGGTCAGTTTCAAGAGCACATAATCCTTGGGTGACAGGACGAGATGCGTGCGCTCCCACAGATCGGGGTGGTTTTCGGCCATCCAGAGCATCTTGGCGAGGACGTGACTGGCCCCGATCGGCATTTGTGCGCCCCACCAGGCCATCTTGTCAGCATCGCTGACACGGGCGTTGATCCAATCCGCCTGGGCGTGCGCGCGCCCGTCCTGCCAGGTGATCGCCGGGGCCAGCGCAGAGCCGTCCGCGCCGGCAAAAACCTCCGTGTTGACCTGACTGCACATGCCGACCGCGGCGACCCGGCGTGCATCACGCCCCTCTAGGACCGCGTCGATCCCGTCGCGCACGCCGTCGACCCAGTGCCGGGGGTCCTGCTCGACCCAGCCCGAGCGGGGCCGATCGGTCGGGTAGCTGCGGCTCCATTGCGCGAGCATCTGGCCTTCGTCGTCGAACAGGCCGACCTTCACGGCGGTCGATCCGATGTCGAAGCCGATGAACCAATCCGCTGCGGCATTCTCTCCCAATTCAGGCATCGAGACCTCCGCGCAGATCGGTGAGCGTGGCGGCCAGTGCCTGAGGTCCGGAGAATGCCGCCCGCAGCACCTGCGAGCCCACGATCACGCCGTCCGCGCCCAACGCGCGCGCCGAGCCTGCCTGCGCCCCGTTCGAGATTCCGAAGCCCAGCAGGATGGGGACCTCGACGCCCGCCGCGCGCAACCGCGCGATCCGGTCTTCCGCGTCGGGATCGACCTGAGCGCGCGGCCCCGTTTTTCCCGCGCTGGCCTGAAGCATGACGTAGAATGCAGAGCGCCGCGCCGCGTCCAGACCGGCCTCCTTGAGCGGCAGCGGCACGAAAGCCGACGCGGGAACGCCGGCGCTCTTGGCGCAGGCTTCGATCTCGGCGGCAACCGGGTCGGCCTCTCGCGCCACCACCAGAACGCTGCTCAGCCCGGCCCAGAATTGCGGGGTCACGCGGCCCGGATGATCGGCGTCGGCATAGCACATGAGTAGCGGCTTCGGCGCGTGCCTCTGCCGCGCAAGCTGGTCCAGTACCGCGTCGAGCTGTCGCCGGGCCTGCCCGCGATCCGCCCGCGCCATCGAAGCTGAAACATCCGGCCCATCGAGGAAGGGATCGGGCGAACTCATGCCGATCTCCAGGACATCGACGCCGCAATCGGCATAGATATCGAGCATTTCGACCGGCACCTCCGGATCACCCAGCGGATAGTAACAGCTCAGCAGCGGACGCGTGATTGTGGACAGAACGCCGGATCGTCTGGGCACTCCGGTTTGGCTGACGGACATCACTTCTCCCCGACCGCAGGGCTGATCTGCGCCTTGCTTTAAGCTCGAAGTAGTCTGGGGCTGTGATGTGCTGTCAAGGAAACCTGCCCGAGGCGCCATTTCCCCTGCAGGATTCGGATAAAACCGGCTTCAGCACCCTTAGGACGTACAGCGCGCCGCCCTGCGATCAGCTCTGGGTAGAACGCCGAAGGAGTTTTTGTATTGCGCCGAGAAGCGCCCTTGGTGCGGCATCCCGACACGCTCGGCAATCCGGGACAATGGCTCCGTGCCCTCGCGGACGAGAGGCCGGGCTGCCTCCATGCGCAGACGGGTCAGGATTTCGTAGGGCGGTGTCTGATAATAGCGCTCGAAGCCCTCGTAGAGCGCCCGCTCCGACACCCCGAGCCGCTGCGCCAATTCGGCAATGCTCACAGGATGCGCGAGCTCACGCCGCAGGATCATCATCGCATGACGCACATGCGTGGGCGTGGCGAAAAGCCGTTCCGGCACGAGTGAACGCCCTTCGAAATACGGCAGGTTGGACACCAGAAGATCAACGACCTCATCGACACGCAGTTGAAGTCCCGGCGCATTGCAGCCCTCGGCCCGTGCGGCCAATGCTGCCAGTTCGCGCATCGCCCGAGACAACGCCCGACCGTGCGCTTTCGTCAGATCAACCACCGGATCGAAGATGATCCCCTCGCCCATCGGTCGGTGGGCCCTTCGCTCAAAGGCCTCGGCCACGGCCTCACGGCTGATCTGCAACATGAGTTGATAGGTCTCGGCGCGCCAACGCGATCGAAGCTGTCGTCCGGGAGACAGGCACAATGCGCGTCCCCGTTCCGAGGCAACCTGTTGACGCCCGATCTCAACCTCGACGCCGCCCCGAATTGGCATTTCCAGCATGTAGAACCCGTCGAAACCCTCCGCCGTGACCTCGACCTCGGTGCCGTAGGTCAGCGTATTGAACACCTGCCCCCCAAAGGACGTGCAGTTGTGCGCGAAACCGATCGCCGCCCCGGACCGCGCCGCCAGTCGATGCTCGCAGTAGGAATTCGAAAGGTGACTCTGCGCCTCTGCCAGATGCGTCGTCGCAAAGCTGCTGAAACTGCCCGTCATTCATGCGGCTCCGTTTCGCGATGTGCTTGCCACCCGGTCGGTCCGATCCGGACACGGCTCCCAACCGAACGCTTGGCGTCCCTGTTATCGCAGGCTCCAGGAACGCGACTGTCCTGGAAAGGTAGCACAGGGGCCGGCGACCTTGTTGCACGGAATTCTGCCCGGGGTTCACATCCATGTCCATCGGCATGGCAGGTCGGCATGTCCGGGCCCGCCCCGGGCGCGACCGCACCGTCCGGTTCGATCCGAGGGCGCCCTTGGCATGCGAGGCCATCGAACAAGCGCGGCGGACCGGCGTCGTCGCGCGTGAAGTTGTCCATCCGGCCCCGCAGCTCTTGCCTCGACGCGCGGGCTGCCCTATCCCCCGCCCGGATCAGAAGGGCGCAGGCGAGACATGCCGCTACTCGTGATGAAATTCGGCGGCACATCGGTCGCCACGCTGGACCGCATCCGACGGGCCGCCAAGCGTGTCGGGCGCGAGGTGGCCAACGGGTATGACGTGATCGTCATCGTCTCGGCGATGTCCGGCAAGACCAACGAGCTGGTTGGCTGGGTCAACGAGACCTCACCCTTCTACGATGCCCGCGAATACGATGCCGTCGTCTCCTCGGGCGAGAACGTGACCGCCGGGCTCATGGCCCTGACCTTGCAGGAAATGGACGTCAACGCCCGCTCCTGGCAGGGCTGGCAGGTTCCGCTCCTGACCAACAGCGCCCATGCCTCGGCCCGGATCGAGAGCATCCCGACGGATAACCTCAACAGCCGGTTCGCCTCCGGCATGCGCGTGGCCGTGGTTGCGGGCTTCCAGGGGATCTCCCCCGAAGGCCGGATCACCACGCTCGGACGGGGCGGCTCGGACACCACCGCCGTCGCCTTCGCCGCCGCCTTCGGGGCGGAGCGCTGCGACATCTATACCGACGTGGACGGCGTCTACACGACCGATCCCCGCATCTCCCACAAGGCGCGGAAGCTCGACCGGATCGCGTTCGAGGAGATGCTGGAACTCGCCTCGCTCGGCGCGAAGGTGCTGCAGACCCGCTCGGTCGAACTCGCGATGCGCTACAATGTGCGCCTGCGGGTCCTGTCGAGCTTCGAGGACAATGGAGCCGATGCGGGCACGCTCGTCTGCCCCGAGGAGGATATCGTGGAAAGCAATGTGGTCTCCGGCATCGCCTATAGCCGCGACGAAGCGAAGATGACCCTCATTTCGGTCGCCGACAGGCCGGGCATCGCCGCGGCGATCTTCGGCCCGCTCGCAGAGGCCGGGGTGAACGTGGACATGATCGTCCAGAACATCTCCGAGGAGGGCCGGACGGACATGACGTTCTCCTGTCCCGTCGATCAGGTGAGGCATGCGGAGAAGGCGCTCGAGGCCTCCCGCGACAGGGGCGACGTCAACTTCGCGGATCTCGTGGCCGATACCGACGTGTGCAAGATCTCCGTCGTCGGCATCGGCATGCGCAGCCATGCGGGCGTCGCCGCCAAGATGTTCGAGTGCCTTTCCTCCGAGGGGATCAACATCAAGGTCATCACCACCTCGGAGATCAAGATTTCCGTCCTGGTCCACCGCAAGTACCTCGAACTCGCCGTCCAGGCGCTGCACGACGCCTTCGGCCTCGACAAGGCGGCCTGACCGCCCGGGGCGGATTGCCGTTCGCAGCCGACGCAATGTCTCATCGAGCGGCGGGAAGCGCCGGTCCGCCGACACCGGCGGCGCACCGTTTCGCGGGCCGCTCGAGACTGGTAGATATGCAGGCCATGGAGATGCAAGACGCCGGACCGCGGAACAGGCCGTCCTGGGGCACGATCTGGCAAAAGGCGTTCTGGACGGGGATCATCGCGCCGCCGCTTACTCCCTGTGCGCTCGGTCTCTATGCGCTCGTCGTCGCGCTGCTGCGCGGCGGGCCCGGGGCCATCCTCTCCGCCGCGGACCCCCTCTCCGTCTACATGTGGCTCTTCCTGCTGCCGGCCGGGTCCTATCTCGTGGGGTTCCTGCCGGCCCTGCTGACGGGCGGGATACTGGGCTGGGCCCTGCCCCGCTTTTCGCATCTGTGGCAGCGCGTCTGCGCCGCCATCGCCTGCGGAGCGCTGACGCCGATCCCGATCGCCCTCGCCTTTGTGCCCCCGGCCGGCGGGCGGGCACCGGTCCCGGAATTCATGGCGCTCGGCGCGTTCTCCGCCGCAGCGACCCTGCCGATCCTGCATCGCCGGCAACGCTCGAACACGGGACGCCGGACATGACCATCCTGCTTGCCTACCCCAGCATCGTGATCGTGCCGTTGATCGTGCTCATCGAGCCTTTGAAGGGATTGGCGCGCGGCAAGTTCCGGCGTCTCATGGTCCTGCAGCTGGCCCTCTTCGTGGTCTGGGCGGCCCTGGGCGGCACTCTTGTCGGAGGCCTTCTTTGGCGCCTTGGCGGCGGGTGCGCGGGTCACGGCGGCAGCTTCGATGGGGCGTGCGGTTATGCCGGTGTCGCGACGAGCGTGATCGCGGGCTACGGGACGGCGGTGGTCATGACGACGATCTGCGGCATTGTCTTCAGGCTCTGGATCCAGCGCCCGGCGAAGCCATGACCACCGCCCCGGCAAACGGCCCAAGGCGCTGACAAGACACTGTCTTCGGCCATGCCGGCGCTTTCGTCCCCGCCAACCTGTTCGCCGCCTTGCGCTCACCCCGTTTCGCGTTTGTTGCGGCCGCGGGGCTCTTTTGCCTCGCAATTGCGCTCGATGCCGCCTTTGGGCGCACGGGGGGCGCGCCCGGCGCCCGTCGCCATAGAAATTCGCGATGAACCGTACGGTTCTGTTTTTCTCCGAAGCGACGGTGCTCTATGTCAGGGGCGGGAGTGAGGATGCAGAGCGACCTCGATTGATGAGCGACAGAACCGAAAGCGCCAGCCGGCGACTGCTTGGGCGACTGAAGCAGGTGCTTGCCGAACCCGCCGAAGGGCAGGAGCGGCTGAACAAGATCGTGCGCCTCATCGCCGAGGAGATGAACACGCCCGTCTGCTCGATCTACCTCTTCCGCGATGCCGATACGCTGGAGCTCTGTGCCACCGAGGGCTTGAAGGAAGAGGCCGTGCACGAAACGCGGATGCGTCTCGGCGAGGGTCTCGTCGGCCGCGTCGCCATGCGCACCCAGCCGATCAATTCCGCCGATGCGACCAAGGAGCGTGGATTCCGGTACATGCCGGAGACGGGGGAAGAGATCTATTCCTCCTTCCTCGGTGTGCCGATCCAGCGCCTCGGGGAGCGGCTCGGCGTTCTCGTCGTGCAGTCCCGCGAGAGCCGGAAGCATTCGGACGACGAGGTCTATGCCGTCGAGGTCGTGGCCATGGTCCTGGCCGAGATGAACGAGCTCGGCGCCTTCGTCGGCGAGGGTGCGGCTCTCGCGGCGCCGCACCAGCAATCGGTCGTCCTGAGGGGCAACATCGCGCAGGAGGGCACCGCAGAGGGCCGCGCCTTCCTTCACGAGCCGCGTGTGGTCGTCACCAACCCATTCGCCGATGACAGCGACATCGAGCGCAAGCGCCTGCGGGACGCGATCGCCGCGCTCAACACCTCCATCGAGGAGATGCTGGTCGGCCTCGGATCCGCCGAAAGCGATCAGCGGCAGGTGCTCGAAGCCTACCAGATGCTCAGCCAGTCGAAGGGCTGGGTCTCCCGCATGGAGGAGGATATCGGCCGGGGCCTCTCCGCCGAAGCCGCCGTCGAGAAGGAACAATCCGCCGCCCGTGCCAGGATGTCGCGCGTTCTCGATGCATACTTGCGCGAACGGTTACAGGATCTCGACGATCTGTCGAACCGTCTTCTCCGGCTCCTGACGGGCCAGGGCGCCGATACCGGCGTGGAGATGCCCGAGAATCCGATCCTGATCGCGCGCAATATCGGTCCGGGCGAGCTTCTGGCCTATGGCCGCTCCCTTCGCGGCATCGTGCTGGAGGAAGGCTCGGTCGGCAGCCATGCCACCGTCGTCGCCCGGGCGCTCGCGATCCCGCTGGTGATCAACGCCAAGCGGATCACGGTGGAGGCCCTCTCGGGAGATCCGATCCTCGTCGACGGGGAGCAGGGCCTCGTCCATCTCAGGCCGGACGAGTATGTCCGCAACGCATTTCGCGACAAGATGGCGATGCAGGCCAAGGCACAGGAGCGCTACGCCTCGATCCGCCGCGTGCCTGCGACGACCGTCTACGGCCCCACCATCGCGCTGCACATGAATGCCGGCCTGATGGCCGACCTGCCGAGCCTGAAATCGAGCGGAGCGGAGGGCGTCGGACTGTTCCGCACGGAGCTTCAGTTCCTCGTGCGCAACAAGGTGCCCCGCAGGGCCGAGCTCGCGGCGCTCTACGCCCGGGTGATGGACGCCGCCGGGGAGCGGCCCGTGGTATTCCGCACCCTCGACATCGGCTCGGACAAGGTCCTGCCCTACATGAAGCCGCAGGACGAGCCCAACCCGGCCCTCGGGTGGCGCGCGATCCGCGTGGGGCTCGACCGCAAGGGCGTCCTGCGGATGCAGCTCCAGGCCCTGATCCGGGCGGCGAACGGGCGGCCGCTTTCGGTCATGTTCCCCTTCATCGCGCAGTACGAGGAGTTCTCCGAGGCACGGCGCCACCTTCTCGACCAGCTCGAGCGGGAGGAGGCCATGGGCCATGTCCTGCCGGAAAGCATCGAGATCGGCGCGATGCTCGAAACTCCGTCGCTGGCCTTCGCGCCACGCCGGTTCTTCGAGGAGGCGGACTTCATTTCCGTCGGCGGCAACGATCTGAAGCAGTTCTTCTTCGCCGCCGACCGGGAGAACGAGCTTGTCCGCCGTCGTTACGACACGCTCAACCTCTCCTTCCTGACCTTCCTCGAGGGCATCGTGCGCCGCTGCGAGGAAACGCGCACGCCCCTGTCCTTCTGCGGCGAGGATGCGGGGCGGCCGCTCGAAGCGGTCTGCTTCGCCGCGATCGGCTTCCGCTCGCTCTCCATGCGGCCCGCTTCCATCGGGCCGGTGAAACACCTCCTGCGCCGCAGCAACCTCGAAGAGGTGCGGGACCTCATTCAGGATGCGCGTCAGTCGGGTGTGCAGAGCGTTCGCGCCGACATGATGGAATGGCTCGGAGATCTGGGCTGAAGTCGTCCCGGACGAAGGCGTCTCAGGCGCCCGGCGCCGCTTGCTCCACCCATTTTTCGACCGGCCCCGCGACGCCGTCCCACTCGCCGGTCCCCAGAACGCGCTCCGGGTTCGTCGGAGGCGGCATGACGACGCCGTCCAGTCTGCGATAGCCGAACCGGCCGTAATACGGGGCGTCGCCGACGAGAAGGGTCCGGCGCCAGCCTTCCTTGCGGGACAGGATCAGCACTTCCCGCACCATCATCGCCCCCAATCCCTCGCCCTGCCGGGTGGGGTGAACGGCGACAGGACCGATGAGCGCGGCGGCATGGCCTGCGATGCGCACCGGCCAGGCGCGGATCGCCCCCGCGAGGATGCCGTCCCCGTCTCGCACGGTCAGGCAGAGGTCACGGACCGGCGGCACGCCGTTTCTCAGGCGATACGAGCTCAGCGCCTCGCGTCCGGGCGCAAAGCACGTATCGAGCAGCGCCTCGACCTCCCAGCCGTCCCCGGCCTCTTCCACGGCCATCACGTAAGGCACCCAGTCTCCCCGCTTTTTCGGAATTTCGGCTGGCGGTGCCACTAGCATGCGCTACGGTCGGCCGCAAAGACAGGAGCCCCAATGTTCTACGAACCCTCGAACGGCCACGGCCTGCCGCACAATCCCTTCAGCGCCATCGTGTCCCCCCGCCCCATCGGATGGATCAGCACGCGCGGCACGGATGGCCATGAGAATCTGGCGCCGTATTCCTTCTTCAACGCCGTGGCCTACACCCCGCCGCAGGTCATGTTCTCCTCGACATCGGCCAAGCCCGACCGGGAGGGAACGAAGGACAGCATGGCGAACATCCGCGACAGTGGCGTCTTCTGCGTGAACATCGTGGATTTCGCTCTGAAGGACGCGATGAACGCCTCTTCGGGACCGCTTCCGAAAGAGGTCGACGAGTTCGACCATGCCGGACTGGAACGCGCCGAATGCGAGACCATCGCCTGCTCCCGCGTCGCCGCGGCGCCGGCAAGCCTGGAATGCCGACTGACAGAGATCATCCGGCTGCCGGGGGAGACGAACCTCGTCGCGTTCGGCGTGGTGACCGGCATCCACATGCGGGACGATTGCCTGAAGGATGGGATCTTCGACATCACGAGCTATCGCGCGCTCTCCCGCTGCGGATACCAGGATTACGCCGCCGTCGACGAGGTGTTCCAGATGACCCGGCCCGGCTGAGGCAGAAACCGGAGCGTCTCCCGCACAAAGAAAAAGGGTGCCCGAAGGCACCCTTTCCCTAAACACACGAAGACGTATCGATTACTCGATGACAGCTTCGATTTCGGTCGCATCGGCATCGTCGCCGGAGGACAGGATCGCGTAGAGCGTGGAGACCTGCTCGTCCGACAGCGTGGCGGTGTCGACGTCGTAGTTGCGAACGGCCAGTTCGCTGGACACGTACTCGCGGATTTGGGTGGACTGACCCATCGTCACGTACATCGGGTCTTCCATGTCCATCTCGTACTGGCTGTCGGCGACGATGGACTCGACAGCGTTCTGCTGCTCGAGCGCCATGTCTTCGGACGACAGGATCACGTAGAGCGCGGACAGCTGGCGGGAGGTCAGCGCATCGACGTCGACATCGGGAGCGACCGTCGCGAGTTCCTGGGCGACCGTGTCGCGGAGCTGGTCGGTTCCGGTCGGGCCGGCGACTTCAGCGTCCTGGGCGAAGGCCATCGTGGACGTGCCGAGAACCAGTGCGGTCGTAATCATGAAACGTTTCATCGTGTCGTACTCCTATCGGTGTGCAGCGGCGGCGCCGCCCTTCGGATTGACAAGAGCGAGTCCCCCGGTTCGGTTCCCGGGGGATGACGAAATTATGTCGTCTCACGCACTTGCGAAGAGGGGCCGGCCGCGCGCTCAGTGGCCCCCGGCAAGCACCCCCGTACGCACCTGGTAATCCGCCGCGACGCCGTATTCGGGATCGTCGTCGCTGTCCGTCATGAGCTGCCCGGCCTTCTGCAGAAGGCGATGGCAGTCGCGGCTGAGGTGGCGCAGCTCTATGCGCTTGCCAGCATCCTCGTACTTCTTCGCCAGCGCCTCGATCGCGGTCAGGGCGGACTGGTCGGCGACGCGGCTGTCGGCGAAGTCGACGATGACGCGGCCGGGATCCTCGGGGATATCGAACAGCTCCGTGAACCCCTCGACCGAGCCGAAGAAGAGCGGCCCCTGCACCTGGTACACCTTGGCACCCTCGGGCGTGTAGTAGGTCTTGGCCCGGATACGGACGGCATTCTGCCAGGCATAGGTCAGCGCCGAGACAATGACCCCCACGACGACGGCGATGGCGAGGTCCGTCAGGACCGTCGTCACCGTCACGAGGATGATGACGAGCGCATCGGCCGCCGGCACCTTGAGCAGGATCGTGAGCGATTTCCAGGCGAAGGTGCCGATGACGACCATGAACATCACGCCGACCAGCGCCGCGAGCGGAATCTGTTCGATCAGCGGCGAGGCGGCAACGATGAAGATCAGCAGGAAGATCGCGGCCGACGCCCCGGACAGGCGCGTGCGCCCGCCCGATTTCACGTTGATCATCGACTGGCCGATCATCGCGCAGCCGCCCATGCCGCCGAAGAAGCCGGTCACGGTATTGGCGACACCCTGCGCCACGCATTCCTTGGAGGAGCCGCCCCGCTCTCCGACGATCTCGCCCACGAGGTTCAGCGTCAGCAGGCTCTCGATCAGGCCGATGGCGGCGAGGATGAGCGCATAGGGCGCAATGATCGTGAAGGTCTCCCAGGTCAGCGGGACCATGGGAATGTGGAACGCCGGAAGGCCGCCCTGCACCGAGGCCAGATCGCCCACGCGCGGCACGTCGATCCCGAAGAGGATCACGATGAGCGCGGTGATGCCGATGCCCGCGAGCGGCGCGGGAATGGCCGTGGTGAGCTTCGGCAGCGCCCAGATGATGGCCATCGTCAGCGCGACGAGCGCCAGCATCAGCATCAGCGGCACGCCCGACAGCCATTCGCCGCCGGAGCTGCCGTGCCCCGTGAGCTCCGCGCTGCCCGGCACCTGGAACTGGCTGAGCTGGGCGAGGAAGATGACGATGGCGAGGCCATTGACGAAGCCGAGCATGACCGGATGCGGCACCAGGCGGATGAACTTGCCCAGGCGGAAAATACCGGCGAGGAGCTGGAGTATCCCCATCAGCACAACGGCGGCGAAGAGGTACTCCACGCCATGCTCGGCCACGAGGGAGACCATGACGACGGCAAGCGCCCCGGTGGCGCCCGAGATCATGCCGGGCCGCCCGCCGATGAGCGCCGTGATCAGACCCACGATGAAGGCGGCATAGAGACCGACGAGCGGCGAGACGCCGGCAACGAACGCGAAGGCCACGGCTTCGGGCACCAGCGCCAGCGCGACCGTGAGACCGGACAGCACTTCGGTCTTCGCCTGGGACGGGCTCATCCGGCCCGGTACGCCCGTCGGCGCGTTCACCCGGTCGGCAAGGTTGGCAAGGAGGGCTCGGGCCATCGGACTACCTTTCACAAGCGATGCCCGGACGCCGGTGTCGCCCTCGGATGACGGGGCACGGCGGGACGATCCGGGGATGTCGGAGGATTTGGAAAAGCCCCTGCCACATTTTTCTGCACCGCAAAAGCCCTTTGCTGCGTCTTTCGAGCAACGCCGGGCCTCCATGTCCGACCGCCCTTCCAACCCGTTGCGTCACTTCCTAGGCTCCCCTTCGATGGGACGTCATCAGCGCGGGGCGGGAATGAGCGAGACGATGATCGGTGTGATCGGCGGCAGCGGCCTTTACGAAATCGAGGGGCTGGAGGGTGCCGAGTGGCGCGAGGTGACGACGCCATGGGGCGATCCGTCCGATGCGATCCTGACGGGATCTCTGGCCGGCGTGCCCATGGCCTTCCTGCCCCGCCATGGCCGCGGCCATGTCCATGACCCCGCAAGCGTGCCCTACCGCGCCAATATCGACGCGATGAAGCGGCTCGGCGTGACCGACCTCGTCTCCGTCTCCGCCTGCGGGTCCTTCCGCGAGGAGATGGCGCCGGGCGATTTCGTCGTCGTCGACCAGTTCATAGACCGCACGAAGGGCCGGCCGCAGAGCTTCTTCGGGCCGGGCTGCGTCGCTCATGTCAGCCTTGCCCATCCGACCTGCCCGCGCCTCGCGGAGGTCTGCGCCGCCGCAGCCGAGGCGGACGGCACGAAGGTTCACCGCGGCGGCACCTATCTCGCGATGGAAGGGCCGCAATTCTCGACCCTCGCGGAATCCAGGATGTACCGTGAGGCTTGGGGCGCCGACGTGATCGGCATGACCAACATGCCCGAAGCCCGCCTCGCCCGCGAAGCGGAGCTCTGCTACGTCACCGTGGCCATGGTCACCGATTACGACAGCTGGCACCCGGACCACGCCGAGGTGGACGTTGCCGAGGTGCTGAAGGTGCTCAAGGGCAATGGCGCGCGCGCCCGCGCCCTGATCTCCCGCCTCCCCGCCCTCCTCCGGGATCGCCCGGTCCCCTGCCCCGAAGGCTGCGGACAGGCGCTCGACCACGCGGTGATGACGGCGCCGGGCAAGCGGGATCCGGCACTTCTGGAAAAGCTAAATGCCGTGGCCGGGCGCATCCTCGGTCCCTGACCCGGAAGGGCGACGCAGGGCCGCCGCGGCCGCTCTAGTCCGCTCTCAGAACCGCGCCCGGATTGAGGATGCCGGAGGGGTCCAGCGCCCGCTTGATCGCGCGCATCGCCGCAAGTTTCACCGGGTCCTGGTAGCGCTCCAGATCCCCGACCTTGAGACGTCCGACGCCGTGTTCGGCGCTGATCGAGCCCTCCATCTCGTGCACCACGTCGTGGATCGCGGCGATCAGGCGCCGATCCGTACCGTTCGCGCGATAGGCGTCGCGGCTCTCCCCCTCCGGCGCAAAGACGTTGAAATGCAGGTTGCCGTCGCCGACATGACCGAAGCAGTTGATCCGGAACGGACCGATTTCGGCGACCGCCGCGCGGCCCGCCTCGATGAAGTCCGGCAGCCGCTCCAGCGGCACGGAGATATCCTGCGAGCAGATCGCGCCCACGTGCCTGTTCGCCAGCGGCATCGCCTCGCGGTAGTCCCAGAAGGCCTGCCGCTGCGCCTCGCTCCCAGCGATGACGCCGTCCGTCACCAGATCCTCCGCAACGGCGGCCTCGTAGAGCCCTGACAGCGCTTCCTTCGCATCCTGCCCCTCGGCCAGCCCGATATCGACGAGAACGGACCATTCCGGCAGCTCCTCGAAGGGCGCGCGTAAGTTCGGCAGCGCCTCCTTCAGGAACCTCAGGCCGGTCCGCTCCATCAGTTCGAACCCCGAGACCTGCTCCCCGAGCCGCTCCCGCGCCAGTCCCAGAAGCGCGAGGGCCGCCTTCGGAGAGCGCACGACGAGCATCGCCGCCCCCGTCTCCGCGGGGATCGGGAACAGCCTCAGGGCGGCGGCGGTGATGATCCCGAGCGTTCCTTCCGAGCCGACCAGCAGCCCTCGAAGATCATATCCGCTGTTGTCTTTCCTGAGGCGCTTCAGCCCGCGCAGGATCGAGCCGTCCGCCATCACCGCCTCGACGCCGAGGGTCAGCTCGCGCGCATTGCCGTAGCGCAGCACGTTCGTGCCGCCGGCATTCGTTCCCAGAAGCCCGCCGATCCGCGCCGAGCCTTCGGAGCCGAGGGAGAGCGGGAAGAGACGTCCCGCCGCGTCCGCCGCGCGGTGCACGTCCGCGAGGATCGCGCCGCCCTCGGCGATGAGCACGTTGGCCTCGGGATGAACCGCACGGATCCGCGTCATCCGCTCCAGCGAGACGATGAGCGGGCGGTCGAGCCCGTGCCCGATCTGCCCGCCGACCGTCCCCGTCCCGCCGCCATACGGAATGACGGAAATTCGGTGGCGTGCGGCGATGCGCATGGCGGCGGACAGCTCCTCGGCGGTCCGAGGGGCGATGAGAAGCCCGCCCGTGCCATGCCAGAGCCCCCGCCCCTCCTCGAGATAGCGGGGTTCGAGATCGCGGAAGGCGGATCCCGGAAGGGCGGCCCGGAGTTCGGCCTCCGCCTCGGTCGTCACTGGTCCCGCCACCTGCGTCCCTCCCCCGCGTCTTGCTGCGAGGCGGACCCTACTGCGCGCCGCCGCCGCTTTGAAGCCGGGCCGGCCTCAGGACCACGATGGTCGGACGCGAGGGAAGCGTGCGGAGGGACACCTCGATCTCGGAGCCCTGCCGGACGTCGACGGCAAACTCGCCCTGCATGTCCGAAAGGAACTGCTCCAGCGACGCGCCGGAGAACCAGTGCATCGGCAACACGATCGAGGAGCGCAGGCGCGAGACGATCTCCTTCATCACAGGCAACGGCACCGTCAGGCCGCCATCGACCGGCGCCATCAACACATCCAGTCGGCCTATCGCGGCGTAGGTCTCGGGCGACGGCTCATGATGCAGATGCCCCAGATGCCCGATGCAGAGCCCGTTCACCTCGAAGACGAAGATCGAGTTTCCGTCCTTCTCGATCCCGGTATAGCCCGAGCGAATGTCGGTCGTGACGTTCCGGACCAGCATTTCGCCGAGGTCGAGATGGTGGTCGGCCGGGCCCGCCGCGTCCCCCCAGCCAGTCAGCACATGCGGGATGCGCGGATCTGGGGATGTCGTCCAGTGGGACGAATGCGCGTGGTTCATGGTGGCGACATCGGGGACGGCTTCCGGCGCGCCGATATAGCCGTTGTAGTCGGTCACCACGTCAAGGCCGCCCGGCGTCTGCAGATAGAACATCGAATGGTCGATATAGGTGATGCGGACCATCTCGTCCGGCACCGGCTCGGTCCAGTTCGCCTGGATGATCTCGACGTCCGGCGCATCCTGCACCAGCGCGATGCAGTGTGAGGGGCGCCTGTCCTGCGCGGCGACGGGAAGCGCCGCGAGAGACAGGGACAAGGATATGGACAGAACAAGCAGAGGTCGCATGGGGCCGGGCTCCTCGAACGGTGGCTCGTCCCCTCAGCCTGCACGGCCAGGCGCCCTGTCGGCGGTAACATGTGCGTGGGTCAAGGCCCGGACAGCGCGCGCTTGCCGTCAGCCGACCCGGGTCTTGCCGCGCCTGTCCCCACGCAGGTTGGCGTAGAGCACATGGTTGCGCCAGCGCCCGGCGATCTGGAGATAGGACTGCGCGACGCCCTCGTACTTGAAGCCGGACTTCTCCAGCACCCCGCGGGAGGCGGTGTTCTCCGGCAGGCAGGCGGCTTCGATTCGCGACAAATCCATCGATTCGAAGGCATGGTGACACACCGCCTCGATCGCCTCCTTCATGTAGCCTCTGCGGGCGAAGGGCGCGCCGATCCAGTAGCCGATCGTCCCCGCCATGGCCGGGCCACGGCGGATGTTGTCGAGGGTGATTGCGCCGAGGAGCACCTCGTCCTCCGCCCGGATCATGAATAGAGGCACCGCGGAGCCCTGATCATGGCTCCGCTGGGACCAGTGGACACGGCCGGTGAAGCTCTTGCGGGTCAGATGGTCGTTCGCCCAGACCGGCTCCCATGGCTTGAGGAAGCCGGCACTGTCGCTGCGCAAGGCGGTCCAGGCGCGAAAGTCGTTGTGCACCGGCAGGCGCAGCAGCATCCGCTCTGTGTGGATCCGGATACGGCGCCGCGCCAGACGCATCAGGCCGCCAGCCTGCCCTGCAGTTCCGCGAGGGAGGGCGCAAGCTTCCCCGGACCGTAAAGCGCGAGCGCAGCGTTCGGGGACGTCGCAAGTCCCTCGGCGAAGGTCACGACACGGGCGCGGTCCACCGTCTCGATCCGCGCGACGGTCTCCTCCAGCGGCGGGACCCGGTTCCAGATCGAGACGAGGCGCGCGAGCCGCTCGGCGCGGGCGGACGTGCTTTCGAGCCCCATCAGCAGGCCGGCCTTCATCTGCGCGCGGGCGCGGGCGATCTCCACCTCGGTGACGTCGCCGCCGACGCGCCTGAGCTCGTCCACCGTCAGCTCCGCGAGGCCGCCGATATCCTGCGCCCCTGTCCCGGCGTAGATCGTGATCATGCCGGTGTCGGCATAGGCGCCGGCCTGCGCGAAGATCGTGTAGCACAGGCCCCGCTTCTCCCGGGCTTCCTGGAACAGACGGGATGACATTCCGCCCCCGAGGAGCGTGGAATAGACTTGGCTGGTATAGACGTCGTCGGACAGGTAGCCGGGGCTTTCGAACGCGAGGGTGAAATGTACCTGCTCGAGCGCCTTCTCCTCGCGCCGCTCGCCGCCGCGGAACCGGGCCACGTCCACCTCGCCGCCGCCGCGGGGCTCGAGATGACCGAACAGGGCCTCCGCCTGCCGCATGATCGCGTCGTGATCGACGGCGCCAGCGGCGGATAGGATGAGCTGGTCCGGCCCGTAATGCTCGGCGACGAAGCGTGTCAGGTCGTCCCGGCCGAACCGCTCCACGCGCTCCGACGGCCCGAGGATCGTGCGCCCGAGCGCCTGGCCGGGATAGGCCGTCTCCTGGAGCCAGTCGAAGATGATGTCGTCCGGCGTGTCGGCGGCCTGGCCGATCTCCTGCAGGATCACGCCGCGTTCCACCTCGATCTCGCTCTGCGCGAAGGCGGGGTTGAGCACGATATCCGCGATGACGTCGAGCGCCAGCGGCACGTCGGCGGCAAGGACGCGGGCGTAATACGCGGTCGTCTCGCGGGAGGTGTAGGCGTTGATGTAGCCGCCCACGTCCTCGATCTCCTCGGCGATCCGGGCGGCGCTGCGCCGCTCGGTCCCCTTGAAGGCCATGTGTTCGAGGAAATGGGCGATGCCGTTCTGTTCGGGCCGCTCGTGGCGCCCCCCGGCATTGACCCAGAGGCCGATGGCAGCGCTTTCGCGGCCCGGCATGTTCTCGGTAACGATGCGAAGTCCGTTCGGCAGTCGGTCCAGCTTGACGGTCAAGCGGCGCGCCTTTCCTTGATGAGGGTTTCGATGGCCTGGAGGTCGCCGGCGCAACGCTCCACGCGCTCGGGCCTGTCATAGAGGTCCGCCATCCGATGTGGAAGGGGCGGGCGCTCCTGCGTCGCCTCTTCCACGGCATCGGGGAATTTCGCGGGATGGGCGGTCGCGAGCGTGACCATGGGCACGTCCGAGACGTGATCCTCTGCCACCCGTGCGCCCACGGCGCTGTGAGGACAGAGCGTCATGCCGGTGGTCGCGTGAAGGCGCGCGATGGTCTCCAGCGTTTCCTCCTCGCTGCAGCGGCCGGAGGCATAACGCTCCTGGAGGCCCTCCATGATCCCCTGCGGGATACTGAAGCTGCCCTGCCCCTTGAGGTCCTCCATCAGGCCCTTCACGACCTCCCCGTCCCCGCCGGAGGCGAGGTAGAGCGCACGCTCGAAGTTGGAGGAGACCTGGATATCCATGGAGGGGCTCATGGTCGGTGCCACGCCCTCGACCGAATAGGAGCCGGTGGTCATCGCGCGGTGCAGGATGTCGTTGCGGTTCGTGGCAATGACCAGCTCCCGGATCGGCAGGCCCATCCGCCGGGCGATGTCCCCCGCGAAGATGTCGCCGAAATTGCCGGTCGGCACGGTGAAAGCGACTTCGCGATGCGGCGCGCCGAGGGCGGTCGCGGCGGTGAAGTAGTACACCACCTGCGCGAGGACCCGCCCCCAGTTGATCGAGTTCACCGCCGAGAGGCCAACGGAATCGCGGAAGTCGAAATCGTTGAACATGTCCTTCACGAGCGCCTGGCAATCGTCGAAATGCCCGTCCACCGCGACGGCATGGACGTTCGCCTCGGGCGGCGTCGTCATCTGGCGGCGCTGCACCTCGGAGACGCGACCGTGCGGGTAGAGAATGAAGATGTCGACGTTGTCCAGCCCGCGGAACGCCTCGATCGCGGCCGATCCGGTATCGCCAGAGGTGGCGCCGACGATGGTGACCCGTTCGCCGCGCTTCTTCATCGCGATCTGGAAGAGCTGCCCGATGAGCTGCATCGCGAAATCCTTGAACGCGAGCGTCGGGCCGTGGAACAGCTCGAGGACGAAATGCTGCGGCGCAACCTGCACGAGCGGCGCACGCGCCGGGTGGGCAAAGACGGAATAGGCCCGCGAAATGGCGCCCCGCAGCTCGTCCTCGCTGAAATCGTCGCCGATGAAGGGGCGGATGACCTGGAAGGCCACCTCCTCGTAGGGCAGGCCCGCGAGTGCCGCGATCTCGTGGGCGTCCATGTGCGGCACGCTTTGCGGAACGTAGAGCCCGCCATCGCGCGCGAGGCCTGTGAGCAGCGCGTCCTCGAAGCCGAGAATGGGGGCTGTCCCCCGCGTCGAGACGTATCGCATGGGTCCTACCCTCTCAATCGGTGCGGCGCCTGATACGCCAGAGCCAGAGCGCTGTCATCCCCAGCCAGACGATACCGAGGCCGAACCACTGGACCGCGTAGCCCAGATGGTTGTTCGGGATGCCCTGGGTGCCCACGGGGATCGGGCGCGGCGCGCCGGTCCCGGCGGGTTCGCGCAGGATGACGAAGGTCTCTTCCGTTCCGAGTTCGGCGGCCATGGCGGCGACGTCGCGGGCGAACCAGATGCCACGGTCTTCGTCGGGCTCGGGGGTAAAGCCGTCGGTCTCGTCAGGCCAGTGAAGGTTGCCCGTGAGGGAGACGGTCTCGCCACCGGGACGCGCGGCGCCCTTGTCCTCCTCCGCGATGAAGCCCCGGTCGACGAGGATGCGGCGACCGTCCCCTGTCTCGAACGGGGCGATGACGCGGTAGCCGGCCCCCTCGGGCGGCTGCGAGGTCAGAACGTCGAGCTCCTCCTCCCCGAACTGCCCCTCTGCCATGACGGGCAGGAAGCGGTCCGCCTCCGGATCTGGCTCGGCTGGCAGCGGCACGGGATCGGCCGCGATGCGCGCCTCGATCTCCGCCAGGATCTCGAGCTTTTCGTCCAGTCGCTGGAGCTGCCAGACGCCCAATCCGAACAGGACCGCGGCGCCGAGGCAGCCGATGAGGATGGGAGCGAGATAGCGCACGGGGAATCTTCCGGCTGTCGGAAAAAAGAGGCCCCGCCGGCGCCCATGGCGCGGGCGGGGCCCTGTCAGGTCATCGCGATGATCGCGGGACGGCTCCGATCAGCTGCCCCAGATGTAGATCGCGGCGAAGAGGAAAAGCCACACCACGTCCACGAAGTGCCAGTACCAGGCCGCGGCCTCGAAGCCGACATGCTTCTCGGGCGTGAAGTCCCCCATCCGCAGGCGGACGTAGCAGACGAAGAGGAAGATCGTCCCGATGATGACGTGCGCACCGTGGAAGCCCGTCGCCATGAAGAAGTTGGCGCCGTAGATGTTGCCGGCGAAGCCGAAGGCGGCGTGGCTGTACTCGTAGAACTGGAAGAACGTGAAGAGGATGCCGAGGCCGACCGCGAGCAGGAGGCCCGCCGCCATGTCCTTGCGGTTGTTCTCATGCACCAGCGCGTGGTGCGCCCAGGTCGCCGCCGCGCCGGAGCACAGCAGGATGAGGGTGTTGATCAGCGGCAGGTGCCACGGGTCGAACACCTCGATGGACGGGGGCGGCCACTGCCCTTCCGAGAACGTCTGCATCGGGTAGAGGGCATGCTTGAAGAACGACCAGAACCACGCCGCGAAGAACATCACCTCGGACATGATGAACATGATGAAGCCGTAGCGCAGGCCGATCCGCACGACGGGGGTATGGTCGCCGACCCGGCTTTCGCCGACGACGTCCGACCACCAGCCGAACATGGTGTAGACCGTCAGGATCGCGCCGATGGCGAACATCCACGGCATGGAGCCGTGCATCCACAGCACGGCGCCGAACAGCATGATGAACGCGCCCACGGAGCTCAGGAGCGGCCAGATGGACGGCGGGAGGATGTGGTAGTCGTGATTCTTTTCGTGGGCCATTGGCGGTCGGTTCCTTACCCGTCTGTCCCTAGTTGGAAGTGGCCAGAGCGGCTTGCTCTTGCGGCAGGTCGGTTTCGTAGAACGTATAGGACAACGTGATGTGCGGCGTCCACTTCGCGTCGCGGTCGTCGCGGATCTCCGGATCGACGTAGAACGTCACCGGCATGTTCACGCGCTGTCCCGGCTGCAGCACCTGCTCGGTGAAGCAGAAACAGTCGATCTTGGTGAAGAAGCCGCCCGCGTCGAACGGCGCGACGTTGTAGGTCGCGGTGCCGGCGATGACACGATCGGTCGGGTTGTAGGCCTCGTAGAAGGCGATGTTGGTCTCGCCGAGGCGGACTGTCATCTGATTCTGTGCGGGCTTGAACTCCCACGGCATGTCCTTGGCCCGGCTGCCGTCGAACCGGACGGTGATCGTCTCGTCGAGGATCACGTCGGAGCCGGCCTCGGCCGTGGCGGTTGTGCCGCCGTACCCTGTGACGCGGCAGAACAGGTTGTACATGGGCACGGCGGCCCAGGCCATCGAGCCCATGAATACGATGACGCCGACCGCGATCGCGGCGGTCTTCTGCTTGGGATCCATGCGGTGCTTGCCCATCCCGTCAGCCCCCGTTCCCTGCATCCGGATCGTCCGCGCGCATCTCGAGTTGCGGGCGCGCGACATGGTCGAAGCCCTCGGTCGGCCCCAGATTGGTGATCTTCACCACGGAGAGCCCAAACACGATGGCCGCGAAGCCCAGGAGAAGCGCTCCGACGCCGAAGTTCCGCCCGCGGCGGCGCCTGTGCAGCTCGTGTTCAGCGCGAATCATAGCCAGCCCCAGGCCGGCAGCAACCCGGCAGAGCGCAGCGACGCGTCGATGAGGAGCGCGCCGAACTGCAGGAAGAGGTAATAGAGCGACAGCTTGAAGAGCCCCTTCTCGGCCGCGAAATGATCTGCTTCCGCAACCGCCGTGCTGCGCCGGCTGACGATCCAGGCGCCGCGGATGAAGGCCGCGTTCAGCGCGAGGGCCGAGATGAGATAGACCGGGCCGCCGATCGGCGTCGCCGCGATGGCGAGCGCCGGGATGGCGAGGATCACGGCATAGGCGATGATGTGACGGCGGGTGCTGTCCGGCCCGTGGGTGACGGTCAGCATCGGCACGCCGGCATCGGCATAGTCGCTCTTCACGAAGAGGGCGAGCGCCCAGAAGTGGGGCGGCGTCCAGAGAAAGACCGTCAGGAAGAGCAGGACCGGCTCGAGGGACAGCCCCCCCGTCGCCGCGACCCAGCCGACCGCGGGCGGGAAGGCCCCGGCGGCCCCGCCGATGACGATGTTCTGCGGGGTCCAGCGCTTCAGCCACATCGTGTAGATGACGGCATAGAAGAAGATCGTGAAGGCGAGGAAAAGGCCGGCGGCGATGTTGGACGCAAGGCCCAGCATTACGACGGAAATACCGGACAGGGCGAGCCCGAGGCCCAGCGCCTCCCCGGGCGACACCCGCCCGGACGGGACGGGACGACGCTCGGTGCGGCGCATCTTCGCGTCGATATCGGCATCCCACCACATGTTCAGGGCGCCAGCGGCCCCGCCACCTACGGCGATGAAGAGGATGGAGACCGCCGCCACGAAGGGATGAACCGGAACCGGCGCCACGACGAGCCCGACCAGTGCGGTGAAGACGACGAGCGTCATCACCCGCGGCTTCAGGAGCGCGAAGTAGTCCCGCAGGTCTGGCTCGCCCGCGGCGGCGCCGGTGATCGGGGTGCTATGAAGGGACGCGTCGCTCATGCGCTCTCGATCACTCCGCGGAAGCGAGGGTGCGGGTCGCGGGAATGCCGGCATATTCCTCGCGGGCGCCCTCGAGCCAGAGTTGGTAGTTCTCGGGGCTCACGACTTTCACGGTAATCGGCATGTAGGCGTGGCTGATCCCGCAGAGTTCGGAGCACTGGCCGAAATAGACGCCCTCGACCTCCGGCTCGAACCACAGCTCGGCCAGACGACCGGGGACGGCATCCTGTTTCACGCCGAAGGCCGGGATGGTCCAGGAGTGGATCACGTCCGCGCCGGTGATCTGCATCACCACGGTGGCCCCGGTCGGAACGACGACGGCGGTGTCCGTCGCGAGCTTGAACTCGGCATCGGTATAGCCGGCCTCGGCGAGAGCGGCGCTCGTCTCCTCGGTCAGCATGTTCTGCTGGGCGGAGCCGATCATGTAGCTGTCGAACCCGATTCCCTCGTCGGGGTACTCGTACCCCCAGTACCACTGGTAGCCGGTCACCTTGATGGTGATGTCGGCTTCCGGGATTTCCTGCTGGTTGAACAGGACCGGGAGGGAGAAGGCGCCGATGAAGACGAGGATCAGGATCGGAACGAGCGTCCAGCCGATCTCCAGCGGGGTGTTGTGGGTGAACCCGGCCGGCGTGGGGTTGCGGCGGCGGTTGTAGAGGACGAGCACGGCCGCGAGCAGCAGCGTGACGAACACGACGATGCCGCCGATGATCCACAGCAGCATGCCGTCGAGCCAGTGTATGTCCTGCGCCAGCGAGGTCGCGGCGGGCTGGAACCCGATTCCGCCCTGCGCCGGTGCGCCGATGATCGGCAGACCCTCGGTGGCCTCGCTCATGGCGTCCTGTGCCCGCGCAAGACCGGGCGCCGCCAGTGCAGTGAAGGAAGCGGCAATAAAGCCGGTGAGGGTCGCTAACTTCATGGCTCTCTCATCCCGTACGTGGCGGCGCTGGCCTCGCGCCGGCCTTGTGCAGCCGTCCCCGGCGCAACAGCGCGGCGGACCGGCCCCTTGGTGTCTCCGGCGCTCTAGACCATATTACGCGAACCGTCTCAAGCGCCGGGTGTGGGACCCGGCGTCGCATGCGGCGGCGCGCCCTGCCCACGTCCGATCCCGGGACGGCAGGGCAGATCCGACGCCCGACGACCATCACCTCCCGGAAGGACCCACCCGATGCCCGATGATTTCCGCCCCTTCGACACGCGGCTCGACGAAGGCGCCGCCCTCGCGCTGCTCCGCAGTGCCACCGATGGCGCCGAGGATGGCGAGCTGTTCCTCGAGCGACGCCGTTCGGAGGTCCTCGCCTTCGATGACGGACGCCTGAGGACCGCCTCCTACGATGCCGCCGAGGGCTTCGGCCTCCGTGCGGTCAAGGGAGAGACGGCGGGTTATGCCCATTCGACCGAGATCTCGGAGGCCGCCTTGAAGCGCGCGGCGGAAACGGCGCGGCTTGCTGTCGGCGATGGCGGCGGCGTCCTGGCGGACAGCCCCCTGCCCACCAACCGGAAGCTCTACGGAGACGACGATCCCATCGCGGGGGCGAGCTTCGGCGTGAAGGTGGAGACGCTGCGGGAGATCGACGCCTTCCTGCGGGACCTCGATCCGCGCGTGGTCCAGGTGTCCGCCTCCGTCGCGGCGGGGCTCCAGGAGGTCGAGATCCTGCGCCCGGACGGGCTGCGCGTGGCCGATATCCGCCCCATGAGCCGGATCAACATTTCGGTGATCGTCGAGGAGAACGGCCGGCGCGAGCAGGGCGGCATGGGCGGCGGCGGCCGGGTGGGCCTGACCGGCCTGATCGCGCGGGACAGCTGGGAGCCGGTCGCGCGGGAAGCGCTGCGCATCGCCCGCGTGAACCTCCGCGCCGAGGCCGCCCCCGCCGGCGTGATGGACGTGGTGCTCGGGCCCGGCTGGCCGGGCATCCTGCTGCACGAGGCCATCGGCCACGGTCTCGAAGGCGATGCCAACCGCAAGCGGTCCAGCGCCTTCGCCGGGCTCATGGGGCAGCGTATCGCCGCGCCCGGCGTCACGGTGGTGGATGACGGCACGATCCCGGATCGCCGCGGCTCCATCACGGTGGACGACGAGGGCACGCCTTCGGGGCGTACGGTCCTGATCGAGGACGGTATCCTGAAAGCCTACATGCAGGACCGCCAGAACGGCCGGCTGATGGGAACCGGGAGCACCGGCAACGGCCGCCGGGAGAGTTTCGCGCACACGCCCATGCCGCGGATGACGAACACGGTGATGCTGGGCGGCGACAGCGACCCCGCGGACATCCTGGCGAGCCTCGGGGACGGGCTCTATGCCGTGGGGTTCGGCGGCGGTCAGGTGGACATCACCTCCGGCAAGTTCGTCTTTTCCTGCACCGAGGCCTACCGGGTGAAGGACGGCAAGGTCGGCGCGCCGGTGAAGGGCGCGACCCTGATCGGTGACGGCGCGACGGCGCTCAACCACATCCGCGGAATCGGCAACGACATGTCCCTCGACCCCGGGATCGGCAATTGCGGCAAGGCCGGACAATGGGTGCCGGTGGGCGTCGGCCAGCCGACGCTGATGATCGGCGGGCTGACCGTCGGCGGATCGGCGGCAGGCTGAGGCGCCTGTCAGGGACGTCGGCGGAAAGGACCCTGGGGAATGGCGGGCGGCAGTCCGGAATCCGGCTGACGTTAACTTTGGCTTAACCGGAATCGCGCTAGCCCTGTACCCGCAAGAGACGGGGAGCGCCGGATGGACTTGTTTTCTTCCCCACCCCCCCTCGCACCACCCACCCCGGAAGGAGATAGGCTGGCGCGCCTCCGTCTCTTGCGCTCCCGGCGCGTAGGACCCAAGACCTACCGCCGGCTCCTGCATCAGAGCGGCGGCGATCCCCACGCCGCCCTCGACGCCCTGCCCGGCATCGCCCGGAAGGCCGGCATGGAGGAGTACCGCCTCTGCTCCCGCGGCGAGGCCGAGGCCGAGCTGGAGGCCGGCCATGCCGCCGGCGCCCGGCTGATCCACGAGGGCGATCCGGATTGGCCCACGGGAATGGCCGATCTCGCCGAAGCGCCGCCGATGCTCTGGGCCCGCGGTCCCGGAATACCCAGCCTTTTCCGGCCCTCCCTGGCCGTTGTCGGCGCGCGGAACGCGTCGTCCCTCGGGCTGCGCATGGCACGGAAGCTGTGCGGCGAGCTTGCGGCGGAGGGCCTGACCATCGTGTCCGGCCTTGCCCGCGGGATCGACGCAGAGGCCCATCGCTGTGCGTTGCGGACGGGGACCGTTGCGGTCGTTGCCGGCGGGGTGGACGTGGTCTACCCGAAGGAGAATGCGGAGCTGACGGACCAGATCGCGGCCTCCGGCCTCATCCTGTCCGAGATGCCGTGCGGCATGCGGCCCCAGGCACGGCATTTCCCGCGCCGCAACCGGCTGGTGGCGGCGCTCCCTGAGGCGGTTCTCGTGATCGAGGCGGCGGCGCGGTCCGGCAGCCTGATCACGGCGCGCAATGCCGGTGAGCTGGGGCGGGACGTCCTGGCCGTTCCCGGCCACCCGCTCGACGGCAGGGCCGAGGGCTGCAACCTGCTCATCCGCGAGGGCGCGACGCTGATCCGGCGGGTCGAGGACGTCGTGGAGGCGCTGACCCCGCTATCCGGCCGGGCGGGCGAGACGGCCCGGGACGAGGGCATGGCGGGGGCCGATAGGGCTGAACCCGCCCCCCCGGTCGCCCGGCAGACCCCCGATTCCGGCGAGGCCGCGGTCCGGGAGCGCATCCTGGCCCTCCTCGGCCCCTCCCCCGTCGCAGAGGATCAGGTGATCCGGGATCTCGGCCTGTCCGCGCGGCAGGTCGGCGCCGCGCTGGTGGCGCTGGAGCTCGGCGGCGAGGTGGAGCGTCTCCCGGGCGGCCTTCTCGCCCGGCGCAAGGCCTAGCCGGCGCCGGCGCCAGTCATCGCACCGGCACGGGCGTCAGTCATCGCACCGGCGGCGGCGCCAGTCATCGCATTGACAAGGAGGCCGCCGCCGCCACATGGTCCGCCGCCATTCGCAAAGCCCCCGCAGGATTGATCCGCAATGCCAGTCGTCGTCGTCGAATCTCCGGCCAAAGCCAAGACAATCAACACCTATCTCGGCAACGACTACACCGTCCTCGCCTCTTACGGTCACGTCAGGGATCTGCCGCCGAAGGACGGATCGGTCGATCCCGATCACGACTTCGACATGCGGTGGGAGGTCGCGACCGAGAGCAAGAAGCACGTCAAGGCGATCGCCGACGCGCTCAAGGACGACAACGAGCTGATCCTCGCGACTGACCCCGATCGCGAGGGCGAGGCGATCTCCTGGCACCTCCTGGAGGCGCTCACGAGCCGCCGCGCGGTGAAGAAGGACACGCCGGTGGCGCGCGTCGTCTTCAACGCGATCACGAAGAACGCCGTGACGACCGCGATGCAGAACCCGCGGCAGGTCGACATGGAGCTGGTCCATGCCTACCTCGCCCGACGCGCGCTGGACTATCTCGTCGGCTTCAACCTCTCCCCGGTCCTCTGGCGCAAGCTTCCCGGGGCGAAGTCCGCCGGGCGGGTGCAGTCGGTCTGCCTGCGGCTCATCGTCGAGCGAGAGATGGAGATCGAGGCGTTCCAGCCGCGCGAATACTGGTCCGTCGCCGCCGGCCTGACGACGCCGCGCGGCCAGGAGTTCGAAGCGCGCCTGGCGGTTCTCGGCGGCAAGAAGCTGGACCGGTACGACCTCGGCAACGCGACCGATGCCGAGATGGCGGTACAGGCCGTCTCCTCCCGCGATCTCAAGGTGGCGAGCGTCGAGGCCAAGCCAGCGACGCGAAACCCCTCGGCGCCCTTCATGACCTCCACCTTGCAGCAGGAGGCATCCCGCAAGTTCGGCATGGGTGCCCGGGCCGCGATGAGCACCGCGCAGCGTCTCTATGAGGCCGGTCTCATCACCTACATGCGGACGGACGGGATCGACATGGCGCCCGAGGCGGTGATGTCCGCCCGCGACGCGATCAAGGAGATGTACGGAGAGAGCTACGTCCCCAAATCCCCGCGGATGTACAAGAACAAGGCGAAGAACGCGCAGGAGGCGCACGAGTGCATCCGGCCGACGGACATGATGGCGCGGCCCGACAAGGTGCGCATCTCCGAGCCGGACCAGCGCAAGCTCTACGACCTGATCTGGAAGCGCACCATCGCCTGCCAGATGGAAGCGGCGCGGCTCGAGCGCACCACGGTGGAGATCGCGAGCGCGGACAAACAGGTCGGCCTCCGCGCGACGGGCCAGGTGATCCTCTTCGACGGGTTCCTGAAGGTCTACGAGGAGGGGCGGGACGAGCCGGTCGAGGGCGACGACAAGCGGCTGCCGCAGCTGACCGAGGGCGATACGCTCGCCCGCGCGAAGGGCGCGCAGGAGGCCGCGTTCGAGAAGGCACGGCCCGAGAGCGGCTCTGGCGACGGGGCCGCGCGGGCCCACGCGGCCGCGGTCCTGTCCGACGACGCCTCCGTCATCGGCCTGCAGCACCACACCCAGCCGCCGGCCCGCTACACCGAGGCGACGCTGGTGAAGCGGATGGAGGAGCTCGGGATCGGCCGCCCCTCCACCTACGCCTCCATCGTCACGACGATCCAGGACCGCGAATACGTCCGGAAGGACAAGAACCGGCTCATTCCCGAGGACAAGGGCCGGCTCGTGACCGCTTTCCTCGAGAATTACTTCCGTCGCTACGTTCAGTACGACTTCACCGCCGAACTCGAGGATCAGCTCGACCACGTCTCCGCCGGCGAGGCCGACTACAAGGATGTGCTGACCAACTTCTGGAAGGATTTCCACGCCGCGATCGAGGAGACCTCCGAACTCCGGATCACGGAAGTGCTGGACAAGATCAACGAGGTCCTCGAGCCGCACCTCTTCCCGCCGAACGCGGACGGGACCGATCCGCGCCTCTGCCCCAATTGCGGCGCGGGCAGGCTCTCGATGCGCACCGCGCGTTCCGGCGGCGCCTTCATCGGCTGCTCGAACTACCCGGAGTGCCGGTACACCCGTCCCTTCGGCCCTCCGGGGACCGAGGAGAGCGGGATCGGTCCGGACGGCAAGTACCTGGGCGACGATCAGGGCGACAAGATCACCTTGAGGGACGGGCGCTTCGGCCCTTACGTCCAACGCGGCGAGCCGACGGAGGAAGAACCGAAGCCCCCGCGCGCCTCCCTGCCGAAGGGCTGGGCCGTCGAGGACATGGACCTCGGCAAGGCGGTCATGCTGCTGAACCTTCCGCGCGAGGTCGGCCCCCATCCGGAGGACGGCGAGATGGTCGTCGCAGGGATCGGCAGGTACGGGCCCTTCGTCCGCCACGGCAAGCTCTACGCGAACCTGCCCGAGGTGTCGGAAGTCTTCGAGATCGGGATGAACCGTGCCGTCGAAGTGCTGGCGCAGAAGGCCGCCGGCCGCGGCGGGCGGGGCCGCGCGGCGGCCAAACCCCTGAAGGAGCTGGGCGATCACCCCGATGGCGGTGCGATCGCGGTGCTCGACGGGCGCTACGGGCCTTACGTGAAGTGGGAAAAGGTCAACGCCACCATCCCCAAGGGCACCGATCCGCAGGACGTGACCATGGAACAGGCGCTCGAATGGATCGCCGAGAAGGCGGCCAAGAAGGGCACCAAGCGCAAGGCCCCCGCAAAGACCGCGGCCAAGAAGGCGCCAGCGAAGAAGCCGGCCGCGAAGAAGCCTGCCGCAAAATCCGCGACGAAGACCGCGGCGGCCAAGTCCACGGCGGCCAAGAAACCCGCCGCGAAGAAGCCGGCGGCGAAGAAGCCCGCCGCGGAGAAGCCGTCGGACGAGTGAGATCCGGGCGAGGCGGTCCCTGCGGCTTGCATGGGAGCACCGCCTTGCCGCAGGGTCGGATCGAAATGAGCTGATCGAGGCAACATGGACACGTGGGATCTGGACGGAATCCGGGTCGAGGATCCGTACGACACCTTCAGCCCGGCCCTTCGGCGGGCGATGGGCAGGGGACGTTACGAACGGCCCGAACGTCAGGCCGTCGCGGATCTCGTCCGCTCAGGCGACAGGGTTCTCGAGCTCGGCGCCGGCTGCGGCGTGATCGGCGTCGCTGCCGCACGGATCACCGGGCCGGACCGCGTCACGAGCATCGAGGCGAACCCGGCGATGGAGAGCACGATCCGGCATACGCACCGGATAAACGACTGCCCGGGGATCGACCTGCGCATCGGCGCGGTCGCCGCCGAGGGCGGCGGCACCGCGCCCTTCCACCTCTCGAGCGACTTCTGGGCGTCCTCCTTCGATCCGGAGACCCCGAACCTCACCGAAACCGTCTCCATCCCGCTGATCGGCATCGACGATCTGGTCCGGGAGAGCGCCGCGAACGTGCTTCTGTGCGACATCGAAGGGGCGGAGCACGAAATCGTCCCCGCGATGGACCTCGCGCCGCTCGACCTCGTGATCATGGAACTGCACCCCACTCCCGGAGGCCTTGCACGGATGGGCGCGCTCTTCGCCGCCCTCATCGGCGCGGGCCTCCATCCCGACATCGAAGCGGGGCGCAAGCCGCGCGTCGCGATCTTCCGAAGGCCCTCCCGTGACTGACATGCCGCCCCTCGCCGTCGTCACCATGGTGTACGACGACGACGTCTATCTCGACATCTTCCTGCGCCACTGGACCCGTTTCCTGCCGCGATCCAACATCTTCGTGCTGATGCATGCCAATTACGAGCGCTTCGAGGCGATGGCGGAGGGGTGCAACACGATGCGGATCCGCCGCCCCGAGACGAGCCCGGAGAGCGAGCAGCTGCGCTGGCGCATGGTTTCCCAGATCGTGAGCGGCCTGACCTACCAGTTCGGCCGGGCGCTCTACACCGATGTGGACGAGATCATCACCGTCGATCCGGACGTCGCGGCCTCCCCGGTGGAGTATATCTGCGGGCTGACCGACCCCGTCGTCGCGCCGATGGGGGTGGACCTCGTCCATGTCCCGGACCGGGAGCCCCTGCCCTACGATCCGGCCCGGCCGATCCTCGGGCAGCGGCGCTACTTCGCCTTCACCTCCTGGTACGCCAAGCCCGCCATCGTGTCCGAACCGATCCGCTGGGGGTCCGGCGGACATAATTGCAATCGCAAGCACGTCCTCGATCCCGCGCTCACGCTCTTCCACCTGCGCCTCTTCGACGAGGGCATCTACCGTGCGCGCGCCGACGCGCGGCTGGACCTCGTGACGGACGATGCGACGGGCGGGCTCATCCCCGGCCTCGGCGGTCGGACATGGCGCTCAGAGGGGGACCACCTCTCCCTCTACCGACGCGATACGATGGACGAGGAACTCGCCAGGATCGAGAAGCCGGGGATGATGCGCAACGCGATGCAACTCAAGAAGATGCACGACGACCTCTACATCCTGCATCACCGCGACAACAAACGCCTGCGCCGCCTGCCCAGCCGGTACGAGGGTGTGTTCTGAGCCCGCGGAAGAGCTTATCGCCCGCGCCGCACGGGACCATGCCGCCCCGGCGAACAAACGGGGGCCGTCGTTGACTTGGCTCGGCGACGCTGTGAATATGCCGCCTGCGGCAAGCTCAAGGGACGCGGAATGAAAAAAGTCTACGACACCGCCTTCGACGCGCTCGACGGCCTCCTTCACGACGGGATGCTCATCGCGGCGGGCGGGTTCGGCCTCTGCGGCATTCCGGAACTCCTGATCTCGGCAATCCGCGATGCGGGAACGAAGGACCTGACCGTCGCGTCGAACAATGCCGGTGTGGACGATTTCGGCCTCGGCATCCTCTTGGAGACGCGGCAGGTGAAGAAGATGATGAGCTCCTACGTGGGCGAGAATGCCGAGTTCATGCGGCAATACCTGTCCGGCGAACTCGAGCTCGAGTTCAACCCGCAGGGCACGCTTGCCGAACGGATGCGCGCCGGCGGCGCCGGCATCGCCGGCTTCTACACCAAGACCGGCGTCGGCACCCAGATCGCCGAGGGCAAGGAACACAAGGACTTCGACGGGGAGACCTACATCCTCGAGCGCGGGATCTTCGCTGACCTCGCCATCGTAAAGGCGTGGAAGGCCGACGAGACCGGAAACCTCGTCTTCCGCAAGACCGCGCGGAACTTCAATCCACCGGCCGCCATGTGTGGACGCGTCTGCGTTGCCGAGGTGGAGGAAATCGTGCCGCGCGGCGAGCTGGACGGGGACGAGATCCACCTGCCCGGCATCTATGTCCACCGCCTGATACAGGGCGATCACGAGAAGCGGATAGAGAAGCGCACGACCCGCGCGGCATGATCCGGCGACGACGGAGCGGCCCATGACGCAGCATCGATCCGACGGAAATTCGATCAGCGAAGCTGATGCGCTGGACCATTTCTCGCGCTCCAACCTCGCGATGGTGATCAGCGACCCGTCGCGGGACGACAATCCCCTCGTCTACGTGAACCGGGCTTTCGAGACGCTGACCGGCTACACCAGCACGATGGTTGTCGGCCGCAACTGCCGGTTCCTCCAGGGCGAGGACACCGAACCCGAAGAGGTCGCCAAGGTCGCCCGCGCCATCGAAGCCGCGGAAGAGGTCTCCGTCGAGCTGTGGAACTACAAGGCCGACGGCACCCGCTTCCGGAACCGGCTTCACATCACGCCGGTACGTGACAGGGACGGAACGAGCAACGCCTGTTTCATCGGCCTCCAGGCGGAGATTACCGGTCAGGGCGACGCGCGGGACACCTCCATCGACAACCAGCTTCAGGAGATCCAGCACAGGGTCAAGAACCACCTGTCGATGATCATCGGCATGATCCGGATGCAATCGCGCGACGCGTCCGACCCGGAGGACTTCGGTGAGCTGGCCCGGCGCGTGGAAACGCTGCAGCTTCTGTACGAGGAGATGTCCAATGCCGGCAGCAGCAGCAACGAGGATACGATCCCCCTCGGCGCGTACCTGTCGCGTGTTGCGAACACCATCAGCCATCTGGACGGTCGGCCCGGGGTCCGGATCCTCGTCGAGATCGAGCCCATCGATGCTCCCTTGCACACCGCCACGCAGATCGGCCTGATTCTCTCCGAGACGCTGACGAACGCGTTTCAGCACGCCTTCAAGGAGCAGGAGTCCGGCACCGTCGAGGTTCGCTCCCTCACGCTAGGCAAGACCGGCATGCGCCTGACCATTTCAGATGACGGCGCCGGACTTCCCGAGGGAACCGAATGGCCCACGCCCGGCTCTCTCGGGGGACGGATCGTCCAGGGGCTGGTCGAGAGCGTGGATGGATCGCTGGACGTCTCCGGCGGCGCGAACGGCACCATCGTCACGATCGACATTCCCGATGTCGACCCCATGAAGACAAAGTAACGACTAGGTAGGAGATCCCATGCCCTGGGACCGCGATCAGATGGCCGCCCGCGCCGCGGCCGAACTCGAAGACGGGATGTACGTCAATCTCGGCATCGGCATCCCCACGCTGGTGGCGAACTACATTCCCGACGGCGTCGAGGTGACGTTGCAATCGGAGAACGGGATGCTCGGAATGGGCCCCTTCCCGATCGAAGGCGAGGAGGATCCCGACCTCATCAACGCTGGCAAGCAGACCGTGACCGAGATCGACAAGACCGCCTATTTCGACAGCGCGACCTCCTTCGGCATGATCCGGGGCGGCAAGATCGCGATGGCGATCCTCGGGGCCATGGAAGTCGCGGAGAACGGCGATCTCGCGAACTGGATGATTCCGGGCAAGCTCGTGAAGGGGATGGGCGGCGCGATGGACCTCGTCGCCGGCGTGCGCCGCGTGATCGTGG
Organism: Tropicimonas omnivorans; assembly: GCF_031846565.1. Taxonomy (NCBI): domain Bacteria; kingdom Pseudomonadati; phylum Pseudomonadota; class Alphaproteobacteria; order Rhodobacterales; family Roseobacteraceae; genus Tropicimonas; species Tropicimonas omnivorans. Next base: position 290,900 of record NZ_JAVRHL010000002.1, on the reverse strand, counting down.
TGATGGACCATCAGAACAAGGCCGGCGAGAGCAAGCTGCTCAAGTCGTGCACGCTGCCCCTGACCGGCACAGGCGTCGTGAACCGGGTGATCACGAACCTGGGCGTGCTCGATGTGGTCGAGGGCGGGCTGAAGATCGTCGAGACCGCCGACGGCGTGACCGAGGACGACATCCGCGCCGCCACGGAAGCGCATATCATCTGACCCGCCGCACCCCGCCTTCGGGCGGCGTGGCCGATTTGCCTGCGGTCCGAACGCACGCGCCCGCTGACCTTTCGCCGGGCGCACGTTCGCGACATATGGAGCCATGGCCGCTTCCCGGCTACAGATCCGCCCGATGACCACGCCTCCGCAAGATCTCAAGCCCCGCCCACGGGGCCGCTTCGGCATCCGCCGCGCCGGAACGACGATCATCACGATCGTCCTCGTCGGAGCGGTCATCGCGGGATTCGTCGCGATGGCAACGGCGACCGGCTGGGAGGATTCCTTCGCGCAGCTCGGAAAGCTGGAGTTCTGGCAGATCGCCGCGCTCTTGGGCCTCACCGTGGCCAACTACATCTTCCGCGGCCTCAGGTGGTACGTCTTCAGCCGCGCGCTCGGGCTGCCGAGGGGCCGCCGACGCGATGCGCGCCATTTCGCGGGCGGCCTCGCGATGACGGTGACGCCCGGCCGTCTCGGCGAGGTGATCCGGCTGCGCTGGCTCGCGCGGGAGACGGGATGGTCGATGGACCGTACCGCGCCGCTCATCCTCGTGGATCGCGCCGCCGACCTTGCCGCGATGGCGCTCATCCTCGCGGGCATGCTGGCGCTGTCCGCCGCCGGGATGGCCGGTGCCGTGCCGGCCGCCGTCATTGCCGCGATCGTGGCCGTGGTGCTCACGCGGCCTTCGGTGATCGGCGGGCTGGTCACGTGGAGCTACCGGATCCTTGCCGTCCGCCCGCGTCTCTTTGCCCGCGCCCGCTCCGCCGCCCGCTCCCTCCAGCGCTTCTCCTCTCCCCGCGTCTTCATCCCGGGCGTGCTCTACGGCACGATCGGATGGGCCATCGAGGGGGTTGAGCTCTATCTCATCCTGACCTGGATCGGCGCCGATATCGGCCTGCCCTCCGCCATCGGCATATTCGTCTTCGCAACCTTTGCCGGCGGCCTGACCGGAGCGCCGGGCGGTCTCGGGGGCGCGGAAGCGTCGATGATCGCGCTGATGCGGCTGCAGGGCGTCGCCATGGGTCCGGCCATCGCCGCGACCGCCGTGATCCGCCTGACCACCATGTGGTTCGCCGTGCTGATGGGCCTCGTCGTGCTGCCCTACGCGGAGCGCGTGTCGCGCCGGATCAAGCGGGAGCGCGAGGCCCAGGCCCTTCCGACCCGCTAGCCACCCGCCGCGGAGACGCGGAAGACGCAGCCATCCGAGATGTAGAGCGGCGGTGTCACGCACAGGCCCTTGGCCACGCTCCACGCCGCCAGCACCTTCGGCACGTAGTCCCGCGTCTCCGCATAGGGCGGCACGCCGCCATGCTCCCTCACCGCGCCTTCGCCGGCATTGTATCCGGCCAGCGCGAGGAGCGGATCGCGCCCGAACTCCGACAGAAGCCAGTCGAGATAGGCGACGCCGCCGCGGATGTTCTCGCCGGCATCGCGGGAATCGGCGACGCCGAAGCGGGTCGCGGTGTCCGGCATGAGCTGCATGAGCCCCGTCGCGCCGGCGTGGGAGACGGCATCGGTCCGGCCAGCGCTTTCCACCCCGATCACCGCAAGCGCGAAGGCGGGGGAGACCTGCGTGCCGATGGTGGCGCGCAGGATGTCCGTCCCGTGCCGCTCGGCGATGGTCTGGAGATGCTGAAGGCGCGGGCGGCGCACGGACGAGCCTTGCGTGGAGTCGAGCGCGGCGAGAGCCGCATCGAGCCGGCCGGGGCCGATGCCGTCGAAGCCGGGGGACAGCTGCGTCCAGAACCACGCATGGGCCGCTGGCGCATCCGCGTTCGGGAGCGTGCCGGGAGCCGCGGCGTCGCCGACCGCCGATTTCTCCGGCATCGCCGGCCGCGCGGCCAGAAGCGCGCGCTGCTCCTCCGGGTCGATCTGGATCGTGATGCGCCGCCCCGCGACGGGCGTGCCCACTCGCACGCGCTTGAAGGTGAAGTCCTTCGGCGCGGGCGGCGGCGCGGGCGGGGCGGCGGCATCCGAAACGAGGGGCTGCGGAGGTGTCCCTGCGGCGTCTTCGGCGGCCACGGATCCCGCGCAGAGGATCAGCGCGATGGGCCAGGCGGTGTGGAGTGGCGACATGGGCCCCTCCTTTTTGGGGAAACTGATCGGAGGAAAGGTCGCGCGAGTCGCCACCGCCAAGCCAGCCAAAAGAGGCGACAGGCCCGGATTCGCGACAGAATCTTGCCAATTTGCACCGCTCGGTTCGCCGCCTGACGCCCAGACGCGCCTATCTATCCATTATAAACAGCTACTTAGCCGATATTTCGGGTTTTACTCCCGCGGCTAAGAAATGGACGGATAGACGACAAAGTCGCGCCTCAATCCAAGGGCTTATTGGCGCCATGCCAAGACGGACACCGAGGCGGTTGAGAGAGAACCGCTCAGGCACCGACACCGCCGAGGCACCGTAGCATCGAGCAACCACGCGACCGAAAACTGAGGATTACCGATATGAAACTCGTCAACATGATCAAGACCTTCCGCGCCGACGAAGATGGTGCCGTCACCGTCGATTGGGTCGTCCTGACCGCCGCCATCGTGGGCATCGGCATTGCCGTTCTGACCGTCGTCTCGACCGGCGTGGACACGCTCGGCGATGGTATCGAAGCCGACCTGACGACCGCCGGATCGATCGGCGACGGCGAGTAAGTCTCGGACGTCTTCACCGTGCGGCCCCGGGTCCGCACGGACGAAACAGAGGCCGCTGCGCCGAAACATGCGCGGCGGCCTTCTTCCGTAATATCACGCGCGAAGCCGGTCCGCTCTTAGAGCCCGCATGACGCGGTTCCGGCCGTTGCAGGGAGCAGCCATGAAACTGTGGCTATTGAAAACGTTGCGAGACGACACCGGCGCAGTGACGGTGGATTGGGTCGTGCTGACCGGAGCCATCATCGTGATGAGCATCGGCGCGGCAATCCTGGCGACCACCGGCGTGTCCCCCTTCATCACGAAGATCGCCGGACTTCTCGCCGGCGTCTGATCGCCCTCTCCGCCTCGGAGACGACGGGGCCCCCCGGCCACGGGACCTCCACTCGTCGCCTCCGATCAAACGCCCCGGCGTCGCAACCAGCAAAGGAACAGGATCCATGCGTATCGTCTTCGCTCTCGTTCTCCTCGCGGGGCTCGGCCTTGCCGGGTTCGCGGTATACCTGTCCCAGGGCTTCATCGCCAACATGAGCGCCGAGCGCGACGCGCTTCTCGCCGCCCAGCGGGACATGCCGGCGACGGTGAGCGTCATCGTGACCTCCGCCGACAAGAAATACGGCGAGCAACTGACCGAAGAAGACGTGAAGACCGTCGTCTGGCAGAAGGACAGCCTGCCAGAAGGTGCCTTCACGGAGATGGACGCCCTGTTCCCCGAAGGCGAGGCCGCGCGCTATGTCGTCAGTGCGATGCAGGCGTTCGAGCCGGTGCTCGCGGCGCGGATCACCGAGCCGGGCGAAGATGCCGGGATCACGTCCCGCCTCGAGCGTGGCAAGCGCGCCTTTGCGATCAGCGTGGACGTGTCCTCCGGCGTCTCCGGCTTCCTTCGCCCCGGCGACCGGGTGGACATCTACTGGACCGGGACCTCCGGCAATCGCGGTGTGACGAAGCTCATCGAGACCGGCGTGAAGCTCATCGCCGTCGACCAGACGTCCGATACCGGCCGCACCTCTCCTGTCATCGCCCGTACCGTGACGGTCGAGGCCTCTCCGCAACAGGTCGCCTCCCTCGCCCAGGCGCAGAGCACGGGCCGTCTGGTCCTGTCCCTCGTCGGCGCCGAGGACACGACTGTCGCAGACGTGATCGAGGTGGATCAGAAGACGCTGCTCGGCATCGTCGAGGAACTGCCTCCCCCGCCGGAAGAGGTTGAGCGGGTCTGTACCACCAAAGTCCGCCGCGGCAACGAGGTCGTGCAACAACCGATCCCCTGTACCAACTGACGAACGGCATCGCCCGGGCCGGGGAACACGGCAGCACGAGGCGAGGCACGTTCGCAGCGAGCCCGCCCGGGGTGTTGCCGCAGGGACATAAACTCCGCCTCCCAACTCCCTGATTGTTGCATGCAAATCGTTTTGCGCGCAGCCTCGGGACAAAGCAGGCAAAAGACCTGCTCCCTTTTTCGCGTGATCGAGAGGCGGATCACTATGGCTTTCACGAGCATGTACAGGGCGGGCCGTCTCGGCCTCGCCCTCGCCGCCGGCGCACTGGTGATGGCTCCGGGCGTGGCCTCCGCGCAGGCGCTGCAGATCCAGGGCGGCACCCTCCAGCGCGCGCTCAACGTCCCGATCAACCGCGCCGTCGTTGTCGAAAGCCAGCGGCCCTTCGCCGAACTGTCGATCGCCAATCCTGGTATCGCGGACATCTCCACCCTGAGCGAGACGTCGATCTACGTCCTCGGCAAGACGCCGGGGCGGACCACGCTGACCCTGCTCGCCCCCGACGGCACGCTGATCACCAATGTCGAGGTCGTGGTGACGGCGGATGTCTCCGAGTTGAAGGAGCGTCTGCGAGAGGTCCTGCCGGGCGAGCCGGTCGAGGTGCGACCGGCCAATGACGGGCTGGTCCTGTCCGGAACCGTGTCCAGCGCGCAGATCATCGACCGCGCCATCGATCTTGCCAACCGCTACGCGCCGGGCCGCATCTCCAACCTGATGAACGTCGGCGGCACGCAGCAGGTGATGATGAAGGTCCGCTTCGCCGAGATGAACCGCTCGGTCTCGAAGAGCCTGTCAGCGAGCCTGGCGGTCAACGGCATCAGTTCGGACGGCAATGTCGGCGTTGCTGGCGGCAATGGCACCTACGTGGCGGGTGACAATTTCGGCAACCTGTTCGACGGCAGCTCCGCCACCGGAACCCAGCTCGGCAACGGAACGCAGGGCGCGATCTCCATCGGCGTGGGTGCCGGGAACGTGGAATTCGCCGTGCTCCTCGAGGCGCTGGAGAGCAAGGGCTTCGTGCGCACCCTCGCCGAGCCGAATCTCACGGCGCTCTCGGGCCAGGCCGCCAGTTTCCTCGCCGGCGGCGAGTACCCCGTCCCGACGGCCGATGCGGACGGCAACGTGAGGGTCGAATACAAGCCGTTCGGCATCCAGCTGGAGATGACCCCGCGGGTCACGGGAAGCAACATCAACCTGCGACTCTCCGCCGAGGTCAGCGGGATCGACCGGTCCATCGGCTATACCGATGCAGGCTTCACCGTGAACGGCTTCCGGACCCGGTCCACCTCGACCACGGTCGAGCTTCTGGACGGGGAGAGCTTCGCCATCGCCGGTTTGCTCCAGGACGATTTCCAGGACAGCACCTCCGAAGTGCCGTGGCTGGGGGACATTCCCGTCCTCGGCGCGCTCTTCCGCTCCGCCTCCTACCAGCGCAACCAGTCGGAACTCGTGATCGTCGTCTCGGCTCATCTCGTCACGCCGACACGGGGCGACACGCTGGCCCTGCCGACCGACCGGGTTCGCCCGCCGACCGAACGCGAACTGTTCCTGGGCGGCAAGGACGCGGCCACGCGCCGGCCGATCACCGGGGGCGCGGGCGAGGTCGCCCGGCAGGATTTCAGCGGCTCTTACGGCTACGTGATGGAGTGAGCGAGATGCGCTATTCCGACTGGACCATCCCCGCGCTCCTGTGCGCCGCGGCCCTCTCCTCCGCCTGTGCGCCGGAAGCCCGGCGGGACTTCGACGACGAGGCCGGGGCGTTCCTCGATCAGGGGGATTTCGGCATGGCGACCCGGAACAATCACCTGCAGATGACCTGCCGCCGTGTGACGAGCGCCACCATCTCGAAATATGGCCAACCCTTGTCCAGCGGCTGCCCCGGCCGCATCCAAGACGGCAAGTACGCCCTCTTCGCCTACACGGAATCGATCCGCAGTGCGACGGAGCAGCATGGCCCGGTCCCGTATGACGATTCCGCGCATCTGCCCTCCGGCGGCGGCCGCGGAGGCGACGCCGGAGGTGGTTGAGGCCATTCGCTTGGCGCGGGCGCGTCTGTAGCCTGCGCCAATCCGGCTGAGCTCGAAAGGGTGCTGCATCGCGCAGGCGTGATCGGAAACAATCGTCACAATTTACCAATCACCCTCCGGCGGCTTCGCACAATGACGATAATCCGGCCCCAATTTCGCCGGGTTCAGCCCGGAAAAACCGAGACTGAGGATAGGTGCGACCGCGGAAGCGGCTCAGCGCCGGCCGGGAGCGATCCCGGACGATCCGCAAAAAGGGTTTGAGGCCATGACGACGAGCAGTGCAGCCTTGCAGCCGGAACCGGCGCCGATCTCCGCCTGTACCATCAGCCGGGATGTGCAGAACTTCGATCTGCTGATTGAGGACATGGAGACCGAGCTTGGCGAGAACTGGGGGGACCTCTCGCTGGGGGACGGCCTGACCTTCCTCGGACAACCGGACGCGGGATCCCTCGAATTCGTCGTCGTCGCCATCGATGATCAGGACGAGGAGAGCGAGACGCTCGTGGGGGACGTGATCCGCGCCGCGCGGCGCCGCGACATCGCCGTCCTTCTCGTGGCGAAGGACGTGCGGCCGACCGCGCTGCACCAGCTCTTGCGTCTCGGGGCCCGCGAATTCCTCCCCTACCCGCTTCCCGAGAATGCCCTTCACGAGGCCATCGACCGCATCCGGACGCCGGAGCCGCAGCACACCGAGCCCGCCGGCCCCGATGCCGCGGCCGCCGCCCCGCGCGCAGGCAAGGGCGACCGGGACGGCGCGATCCTCGCGGTGCACGGCCTTGCGGGGGGTGTCGGCGCGACGACCTTCGCGGTGAACCTCGCATGGGAGCTGGCCGGTCAGGGCCGGAAGAAGGAAGAGCCGCCCAAGGTCTGCGTCATCGATCTCGACCTTCAGTACGGCTCCGTCTCCACCGCCCTCGACCTGCAGCGGCGTGACGTGGTCTACGAGATGCTGGCCGATACCGGCTCGATGGATGCGGAGGTCTTTCACGGCGCGCTTCAGACTCATTCCGAGAAGCTGCATGTCCTGACCGCTCCGCCGGACATCCTGCCGCTGGATCTCGTCGCGCCGGAGGATATCGCCGCCGTTCTGGACATGGCGCGCGCGCATTTCGACTTCGTCGTCGTGGACATGCCGAGCACGCTCGTCGCATGGTCCGAAACCGTGCTCCAGGCGGCGGACGTCTATTTCGCCCTGATCGAGCTGGACATGCGATCGGCCCAGAACACGCTGCGCTTCAACAGGCTCCTGAAGGGCGAGGATTTGCCAACGGAGCGGATCCGCTACGGTCTCAACCGCGCGCCCAAGTTCACCGATCTGCAAGGCAAGTCCCGTGCCAGACGCCTCGCCGAGAGCCTCGACATCACGATCGAGCTGCAATTGCCCGATGGCGGGCGGCAGGTGACCCAGTGCAACGACCAGGGCGAGACGCTGGCGGAGGGCGCGAGGAAATCGCCGCTGCGCAAAGAAATCCTGAAACTGGCCACCTCCCTCCACGATATCGCCAGAGTTCGCGCCGAAAGCTGACGCTCCATTCGCCCGGAGGCGACCCGATGTTCTCGAAATACAAGAAGCAGCGCCCCGCCCCCGATACGGCCGCGCCGACCCGCCAGGAGACCCCGCCCAAGGCGAACGCGGCAGCGCCCGTTCCCGCCGAGGCGCCCCGTCCCCCGCGGCGGGCGATGGAGGCCTCACGCCCCCGGATCGCCGCGCAGGCCGCGCCGGAGGACAGGGAGAAGAAGCGCAAGGAGAAGTTCTCCGAGATCAAGGTGGAGGTGCACAAGCGCCTCCTCGACAGCCTCAACCTCGCCGCGCTCGAAACGGCCACCGAATCGGACCTGCGCGCCGAGATCTCCGCCATTGCGCAGGAGAGCCTCGAGGAGATGTCCATCGTCCTCAACAAGGAGGAGCGGGCGACCCTCCAGAACGACCTCTACAACGAGGTGACCGGTCTCGGCCCCCTCGAGCCCCTGCTGAAGGACGACACCGTCAACGACATCCTCGTCAACGGTCCACGGCAGATCTTCGTGGAGCGGGACGGCAAGCTCGAACTGACCGAGATCACCTTCAAGGACGAGCGGCACCTGCTGCGGATCATCGACAAGATCGTCTCCGCCGTCGGCCGCCGGGTGGACGAAAGCAATCCCTACGTGGACGCCCGCCTCTCGGATGGCTCCCGCTTCAATGCCATGGTTCCGCCGATCGCGGTGGACGGCTCCCTCGTCTCGATCCGGAAGTTCAAGAAGGAGAAACTCGGGATCGACGATCTCGTCCGGTTCGGCGCCTTCACGGACGACATCGCCGCCTATCTCGAAGCCGCCGTCGCCTGCCGGCTGAACATCATCGTCTCTGGCGGCACCGGTTCGGGCAAGACGACCACGCTCAACGCGCTCTCCTCCTACATCGGCAATTCGGAGCGCATCCTGACCATCGAGGACACCGCCGAACTCCAGCTCCAGCAGACCCATGTCGGCCGGATGGAAAGCCGCCCGGCCAACGTCGAGGGGCGGGGCGCCGTCTCCCAGCGGGACTGCCTGAAGAACGCCCTGCGGATGCGCCCCGACCGGATCATCGTCGGCGAGACACGCGGCGAGGAGGTGATCGACATGCTTCAGGCCATGAACACCGGCCATGACGGCTCGATGACCACGATCCACGCCAACTCCGCGCGGGACGGGATCTCCCGCCTCGAGAACATGATCGCGATGGCCGGCATCGAGATGCCGCTCAAGGCCGTCCGCAGCCAGATCGCCAGCGCCGTGAACCTGATCGTCCAGGCCAGCCGCCTGCAGGACGGCTCCCGCCGCATGGTCTCGGTCACCGAGATCACCGGAATGGAGGGGGAGGTCATATCGATGCAGGAGATCTTCCGCTACGAGCGTCAGGGCCTCGGGCCGGACGGCAAGATCATCGGCCGGTTCAACGCATCCGGCGTGCGGTCCTACTACGCGGATCGCTTCAAGCAATGGGGGTATGATCTGCCCGCCAGCATTTACGATCCGATTGTCGGATAGAACGGGCGCATCATGACCATTTCGGCAGAACCGCTGATCTACGGGCTCATCTTCATCGCGGTCCTGGCGATGGTGGAGGGCATCTATCTCACCGTCTTCGGCAAGTCGATCAGCCTCAACAGCCGGGTGAACCGCAGGCTCGACCTGCTGGAGAAGGGCGGGCGCCGCGAAGAGGTGCTCGAACAGCTCCGCAAGGAAATGAGCCAGCACATGAACGCGAGGGGCATCCCGCTCTACGCGATCCTGGCGGACAAGGCGCAGAAGGCCAACATCGCCTTCACGCCGATCCAGCTCATCGCGGTGATGGCGCTTGTGAGCGCGATGGCCTTCGTCGGCCTGAGCGTCGCCACCGAGGCGGGGCTCGCCGTGCGCACCGTCGTCGCGATCGCGATGGGGGTCGGCGGGGTCTACACCTGGGTGAACAACAAGGCGAAGAAGCGCCTCGGCCTCATCGAGGAGCAGCTTCCGGACGCGGTCGAACTGATGGTGCGCTCACTGCGCGTCGGTCATCCCTTCTCCTCCGCCATCGGCATCGTCGCGAAGGAAGTCGCCGATCCGCTCGGCTCCGAGTTCGGCGTGATCGCCGACGAGGCCGCTTACGGTCGGGACATGTCCGAAGCCCTGAAAGCCTTCGCCGAACGGATGGACATGCAGGATCTTCGGTTCCTCGCCGTCGCGGTGACGATCCAGCAGCAGTCGGGGGGCAACCTCGCGGAGATCCTCGACGGGCTCGCGAAGGTGATCCGCTCGCGCTTCAAGCTTTTCCGCAGGGTGAAGGCGATCACGGCGGAGGCGAAGTGGTCGGGAATGTTCCTCTCGGTCTTCCCTGTCCTCGCGCTGATCGCCATCAACGTGCTTCAGCCGACCTACTACGACGCGGTCAAGGAAACCTCGCTGTTCATCCCGGCTTGCCTGGTCGTCGGCGCGTTCCTCGTGGTCAACATGATCTTCATGAAGATCATGGTCAACATCAAGGTCTGAGGGCGCTCATGGACTTTCTCGACACCATCAACGACGCCCTCGTGGATCGCTTCGGCGTTCTCGGGCCGCTCTACGCCATCGGTCTTCTCGGCGTGCTGCTCATCGCGTTGTCGCTTCCCGTCTTCCTCGCCCGCAAGCAGGATCCGCTCGACCGGCTGAAGGAGGAAACCCGCCCCCGCAAGGCCGCGCCGGACAAGGACGCGCCGAAGGGTGGCAAGGCGCTGAGGCAGGAGCGCAGCCGCACCACCGAGAAGCTCGACAAGTACGCCACCTTCCTCGAGCCGCAGGACGCAGAGGAAATGTCCTCCGCGCGGCTGACCATGATGCGCGCGGGCTATCGATCGAAGGCCGCGGTGCGCGCGTTCCATGCCGCGCAGTTGATCCTCGGCCTCGGGTTCCTCCTGATCGGCTGTCTCGCCGCCGTGCTGAAATCGGCCAACGGCGACGCCTCGATGCAGTCGATGATCCTCTACGTCCTGATCCCGGGGGCCATCGGCTACTACCTCCCCAAGTACTGGGTGCAGCGCCGCCTCCAGTCCCGGCAGCAGGAAATCGTGGAGGGGTTTCCCGATTCGCTCGACATGATGCTGGTTTGCGTCGAAGCGGGGCAGTCGCTCGAACAGGCGATCATCCGCGTCAGCAAGGAAACCCGCGCGGGCTACCCTGCCCTGTCCGAGGAATTCGAGATCGTCAGCCACGAGATGAAGGCCGGCAAGGACAAGGTCTCGGTCCTGAAGGACATGTCCGCCCGCTGCGGTGTGCCGGACGTCTCCTCCTTCATCACCGTGCTGATCCAGTCCGCTTCCTTCGGCACGTCCATCGCCGAAGCGCTCCGGATCTTCGCGGCCGAGATGCGGGACAAGCGCGTCATGCGGGCGGAGGAAAAGGCAAACGTCCTGCCCACCAAGCTGACGCTGGGCACGATGATGTTCACCGTGCCGCCGCTTCTCATCATCCTGATCGGCCCGTCGATCTACGACATTTACGTCATGATGATCCTGAACGGCTGAGACCCTCTCGCGAGAACGTGGGCTTGGCGTTCCGCCCGCTTGCGGCGATGGTCAGGGCGATGATGCGCCGCCAGCTTTCCCTTTTCCTCCTCGCCTTCGTGCTCGTCTCCTGCGGCCGGGGGCAGGAGGACATGCGCCTCGGCTCCGAGATCGCGGGGCCGGCGGCCCCGGAGGGCACGCCCGATGTGCAGGACGCCGTGGACGGGCTCGTGGTCGGACACAGGCTGATGGCGTCGGGGTATTACGAATTGGCGCTCAAGGCCTATTACCGCGCCGCCGCCGAGCAGGGGCTCAACGTGGACACGCTCTCGGCCATCGGTTCGGCCAATCTCAAGCTGGGGCGCCTCGGACAGGCGGAGCGCCTCCTGCGGCGTGCCATCGAGGAGGACGAGACCTTCCCGCCGGCATGGAACAACCTCGGCGTGGTCCTCATGGAACAGCGCGAGACCGGCGAGGCCGCGCGCACCTTCCGCACCGCCTTTGCGCTCGACAGTGGCCAATCTGCCCAGATCCGCGAAAATCTCCGCCGTGCACTCGCCCTGTTGGAGAATCCTGCCTACGCTGAGGAAAACGAGAATTACGACCTGGTGCGCCGGGGGAGCGGGCAATACCGCATCCTGGCGACGCCCTGAGGCAGAGCGAGCAAAAAGGACGCATTCCATGCGCCACCCGATCCTTGCGATCCTGGCCTTCGGCGGGGCGGCCCTTCTGGGTGCCTGCGGCGGGAAGGGCAGCGACGTGGACCGAGCGGTCCAGAGCGTCAACGCCATCGACGAGAACAACCTCTCCGACATCATGCTGTCGGTTGCCGATCCGGCAGAGGCTGTCGCCTACTTCAAGCGCGCAACGGCCGAGAAGCCCGAACGGATCGATCTCCAGCGCAACCTCGGCAAGTCGCTGGTGAAGGCGAACCTGAACGTCGAAGCCGCCGGCGCGTGGTCCAGGGTGACGACCATGGCCGGCGCGTCCGCCGGGGACCAGGTCTCCTACGCCGATGCGCTCATCCGCGCGGGCCAATGGGACAAGGCCGAGGCGGTCCTCGATGCCGTGCCGCCCACCCACGAGACCTACACGCGCTACAAGCTCGAGGCGATGATCGCCGACGGCAACAAGGAATGGGCCAAGGCGGACAGCTTCTACGAGACCGCCGTCGGCCTGACGACGCGGCCGTCCGGCGTTCTCAACAACTGGGGCTACTCGAAGCTCTCGCGGGGCGAGTATCTCGATGCCGAACGCCTGTTCGGGGAGGCGATAAAGTACGATCCCGGCCTCTTCACCGCCAAGAACAACCTCGTCCTCGCCCGCGGCGCCCAGCGCCGCTACCAGCTCCCCATTGTCGATGTGGACCAGACCGAGCGGGCACAGCTCCTGCACACGATGGCGCTGACGGCGATCAAGCAGGGTGATGTGGAAATCGGCAAATCCCTCCTCCGCGACGCCATCGATACCCATCCGCAGCATTTCGAGGATGCCGCGCGGGCGCTGACGGCGCTCGAGGGCGCACGGAGCTGAGCCGGTGCTCGCGATGCCGGCCGAGGCCGCAATCGTCTTTCTGATACCGATGCTGCCGATCTGCATCTGGGTGGCGGTGAGCGATTTGCGGCGCATGAAGATCCCGAACCGCGCCGTGCTGGCCGCCCTCGCGGTCTTTGCCGTTCTGGGTCCATTCGTGCTCGATTGGGGGGAGTATGCTGGGCGATGCCTCCATGTCGCCGTGGTCATCGTTCTGGGGTTCCTGCTGAACCTCGTCCGGCTCGTCGGCGCGGGCGATGCCAAGTTTGCTGCCGCCATGGCGCCGTTCGTGGCGCTGGCGGACCTCTTCGCGTTCGTCCAGCTCCTGGCGCTCGTCCTCATCGTCGTCTTCGCCCTCCACCGCGGGCTTCGCGCGATCGGTGCGGTCCGCCGCGCCTTGCCGGGCTGGGAAAGCATGACGCGCAAGGACTTTCCCATGGGTCTCGCCCTCGGTCCCACGCTCGCGCTCTATCTCGGCCTCGCCGCGGCCTGGGGCGTTTGAGGCGCCCGCCGGAGAAGCGGCGCGGAAGGTCCATCATTCGGCCATGAATCGGGGCTAGGGATCGGGGCAATCGGCCCCGCGACCGGCGGGGCGCCAAGCGATGGGGCCCAGTTTCGATGAACATGGAGATCGGCAACGTGATCGCGCCACCGGCGCCCCGCCGGCTGGACGACATGCAATTGGCGCCGGTGATGATGCGGGAGATCCTGCTCAAGACGATGTTCCGCAAGAATGCGGACCTCGTCAGCGACATCGCCCGCGCGATCTGCCTGCCTGTCCCGGTCACGCAGGAGCTCGTGGATCTCGTCCGCTCGCAGAAGCTGATCGAGGCGACCGGAACGCTCCATGCCAATTCGGGCGGAGAGATGGGCTACCAGTTGACCGATGCCGGCAAATCCCGCGCGCTCGACGCCCTCGCGCAATCCGAGTATTTCGGCGCCATGCCCGTCCCGCTGGACGTCTACCGCGAGCAGGTCGAGCGCCAGTCCATCCGCAACGTGCGCATCACGCGGGCCGAGCTGACCCGGGCGATGGGGCATCTCATCCTGCCGCCGACGCTTCTCGATCAGCTCGGCCCCGCCGTGACCTCGGGCCGCTCCATCCTGATGTACGGCCCGCCCGGAAACGGGAAGTCCTCCATCTCCAACGGTATCCGCGATGCGATGGGGGACAGGATCTACGTCCCCCGCGCCATCGAGTATGCCGGTCAGGTCATCACCGTCTACGATCCCATCGTGCACTCCGCCGCGGAGACGCAGGAGGATGATCCGACCCAGCTTCGCCGCAGCGGAACCCGCTACGATTCGCGCTACGTACGCTGCGAACGGCCGACCGTGATCACCGGCGGCGAGTTGTCCCTCGACATGCTCGATCTGGTCTACAATCCCACTGCGCGGACCTACCAGGCGCCCCTGCAGCTCAAGTCCACCGGCGGGATCTTCATCGTCGACGACCTCGGCCGGCAGGCGGAGCCGCCGCAGGCGCTGGTGAACCGCTGGATCGTGCCGCTCGAGGAAGGGCGGGACATCCTCGCCCTGCAATCAGGAGAGAAGTTCGAGGTGCCGTTCGACACGCTCGTCATCTTCTCGACCAACTTCCACCCGAACGAAATCTTCGACAAGGCGGCGCTTCGGCGGATCTTCTTCAAGATCAAGATCGACGGTCCGGGGCAGGAGGACTTCCTCAAGATCTTCGCGCTTGTGGCGCGGAAGAAGGGCATGCCGCTCGACCAGTCCGCCCTGGTGCATCTGTTGAAGTCGAAATACCCGGCCATCGACAACGTCTATGCCAATTACCAGCCGGTCTTCCTGATCGACCAGATGATGGCGATCTGCGATTTCGAGGGCATTCCCTACCAGATGTCTCCGGAGCTCATCGACAGGGCGTGGGCCAACATGTTCGTCAAGGAAGAGGCCATCACCCACTGACGAAGGGCCGGGAATCCCGCGCGGCCCGTCCCGGCCGGCGCGGAAGCCCCGCTACCCCTCCGGCTCTTCCAGGTAGCGCTGGAGGAGCATGATCTGGGTCCAGAGGAACAGGATCAGCGCGACGGGAAAGGCGAAGGTCTCGATCTTCACCCAGGCCTCGGTGGACATCGTCCGCCAGACCACCTCGTTTGCGATGGCAAGGACGGCGAAGGCGAGCGCCAGGCGGCGGGTCAGCTTCATCCAGCCCTCCTCCGCCATGGGCATGAACTCGTCCAGAACCCAGGCCAGCCAGGACTGACCGCGCAGAAGACCGATCCCCAGAAGCGCGGCGAAGAGACCGTAGACGATGGTCGTCTTCATCTTGAAGAACGTCTCGTCGTTGAACCACACCGTCAGCCCGCCGAAGATCACGACGAGGAGCGCGGTGACGGCCTGGAGCCGGGACAGCTTGCCCGTCAGCTTCCAGAGGATCGCCATGGACAGGAGCAGCAGCGGAACGAAGAGCGCGGCGGCGACGATGAAGCCGTCGTATCGGGTGCCGCCGACGAGGAAGCTGTCGTCCTTGATCCGCAGATAACCGACGAAGAAGAGCAAAGGTGGTCCAAGCTCGAGCGCCTGCTTGAGCCAGGGATTGATCTTCCGTGCCGCCATGGTCCGTCTCGCCTTTCTCGGGATGTCAGGGAGGACACCACAGGAGCGCCTGTTGTCAACCGTTTGCGCTGTCGCGCCGGGAGGCGGCGGCGGCGGCGGCGGCGGCCCGGCTTGCGCCGCGACCTTCCACCGAGGTCCCTCCGCGACCGATGATGTGCAGCCTATCCGAAGATCTCGACCACCACGGCGCCTGCTGCGATCAGCGACATGAGGATGAGGCGCCTCGGGCCGACCGTCTCGCCCAGAAAGAGGTAGCCGATGGCTGCGGCGAAGACGGTGGAGGTCTCGCGCAGGACGGCGGCCTCACCGACCTTGTCGAGCCATGTCGCCACCATCACCGAGCCGAAGGAGCCCCAGGCCACCACGGCCCCGATGAGGCCGCGAAGGGCGAGACCGTTCAGCGGCGGCGGCTGCGCGAGGCGGCGGTGGCGGATCAGGGCGATGACCGGAAAGTCGAGCGAGGAGATCAGGAAGAACCACGCCAGGTAGGTCAGCGGATTTGGCGCGGCGCGCATGCCGAATGCGTCCCACGTCGTGTAGATCGCGACGAGCGCCCCTGTCGCGACGGCCAGGAGGAGCGCGGCGACCAGTGTCTCGCGGGCCAGCGTCACCGTGCGCAGGTTGTAGAGGGCGAGACCGAAGATGCCACAGAGGAGGATGAGGACGCCGACCCACTGGCCGGGCGCGAAGGTCTCGCCGAAGATCAGCCACGCGCCGACGACGGTGAAGAGCGGGCCCGTCCCCCGCACGACCGGGTAGACCACGGTGAACGCGCCGCGGGAAAAGGCGAGTGCGACGCCGACCTTGTACACCAGGTGAATGACGAAGGTTCCCGCGAGGAGCCACCAGAGGTCCCCCTCGGGCCAGGGCACGAGGAAGAGCGCGACGGGCAGGGACAGCAGGACGAGCCAGGCGTCGATGGCGCCGCGGGTCGTCCACGGATCGAAGCGGCCCTTCTGGAGCGCCCCGAAGATCGCATGAAGCACCGCTGCTGCGAGGGCGAACCAGAGCGCCGCGACATGGCCGGCATCCGTGCCCTGAAGGGAGGTCAACCAGTCGGCCATGGGAGCGCCCTGTTCCTTGAGCGGCCCGTCAGGCCGGGTCGGCCCCTGTCAGGGCGCGGGCGAAGTCGGCCGGATCGAAGGGCGCGAGGTCGTCGATCTTCTCCCCCACGCCTATCGCGTGGATCGGAAGGCCGAAGCTGTCCGCCAGCGCGACGAGCACGCCGCCTCGTGCGGTGCCGTCGAGCTTGGTCATGACGAGCCCGGAGACGTCCGACAGTTCCTTGAACGTCTTGACCTGCGACAGGGCGTTCTGTCCGGTCGTGGCATCGAGCACGAGGACGGTATTGTGCGGCGCGTCCGGATCCTTGCCACGGATCACGCGGACGATCTTGGCGAGCTCCTCCATCAGGTCCGCCCGGTTCTGCAGGCGCCCGGCGGTATCGATCATCAGAAGGTCCGCACCGTCCTCCTGCGCCTTCGTCATGGCGTCGTAGACGAGGGAGGCCGGGTCGGTGCCCTGCGGCGCGGTGAGGACAGGCACGCCCGCGCGGTCGCCCCAGACCTGAAGCTGCTCGACGGCAGCGGCGCGGAAGGTGTCGGCCGCGGCAATGACGACCGACTTGCCGGCATCGCGGAACTGGCTCGCGAGCTTGCCGATGGTGGTGGTCTTGCCGGACCCGTTGACACCGACGATCAGGACGACCTGCGGACGCGAGGGGTAGAGCGGCAGCGGGCGGGCGACCGGCTCCATGATGCGGGCGATTTCCTCGGCCAGGAGCATCTTCACCTCGGCGGTGGAGACGCGGCGCCCCAGATGCGATTCCGCGAGGTTGGCGGTGACGCGAAGCGAGGTCTCGACGCCCATGTCGGACTGGATCAGCACCTCTTCAAGCTCCTCCAGCATCTCGTCGTCGAGGGTGCGCCGGACGACCGGTGCGGCGGCGGGCGCGCCGCGGCCGAAGAGGCGACCGATGAGGCCCGAGGGAGCGGCATCGGCACGGGTCTCGGGCTGGGGCGCGGGCTGATCGGAGCCGGGCGGCGGCGTGTCGGTCAGCGGGCTCGGCGTCGGCGGCGGGGAGCCGACCGGAGGTACTTCGGCGGGCGTGGCGGGGCGGATCCCGTCGCCCGGGGCCTGCGGGATCTCCTGCGGCGCGGGAGAGGCCGGGACCTCCGAAGGCGGTGCGGCCGGTGGAGCGGGCTGGGACGGCTCCGGGCGGGACGGCTCCTGCGGACGCTCGGGCCGGGGCGCTTCGGAAGACGCGACCTCGGCCGGCTCCTCCGTCCCACCCTCGCGCACGACGGCGTCGAGCCCGTCTCCGAGCTTCGAGGATGTCTTGAAGAGCCGCTCCCTGAGCTTGCCGAAAAGGGCCATGTTCGCATCTCCTTGCCTTCGTTCACCTAACCAGTCGCGGCGCGGGATGGAAGGGCGGCGGCCCCGAGGGGGCGCGGGGTGCCCCCATCCGGCCGTCGATCCTCGGGCGCGCAGGCGGCGCTCTTCCGCCGCCTGCTTCCCCTCCGCACGCAGGCGTGACGGGCACGGGGGCTTTTGCGACAGGCACCAAGCTGTCATCGTCCGCCCCGTGACGCCCCCCTCGCCCCCGGAGAGACCATGATCGCCGCCCTGCCCCGCCGCCTCGGCCTTGCCGCCCTCGCCGTCCTTGCCGCCCTTCCCGCGCTCGCCCAGACGCCGATGAGCGGCGAGGAGTTCGACGCCTATACCCGCGGCAAGACGCTCTATTTCTATTCGGGCGGCGTCGCGTACGGCGTCGAGCGCTACAAGGCGGACCGGCGCGTGACGTGGTCCTTCCTAGACGGGGAATGCAAGGACGGAACGTGGTACGAGGACGATGATCGGATCTGTTTCGTCTACGAGGATTTGGGGCCGGATCAGTGCTGGACCTTCTACCGCGAGGATGGCGGGCTGAGGGCGATGTTCCAGGACGATCCGCAATCGACGACGCTCTACGAGGCCGGCGAGGCGCAGGAGCCGATGTCGTGCCTCGGGCCCGAGGTCGGCGTCTGATCTAAAGAAGCGACCCTTGGTCGTCGTCCGGTGGCGGCGTCTTCCGGCGGGCGGGCTTTGCGGGGCGCATGGCGGCCCCTGTGGAAGCCGCTCCCGGCCCGCCGACCGGAAGGCGCCCGTCGCGGAATTCGAGCTCGAGCGCCCCCGCTTCGGCGGCGGCCTCCCGGGTGGTGACAACCTTGCCCTCCCCGGTGCGCACGATGGCGAAGCCGCGGGCCAGCGTCTCGCTGGGGCCGAGCGTCAGGCGCGTGCGGTCGAGCGCCGCGAGATGCCGGACGCGTTCGGCGCGCAAGGCCCCGGCGGCAGCGGCGAGGCGGGACCAGATCCGGCCGAGATCCGCGCAATTGCGGGTGACGGCGTGCAGGATCGGGTCCGGGCGGAGGCGCGCGGCCTTCTCGCGCAGGGTCCGGCGTTGCGCGGCGGCGTTGCGGGTCAGCGCCGGGCGCAGGCGGTCGGCTTGCGTCAGGCGGTCCCGCGCGGCGGTGACGCGGGCGCTTGCACCGGCCGGGCGGAGCGCCGCGGCGGCATCGGCAAGCCTCGCGCGGCGGTCGGTCACTCCCCTGGACAAAGCCGCCGGCAGGCGGTGTGAGGCGTGGTCGAGCCGCTGCCGGGGCGATTCCACCAGCCGCTCGGGCCGCGGCAAGGCGCGGGACAGGTCCCGTACCCGCTCCGACCGCCAGGACAGGTAGCGCGAGAAGCCGCCGGACAGGCGCGCGCCCTGCCCGTCCAGCGTCGCCACGAGATCGAGGCGCACGGGCACGGCCATCTCGGCGGCGGCGGTGGGGGTCGGCGCTCGGCGGTCGGCGGCATGGTCGATCAGCGTGGTGTCGGTCTCGTGGCCGACGGCGGAGATCAGCGGGATGGACGACGACGCCGCGGCGCGGACGACCGCCTCCTCATTGAAGCCCCAGAGATCCTCCAGCGAGCCCCCGCCGCGCGCGACGATCAGGACATCGGGCCGGGGCAGCCTCCCCCCCGCCTCGATCCGGTTGAACCCCTCGATCGCGGCGGCCACCTGACCGGCGCAGGCCTGCCCCTGGACCGCGACGGGCCATACGAGAACCTTGCGCGGGAAGCGGTCCCGCAGGCGATGGAGGATGTCCCGGATCACGGCGCCCGAGGGCGAGGTGACGACGCCGATCACCTCCGGCAGGTAGGGGATCGGGCGTTTGCGATCCTCGTCGAACAGGCCCTCCGCGGCGAGCGCCGCGCGGCGCTTCTCGAGCATCGCCATGAGGGCGCCCATGCCGGCCGGCTCGATCCGCTCGATGACGAGCTGATATTTCGACTGTCCGGGAAAGGTGGTCATGCGGCCGGTGGCGACGACCTCCATCCCCTCCTCGGGCTGATGCGCGAGACGAGCGAGCGTTCCCTTCCAGATCACCGAGGCGAGGGTGGAGCGGTCGTCCTTCAGGTCGAGATAGAGATGCCCCGACCGGGGCCGGGAGACCCGGCCGATCTCGCCTCGCACGCGGACATTGCCGAACGTGCCCTCGACGGTCTTCTTCACCGCGCCCGACAGTTCGGAGACGGTGAAATCGTAGGCGTTGGAGGGGCCGCTATCCGGGCCGTCGTCTTCGAAGAGTTCGGACATGGGCGGCAGAGTGCCCCCGGTGGCGGGCGGGTGCAAGCCGGGGCGACGGGCGACGCAGGGCCGCCCCATCGCCGCCGGCAGGGTGGGTCCGGGAAGGACGACGGCAGGGCTGCGCTTGAAGCGGGCGCGCGCGGTGACTAGTCAGGCGCGAGCCCGGCGCGGGCGGGCAACATCAGTTTCTGGAGATGGCGATGAACATCCTGATCCTCGGTGGCGGCGGGCGGGAGCATGCGCTCGCCTGGGCGGTGCTGCAGAACCCCAAATGCGACCGCCTGATCATGGCGCCCGGCAATGCGGGAACGCGCGCCATCGCCGAGAATTGCGACATCGACATCTGCGATCCCCCTGCCGTCGTGGCGCTCTGCGAAACGGAAGCGATCGACCTCGTGATCGTCGGGCCCGAAGCGCCGCTCGCGGCCGGCGTCGCCGACGAGTTGATCGCGGCGGGGATCCCCGTCTTCGGGCCGTCCGCGGCCGCGGCGCGGCTGGAGGCGTCCAAGGCGTTCACCAAGGAAATCTGCGACGCCGTGGAGGCGCCGACCGCCGGCTGGGCGCGGTTCACCGAGGCCGGCCCCGCGCGGGATCACGTGAAGGCGCGAGGCGCTCCGATCGTGGTGAAGGCCGATGGTCTCGCGGCAGGCAAGGGCGTCGTCGTCGCGATGACGGAGGCCGAGGCGCTGGAGGCGGTGGACGCGATGTTCGCAGGCGCCCACGGCACGGCCGGGGCAGAGGTCGTGATCGAGGAGTTCATGGCCGGCGAGGAGGCGTCCTTCTTCGTGCTGGTGGATGGCGAGACGGTGCTTCCCGTCGGCACGGCGCAGGATCACAAGCGCGCTCTCGAGGGCGACGAGGGACCGAATACCGGCGGAATGGGCGCCTACACCCCTGCCCCGGTGATGACGGACGCCGTAACGGAGGCCGCGCTCGAGCGGATCGTGCGGCCGACCATGGCGGAGATGGCACGGCGCGGGATCCCATATCGCGGTGTGCTCTATGTCGGTCTCATGATCGGACCGGACGGCGCGCCGCGGCTCGTCGAGTACAATGTCCGCTTCGGGGATCCCGAATGCCAGGCGATCATGATGCGTCTCGGCGCGCAGGCGCTGGATCTCTGCCAGGCCGTGGCCGAGGGGCGTCTTGCAGACATGACCGTGACATGGGCCGACGATCACGCCATGACGGTGGTGCTGGCGGCCGAGGGCTATCCGGGCGAGTACCGGAAGGGCACGCGGATCGGCGGGCTGGAGCATCTGCCCGAGAGTTCGCATCAGATGATGTTCCACGCCGGAACCGCAGAGGCCGGCGGCGCCGTGGTGGCCGCTGGGGGCCGTGTCCTGAGCGCGACGGGCCGCGGCGCGTCCCTCGCCGAAGCGCGGGACCGGGCCTACGCTTTGGCAGAGGCCGTGGACTGGCCGGAGGGGCGCTACCGGCGCGACATCGGCTGGCGCGCGCTTAAGTGAAACGGCCGGGACGCGGGCCCCGAGGAAGAGCCACGACGCGCATGGTCATGGCGAGTGACGTGAGCGTCGCCTCTCCTCAGCGGCACTCCATCGCCGCCGAAAGATCCCCCGCGTCGAGCACCTGCGTTCTCAAGGTCCCGCCCGACAGGCGGCTTGCCTGAACATCGGACCAGTCGGGGGAGGCGGTGATGATCTCGGGACCGGTGCCGCAGTCGCGGATGCCGCCCGAGATGGTGGTGTCGCCGATACGGTGATTGGTGTGGCCGTACGCCTCGGCGACGGGGCGCAGGCGGCTTCCCTGGAGGCGGACGATGCGCAAGGTCCGCGCAAGGTGGGGCCGGTCGACATAGGCAATCTCCGCGCGCCCGTCCCCGTCGAGATCGGCGGCGCCGAGGGGGGCGAGCCACCGGAAGCGCGTGCCGATGGCGGGGGTCGCGGCGATGCGGTCAAGCGCGCCCCGGCGAAGGCCCCAGATCGCGAGACGGGCGCCGAGATCCCTGTGACTTTCGACCACGATCACCTCGGGCGCGCCGTCGCCGTCGAGATCGGCAAGGCGGGGCTCGGTATCCTCGAAGACGCGGGTCTCCGGCAGGACGGCCACGAGGTCAGCATAGGGCCAGCTGCAGGGCGGCTGCCCCGCGATCCGGACCTTGAGCCGCCCCCATTCGAGATCGTCGCCGAGCGCGCCGTGGGGGTAGCGGCCGGTCGGCGCATCGTAGCTCGCATCCACGATGGGACCGATGCAGGCGGCGGGCAGATCGGCCCGGGCCGCGGTGGTAGTGGCGGCGGCGGCGAGAAGGCAGGCGGCCAGGGCCGCGAAGCGCCCCGCCCGCCGCCCCGGCATCAGAGCTGCTTCTCGGGCATCTGGACGACGAGGCCGTCGAGGGCATCCGTCACCTTGATCTGGCAGGTGAGGCGGGAGCGGACCTTGTCGGGTTCGAAGGCGAAGTCCAGCATGTCCTCCTCCATCGGATCCATCGCCGGCAGCTTTTCCGTCCAGTCGGGATGAACGTAGACGTGGCAGGTGGAACAGGCGCAGGCGCCGCCGCAATCGGCTTCGATGCCGGGGATGTCGTTGTCGCGCGCGCCTTCCATCACGGTCATGCCGTTGCGGACCTCGACGACATGCTCCGTGCCGCCATGCTCGATATAGGTGATCTTCGCCATCTGGCGTTCTCCGTCTGGCCGTTGCGCGGGAACTCGATATGTCATGCGGGGCGGCGATGCCAGCGGGGTTGCGTCCGTGCGCATATGTTCTACACTTGTTCTCATGTTTCGCCCCCTGCCCCCGCCAGACGCCCCGCCGAGCAAGGCGGCCATCGGCCATCCCATCCACCGCGAGAAGCCGCTGGGGAACGAGCGCTGGCCGCGACCGCCGAGCGCCTGCCCGGCACGGCTCCTGGAGATCGTGCCCACCGGCGCGCGGATCACCGTGGCGGGGCTGGTTCTGGTGCGGCAGCGGCCCGGCACGGCCAAGGGGGTGATCTTCATCACGCTCGAGGACGAGACCGGCACCTGCAACGTCGTGGTGTGGGCGAAGATCTACGAACGGTTCCGCCGCGCCGTCATTGCGGGGCGCCTCCTGCGCGTGACGGGACGGGTGCAGCGGCAGACCAACATCGTCCATGTCGTGGCGGAGGAGATCGAGGACATCTCCCCGATGCTGGACCTGCTGCTTTCGCCTCAGCTCACCCCGGACATCTGCCGCGCAGGGGATCAGCCCTGAGGACAGGCGCCGCCGCCCGGGAAGCGCGCCCTTGCGTCCGCCCGCTGCGGGGACGATATTTCGGGCTCGCGCGTTGCGGCGGCGCCCTCAAGGCCACTTGGCCGGCGGAAGCGTCCATGGAGCGCGGATGGCCCCTGACGGTTACAATGCGTCACGCCTATATGACGAAACGCGACCGGCCTTTGATTTGCGAACCGGCCGCGTTTGTAAAATGGTCCGCTACACGCATCGGCCCCCGTCCCGGGGCCGGGCCACCCGCTTCAGTTACGGCCCGGCCCGAGAGGGGCCGGCGCTCATCCAAGAAGGAGCAAACTTCGTGACCTCCAGATCCATCGCACTGGCACAGATGCCGGCCGCGCCCGCCCGGGCCGCCCAGGCCCTGTCCGCGATCGTCCTCGGCGCCGCCGTGGCCCTCGCCGGCGCGCTGCCCGCCCCCGCTCAGGACGCCGCAGCCCCCATAGAGGCGGAGACCAATCTCAACGACCGCCCGGCAAGCTTCGCCGAACTGGCCGAACAGATCAGCCCCGCCGTGGTGAACATCACCACCTCCACCATGGTGTCCACCGCGACCGACGGGATGCCGCAGGTTCCGGAGGGATCGCCCTTTGAGGACTTCTTCCGCGACTTCCTCGATCGCAACACCCCCGGCGGCGAGGCCCCGCGTCCGCGCCGCTCCTCCGCCCTCGGCTCGGGCTTCGTGATCTCCGAAGACGGTTACATCGTCACGAACAACCACGTCATCGAGCAGGCCGACGAGATCAACATCGAGTTCTTCTCTGGCGACGAGCTGCCGGCCGAAGTCGTCGGCACCGATCCGAACACGGACCTTGCGCTCCTCAAGGTCGATGCCGAGAGCTTGCCGCACGTTCCCTGGGGCGACAGCGACGATGCCCGCGTCGGGGACTGGGTCCTCGCGATGGGCAACCCGCTCGGGCAGGGCTTCTCCGTCTCCGCCGGCATCGTGTCCGCCCGCGGCCGCGCGCTGTCGGGAAGCTACGACGATTACATCCAGACCGACGCCGCCATCAACCGCGGCAACTCGGGCGGGCCGCTGTTCAACCTCGACGGCGAAGTGATCGGCATCAACACCGCCATCCTGTCGCCCACCGGCGGCTCCATCGGCATCGGCTTCGCGATGTCCTCCCGTGTCGCCACCGGCGTCATCGACCAGCTGATGGAGTTCGGCGAGACCCGCCGCGGCTGGCTGGGCGTGCGTATCCAGGACGTGACCGAGGATGTCGCCGACGCGATCGGCCTTGATGATGCACGCGGCGCCCTCGTCACGGACGTCCCCGAGGGGCCCGCCGAAGAGGCCGGCATGGAAGCCGGTGACGTGATCCTCTCCTTCGACGGCGGCGAGGTCGAAGACACCCGCCAGCTCGTCCGCCGCGTCGGCAACACCGAGGTCGGCAAGGAAGTCGGCGTGACCGTCTATCGCGACGGCGAGATGGAAGATCTGCGGATCACGCTCGGCCGCCGCGAGGATGCCGAAAGCGCCGTCCCCGCCTCTGTCGCGGGCCCGGATGAGGGCGAGGAAGAGCCCTCGCAATCGCAGGTCCTCGGCCTGACGGTGCAGCCCCTGACCTCCGAGATTGCCGAGGAACTCGGCCTGGACTCCGACGCCAGCGGTCTTGCCGTGACCGACGTGGACGAATCGTCGGAAGCCTTCGAGAAGGGCGTGAATGCCGGTGACGTGATCGTCGAAGCGGGGCAGGAGCCGGTCTCCGGCATCTCCGATTTCGAAGCCCGCATCGAGGAGGCGCGCGAGGCCGGCCGCCGGTCGGTCCTCCTTCTGATCCGCCGCGGCGGCGACCCGCGCTTCGTCGCCCTGCCGCTCGAGGACTGACGCGTCCCCACAGAAAACCGGTAGCAAGGGGCCCTGCGGGGCCCCTTTTTTCATGCGTCTCCCTTCATCCTCGCGGCGCAGACCCCGGGGGAGGCACGACAGGGCGGCGGAAGACAGTGCCCGGAGGGGCGGCGGGGCGGCCACCGCCCTGCCCTCGCCCGATCGTCCCGCGCTTGCCAGACCTCCGTGATCCTGCGAGCCTTCGCGGCATGAATGATCTCGACAGCACCGTCGCCCTGCTCGGCGACCTCATCGCCTTTCCCACCGTCTCGGCGGACAGCAATCTTGCCATGATCGAGCACCTGGCGGAGCGGCTCGAGGCCGCCGGGGCGCGAACGTCCGTCCTGAAGGACGACAGTGGCCGCAAGGCGAACCTCTTCGCGACACTCGGGCCGGACCGGGCGGAGGGCGGGCTGATCCTGTCGGGGCACAGCGACGTCGTTCCGGTCGAGGGCCAGGACTGGCACCGCCCGCCCTTCGAAATGACCGAGGACGATGCGGGCCGCCTGTACGGGCGCGGCACCTGCGACATGAAGGGCTTCATCGCCGCCGCCGTCCATCTCGCGCCCGAGCTCGCAAGGATCGCGACGCACCGCCCCGTCCATTTCAGCTTCACCTATGACGAGGAGGTCGGCTGCCTCGGCGCCCGCTCCCTCACGTCGGAACTCGCGAAACGCGGTCTGAAGCCGGCCATGACGATGATCGGGGAGCCCACGGAGATGCGGGTGATCGACGGTCACAAGGGCGTGTCAGAGTATACCGTCCGCTTTCACGGCCGTGCCGGGCACGGCTCCGACCCCGATGCGGGCGCCAGTGCCCTCGACGCCGCGATTCGCTACGCCGCGCGGCTCCTCGAATTGCGGGAGGAGCTGAAGCGTCGTGCGGCGGATGGTCTGCCGTTTCACCCGCCCTGGACCACGGTCAATCTCGGTCGTCTCTCGGGCGGCAATGCCCACAACGTCATCGCGGCGAGCGCCCTCTTGGAATGGGAGATGCGTCCCGCGCAGGCGGGGGACGCGGAGTTCGTCAGGGAGGCGCTGTCGAAGCACGTCGAGGAGGTTCTGTTGCCGCAGCTTCGGCGGACCGAGCCGGATGCGCGGATCGAGACGGAGGTGATCGGCGATGTCGTCGGGCTGGATCCGGAGAACGACAATGCCCTGCGCGATCTGCTCCTCGCGCTGACGGGGACGGCGGATGCCGGCACGGTGGCCTTCGGCACGGAGGCCGGGCTCTTCCGGGAACTGGGGGGCGATGTGGTCGTCTGCGGTCCCGGCTCGATCTCGCAGGCACACTTGCCCGACGAGTTCGTCACGCGAGACCAGCTGGATCACTGTCTTCGCACGATCCGGGGCCTGACGCAGCGCGTGGCCGGGACGGCGTAGATCGGGAGGGGGTGGGTCCGCCGCCTGGGAGGAAACGGCGGACCCTGTCTTTCCCTGGAGGTCAGGGATCAGTCGTCGCGGGCATTCTTCAGGATCACCAGCTCGTTGAGCGAGTGGTCGGCCGAGGAGACGCCCAGCTGGGAAGCGAGTTGCGTCTTGGCGGCGGAACCGTGGGCCTGCGCGTCGCGGAAGCTGTAGGTGCGGTCGTTCGAGATGTTGCCCTCGAGGATGTACTTCGCGGTCTGCTGATCGTTGTCGTCAAGCGCCTGCTTGAGGATCGTCAGCTCCGCGAGGGAGTAGGCGCCGGGCTCGACGCCCACGGAGGCGGCCAGCTGATCGTTGTCCGCGAGAGCCGGAGTTGCAACGGCAAGAACGGCTGCGGCGATGATGGAGATACGGGTCATGTGTCTGTCCTAACTGAATTTTCTGGGGAGGGGTGTGTCCCGTCCCTCGGATGAGACAGATTTATGACGCTGTGCACGGATCCGGTATTGGCGAAAGTTGTCTCGCACTCTGCGCATATTTGCACAGTGTAATTTGAAACTCCGAGACGGGGAATGAAGTAGGCGACGCCGGTCAGGCCGGCGCGGCCTTCGGTGCGAGTCCCAGCTCCTGCGCCGCGACGAGCGACAGGACGGAGGAGTTCAGACCGAGCGGCGCCTGGAAGGCACGGATCGCGGCGCGGGTGCCGGCATTGGCCTCTCCGTCCGCCGGCCCGCGGTAGAGGCCCCGCGCCGCCAGGGCCCGCTGGATCGAGGCGATGAAGTCTGGCGGCATCGCGCCTTCGCAGACCGTCTCGAACCAGACCTCCCGCCGCTCCACCACGATGCGCTGGATCTGGCGGCCGGTCTCCTCGGTGACGGTCTCGATGATTGCGGGGGTTTCGTCCCGGCTCCAGCAGGTGCCGGGGGGCGCTTGGGGCGGGCCGTCCGCGGCGCCGATGCTGGCCTCGTCCAGGCGCGTCACGTCCGGCCGGCCAAGGCCGCACCCGGCAAGCAGCAGAAGGCCGCAGATCAGGGGTCCGTGTCGCATCATCTCCGCCTCACTCCCGGGCCGCGCGTGGCCGCGGGAACGCTACCCTCGCCGTCGCCTGCCGAAAAGGGGCGCAGGGTCCGCCCTCTTCCGTCCGGGCGCGCCGCATGTCAGGTTGCGCGGAAACCGGCTGGCCGGATATCGGCGCCGCGGGCAGACTTTCCCCAAGGGGGCTTCATGGACCACTTCACCGCCGATGACGGCGCCCGGATCGCCTATCTGGACGAGGGCGCCGGACTGCCGCTCCTCTGCCTGCCCGGCCTGACCCGGACCCACGGCGATTTTCGCTACCTGATGCCGCATCTCGACCTGGCGACGACGCGCGTCATCCGGATGGATTACCGCGGCCGCGGCGGATCGGACTGGACTGGCGCGGAGAGCTATACGGCCTCCCGCGAGGGCCGGGACGCGATCCAGCTCTTGGATCACCTGGGACTGGACAAGGCCGCGATCCTCGGCACCTCGCGCGGCGGGCTGATCGGGATGCTGCTGGCGGCAACGGCGAAGGAGCGTCTGCTCGGCCTCGCGCTCAACGATGTCGGTCCCGTCCTCGAGGAAAAGGGCCTTTCTGCCATCGACGGCTATATCGGCCGGCGGCCCGCGGCGAAGACCCATGCCGAGGCCGCAGCCGCCATGGAGCGCACCCTCACGGGTTTCACCGATCTGCCCGAGGGCCGCTGGATGGAAGAGGCGGAACTCCATTACCGCGCTGGTCAGGACGGGCTGGAGCTGACCTACGATCCGGCTCTGAGGGACAGTTTCCTCGCCGCGTTCAAAGGCGGGACGACGCCCGCATGGGCGCTCTTCGATGCCGCCGAGGGCCTGCCTCTGGCGCTTCTGCGGGGCGAGAACTCGGATTTGCTGTCGCAGGAGACCGCGGACGAGATGTGCCGTCGCCGGCCGGACATGTTCTACGGCGCGGTGCCGGGCCGGGCGCATATTCCGTTTCTCGACGAGCCCCATGCGCTCGCCGTTCTGAACGACTGGATGGAGGCGATGCGATGAGCGATGCGATCGGAATCAAGGAGATAGAGGCAGCCGCCGAGCGTCTGGCCGGCCATGCACGGCGCACGCCGCTTCTGTCGTCGCCGCTCTTGGACGAGATCGCCGGGCGGCGCGTCTTCGTGAAGGCCGAGTGCCTGCAGCATACCGGCAGCTTCAAGTTTCGCGGCGCCTGGTCCGCCATCTCGAACCTTCCGAAGAAGACCAGGGGCGTCATTGCCTTCTCCTCGGGCAACCACGCGCAGGGCGTCGCGCTCGCGGCGCAACGGCACGGGCTGCCGGCCGTCATCGTCATGCCGCAGGATGCGCCGCAGCTGAAGCTGGCGAATACCGCCGCTCTCGGAGCCGAAGTCGTGCTCTACGTGCGGGGCAAGGAGAACAGGGACGAGATCGGCGAACGCCTGGCCGAAGAGCGCGGCCTCACGCTGATCCGGCCCTTCGACGATCCCGACGTGATCGCGGGACAGGGCACGGCCGGCCTCGAGATCGCCGAGCAGATGGCGGGGGAGGATGTGGGCGCGCTCGACGTCATTTCCTGCTGCGGTGGCGGCGGTCTGACCTCCGGCATCGCGCTGGCGCTCGCGGATCGCCGTCCGGACTGGAGCGTGCGCACCGCCGAGCCCGAGAATTTCGATGACGTGGCCCGGTCCCTCGAGACCGGGGAGGTGCAGGAAAACCCGCGCGAGGACGGCTCGATCTGCGATGCGATCGTCACGCCCCGCCCCGGCAAGCTGACCTTTCCGATCCTGAAGCGCCTCTGCGGCCCCGGCCTCGTCGCGACGGACGAGGAATGCCTGCAGGCCATGGCGATTGCCTTCCTGCGCCTCAAGATCGTCCTGGAGCCCGGCGGCGCGGCTGCCCTGGCCGCAGCGCTCTTTCGCAAGGATCAGATCGAGGGCGAGTCGGTGGTGGTGGTCGCCTCTGGCGGCAATGTCGATCCCGGCCTCTTCGCCTCCGCGCTTCAGCAGTACGGGCGGTAGCCGCCTTCAGGGTAGCAGGGCGCGCCCGGCTTGGGCCGGGCGCGCCATTGTGTCTCCACCTCACGCGGGCGGTCAGCTCGGCGACAATCCCCGGAGCCGTTCCGAGCGGCGGCGCAGGAATTCGAGGGTCGCGAGAAGCGTGATGGAAATGCAGACGAGGATCGTCGCGACGGCGAGGATCGTCGGGCTGATCTGCTCCCTGAGGCCGATGAACATCTGCCACGGCAGCGTCTTCTGCGACGCAGACCCGACGAAGAGCACGATCACCACCTCGTCGAAGGAGGTGATGAAGGCAAAGAGCCCGCCCGAAATGACGCCCGGCAGGATCAGCGGCATCTGGACCCGGAAGAACGTCTTCACCGGCCCCGCCCCCATGTTCGCCGCGGCGCGGGTGAGCGACCGGTCGAACCCGACGAGCGTCGCCGTCACCGTGATGATGACGAAGGGAATGCCGAGCGCGGCATGGGCGAGGACGACGCCGAAATAGGTCCCCTGAAGCCCGATGCGGCTGTAGAAGAAGTACATCCCGGCAGCCGAGATGATCAGCGGCACGATCATGGGGGAGATCAGGATCGCCATGATCGCGCGCCGGAAGGGCACGTGGGGCTGGCTGAGGCCGATCGCGGCGAGGGTTCCGAAGATCACCGACAGAAGCGTCGCCATCGGCGCGATGGTCACCGAGTTCCAGAGCGCGTTCTGCCAGTCGCTGCTGTTGAAGAAGTCGCGGTAGTGCCGGAGGGAGTAGCCCTCGGGATCGAACCGCAGCATCTCGGGCGTGAAGGTGAAGAAGTTCTCCGCGTTGAACGACAGCGGCATGACCACGATGATCGGCGTGATCAGGAAAACGAAGATCGCGCCGCAGATCACCCTGAAGGTATGGTGCCACAGCACCTGCCCTGACGTGGAATAAGGCGGCATGGGATCGCGGTAGCGGTTCATCGCGAGCCACCAGGTGAACCAGCCCACGAACCA
Organism: Tropicimonas omnivorans; assembly: GCF_031846565.1. Taxonomy (NCBI): domain Bacteria; kingdom Pseudomonadati; phylum Pseudomonadota; class Alphaproteobacteria; order Rhodobacterales; family Roseobacteraceae; genus Tropicimonas; species Tropicimonas omnivorans. The sequence goes on along the minus strand of NZ_JAVRHL010000002.1, from coordinate 260,640 downwards.
GCCGAAGAGAAAGCCGATCACCAGCCCGGTGATCCCGGTCAGCAGCAGGCCGACGAGGCCGGCGAGGATCGCGAGCCCCCAGCGGCCCTCCTTCTCCCGCCCGAGGGCGAGGAGCCCGAAGCCGGCACCGGCGGCAAGCAGCGCGCCGGCGACGATGCCGAGGAGGCCGGAGCCGAGCGCGGTGCCCACGAAGAGCCCCATGACGGCGCCGAACGCGGCGACGATGCCGAGAACGAAGGGGAGCGGACGCTTGATATCGGTCATGGCCTCAGCCCCCCAGCTTCACGTTGTCGATGCCGACGATGCGGTCGTAGAGATAGTAGAGCACCAGGACCACGGCGAGCAGGATGGTGCCGAGCGCGGCCGCGAGGCCCCAGTTCAGAGAGCTCGAGATGTGATAGGCGATCCGGTTCGAGATGAACGTGCCGGACGTGCCGCCGACGATCTCGGGCGTGATGTAGTAGCCGATCGACAGGATGAAGACGAGGATCGAGCCTGCGCCGATGCCGGGCACGCTCTGCGGGAAGTAGACCCGCCAGAACGCCGTGGAGTTGGTCGCCCCGAGGGATTTCGCGGCGCGCAGGTAGGACGGCGGGATCGTCGACATCACCGAGTAGAGTGGCAGGATCATGAACGGCAGCAGGATATGGGTCATCGCGACGATGGTGCCGAACTGGTTGTTGATCATCACGAGGCGGTTCGCGTCGGAGACGATCCCGAGCCAGACCAGCACGTCGTTGATCACGCCCTGCTGCTGGAGCATCACCTTCCACGCGCTCGTGCGGACCAGAAGCGAGGTCCAGAACGGCAGTAGGACAAGGATCATCAGAAGGTTGGCGCGCCGCGCGGGAACGTTCGACAGCAGCCACGCCACCGGATAGCCGAGCAGGATGCAGGAAATGGTGATGACGCCGGACATGAAGAAGGTCCGCTTGAAGAGAAGGCCATAGATCCTCTCGCCCTCGGGCTGCGGCTCGACGCCCTCGGGCGTCAGCTTCAGGTCCACGGCATTGAGGAAGTAGCCCGCGGTGTAGGGCGCCGAGAAGGCGGCGAAGGTGCCCCAGACGTCGGTGCTGCCCCAATCCTCGTCGATCTCGAGGAACTGCGCCTTGTATGTGGGGACGTCCCAGCGTCCGGCGGCCTCTGCGGCGGTCGCGAGACGCTCAGCGCCCGGCCCCTCGTAGAGCGAAAGGGCGCCCTCGTTCTGCGTGATGTCGGTGTAGAGCGCCTGATAGGCGGGGGTCCAGACGTCCTCGTCCGCGGGGTCGTCCTCGTCCTCGCCCTGCGTGAAGCGCGCGAAATCGAGGTAGATGGAGGCGGTCTTCGGCAGCACCTCCTCGATGCCGTCCCGGAGTTCGAACCGGGGGAAATCCTCCGGGTCCGTGCCGTCGGCGATCGCCTCTTCGCGCTCTGCCAGCCAGTCGTCCGAGCCCATGATGGCAGCCCAGGTCGCAGGCTCCTCCCAGGCTTCGTCCAGCGCCACGAACTCGTCCATCGCGACCTCGCCCACATCGTCGACGGCGCGGCCGGTCTGACGGAAGAGCGAGGAGATCCCGGTTGTCTCGTAGTTCAGGCGGGAGCCGACGCGGGTATGGTTGCGTCGCTCGGCGGCATCGGTGAGGTCGAAGGCCAGCGCCTCGTAGACCGCCTCATCAGGCTCGCCGCTCTCGTAGCCGCCCAAGGCGACCACGGTGCGGGGCATGTTCTCGGAGATGATCTGGTTCTCGACCGAGCGGAACAGCATGTCCACGATCGGGGCGATGAAGGCGACGAGAACGAAGATCAGGAGGGGCGCGATCAGGAGGAGCGCCCGCATCTTCTCACGGCGCAGGGCGCGCGCGAGGCTCTTCTTCAGGGGCGTGCCGTCGGCCGCGACCATCGGCTCCGCGACGCCCTTCTCCTCGGCATCGGCGATGCGCAGAGCATCGTCCGGCGTGGGGGCTCGGCGCCCGGTTGTCGCATCGGTTACGTCGGCCATGGTCTTGTCCCCGCTGGTCCGTTCTGCACCGGCTCTGCGGCCGGCTTTTCTTGCGGGGAAGGGCCGCGAGCGGCCCCTCCCCTGTCATGTCGGACGGATCCGATTACTGCGCGAGCCAGGACTGGAACTTGGCGTCCAGATCGTCGCGGTAGTCGGCCCACCACTCGTAGTTCTGCACGAAGGCATTGGACGAGTTGTCGGGGTTGGTCGGCATGTGCGGCGCCATGTCGATACCGAGCGTGGCGTGCTCACCGACGAGCGGCGCCGAGGAGGACCGGGCCGGACCGTAGGAGATGTACTTCGCCTGATCGGCGAGGCGCTGGGTGTCCGTGGCGAACCACAGGAAGTCCTTCACGCGGTTGAGGGCTTCCTCGTCATCCTCGAGACCGGCGGGAATGATCCAGCCGTCGAGGTCGTAGGACTGGGTGTCCCACATCATTTCGACGGGCTGATCCTGCTCGACGATGAGGCTGAAGAGACGACCGTTATAGGTCGAGCCGAAGACGATCTCGCCATCCGCGAGGAGCTGCGGCGTGTCGGCGCCGGCGGTCCACCAGACGGTCTCGTCCTTGATCGTCTCGAGCTTGTCGAAGGCGCGCTGCTGGCCTTCGTCGGTCTCGAGCATGTCGTAGACGTCGTCCTGGGCGACGCCGTCACACATCAGCGCCCATTCCATGTTGTTGTGCGGACGACGCTCGAGGGACCGCTGGCCCGGGAAGGTCTCCAGGTCGAAGACGTCGCAGATCTCGGTCGGCGTCTCGCCGTTCCACGCGTCGACATCCGTGCGGTAGCCGAAGGTGTAGGAATAGGCGATCTGCGGGATGAAGCAGTCGCTGACGAGCATGTCCTCGCCGAAGTCATCGGAGGCGGGTGTGCCGTCGGGCGCCGGGGCCGTGATCTCGTCGATGTCGACTTCCATCGCGAGACCTTCGTCGCAGAGACGCATCGCATCGGCGGCGGTGACGTCCACGAGATCCCAGGTGATGTTGTTCGCCTCGGACTGTGCGCGCATGCCGGCCACGGCCTCGCCCGAGCTTTCGTCCCATACCACGTCGAGGTCGGGGTTCATCTCGAGATAGGGCTCGACATAGGCCATCCGCTGGCTGTCTTGGTAGGCGCCGCCCCATGACACGATGGTCATGTTGTCGGCCATCGGCTCGCCCGCGACGGGGCTCTCGGTCATCGAATCGTCGCTCTGCGCCCAAGCCATGCCGGCGACGGCCGTCATCACCGTGGAGGCGAGAAGTGTCTTGGTCAGTCGCATTTGGTGCTCCCTGTTTCGCCCGTTTGAAGAGTATGGGCCGGCGCCACGGACGATGCGCCTCAGCCCTTCGAGGTCGCGCATCCCGCCGCCCCGGAAGTCGGGGCGGGGCGGGATGGCGACCATTCGTCCTGCATTCAGGCGTCGAGCGCCCGGCAATCTTCCGGCTGCCATCCGATTTCGATCGTCGTCCCGGGATCGAGACGGATCTGGCCGGGGGCGTTCCGGGTCTTGACGATGAAGTCGTTGTTCCCGGCGACACGGAGCCGCGTCCGGAAGATATCGCCCATGTAGATGAACTCGAGCACTTCGGCGTCGAGGGTGTGCGCATCGTCGGTCAGGCGGTCCCGGCCGAACTCGACGCGCTCCGGGCGGATGGAGATCCGCGTGCGCTGGCCCGGCTCGGTGACGTTGACCGGCATGGCGTCGATCACGCTGCCATTGTCGAGGCGCACAGTGCAGCGCTCGCCGGCAATCGTCTCGACCACGCCTTCGAGCGTGTTGTTCTCGCCGATGAACTGCGCGACGAAACTGTTCTTCGGAGCCTCGTAGAGCTCGTCCGGCGGGGCGAGCTGCTGGATGCGCCCGTCATCGAACACCGCGACGCGGTCGGACATCGTCAGCGCCTCCGTCTGGTCGTGCGTGACGTAGACTACCGTGATGCCGAGATTGTCGGAGATGTGCTTGATCTCGAACTGCATGTGCTCGCGAAGCTGCTTGTCGAGCGCGCCGAGAGGTTCGTCCATCAACACCAGCTCCGGCTCGAACACCAGCGCCCGCGCCAGCGCGATCCGCTGCTGCTGACCGCCCGAAAGCTGCGCCGGACGGCGACCGCCGAAGCTGCCCATCTGGACCATGTCGAGCGCGCGGCGCACTTTCGCCTCCCGCTCGGACTTTCCCATCTTCCGAACTTCGAGCGGAAAGGCGAGATTCTCGGCCACGCTCATGTGCGGGAAAAGGGCGTAGTTCTGGAAGACCATGCCGATCCCGCGCTTGTGCGGCGGGATGTTATTGATCGAGTTGCCGGCCAGCTTGATCTCGCCATGGGTGGCGCTCTCGAAGCCCGCCAGCATCATCAGGCAGGTGGTCTTTCCGGATCCCGAGGGGCCGAGCATCGTGAGAAACTCGCCCTTCGGCATGTCTAGGTTGAGATCTTTGACGACGAGCGTCTCGCCGTCATAGCTCTTCTGCACGCGTTCGAATGCGACGAACGGCTCGTTGGATACGGCGTCCAGCAAGGGCGCTCCCTGTGTTGCGGGTGCCGGACATTCTGACGGTCCGGCTTTGTCTGTGTGGAATCAGTTAAGCAAGACCTCGCTCATATTGCAATCGAAACGGCGCATGCCGTCAGAACACAAAGTTATGGACGGGTGGGCGCACGGATCGCAGGCGGACCTGCGCAACGCTTTGGCACCTCGCGCATCGGCGCCTCTTCGCCCGTTCCCGCGTGCCGCAGGGCTCAGGGCACGGACAGATCTTGCAAACCTTGCGCGGCGGTGCACCTCTGCCTGATGACAATGACACTCACACAGCGGCCAGTTATCACGGACAGCGCCCCTCACGGGATCCGCGAGGTTCTGGCGCGTCTGGACGGGCTCACCGGGATGGACTCCGTCTCGGTGCGCGATATTGTCGCGGCGTTTGGCCGGGACGCGTTCCTACCGCTGATGATGATTCCCGCCCTCGTGGTCGTTTCGCCGCTGTCGGGCGTGCCGCTCCTGCCCACCTTCTGCGGCCTGATCGTCGCCCTCGTCGCGCTTCAGCACCTTGTCGGCCGGCACAGCCTGTGGCTTCCCGGCTTCATCACACGGCGGCAGGTCGCAGGCGCGCGCCTTCATCGGGCGGTGGTGCGGCTGGAGAATTCGGCCTCATGGGTGGACCGGCACAGCCGCGACCGCCTGCAGACCCTGGTGCGCCCGCCCGGCGCGACGATCGCCGTCGCCCTCGCGGCGCTGTCCGGCGCGACGATGCCGTTTCTCGAACTGATCCCGTTCTCGTCCTCGCTCCTCGGAGTGGCGATCGTCCTCATCGCGGCGGGACTTCTGGCGCGGGACGGTCTATTCGTTCTTCTCGCCTTCCCGTTCATAGCGATGGCCGGGTCGATCCCGATCGCGGTCCTCGCCGGAGTATTGAGTACGCTTTGACAGATACGACCGATCCGAACCTCGCCCTCGAACGCCGCACCGGTCTTCCCGACGCTCTCCGGGTCCTGCTCGAGGAATATCCCCGCGCGGGGTGGGAGGACGATCCGGGATACCAGGGCCTGATCGCCTTCTGGCTCGATCGGCACATGATGTTCCGCCGGTTGACCGAAGCGATGCGCGAGGCCTCCGAAGCCCGGCTCGACGGAACATCCGAGCCGGAGCGCTACGCGGCGGCCATGTCCCGCTACGGCTCCATGCTGGTCAGCCAGCTCCATGGCCACCACCAGATCGAAGACATGCACTACTTCCCCGTCCTCTCTGGAAAGGACGCCCGCATCGCATCGGGGTTCGAGCTTCTGGACAAGGATCACCACGCCCTCGACGGCCACATCGCGCGCTTCACCGAGACCGCGAATGCGGCGATCCGCGCCAGCGACGGACAGACGTTGCCCGGCCTCGCGAAGGACGCGACGGGCGCTTTCCACGAGGAAATCGCGCGCTTCGAGACCTTCCTCGACCGCCACCTCCTCGACGAGGAGGAGCTCGTGGTTCCGGTCATCCTGAAATACGGTGCGTCGGGCCTCTAGACGCCGGACGCCGAAGCGCACGGCCGGCGAATCGAACGCCAGGAGATGTCACTATGAGCAGAGCTTCGGACGATACCTATATCCTGACGGCCTCGGAGATCGCGAGCACGGAAGGGCTCGCGAAGACGCACTTCCTGAACACGAACGCCCGCCGCGCGAACAGGAGCCTGGGTGATTTGGCCGGACTGACCGGCTTCGGGTTTCATATCATCGAGGTGGAGCCGGGCCAGGAGACGACCGAACACCACGTCCACCATCACGAGGACGAATGCGTCTACGTTCTCGACGGAACAGCGACGGCAGTGATCGGAGAGGAAGAGCACCCGGTTGGTCCGGGGGACTTCATCGGCTACCGCAAGGGCGGGCATGCGCATTCGATCCGCAACACGGGCGACCGGATCTTGCGGTGCATCGTCGTTGGCGAGCGCTTGGCGCACGATGTCGTCGACTACCCACGCCGAGGGAAACGCCTCTATCGCAACCGAGGTTTGGCCTGGAACGTCGTTGATCACGACGCGATCAGTGAACCGAAGGCAGGCGCCAAGACTTAGAGACGTTCCGCTTAGAACGGCCCGGGCGCATACTCGATGTAAACTGGCGTTTGCCGGGGCTGCGGCGAAAGCCGAAATGTCCGTTCACCGGACCTCAAGCTCCGAAACAAGCGAGGCGGACAGGTCGGGTAGAGCCAAGAGGAGCGGTGCATCGTGCCGCAAAGGCGACCGGCAGGATGAAGCTTCGACACTCCAGCACGCGACGGAAGAGATTTTCCGGGAGGGGGGATAGCTGGGGGATCTACCGCTCGAGTGCGTACGATCCCCCAATCCTAGGGTCGGTCTGGTGCGGTTGAGAAGACTCGAACTTCCACGGGAGTTACCCCACAGCGACCTCAACGCTGCGCGTCTACCAATTCCGCCACAACCGCACTGTGACCGACAGGCGCGGTGTCTAGCGAAGGCACCCAGGATTGGAAAGAGGTTTTTTCGTCTTCCCCGGATCACGCCACGGCAAGCTTCGACGCGGCGGCGCGGGACGTCTGGCGAAGCCGCGCGGGGAGGGCTAGGACAGCCTTGTCGGCAAGGGACATTCCCCATGGTGGACTGGATCACCTCGAACGATTTGCAGCCCTACGAGGCCGCGCTGTCCACCATGGAGGCGCGCGCCGCGGCAATTCGCGAGGGCCGGGCGGCCGAGGCCGTGTGGCTCGTCGAGCATCCGCCCCTCTACACCGCCGGCACCTCCGCCAAGCTCGCGGATCTCAAGGAGCCGGACCGGTTCGACGTGCACTGGACGCGGCGGGGCGGGCAGTTCACCTATCACGGGCCCGGTCAGCGCGTCGTCTATGTCATGCTCGACGTGGCCGCGCGGGGACGGGACGTGCGCGCCTTCGTCGCCGCGCTCGAGGGATGGGTGATCGACACCCTCGCGGAGTTCGGCATTCGCGGTGAGATCCGGGACGGCCGCGTCGGCGTCTGGGTGACGCGACCCGAGAAGCCCCCCCTCGCCAACGGAAGCCCGCGCGAGGACAAGATCGCCGCCATCGGCGTGCGCCTTAAGAAGTGGGTGTCCTTCCACGGCCTGTCGATCAACGTCGAGCCGGACCTGTCCCATTTCGGCGGTATCGTGCCCTGCGGAATCACCGGCCACGGGGTCACCAGCCTCGTCGATCTCGGCCTTCCGGTCACCATGGCCGATCTCGACGATGCGCTTCGGCGGACCTTCACGGGGCGTTTTCCGCCGCTTGGTTGAGGCCTATGTGATCGCCGCGATCATGGCGCCGAGCGCCGCGCGCGGCAGGACGAGCAGCATCCCGGGCGCATCGAAGGCGAGCCGGACGGGTCCGGTGACGCGGTTCGAGGTGCCGATGCGTCCATCGGGGGAGAAGCCGATCCCAGAGATGGGCCATTCCAGCCCCTCCGAGAAGCCGCTGACCGGGGCGAGCGGAAAGAGCGACAGGCGGCTGCCCACCGGAAGGTTCAGGGCCATCTCCGGCCGCGCGGCGCAGATCACGTCATCGCTGCCGATCAGGATGCAGGGCCGATCGGCGCGACGGACAAGGATCGTGCAATTGGCGAGGGCATGATCCATCCGCCCGCCGAGAAATCCGGCCGCCAGGATCAAGGGCGCGCTGACATGGCGCAGGGTCTTGTCGAAATCGGTGCTGTCCTGCTCCTCCACGCGCCGCAGGACCCCGTCCGGGAGCCGGGCAGCGACATCCTCGGGCAGGGAATCGAGGTCCCCGAACACCGCGTCCGGCTCGTATCCCAGTTCGAGCGCGCGCACGGCGCCGCCATCCGCACAGATCAGGCGGGGCGCCAGGGACAGCGCCTCGGCCAGATCCGCGGCGCGGGCTTCGCCGCCACCGAGGAGCGTGATACTCTTGCTTGAATGGACGATTTGGTCCGTCATGTCTGCGCTGTCCCCATTCCTGCCGGAATCAAATCAAGGTTTCGCCCCGGAATGATACTCGAAATGACCCACCCACGCGGTCATCTCCGAGAAAGGCGCCAGTCCTGACGGACCCTTGCGCCGTGTTATCAGAAGGTGAGCACGTCGATGGTTGCAACGAGCAAGATTCTCACGGTTTCCTACGGGACCTTCTCGTGCACGCTGGAAGGCTTCGATGATTCCTTCGGGACGATGAAGGCCATTTCCGAGTATTTCCGGGACCTTGCGGCAGACGATCGGTATTTCGGCGCCGAGCCGCCGACCCCCGATGCGGAGATGCTCCAGCGCATCGTCGAGAAGGAAATCCACAGCCGCGTCGAGGCGCGGATGAGCGAACGCGGCCTGCTCCTGCGCCCCTCGGACGGACCAGAGGACGATTCGGAGGAGGAGGAGGCCCCGGAGACCGCGCCCGACGTGCCGGACGAAGCGACGGCCGCAGATCCCGCGCCCGATCCGGTCACTGCGTCTTCGACCGAGCCGGAACCTGAGCCTGAGCCAGAACCTGAGCCCGAGCCCGAGCCGGAATCGCTGCCGGAGCTGAGCGAACAGCCCGCGGACGCGGCGCGGATGGTCAGGCGCGATGCCCCCCTGCCCCCGTCGCATGACCGCCGGGACACGATCCCCGAAAGCGTCGCCGCGAAGCTTGCCCGCATTCGCTCCGTCGTCGGCACCTCCCGCCCGATGACGGCCGGGCCGATCATCGACACGGCGCCCTACGAGGACGAAGGCCCCGACCGGCCGCTCCCCGCCGAGCCCGGCCAGTCCCCGGCCGCCATCGCGGCGATGCCGGGCGGCTGGACCATTGCGGAAACGGCCGACGAGTCTGCGGACGAGCCGGACGAAGGGGCCTGGGACGATCCTGCCGAAGACGGGGGAGAGACCGAACCGTCCTCCACCGCCGCCGAGCAGATGGTATCCGGTCCCGACGGGGAAGATCCGGAGGATGCCTGGACGATCTACGGCGAAGACGATTCCTTCAAGGACAGCGCCGCGGACGCCGCGCCGGAGGATCCTGCGGACGCTGCGGATGAACCGCATGCAGTGGCTGACGCCGAGACCGGCCCGACCGCTCTGGAGAGCGCCGACCCCTCGGAGGACGAGCTTCTGGAGGCGGACCACGCGGCTCCAACGGATGGCGACGCGGAGGAGGATCTTGCCGAAGACGTCGAGGCGGCCTCCCCCGAAGCGGATGCCCCGATCGAGCCGGACGCCGGGCAGGACGCCGCCGCGACCGAAAGCGCGGATGCCACTGAAGGGCCCGTCGTCCCGCGGCGTCCCCGACTGATCCGCATGAAACGCCGGGCGCGGGAAGCGTCTCTCGCCGCGTTGCAGGAAGCCGCGAAGATCGTCGAAGAGGAAAGGGCGCTGGACGCGCCGACGGAGGCGGCTCCGCAAGCCAGCGCCCCCGCCGAACCGCCCGAGCCCGAGCCGCCCGTCGCGCCTGAGCCCGCGAAACCGGCGAGCGGCGGCCTCAGCGACGAGGAGGAGGCCGAACTGCTCCGCGAACTCGCGGCGCTTGAATTCGACGACGAGCCCCCCTCCCCCGAGGATCGCGCAACGGGGAACGACGAGAGCGCGGCGTTCGAAAGCGCCCCCGACGCTGACGCGGACGACGATACAGACGACGCGGCCGATGAGGATGCCGAGCGGGCCCTCGCCATGGCTCTCGGAGACGCGGTGGAGGAAGACGAGACGGAAGCGAAGGCGTCCGTTGCGTCCCCCGAGCCCGCCATTCAGGACGAGGATCGGTCCGATGCGGAGCTTGCGCGTATGCTGGCAGGCATCGGCGTTTCGACGACCACGCCGGAGCCTGTCGAGGCCAGAGAGCCTGCACGCGCCGTGGACGCCGACGCCGACGCCGACGCCGAGGACAGCGAGGAGGAAGAGGTAGAAGTCGCCGATCTCGCGAGCGACGAGGAGAGCGGCGCAGAGGACGACGAGGACGACGCCCCGGAAACGAGGAAAGAGGCCGCGGCCGAACGCCGGGCGCGCGCGCTTCCCGATGCCGAGGACGAGGGCCGCGTCTCCCGCCTGATGGACGACGCCGATTCCCGCCTCGCGGGACCGGAACTTCGTCGCCGTCGCGATGCCATCGCGCATCTCAAGGCCGCCGTCGCCGCCGCCCGGGCGGATGAGCTCGGGCCGCGCGAGAACGAAGCCGAGGTCGCCCGCCCCTATCGTGACGACCTTGCCGACATCGTTCGCACGCGGAGTGGTGCCGGAGACGAGTCAGGCCAGCAGGAGACGGATGACGCGGCGCCGGAACTTGACGGACCCTACGACGCCGATGACCTGACCCCTCAAACGGGGGGCGTGCGCGACACCGGCGGCCCCGTTCGCCCGCGTCGCCCGGCGCGCGGTGGCCGTCAGGCCCACCGCACTGCGCGGGAGGCTGCGCCCGGCCCCTCGCCGCTGATCCTCGTGTCCGAGCAACGCGTGGACCGGCCGAGCGAACCCGTCCGCCCCCGCCGCGTGGCCGGACAGCTCGATATCGCCCCCGAGGAGACGGAGGAGAGCGCCGAAGCGGCTGAGGTCGAGGCAAGCTTCGTCGAGTTCGCGGAGCGGATGGAGACCCGCGGGCTGGAGGACCTGCTCGAATGTGCGGCAGCCTATTGCAGCACGGTCGAGGGCCGGCAGCATATCTCGCATCCCGAGGTCATGAAGCGCGTGCGTTCGCTGGCCGGACACGAAGACCTGTCCCGCGAGGAGAGCCTGCGGTCCTTCGGACTGCTGCTGCGGCAGGGGCGCCTCGTGAAGCTCGGCCCGGGCCGCTTCGCCGTGGACCAGTCGTCGCGCTATGCGCGGGTGACGCACTCCATGGCTGGGCAGTAACGGGGGACGGCGCACGGCGGCCGAGGTGCCGGCGGGACCACCGCGCCACCCGCGCCCAAACCGTGATGAGAAGCCTGGACGGGCCGGGGCTGTTCCCCCGGCCCGTCTTGCGTTCAGCGCCCGGTCAGGAGCGAGTTGGGGCGGCGTTCGATGGCTCGGGCAAGGGAGCTGACCGCCGCCGCCGCCTGGGACACCTCGCGCAGCGCGGCGCGGGCATCGCGGTTGAGGTTGCCGTTCTCGCCATAGACGGAGAGCGTGCCCTCGGCCTGCGCCAGAAGCGTCCCGATGCGGTTCACGAGCGCCGGAAGCTGGTCCGCCGCGCCGGCGATGCTGTTCGCGGCGCCGCGCGCCGAGGCGAGAGTGGCGTTCACGTTCTCCACCGTTCCGCCCTCGCGCAGCTCCTCGAGCGCGAGGTTCAACTGGTCCAGCGCGCCGTTCAGCGACGCCGGCAGCGCCCTGGCGTCCTCCGTGCCGATCAGGGCGTCGGCCGAATTGACCAGCCCGGTCACTTCGGCGATCAGCTGCTCCACGGCCAGCGAGTTCGCCTTCGCCGCGACCGCCTGGATTTCAGCGACCAGATCCGGAACGCCTTCCACCGCGGAGGACACGTCCGTCGCGGCGTTGGTGGCGGCCGTTCCGGCGTCTTCGAGCGCGGTCACGAGCCGGCTGACGGCCTGCTGCTCGTTGATGTCCCGCAAGGCCTGCGTCACCTCGTTCACGGCAAGGTCGAGACTGCCCAGGGAGCGGGTCAGGTTGCCCGGGAGGGCGATCGTGGAGCTGTCCGACAGGAGCGTGTCAGCGCTGCGGGAGAGATCCGTCGCGGATGCAAGGAGGGACTCGATGTCGAGCGCTTCGGCCTTGGCCGCGACCGCGCCGATCTGGTCCACCAGCTCGGGCACCCCTTCGAGCGAGGCGCCGACATCGCGTGCGGCCGCCTCGGCGGCATCGAGTGCGCCGACGAGACGGCTCGCCGCTTCGGATTCGTTCAGGCTTGCAAGCGTCGTGTCCGCTTCGGCCAGAACGCCCGTCGCTTCGGTGGCAGCGCTCTGGACGCTGTCGAGCGCGGCGGAGAGGCTGGCCGGGATGGCTTGCGCCGCCTCCCCGCCCAGGATCCGGCCGGCCGACGCCACGACGCCGTTGGCCTCGTCGATCAGGGTTTCGAGATCGAGCGTGTTCACCTTCGCCGTGACCGCCTCGATCCCGGCCAGGACCTCCGGCACACCCTCGGCGACGACGGCGATACCGTCCGCCGCCTCACCGGCGCTGTCCACCGCGGCGAGAATCCGGGCTATACCCTCCTCCGCCTCGATCTGGGCGAGGATGGCCTGTACATCGGCCACCGCCGCACCGATCCGCTCGGGCAGTTCCTGTATCTCCTCGCTGCCGACGACGTCGCGGACATCGGCGATGAGCCCCGCGGCCTCGCCGGGGATGCGCTGGGTATCCTCGCTGCCGATGAGGGTCGCGGCGTTGTCCATCACCCGGATGGCGGCGCCGAGGAGTTCCTCGATGGGAAGGTTGTTGATCCGGGTGAAGACACCCTCGGCGGTCGCGGCGACGTCCCGTACATCGGAGGCGACGGTCGGCAGGACCGGGAACGGTTCCCCCTCGGGATCGAATGCGACCGGTTCGGCGTCGTCTATCACGGCAAGTTCGACCTTCAGCCCTCCGGTCAGGATCGAGCCGTTGATGAGACGTGCGCGGAGCCCCGCATCCACGCGATCGGCGAGGAAATCGAGGACCTCCTCGCGGCTGTCGGATGATCCGGCGAGGCCGAGTTGCTCGGCGCGGATCGAAATCGTCGCCACGAGGCGCACCTGATCGTCTCCGAACCGCTCCGGATCGACGAGGCCCGTCAGGTTGTCCACCTGACCGATCTGGAGCCCGTTGAGAACCACCGGCGCCTCGGCGGAAAGACCGCTGACATTGTCCTCGAAGACCACGGCCACCTGGATCAGGTTCTCTCCGTCGGAGCGGGAGAACAGGCTGCTCATCGCATCGGACTGGCTGGGGAAGAGCGAGAAGACCTCGCCGTTCTCGATCGACTGCCCGCCGGAGACGGCGGTCTCGAAACTGATGCCGCCCGAGATCAACGAGCCGACGCTCTCGAAATCGACCTCGGCCCCGCCCGGCCCGATGGAGAAGGTGAAACCGGAGGTATCCCAGAACCGGGTCTGCGAGGTGACGAGGCGATTGTGGGGCGCGGCGACGAATGCGTCCGCCAGCACCGACACGCCGTCCTCGGCGATGCGCGGCTCACCCACGCGACCGACCTCCAGCCCCTTGTAGAGGATCGACGTCCCGCCGGAGATGCTCTCCCCCGGCTCGGCCCTGAGAACGAAGCGCAGGCCCTCCTGGTCGGGCCGGGCGACGGGAGTGCGCTCCAGACCCTCGAACCTGTAGCCTGCGCCCTGCGCCTCCTGATCCCACGAGCCTTCGATGTAGACACCGGACAGCACGGTGGAGAGGCCGGTGACGCCCTGCGCCGTGACCTCGGGACGGACGACCCAGAAGACAGCGCTCTCGTCGATGTAGTCGGCGACGTCATTGTCCACGCGGATGGTGACGTTCACGCGGGCCAGATCGTAGGTGAAGCCCACCTCCTCGACGACGCCCACGGCCACGTCCCGGTAGCGCAGTTCCGTCTCGCCCTCGACGATGCCGGAGGCGTTCTGGAACGTCACCTCGATCAGTGGACCGCGGCTCTGGTAATTGTTCCAGGCGATGGCGAGCGAGATCACGAGAGCGCCGAACGGAACCACCCAGACAACGCTGACGCGCTCCCAGATGCTGCGCCGGACGGGCTTGGTCTCGGTCTGCGGTATGTCGCGGTCGGTCACGCGGAAGGTCCTTCGGGAATGGGCGCGTCCGCGGGGCTGGCCTCTTCGGGCGCGCTGTCCTGCTCGAGGCTGTCCCAGATCATGCGGCTGTCGAAGGAGCGCGCGGACATCATGGTCAGAACGACGGAGAGGGCGAAGGTCAGGGCGGCGGGGCCGGGATGGATCGAGGCAACCACGGAGAGCTGCACGAGAGCGGAAAGAATGGCGACGACGAAGACGTCGATCATGGACCATCGTCCGATGAACTCGACGAATTCGTAGAGCTGCATCCGCCGATGGCCGGAGGTCTGCCACCCGCGGCGGACGGAGATGGCGAGGTAGGCGATGGCCACGAATTTCGCGATCGGGATGGCCACGGAGGCGACGAGGACGATCAGCGCCACGCCGGCCGCGCCGTGCGCGTAGAGATCGATCGCGCCGCCGACGATGGTGCTCGCCTGGTCGGACTGCAGCATCTGGGTGCGCAGCATCGGATAGAGGTTCGCCGGCACGTAGCAGAACCAGCCCGCGATCCAGTAGGCCCAGACGCGGCTGAGGCTCCGCGTGTCGCGCGAGCGCAGGGGCTCCCCGCAGCGGCCGCAGAACTCGGTGCCGCGGGGCCAGACCTTGGCGCAGACGGTGCAGCCGATGAGGCCGGCGTCCTGCGCCGTCGGGGTATGCTGGGGCGCACTCATGTCAGGCGGATCCCGGCGCGGCGGGCGCGGCTGTCCAGCTCGTGCCAGATCGTCCAGCGGCACATGGAGACATCCTGGAACACGGTCAGGACCACGAGCGCACCGAACATCCAGAACGCCGGCCCGAACTCGATCCGCGCCAGATCCGCGACCTTCACCAGCGCCACGCCGACCCCGATCACGAAGATCTCCGCCATCGACCAGGGCCGCAACTCCTCCGCGAGGCGAAAGCAGCGCGCCGCGCCGGGAAAGGGCGTCCGGTCGGCGATGATCGGGGTGACGACGTAGAGCGTCAGGATCGCCCGCAGCATGGGAATGAGGATGATGAGCGCGGCCACCGCGATGGACAGGCCGACCATCCGCGGCCCGGAGAAGGCCAGCGCCGCGTCGAAGACCGAGCTTGCGTTGCGAAAGCCCTGCACCCGGATCTCGAGAAACGGAAAGAACGCCGCGCCGACGAGCAGGATCAGCACCGTAAGCGACAGGGTCGCGACGCGCACAACGGCCCCGGCCTTCGGCGCGATCAGGACGTGATGGCAGCGCGTGCACACCGCCCGCTCCCCCGATTTCGGGACATGAACGACGTAGAGTGCATCACATTTCGGGCAGGCGATCAGATCGTCCGTATCCGGGGGGCCGGCAACGGACGCGGGCGTGAGCGCGGCATCTTCCATGAAATCGGTTCCCCTTCGCGGCGCTCAACGTACCATGCGTGGGGGCAAAGGAAAGATCACGGCCGGTCACGGGACCGCCATCGCCCTTTCCTACAGTGCATCTGTTGCGATTTGGCATGCAAATGCGTCCGCGCTCATAACCCGGGGTAAGGGCGCTTTCGAAGAGGACAGGGGCCTGACAGCAGACCCGGAGATCTTTCGCCATGCCGAACCCGTTCGCAAACCGCTCCCTCTCCCTCTCCGGCCCTGCGCCGGACATCGCGCCTGTGGTGCCAGCGGATGGCGCGGATCTGCCCGCCTTCGCCGTGGCGCTCTATGTCGAGACCGGGGGCACGCTTGCGGTCGTGACGGTCGCCGGGGAGAGCCGCACCATCGCGGTCGGGGATTTCTCGCTCCTTCCCGTCGGCATCCGCCGGGTGGACGCGACCGGAACCACCGCGAGCGGGATCCACGCCCTGATCCACGGGTGAGGCCCGGGCATCGCGCGGCGGTCTTCGGCGGGCGATGCGACCTGCAAGGATGGCGGGGGGGCACCTCGCCGGCCATCCCGAAGGGCCCGTGGCCGGAGTGACCGGCCGGACCCTCAGAGCCGCGCGAGCTCGGCCAGGATCCGGTCGGCCGCGCGGTCGAGCCCGTCTTCATCCAGCGTGATCCCGATCGCCGCCTCGGCCTCCGGCAGCCGTGCGCGGGACTTGGCGTAGCGCGCATCGTAGTGCCGGGCGATCAGGTCGGCGGCCAGCGCCTCCATCTGCCCTGCCCGCGCCATGGCGATCCACCGCTCCACCGTTTCCCGTCCGCGCAGGCGCACGAGCTGGCCAAGGAGCGCTTCGAGATGCGGCAGATCCGCCGTCACGTCGCCATAGGCCCGCGCGAGATATCGCGCCCGCTCGGACTGTGCGGCCTCGACCGTCAGGCGCGGCGCCGCGAGCATCGCCTTCCAGAGCGACGGCGGCACGAGGCAGGCGCCGACCTTGCTGCTCTCCGCCTCGACCAGAACCGGCCTCTCGGGATCGAATCCCGAGAGCGCTGCCGCGATGCGCGTCTCGAACATCTTCTGCGCCGGTTGTCCGCCCGGCATCGGCCCGAGGACGGAGCCGCGATGGTTGGCCATCCCCTCGAGATCCAGCACCTGCCCGCCCCGCTCGGCGATGCGCGCCAGGATATCGGTCTTGCCGGTGCCGGTATCGCCGTCGAGCAGGACGATCCGGTGCGGCAGGTCCTCGTCGTGGAGCGCCTTCACGACGAGCCGCCGGAAGCTCCGGTACCCGCCCTCGACGATATCCACCCGCCAGCCGATCTGCGACAGGATCGACGCGAAGGAGCCCGATCGCTGCCCGCCCCGCCAGCAATAGACCAGCGGCTTCCATCCGCCCTCCTTGTCCGCGAGCGGGCCGGACAGGTGCCGCGCCGCGTTGGCCGCAATCAGCGCCGCACCGATCTTGCGCGCGCGGAACGGACTTTCCTGGGTGTAGATCGTACCGACCTCGGCCCGTTCGTGATCGTTCAGCACCGGCAGGCTGATCGCCCCCGGCACGTGATCCTCTGCGAACTCCGACGGCGCACGTACGTCGATCACCGTGTCGAACGGCAAGGTGGAGAGGTCCGAGAAGTCTGTGAGCTTGATGGCCATGCCGTCCTCTACAGCGCGCGCTCCCCGGGAGCAAAGCGTCCGGGCGCCCCTGTCACCGGTGCACCTGAATATCCCCCGGGGCGGGCGACAGCCCCCTATTCGCGCGCACGCAGAACACCCGCCGGCCGGACCGACAGCGGACGCCAGGCGAAGGCCAGTCCGGCAAGAAGCGACGCGAGCGCCCCGCCGAAGACGATGGCCAGCGCGGGCCCCGCCGCGATCGAGAAGTCCGCATCGAGGACGAAGGTCATGACCGCCCAGGCGGAGATCGTGCCGGCGAGAAGCGCCACCAGCCCAGCCGCCGCGCCGAGTAGTGCCGAGCGCAGGGCGAGATAGGTCAGCACCTGGCCCCGCACCGCACCCACCGTGCGCAACACGGCCGCCTCGAAGATGCGCGCCCGCACCCCGGCGGCCGCCGCGCCGATCAAGACGACGATCCCGGTGAGGAGGGTCGCCCCCGCCCCGGACGTGATCGCTGCAACGACGCTGCCCAGAACCTCCGAGACCCGCGCGATGGCATCGCGCACGCCGATGGCGGTGATGTTGGGATAGGCGCCCGAGATGTCCCGAAGGAGCGCCGCCTCGGCATCCGGCTCGGCATAAACGGTGGAAATCCAGCTATGCGGATAGCCTTCGAGCGCGGCCGGGTTCATCGACATGATGAAACCGATCCCGGCGGAGGAGAAATCGACCTCCCGGAAGGACGTGATCTCCGCCGTGATCTCGCGCCCGAGGATGTTGACCGTGATCGCATCACCGAGGGCGAGGCCCATCTCGGCTCCCTCCTCGGCCGCGAAACTGACCTGTGGCGGGCCGTCATAGCCCTCCGGCCACCACGTCCCGGAGGTCAGCGTCGTGCGGGCGGGCGGCGCTTCGGAATAGGTCACCCCCCTGTCCCCCGACAGCACCCAGTGATCCGCCACCTCGCTGGCCGGGCGTCCGTTGATCTGCGAGATCACGCCCCGCAGCATCGGCGCCGTATCGACGCGGGACACGCCCGGATCGCCTTCGACGCGGCTCAGATAGCCGTCGATCTGGGAGGGTTGGATGTCGAGGACGAAGAAGGCGGGCGCGACGTCCGGAAGCTCCGTCTCGATGGCGCTGCGCAGGTTGTGGTCCACCTGCCCCACCGCGGACAAGACCGACAGGCCGAGGCCGAGGGACAGGATGACCGCCGCCGTCTCCCCGCCCGGCCCTCCGACCGACCCTGCCGCGAGCCGGAGGGTCGTCCGCCCCCGCAGAAGCCGTGACCGAGTGAGCCGCCGCGCGACGATCCGTGTGCCCGCGGCTGCCAGCGCCAGAAGCGCGAGGGAGCCCGCCACGCCCAGCGCCGCGTAGAGCGCGAGGATCGGCTCGGGCGAGAGGATCGCGGCGGAGCCGACGAGGGCGCCAGCCAAGGCGAGCGTCGCGACGAGGTAGCGCGCCCGCGGCAGGGATCGCCGCTCCACCGAGCCGCGGAAGAGGGCCGCTGGCCGCACGGCCTCGGCGCGGGACAGCGGCCAGAGCGTGAAGAGCGCCGCCGCAAGGGCACCGTAGAGCGCCGCTTCGGCCAGCGGCTGAGGGTAGAGACCGAAATCGGCCGGGATCGGCAGCCGGTCTTCGAGAAGAGGCGCGGCAAGGAGCGGAGCGGCGGCGCCGATCGCGAGGCCCATGCCGATCCCGATCAGCGCCAGCGCACCGATCTGCATGAAATAGGCGAGGAAGATCGTCCGTCCGTCCGCCCCCAGCGATTTCAGCGTGGCGATGACCTCCGTCTTGCGGTCGAGATAGGCGTTGACCGCGGAGGACACGCCGATCCCGCCGACCGCCAGTCCGGCCATACCCACGAGAACGAGAAACGCGCTCATCTGCTCGACGAACTCGGCGATGCCGGGTGCGCCGTTGCGCCGGTCCCGCCACCTCAGGCCCTCGTCCGCGAACCGCGCCCGCGCCGCCGCTTCGAGCGCTTCCAGATCGGTGTCGGGCGGCAGGGTCATGCGGTACTTGCTGTCGAAGAGCGTGCCAGGCTCCAGAAGGCCCGTACCCTGAAGGTCGATCCGCCTCACGAGCGTCCGGGGGCCGAGGCCGAACCCGTCCCCGGCATCGTCGGGCTCCGCCTCGATCAACCCCGCAAGGACGAAGTTCCCGGTGCCGAGGCGGAACGTATCACCCGTTTCAAGGCCGAGGCGTGCGGCAAGGACAGGCGCCATGACGGCACCGGGCCGTGCGCCCCGCCCCGCGAGGGCATCGCCGAGCGGCTGACCGCCCTGGAGCCGGACTTCGCCATAGAGCGGGTAGGCATCGTCGACGCCCTTCACCTGGGTCAGCGCCCTGCGGGCCGCCTCCCCCTCGCCGGTGACGGCCATGGAGCGGAAATCGACAACCTCCGAGAGCGCCCCGGCGCGCTCCAGCATCCAGCCGATCTCCTCCGCGTTGGCGAAGCGATAGGTGAACGACAGCTCGGCATCACCGCCGAGCAGCGCCGCCCCCTCGCGGTCGAGACCACCCTCGATCCCCTCGCGCACCGTCCCGACGGCGGCGATCGCGGCGACACCGAGGGCGAGGCAGGCGAGAAAGACCCAGAATGCCCTGAGGCCGCCCCTCAGTTCGCGCCGGGCGATCCGGGCGGCGTTGGGCAGGCTCATTCCGCCGCCTCGGCCGTCGCGCCCTCACCGGCGATGC
The DNA here is from genome assembly GCF_031846565.1 of Tropicimonas omnivorans. Lineage (NCBI taxonomy): Bacteria > Pseudomonadati > Pseudomonadota > Alphaproteobacteria > Rhodobacterales > Roseobacteraceae > Tropicimonas > Tropicimonas omnivorans. The sequence continues at coordinate 240,914 of NZ_JAVRHL010000002.1, read as the reverse complement.
GCCCATCCTCGAGGCGGATCACGCGGTCGCACCGCCGCGTCAGTTCGGGGGCGTGGGTGACGAGCACGAGAGTCGCGCCATGCCGGTCCCTCAGACCGAAGAGAAGGTCCATGATGGCCTCCCCCGTAGCGCCGTCGAGATTGCCCGTGGGCTCGTCGGCAAGGAGGATGTCCGGCCGCGGTGCCGCGGCGCGCGCCAGCGCCACCCGCTGCTGTTCGCCGCCCGACATCTGGGCGGGATAGTGATCCTTGCGCTTGTCGAGGCCCACGGCGTCCAGCTCCTCCGCAGCGCGGCCGAAGGCGTCCTTGTGACCGGCGAGTTCCAGAGGCGTGGCGACGTTCTCGAGCGCGGTCATCGTGGGGATCAGGTGGAAAGACTGGAAGACGATCCCCATATGAGCGCGGCGGAACCGGGCCAGCGCATCCTCGTTCATCGCGGTCAGGTCCTGCCCCAGGGCGTGGACCCTGCCCGAGGTCGCGCGCTCCAGACCGCCCATGATCATGAGGAGAGACGACTTGCCAGACCCGCTCGGACCGATCAGCCCCAACGTCTCCCCCCGCTCCGCATGGGCGGACAGGCCGCGCAGGATCTCGACCTCCCCGGCATTGCTGCGCAGGCTGAGCCGCACGGTATCGAGGGAGAGGACGGGGTCTGGCATGACGGCTCCGGGGTGGCGCGGGCTTCGTGCCGCATATGGGGCATGGCGCCGGGTCAGCAAGGCGGCTCTCGCGGTCGTGGTTGCCGCATCCCTCCCCGCACTTGCCGTGGCGGACACGATCCGCGTCGCCGCGCTCGGGGATTCGCTGACCCAAGGGTACGGATTGCCCGCCGAAGACGGGCTCGTGCCTCAGCTCGAAGCCTGGCTGACCGAACGGGGACACGACGTCGACGTGCTCAATGCCGGTGTCTCGGGAGACACGACGGCCGGCGGCCTGTCCCGCGCGGCGTTCACCCTCGAAGACGACCTGGACGCGATGATCGTGGCGCTCGGCGGCAACGACATGCTGCGCGGGATCGATCCGGACGTGAGCCGCGCCAATCTGGACGGCATCCTGTCCGCGGCAAGCGAGGCCGGGGTGGAGGTGCTTCTCGTCGGCCTCACCGCGCCCGGCAATTACGGTCCGGACTTCGCGGAGCGGTTCGATGCGATGTACCCCGAGCTGGCCGAAACCTGGGGCACCCAGTTCCACCCGGACTTCTTCTCCGCCTTCCGTGCGGAGGCCGAGGCCGGCAACCTGCGGACCTACATGCAGGCGGACGGGATTCATCCCAACGCGACCGGCGTGAAACGTATCGTGGAGGCCATCGGGCCGAGCGTCGAGGAGCTGCTCGCGCGCGCCGCGGAGTGAGGGCCGGAAAACCGGTCGTACCGCGAACAGCGTGACGGGACGAAGATCGGCCATCTCGGTCGGCTTGCCGGTCCCCGCCTGCCGGGCTACGCCGAGGCCGGATGAACCGTAGCGGCACGGCGGGAGACGAGGATGGCGGCGAAATTCGGCACGAGCGGCCTCCGGGGCCTCGTCACGGAGCTCGGGGCCGACGTCGTCGGCGCCCATGTCGCGGCGTTCGCGCGGGCCTGCCCCACCGGCGGCAAGCTCCTGATCGGGCGGGACCTTCGTGCGTCCTCCCCCCGCATCGCCGGGGACGTGGCGGACGCGGCGCGCGCAGCCGGGCTCGAGGTGACGGAGTGCGGCGCGGTGCCCACTCCGGCGCTTGCCCTCGCCGCGAACAAGGGCGGCGCGGCCGCGATCATGGTGACGGGAAGCCACATCCCGGACGATCGCAACGGCCTGAAATTCTACACCCGAGGCGGCGCCGAGATCGGCAAGACGGACGAAGCCGCGATCACCGCCGCACTGTCCGAACCGCCTCTGCCGGTCCCCGGCACGGCACCGAACCGGGAGGCGGAGGTCCGGTCCGCTTATGCTGCACGGTATCTGGACGCGTTCGGGCCGGATGCGCTCTCAGGCTATCGGCTCGGTCTCTACGAGCATTCCTCCGTCGCTCGCGACCTCCTTGCGGAGCTTCTGACATCCCTCGGGGCTCAGGTCCTGCGCCTTGGCCGGGCCGATCGTTTCGTGCCCGTCGATACCGAAGCCGTGTCCCCCGAGACGGCGGAGCGCTTCCTCGGCTGGAGCGCAGAGCACGGTCTGGATGCGATCCTGTCCACCGACGGCGATGCGGACCGCCCGCTTCTGACCGATGGGCAGGGCCGCGTGATCCCCGGCGACCTTCTCGGCCTTCTGACGGCGCGCGCGGTGGACGCGCGCATCGCGGTGACGCCCGTGTCGTCCAATACCGCGATCGAGGCCTCGGGAGCCCTGGACCGGGTCATCCGGACGAAGATCGGCTCGCCTTACGTCATTGCGGGGATGGAGGGGATCGAGCGGGCCGTCGGGTTCGAGGCCAATGGCGGCTTTCTCCTCGGCTTCGATGCGCAACTCGTCCGCCCCCTGCCCCGCCTGATGACGCGGGACGCCGCTTTGCCCCTCATCGCGCCGCTCGTTCTGGCACGGCAGGAGGGAACGGACCTTGCCGGCCTTCTGGCAGACCTGCCGGCGCGCCACAGGGCGGCGGATCGCCTGCAGGAGATCGACACGGGCAAGGCGCAGGACCTGATAGCGCACCTGACCCGGGACGGCGACGCGCGGGAACAACTCCTCGGCGCGCCCGCCTCGGAGGTCGATCTGACGGACGGTCTCAGAATGCGGCTGCCGGACGGCGACATCGTCCATCTGCGTCTGTCTGGAAACGCGCCCGAATTGCGCTGCTATGCCGAGGCGGCAACGGACGAAGCCGCGCATGCGCGTGTTTCGGCAACACTGGCCGCCCTGAAGCCGCAGCTTTGATCCCGTCCGATGACGGACGGTCGAACGAGAAAAGGGGGCCGCGCTAGCGACCCCCCTTCTCCGTTTCTCGAGGTGAAACCGATCAGTCGTCCCAGACCGGAAGGGCTTCGACCTCGCCCGACGTCATCGTCGTGGTGTAGTGCCCGTTCTCCCAGGTGAGGGCGTCGAAGCCGATGACGACATCGGAATCGCCCAGATCGAGGAAACCGTCGTCGATCTCGACCACGTACGCCACCGGGACGCCCGAGTCGTCGAGCAGCACGCTCTCGATTTCGCCGACCTCTTCGCCGTCGGCGCCGATCACGTCGATATCGTCCATCTCGGTGTAGCCGGAGATATCGGCAGATTGAGCCATGGCGGCCGTTGCCAGCGGAAGGGACAGCGCTGCAATCATGATGCTTTTCATGGTCTTGCCTTTCGTTTCCATGTTCGCCGCCCAACACGCCGCCTCGGCGACATGTTCCACGACACGGCGAAAGCCGGCTGACGGACCTTTATCTCCGGCGGGCCGGCGGGTCCTGCCCGGAGCTGCGCGCAAGAGCAGTTCCCGCAGAGCGACGCAGGTTCAAAAGGTTGGTCGCGCGCAGACAGATCCAGGCACCGGCCTGCAAAGGGCTAGTAGCCCTGTTCCTCAAGCCCGGTTTCCACCTCTGCCCCGTCCCAATGCATGGTCGACTGGTGGCAGCGCAGAAGATGCCGGCGCATGGCCAGCCGCGCACCGGTGTCATCGCCCCGCACGATGCCCCTGTAGATGTCGCGGTGCTGTTCGCGAATGGCCGCGCCCTTCTGTTCCGGGGCCAGGCCCGAGGGGGAAATCGCCAGCAGCATCCCCTGCCGGATCACCGGCCGCAGAGTTTCCAGGCTCCGCGGGAAGTAGGGGTTGTGCGCCGCTTGGGCGACCGCCAGGTGAAACGCGAAATCCATCTCGAAGGAGTAGTCGCCCGCCTTGTGATGCGCCTCGAGGTCGGACATTGCCGCCTTCAGACGGATCATGTCGTGGCGCGTCCTGTGCAGCGCGGCGGCTGCGGCGGCTTCGCCTTCCACGCCGATCCTGAACTCGAAACAATGGGCCCGGGTGTTCACTGGACTGCGCTCCGCTCGATTGCCTTACGGTTGCAAAATGCCCATGGCCATTCAAGTTATTCCTCGGTTCGGCAGAGGTGGCGCGGGCCGTTCTCAGCCTAACGGCCGCCCGCGCATCAGGCGCGCGTGGGAATCGTGAATGTGCTTCCGCATGGCGCTGCGCGCCCGCTCCGGATCACCATCGCGGATCGTCTCGAGGATGGTCCTGTGCTCGCGATTCACCGTCTCGGTGAAGTCGGCGCTGACCACGGCGATGTTCCAGGTCAGGTTCATGCATATGCGCACCTGTTCGCGCAGAGACAACAACGTATTGATGTAGAACGGGTTTCCCGAGGCCGTGGCGACCTCCATGTGAAAGTCGAAATCCCGGTCCGCACCCTCTTCGCTTGTTCCGCCCTGCGGGCAGGCGGAGAAGGCCGTCAGCCGTTCCAGCTGCTCTTCGCTGCGTCGCTCTGCGGCAAGGGCGGCGGATTCGCTTTCGATACCTTCGCGGTACTTGGCCAGCGACGTGATGTCCGCGATGCTGGTGATCGAGGGGAACTGTGACTCGCTTGTCGGCGTGCGGGTCACGAAGCTGCCGGAACCGCGTCGGGACGAAATCAGCCCTTCCTCGCGCAGCCGGGCAAGAGCCTGCCGGATCACCGGGCGCGATACCCCGAAGCTTGCGGCCATTTCATTTTCCGAAGGCAGGCGCGACTTGGTCGCCCAGGTGCCGTCGCGGATCAGATCCAGCATTTCGCGGTAGGCAACATCCGACAACTTGGTCGTGGTATCCCTCACGGTCAAAGGTCATCTCCCGAGTGAAAGCGCTGGTCCGAGGGCCCGACGATGCGGGCGCCCGAGGCAAGGCGTGTAGCAGAGTTCAAAACATGGTCGCGGGGGTCCGGCCCTGAGCGTGCGATATCGTCGATATGTACCAACGTGGTAAGCCGCAGACAATATAGTTGCCGTATTTGTAAACAGCTGTGCCTGCCAGGGGGATTCCGATGGAGGGCAGGCGTTGCGCCGCACACCTGCGCCGCGGCCGTATCCATAATGGTCGGTGGGACCGATGGAGCGACGGGCCCGCCCGAGTCTCGAGGTGATTGGCAGGACCATCGTCCATGCCGGCGCCAGTGTCTGCACCCGGATCCAGATGATCCCGGGCGGCCAGATATGCCGCTGCTAAATCTGATATTGGGATTGCCAAGTTATTGCAGATGTCTAAAGGTGTAAAAATAAGTTGTATTTCGCAACCGCCCTTTCGCAGGAACTGGCGCGGCGGCGAACGAACGACCCGCGGGGAGGCGGACCGGCAATGATGTCTGAGGCAACCACGACCGAACTGAAAGTCCTGTCGCAAGCCTAGGACCACCGCTTCGCGCGATATCCGCAGGCCGGTGCACGGGCGCCCCCCGGGCAGTCCCGTCTGAAGTCCTGCGCGTCGTCCGGCGGGCGTTTCGACGAGAGGGAGACTCCATGTCACAGACCGATGAACTGGTGCGGTCAGCCACCGGAACCTCCGCAGCCGATACGGGCGGATGGTGGCGCAAGCCGTTTTCGGTGTTCCAGACGAACCTCCAGGAAATCGACGCCACCATGGACGTGGAGGCCGTGCTGGACGTGATCGAAGCCCAGGGCGCGACCACCTGGCTGATCAACACCGGAGGCATCTCGTCCTTCTATCCCACGGACCTGCCCTACCAGACCCGCATTCCCTTCCTGATCGACCGCCCCTCGGGCGACCTGATCGGGGATGCGGTCAAGGCGGCCAAGGCGCGCGGCATCCGCGTGCTCAGCCGGCTGGACTTTTCGAAGGTCGCCCCCCGCATCGCGCGCGAGCATCCCGAATGGCTGTTCGTCTCGCCCAAGGGCGCGCCGCAGATCTACAACACGCTCTACAGCACCTGCCCCAGCCGGCCCTATTACCAGGAGCGCTCGCTGGATATCCTGGACGAGGTCATCGACCGCTACGAGATCGACGGCTTTTTCTTCAACTGGTTCGACTTCTCCGAGATGGACTACAGCCGGGTCTACCACGGGGTGTGCCATTGCGATGATTGCCACGCGGGCTTTGCCGCCTACGCCGGTGGCAAGGCGCTGCCCGACGGCCCCGGCCACCCGCATTACAGCGAATGGCTGGCCTTTGCGGACGAGGTCGCCACCACGCTGTGCGCCAAGATCGCCACGCATATCAGCAACCGCCGCGCCGATGCGGCGCTGGTGCTGAAGCGCGGCGCGCCCATCGTCTATTACGAGGCGAACAACGCCTTCGGACGCGAGCCCTGGCATCACAATACTTCGGAGAACGTCAGCGCCCACATGACCGGCCTGCCGGAGGTCTCCCTGCTGGTGAACTCGGTCTCCTTCGTGGACATGCCCTATCGCATGTCCGGCGAGCAGCCGGAGATGTTCGCGCAGTACCTGCTGCAGGCAATCGCGCGCGGCGGCAATCCCTCGACCTACATCATGGGCGCGCCGGGGCGCATTCCCTACGCGAACCTGCCCGAGGCCGCGCGCATCGAGGGGTTCCACCGCGATCACCACGATGTCTATACCGGCCTGCAACCTGCCTCGAACATCGCGCTCGTGCGTCCGAACCCGGTGCGCCGCGCGGATCCCACCTATGCCCGCAGCGTGTCCGAGTATCGCGGGCTCTATTCCGGGCTGGTCGAGGCCAACCTGCCCTTCGATACCCTCTCGGAGGAGTTTCTGACCAAGATCGCCGTGGAAGGGCGCCTGGACGCCTACCAGATGGTGATCCTGCCGGATCGGCACCGAGGCGGCCGCTGCGCTGGATGGCTACGTTCGGGCGGGCGGCCATGTCGTGCTGACCGGCAACAGCGCCATCACCGACGAGGGAGAGGGCGAGCTGGCAACCGGTCCCGCCGTCATGCGTGCTGGCGAACCGATGACCGGTGCCGAGCTCTGGTCCACCTATGTCACCGATGCGGCGCAGGAAGAGGCAAATGCCTTCGCCTTCCGGCCCAACGTGGTGCCGGTCTTCGGCAGCTATGCCCATCACGTCTGGAAACCGCGCGCGGAAAAGCTGGGCCGGCTCGTGCCCCGGGCGCCCTTCGGTCCGCCGGAGAAATGCTATGGCCACGTGCCAAGTGACCATCCCGCCGCAGTTCGCATGACCAGCGGCTGCGGCAGCGTGACCCTGCTGCCCTGGACCATCGGCCACACCTACCGGGAGCTTGGCACCACCGAGATCCGCGAGTTCTTCCTGGATCAAGTCGCCGGTCTGGCACCCCCCGCCGTCACCGCGGATCTGCCCGACCAGGTGGAGATCATGGTCAGCCGGTCAGAGGCGGGGCTGGTGATCCACCTGCTGAACCAGAGCGGCTTCCGGACCCGCTCCGTCGGGCCACATCTGCCGATCCGCGGCGGCGTCCTGCGCATCGCAGGCGGCAAGGGCCCGGCGCGGCTGCTGCAGGCGAACATGCAGATCGAGGGGCGCCAGGACGACGGGGCGCTGGTGCTGGATCTGCCGGAGCTGAACCTGTTCGAGGTCATCGTGCTGGAGGAGAGCGCGGTGACGCCAAGGCAGCAATCCTGAGGTTGGGCAAGATCCCCCCGGCGCGTCGATCAAGCTGCCTGCGCCGGACCCGACCAGACCAGACAACTGAGGAGGAGAAACCATGAAACACTACATCCTGGGCACGGTTGCGGCTTTTGCACTGGCCAGCGCGGCCGAAGCGCAGCAGCGGGTCGTGATCGCGACGATCACTTCACCGACCTCTCACTTCGGGCTGGGCGCGGAGGCCTTCTTCGACACCCTCGAAGAGCTTTCGGACGGCAAATTCGTGGGCGAGCAGGCTCCGGCCGGACAGTTGGGCGGTGAACGCGACCTGATCGAGGGCCTGCAGATCGGCTCTGTCGACATGGCGCTGATCTCCAGCGGTCCGCTCGGCAACTTCGTCCCCGAAGCCTACGCCTTCGACCTGCCCTTCCTGTTCCGTGACTACGATCACGCCCGCGCGGTGCTGGACGGCGAGATCGGCCAGGAGCTGCTCGAGAAGGTGAATGAGCAGAACCTCGTCGGCCTGGCCTGGGGCGAGAACGGCTTTCGCCACGTGACCAACAACGTGCGCCCGGTGCTGGCTCCAGAGGACCTCGATGGCCTGAAGATGCGCACCATGGAGAACAAGGTGCACATGGCGGCCTTCACCGGCCTCGGCGCATCGCCCACGCCGATGGCCTTCCCCGAGCTCTTCGGCGCCCTGCAAACCGGGGTCGTGGACGGGCAGGAAAACCCCGTCACCGTGATCTCCGCGTCCAAGTTCTGGGACGTGCAGAAGTATGCGTCGCTCACCGGCCACGTCTATTCACCTGCGATCCTGCTGGCCTCGCCGGTGCTCTTCGACGGGCTGACCGAGGAAGAGCAGGGCTGGTTCTACGAAGCCGCGGCAGCCGCAGTCGAAGCCAACCGCGCCGAGGTCAACCGCCTGGAAGAAGCCGGAGTGGCCCTGATGCGTGAGAACGGCATGGAGGTCACCACGCAGATCGACAAGGCGCCCTTCGCCCGGCTGGCCGAGGAAGCCTCCTACGGGGTCTACACCGACGAATACGGCAGCGAGATGATCGAGCGCATCAAGGCAGTCGAATAATCATCGAGTGACGACACCGGGCCGGCGCCAGGGCGCCGGCCCTCTTTTTCGAAAGGATGCCCGCCGATGGCCCTGTTCCTGCGTCTTGAGACGCTTACCACGCGCATCGCTCTTGGCCTCGCGATCATCTTCCTGCTGATCGCCACGGGCCTCGCGGTCTACCAGGTCTCGGCGCGCTTCGTCTTCGGGCATCCCTCGACATGGTCGGAGGTCATCACCCGGTTCGCGATGATCTGGGGGGTCTTCATGGGCGTTGCTCCGGGGATCCGCGAAAGCGGCATGATCGCCGTGGACGTGCTGCAACGCAGCCTGCCGCAGAAGCTGGGGCTGGGGCTGCACCTGTCCGCCGCCGTGCTGACGATCATCTTCTTCTGCATCCTGTTCTGGCAGGGCTGGGCCATGGCCGAACGGGTCGCGAACCAGAAGGTCGCGGCGCTGGACATGTCGATGTCCTGGGCCTACGCGGCGCTGCCGGTCTCTTCCGTCTTCATCGTCCTGGCCGCCGTCGGCAGTGCCATCCGCGCCGCGCAGGGCCACTGGTGCCCCGAGGCGGAGGTCCTGCAGTGAATACCGCAATCGCCCTGTCGCTGATGATCTTCTTCGTCATCGGCGTGCCGATCGCCGTCGCCATCGGCCTCGCGTCCGTCATCGGGATCGAGGTGCAGGGAAGCCTGCCGCTTCTGCTGGTGGCGCAGCGGATGTTCACCGGGCTCGACAGCTTCCCGCTGATGGCCATTCCGCTGTTCATCCTTGCCGGGAACCTGATGTCCGCCGGAGGCATCTCTCATCGGCTGGTCGAGCTGGCGAAGTCCGTCGTGGGCGGCATCCAGGGCGGTCTGGCGGCCTCCTGCGTGCTGACCTGCATGCTCTTCGCCTCTGTCTCCGGCTCTTCCGTGGCCACCACCTTCGCCATCGGCGCGATCCTGATCCCGGCCATGGTCAAGCAGGGCTACCCGGCGCCGCTGGCGGCCTCCGTGCAGGCCAGCTCGGCGGAGCTCGGCGTGCTGATCCCGCCGTCGATCCCGTTGATCCTCTACGGTGTCTCCACCGAGACCTCGATCGGGGACCTGTTCCTGGCGGGCCTGGGACCGGGCCTGCTGGTGGCCGCCGCCCTGATGACGCTCGTGATCATCATGTGCCGCGTTCGGGGCATCGGCAAGATCGAGGCCGGCTCCCGTCCGCATTTCGCCCCGGCACTGCTGGGCGCGGCCCCTGCCCTGCTGGTCCCGGTGGTCATCCTGGGCGGCATCTACAGCGGCATCTTCACCCCTACCGAGGCCAGCGCCGCTGCGGTGGTCGCCGCGATCATCGTGGGGATGCTGTTCTACCGCGAACTGAAGCCGAGAGATCTGCTGCCGATCCTCAAGTCCACGGTGCTGTCGACCTCGGCGATCATGCTGATCATCTCTGCCGCCGCACTGTTCTCCTTCCTGATCGCGCGCTCCGGCCTGCCGCGCGAGCTCGCCGAATGGATCACCAGCGTCTTCGACAGCAAGCTTGCCTTCCTGCTGGCCGTGAACATCCTTCTGTTGATCATCGGCATGTTCATCGAGACTGCCGCGGCCATCCTGATCCTGGCCCCGATCCTGACGCCCATCGCGGTGGCCTACGGGGTCGATCCCGTGCATTTCGGACTGATTACCGTGGTCAACCTGGCCATGGGCATGATCACCCCGCCGCTTGGGGTGAACCTCTTCGCCGCCTGCGCCGTGGCCCGGCTGAAGATCGAGGAGATCATCCCCGAGCTGGTCTGGTTCGTGCTGACGGTGTTCGCCGCGCTCATGCTGATCACCTATGTCCCGGCGATTTCGCTCTGGCCGGTCGAGCTGATTAAGGGGAACTGAAGATGCGCCCGCGCAGAGACGGCAGGACGGCATGACCGCGACGCAGACCGAACCCGAAGCCAGCGATCGGGCGAGCGACCCGATCACTGCCCTCCGCCGCCAGGCGAGGGACATCTTCGCCGCAGCCGTCAGCCGGGCGGATCCGGCCCGCGCCCTGGCCCGCCAGTTGGAGCAGACCCCGCTGCCGCTGAAGCCCGGGGGCAGGATCCTGGCCCTGGCGGTAGGCAAGGCCGCCGTGCCGATGATGCGCGAGGCCCTCGGCCGCGTGCCGGATGTGGCCGAGGCGCTCGTGGTCACCAACACGGAGAACCACTGCGCCCTGCCCGGCGCACGGGTCCTTGCCGGATCGCACCCCGTGCCCGACGCCGCCTCGGCCGAGGCAGGGCGCGCCGTGATCGATGTCCTGAAGCGCGCCGGCGAAGGCGATAATGTCTTGGCCATGATCTCTGGCGGGGGATCGGCGCTGATGGCGGCCCCGGCCGGAGATATCCCGCTGGCGGACTACGCCACGTTCACCCGAGGGCTTCTGGCCAGCGGTCTCGGCATCGATCAGGTCAACCTGCTGCGCCAGCAGATCGACCGGATCAAGGGCGGGGGGCTGCTGCGATGTGCGGCTCCGGCGCGGGTCCACGGCTTCGTGCTCTCGGATGTTGTCGGTGATGACCTGCGGGCGATCGCCTCGGGTCCCACGGTGGCGCCGCTTGGGCAAGCTTGCGATGCCGTGGCCCTGCTGCACGAGACCGGGATCTGGGACCGCACCCCGGCCAGCATCAGGCACCACCTGATGAGCGCGACGCCCCCGGCGGGCCTGCCGGAGGCGACCAATCACCTTGTCGGATCCAACCGGCACAGCCTCGACGCAATGCTTCAGGCCCTGCCAGAGGGCCTGCCGGGGCGGATCGTGAGCGATCATCTCGTAGGCGATGTGCAGGATGCGGCGGTCGAGGTCCTTCGGGAGATGCGGACAATCCGGGGGCCCGTTGCACTGATCTTCGGCGGAGAGACGACGGTGCAGATCAAGGGCACCGGGCTGGGTGGACGCAACCAGGAACTCGCGCTGCGCGTGGCACTCAGCTGCGCTCGGGAGGCGCCGGGCCGGGACTGGGTCTTCCTGTCGGGCGGTACCGACGGGCGCGACGGCCCCACCGAGGCCGCCGGCGGACTGGTGGACCCCGGCACGCTGGAGCGGATCGCGGCGGCGGGCGGAGACGTTCAGGCGCTCCTGGACAATAACGACAGCAATGCCGCCCTGGCCCTGGCCGGGGACCTGCTGACGACAGGCGGAACGGGCACCAACGTGGCGGATGTACAAATTCTGATCCTCGCCTGAGCGCCCCGCCCTCACCACGGGGACCCGAGGGGAGGGACTTCGAATGCCCATTTCCGAGGTAACGCACCGGTACCCGCTGCAACGCAGCCGCATCGCACCCGGCCACGTGCGCTATCGCGCCCCCTCCCCGCGGAAGAGCGGGTCGATCGGTCAGGCGATGTCGCCGCAGGATCGCTGCAGGCGGCACAGTCGGCGGGGACCGAGGAATGGTATTTCCGCGCGTTGAAGGGAGGCTCTTGGCCAATCGAGACCGCCGGGATCAGGCAAAGCCAAGAATATCCTGACCTTGCGATCGCGAACTCAAACGGGCAACGCCGCTCCGCATTCTGGACGTTCCGCCTGCGGGGTCATGCACCTGACATGAAGTCGGCCTTGCCTGACAACTGAAAAGGTGAAGTGGCGCGCTGGGGAGAACTGCCCAAATCGTGAATTTTCAACGTGTTACGAGGAATTAGACAATATCTCGGCCCTATGCACCTCAATGATTTAGTTGGGCCGATGTCTAACCATCCGGCGCACGAAAGCTGTCAAGGCCTCTCTTGACTGAAGGCAACACGAGTCCGATCATAGAACGCCAAGGCCCTGATCAAGGATCGCGAATGCATCGTCAGTCTCGCTTCCCATGGCTACGATAGGCATATCCGGACGATGGTGTCTCAGCGCTTGCTCCAAGAGGTCGAAAATCGCACTCTTTATGGCAGGGTTTTATGACCATCACGTCGTTCGAAATCGCCTTCCTTTTGGTCTATTTCGTCGCAACTGTTCTTGGCCTGGTCTTCATAGCATATGTGCTGCGAACCTACGTGCGCGACAGGCCACACGATCCTGAGGCCGTGGATCGGCTGATCGCGATTGTGCATAAAGGGAAGAGTTCAGATCACGTCGCGAAAGATCGTGGACCAATTCCTGAGGACGACCGACCAGCTCCACATGGTTCCGATCTGCGTTCACCGTAGCCGCTCGACCGCAGCGGAATCTTGACTGCGTCCGGCCCATTGCAGACCTCCACATATCATACCGATGCCGCGGTGCAGCTTCGAAAGGCGGCCGTTGCTATACCCGCGCAGCATCGGGCGGCCAGTGTCCCGGATGGTGGTGTACCGGCGCGGTGCATTCTCGTCTTGCTCGAGCGGCAGGGGATCGTGAAGAATCTAAAGAAGATAAGACGGTTTACCGCGAGGAGAAGCTCCAAGTGCGCCGCAGGGACGGGCAGAAGCGCGCGCTCGGCACGCGACGACCGATGTTGCTGCCGGACGCGCCGAACATCTGTTGGAGCCTCAACTTCGTGAACGACGCGCTGACGGACGGGCGCCAGTTCCGGGTCCGGGCCGCGGGAGACGATTTCAGCCGGGAATCCTTGGCATTGGTGTCAGGCACATCGCTGTCAGGGCACCGTGTCGCCCCCGAACTTGATGCCATGATCGCCCGGCGCGGGCACGCTGGCATGGTGGTTTCCGGTAACGGCACGAAGCTGACCTCTTTGGCGATCCTGTCATGATGCCAGCGGACCGCGGTCGAATGGCACTATATCGCCCCGGGAAAGCCCAGCAGAAAGGTTTCTTCGAAAGCTTCAGCGGCCGGCACCGAGATGAGCTGTCGAACGAGACCCTGTTCCCGACGCTCAGCGAGACCCGGGAGAAAATCCGCGCCTGGCAACACGACTACAACCACCACCGTCCGCACTCAGTCCTCGGAAACATCCCTCCAGCCGAGTTAATAACAAGGAAAAGGCTGGAATTCAGCGCCGCATAGCCCCAGAATTCAACTCCCGGATTCACCGAAACGTCGGAGGAGAGTTTGGACCCAGTTCACCCGGCTCACGTTTCTCTAACAGAGCCCAATTCGGTGCTTTGATAACAATCCTTCACCGATTTCAAGGTGAAAAAAGCTCTTAAAAATACGCGGGAAGAAACCGCTGCAATAAGAAAATCGGAGATCTACCAAAAAGAGTTATATCCCATGTGAAGCGCTCCACTCCAGCCAAGGTGAAACGAGACCGATGACGGGTCGTCAGAAAAACGAATAATTTTCTAAAGTCTACAGATGCACGATCTCAACATCGTCTCGAGCCTCAGAGAGATAGTTGGCAGCCAGCCGTCGATGACACTGATCGGGCGTCGCTTCACTGCACAATAGACAGCCCTCATGCATACTGTCCAGATCGAAATGGTTTTCTACCCGGCGCGCAGCGAGGAGATCCAGATACCGTCGTTCATACTCCTGCCAGCTGATTTGATTCTTCCTGAACGCAGATAGGATGTCGGCAGTTGGAGCTAAAAGTGCGTCTACCGAATATTCGATTTCTCCAATATTGGCCAAAAAGAACTTCAGATCGTTTTGCTTGGCGAATCCAGAAAGTTGAGATGTTCGATTTAAGCGTGTGTCGTAAACGTGCTTGACTCTTGCCTTAGCCAGACGGCCAAAGAAATCTTTGGCCGAACTCTTGGTAAAACCAATCGTATACAGTTTCATTACCTCTTGATCCCTTTCAGCCTTCGCGGTACGCGATTCCCGCTGCTTGCTTTTCATATGCTTCTGTGACGGCGGATTCCCAATCTCCGGGTCTTTGAAGCAAGGGGGGCGGCGTCAACCCGTGAAGGTGAACAAGACGCTGCTCGAACCGATCTTGACACTCAAGGCTCCCATCGGGGTGGATGTGGTAGATATTTCCACGCAGGTCCGGAAGGTTATAGCATACAAGCACTGCGCGGTGGCACTCAATAGGGTCCTTTTCCGAACAGACCAAAGCCAAGTTCATTTTTCTTACGCCCACTCGGAGACGATTTATACCCTCATTGAAGAAATCGGTCCGTGCAATTCGATCATATTTCGCTTGTCCGGAGACATAGCAGCTTCTGTCCTTTGGACGTGCACCAAGCTGATCGCCAAAAAATGCGTACTTTATTCCCTCCGCATTCAGGTGCTGGCGGAGCGGGCCACGTGAAAAATCCGGTTTATAGTGTGAGTATGGAGTTGACCTAACGTCGCAGACCACTTCCACTTGGTGTTCGGATAGGAGTTTTATAAACCCATCGACCTCTTGGCCGGAATATCCGATGGTGAAGATTCGACTCACAAAAACGCCCCTACGCTGGAATGATTACGCCATTCAGCTGCATATAGCATCTCTTGGGATTAAAATGCTGTGACCCGCCATCCCATGCCCTTGCCAGGCCAAGCCTCAGGACAACAATGCTCCGCCCAGCACTTTCCAGTCGTTCAGACAAGGCTTTGCATCCTGCTTCCGGGTCGCCCGTTTTCTTTGTCAGGAGCTCAGTTACAGGTACATTATACCAGTTCCTCCAACGATCTCGAAAAGAAACTTGGATCTTATCATAGAAGACGCTGACATCAATCTTAGCGGCCGAGATCTCAAGGCCATGTAACGATCGGCACCTGCTATTGGCTTCAGTGTACTTTCGATCAATTAGACATCCATCAAAAACTGAATCGATGTCTCTTGTCGACGTTTCGGCGCATGCAGTATACAGTTCGCTCCCATTCGCTTTTCCTTTGATGCCGACGGCTTTGACTCGGAAATCCTCGCTCGCATGTGGAAATGCTGAAGTTACCTGCTCGGCTAGAGACAAGGACAATACGTTGCCGACCACCATATAACCTTCATCGACCCACTTACCCTCTTCCCAATTCGAACCATTCCCCTGCAACGGGCGAACCATCTGCCCTGAGTCTAAATCCAGCCCAGCGACGCAAACCAAATCACCAGACATTCGAGTTGTTTCTGTTACCAAAATTTGCCTGCTTTGGCCATCGGCAAATTGTTCTCTTAGTGCTTTCAACGACATAATTTCCCTTACCGTGCGGCTTTTCGAATGCAGTTTTCTTGTTGGGGAGAAAGGGCGTTGTGTTTGCTCAATATTGCTGGGTTTCCACTATGGTCATACTATCCGACTACGCCCTTGGGCGCGCTTATATCAAGGGCATTGCCCAAACTTTCCAGTATTCTCCAGAATTGGATTTTCGGCAACAATCTTGCCGTACAGGCAGTGGCTCGGTGAGGATACAAAGCATACGACGCATAAGTCCTTACTTAACCACACGCAATTGCGGTGCCGCGGTGGGAAGTGGGTGAAGCGCGCGCAAGTCAGCTTCACTTGATCGCAAGGCTTGGGCGAGGTCTGATACGCCGTATCCAAGCTCTTCGAGATGAAGCCTCACAATCTCTGGGAAAATTGTAGGCATCTCGATCTTGAAATCAAGTTCTGGAGGCTCTGCCCTGCGGTAGCCAAGCGAACTCATCTGTCGCCAAGCGTATTGACTTTGATTTTCAGTAATTGCGCTAATCTTTTTTGCTCGGTAGAGAAGAGCTGCCATCGATACGCGCCAGACTGGCTTTAATGCGGCGAGCCTCTGGATTGTCAGACGCCGGCCGGATAAGTAGGGGCGAATGTCGCGTTCTGGCATGAGCAACGCTGATGCGAAATCATTCGCCTCTTCTTCCATTTCCGGTGAAGGCACCTGATGCATGACAACATGCCCAAGCTCGTGCGCGAGGCTGAACCGCTGCCGATCAGCCGGCATGTTGCGGTTCAGGAAGATGCATGGCGGCATGTCCGGCATCTGAACCGTGAAGCCATCCACCTTGAGCGTGGCAAAGTCGCAATGGACAACTAAGCAGCCTGCTCTCTCGACCCACTCAACGAGGTCTCGCAACGGTCCTGATGGTACAAGCCAGGTACGCCTGATGAGGTCCGCGATACGTTCGGGATCGCCACCATATTCGTCGACATCCAGACGCGGAAGGGACAACTCCGGTTCCAGCTCGGCTGAATCAAGCAGTCTTCGAATATGCAGAATCCTGATATTGAGTTCGGCTTCCAGGCGCTCGATTGCCCTCTGCCCAACGCTCGCCCGCTTTCGGTATTGCACGCTCATCGGTAGGCCGATAACCCGGTCATTTTGAAAAAAGAATTCGACGGGAAAATCCAAGGCTTTGCTGACGCTTTTTAACACGTCGTCGGTCGGCCCGATCAGCCCGTTCTCAAGTTTCGACAGATTGGCCTGTGAGACACCTGAGAGCGCAGAGAGCTCGGTCTGACTCCATCCCCGCGCCTGCCGCGCTATCCGCAGCAGGTCCTGATTGAAATCGGCGGGCATTAGTCTTGCCGCTTCTTGCGGTCGTCCGCGGCGCCCTTGAGCTTGACGATGGACACAGCGGGACGTTCGGGTTTCGGCACGGGCATCGGCAACGGAACCAAGGCTTCGTCTGCATCCAGAAAGCTATATTCCCAGGCGATCTGATCGCCGTTGCGGGCGACCACGCAGATGTCGTCGATCTGGGTTTCAAGTCGATTCAGTTTGTAGACGACCTCGACGCGCTGGATCTCTGACAGACCGAACAGATCCTCGTCATGATCGTGAAAAGCGAGCGCCAGTTGCGTAGCAACATTCGACGAGCGTCCCGTCTCATCTGCTTTCTTGAACCGAAACATCACTGTGTCCCGGACGAGGAACTTCATCGTTTCATGGCCGTCGATTACATGGACGGCGTCATGGCCCAGGAGGGCATTGTTCGCGTGTTCAATAATCTGCTCCCAGACGAAATTCGCCCGGCTGCGTTTGTAGCGCCAGACGCCGTTGCGATCGCTGGCCAGCCAGTCATCCCACGCCTCGTAGATTGCGCCGACGATGGGAGCGCGAATTTCATCCAGAATGGGGCGGACGGTCGCTTCACTGGGAATTGGCATGCTCGGGCCTCTATAGTTTCGCAACCGTATAGCGTTCGTGATTTACAAAATCAACATCAAATTATTCAACGTAAAATTCTCTGCACACTGATGATCGGTTGGCCCCGATGATCTGCTCCCCTGGCGACGCCCCAGACGGCTCTCAGGCGCAGCGGACGGCCGCTCGTCGGCCTTTTTAGCGTCGGTGCTGACCGCAGCGAACGGCTCTCCGCCCCTTGTGTTAATCGAGCGGGCTCCGGTCCGGGTCACCGACTGCATGTCCGCTTGTGCGGTGTGGCCGAGGTACCCTCGCGACCGCGAACAACGACCGCGTCCCACACAACATGCCAACGCGAGCACCATCCCGGAATGGGTCGCTCCTCGGCGACCATAAGTGTTCGCTCGTGCGATCTTCGCATTCCCTCTGATGAAACGACCTGCGCGGGTTACTAAAAACGAGGGTTCGAACAGGTTACTCGACAAGTTTTGAGGGGGAGCTGTTTGGAACCAGTTCCTTTCGATGGAACACTTCGCCCCTTCAAGTCTCGACATACACACTCCCGTCGGCACCACCCTTTCACCGGCGGACTACGTGCGGCTTCTCCATACTCCTGGTTCCGTCGGCAAGACGTCGGTCATGGTAAAGGCCTGCCGAGACCGGATCTTTACGAAGACCTACTCGGTCGAGGATGCGCCCCAATGGATCGAACCCCTGCTCGACTACGACGCATACATCACGTTGCATCGCTTCCACGGACCACGCTCAGGGCATCGACTCGCAGCTCTCAACGGCCTCTTCCTTGATCTTGACATCGATCGCGTTCCGAGTCGACTGGCGGACTCAGGTCGCTGGGCTTCCGCAATCAGTGCAAGGGCTTCTGAACTTGGCCTGCCGGAACCGAGTATCCTGCTTTTCACCGGGCGAGGGCTGGGAGCGATCTGGTTGATCGATGAGATGCCGGCCCGAGCGCTACCTCGCTGGCAAGCAGCGCAAGATGCCCTGATCGCGCTTTTCCGTGCCTACGGTGCAGACCCGTCGTGCCGGGACGCCGCTCGTGTCACGCGTCTGCCCGGGTCGATCAATTCGAAGAGCGGGAAGGAGGCCGCAGTTATCGGTGGCTCCCTGAGACGTTACTGCTTCGACGCATTGGCAGACGCGATTTATCTTGCCGCAGGACGACCAACGCGTGAGCAGCTACGATCCAGCAAGGAAGCGACCAAGAAGAAGAAGAAGAAAGCCGGGATCAAACAGACACCCGGCGGCCTGACGCCGCGGGCCAAATTTCGTGCCGTTCAGCGCGATCTCGAGCGCATTTGTTACGCCTGGGGCGGCAGAGTCCCTGAGGGCTTCCGAAACACTTGGCTGCACCTCTTCGCTACGAGCCTGTCGCATACTTCGACGCCGGCCGAAGTCGAGCAGAGGGTCATGGCAGCAGCGGCCTTGGCGACACCGTTCCTGCCGGCCGCGGAGGTGAGGGCCGTGGTGAAGCTTGCCAGTCGCCAGGCGGAACTTCCGAGATCCACCGCCCCCTACGCGACGGCCGCTATCACTACTCCGGAGCTATGATCGCAGAACTGCTCGGCATCTCCGGGCGGACATCCGAAGCTCTCGGGCTGGAACAGATCATGCCTCCGGAAGAGCGCGCGCGTCGCAAAGCGCGCAGACAGCGCGCACGCCGGCATGATGCCGGAGCCACCGCCCGCAATGAGTGGCTGGAGAAGAACGATCAGGAACGGCGGCAGCCTTGGGTCGCGCTCGGAATCTCCCGGAGCACTTTCTTCAGAAGGAAACGGGCAGGCATCGTTGCTGATAGCCAAGAGTCGAGCCGGTACGATGAGACTGGTCCGTGCCCGCTACAGGGGGGCTATGCCTTGCCGAAGGCGCAAGCTGAGGAGCCCCGCTCCTCAGCTATTCTGCCCCCGCACCAGCCACCAGCCACGCCGCCGCAACCGTCCGACGACGAAGCGGAAACGCATGACATTCGCGTTCCCTGCGCAAATCGCCCTCGAGATGGCATTGTTGATTCAAGCCCTTGCGTGCAATCTGATCTCCAATGGGGAGACGGGTATTGCAAGTTGAAGATTTCATTACGCGGTGGCGTGCATCCGGCGGAAGCGAGATCGCGAATTTTCAGACCTTCGCGTCCGAGCTCTGCGACATACTCGGGGTCGACCGTCCGAAACCTGCCCAGAGCGATGGCCAGACAAACGACTATCGCTTCGAACGCCCAGTCACCGAAACCCACACTGGGACACGCCGACGGCGGCGGATAGATCTCTACCGCCGACAGTGTTTCGTCATGGAGGCGAAGCAGGGCGCTGGTCCGAAGGCTGAATCCGAGCAGCTCAGCCTCCTGTCGGCTGAGGACGCCCCCCAGGGTCAACTGGGGCATGGTCGCCGAGGCACGCGAGGCTTCGAAGATACGATGCTACGAGCCCGAAACCAGGCGGACGGCTACGCCCGAGCAATCTCGAAGGAGGACGGATGGCCACCATTCCTGCTGGTCGTCGACGTTGCACATGTCATCGAGGTCTACGCCGATTTCTCCGGCCAAGGACAGGGCTACACCCAGTTCCCCGATGGCAACCGCTACCGCATCACCCTCGAAGATCTCCGGGATGACGAGGTCCGCGAGCGTCTGCGGACCATCTGGTCCGATCCCATGTCGCTCGATCCGTCGCGCACCGCGGCACGGGTCACCCGCGAAATCGCCGACCACCTCGCACAGCTCGGCCGCAGCTTCGAAGGCCAGGGCCATGAGGGAGAGGACGTCGCCCGGTTCCTCATGCGATGCCTCTTCACCATGTTCGCCGAGGACGTCGAACTGCTGCCCAAGGATTCCTTCCGCGACAAGCTGCGGGAACTGCGCGGCAAGCCCGAGATGGCCGCGCCGGTGCTCCAGTCGCTTTGGGAGACGATGAACACCGGCGGCACCTCGACGGTCATCATGGCGAAGCTCCTCCGCTTCAACGGCGGGCTCTTCCGTGATGCCTCGGCGCTGCCCCTGTCCGAGGTGCAGCTGAGCCTGCTGATCGAGGCGGCCGAGGCCGACTGGAAACAGGTGGAACCGGCGATCTTCGGCACCCTGCTGGAACGCGCTCTCGACAAGAATAGCCGACACAAACTGGGTGCCCACTACACGCCGCGGGCCTATGTCGAGCGGCTGGTGATGCCGACAATCATCGAACCCCTGCGCGCCGATTGGCGCAGCGTGCAGGCCGCCGCCGACCTGCTGCGCAGCCAAAGTAAGGAAAAGGAGGCGCTACGCGAGGTCCAGGGCTTCCACCGCAAGCTCTGTGAGGTCACGGTGCTTGACCCTGCCTGTGGGTCGGGAAATTTCCTCTACGTCGCACTCGAACTGATGAAGCGGCTGGAAGGCGAGGTGATCGCCACCATGGAGGAGCTGGGCGAGACGCAGACCAACCTTGGTCTTGCGGGATATACGGTCGATCCGCACCAGTTCCTCGGGATCGAGCTGAACCCTTGGGCCGCCAACGTCGCTGAGCTGGTGCTGTGGATCGGCTACCTGCAATGGCACTACCGCACCCACGGGAAGGCCGCTCCGTCCGAGCCTATTCTGCGCGACTTCAAGAACATCGAACATCGAGACGCCGTGCTCACATGGTCGGACCGCACGCCCCGGCTGGACGAGAATGGCGCCGCAGTGACGCGCTGGGATGGCACGACCACTATGCGCCACCCGGCGACGGGGGAAGAGGTGCCGGACCCCTCGGCACGGGTGCAGATCTACGACTACGTCGATCCACGACCAGCCGCGTGGCCCGAGGCGACCTTTATTGTCGGCAACCCGCCGTTTATTGGGGCAAGGCGCATTCGATCAGCCCTTACACCTGAATATGTAGATGCTTTGAGGCATGCCTACAAAGGCGTACCTCGAACAGTTGATCTCGTGATGTATTGGTGGTGGAAAGCAGCAGAATTGACGCGCCGAAGCTCTGCGCGACGCTTCGGGCTGATCACTACGAATAGCATCACCCAAGATTACTCCAGAAAGCTGACAGAAAAGCTAATTGGCGGGAAGAAACCAAAAATTCACCTTATCTATGCCACCACTAATCACCCATGGGTAGATTCTTCAGATGGCGCAAATGTCAGAATCGCCATGACCGTAGGCTCCGCTACAAAGCCGGCAAGGCCGGTAATTGGCTTGATTGGCCCCGATGGCAAAGCAACCGATGTTCGCGTTGAAAAGATTCACGCTCGCCTCTCCGATGGACCTGACTTCTCGGAGATAAAAGCTTTGGAGGCAAACAGGGGAATTTGTTTTCAGGGCGTTGTTCCCGCAGGGGATGGCTTCAAGCTATCTACAGGAGAGTACGAGAGCTTCCGCAGCAAACTGCGAAACGCCGAAAAAAAATTCGTTCGGAAATATATTATTGGAAAAGATATTCTTGAGCGCCCACGAGGCTATAGAATTATCGACCTTTTTGGAGTTGACGAGTCTGTCGCGAGGACAGAACTGCCAAATCTTTACGCACACCTCCTTGATCGAGTAAAACCGGTTCGAGAAGAAAACGACAGAGAGCAATACAAACGTTTGTGGTGGATATTTGCCGAACCTCGGCCCGCCCTGCGCCGGAGTCTTTCCAACACTGATGCGTATATCGGAACAACCTATACTGCGAAGCATCGCGTTTTTCAAATGGTAAACGCGGATATACTACCGGACGCCATGGTTTATTGCATTGCCTTGCAAAATGCAGAAAGTCTTGCCGTCCTTTCATCCCATGTGCATCTTACATGGTGTAAGGGGTGCACGGGTACTCTTGAAGATCGCCCGCGCTACAATAGTGCCAATACCTTTTCACCATTCCCTTTTCCGGACCTCACTCCCTCGAATCGCACTACCCTCCGTCAGCTCGGCGAGGAGCTGGACGCGCATCGCAAGGAGCGGCAAGCGCAGCATCCCAGTCTGACGCTTACCCAGATGTATAACACCCTCGAAAAACTCCGCGCGGGCGAGACCATCGAAGGCAAGGACAAGCGGGTCTACGAGGACGGGCTGATTGGCCTCCTCAAGGACATCCACGATCGGATCGACGCCGCCGTGGCCGAAGCCTATGGCTGGCCCACCGACCTGTCCGAGAACGACATCCTGATGAACCTCGTCACCCTCAATCGCGAACGCGTCGCCGAGGAAGCGCGCGGCCATGTCCGCTGGCTCCGCCCCGACTACCAGAACCCCGACGGTCGTGCCGCCGAGTCGAAGCAAGGTAAGCTGGAGATCGCCGAGGTCGCCAAGACCGGCAAGGCCCCATGGCCGAAGTCGCTTCCCGCCCAGATCGCCGCCGTCCGCGAGGCGTTGGAGGATCTCGGAGAAGCGGATGCCGAAACCGTCGCCCGCACATTCACCCGGGGTCGAGCCACCACCGTCGCCCCGCTGCTCGAAACGCTCGCGGGCCTCGGCATGGCAGAAATGACCGATGAGGGCCGCTATGCCATCTGACCGCCGCTTCATCATCGAGCCCGAGGGGTTGCCGGATCTCGCTGGCATGATGGTCGCTACGCTCGACGCCCTTCGGCACCTCGGCGGGTCGGGCAGCATCCAGGAGATAGACGAGACCGTCATCCAGCTCGAGGGGCTCTCTGAGGCCGAACAGGCGATCCCGATGCCGAACAATGATCAGCGCCTGAAGGTGAACTACTACCTCGCCTGGGCACGCACCTACCTTCGGCGAGGCGGTGCCGTCGAGAACTCGGCACGTGGTGTCTGGGCCATCACCGAGGCCGGCAGCGCCATCCACGATCG
This sequence comes from Tropicimonas omnivorans, assembly GCF_031846565.1. Lineage (NCBI taxonomy): Bacteria > Pseudomonadati > Pseudomonadota > Alphaproteobacteria > Rhodobacterales > Roseobacteraceae > Tropicimonas > Tropicimonas omnivorans. The sequence continues at coordinate 217,758 of NZ_JAVRHL010000002.1, read as the reverse complement.
CGCACCCGCGGCTGCCATCGTCGAGACCGTTCAGGCCGAAGAACGCGAGAAGGCGCGGCAGAAGCGCAAGGCCAAGGACGCGGCCGAGATCTCCGGCGATGCGGATGTCGTCATCGCAGACGCGGATGCTGGGCCGGCGGACGAAGAGGACTGGAAAGCTGCGCTGCTCACCGTCCTCGGGTCCATGGCGCCAGATGCCTTCGAGAGGCTGTCACAGCGGCTTCTGCGCGAGGCTGGCTTCACCAAGGTCGAGGTCCGCGGAAAGACCGGCGACGGCGGCATCGACGGGCTCGGCGTCCTGCGCGTGAACCTCGTCTCGTTCCAGGTCTACTTCCAGTGCAAGCGCTGGAGAGGCAGCGTCGGCGCGAAGGAAATCCGCGACTTCCGCGGAGCGCTCCAGGGCCGGGCCGACAAGGGGCTTTTTATCACCACGAGCCACTACACCCCGGCCGCGACCGACGAGGCGACCAGGGACGGCGCCATCGCCATCGACCTCATCGACGGAGACCGTTTGTGCGACCTGCTCAAGGAGAACGGTCTTGGAGTCGCGACCGAGATGGTCGAGCGGGTTCGCATCGACGGCTCATGGTTCGACAGCGTTTGAGCGAAGAATACCAACTTTTCTGACTGTCGCGTTTCCGGCCTTCGACCGACGATCCGACATTCTTCCTGCCACCTCGGGACGGGGTGGTAGCGCCGAGACGGTATTACCGGCGCTTACCATTACCCAAGCAGGTGCCAAGAATGACCGAAGCTACGAAGAAGACCAACGCCGCCCTCGAGAAGAAGGTGCGCAAAGCCGTCGCCGACATCCAGGCGAAGGGCGAAAAGCCGACCAACGCCGCCGTGCGGGAGATCACGAAGGGATCGTTCCGAGACATCGGGCCGATCGTGAAGATCGTCCTCGCTGAACAGAAGGCCGCGGCCGAAGCATCGCGCGCGGCCCCCGAGATGCCCGAAGAGGTGATTGACCTCTATGCCTCCGCTTGGGAGGCAGCCTGGCGCTGCGCCGACGAGGCAGCGGCTATCGAACGGCGCGCCCACGCCAGCCAGCTCGCCGAGGTCGAAGAGGAAAGAGCGGAGGCCCTCGACAATATCGGGCTGGTCGAGGACGAGCGTGACAGTGCCGTCGCCGAGGCAGAGGCCGCCGGGGAACGCGCGCAACAGGCTGAGGAGAGGGTCGCTTCGCTTACGGCAGAGCTCATGGAGGCCAAGGTCCTCATCGCGAAACTCGAAGGTCGTCTCCTTGGGCGGGAGGAGTTCGCCTCGCAGGGCAACAGTCACGCATCCAATGAAGAGAGCTCCGCGGCGCCTGCCGTGAAGGACGACAGTCAAATGTCTCTATTTCCCGACTCCGGCGACGACCGGATCGTCAGGCAAAACGATGACGGCGGCGCGGAGCAAGTAGATGATCCCGACGACGAACAGGATGCAGCGTGATAGTGGAGATGCCGAGACGCCACCGTCTCGGCATCTCTCGTCATGATCCGCGAACCCGCTGGCGCTCCTTGGCCGCATTGGCGACCCTTATAGGCCCAAGGAACTCGTCGCGGTGCAATGCAGCGACCTCGGGGCGCTTGGCTGTATCGAGGTTCTGCTGACCACTTTCCAGGTCCACCCCCCGATCGTCCGCATTCGCTTCGATGACACGCACGCCGAGTGCGAAGCGATCTCGCAGAGATGTGTCATTCTCGACCAGCTCAACCGCGTCCCGGGTTGCCTGCCACGCCGTGCGTAGCTGGAGATTGGTCGTAGCATTGAGGCGTTCCCGGATCTCATCCGGCTTCGCCTCCGGCGAGATCGACCATGCTCCAGGAAAGCTCGCCTCGGACATGATCAGCGGCTCGCCAGCAGCTACCGCCTCGAGAGGTGCCGGTACCGGTTGCCCATCGCTTCTAAGTGCCGCCGCAACGACCCTGGCGCGGCGTCGCGTCTCGGCATCCTGACGGTCTCGTTTGCGAGCCCGTCGCTCGCTCTCCGCTTCCAGTTCTGCATGGGCTTCCTCTCGCTGACGGAGACGGAAAACCCGTCTGGCAAAGCCGACCAACACGTCGAAGGCGGGCCGGATCGCGTCTTTGAGCTTGCCACGCTCCTTCTTGTCGGCAGGTGCTGCGGGTCCGAAAGTAAGGCCCTCCCGGCGGTCCCGATCCCCCGGCCGGTAATCTATCTGGCGCTCCTCGATCGCCCGTGTCCCGACAGTCAGCGCCCTGATCCGTGCCTCTGCGGTCGAAGCGACCGACCGGCCGCGCGAGATCTCCTCGCGTGCTTGAACGGTCAACGAAGCGACTTCATGCTCGCGGACCAATAGGTCCACCTTGTCTCCAGCCATCGAGGCCTTCTCGCGCGCGAGGTGTCGCGCGCTCTCGGCGGCTTCTTTCACAATTGTGGCGAGCTGCTCTTCCTGGCCAGAGATCTCAATCGCCAAGATCTTGCTGCGCTTAGCGTCTTCAGCCTGCTGTGCTTTCGCGGCCTTCGCCTTCTGGTAGTCCGCCCGGCTCAACCGATGGCGCTTCGGCCCATACCGGAGAAGTCCGGCCCCGTCGAAGACTTCCTCATGAAACGAGTCCTGCCAGCCGCGCATGGCCTCGCAGTACGCCCTGTTCGCCCCATGTCCGACAGCTTTCCTATCTGTGCCATCGGCATCGACATGGGCGGCATTGAAGGCGGCCTTCGCAGCATGTCCAGGATGCAGGCCGTCGGCCCGTCCAGCCTGAGGCGCGACGGCGAGATAGTGCGCATGGACATGTTCCTCATCCCAGTGGATCACCCCCATCAGGAGCACACCTCCGCGAGCTGCCAGGGTCTTCTGCTCGTGCTGCATCGCCGAGGTGAGAAGCGCGACGCAGTCGGCGGCGAGAGCCGGATCAGCGAGTGCGTCGCGCGTAAGTGTCGGAAGCGAGACGACGGAGGAATAGAGCGTCCGGGCATCTGATCGCAGCTTCCGCCAAGCCTTCTTCTTTTTCCCGTCTTTGCCCTTCCGCATGTAGGATTCCTTTACAGCCGCAGCCTTGTCATGTTCGGCCCGCACAGCTGCGAACGATCCCACCGTGCCCGGAAGTATCTGCGGCGGGGGGCAACCGGGGTTCACGTGCAGTGAGGCCATGGGATGACGCTCCGCTTCCCGAAGAACCTCCTCGGCGGTCCATGCCCGCGCGCCGTTCTTACGTATCTTCGTCGGCTTGCTGCCGGGTGCGCCCTGGACGGAAAACGTCTCCAGACGCGCGAATTGATATCCTTCCATCGCCATCTCCTTTGTTCGAGGCGACGGGGAAATAGGTAAAAAAGGTGCCCCTCCGGGAATGTCTGCGACGCGCGCCGCAGGCGCGCGTATCAGGCATAGTGTCCGACTATGCGTAGTGCGAGACGCTCCCTTCCGGGGGCTCACTACGCGCGGCTCTCCGAGGGCCCCTTGCGCCGGGGAGGCGGTCCTGGGCGGACGGCCAACGGAAGCTCGCTGCGCGCACTCCCGCGCCTCCGGCGGCCGGGGGGAGTCGTTCCGCACTCTCCCCCCGGCCCCCCGCTGCTCGGGCCTCCCCGGCCCCGGCGAGGAGGGGGCAAGCCCTCTCCTCGACCTCTCCCAACATGACGGCGCCGAGCGCCAGGACCACATCGCGATGCCTTCGGCCGGAAGCGCAAATTGGCGGGAGTGACGCGCGCAGTGGCATGGTCCCGGGGTGCATCTTTCCGTTTCGGCTCCTCTCTGCGAGAGCCGAAACGGAAAGACGCACCGAGGGGAAAAAGACGGAAGACGAAGAGGGAAGATTGAACGCCGCTTGACCCGGACCTGAGCCGGAAACCCCAAGGGAGATCTTCCCATGTTCGATTTCACTCCACCATCCGAGCAGACCGGTCTTGCGCCATCGGATGCCTTCGACGAGCTTCGAGGTTTCGTCGAGGAGCATCGCGAAGGCCTCTTCGCGGCCGCGGAATTGCTGGGTGCCACACCCGGTCTGCGCCTCGCTCAAGCTGCGCTGGACGGCGTGGTCGCGCCGCAGTCGCCGACGCGCCGCACAATGCGGGCGCTCGCCGATCTGCTCGACCTGCTCATGCTCGAACACGTTCACGATCCGTCGCGGATCGAAGCTGCCAGGTTCGCCCGGATCGATCCAGCCAGCCCTGTCGTCGAAGAAATCTGCTTGCTTGCAGACGGTCTCGAAACGGCTCTGGCGTCTTACTGGCAGGCGACCCCCGCCAATGCCTCGCTCGCTGAGGGGAGGGCCGCATGATGGCGAGTCCCCTCAAGAACTGGCGGCTCCTCGTCGATCTCATCGCAGGCTCGGAGATGACCGACGACCTCGTCGCGCGGATAGCAACCATTACTCTGATGCAGGCCCATGTCGTGACGACACAGGTCCACGACGTCGTGATCCCGCATCTGCCGCCAGAACGGCGCGCCGTCGCCCGGGCCTTTGCCGGTCGGCTCGATCGCCGGGAGCTTTTCTCAGTGAGCATTCTGGACGAACTCGACGCCTTCAGGACAACGCTCCAGGACCGGATTGATGCGGGCACCTCCACATCCTGGTACGGCGATGTAGATCATGTACGCGGCGGCTATGAGGTGCTTCATACCGATCCGGCCGCGCGAAAGCTCGGCAAAGTGATCGAAGAGCTCGACCTCCTGTCCGACCTCGTTCTGGCGACCATTTCTGCTGCCGGCGCCATGCGGGAGACTGGATACCTCATCCACCGATAACGATCCGCGGTGCCCCACGGGGGTGCCGCGTCTTGAGGGTCCCAAGACCCGCGTCCATGGCCGGATCACCATGGACGGGCGTGTCGTGTCCCAACTCCTTGCTGCTGCCCGATAGACACGCCCTTGACGCAGAGCGGCTACCGTTCGTGGGGGGGGTGTACCCCAATAAGGAAAATCCACCGGTCCCCTGTCTCTGAACCGATCTCCCTCCCGAGGGCGGCAGGCCGCTCTCGACCGACCAACCAACCCGATCGGTGGAGGGGAAAATGAAGCGCATATTCAAGAAGAGCTGTCGGGCCGAAAGCTTCGATCGCCTTCCTTGCCTGTCGCGCATCATCGCCTCCCGGGGAGAGTGCTGATGTCCCAGAGCTACGGCTATGCGCCGCGCCTGATGCAGGCACGTGAAGCTGCAAGATACCTCGGCGTGTCCGAGAGCAAGTTTCGCAGCCTTGACCTGCAATCGAAAAGGTCCGGCGGAAACCGCCTCTGGGACCTCCGCGATCTCGACGATTACGCCGATCGCCTCGAATACGATGGAGAAAAGACATGCGAGAGCGAAATCGAAGAAGCGGCGGTGGCATTCCGGATGGCACCAGAACAGGCAGCGGCATGAAACTGAAAGGCCTGAAGCGCTACGAAAGCAGCGGCATCAAGTACGTCTACCACCGCGCCACGGGAATCCAGTTGCCAGCCCATCTTCCCGAGGACCACCCAGACTTCCTGGCCGCCTACCTCGCGGCCTGCAATCAAGGTGTAGCCAAGCCGGCGAAGGTCGTAGAGCTGGTAAAGCCAAATTCTGTTGCCGATATCGTTGCCCGGTACCTGCGCTCGCACGACTTCCGGGGCCTTTCCGAGTCCTATCAGGATGTCCGACGCCGTGACATGAAGCGACTTCTGGCGGTGAATGACGGCGCCGTCGGCAGGGTCGCTTTCGCAAGCGTGCGCCCCGAACACATCCGACACCAGATGGATAGCATGGAGCGAAACCCCGCCAACGAACGTCTGAAGTCTTGGAGCGCTCTCGGAGACTTCGCTCTCGGACGGCGTCTGATCATCACGAAGCCCACCGAAGGGGTGAAGAAGCTCAAAGTAGATGCCACGCCGGGCTACCTCCCGTGGACTTTCTCGGACATCTCCAAGTACCGCTCTCGTTGGGAGTATGGCACCGAAGAACGCATGGCCTTCGAGCTGCAATACTGGGCCGGCTGCCGGATCTCGGACTCCGTCGGTCTTGGCCCCGAGAACGTCGATGATGATGGTTGGCTTGTCTTCATTCAGAAGAAAACCGGGAGTGAAGTCTCGGTGCCATTCGACAGAGGCTTGCCGAAGTTCGCGGTAGCCGAAGATCTCGAGCATCTTCGCCTCGCCATCGCGGCCATGGGAGAACGCAGCGGAACCTTCATGTTGACGGTGCATGGCAAAGCTCGCTCCCGCAAGGGCGCCTCGCAGTGGTTCTCGGAAAGGGCTCAAATGGCCAACGTCCCCGCGGGAAAAACGTCTCACGGGCTACGGAAGAGCCGGATGATCCTTCATGCCGAGCGTGGCGCGAACATTCATCAGATCGCTGCGTGGAGCGGACATGAGACGCTGAAGGAAATCGAGCGCTACACGAAGCGCGCCGAAAGGCGGCGGCTTCTCAGCCCTGAACCCTCCGCGCTTGAGACCGGCAGGTTTTTGAAAGAATGAGCGTCCAAGCATCCGAAAAGGGCCGCACTTGGTGCGGCCCTTTTGCTTTCTGCCGCGTGTCACCTCGGCGACACCTCAATGAAATTTCACAGGTGCATAAGGAGAGAAGCGACTGGGAAGCATCCTTCGGGACGCCGTAAATTGTCTAAGGCCCAATCTGCCTTAGACAAAACCGACCAAGAAGCCAGTGATATCAGTGCTTTGCGGAAGGTAGTGGCGCGCTGGGGAGGATTCGAACCCCCGACCCCCTGATTCGTAGTCAGGTACTCTATCCAACTGAGCTACCAGCGCGTTGCGGCGGGGATACTTGCCCCGATCAGGGTTTGCAAGCGGGAAGTCGGGTCATTCTGCAGCCTCTTCGAAGCGCAGGACCGCCTTGGGCAGGACGATGCGGAACGTGGTGCCGGTGTCGTCCGTGCGCGCAAGATCGAGCGTGCCGCCATGGCCCTTAACGAGGTCCGCCGCGATGGAGAGGCCAAGGCCGAAGCCGCCCTTGCGGGTGCCGCCGGAGAAGGGCGAGAAGAGATGCTCCTGCGCCTTGGGCGGAAGGCCCGGCCCGGTATCCTGCACGATCAGGGTCCAGCCGTCGTCGCTTTCAGTGGCCGAGACGCCGATCTCGCCGAACTCCCCGGTCGCGACGATGGCCTGCCGGGCGTTGCGCACGAGGTTGGCAAGGACACGGTAGAGCTGCTCGCTGTCCGCGCGGAGGGTCATGCCGCTGGGCACGTTCACCGAAAAGCTCACATCCTCGTTTTCCGCCGCGAGCCGCTCGCTCTCGATCACGTCGTCGACCAGCGGGGCGAGCGCGAAGCGGGAGAGGCGCGGTGGCGGCTCCTCGGCCTTGCCGAAGGCCAGCGTGCTCTCGCAGAGCGAAATCGCGCGGCTGATGGAGCTGACGAGCTTGGGCGCGGCGCGGGCAACGGCGGGATCCGCGCTGTCCTCCATGCGGTCGGCGAAAAGCTGGGCCGTGGTGAGGATGTTGCGCAGATCGTGGCTGATCTTCGCCACGGCGCCGCCGAGCTGGGCCAGTCGCTGCTTCTGGCGGAGCGCCCCCGTGAGCTGCGTCTGCATCGTCTGGAGCGCCATCTCCGCCTCTCTCAGCTCCAGGACCTTCGCCTCGGGCGTGATGATCCGGCGGGCATCCTCGGGGGCCGAGGCGTAGGACTGCATCGCATCGACCACACGCTTGATCGGCGCGACGATGACCCCCCTGGCCGCGAAGAAGAGAAGCGCGGCCGTGAGGACGGAGATCACGGCGGACAGCAACAGGATGCGCAGGCCGTAGTCGATCATCTCCGCGCGCAGGCGGCTCGTCTCCAGCGTGACCTCGATCAGCAGCCCCGCTTCCCGTACCGGGTTGCCGATGACGCGGACCACCTGCTCGTCGCGTTCGAGCAGGCGGGTGATCGCGTCCCGGATCAACTCAGCGGCGCCCGGGTCGCGCAGATCGTACGTCGCCACGATGGGCTGCGGGATCGGGCTGTCGAGGATCAGCTGCCGCATCTCGTCCCGCCGCAGGACCACGTTCAGAACGCCGGCATTCTGCAGGAGCTCCGCCTCGAGGTCCTGGCTGAGCATGTCGTCCGAGGCGAGAAGTGCGAGGGAGGCGATCTGCGCCCGCTCGAGGCGCGACAGCAGGTAATCCTCGCGGAAGCGCGCGATCGACGGCACGAAGATCAGCACCTCCGCCAGCATGACGAAGGCGAGGGTGAGGATCAGGAACCGTCCGGAGAGCGAGCGAAAGAACGTCACTGTGGGCTGCGCCTCATGGCAGGATGCGTTGGACGGCGCGAACGACGCGCTTCACGTTCGGGTTATCAAAGAGCCGTGGCGAGAAATAGGCGCCCGCGGCGCGCTTGTTCAGTTCCGACAGCGTGGGATAGGGCGCCACCATGCCGGAGATCTGCGACATCTTCAGCTTCGCGGAGATCGCGAGCGACCAGAGCGCGATCAGGTCTCCGGCGCTCTCCCCCACGATGGAGGCGCCGACGGGACGCCCCCCCACCACCATCACCTTGACCCGGCCCTCGGTGCGGCGCTCCGCCTCGGCCCGGTCGTTCTCCGAATAGGTGCTGGTGACGACTTCGACGGCATCGCCATGCGCCTCCCGCGCCTCTTTCTCGGTCAGGCCGCACTGGGCGAGTTCGGGCGAGGTATAGGTTGCCCAGGGCATATGGGACGTCTTCGCCTTCACCGGCAGGCCGAACAGCAGCCTCCGGATGAGCGTCGAGCCGTGATATCCGGCGAGGTGGGTGAACTGCATGCCGCCGGCCGCATCGCCCACGGCATAGACGCGGCGATTGGTGGTCTGCAGCGTGTCGTCCACCTTCAGCCCCTTCTTGTCCCGTTCGATCCCGGCAGCTTCAAGTCCGAGATCGTCCAGCGCCGGCGCGCGCCCGGCCGCCACGAGAAGGTGCGAGCCGCTATACGTCCCCGCCCCGGTGCGCACGGTGACGCCGCCTTCGGTCCACTCGACCTTGTCCGCGTGATGCCCGGTGACGAAGCTCACGCCCTCCCCCTTCATCGTCTCGAGGACGAGCTCGGCATTCTCCGGATCGTCTTTCGCCAGCGGCGTTCCGCCCTCGATGACTGTCACGCGGGCGCCGAGGCGGCGGAAGGCCTGCGCCATCTCGCAGCCGATGTTGCCGCCGCCGATGATGAGCAGGTGCTCCGGCAGCTCCTTCAGGTCGAACAGCGTCTCGTTGGTGAGGTAAGGTCCGTCCGTCAGCCCCTCGACCGGCGGCACGGCGGGACGGGAGCCGGTGGCCAGAACGATCCGGCGGGCGCGGATGCGCGTATCCCCCGCCTCGACCTCGCGCTCCGAGACGAAGCGGGCATGGGCACGGATGACGGTGCAGCCCATCCCCTCGAACCGCTCCTGGCTGTCCACCGGGGCGATGGCGGCGATGACGCCGTGGATGTGATCGTGGACGGCGGCGAAATCGACCTCTGGCTCCACCGGCGCGATCCCGTAGATGCCGCCACTGCGCATCGCGTGGGCATGCCTAGCCGTCGCGATCAGCGCCTTCGAGGGGACGCAGCCGAAGTTCAGGCAATCCCCGCCCATCTCGTTTGCCTCGATCAGGACGACCTTCGCCCCCATCTGGGCCGCGCCGGACGCGACCGTCAGACCCCCGGAGCCGGCACCGATCACGCAGATATCGGCTTCCATCGTTCTCATGTCAGACCCCTTTCGTCCCGCGGACGCTCTTTAGAATGATAGGCAGAAGGGCAAGCGCGCACAGCCCGATGATCGGAAGGAGGATCTGCGGCTCGAACAGGATCGACAGATCCGGCCGCCCGCCCCGCTCGAACACCGCGCCGAGGCCATTGCCGACGGAGGTGAAGACGAGAGCGCCCGGCATGATGCCGAGGAACGTCGTTACCACGAAGGGCAGGAGCCGCACGCCGACCAGCGCCGGCACGATGTTGGCCACGAAGAACGGGACCGCCGGGACGAGCCGGATCAGGAAGAGGACCTCCCACATGTTCCGGTCGATCCCCTGCTTCAGCCGCCGCACGAGGCCCTCCGACGCGTCCATCCGTGCGGCCAGCTGGGCGCCAAGGCCCCATTTCGCCGCCGTGAAGATCGCCGTGGCGCCCAGTGTCGCGCCGACGACGTTGAGGAACACGCCGGGAAAGACGCCGAAGAGAAAGCCCCCCGTCAGCGTCGCGATGGTCGCGCCCGGCAGGGAAAAGGCGACGATGAGCGCGTAGGCGAAGACGAAGCCCGCTGCCGCCGAGAGGTAGTTCCGGTCCCGGAACGCGATGAGATCGTCACGATTCGCAGCCAGCGCCTCGAAGGTCAGCTGGTCGCGCAGAAGAACCGCGCCGGTGATCGCGACCGCCGCGATGAGGACCAGCGCCCCGTATCTGAGAAGTCGCCCCCGCCCCGTCTCGTCCTCCTTGTCCACCACAGCCTGTCCTTCGATTTTGCACCGTAACGCGCCAGACACTATTGTGCAGGCGAGTGAAACCGGCACCAGACCGGGTAACGCGCGCTTGACCCTGCAGGGTCCGCTAAGACGCCGGCGTTTTCGCCCGCGAGATGCGTTGACAGGGCGCGCCCGACCCTCTAGGGACCGGGCTTCGAATATCCGGGGCTCGCGCCGCGGCGCCGGTGGGCGCCCGCCCGAGCGCGCCCACCGACGGACAATGACGGAGACGAGCCCATGAGCAAACGTACGTTCCAGCCCTCGAACCTTGTCCGCAAGCGGCGGCACGGGTTCCGTGCCCGCATGGCCACCAAGGCCGGCCGGAAGATCCTGAACGCGCGTCGCGCGCGGGGTCGGAAATCCCTGAGCGCGTAAGATCCGGCGGGGCGCCGATGGCGACCCTGACGAAGCGTGCCGATTTCATAGCCGCATCGCGGGCACGTCGCTCCGGCACGCCCGCCTTCATGTTGCAGGCCCGGCAGAGACGCGCGGGCGAGGCCGATCCGGATCTGATCCGCGTCGGCTTCACCTGTTCCAAGAAGGTCGGCAATGCCGTCGCCCGCAATCGCGCGAAGCGGCGCCTGCGAGAGATCGCGCGCCTCGTTCTGCCCTGCGAGGGGCAACCCGGCTGGGATTACGTTCTCGTCGGCCGGAAGGATGCGACCGCGGGCCGGCCGTGGGACCTCCTCCTCGGCGATCTTTCCGCCGCATTGACGCATATTCACGGGACCGCGCGGGCGCAGCAGAGTGCCGAGCCGGCTCTATGAGCCCCCTCGCCCGCCTACTGTCCCTTCCGGTCCATGCCTACCGATTGATCCTGTCTCCCTGGGTCGGACGGAACTGCCGCTTCCAGCCGACCTGCTCCGCCTATTCACTGGAGGCGCTGTCCCGCCACGGGGCGGTCAGGGGAGGCTGGCTCACGATGCGCCGCATCGGGCGCTGTCATCCGTTCGGCGGATCGGGCTACGATCCCGTACCGGACCCACCCCGCGACTCGAGGCCGCCTCATGCTCGATGACTCCACCGAGATCCATCCGCTCTTCGAGGGCGCCCCGCAGAGCACCGAATTCCGCAAGCTGCGCAAGCGCATCGTCCGCGAGACGCGTGAGGCGATCGAGAAGTACGGCATGATCGAACGTGGCGCGCGCTGGCTCGTCTGCCTCTCGGGCGGCAAGGACAGCTATACCCTGCTCGCCGCGCTGACCGAGCTGCAATGGCGCGGCCTCCTGCCGGTCGAGATCCTCGCCTGCAACCTCGATCAGGGTCAGCCGGGCTTTCCCGCCACCGTCCTGCCGGAGTTCCTCGAGCGTATGAGGGTGCCTCACCGGATCGAGTACCAGGACACCTACTCCATCGTGATGGACAAGATCCCCGCCGGCCGCACCTTCTGCGCCCTGTGCTCGCGCCTGCGCCGGGGCAATCTCTACCGCATCGCGCGTGAGGAAGGCTGCTCCGCCGTCGTTCTCGGCCATCACCGGGACGACATCCTCGAGACGTTCTTCATGAACCTCTTCCACGGCGGGCGTCTCGCGACCATGCCTCCGAAACTGGTGAACGAGGAGGGTGATCTCTTCGTCTACCGCCCCCTCGCCCACGTTGCCGAAGCCGATTGCGAGCGCTTCGCCACGGCGATGAACTACCCCATCATTCCCTGCGATCTCTGCGGCTCGCAGGACGGCCTTCAGCGCCAGCAGGTGAAGCAGATTCTCGACGGCTGGGAGAAAAACGCGCCTGGCCGCCGACAGGTGATGTTCCGCGCATTGATGAACGCGCGCCCATCGCACCTCCTGGACCCGGGCCTCTTCGATTTCGCGGCCCTGATGCGTCCGAATGCCCCGGCCGCGACGGCCGGCGAGGCGCCTTCCGAAGGTGCGGACGCTCCGTGAGGACAATTTTAGTCAAAGAGCACAAGCGGCATTAAGCTTGCGGTGAGACCCCGGCACTAGGGTCCTGCGAACGCCCGGCACATCCGCCGAGCCAGCAGGAGCGACCGCCGCCGTGACCATCGCACATGCCCTGAACGCGCTTGAACGCCACGGCCGCCGGTTTCTCCGTCGGCCCGATCTCGCTGCTCTCCTGCCGGCGGCGCTCCTGCTCGCCTACTGGCTCGGCGGGGAGCCCGGCCTCGTTTTCTGCGCCGTCCTTCTTCCCCTCGTCCTGATCGGCCTGTCGCGTACCGGAAGGCCGCCGGAAGACCGCGACGCCCTGACCGGTCTTCTGAGCCGGACGGCACTGGAAGAGCGTGCGGACGCCATGCTCGCCACGCCGAACCCGGACTGTGCTGTCCTGGCCGTTCAGATCGACGGCTTCGATGAACTCGTGCGCGACCTCGGCGCGGGAGGGTCCGAGCAGGTCCTGATCCAGATTGCGGAGCGCCTGACAGGCGCCGTCCGCTCCGGCGATGCGGTCGCCCGCCTGGACGGCGATCGCTTCGCCGTCCTCGCCCATGGGCTGGGGCAATCGGGGCTCGATGGCATCCTGGCCTTCGGCGAGCGCTTGCAGGCCACCGCCCTGAATCCGCTGCCGATCCACGCCGGGACCATCTATGTCAGCCTCTCCGCCGGGTTCTGCCCCGGCCACAGGAGTCCCGGACCCGGCGGCGGCGCGCTGGTGAACGCCGCCCTTCTCGCGCTGCGGCAGGCCCGGCAATCGGGTCGAGGCTGCCTGCGCGCCTATTCGACCGCGATCCAGCAGGCGTCGCTCATGCGCGCGGACCTCGCGGCACAGATCGACGAGGCCTTCGAGACGGGCGCCATCCGCGCGTTCTTCCAGCCGCAGACCTCCACCGACACCGGAGAGATCACCGGCTTCGAGAGCCTCGTGCGCTGGGTCCACCCCGATCGTGGGGTCCTGTCGCCGTCGGTCTTTCTCGATGTCGTCCTCGCCGCCGGCATGACCGAGCGCCTGACGCAGGAAATGCTGACCCAGTCCCTCGAGGCCCTCTGCATGTGGCAGCGCGCGGATCTGGGCATCCCGCAGGTCGCCCTCAACCTCTCCATGCATGAATTGCGCAACCCGCACCTCGTCGACCGGATCCGTTGGGAGCTCGACCGATTCGACCTCGCCCCAAATCGACTCGCCATCGAGGTTCTCGAAACGGTCGTCTGCGCGTCCGACGAAGACGTGATCGTCCGTAACGTCACCGCGCTTGCGGAACTCGGCTGCACGATCGATCTCGACGATTTCGGCACCGGAAACGCCAGCATTTCCGCCATCCGCCGCTTCGGCGTCTGCCGGCTCAAGATCGACCGCAGCATCGTGAGCCGCGCCGACAGCGACACCCAGCAGCGCAAGATGGTGTCCGCAATCGTTTCTCTTGCCGAGCAGCTCGACCTCGAAACGCTCGCCGAAGGAGTGGAGACACCGCAGGAGCACGCGACCGTGGCCCAGCTCGGCTGCCGATACGTGCAGGGGTTCGGCCTCGCCCGCCCGATGCCGGTGGAGGACACCCTTCCGTGGATCTTCCGCTACCGCGGGCGGCTCTCGCGGCCGCCGTTGATCGGGCGAACGGGCTGAGAGGGGCGTCCGGGCCGATCGCGTCGGCGACCGAGTAGGTTCGATGCGGCGCCGCGACACGGGGCACGCTTTGCCCCTTGGCCCTTGACCTTTGCGGCCATGGCGGATTGAACCGGCGCGAAGCTCCTCCCCCCCGCCTCCGCAACCGCCGGATCAGGACGTCGATGGACGATCAGAACAAGAATCTCATCCTAGCCACAGCGCTCAGCTTCCTCGTGATCCTGGGCTGGTTCCTGCTGTTCCCACCCGAGCAGCAAGCGCCTCAACCCTCGGATCCCGCGGCAACGCCCGGCGTTCAGGTCACCGAAGGGGAAACCGGCGCGCTGTCGCCGCCCGCCCTCGATGGCCAGCCTCCCCAGACGTCTGCGGGCGCGACCACGGGGCCTGCGACGGACGTTCCCGAGGCGGCCCGCGTGCCGATCGAGACGCCGAAGCTCTCCGGCTCGCTCTCTCTCGCCGGTGGCCGGATCGACGATCTGCTGCTCAGCACCTACGACGACACCCTCGATCCGGACAGCGGCAACGTGCGCCTGCTTTCCCCGGCCGGTGAGCCGGGCGCGTATTACGCGCTGCACGGCTGGGCCCCCGGCGCCGGCCTCGATGCCGTCGCCGTTCCCGGCACCGACACGGTCTGGGACCTCGAGGAGGGTGAAACGCTGACGCCGGAAAGCCCGGTCACCCTGCGCTGGGACAGCCCCTCGGGCCTGATCTTCCGCCGGCAGATCGCGGTCGACGCGGACTACATGTTCACCGTGACCCAGAGCGTCGAGAACCCCACGGAGACCGACGTCCGCGCCGCGCCCTACGGGTTCGTCGCGCGTCACGGTCTTCCGGATCTCGCCAACTTCTTCATCCTCCACGAAGGCGTCGTCGCCATGGCGAACGGCGAGCTCATCGAGGAGGACTACGACAGCCTTGCCGATCTCGACGTGGACGCCCGCATCGGCGCCCGCGCCGTCACCGAGGAAGACGTCACCGGCGGCTGGATCGGCTTTACCGACAAGTACTGGATGACATCCCTCATCCCCTCCCAGGCGGACACGGTCAATCTCGTGTCGCTCTACCAGGAAGGGCCGGACATCTATCAGACGCAGACCGTCTATCCCACGCGGGACATCCCGGCCGGCGCCACCGTCACGCAGGAGAGCCGTCTCTTCGCCGGTGCCAAGGAATGGGAGACGATCCGCGAATACGAGAAAGAAGGCGGCGTCACCAAGTTCATCGACAGCATCGACTGGGGCTGGTTCTTCTTCCTGACCAAGCCGATCTTCGCCGTGCTGCACTGGCTGAACGGCATCATCGGGAACATGGGCGTCGCGATCATCCTGCTGACGCTCTGCATCAAGGCGCTGCTCTTCCCGCTGGCGTACAAGTCCTACGTCTCCATGGCGCGGATGAAGGAACTCCAGCCGGAGATGGAGAAGCTCAAGGAGCGGGCCGGAGACGACAAGGCGAAGCTCCAGCAGGAGATGATGACGCTCTACCGGGAGAAGAAGGTGAACCCCGCCGCGGGCTGCCTGCCGCTCCTGCTGCAGATCCCGATCTTCTTCTCGCTCTACAAGGTCATCTTCGTGACGATCGAGCTTCGGCACGCTCCGTTCTTCGGGCCGTTCCGGGACCTCTCCGCGCCCGATCCGACGTCGCTGTTCAACCTGTTCGGCCTCTTTCCGTGGGCCGCACCAGAGCCCTCGTCCATCCTTGCCATGATCTTCATCGGCATCCTGCCGATCTTGCTCGGCATCTCCATGTGGCTGCAGCAAAAGCTGAACCCGGCCCCGGCCGATGCCACTCAGGCGATGATCTTCGCATGGATGCCGTGGGTCTTCATGTTCATGCTGGGCGGCTTCGCCAGCGGCCTCGTGGTCTACTGGATCGCCAACAACACGATCACCTTCACCCAGCAATACCTCATCATGCGCAGCCACGGATCGAAGCCGGACGTCTTCGGCAACATCCGCTCAGGCTTCAAGCGCAAGAAGTCCGAGGCCAAGTGAGCACGCTTCCCTTCCCCGTCGTCGCCGAGCCGGAGCCGGCGGCGGCCGAGGCGGGGCGGCTGCTCTTCGCCGGTCAGTCGGAGTTCCTCAAGGGCGTCGTCGCGATGTCCGGCCTGCCCCCGGCGGACCGGCCGGAGATCTGCTTCGCCGGGCGCTCCAACGTGGGAAAATCGTCCCTGATCAATGCGCTGACCGGCACGAAGGCGCTTGCGCGCACATCGAACACACCGGGCCGGACGCAGGAAATCAACTATTTCATGGTTGGTGGGGAGCGCCTCTTCCTGGTCGACCTTCCGGGCTACGGCTTCGCGAAGGCTCCTGTCGCCGTCGTCCAGCAATGGCAGGCGCTTCTCAAGCAGTACCTGCAGGGTCGCCAGACCCTCAAGCGCGCCTTCGTGCTGATCGACCATCGCCATGGCATCAAGGCCGTGGACGCCGAGATCCTGTCCCTACTCGACAAGGCGGCGGTACCGTTCCAGACGGTCCTGACGAAGGCGGACAAGGTGAAGGCCGCGGATCGCGAGCAGATCCTCGTACAGGTCCGCGCCGCGCTCCAGAAGCACCCGGCCGCCTATCCCGAAATCGTCGTGACCTCCTCCGAGACGGGCCAGGGCATGGAGACGCTCCGGTCCATCGCCCACGGCCTTTCCGAGGAGTGAAGCGCGGCCGCGCCCTTTCCACCGGGCTCGCGGGGCAGTAACACGGGGCGCAGTGCCTATTCGGAAGCCAGGGATGAAACGACGTGACATGACCCGCGACTCGATCGCCACCGCCCGCACGCTGTCAGAGGCCCTGCCCTATCTGCAGCGCTATTCGGGTGCCACCGTCGTCATCAAGTTCGGCGGCCACGCGATGGGGGACGACGACGAGATGCGGATGTTCGCCCGCGACGTGGTCCTGATGAGCCAGGTCGGCGTGCGTCCGGTGATCGTCCATGGCGGCGGGCCGATGATCAATGACCTGCTGAAGCGGCTGGCCATCGAATCGGAGTTCGTCGGCGGCAAGCGCGTGACGGACGAGGCCACCGTCGAGGTGGTCGAGATGGTCCTCTCGGGCCGCGTCAACAAGCGCATCGCACAGGCGATCAACGACGAAGGCGGCCGTGCGGTCGGGCTATCCGGCAAGGACGCCAAGCTGATCGTCTGCGAACCGGCAGACGAGGCGCTGGGACTGGTCGGCAATCCGACGCAGGTCTCGCCCGACGTCCTCCACACCCTGCACAATGCCGGGATCATCCCCGTCGTCGCGCCCATCGGGGCGGGGCCGAACGGCGAGACCTACAACATCAACGGGGATACCGCCGCCGGCGCCGTCGCCGCCGCACTGAAGGCGGACCGGCTGCTTCTGCTGACCGACGTGGCGGGCGTCAAGGATCTGGACGGAAACGTCGTGACGCGCCTGACGCCGGACGAGGTCGAGCGGATGACCAAGGACGGCGTGATCGCCGGGGGAATGATCCCGAAGACGGAGACAGCGCTGGCCGCGATCCGCGGCGGCGTGCGCGCCGTGGTGATCCTCGACGGCCGCGCGCCCAATGCCTGCCTTCTGGAGCTGTTCACCGACCACGGCGCAGGCTCGCTCATTCGCGAAGACCACCTCGTCCCGGTCCATCCGGGCCAGCCATGAAGACGGTCATCCTGATCCGGCATTCGAAGGCGGAACCCGGCGCAGCCGGGCAGGACGACGCGACCCGGTCTCTGACGATGCGGGGCCGGGCCGCGGCCGACGCGCTCGGCGGCTGGCTCCGCGAGACGGGCTGGGTGCCCGACCTGATCCTCTGCTCCCCGGCATCCCGGACGCGCGAGACGCTGTCGGAGATGGCCTTCGAAAGCGATCTCGAGGTCCGCAAGGAGATCTACGAGGCGAAGACGGACGACCTCATGCAGATCCTCCAAGACGCAGAGGGCGAGACCATCCTTCTCGTCGGGCATAACCCGGCCATCGGCGATCTGGCGCATGTCCTCGTCAGCTCGGCGCCGGATCATCCCCGCTGGGAGACCTACCCCACTTCGGCCGCGTCGGTGATCCGTTTCCACGAGGACGTGGAGCCGGGGGCGGGCGAACTCGTCGAATTCGTGACGCCGCAGGACCTCGTCTGAGCCCGCGGGCTAGACCCTGAAATGCGAAAAGGGGGCCTAGGCCCCCCTCCCCCGACGTCGGACGATTGCCGGTCTCAGTGACCGAGAATCTGACTGAGGAACAGTTTCGTGCGATCCGAGCGCGGGTTGTTGAAGAACTCCTCGGGCTCGTTCTGCTCCACGATCTGGCCCTGGTCCATGAAGATGACCCGGTTCGCGACCTGCCGGGCGAAGCCCATCTCGTGGGTGACGCAGAGCATGGTCATGCCCTCTTCCGCGAGCGAGATCATGGTGTCGAGCACCTCCTTGATCATCTCGGGATCGAGGGCGGAGGTCGGCTCGTCGAACAGCATGATCCGCGGACGCATGCAGAGCGATCGCGCGATGGCGACGCGCTGCTGCTGACCGCCCGACAGCTGACCGGGATACTTGTTGGCCTGATCGGGGATCTTCACCTTCTCGAGGAAGTGCATCGCCGTCGCTTCCGCTTCCTTCTTCGGCACCTTGCGAACCCAGATCGGCGCGAGAGTGCAGTTCTCGAGAATCGTCAGATGCGGAAACAGGTTGAAGTGCTGGAAGCACATCCCGACCTCGGACCGGATCTTGTCGATATTCTTCAGATCCGAGGAGAGCTCCGTTCCGTCGACGACGATGCGGCCCTTCTGATGCTCCTCGAGCGCGTTGATACAGCGGATCAGGGTGGACTTTCCGGACCCGGAAGGCCCGCAGATCACGATCCGTTCGCCGCGATGAACTGTCAGGTCGATATCGCGCAGGACGTGGAACTGGCCGAACCACTTGTTCATGTCCGAGATCTCGATGGCGATCTCGTCGGAAACCTCCATCGCGGATCGCCGGGGCGTGGCGGGAGCGGGAGCATGGGCGGCGGTGTCTGTGGCGGTCATGGCCGGGGCCTCCTTAGCGGTGATCTGTCCGGAGCTTTTGCTCCAGATACATCGAGTAGCGGGACATGGCAAAGCAGCAGATGAAGAACAGCGCGCCGATGAAGATGAAGAGCTCCCAGTAGATCCCGTTCCAGTCCGTGGTGGCACGGATGGCGTTGGAGAGCCCGATCGGATCCAGAAGGCCGATGAAGACGACGAGCGTCGTATCCTTGAAGAGCCCGATGAAGGTGTTGACGATACCGGGGATGGATATCTTCAGGGCCTGCGGCAGGATGATCAGGCGCATCGCCTTCCAGTAATCGAGCCCGAGCGAATCCGCGGCCTCGTACTGCCCCCTCGGAAGCGCGGCGAGGCCGCCCCGGATCACTTCGGCCATGTAGGCCGAGGCGAAGAACGTCACCATGATCACGACCCGGAGCGTGAGGTCGAACGTCGTGCCCGGGGGCAGGAAGTAGTTCAGCAGAAGCGACGCCGTGAAGAGCCACACGATGAGGGGGACGCCCCGCATCAGCTCGATGAAGGCAACCGAGACGGCATGGATGAAGATCAGGTGCGATTGCCGGCCAAGCGCCAGCAGGATGCCGAGCGGCAGGGACAGGGCGATGCCCGAAACGCCGATGATGAAGGACAGCATGAAGCCCCCCATCGCACGGCTCGGCACGGCTTCCAGCCCGATGGGAAGCGCGCTGGACAGGGCGCCGGACAGGGGCGGCAGGACGAACACCCAGAACAGGATCGGCACGGCGATGGCCGCGACCACGCCAAGAAGCGGGGCGACGGCCTTCGCCCCGATCCGGTAGGCTGGCACTCCGAGCGCGAAGCCCGCGAGGACGAGCAGGTAGGGCCAGATCGTCCCGCCCCAGAGCAGCCAGACCATCGCGACGGGATAAATCGCCGAGAACCAGAGCAATTGCCGCGGCACGCGGGTGAAGAGGACGGGCGCGACGGCGACGCCGAAGAGGACAAGCGCCGTGATCGGCCGCCAGTAGAGCTCCGACGGATAGAACCCCAGCAGAAGCTGCTGCCAACGGTCAGTGATGACGGAGAAGCAGGCTGACGGGGCGCCCGCGCCCCAGGTTGCATCCCTGATCTCGCGGCAGGCGGTCAGCGACCCTGCGAACCAGATGGAGTTCCAGAACCACGGGACGATGTGCATGAGCACCCACGCGACGAAGGCGAGGCCGATGATCGTCAGGATCGCGTTGAACCAGGAGGAGAAGAGGTTCTCCCGCATCCACTTCACGGCGCCGCGTTCGGTCGCGGGCGGCTCGCCCTGCGGGACCATGCTCTCGCGGACATAGGGAACGGTTTGCGCGTGCAGGTCGCTCATCTCACCGCTCCTTCAGCTTGATGGTCGAATTGTAGAAGTTCATGCTCGCCGAGATGACGAGCGACAGGACGAGGTAGAAGAGCCCGAGGAGGAGCATCCCCTCCAGCTCCCGTCCCGTCTGGTTGATCGTGATCCCCCCGAGCGTGGAGCGCACGTCCATGTAGCCGACGGCGATGGCGAGCGAGCTGTTCTTCGTCAGGTTCAGGAATTGCGAGATCAGCGGCGGAATGATGACGCGCAGCGCCTGCGGCAGGATGACGAGGTTCATCGTGCGGCTGGGGCGCAGGCCGAGGGCGAAGGCCGCCTCCGTCTGCCCCTTGGAGACGGAGAGGATGCCGCCGCGCACGATCTCCGCGATGAACGCGCCGGTATAGAGCGAGAGCGCGAGCCAGAGGGCGATGAGCGAGTTTCGCATCATGATCCCGCCCTGGAAGTTGAAGCCGCCAAGTTCGGGATAGTCGAGGGAGAGCGGCATTCCGAGGAGGAAGAACGCGATGATGGCAGGGGCGAAGAACAGCGCGAGCGAGACGCGGAAGACCGGCAGGATGCGTCCCGTCGTCTGCTGCTGACGCTTGGCGTACCCGCGATAGACGATGATAGCGGCGATGCTCACCACGACGATGGCCACGAGGGCCCAGACAGCCCAACCGGCCCCGTCGAGGGGCGTGGGACGCGGGATGTAGACGCCGCGATTAGTGACCGCGATGGAGCCGAAGAGGAGCGACGCGTCTCCATTCTCTCCGAAATCCCGCGGCGAGGGCGTGCTTTCGTTGAGGATCGCGAAGAAGGCGATGATCCACAGAAGGACCGGCACATTCCGGAACATCTCGACGTAGACCGTCATGATCTTCGCGACGAGCCAGTTGTTCGAGAGCCTCAGGACGCCGGCGATGGTGCCGACGACGAGCGCAAGCGTACAGCCGAGCGCCGCGACGAGCATCGTGTTCAGGATGCCGACCAGCGCCGCGCGGCCGTGGCTCGACGCGGAACTGTAGGGGATCAGGGACTGGTTGATGTCGTACCCGGCGCGCTGGCCGAGAAAGCCAAAGTCGAAGTCCTTGCCGAGGGCGGCGAGGTTGATGACGGTGTTCCGACCAAGCCAGAACAGGGCGATGGCAAGAAGCATGAACGCGAATATCTGGATCGTGAGCGATCGGTAGCGCGTGTCGTAGATGAGCTGGCTGAGCTGGAACTTGTCCCTCGCCGGCTGGTCGGGAATCGCGGACATACGGGAGCCCTCTTCATTCGGTCGGCCTAGTCGGCACGCGAATGGCATCAGCCGTCGCGGCCGGTGTCAGCTTGTCCTGGGGGTCTTGATACAAAGAAGGGCGCGGCGATGGCCGCGCCCTTCCCCTGTCGGGATATTACCGGAACGGCGGGGCGTAGAGCAGGCCGCCATCGGTCCACTGGGCGTTCAGCCCGCGCGCGAGGCCGACCGGGGTCGTCTCGCCGATGTTGCGCTCGAAGATCTCGCCGTAATTGCCGCCGGCGAGGATCGCCTGGACGGCCCAGTCGGCGTCGAGGCCGATCATCGCGCCGAGGTCGCCCTCGGTGCCGAGCAGACGGTTCACTTCGGGGTTGTCACCCGCAGAGGAGGCCATGTCCTGCACGTTGGCGGAGGTCACGCCGTACTCTTCGGCAGCGATCAGCGCATTCAGCGTCCAGCGGACGATGTCGCCCCATTCGTTGTCACCGTGGCGGACGAGCGGGCCGAGCGGCTCCTTGGAGATGATCTCCGGCAGGATCACGTGGGCACTGGGATCCTCGAAGGTCGCGCGGGTTGCCGCGAGGCCGGAGGCATCCGTGGTGTACACGTCGCAGGCGCCGGCAAGGTACTGCTGCTGAGCCTCGGCGTTGGTCTCGATCGGGACCGGCTCGTACTCCATGTTGTTGGAGCGGAAGTAGTCCGCAAGGTTCAGCTCGGTGGTGGTGCCGGTCTGGATGCAGACCGTGGCGCCGTCGAGTTCCTTGGCGGAGGACACACCCAGATCCTTGGGAATGATGAAGCCCTGGCCATCGTAATAGTTCACGCCGGTGAACTCGAACTTCAGGTCGTTGTCGCGGCTGAAGGTCCAGGTGGTGTTGCGGGCCAGAACGTCGATTTCGCCGGAGGAGAGCGCGGTGAAGCGGGTCTGTCCGGTCGTGGGCACGAACTCGACCGCCTGCGGATCGCCGAGAACGGCGCCGGCCACGGCGCGGCAGACCGCGACGTCGAAGCCTTCCCATTCACCGTTGGAGTTGGGGGACGAGAAGCCGGTAAGCCCGGTGGACACACCGCAGTTCAGCGTGCCGCGGTCCTGGACCTCCTGCAGCGTCTCGGACTGCGCCGATGCAATACCGGCAGTCAGGCCGCTGGCCGCAAGAACGCCGAGAAATACGGATGTCTTCATGTTTACCTCTTCCTGATGGACAGGCCCCACTTGGCGGGGACCGAATTTATAGGAGCCCGTCAGACGGACCCGAACTTGGCGGGTGAAAGCGGCTGCCTCCTCCCGGCGCACCAACTTTGGGCGGAATCCCAAAAAAAGGTCAAGGGTGCTGTACCCCGGTTGGGTGACAGCGGTCGGCGTTCCGGTGGGTCAATGCAGGTGACGCCCGGGAATTGGGCAATTGCTCAGGCCCCAGGCTCAATGCCGCCGCGCCACGCGCAAGCGCACCCCGAGGCGGCTTCAGGCGCCGGGGCGCGAGAGGCGGTAGAATTCGGCGGCACGGAGAAATTCGCCGCGCTTGAGGGCGGCGGTCTCGGCGGCTTCCTCGTCCCGTCCCCATTGGCTTTCCTGCCAATCCTCGTCGACGCGGCTGCGGCGCCAGAGTTCCTCGTCCGGCAACAAACCCTCGATCACGGCGAGGCCGATCACGAGGGAGCCGGACAGGGAAACGAGTTCGGACAGCGCGGTCAGGGAAAAGTCGTCCTGCTGCTCTAGAATCGCGGAGAGACGGGAAAGTGACGCTGCGTCCTGATCCACGGGCACGACACCGCAGGTCGGGACCAGCGCGACGCCGAAACTCGCTTCGGCCCAGTTCAGAAGCGGATCCCAGGCCTCGTCCTGCAGCGCGCGCAAGGGATCGTCCTCCTCCGCGCGATAGCACAGAAGGTCCGTCGCACCGTAGCTCGCCAGCCCCTCGATGAGGCCGTCACGGTTCGAAGCGACCTTGTCGAGCGCTGCATTGGCGGCGCGGGTGACGGGCATGGTGCCCGGATCGATCACGTCGGCCTGCACGTCCCACTCCGCCGCGACGGCGCGGGCAAGCGCCTCCGACGGCAGCACCAGAAGCTGTTTCGCAGGCGTCCGGATCGGCCGCCCGTCCAGTTCGACCCGGAAGCCCGCCGTTTCAGCCTCGACGGAAGACGTCGTCCAGAATCGTTTCGCCCGCCACTCGCTCATCGGCGCCCCCATATCTCATCCAGCCGGCGCATCAGGCCAGCCGCATCGTCCACAATCGCGTCCGGCTCGGCGGACGCGAGACGCTCTGGGGCGTGGTACCCCCAGCTCACCGCGATCGTGCGGAAACCCGCGGCGCGGCCCATCTCGATATCGTAGCTCGTATCGCCGATCATCACCGCATGCGCCGCGTCACAGCCCGTCTCCGCAAGGGCGGCGAGCAGCATCCCCGGCGCGGGCTTGGACGGATGATCGTCCGCGGTCTGGACGGTCTGGAACAGCCCCTCCATGCGATGCGCCTCGACAATCCTGTCGACGCCCCTGCGGGATTTGCCGGTGGCAAGCCCCAGAAGGACGTCGTCCTCCCCGGCGAGCCGGTCCACGATCTCCCGCGTGCCGGGATAGAACGGAGCGAGCGCGTGGCTCCCATCGCCCGCGAACTGCGCGCGGAAACTCCGCTTGTAGGCCTCGACCATCGCATCCCGGTTGCTCTCCGCAATGCCCGGCACGAGCACCTCGATCGCCTGCGGCAGCGAGAGGCCGACGATGCCGAGGATGGCGGCCGCCTCCGGCACGGGACGTCCGGCAGACTGGAACGCCTCCGTCATCGCCATCAGGATATGCGCCTGGGAATCGACCAGGGTGCCGTCCATGTCGAAGACGACGAGTTTGAGAGGCGCGCTCATTCGTCCTCCCGGAACGGATCGTCAGGCACGTCGCCCGCGCGCCATTCGAGGGTATCCCAGGTCCGGGCCATGTGCTCCGGCAGGGGGGCCACGAAATTCATGCGCGCACCGGTCTCGGGATGGGTCAGCGACAGGGAGCGGGCATGGAGGTGCAACTTGCGGGACAGATCGCCCCCCATGCTGGCGCCCCAACCATCGCCGAGGTTTTCCTGCCCCGAACCGCCGTATTTTCCGTCGCCCATGATCGGATGGCCAAGCTCGGCCATGTGCGCGCGAAGCTGGTGCGTGCGGCCGGTGACGGGGACGAGCGCGGCCCAGCTTACGCGGCCGCCGAGGGCCGACAGGACCGCGTAGTCCGTTGTGGCGCGCTTGGCGTCGGGTGTGGTGTCGATCTCGCCCGGATGAACGCAGATCATCCGCTCCCCCTCGCCGCCGGCGCCATGGCCGGCCGCCTTCATCAGGCCGAACCGGATCGTGCCCATCCGGGGCACGGGAACGCCCGCGACGGCGGCCCAGTAGATCTTTCGCGTGGTGCGGTGGCGGAACGCCTCCCCGAGGCCCTTCGCCGCAAGCCGGGTCCGGGCGAGAACGAGAATGCCGGAGGTATCCTTGTCCAGCCGGTGAACGAGGCGCGGCTTCTCGTCGAGGTCGAAACACAGGGCTTCGGCAAGGCCGTCGACATGGCGTCCGCCCTGCCCGCTCCCGCCCTGGCTCGGCAGGCCGGCGGGCTTGTTCAGGACGATCATCGTATCGTCCCGGAACAGCACCGCGCGGCGCATCATGTCCGCATCCTCGTCCGTGACCTTCGGCTTCGGCGCGCTCTTCACCTCGCCGGGCTCCGGCAAGGGCGGCACGCGGACGGACTGGCCCTCCTCGAGGCGCGCGCCGCTCTTCACCCGGCCACCATCGACGCGCAGCTCACCCTTGCGGCACATCTTCTCGATGCGCGATTGCGCAAGATGGGGGAAACGGCGCTTGAGCCAGCGGTCGAGCCGCTGATCCCCTTCGCCCGCGCCCACGGTGATCGTCTGCACGCCGCTCATGTCAGAGCTCCTCGCATCAATGCCGCTCCGAGGACGAGCCCCAGCAGGGACAGGCCCAGTGAAATGCCCACGTAGAGCGCCGCCTGCGCCGTCGCGCCCCGCTCCCAGAGCGTCACCGCCTCGAGGCTGAAGGAGCTGAAGGTGGTGAACCCGCCGAGAAGGCCGGTCATCAGAAGCGGCGCCAGGTGGGTCAGCCCCCTCTCCGCCGACAGCGTGACGAACGCCCCCATGAGGGCCGATCCGACGACGTTGCACAGAAGCACCGCGACGGGAAAGCCGGACGGACCGAGCGGCAGGGCGCGCGCCACGGCCACGCCCACGCCGAAGCGCAGGGACGCGCCGATCGCGCCGCCGAGGGCCACTTGTCCGAAGGTCCAGATCATGGCGCGTGCATTTCGCCCCGGCCCGGCGGTGTCAACCGCTCTCCCCCTGCCGCTTGGCCCGGAGCTTGCCGAAATAGTCCATCCGCTTGGCTAGATCGCGCTCGAAGCCGCGATCCACCGGGTCGTAGAAGCCCGGTCTCTCCATCCCGTCGGGAAAGTAGTTCTGACCGCTGAAGGCGTCCTCGGCATCGTGGTCGTAGGCATAGCCCTGACCGTAGCCCTGATCGCGCATCATCTTCGTCGGCGCGTTGCGGATGATCTTGGGGGGCGGCTCGGACCCGCTCTCGCCCGCCAGCCGCATCGCGGCCTTGAACGCGGCGTACCCGGCATTCGATTTGGGCGCGAGCGCGAGATAGACGATGGCCTGGCCAAGCGCGAGTTCCCCCTCGGGGGAGCCGAGCCGCTCGTAGGTTTCCCACGCGCCGAGGCAGAAGGCCTGCGCCTGGGGATCCGCGAGGCCGATATCCTCGACCGCCATCCGCGTGATCCGGCGGGCGAGGTAACGCGGGTCCTCTCCCCCCTTCAGCATCCGGGCCAGCCAGTAGAGGGCCGCGTCCGGGTCTGAGCCGCGAACGGATTTGTGCAGGGCGGAAATCAGGTTGTAATGGTACTCGCCCGACTTGTCGTATTGCGCCGCGCGCCGCGTGAGGCGGGCGGAGAGCTTCGTGGCATCCAGCGGCGCGTCCACACGCCAGCCCGCCACCTGCTCGATCATGTTCAGAAGCGCCCGCCCGTCCCCGTCCGACATCGCCAGAAGCTGCGCCCGGGCCTCGTCCGTCAGGGGAAGCGGGTGGCCGATCTCCTCCTCCGCCCGGAGCGCGAGCCGCTCGAGCGCGTCGTCGTCCAGGCGCTCGAGGACGAGGACCTGAGCACGGGACATGACGGCGGCGTTCAGCTCGAAGCTCGGATTTTCCGTGGTGGCGCCGACGAGGACGATCGTGCCGTCCTCCATGTGGGGCAGGAAACTGTCCTGCTGCGCCTTGTTGAAGCGGTGGATCTCGTCGACGAAGAGCAGCGTTCCGCGCCCGTTCGTGCGCCGGGCCTTGGCCGCGTCGAACACCTTCCTGAGTTCCGGCACGCCCGAGAAGATCGCGCTGATCTGCACGAACGACAGGTCCGTCTCGTCGGCCAGGAGCCGGGCGATGGTCGTCTTGCCCACGCCGGGCGGCCCCCAGAGGATGAGAGAGCCGAGCTGTCCGCTGGCGAGCATGGTGCCGAGCGGCCCGTCCGGGCCGAGAAGATGATCCTGCCCGATCACTTCCGACAGATGCGCGGGCCGCAGTCGGTCGGCCAGCGGGCGCGGTGCGCCCCTGCCGTCTCGCGCCGTCTCTTGGCCGGTCTCTGTCCCGCCGGGGCCATGGCTGAATAGATCGCTCATGGCCCTGATCTATGCGTCAAAGCGCAGCGACGGAAGGCCCCTCGGCCCCGACCCGCGCGTAGGGCATCGTCCTGCCCTGCGGACGAGGCGCCCCGCCTGAAGGAGTGGGCGGGCCGTTAGTGGACCATGGAGGTCAGGGTGATCTTCACGCACTGGGTGTCCGCGCCATCGATATGCATCACGGGCCCGGCGGCCACGGCATCGAGACCGAACCGCTTGGAGAACCGGGGCCAGCTTGCGGGAATGAGGCAGAGCACCTCCTCGGCACCGAGCTCCCGCGCGGCCTTGCACATCTCGGAGATGAGCTGGGCATGGACGAGGCCGCGGATCTTGTGCGGCACGCTGTTGGAGACGAAGACGCGGCTGCTTTCCCAGACATCGGCGTTCACCGGCGCCTCGAAGTCGAGCAGATCGGCGGGAATCGAGTCCAGAAGGCCCCTCTGAGCGTCCCGGATCATGTATGTATAGATCCCGCAGCGGGCGGTGGTGGGCGTGAGACGGATACCGGCGAGCACCTGCCCCTCCTCGTGCACCGCGATCCAGCGGGACGCGGGCGTGTCGTACTGGTCGTACTCCATGCCCATGGCCTGGGGCAGATCCCAGTTGTTGCGGACGATGAACGAGTCCCGTCTCGCCCTGAGAAGATTGGCGAAGAGCTCGCCGTGATTGTGCATGTTCTCGAAAGAGAGCGTGGTGGCTTGCATAGCAGACTTTCCTCGTTGCTGCTGGTTAAAAACCCCGTACCGTCCTCCGCGGGCAGACCGGAGACCGGCTTCAAATGAGGCGGTTCTCCTGCGCTCTCTGGATTGCCTCCGCAGTCGTCCGGGCCATGAGGCGCGCTCGAGCGGCCGTCAGCCTGGCCTTCAGCGCGCTCTCGGAAATATCGAGCTTCGCGGCCGCGGCAGCATGACGATTCCCTGCTGCAATCAATCGCAGGGCCTCTTTCTGTGCGTGTGTCAGCTTTTCCGGCGGTTCGGTGATCGCATGCAGACGGGTGACGACATCCCCGATTGCGGCGATTTCGTCGTCATCGTACTCCCGGTCGCTTCGGGAGCATCCGACGATGGTCCGGGAGGAGAGCGGCCCCCGGGAGACAACGCATCCGTAGCGCAGACCGAAGCCCGCGGCCTCGTCCAGGATGCCGAACGGATCCGGGATCCCGAGCGCGCTCCAGCGCGCGCTCCCTTCCGTAGAGAAGCCCCACGCGATCATCGGATCACGGAGCGCATATCCACGCGCGGTGTAATGATCGACCCATTCCTGGCGATAGGTCGAAACCGTGATCAGCGGCGCGACAAACCGTATATGCAGACCCGCATGGTATCCCTCGGGAGACATTTTCCCAAGTTTCTCGAGTTCGCGATCTATACCGATATGTCCAGGCATACCTTTTTAGATAGGTTGCCAAGGTTTCGGTCAACGCGCCGCAATTCAATTAAGGAAGATTAATGGCGGCATGTGGGCCATTTACGCCCCTTGTTGCCGTCAAAACCCGGTCCGGTCACCGTGTTGTCACGCAGACCTGACGTCAACCTTGCGTGAGGCCCAAAAAAAGGCGGCCCGGAATGGGGCCGCCTCTTCAATGCACATCATTCTCTCTTCCGCGCGAATTGCGCAGGAAAAAACGATTAATCGTCCGCGTCTTCCTCGACGAGGCGCGCACGGTCCGCCGCGCCCTTCGCATCGGGGTCGCGGTCGACGAGCTCGACGATGGCCATCGGCGCCATGTCGCCATAACGGAAGCCGGCTTTCAGGATGCGGACGTAGCCGCCCTGACGCTCGGCGTAACGCGGGCCGAGCACCTCGAAGAGCTTGGCGACGTGGATGTCCTGCTTGAGCTGCGAGGCGGCCTGACGGCGCGCATGCAGATCGCCGCGCTTGCCGAGGGTGACGAGCTTCTCGACGATGCGGCGAAGCTCCTTCGCCTTGGGCAGCGTCGTCTTGATCTGCTCGTGCTCGATCAGCGAGCCGGACATGTTGGCGAACATCGCCTTGCGATGCTCGTGGGTGCGATTCAGGCGGCGGTATCCGCGGGCGTGACGCATGATGGTCTCCTTACGTGTTTTGCTTTGTCCGGCGGCCGATGCGTGTCAGGCCGCTCTCCTTGGGGCAGATGCCCGGATCGTGGGGCGGGGCACCATACGGCGCCCCAGCCCTCGTCGTCGGATCAGAACTGATCTTCGAACTTCTTCGCCAGGTCCTCGATGTTCTCCGGCGGCCATTCCTCGACGTCCATTCCGAGATGAAGGCCCATGCCCGAGAGCACTTCCTTGATCTCGTTCAGCGACTTGCGGCCGAAGTTCGGCGTCCGCAGCATCTCTGCCTCGGTCTTCTGAATCAGATCGCCAATGTAGACGATGTTGTCGTTCTTCAGGCAGTTGGCAGACCGCACGGACAGTTCGAGCTCGTCTACCTTCTTCAGCAGAAGCGGGTTGAACTCGAGGCCATCGTCGCCCTCATCAGAACGGGCCGATTCCGGCTCGTCGAAGTTGACGAAGATGGACAGCTGGTCCTGCAGGATGCGCGCAGCGTAGGCCACGGCATCGTCGGGGCTGACGGAACCGTCGGTCTCGAGCTTGAGCGTCAGCTTGTCGTAGTCCAGCACCTGCCCTTCACGGGTGGGCTGCACGTCGTAGCTGACCCGCTTGACCGGCGAGTAGATCGCGTCGATCGGGATCAGACCGATCGGAGCGTCCTCGGGGCGGTTCTTGTCCGCCGCGACGTAGCCCTTACCGGTATTGACGGTCAGCTCCATGTAGACGCTGGCGCCCTCGTCCACGTGGCAGATCACGTGGTCCTTGTTCAGCACCTCGATGCCGGCGCTCTCGGAGATGTCGCCGGCGGTGACGATGCCGGGCCCCTTGTACGAGATCGAGACGCGCTTCGGGCCATCCACGTCCATGCGGATCGAGACACCCTTGAGGTTCAGGACGATGTCCGTGACGTCCTCGCGGACGCCGGCAACCGAAGAGAACTCGTGCAGGACGTTGTCGATCTGCACGGAGGTGATAGCGGCGCCCTGCAGCGAGGACATCAGCACACGGCGCAGCGCATTGCCGAGGGTGAGGCCGAAACCGCGCTCCAGGGGTTCCGCGACGACCGTCGCGGAGCGCTGGGGCACGTTGCCAGGCTTCACTTCAAGCTGCATAGGCTTGATGAGTTCCTGCCAGTTCTTATGGATCATGTATGTCGCCTCCATACCTGTTCGGGGCCCATGTCCGTGGCCGCGAACGCCCGAGGTTCAAAATGACGAAAGGGGGCGCCCAAGCCGCCTCTGTGGCAGCCGGGGCGACCCCGATAATCTCGACGGATCAGACGCGGCGACGCTTGGGCGGGCGGCAGCCGTTATGCGCGATGGGAGTGACGTCCCGGATCGCGGTGATGTTGAAGCCGGCTGCGGCGAGGGCGCGAAGCGCGCTTTCACGGCCGGAGCCCGGCCCCTGCACTTCGACTTCCAGCGTCTTCACGCCATGTTCCTGAGCCTTCTTGCCGGCATCTTCGGCGGCCATCTGGGCGGCAAAGGGGGTCGACTTGCGCGAGCCCTTGAAGCCCATGGTGCCGGCGGACGACCATGCGATGGCGTTGCCCTGCACGTCGGAGATCAGGATCTTGGTGTTGTTGAACGAAGAATTCACATGCGCCACACCTGCGGCGATGTTCTTGGAGACCTTCTTGCGCGTGGTCTGACGGCGATCGCGTGCCATGTTCGTGGTCCTCCCTTACTTCTTCTTGCCGGCAATGGCCTTTGCGGGGCCTTTGCGGGTGCGAGCGTTGGTGTGGGTGCGCTGACCGCGCACCGGGAGGTTCCGGCGGTGACGTAGGCCGCGATAGCAGCCGAGATCCATCAGCCGCTTGACGTTCATCTGCACTTCACGGCGCAGGTCGCCCTCGACGGTGAAGTTCGCATCGATATGCTCACGGATCTGGAGAACTTCGCTGTCGGACAGCTCGTTCACGCGGCGAGCCGAATCGATGCCGACGGCCTCACAGATCTGTTTCGCGGAATCCTGGCCGATGCCATGGATGTAGGTCAGCGCAATGGGAACGCGCTTCGCCGTCGGGATGTTGACGCCAGCGATACGTGCCAAGTGATGTGTCCTTTTCCGGTTGCGGTTCCGTAACGCCAGAACCTTTTTTCACAACTGACGACCCGGGGGTGCCTCAAGGCGACCGGGCCGAAAATAAGATTACGCGCGAGGGAATCGTGTTCCCACGCGCGGAAGTCGCCCAATACTGCCAGCGGGAGGAGACGTCAAGCGCCGCGTTTACGCTTTGTCAAGAATCGACGAGATGGCCGAGGACACCGCCCCGATCTCGCCGAGCCCGTCCACGGACGACAGCTCGCCCCTGGCATAGTAATAGCCGATGAGCGGGCTCGTCTTCTTGTAATACTCCAGAAGGCGCTGCTTCAGGCTCTCGGCGTTGTCGTCCGCGCGGCGACGCAGGTCCGTGGAGCCACAATGGTCGCACACCCCCTCCTTCGCCGTCGGCCGGGTCTCGTCGTGGTAGACCTCGCCGCAACTCCCGCAGGTGAACCGCCCGGAGACACGGCGCACCAGCGCCTCGTCCTCGACCTGCATGGAGATCACCGCGTCGAGCGTCTCGCCCCGGCGCCTGAGCAGATCGCCGAGAGCGTCCGCCTGGGCCAGGGTCCGGGGGAACCCGTCGAAGATGAAGCCGCCCTCCGGCCGGTCGCCGGCAAGACGTTCCTCGATCAGGCCGATGACGATCTCGTCGGTCACCAATTCCCCGCGCGCCATGACGTCCGCCACGCGGTTGCCCATCTCGGTCCCGCTATCCTTGGCGGCGCGCAGCATGTCGCCGGTGGAGAGCTGTTCCATGGCCCGCTCCTCCACGAGCGTCCGGGCCTGCGTTCCCTTGCCGGCGCCCGGGGGGCCAAGAAGAATGATGTTCATCGGCGTGCTGTCCCTTTCCTCCCGCCCCGGCGTTTGCCCCGGAGCTGGGACTTCTCAATAAGTCCTTCGTACTGGTGGGCCAAGAGGTGGCTCTGGACCTGCTGGATCGTGTCCATGGTCACCGACACGACAATCAGGACGGACGTGCCGCCGAAGTAGAACGGGATCGCGAACTGCGAGCGGATGATCTCCGGCAGGAGGCAGACGAGCGCCAGGTAGGCCGAGCCGAGCACGAGGATGCGGTTCACGACGTATTCGAGGTAATCCGCGGTGCGCTTGCCGGGCCGGATGCCGGGGATGAACCCGTTCTGGTTCTTGAGGTTGTCCGCCACGTCGTCCGTCTTGAAGGAGACGTTGTGCGTATAGAAGTACGTGAAGAACACGATCATCGCCGCGAAGAACAGCAGGTAGAGCGGCTGCCCCGGCCCGAAATAGGCCAGGATCGTCGACATGACCGGGCCGGACTGCCCCCCGGAGAAGGTGGAGATCGTCGTCGGCAGCAGAAGCAGCGAGGACGCGAAGATCGCCGGGATGACGCCGGCCGGGTTCACCTTGACCGGAAGATGGCTGGTCCCGCCGTCATACATCTTCATGCCGACCTGCCGGCGCGGATACTGGATGTGGATCTTCCGCAGGGCCCGCTCCATGAACACCACGAAGCCGATCACGGCGATGACCATGAGGATCACGCCGATGATGAGAACCGGGCTGATCGTGCCCGAGCG
This sequence comes from Tropicimonas omnivorans, assembly GCF_031846565.1. Lineage (NCBI taxonomy): Bacteria > Pseudomonadati > Pseudomonadota > Alphaproteobacteria > Rhodobacterales > Roseobacteraceae > Tropicimonas > Tropicimonas omnivorans. The sequence goes on along the minus strand of NZ_JAVRHL010000002.1, from coordinate 185,107 downwards.
GCCAGAGGCCAGGAACTGCGCCAGCGCGCCCGGGATCTCGGCGATGATGCCGACGAAGATGATGAGCGAGATGCCGTTACCGACGCCGCGCGCGGTGATCTGCTCGCCGAGCCACATCAGGAACATCGTGCCGCCGACGAGCGTGACCACGCAGGAGGCAATGAAGAACAGGCCGGGATCGGCGACGAAGGGGATGCCGTTCGCCTCGCCGGCCTGCAGCGAGACCGCGAGACCGTAAGCCTGGAACGTCGCGAGGAAGACCGTGCCGTACCGGGTGTACTGGTTGATCTTCTTCCGGCCCTGCTCGCCCTCCTTCTTGAGCTGCTCGAGCGAGGGCACGAGGGCCGTCAGGAGCTGCACGATGATGGAGGCGGAGATGTAGGGCATGATGCCGAGGGCGAAGATACCCATCCGGCCGAGCGCGCCGCCGGTGAACATCGACAGGATGCCCCCGATACCGCTGGCCGCATCCTCCATGAAGACGCGCAGGGCGCCGCCGTCGATGCCGGGCACCGGGATGTAGGTGCCGAGGCGGTAGACGATCAGGAGGCCGAGCGTGAACAGGATCCGGCGGCGCAGTTCGGTCGCCTTGCCGAACGCGCCCCAGCTCATGTTGGCGGCCATTTGCTCTGCTGCTGATGCCATGTGCATCGGTCCTTTCATGCAGACGCCGCCGGGCCGGTAAAAACGGCCCGGCGGCGCCGGAATACCAAGGCGAGATGTAAGGGGGTCGGTGCCCCCTCACAACCGCTTATTCAGTCGCAGCCTGGGGCGTCTTCGTCTCGATGGAGCCACCCGCCTTCTCGACCGCGTCCACCGCGGACCTGGAGGCGCCGGCCACCTTGAGCGCGACCTTGGAGGTCAGCTCACCCTTGGCGAGGATGCGCACGCCGTCCAGCTTGCGGCGCACGAGACCGGAGGCGACCAGCGCGTCCTCGTCGATATCGCCCGCTTCGAGCTTGCCCGCATCGATGAACTTCTGCAGCTGGCCGAGGTTGACGACGGCCCATTCCTTGCGGTTCGGCTTGTTGAAGCCGCGCTTCGGAAGGCGCTGGTAGAGCGGCATCTGGCCGCCCTCGTAAGCGTTGATCGCCACGCCCGAACGGGACTTCTGACCCTTGATGCCGCGACCGGCCATCTTGCCCTTGCCGGAGCCGGGGCCGCGCGCGATGCGCTTCTTCTTCGGGGCGGAGCCGATCGCCGGCGCGAGTTCGTTGAGTTTCATGTCGCTCTCTCCTTGCCGGACACACCCCACGAGCGAAGACGGGATGGACACGGCCTGAATGGTGGTGGATCCGCGCCTACGCACGGAAACGGAAGCGACGCCCCCCGGGCCCCGGGAAGCGTCTGGGATCGAAAGCTCGGCTCAGCCGCGCTCTTCGATGATCTCGACCAGATGCGGGATCTTGCGAACCATGCCGCGGATCGAGGGGGTGTCCTCGAGCTCGCGGGTCTTGTGCATCTTGTTCAGCCCGAGGCCGATCAGCGTCTGGCGCTGACTGGCGGGGCGGCGGATCGGAGACCCGATCTGCTTGACGACGATGGTCTTGGCCATGGCTTACGCGTCCTCGGAGACTTGCGCGGACGCCTCGGGGGCCTCTTCACGCTTGGGGAGGATATCCGAGACCTTCTTGCCGCGACGCTGCGCGACATGACGGGGGCTGCTCTCGCGGGAGAGACCCTCCATCGTGGCCCGGATCATGTTGTAGGGGTTCTGCGTGCCGATGGACTTCGCCACGACGTCATGAATCCCCAGCATCTCGAAGATCGCGCGCATCGGACCGCCGGCGATGATGCCGGTACCGGTCGGTGCGGTCCGCATCACGACACGGCCGGCACCGTGGCGCCCTTCGATGTCATGATGCAGTGTGCGGCCCTCGCGCAGCGGAACGCGGATCAGCCCACGCTTCGCCTGCTCGGTGGCCTTGCGGATGGCCTCGGGGACCTCCTTGGCCTTGCCCTTGCCGAAACCGACGCGGCCCTTCTGGTCACCAACCACGACGAGCGCGGCGAAACCGAAGCGCTTGCCGCCCTTCACCGTCTTGCTGACGCGGTTGATCGCCACGAGGCGGTCGGCGAATTCCGGGTTCTCGTCGCGATCGCGACGATTGCCCCGGCGATTGTCATCTCTTGCCATATCCCGTCTCCTCAGAACTTCAGTCCGTTCTCACGTGCGGCATCGGCCAAAGCCTTGATGCCACCGTGGAACAGGAACCCGCCGCGGTCGAAGTAGCATTCCTCGACGCCGGCCGCTTTCGCGCGCTCGGCAATCGCGGCGCCAACCTTGGCCGCTGCCTCGACGTTGTTCTTGCCGACCACGCCGAGATCCGACTCCAGCGAGGAGGCGGCGGCGAGGGTGCGACCCTGAACATCGTCGATCAGCTGGACGCTGATGTTCTTGTTGCTGCGGTGAACCGACAGGCGCGGGCGCCCGACGGCCGTCTTGCGGAGTTTGTTCCGAACGCGCAGACGGCGCTTGAGGAACAGATCTCTTTTACTGTTAGCCATCTTGCCGTCCTTACTTCTTCTTGCCTTCCTTGCGGAAGATATACTCGTCTTTGTACTTGATCCCCTTGCCCTTGTAGGGCTCGGGAGCACGCCATTCGCGGATATTGGCCGCGACCTGGCCGACGAGCTGCTGATCGGACCCCTCGACGACGATCTGCGTGACCTTCGGCGCGGTGATCGTGACGCCCTCGGGCACCGTGAAGTTCACCTCGTGGCTGTAACCGAGGTTCAGTTTCAGGACATCGCCTTGCATCTGAGCCCGGTAGCCGACGCCGTTGATCTCGAGCTCCTTCTTGAAGCCCTCGCTCACGCCGTGGACGAGATTGGCCACCATCGTGCGGGACATGCCCCACTGCTGGCGCGCCCGCTTGGACGTACCGCGCGGGACGACGCTGACGGCGCCATCCTCGACGGACAACGTCACATCGTCGGTGGCGGTGAAGCTGCGGGTGCCCTTGGGGCCCTTCACTTCGACGGTCTGGCCGGAGACTTTCGCCTCAACCCCGGAGGGCAGCGCGACCGGTCTTTTACCAATTCGAGACATCGTGCCCTCCTATCAGAAGATTGTGCAGAGCACTTCGCCGCCCACGTTCTCGGAGCGCGCGGAATGATCCGACATGACACCCTTCGACGTGGAGACGATGGACACGCCCAGGCCCTGACGGACCGACGGGATATCCTTGACGCTCATGTACACCCGGCGGCCGGGCTTGGAGACGCGCTGCAGCTCGCGAATGACCGGCTGGCCTTCGAAATACTTCAGGCTGATCTCGAGTTCGGGGAACGCCCCGTCCTTGATCCGCTCGTAGCCACGGATGTAGCCCTCGCTCGCCAGCACATCGAGCACCCACGCGCGGACCTTGGAGGCCGGCGTGCGTACGGTGGACTTACCACGCATCTGCGCATTGCGGATACGGGTCAGCATATCGCCCAGAGGATCGTTCATACCATACCCTCCTTACCAGCTCGACTTGACCATGCCGGGAATCTGACCTTCGGAGGCCAGCTCGCGCAGCATGATACGGCTCAGGCCCAGCTTGCGGTAATACGCACGCGGACGGCCGGTGAGTGCACAACGGTTGTGAAGCCGCGTGGGGGAAGAGTTCCGCGGAAGCTCGGCCAGCTTGAGCCGGGCCTTGAAGCGCTCCTCCACGGGACGGTTCTCGTCGTTCGCGACATCCTTCAGCGCCTGCCGCTTGGCGGCGTACTTCTCCACCAGCCGCTGGCGCTTCTTCTCGCGCTCGATCATTGCTTTTTTCGCCATGTCGATATTCCTCAGCTGGTAAAGGGCATGTTGAAGTGCTTCAACAGCGCCTTGGCTTCCGCGTCGGTCTTCGCGGTGGTGCAGATGATGATGTCCATGCCCCAGACCTCGTCGACCTTGTCGTACTCGATCTCGGGGAAGACGATGTGCTCTTTCAGGCCCATGGCGTAGTTGCCACGGCCGTCGAAGCTCGTCCCCTTCACGCCGCGGAAGTCCCGCACGCGGGGCAGCGCGATCGTGATCAGGCGATCGAAGAACTCGTACATGCGATCACCGCGGAGCGTGACCTTGGCACCGAGCGGCATTTCCTCACGAACGCGGAAGCCGGCGATCGACTTCTTGGCGCGCGTGACGACGGCCTGCTGGCCGGTCAGCTTGGTCAGGTCATCCTGGGCGGATTTGGCCTTCTTGCTGTCCCGGACGGCCTCGGAGCCCGCGCCGATGTTCAGCACGATCTTGTCGAGACGCGGCACCATCATGCCGTTGGAGTAGGAAAACTCCTCGGACAGCTTGCCGCGGATCTCGTCGCGGTAGAGCTGACGGAAGCGCGGTGTGTAAGTGGTCGAATCAAGCATCGATCACGTCCCCCGTGGTCTTGGCGAAGCGGACCTTCTTGCCGTCCTCGACACGGAAGCCGACGCGCGTCGGCTTGCCGTTCTTGTCGACGAGGGCGAGGTTCGACAGCTCGATCGGCATCGGGACAGGCCGGCGGCCGCCCTGCTGCTGCTGGCTCTGACGGGTGTGGCGAACGGAGACGTTGATGCCTTCCACCACAGCCTTGCCGGACTTGGGATCGACGGACTGGATCGTACCGGTCTGCGTCTTGTCCTTGCCCGCGAGCACGACGACCTTGTCGCCTTTTTTAAGCCTGGCGGCCATCAGAGCACCTCCGGCGCAAGCGAGATGATCTTCATGAAGTTCTTCGCGCGCAGTTCGCGCACCACCGGCCCGAAGATACGAGTGCCGACAGGCTCGCCCGCATTGTTCAGGATGACGGCCGCGTTGCGGTCGAAGCGGATGGCTGTTCCGTCGTCACGACGGACTTCCTTGGCGGTCCGAACGACGACGGCCTTGCGGACATCGCCCTTCTTGACGCGGCCACGCGGAATAGCCTCCTTGACCGACACCACGATGATGTCGCCCACGGAGGCGTATTTACGCTTGGACCCGCCGAGGACCTTGATGCACTGCACCCGGCGTGCGCCGGAATTGTCAGCGACATCCAGATTGGTCTGCATCTGGATCATTAGGTTTCTCCCGACCTTTGGGGGGCGCTGATCGCCCGATCCCCAGGGTTTCGCTCAAACCGGAACGTGGTCCGGGCCGTTATACGGCCTCGACCACCTCCCAGCGCTTGCTCTTCGACACCGGGGCGCATTCCTGGATACGGACTACGTCGCCGGTCTTGAACTTGTTGCCCTCGTCGTGGGCACGGTACTTCTTGGACTTCCGGATCGTCTTTTTCAGAACCGGATGCGTGATGCGGCGCTCGACGAGGACGGTCACGGTGTTAGCGTTCTTGTCGCTCGTCACGGTGCCTTTGAGGATACGCTTGGGCATGGTCTCAGGCCTCCGTCGCGGCGCCGGCCGCCTTTTCGTTCAGAATGGTCAGGACGCGGGCAGTGTCGCGGCGAACCGTACGCATGCGCGCGGTGTTCTCCGCCGCGCCGGTCGCGACCTGGAAGCGCAGGTTGAACGCTTCCTTTTTCAGGCTGACGAGCTGATCGCGCAGCTGATCGGGCGTCTTGTCTCTGAGATCCTTGGCGGTGTTCGCCATGGGTCACCTTTCCTTTCGACATCACGAGAGCGCCCCGTCGGCGGGTAACGCTGATTCCCGTGGAGTTCGTGAATGAGGGGGCCGTCTACGCGCTGCGGGGAGACATTGCAAGCCCTGTCGCGCCGGCCTCTTCCCTCGCCCCTGCCCCGCCGGACCGGAGCGAAGACGTACGGCACTATAGGGGCACGTTTCGTCCGGACCTGAAGGGCGGGAGGACGCGTCGCGGCTGTCCGGTCGGACCTGCCCGCCAGCAATCTGCGCCCCCTCGTAAACCGCGAGTGCCTGGGAGGCGCGCCCCGCTCCCTTGAAACGGAAAAGCCCCCGGCGGACGAACCGCCGGGGGCCTGATCTCTCGATGGCAGGGCCTCTGGCCTTACCAGTCCTCGCGAACCACGAGGCGCGTCTTGATCGGCAGCTTCATGGACGCAAGGCGCAGTGCCTCGCGGGCCACGGCATCGGTGACACCGTCGATCTCGAACATGATCCGGCCCGGCTTCACCTTGGCCGCCCAGAAGTCGACGGAGCCCTTACCCTTACCCATCCGGACTTCGGTGGGCTTCGACGTGACAGGCACGTCCGGGAAGATGCGGATCCAGACACGGCCCTGACGCTTCATGTGACGCGTCATGGCACGACGGGCCGCCTCGATCTGCCGCGCGGTGACGCGCTCGGGCTGCGTCGCCTTCAGACCGTAGGTGCCGAAGTTCAGGTCATACCCGCCCTTCGCCTCGCCGTGGATACGGCCCTTGTGCTGTTTGCGGAACTTGGTGCGCTTTGGTTGCAGCATCTCGTTCTCTCCTTACCGGCCACGACCGCCGCCGCGCGGGGCGGGGCCGTCCTGGATCTCTTGAGCACGACGATCGCGCGCAGCGGGGTCATGCTCCATGATCTCGCCTTTGAAGATCCACACCTTGACACCGATGATGCCGTAGGGCGTCTGACCTTCGGCCAGGGCGTAGTCGATGTCGGCACGAAGCGTGTGCAGGGGCACGCGGCCCTCGCGATACCACTCCGTCCGGGCGATCTCGGCGCCGCCGAGGCGACCCGCGACGTTGACCCGGATGCCGAGCGCACCCATGCGCATGGCGGACTGGACAGACCGCTTCATGGCACGACGGAAGCTGACACGACGCTCGAGCTGCTGCGCGATGCTTTCGGCGACCAGGGCCGCATCCATCTCGGGCTTGCGAACCTCGACGATGTTGAGGTGCAGCTCGCTGTCGGTGATCTTCGCCAGCTTCTTGCGCAGGACCTCGATGTCCGCACCCTTCTTGCCGATGATGACCCCCGGACGCGCCGTGTGGATCGTCACGCGGCACTTGCGGTGCGGGCGCTCGATGATGATCCGGCTGATGCCGGCCTGCTTGCATTCCTTCTCGATGAACTCGCGGATCTTGATGTCCTCGAGCAGAAGGGTGCTGTACTCTTTGGTATCGGCGTACCAGCGGCTGTCCCAGGTGCGGTTGACCTGCAGGCGCATGCCGATCGGATTGACCTTATGACCCATCAGGCTTGCTCCTCGACTTGGCGGACCTTGATCGTGATCTCGGCGAACGGCTTCTGAATCCGGCCGAAGCGACCACGCGCCCGGGGACGGCCGCGCTTCATCACGAGGTTCTTGCCGACCCATGCCTCAGCGACGACGAGCTCGTCGACATCGAGGTTATGGTTGTTCTCGGCATTCGCGATGGCGGACTGCAGACATTTCCGCACGTCCTCGGCGATACGCTTCTTGGAGAAGGTGAGATCGCTGAGAGCGCGCTCGACCTTCTTGCCCCGGATCATGGCCGCGACGAGGTTCAGCTTCTGGGGCGACGTGCGCAGCATGCGGGTCTTCGCCAGAGCCTCGTTCTCCGCCACGCGGCGAGGGTTCTTCTCCTTGCCCATGACTTACTTCCTCTTCGCTTTCTTGTCGGCGGCGTGCCCGTAATAGGTACGGGTGGGCGCATATTCGCCGAACTTCTGGCCGATCATGTCCTCGGACACGTTCACCGGCACATGCTTGTGGCCGTTATAGACACCGAACGTCAGACCGACGAACTGCGGAAGGATGGTGGAGCGGCGCGACCAGATCTTGATGACCTCGCTGCGGCCGGACTCCCGGGATTTCTCGGCCTTCTTCAGGACGTACGCGTCGACGAAGGGGCCTTTCCAGACGGAACGGGTCATAGCTTAGCGCCCCTTTTTGCGAGCGTGGCGGGAGCGAAGAATGAGCTTCTGCGACGCCTTGTTGGTATTGCGGGTGCGTGCACCCTTGGTCGGCTTGCCCCAGGGCGTGACGGGGTGACGGCCGCCCGAGGTGCGCCCTTCGCCGCCGCCATGCGGGTGGTCGATCGGGTTCATCACGACACCGCGGACGGAGGGACGGATGCCGTGGTGGCGCATCCGGCCGGCCTTGCCGAAGTTCTGGTTCGACTGGTCAGGATTCGAGACGGCGCCGACCGTGGCCATGCATTCCTGGCGCACGAGACGAAGCTCGCCGGAGGAAAGCCGGATCTGGGCGTAACCGCCATCACGGCCGACGAACTGGGCATAGGTGCCCGCGGCGCGAGCGATCTGGCCGCCCTTGCCGGGCTTCAGTTCGATGTTGTGGACGATCGTGCCGATCGGCATGCCGGAGAACGGCATCGCGTTGCCCGGCTTCACGTCGACGCGGGTGCCTGCGACGATCTTGTCACCGATGGCGAGGCGCTGCGGCGCGAGGATGTAGGCCTGTTCGCCGTCTTCATAGCGCACGAGAGCGATGAACGCGGTCCGGTTGGGATCGTATTCGATCCGCTCGACCGTCGCGGAGACGTCGAACTTCGTCCGGCGGAAATCGACGATTCTGTAGAGACGCTTCGCCCCGCCGCCGCGGCGGCGCATCGTGATCCGTCCGGTGTTGTTCCGGCCACCCTTCTTCGACAAACCCTCGGTGAGGGATTTGACGGGGCGACCTTTCCAAAGCTCCGAACGGTCGATCAGAACCAGCCCGCGCTGGCCAGGCGTCGTCGGATTGTACGACTTGAGTGCCATGCTTTCTGTCTTCCGTTTCTATTGCCGGGGCAAACCCCGGCAGGACTTCTTCAGTATCGGAAAAAGCGAGCGGCCCCGGTCGCCCGGGGCCGCCTGCGATGGGGCCTGATATTAGAGGCCCGTCGTCACGTCAATGGTGTTCCCCTCCTCGAGGGTCACATAGGCTTTCTTGACGTCGGCGCGGCGGCCGGGGCGACCCCGGAAGCGCTTGGTCTTGCCTTTGGTGATGGTGGTGTTGACCGCCTTCACCTTCACATTGAACAGGGTTTCGACCGCTTCCTTGATCTGCGGCTTGGCCGCACTCATGGAGACCTCGAAGACGACCGCGTTCGCTTCCGATGCGAGCGTGGCCTTCTCCGTGATGATCGGCTTGCGGATCACGTCGTAGTGGTCGGGTTTCGCGCTCATTTCAGACGGGCCTCCAGAGCTTCGACACCCGCTTTCGTGAGCACGAGCGTGTCACGGTTGAGGATGTCATAGACATTGGCGCCGACAGAGGGGAGCACGTCGAGGCCGGCGATGTTCGCCGCAGCGCGGGCGAAGTTGCCGTCGACCTCGGCGCCGTCGATGACCAGCACCTTGCGCCAGCCGCGGTCGGCGACATGCTTGGCGAGGGCCTTCGTCTTGACCTCTTCGAGAGCCGCGGACTCGATGATGACGAGTTTGCCATCACGGGCCTTGTCGCTCAGCGCCATCTTCAGGCCGAGCTTGCGGATCTTCTTCGGCAGGTCGTGCGCATGGCTGCGCGGGGTCGGACCCTTGTAGGTACCACCCTTGCGGAAGATCGGAGCGTTGCGGTCGCCGTGACGCGCGCCGCCCGTGCCTTTCTGGCGATAGATCTTCTTGGTCGAGTAGCTCGTTTCGGAGCGGGTCTTCACCTTGTGGGTGCCGGCCTGCGCGCGAGCGCGCTGCCAGCGGACCACGCGGTGGAGGATGTCCGAACGGGGCTCGACGCCGAAGACCTCGTCGCCGAGATCCACGGTGCCGGCCTCGCCGCCATCCAGCTTGATCACGTCGAGTTTCATTTGTCTTCGTCTCCTTCGGGCGCATTGCCCTCGGCATCGGAATTGTCCGCCTTGGAGGATTCACCGGCGATATCGGCCTCGGCCTCCTTCAGCGCGGCTTCTTCCTGTGCGGCCTGCTCGGCTGCCAGACGCTCGGCCTCGGCGGCCTCCGCGGCGGCGGCTTCGTCGGCAGCTTCCTGGGCCAGACGTTCGGCTTCGCGGGCGGCGGACTTGAGGGCCGCCGGAAGGATCACGTTCTCGGGCACCGGCTTCTTGACGGCGTCCTTGATCGTCACCCAGCCACCCTTGGAGCCCGGCACGGCACCCTTCACCATGATCAGGCCGCGATCCGCATCCGTGCGAACGACCTGCAGGTTCTGGGTGGTGATCCGCGCGGCGCCCATGTGACCGGCCATCTTCTTGCCCTTGAACACCCGTCCGGGGTCCTGACACTGGCCGGTGGAGCCGTGCGAACGGTGGCTGATCGACACGCCGTGAGTCGCGCGAAGGCCGCCGAAATTGTGCCGCTTCATGGCACCTTGAAAGCCCTTACCGATCGACGTCCCGCTGACGTCGACGAATTGGCCTTCGAAGTAGTGGTTTGCGGTGATTTCCTCACCGACGCCGATCAGGTTGTCGGCATCGACGCGGAATTCCGCGATCTTCCGCTTCGGCGCAACATTGGCGACGGCAAAATGGCCACGCATCGCCTGCGTCGTCCGCTTTGCCTTGGCCGAGCCGGCGCCGAGCTGAACGGCGGAGTAGCCGTCCTTTTCAGCCGTCCGCTGCGCGACGACTTGAAGTTCGTCGAGCTGCAATACGGTCACGGGGATCTGCTTCCCGTCCTCCATGAAGAGGCGGGTCATGCCGACCTTCCGTGCGATCACTCCAGAGCGCAACATCGAAGGTCCTCCTCAGTTAAGCTTGATCTCGACGTCCACACCGGCGGCAAGGTCGAGCTTCATGAGCGCGTCCACCGTCTGCGGGGTCGGATCTACGATGTCGAGAAGACGCTTGTGCGTCCGGATTTCCCACTGGTCGCGCGACTTCTTGTCGACATGCGGACCGCGCAGGACGGTGAACTTCTCGATCTTGTTCGGGAGCGGGATGGGGCCGCGCACCTGGGCGCCCGTCCGCTTGGCCGTGGAGACGATCTCCTGCGTACTGGCATCCAGCACGCGGTAATCGAACGCCTTCAGCCGGATACGGATGTTCTGGCTCTGCATCTTTGTCTTGCCTTTCGAGGCGTGTCCGTGAGCCGGAGAGGTGGAGGAGGCTCATCCACCCCCACGTCGCGGTCTTAGTCTTGTGGTGGACAGGGGGGCCCGGCATTGCCGTCCCCCCTGCCATTCACCGTGTGGTTCGGGACGAACCCGAAGCCCCTCGCCTCTTGATCACTCGATGATCTTGGAGACGACGCCGGCGCCGACGGTGCGGCCGCCTTCACGGATGGCGAAGCGGAGCTTCTCTTCCATGGCGATCGGCGCGATCAGCTCGACCTCGAAGGACACGTTGTCCCCGGGCATCACCATCTCGGTGCCTTCGGCCAGCGTCACCGTCCCGGTCACGTCCGTCGTGCGGAAGTAGAACTGCGGGCGGTAGTTGGCGAAGAACGGCGTGTGACGGCCACCCTCTTCCTTGGTCAGGATGTACGCCTCGGCCTCGAACTTCTTGTGCGGCTTCACCGAGCCGGGCTTGCAGAGGACCTGCCCGCGCTCGACGCCTTCACGGTCGATGCCGCGCAGCAGCGCGCCGATGTTGTCGCCCGCCTCGCCGCGATCCAGCAGCTTGCGGAACATCTCGACGCCCGTGCAGGTCGTCGTCTTCGTGTCGCGGATGCCGACGATCTCGATGGAATCGCCCACGTTGATCACGCCACGCTCGACGCGGCCCGTCACGACCGTACCGCGGCCGGAGATCGAGAACACGTCCTCGATCGGCATCAGGAACGGCTGGTCCACGGGACGCTCGGGCGTCGGGATGTAGTCATCCACGGCGGCCATCAGCTCGCGCACCTTGTTCTCGCCGATTTCCGGGTTGTCGCCGTTCATGGCGGCAAGCGCGGAGCCCGAAATGATCGGGATATCGTCGCCCGGGAAGTCGTAGGAGGACAGAAGCTCGCGAACTTCCATCTCGACGAGCTCAAGGAGCTCCTCGTCGTCCACCTGGTCGACCTTGTTCATGAACACCACGAGGCCGGGAACGCCGACCTGGCGGGCCAGGAGGATGTGCTCGCGCGTCTGCGGCATCGGGCCGTCGGCCGCGTTAACGACCAGGATCGCGCCGTCCATCTGCGCCGCGCCCGTGATCATGTTCTTCACGTAGTCGGCGTGGCCGGGGCAGTCGACGTGGGCGTAGTGACGCGCCTCGGTCTCGTATTCCACGTGCGCCGTCGAAATCGTGATCCCGCGCGCCTTCTCCTCCGGCGCGCCGTCGATCTGGTCGTACGCGCGGAAGTCGCCGAAATACTTCGTGATCGCCGCCGTCAGCGTCGTCTTGCCGTGGTCCACGTGACCGATCGTGCCAATGTTCACGTGCGGCTTGTTGCGTTCGAACTTCTGCTTAGCCATCTCGGCCTCCTTGTCGTCTCTCATGCGGTGGGCGACGCGGTGCCCACCCTAACCGTCGGGTGGTGTAGGGTGGGCGCTGGCGCCCACCGCAGGTCAGGCGTACTTCGCCTGGATTTCTTCGCTGATGTTCTGCGGAACGGCCTCGTAGTGGTCGAACTGCATCGTGAACTGCGCGCGGCCCGAGGTCATCGAACGCAGGGTGTTGATGTAGCCGAACATGTTCGCCAGCGGAACGAAGGACTCGATCGCGATCGCGTTGCCGCGCGGATCCTGACCCTGAACCTGCCCGCGACGGGAGGTCAGGTCGCCGATGACGTTGCCCGTATACTCTTCGGGCGTGATCACCTCGACGCGCATCACCGGCTCGAGCAGCTTGGCGCCGGCCTTGCGCAGACCTTCACGCATGGCCATCCGGCTGGCGATCTCGAAGGCGAGGACCGAGGAGTCCACGTCGTGGAACTTGCCGTCGACGAGCGCGACCTTGAAGTCGATCACCGGGAAGCCGGCGAGCGGACCGCTGTCCATCACCGAGTTGATGCCCTTCTCGACCCCGGGGATGTATTCCTTCGGAACCGAGCCACCGACGATCTTGCTCTCGAAGGAGTACCCTTCGCCCGGCTCGGTCGGGGTGATCTGCAGTTTGACCTCCGCGAACTGACCCGAACCACCCGACTGCTTCTTGTGGGTGTAGGTGTGCTCGATCGGCATCGAGATGGTCTCGCGATAGGCCACCTGCGGCGCACCGATGTTCGCCTCGACCTTGAACTCCCGCTTGAGGCGGTCGACCAGGATGTCGAGGTGAAGTTCACCCATGCCCTTCATGATCGTCTGACCGGACTCGAGGTCGGTCTCGACGCGGAAGGACGGGTCCTCGGCAGCAAGACGCTGGAGGCCGGCGGACATCTTCTCCTGGTCGGCCTTCGTCTTCGGCTCGACCGCGATCTCGATGACCGGATCGGGGAACGTCATAGTCTCGAGCACCACCTGCTTCTGCTGGTCGCAGAGGGTGTCGCCCGTGGTGGTCTCCTTGAGACCAGCCAGCGCGATGATGTCGCCTGCGAACGCTTCCTCGATTTCCTCGCGGTTGTTCGAGTGCATCATCATCATGCGGCCGATGCGCTCGCGCTTGCCCTTCGTCGCGTTCATGATCGAGTCGCCCTTCTTGAGGACCCCCGAATAAACGCGGGTGAAGGTGAGCGTGCCGACGAACGGGTCGTTCATGATCTTGAACGCGAGGCCGGCGAAGGGCTGGCTATCATCCGCATTGCGGGCGATGTCGCGGGTCTCGGTCTCGTCATCGGGCGAGAAGCCCATGTAGGCGGGAACGTCGAGCGGGCCCGGCAGGTAGTCGATGACGGCGTTCAGGAGGGGCTGGACGCCCTTGTTCTTGAACGCGGAGCCGGCGAGGACCGGAACGAAGCTCAGCGACAGCGTGCCCTTGCGGATCAGGCTGCGGAGCGTCGGAAGATCGGGCTCGTTGCCCTCGAGATAGGCTTCCATCGCCTCGTCGTCTTGCTCGACGGCGTGCTCGATGAGGGTGCCCCGCATCTCTTCGGCGCGATCCTTGAGATCGTCGCGGATGTCCTGGACGACCCAGCTCGCGCCGAGATCTTCGCCCTTCCAAACCCATTCCTGCATCGTCACGAGATCGACGATACCCTCGAGCTCGTCCTCGGCACCGATCGGGAACTGGATCGGAACCGGCGTGGCGCCGGTCCGGTCGCGGATCATGTCCACGCAGTTCCAGAAGTCGGCGCCGATCTTGTCCATCTTGTTGACGAAGACGATCCGCGGAACCTTGTAGCGGTCGGCCTGCCGCCAGACGGTCTCGGTCTGGGGCTCGACGCCGGCATTGGCATCCAGCACGCAGATCGCGCCGTCGAGCACGGCGAGCGAACGCTCCACCTCGATGGTGAAATCGACGTGTCCCGGCGTGTCGATAATGTTGAACCGGAAGGAGGCCTCCTGCGGCGTGTCGCCGTAGATGCCGGTCGGGTTCGCGCCGTCCTCGGTGCGGAACCAGAACGTGGTCGTCGCAGCCGAGGTGATCGTGATGCCCCGCTCCTGCTCCTGCTCCATCCAGTCCATCGTCGCGGCGCCGTCATGGACTTCGCCGATCTTGTGGGACTTGCCGGTGTAGAACAGGATGCGCTCGGTGCAGGTCGTCTTGCCGGCGTCGATGTGGGCCATGATACCGAAGTTGCGGTAGCGGCCGAGGGAATAGTCGCGTGCCATGGGATGGGTCCTCAGGCTGGGATTTCGGTTACCAGCGGTAGTGGCTGAACGCGCGGTTCGCGTCGGCCATCTTGTGGGTGTCCTCGCGCTTCTTCACTGCGCTTCCGCGGGAGTTGACGGCATCGGCCAGCTCACCGGCCAGACGCTCTTCCATGGTATTCTCGTTGCGGGCGCGGCTGGCGATGATCAGCCAGCGGATCGCCAGCGCCTCGCGGCGCTCGGGGCGCACTTCGACGGGCACCTGGTAGGTGGCGCCGCCGACCCGGCGGGAGCGCACCTCGACGGAGGGCTTCACGTTGTCGAGGGCTTCGTCGAACACCTCGATGGGGGAGCGCTTGAGGCGCCCCTCGACCCGATCGAGGGCGGAATAGACGATGCGCTCGGCGACGGACTTCTTGCCGTCGATCATCAGGTTGTTCATGAACTTCGTCAGAACAATCGAGCCGAACTTCGCGTCCGGCAGTACTTCGCGCTTCTCGGCGGCATGGCGACGGGACATCGCTTCTTCTCCTTACTTCGGACGCTTGGCGCCGTACTTCGAACGACGCTGACGGCGGTCCTTGACGCCCTGGGTGTCGAGGACACCACGGAGGATGTGATAACGGACGCCCGGAAGGTCTTTCACCCGGCCACCGCGAATCAGGACCACGGAGTGCTCCTGGAGATTGTGACTTTCGCCCGGAATGTAGCTGATGACCTCGTACCCGTTGGTCAGACGCACTTTGGCGACTTTCCGCATGGCCGAGTTCGGCTTCTTCGGCGTGGTGGTGTAGACGCGCGTGCAGACGCCACGCTTTTGCGGGCACCCTTCGAGGTGCAGCGACTTCGACCTTTTAACTTTGGGCTGCCGCGGCTTGCGGATCAGCTGCTGGATCGTCGGCATTCGGTTCCCCGTATCGCTTCCATCAGGCGCGCGCGTACCGCGCGGATAGTTCACATCGAATGCGCATTGCGCGTCCGCAAAACGCAAAGACCGCCGGCGCTTCCTCGATCGCGGAAACGACGCGGTGGAATTTCAGAGGATCGAGGCATCGTGCCTGGATCGTGACCACTTCAGTTCTGTATTCTCACTCCGGGGCAACAGGCCGCTCCGGCTTGAGTGGCCGGTCTCTATGGGGAATCGGGGGGCGTGTCAACAGACCCTTCACAATCTGTGTGTATGAGACCCTCCGCCCTCACGTCCGCGGCCGGATCAGGACCTCCTGCGGTCCTGATCCGGCCGCGGACGTGAGGGCGCGTTCCCGGTAGAAGGTGAACACCCCCATCGTCACGACGATTGCCGCGCCCGCGAGCGTCAAGGGACGCGGCCAGTCGCCGAAGACGAACCAGCCGAGGCCCAACGCCCAGAGAAGCGAACTGTACCGCATCGGAGCGACGACGGCGATCTCCCCGACCCTCATGGCAAGGATCGAGAAGACGTAGCCGAAGAGGATCGCCGCAGATGCGCCCGCGAGGATGCCGATCGCTCCCGGCTCCATCGGCGCCCAGCCCCCGCTCACCGTCGCCGCGAGCGCCGCTGCAAGGCCGACACCGCCCGCGGTGAGGGTGGCCACCACCATGGAGGGGACCGCTGCACCCAGGCGCCGTGTACAGAGATCCCTCACGGTGACGGCCCCGACGGCGGCAAGGCAGAGGAGCGAATGCACCGTGAACCCCTCCGTTCCCGGCCGCACCATCAGCAGGACGCCGAAGAAGCCCACGACGATGGCGCTTAGGCGCTTCCATCCTACCGGTTCGCCGAGAAACGCCGCTCCTGCGAGCGTGACGGCGAGCGGCACGGCCTGCAGGATCGCCGTCGCGTTTGCGAGGTCCATGTGAAAGAGCGCGCCGATGAAGGTGAAGGCCGCGACGATCTCCGCGGCGACGCGCAAGGCGATGAGCGAGCGGTCCCGCCCCGCAAGACGAAGCTGCCGCCATTGCCCGAGGGCCCATGCAAGAAGCGCGAGAAGGACGGTCGTCCCCGCTCCGCGGAGCGCGATGGTCTGGAAGAGCGGGATGTCCGAGGAGAGGATCTTGAGCGCCGTGTCGTTGATCGTGAAGGCGGCCATGCTGCCCAGCATCAAGAGCGCACCGCGGGCATTGTCACCGAGCATCCGAACCTGTCCGCGTGTGGAAGTCGCCAAGCGCTAGCGCGGCGACAGAGGAGCGGCAATAGCCTCCGGACGGGATGGTCCCGAATGGCAGTCGCCCGCGGCTTGCGCGCGTGCCTTACCTCTGCACCGCGAACCCCGCCGCCGGCGCATCCGCATCCCTCACGTCGAGGGTATCCACCTTCGCTGGGGAAGGACCGCGCCGCATCTCCCCGAGCATCCGCTCGACAGCGTCCGGCGGGCCGGAGAGGCAGGCCGAGACGCTGCCGTCCGTCTCGTTGCGCACCCAGCCGTTCAATCCGAACACCTCCGCGCGCTCTTTCGTCCAGGCCCGGAAGGACACGCCCTGGACGCGCCCCGTCACCCGCACCGCCACCGATCTTGCTGCATCATCCATAAGGAGGGACCTAGTCGCCCGGTTCCGCCCCGCCAGTCCTCCCCCGCCCCGCAAACGAAAACGCCCCGGCCGATGGGCCGGGGCGCTTCCAGTTCTGAGTGAACCGCAGGATCAGTCGAGGTTCTCGTCGGTGTTCACGACGATCTCGGTCTCGTCGCGGCCAGCGACCTCTTCCTCGGCCGGCGCGGCGAGGGCAGCGGCCTTCTCGGCCTCGGCCCGGCGCTCGTCGATCACCTTGCTGTCCCGCGCGGACGCAATGCTGCGCATCCGGGAGGTTGCGCCCCCCGTACCGGCCGGGATGAGGCGGCCCACGATGACGTTCTCCTTGAGGCCCACGAGCTTGTCCCGCTTGCCCTGCACCGATGCCTCGGTGAGGACGCGCGTGGTCTCCTGGAACGACGCCGCCGAGATGAAGCTGCGGGTCTGCAGCGACGCCTTGGTGATCCCGAGCAGGATCGGCTCGCCCTTGGCAGGCTCGCGCTTCTCCGAGACGGCCTTTTCATTGGCCGCATCGAACTCCGCCTTGTCCACGTGCTCGCCCTTGAGCAGCGTGGTCTGGCCGCTGTCGAGGATCTCCCACTTCTGGAGCATCTGACGGACGATGACCTCGATGTGCTTGTCGTTGATCTTAACGCCTTGCAGACGATAGACCTCCTGCACCTCGTTGATCATGTAGTTCGCCAGCGCCTCGACCCCGAGGATCGAGAGGATGTCGTGGGGCGCGGGGTTGCCGTCCATGATGTAATCACCCTTGCGGATGAAGTCGCCTTCCTGGACGGGGATGTGCTTGCCCTTCGGCACCATGTACTCGATGGCGGTCATCCCCTCCTCGGTCGGCTCGATGGAGATGCGGCGCTTGTTCTTGTAGTCGCGCCCGAACTTCACGTGGCCGTCCGCCTCGGCGATGATCGCGTGATCCTTCGGACGGCGCGCCTCGAACAGTTCGGCCACACGCGGCAGACCACCGGTAATGTCCTTCGTCCGTGCACCCTCACGCGGGATACGCGCCACCACGTCGCCGGCCTTGACGTCCGAACCATCCTCGATGGAGAGGATCGCGTCCACCGACATCGGGTAGGACACCGGGTTGCCCTGCTCGTTGCGCACCGGCTCGCCCGTCTCGGGATCCATGACGATGATCTCGGGCTTGAGCTCGTTGCCCTTGGGCACCGCGCGCCAGTCCACGACGATCTTCTGCGTCATGCCGGTCGCCTCGTCGGTTTCCTCCCGCACGGCAATGCCGTTCACGAGGTCCACGAAGCGGGCCATACCCGACTTCTCGGCGATGATCGGGAGGGTATAGGGGTCCCACTCGATCAGCTTGTCGCCGCGCTCGACGCTCTGGCCATCCTTGACGAAAACCTTGGTGCCGTAGCCGATCTTGAAGATCGCCCGCTCGACGCCCTGCTCGTCCATGATCGCGATGTTCATGTTCCGACCGATCACGACCTGGTCGCCCGCCGAATTCTCGAGGATGTTGGCATCCCGGAACTCGATCGTGCCGGCCTGGCTCGCCTCCTGGAAGGATTGCTGGCCACCCTGCGCAACGCCGCCGATGTGGAACGTCCGCATCGTCAGCTGGGTGCCGGGCTCGCCGATGGACTGCGCGGCGATAATGCCGACAGCCTCGCCGACGTTCACCATCGTGCCGCGGGCAAGGTCGCGCCCGTAGCACATGGCGCAGACACCTTCGTCCGACTCGCAGGTCAGCGGCGAGCGGATGCGCGCCGAGAGGACCGACGCGGTTTCGATCTCGTCCGCCTTGCGTTCGTCGATCAGCTCGCCCTCCGCCACGATCACCTCGTCGGTGCCGGGAACGAGGATGTCCTCGGCGGCGACGCGGCCGAGCATCCGCTCGGAGATCGAGGCGATGACCTCACCGTCGTTGACCGCCGCTTCGACCGTGATCGCGGTGTCCGTCCCGCAATCGTGCTGACGCACGATGCAGTCCTGCGCCACGTCCACGAGGCGGCGGGTCAGGTAGCCTGAGTTCGCCGTCTTCAGGGCGGTGTCCGACAGACCCTTCCGGGCGCCGTGGGTGGAGTTGAAGTACTCCAGCACGGTCAGGCCTTCCTTGAAGTTCGAGATGATCGGCGTCTCGATGATCTCGCCGGACGGCTTGGCCATCAGGCCGCGCATCCCGCCGAGCTGCTTCATCTGGGTGACCGAGCCACGGGCACCGGAGTGGGCCATCATGTAGACCGAGTTCGGCTCCTCTTCGGCGCCGGCCTCGTTGAACCGCTTGGCGGAGATGGTGTCCATCATCGCCTCGGTGACCTTGTCGTTACACTTCGACCAGGCGTCCACGACCTTGTTGTACTTTTCGCCCTGGGTGATCAGGCCGTCCATGTACTGCTGCTCGAAGTCCTTCACCTGCTCGCGGGTCTCGTCCACGATCGGCCACTTCGTGTCGGGGATGACCATGTCGCCCTTGCCGAAGGAGATGCCCGCGCGGAACGCCTCCTTGAAGCCCATGGACATGATCTGGTCGCAGAAGATGACCGACTCCTTCTGGCCGCAATAGCGGTAGACGGTGTCGATGACGCGCTGGACGTCCTTCTTCCGCAGGAGCTGGTTCACCAGCTCGAACGGCGCCTTGGCGTTCAGCGGCAGGAGCGCGCCGAGACGCACCCGGCCCGGCGTCGTCGTGAAGCGGCGCATGACTTCCTGGCCGTTCTCGTCGATCTGCTTGAGGCGGCACTGGATACGGGAGTGCGTGTGCACCTCGCCCGCGTCCAGGGCATGCTCGACCTCCTCGATCGAGCCGAAGACCATGTCCTGGCCCTTCATGCCCTCGCGCTCCATCGTGATGTAGTAGAGCCCGAGGATCATGTCCTGGGACGGCACGATGATCGGCGCGCCGTTCGCGGGGGACAGCACGTTGTTGGTGGACATCATCAGGACACGCGCTTCGAGCTGCGCTTCGAGCGACAGCGGAACGTGCACGGCCATCTGGTCACCGTCGAAGTCCGCGTTGAAGGCGGAACAGACCAGCGGGTGAAGCTGGATCGCCTTGCCTTCGATCAGCGTGGGCTCGAACGCCTGGATGCCGAGACGGTGCAGCGTGGGCGCGCGGTTCAGAAGGACCGGGTGCTCACGGATGACCTCGTCGAGGATGTCCCAGACCTCGGGACGTTCCTTTTCAACCAGCTTCTTCGCCTGCTTGACGGTGGAGCTGAGCCCCTTCGCCTCGAGCCGCGAATAGATGAACGGCTTGAACAGCTCGAGCGCCATCTTCTTGGGCAGACCGCACTGGTGCAGCTTCAGTTCGGGACCGGTCACGATGACGGAGCGGCCGGAGAAGTCGACCCGCTTGCCCAGAAGGTTCTGGCGGAAGCGGCCCTGCTTGCCCTTGAGCATGTCGGACAGCGACTTCAGCGGGCGCTTGTTGGCGCCCGTGATGACGCGGCCGCGGCGGCCGTTGTCGAACAATGCGTCGACGGATTCCTGCAGCATCCGCTTTTCGTTCCGGACGATGATGTCCGGCGCGCGCAGCTCGATGAGCCGCTTCAGGCGGTTGTTGCGGTTGATCACGCGGCGATAGAGATCGTTGAGATCCGACGTCGCGAAGCGGCCGCCATCCAGCGGAACGAGCGGGCGCAGTTCGGGCGGGATGACCGGGATGACGGTCATCACCATCCACTCGGGACGGTTGCCGGATTCAAGGAAGCTCTCGACGATTTTCAGACGCTTGATGATCTTCTTGGGCTTCAGCTCGCCGGTGGCCTCGGCCAGATCCTCGCGAAGCTGCTCGGCGGTCGATTCAAGATCGATCGCAGCCAGCATCTCGCGGATCGCCTCGGCGCCGATGGAGGCCGTGAAGGCATCCGCGCCATAGGTGTCCTGGGCGTCGAGATACTCCTCCTCGCCCATCAGCTGGCCCTGCGTGAGGTCGGTCAGGCCCGGCTCCACGACGACGTAGTTCTCGAAGTAGAGGATCCGCTCGAGGTCGCGCAGGGTCATGTCCAGCATCAGGCCGATGCGGGACGGGAGCGACTTGAGGAACCAGATGTGGGCAACGGGCGCGGCCAGATCGATATGGCCCATGCGCTCGCGGCGGACCTTCTGCAGCGTGACTTCGACGCCGCATTTCTCGCAGACGATGCCGCGATACTTCATCCGCTTGTACTTGCCGCAAAGGCACTCGTAGTCCTTGATCGGACCGAAGATGCGCGCACAGAACAGGCCGTCACGCTCGGGCTTGAACGTACGGTAGTTGATCGTCTCGGGCTTCTTGATCTCGCCGAAGGACCAGCTGAGGATCCGCTCGGGGCTCGCGAGGCTGACCTTGATCTCGTCGAAGACCTTGGGCGGGGTCAGCGGGTTGAACGGGTTCTGGGTGAGTTCCTGGTTCATTGCGATTTCCTAAAACAGGGGCGGTGGGGAGAGGGCCGGACGGCCGCCGCGCGGGCAGCGGCCGTGAAGGAGCGCCTTATTCGGCGTCCTCCTCTTCCGGCACGGTGTCCTCTTCCTCCGCATCCAGGAGTTCCATGTTGAGGCCCAGACCGCGGACCTCCTTGACGAGAACGTTGAACGATTCGGGCACGCCCGCCTCGAAGTTGTCCTCGCCCTTGACGATGCTCTCGTAGACCTTGGTCCGACCGGCGACGTCATCCGACTTCACCGTCAGCATCTCCTGCAAGGTGTAGGCCGCGCCGTATGCTTCAAGCGCCCAGACCTCCATCTCACCGAAGCGCTGACCGCCGAACTGCGCCTTGCCGCCGAGCGGTTGCTGGGTGACGAGGCTGTAGGGGCCGGTCGAGCGGGCGTGGATCTTGTCGTCCACCAGGTGATGGAGCTTCAGCAGGTACTTCATGCCCACCGTGACCCGGCGGGCAAACTGCTCGCCCGTCCGGCCGTCGAACAGCTCGGATTGACCCGAGTGATCGAAGCCCGCGCGCACCAGCTGCTCGTCCACGTCCGCTTCTTTGGCGCCGTCGAAGACCGGCGTGGCGATCGGCACGCCACGCGTGGCATTGCCGGCGGCTTCGAGCAGAAGGGCGTCGTCCATGCCCTCGATGCCCTCGGCGTACACGTCGTCTCCGTAGGCCAGCTTCATCGCGTCGCGCACCGGGGTCATGTCCCCGTTACGACGATAATCGTCCAGGGCATCGTCGATCTTGATGCCGAGGCCGCGGGAGGCCCAGCCCATGTGGGTCTCGAGGATCTGCCCGACGTTCATCCGGCTCGGCACGCCGAGCGGGTTGAGAACGAAGTCCACGGGCGTGCCATCCGCGAGGAACGGCATGTCCTCCATCGGCACGACGCGGGAGATGACACCCTTGTTGCCGTGACGGCCGGCCATCTTGTCGCCCGGCTGGAGCTTGCGCTTCACCGCGATGAAGACCTTGACCATCTTCATCACGCCCGGCGGCAGGTCGTCCCCGCGGCGGACCTTCTCGACCTTGTCCTCGAAACGGGCCTCGAGCGCCCGCTTCTGGTTCTCGTACTGACTGTTCAGCGCCTCGACATGCTGCGCCTCCGTCTCGTCCGACAGGGCGAGCTGCCACCACTGGCCGCGGGACAACGTGCCCAGAAGCTCTTCGGTGATCTCCGAGTTCGCCTTGACGCCCTTCGGGCCCTTCACCGCGGTCTTGCCGAGGATCATGGTCTTTAGGCGGGAGTAGATGTTGCGATCGAGGATCGCGACCTCGTCGTCCCGGTCACGGGCGAGGCGCTCGACCTCTTCGCGCTCGATCTGAAGCGCGCGCTCGTCCTTCTCGACGCCGTGCCGGTTGAAGACCCGCACCTCGACCACGGTGCCGAAATCGCCCGGCGGAAGACGCAGGGACGTGTCGCGCACGTCGGAGGCCTTCTCGCCAAAGATCGCGCGCAGGAGTTTCTCCTCCGGCGTCATCGGCGTCTCGCCCTTCGGGGTGATCTTGCCGACGAGGATGTCCGCGGGGCCGACCTCGGCACCGATATAGACGATACCCGCCTCGTCGAGGTTGCGCAGGGCTTCCTCGCCGACGTTCGGGATGTCCCGCGTGATTTCCTCGGGCCCGAGCTTGGTATCGCGGGCGGCGACCTCGAATTCCTCGATGTGGATCGAGGTGAAGACGTCGTCACGCGCGATGCGCTCGGAGATCAGGATCGAGTCCTCGTAGTTGTAGCCGTTCCACGGCATGAACGCGACGACCACGTTCTTGCCCAGGGCCAGCTCGCCGAGCTCGGTGGAGGGACCGTCGGCGACGACCTCGCCCTTGCCCACCGTGTCGCCCACTTTCACCAGCGGACGCTGGTTGATGCAGGTGTTCTGGTTGGAGCGCTGGAACTTGCGGAGGCGGTAGATGTCCACGCCCGGATCGCCCGGATCGAGATCCCCGGTGGCGCGCACGACGATACGCTGCGCGTCGACCTGGTCGACGATGCCGGTCCGGCGCGCTGTGATCGCCGCGCCCGAGTCACGCGCCACCACTTCCTCGATGCCGGTGCCGACGAGAGGCGCCTCGGCCTGCAGGAGCGGAACCGCCTGACGCTGCATGTTCGAGCCCATGAGAGCGCGGTTGGCGTCGTCGTTCTCGAGGAACGGGATCAGCGAGGCCGCGACGGAGACCAGCTGCTTGGGGGACACGTCGATGAGGTCGACATGTTCGTTCGGCGCCAGGGTGTACTCGCCCGACTGGCGGGTGGAGACGAATTCCTGGACGAACTTGCCGCTCTCGTCGAGCTCCGCGTTCGCCTGGGCCACGACGTGGCGCATCTCCTCGGTCGCGGACATGTAGTGGACCTCGTCGGTCACCTGTCCTTCGTTCACCACGCGGTAGGGCGTCTCGATGAAGCCGTACTTGTTCACACGCGCGAACGTCGCGAGCGAGTTGATGAGACCGATGTTCGGGCCTTCCGGCGTTTCGATCGGGCACATCCGGCCGTAATGGGTCGGGTGGACGTCGCGCACCTCGAAGCCGGCGCGCTCACGCGTCAGACCGCCGGGCCCGAGCGCCGAGAGACGACGCTTGTGCGTGACCTCGGAGAGCGGGTTGGTCTGGTCCATGAACTGGGACAGCTGCGAGGAGCCGAAGAACTCGCGCACGGCGGCAGCGGCGGGCTTGGCGTTGATCAGGTCCTGCGGCATGACCGTGTCGATCTCGACGGAGGACATGCGCTCCTTGATCGCTCGCTCCATGCGCAGCAGGCCGACGCGGTACTGGTTCTCCATCAGCTCGCCGACCGAGCGCACGCGGCGGTTGCCGAGGTGGTCGATGTCGTCGATCTCGCCCTTGCCGTCCCGCAGTTCGACAAGCGCCTTGATGCAGGCGACGATGTCCTCGCGGCGGAGCGTGCGCTGAGTGTCCTCGGCATCGAGAGCGAGACGCATGTTCATCTTGACGCGGCCGACCGCGGACAGGTCGTACCGCTCGCTGTCTGCGAACAGGCTGTCGAAGAGGGTGCTGGCGGCCTCGACGGTGGGCGGCTCGCCCGGACGCATCACGCGGTAGATGTCCATGAGCGCGGTGTCGCGGTTCATGTTCTTGTCCATCGC
This sequence comes from Tropicimonas omnivorans, assembly GCF_031846565.1. NCBI lineage: Bacteria > Pseudomonadati > Pseudomonadota > Alphaproteobacteria > Rhodobacterales > Roseobacteraceae > Tropicimonas > Tropicimonas omnivorans. The sequence goes on along the minus strand of NZ_JAVRHL010000002.1, from coordinate 160,764 downwards.
CATCGTGTTGCGGATGTACGGACCCACATTGATGTTGTCGATGTCGAGCACCGGGATGTCGGTCACGCCGGCATCGAGCAGTTCCTTGAGGGACCCGCCCGTGACGTCACCGGCCTTGTCGACTTCCCAGGTCAGCTCGTCCCCGGCCTCGACGTAGATCGCGCCGGTTTCCTCGTTGATGATGTCCTTGGCGACGAAGCGGCCGATGATCTGGTCGAACGGCACGAGAAGATCGGAGACCTTGCCCTCGTCGATCAGCTGCTTGACGGCGCGCGGCGTCACCTTCTTGCCGGCCTCGGCGAAGACTTCGCCGGTATCGGCATCCACGAGGTCGTAGGTCGGACGGGTGCCGCGGACGCGCTCGGGGAAGAAGTGCGTGACCCAGCCCTTGTTGCCTTCGCGGCGGTAGTTGACGGTCTCGTAATAGGCGTCGGTGATCGCTTCCTGATCAAGGCCGAGCGCATAGAGCAGCGTCGTGACCGGGAGCTTCCGGCGACGGTCGATGCGCGCATAGACGATGTCCTTGGCGTCGAACTCGAAGTCCAGCCAGGAGCCGCGGTACGGGATGATCCGGCAGGCGAAGAGCAGCTTGCCCGAGGAGTGCGTCTTGCCCTTGTCATGGTCGAAGAACACGCCCGGGGAGCGGTGCATCTGGGAGACGATGACACGCTCGGTGCCGTTGACGACGAACGTCCCGTTCTGCGTCATGAGGGGCATGTCCCCCATGAACACGTCCTGCTCCTTGATGTCCTTGACGGACTTGGCGCCGGTATCCTCGTCCACGTCGAACACGATGAGACGGAGGGTCACCTTCAGCGGCGCGGAATAGGTCATGTCGCGCTGCTGGCATTCCTCGACGTCGTATTTCGGACGCTCCAGCTCGTACTTCACGAATTCGAGAACCGCGGTCTCGTTGAAGTCCTTGATCGGGAAGACCGACTGGAACACGCCGGCAATGCCCTCGCCGTCCATCGGCTCGAGCTGATCGCCGGACTTCAGGAAGAGATCGTAGGACGACTTCTGAACCTCGATGAGGTTCGGCATCTCAAGGACTTCCCTGATCTTGCCGTAATATTTCCGAAGCCGTTTCTGACCGAGATAGGATTGCGCCATGCCGTAAGACACCTTTCGTCTGTCGCGGATCGCCAGCGTCCCGGGGCCGGACGCGAGCGCCGCTCACGAATGAAGGCGGCGGGGTTCCATTCCTGCGGCCGTCCCACCGGCCGCGCCCGAACCCCTTCGGGGAGCCTCGCCTTGGACAGGGTCCGCCCGCACGCCGCAGCACGGGCCCTGTCCAAGAAGGGCTCAGGCCGGGCCGGGAATGACTCCCCGGCCCGGCCGTCGTCTCGCACGTCGCCTGGGGCGGCAGACCGCCCCGGCGCGTGATTACTTGACCTCGACCTCGGCGCCGGCAGCTTCCAGCTTGGTCTTGATCTCTTCGGCTTCGTCCTTGGAGACGCCTTCCTTGACGGCCTTGCCGCCAGCTTCGACGAGCTCCTTGGCCTCTTTCAGGCCGAGGCCCGTGATGGCGCGGACTTCCTTGATGACGTTGATCTTCTGACCGCCAGCGGCCTTCAGGATCACGTCGAACTCGGTCTTCTCTTCCTCGGCAGCGCCGCCGGCATCGCCGGCCGGACCGGCCATCATCACCGCGCCGCCGGCGGCGGGCTCGATGCCGTACTCGTCCTTGAGGATGGTTTTCAGCTCTTGCGCCTCGAGAAGGGTGAGACCCACGATCTCTTCGGCGAGTTTTTTCAGATCAGCCATGATTACTTTTCCGTTTGCTTAGATGTGTCCCGACGTTGCGGGGATCAACCCCGCGCCGGTCTCGCGTCGTCTCACGCGGCCTCGCCGCGCTCCTCGATGGTGCTGAGAATGCTCGCGATGTTCGAAGCGGGCGCGCCAATCGCACCGGCGATGTTCGAAGCGGGTGCGCCGATGCAGCCGGCGATGGAAGCGATGAGCTCCTCGCGCGACGGCAGTTTCGACACGGCTTCGACACCGGCCCGGTCGAGGGCCGACCCACCCATTGCACCGCCAATGACTTCGAACTTCTTGTTCGTCTTGGCGAAGTCCTCGACCACCTTGGCAGCTGCCACGGGGTCTTCGGAATAGGTGAGCACGGTCATGCCCGTCAGGTAGTCCGCAATGGAAGCAGCGGGCGTCCCCTCGAGGGCGATCTTGGCAAGCCTGTTCTTGGCAACGCGCACGGAGCCGCCGGCGTCGCGCGCACGCGCCCGGAGGTCCTGCATCTCGGCGACCGTGAGACCTTCGTAGTGGGAAACCACCACGACGCCAGAGCTTTCGAAGATCTGGCCGAGTTCCTCGACCACTTTCTCTTTCTGGGCTCTATCCACAGTTTTACTCCAAGTGTGAGGGACTTACGCCCCCCGGCTCAATTTGATCCCTTTGCCCTCGCGGGCTCAGGAACCGTTCGGGTCCGCACAGGGTCCCGATCCCAGATCGCCCGAGGAGCAGAAGCCCGCACGGAAATCTCGTCTCGGTTTCCCCGTCTCGGGAAGGAATTACCGGACCTTTCGGCCCCACCCTCCGTCTCGGACAGGACGAAGCCCTATGAGAAGGGCCCCGCCATTCGCGCCCCGCCCCGAAGGACGGGAGCGCGAAATCTCATTCGGCAGCCGTGGCCTGCTCCGGCGCCGCGAGGGCGGAGGAGATATCGACCGACACGCCCGGCCCCATGGTGGAGCTCAGCGACACGCGCTGCATGTAGGAGCCCTTCGCGCCGGCGGGCTTCGCCTTGGCGACGGCGTCCACGAAGGCGCGCACGTTCTCGATCAGCTTGGCCTCGTCGAAGGACGCCTTGCCGATGCCGGCATGGACGACACCGGCCTTCTCCACCTTGAACTGGACCTCACCGCCCTTGGCCGCTTCCACGGCCGCGGCGACGTCCGGCGTCACCGTTCCGACCTTGGGGTTCGGCATCAGGTTGCGCGGGCCGAGAATCTTGCCGAGGCGACCGACGATGGGCATCATGTCCGGCGTGGCGATGCAGCGATCGAAATCGATCTTGCCGCCCTGGATGCTCTCCATCAGGTCTTCTGCACCGACGATGTCGGCTCCGGCGGCAGTGGCCTGCTCGGCCTTGTCGCCACGGGCGAAGACCGCGACGCGGACTTCCTTGCCGGTCCCGTTCGGGAGGGAGACCTTGCCACGGACCATCTGGTCGGCGTGGCGGGGATCGACGCCGAGATTGACGGCGATCTCGATGGTCTCGTCGAACTTCGCGCTGGCGTTGGATTTCACGATGGAAACCGCTTCCTCGACCGCGATGTTCTCCTTGCCTGCCACGGACTCACGGGCAGCGCGGGTGCGTTTACCGATCTTTGCCATGACTTACCCTTTCACCTCGATACCCATCGACCGTGCGGAGCCGAGGATGATCTTCATCGCCTGCTCGACATCGGTCGCACTCAGGTCGCGCATCTTCGCTTCGGCGATCTCGCGCACCTGCGCGGTGGTCACCGTCGCGACGGTCTCGCGACCCGGAGCTTCGGCGCCCCGCGGACGGTTGCGCTTGCCCTGCGGCTTCAGGCCGGCGGCCTTCTTCAGATAGAACGACGCCGGGGGCGTCTTGATGTCCATCGTGAAGGACTTGTCCTGGTAGTAGGTGATCACGGTGGGGCACGGCGAGCCGGGCTCCATCTCCTGCGTCTTGGCGTTGAACGCCTTGCAGAATTCCATGATGTTGATGCCGCGCTGACCAAGCGCCGGGCCCACGGGGGGCGACGGGTTCGCCTTGCCGGCGGGGATCTGCAGCTTCATGGTGCCAGCCAGTTTCTTGGCCATGCCATTTCTCCTTACCAACCGGGGCCACGGCGCGCCGCGCCCCGTTCTTCGTTGTCGTGGTCCGGCCTCGCGGGCGCGCCCGCTCCGCCTCCCACGGCTCTCGACGTCAGGACGCTTTCGCGACCTGCGTGAATTCCAGTTCGACCGGCGTCGCGCGGCCGAAGATCGACACCATCACCTTCAGGCGCTGGTTGTCGTCGTCCACGTCCTCGACATTGCCGGCGAAGCCTTCGAACGGCCCATCGGTGACGCTGACCTGCTCGCCGATCTGGTAGCTGATGAGGGAGCGCGGTTGCTGCTCGCCCTCTTCGACGCGGTTCAGGATCTGGTTCACCTCGGCGTCGCGCATCGGCATCGGCTTGCCCTGCGCCCCGAGAAAGCCCGTCACGCGGTTGATCGAGCTGATCAGGTGATACCCGCGGTCGGTCATTTCCATGTGGACGAGCACGTAGCCGGGCATGAAGCGCCGCTCGGCGGTCACCTTCTTGCCGCGCCGCACCTCGATCACCTCCTCGGTCGGAACGAGCACCTCGTCGATCTCGTCCTCGAGACCGGCCGTCGCCACGTCGGTCCGGATCTGCTCGGCGATCTTCTTCTCGAAATTCGAGAGGACGCTGACCGAATACCACCGCTTCGCCATGACCCTGCCCTGTCTTCTTAACCAAGTTCCTCAAACGCAAAGCGGCGTGCTCCGCGAATCGATGCACGCCAGCCGCCGAATGAGGTTCGCGGTCCCTAGCGCCATGCGGCGGCCGGTTCAAGGCCCCCGCGAAAGATGTCAGCCGAAAATGGAGAGAACCGCCGTCAGTCCGGTGCGGATTCCCATGTCGATGAAAAAGAAGAAGATCGCCGCAAGGGTGGCCATGATGAGAACCATGATCGTGGTCAGCACGACTTCGCGCCGCGTCGGCCAGACGACCTTGGCGACCTCGTTGCGGGTCTGCTGGATGAACTGCAGCGGATTGGCCATGGACCGTCTTCTCTCCGTTTGCGCAGATTGAGCGTCGTGCCGCCCAGGTGCGCAGGTTGAGCGTCGTGCCGCAGGTACGGACCTGCTCCGCGAAATTCAACCCGCGGCGCCGCGGCGCGTGCGCGGCAAACTGGCAGGGGCAGAGGGACTCGAACCCACGACCCTCGGTTTTGGAGACCGATGCTCTACCAACTGAGCTATACCCCTAGGCCGGCTGTGGGCCTACGGCACCCACCGGGTGAAATCAAGCAGCTTTCGTCGCATTCTCTGGCGCGCTCTGCGGGTCCCTGCTACCCCGATGTCCATGGACGCTACGTTATCCCCGACAAATGACGAGGACCGGCTGCTGGCAGCCTTTGCGAAGGCCCCCTGGGAGGGCCTCGGACGCCGGGCGCTCGGAGATGCGCGGGCCGTGCCCACGATGCTCTCCGAGGCGGAACAGAAGCTCTATTACTGGCTTGCCGCCTTCTGGTGCGAGGGAGCGGGGGAGATCGTTGATCTTGGCTCCTTCGCCGGGGGCTCCACCGCCCGCCTCGCCGAGGGACACCGCGCCGCCGGGCTCGAGAGCGGGATCCACGCCTACGACCGCTTCACCGCTGACGAGAAGGTGAAATCCTCCATCCTCTACAAGCAGGGCATTGCGCCCTTCGAAGGGGAGGACATCCTGCCGCTCGCGCAGTCGCTGCTCGGCCCTTGGGCCCCCGCCATCACGTATCATCGCGGCGAGATCGACGAGATGACCTGGAGTGGCGGCCCCATCGAGATGCTCGTGATGGATGCCAGCAAGGCTGCGGGGACGATGGATGCGATGTCCGCCGCGTTCATGCCGCATCTCGTCCCGGGCCGCTCCCTGCTCGTCCAGCAGGATTACCTGCACTGGTCCCAGCCCTGGGTCCCGGCGCAGATGGAGCGCATGGCCAGCTGTTTCCGCCCGATCGCCCACGCCCCTCGCGACACGCTCGTCTTTCTCTGCACGGCACCGGTGACGAGCGATATCCTCGAAGCGGGGCGCACCGCGACCGCGCGCGACGAAGCGCTCCTCTCGGATCTGGAGACGGCTCGGGAGCGCTCCAGGGACTGGGGGCTGGCCGATCGCCTTCAGGAGACCATCGACGGACTTCGTGCCAACCCCGGCAAGCGCCGCGCATTCCAGTTCAAGCGGCCGGGATAGAGGGCGCGCCCGGGCGGGGCGCCTCGATATCACCCCCCGCCCACGCCTCGGCTCTCCTCACAGATTGACCGCGCGGGCCAGCCCGGCGACATCTCCCGACGCGAAGTGGGGGATGAGCTCCGCGATCTCTTCTGAAGAGCGGTCCCACCACGCGATCTTCATCAGCAGCGAAACCTCGTCCGGCGGATACCGCATCCGGATCACGCGGGCGGGATTGCCAGCGACGATCGCGTAGGGCGGGACATCCTTCGTGACGACGGACCCTGCCCCGACGATCACGCCGGCCCCAAGGGTGACGCCGGGCATGATCATGGCGTTGTGGCCGATCCAGCAATCGGGGCCGATCTCGGTATCCGGCAGGACCCCAAGCTCCGCCTTGAAGGCCGCCATCGTGTCCGGCGCGAAGATCGCAAAGGGATAGGTGCTGGGACCGGCCATCGGATGATTGGCGGAGGCGGTGACGAAGGTCGCCCCGTGGCCGACCTGTACGAACCGGCCGATCCGGAGACGCTCCGGCGCGCCGGGATAGAGGTAGGGTGCCAGCCGCGCGGCCCAGTCCTCCGGCGGATCGAAGCTCGAGGCGTAGGCATGATCGCCCACCTCGATATTGGGATGGTCGATGGCGGCGGCGAGGTGGACGAGCCCCTCGTGCGGTTCGCCGGCGAGGGTCAGCGGGTACATGGCCCGCGGATCGGAAAGGGTCGGCATGGACGGACTCCGTGCGTTGGCCTGAAAAGACGGCCCGTCTTCGGGGCCGGGGCGGATCAGATCGCGCGGTACTCCATGTCACCCTCCATCGTTTGCGGGTCCCACATTTGTGCTTCTGCCCCCGCAAAGGCAACCCCGCCAAAGGAAAACGGCCGCCCCCGAGGGGACGGCCGCCAAATCTCGTAGAGAAGCCTCAGGCCCCTCGCCTCTTGATCACTCGATGATCTTGGAGACGACGCCGGCGCCGACGGTGCGGCCGCCTTCACGGATGGCGAAGCGGAGCTTCTCTTCCATGGCGATCGGCGCGATAAGCTCGACCTCGAAGGACACGTTGTCCCCGGGCATCACCATCTCGGTGCCTTCGGCCAGCGTCACCGTCCCGGTCACGTCCGTCGTGCGGAAGTAGAACTGCGGGCGGTAGTTGGCGAAGAACGGCGTGTGACGGCCACCCTCTTCCTTGGTCAGGATGTACGCCTCGGCCTCGAACTTCTTGTGCGGCTTCACAGAGCCGGGCTTGCACAGGACCTGCCCGCGCTCAACGCCTTCACGGTCGATGCCGCGCAGCAGCGCGCCGATGTTGTCGCCCGCCTCGCCGCGATCCAGCAGCTTGCGGAACATCTCGACGCCCGTGCAGGTCGTCGTCCTGGTGTCGCGGATGCCGACGATCTCGATGGAATCGCCCACGTTGATCACGCCACGCTCGACGCGGCCCGTCACGACCGTACCGCGGCCGGAGATCGAGAACACGTCCTCGATCGGCATCAGGAACGGCTGGTCCACGGGGCGCTCGGGCGTCGGGATGTAGTCATCCACGGCGGCCATCAGCTCGCGCACCTTGTTCTCGCCGATCTCCGGGTTGTCGCCGTTCATGGCGGCAAGCGCGGAGCCCGAGATGATCGGGATGTCGTCGCCCGGGAAGTCGTAGGAGGACAGAAGCTCGCGAACTTCCATCTCGACGAGCTCGAGGAGCTCCTCGTCGTCCACCTGGTCGACCTTGTTCATGAACACCACGAGGCCGGGAACGCCGACCTGGCGGGCCAGAAGGATGTGCTCGCGCGTCTGCGGCATCGGGCCGTCGGCCGCGTTCACAACCAGGATCGCGCCGTCCATCTGCGCCGCGCCCGTGATCATGTTCTTCACGTAGTCGGCGTGGCCGGGGCAGTCGACGTGCGCGTAGTGACGCGCCTCGGTCTCGTATTCCACGTGCGCCGTCGAGATCGTGATCCCGCGCGCCTTCTCCTCCGGCGCGCCGTCGATCTGGTCGTACGCGCGGAAGTCGCCGAAATACTTCGTGATCGCCGCCGTCAGCGTCGTCTTGCCGTGGTCCACGTGACCGATCGTGCCAATGTTCACGTGCGGCTTGTTGCGTTCGAACTTCTGCTTAGCCATCCAAAGGCGCCTTCTCAATTATCGCGGGCGGCAACGCCCCACCGGGTTCAGGTCCGCAGGCGGGTTAAAGTCTCCGGACGGGGAAATCAAGCGCGTTCGACGGATCCCGCGCGCGCAGGGGCGCGCGGAGAAGGGTGGACCGGCCAAGCCCCGCCCGAGCCGGGCCGCCCCGCCTCCCTTGGAGACGTCAGTCGTCCGAGCTGTCACCGGTGGTCAGGGGCGCGATCGGCTCGGCACCGAACCATTGCCCGTTCTCCCGCATCCACCGCTCGATCAGGCGCGCGGCGTTCTGCGACAGGTTGCGCATCTGCTCTTCCTTCGACTGCGTGAGACCGGAGCCGACGACGGTCTCCCCCGACAGGCGCTCCAGCGCGACGATCTGCTTGGGCTCGGCGTTGAGCTTGGCCTGCGCGGCATCGTCCCAGACGCTGACCGAGACGACGAGCGCCGATTTCGGCGACAGCACGATCGGGATGCCGGGCACGGCGAGGGCGTAGCCGTCGATACTGGCCGCGACGTGGTAGAGCTTGTCGCCCTCGAACCGTCCGAAGCGCTGGTCCAGCGCCTCCTTGAGCGAAGCTTCCCACTCGTCCGGCGTCGCGGTTCGCGAGGGGCCGACCTTCTGCGCATTGTCGGCCACGACGATCGTGTAGCCAACGGCGAAGTCCCCGAGAGGCTCGAGCGGCTCGTCGAGGTCCTTGGTGGGCGAACAGGCCGAGAGGCCGGCGAAGAGCACGCCGGCGAAAAGGCCCCGGGACAGCGGGCGTATCATGGTCGAAAACGTCTGGCGCATGGCGTCTGGCGAAGCTCCCGCTTGGTCAATCAGGCCAAGTGGGCATAGCGTCTCCCCCACGTCCGCGCAATCTTGCGGGGCGAGCCGGAGGCCGATGTGATCCCTTTTCGCCTCCCGCCCGCTCGTCTAGGAACGCGGGCAGGCATGCGGCCCGGCAGACGGAAGGACACATCATGGCGACGACCGACAATCTGAGGCTCGGGGTCAACATCGATCACGTCGCCACGGTGCGCAACGCGCGCGGCGGCGGCGTTCCCGACCCTGTCCGCGCCGCGAAACTCGCCGAGGCAGCCGGGGCGGACGGGATCACGGCGCACCTGCGGGAGGACCGGCGGCACATCGCGGACGCCGACATCGATGCTCTGATGGCGGCGCTGACCGTACCGCTCAACCTCGAGATGGCCGCGACGGACGAGATGCAGGCCATCGCGCTTCGCCACAGGCCCCATGCCGTCTGCATCGTGCCGGAGAAGCGCGAGGAACGCACGACCGAGGGCGGGCTCGAGGTGGCGCAGGACGAGAACCGCCTCGCCCACTTCATCGCCCCCCTGCGCGATGCCGGCTCCCGCGTGTCGATCTTCATCGCGGCCGACCGCCGGCAGATCGAGGCGGCTGCGCGGATCGGCGCGCAGGTGGTGGAGCTGCATACCGGCGCGTATTGCGATGCCCACGCCGAGGGGCGCCTCGAGGATCGGGATGCCGAGCTGGCCCGGATAACCGACATGGCCGACCTCGCCCACGGCCTCGGTCTCGAAGTCCATGCAGGTCACGGTCTCGCCTACGACACGGTCGCCCCCATCGCGGCGCTGCCCGAGATCCGGGAGCTCAACATCGGTCACTTCCTCATTGGGGAGGCGATCTTCGTGGGGCTCGAGGAGGCTATCGGCGAGATGCGCCGCCGGATGGATGCCGCCCGCGCCGGACAGGCCCTCCGGTGGTAGCGGCAGGGGGCCGGGGTGACTAGGCTTGCCCGAAGAGGCAGGAAACCCCGGAGGTCTTCGTCCCATGCGCCATGCCGTACTCGCAGCCCTCGTGGGGCTCCTCTTGACGCTCTCCCCCGTCGCCCATGCTCAATCCGCCTGCACCTATCCGGCCAGGTTCGACGCGCTGATCGAGACCGTGACTGCGGAGCTTCAGGCCATCCGCACCCGTCAGGGCCTGCCCGCCCTCGTGCACGAGCCGCGCCTCTCCCGCGCCGCGATGTCGCACGCCTGCTGGATGGCGCGGACGGACACCCTCTCCCACCGGGGCGCGGGTCGTTCGCAGATGACGGACCGCATCGAAGGTGCCGGATACGCCCATTCCGGCGCCGCCGAGAACATCGCACGAGGGTACGACGCGCCGGAGGAGGTGCTGACAGCATGGATGCGATCGTCCGGACACCGCCGGAACCTGCTCAACCGCAGCCTGACGGAATACGGGCTCGGTTACGCCGTTGCGCCGAATGGAAGGCCTTATTGGGTCATTGTGATGGCACGCCCTCGCTAGCGCATTTCAGGCGGCATATTCCTGCCGGCCCTTCGGCATGATTCAGCACAATCTTAGGTTGACTTCGGGTCAGCGCTCGGCTGCGCTCATTCTTTTTTAAGAAGTCGACCTCATCCTCAAGTGGGACACAGAGAACCCCACTGCGAAGGACCCTCCCATGCCTCGCGCACTCAATGCCATCGGCGCCGCGATCTTCCTCTCCCTCGGCGCGACCCAAGCTGGCGCCTGCATCATTCCCTCCGAAGCGAACGCGCTTTCATCACGCGTGATGGATCTGGCCGACGGGTTGCGATCCCGCGTCGGTGCCGATCCGCTCAACCACGACCCGCGCCTCGCCGAGGCTGCACAGAAGCAGGCCTGCTGGGTCGCCCGGACCGGGAAGACAATCCATCGGGGCGCCGCCGGCGTGTCCTCCCGCGTCCGGCAGACGGGATACCGCTATACGCTTGCCGGCGAGAACCTCGCCTGGAGTTACGAGACCCCCGAACAGGTTGCCGCCGCCTGGATGCGCTCGCGGTCCCATCGGCAGGCCATGCTGGACGACCGCATGATGGAGGCCGGCGTCGCCGTCGCCGTGTCGGAGGACGGGATGCCCGTCTGGGTCCTGGTGCTCGGCCGCCCGATCTGACGGGCCGCGGCGCATTCCTTTAGCGTGGCGGGCAATGCCAGGTCCCGCCACACGGGAAAGGACCGAAGCCGGCAATTTGCGCCCGACGCTTCAGGCGCCGTTTCGTCGCACCGGCAAACCGGCCCCCCCGTGCCCTCGCCGGACCGCGAAGGTCGATCCATCGGCGAGGGAACGATACGAAGCCAGCTCCCGTGCCCGTCTCCGATATCACGGCGGCCTTCGTCATGCGTACGCCCCTCCCGGGGATGCGCCACCTGCAAGAGACAAAGAACGGCTTCGAACCTCCTCTCTGCGCGGCGGTCGACCCGCCACCGGATACGCGCGGAGAGTCCCGCCCCCTCGAGACCACGCCACCCGGATAGCGGCGCACTGGACGACCGGCGGATGCGCCCCTAGGACGCAGGCCATGATCCTGGGAATCGGCACCGATCTTGCGAATATCGACCGCATCGCGGCGACGCTGGAGCGCTTCGGCGACCGGTTCCGCAACCGTGTCTTCACCGAGACCGAACAGCGCAAGGCGGAGCGTCGGCGGGACACGGCCGGCACCTACGCCAAACGCTGGGCTGCCAAGGAAGCCTGCTCGAAAGCGCTCGGCACCGGCCTTCGCATGGGGATCGCCTGGAAGGACATGTCCGTCTCCAACCTGTCCACCGGACAGCCTGTCATGCATCTCACCGGCTGGGCCGCCGAGCGCCTTGCCGGCATGACGCCCGAGGGGCACGAGGCCATCGTTCATGTCACCCTGACCGACGATCACCCCTGGGCGCAGGCCTTCGTGGTCATCGAGGCGCGCCCGCGACCGACGTGACCCACGCGGCCGGCCGTCTTCACGCACGCCCGGGCCGCGCTTGACAGCCCAGCCCCTGCGGACCAAGAGACGCGAAACCCCGGCCGCGCCGGGGCGCAATTTCCAAAGGCAGGGGCGACGCGTCATGACGAGCAAGGCAGAGGTCAAGGACGGCCTGTGGGAAACCGTCAAGACGGTCGTCTATGCCCTGCTGATCGCGGGAGTCTTCAGGACGCTGCTGTTCCAGCCCTTCTGGATTCCCTCGGGCTCGATGAAGGACACCCTGCTGATCGGGGATTTCCTGTTCGTCAACAAGTTCGCCTACGGGTATTCGCAGTATTCCTGTCCCTTCTCGCTCTGCACCTTCATCGACGGGCGCTGGGTCTCCTCCGAGCCCGAACGCGGCGACGTCGTCGTCTTCCGTCACCCGGTGAACGGGACCGACTTCATCAAGCGGCTGATCGGCCTTCCCGGCGACCGGATCCAGATGCGGGACGGCATCCTCTACCTCAACGGCGAAGAGGTGCAGACCGAACCGGACGGAACGTTCGACGAGGTGATGGCGCCGCAGGGTCCCCAGCGCCTGACCCCGCGCTGCGCCAACGGCCCCGTCGGTCAGGGCGGCACCTGCATCAAGGAAAAGTTCACCGAAACGCTGCCGAACGGCGTCTCCCATTCGATCCTCAACATCGGCATGGGCCCGAACGACAACACGCCGGTCTACACCGTGCCCGAGGGCCACTATTTCTTCATGGGCGACAACCGGGACAACTCGACCGACAGCCGCGTGGACCAGCTCGCGCGCGGTGTCGGCATGGTGCCGGCCGAGAACCTGATCGGCCGGGCGGACCGGGTCATCTTCTCCGCCGCCGGGCGCTCGCTCTTCTTCTTCTGGACGTGGCGGGCCGATCGCTTCTTCGAGGAGATCGTATGAAGCTCTCGACGGAGCTGAAGGCCTTCGAGCGCCGGCTCGGGCATGAGTTCGCCCAGCCCGAACTGCTCGTCCTTGCCGTGACGCATCCCTCGATGACGACCGATCAGAGGCCCTCCAACCAGCGACTGGAATTCCTCGGCGACCGCGTCCTGAACCTCTCCATCGCCGACATGCTCTACCGCACCTTCGCGGAGGCCGGTGAGGGCATCCTCGCGCCGCGATACAACGTGCTCGTGCGCAAGGAGACCTGCGCCGACGTCGCCCGGTCCCTCGACCTCGGGGACGCGATGCGGCTCGGCCGGGGCGAGCGGATCACGGGCGGCAAGCGCCGGGATTCGGCGCTCGGGGACAGCATGGAGGCGGTCCTCGGCGCGATCTATCTCGATGCCGGTTTCGACGCCGCCCGCGCCGTCGTCGAGCGGCTCTGGGCACCGCGGCTGTCGACCGTCGAGGCCGAGGCGCGCGATCCCAAGACCGCCCTTCAGGAATGGGCCCAGGCCCGCCGGCTGCCCCTGCCGAACTATACCCTGATAGATCAGGAAGGCCCCGACCACGCCCGCACCTTCACAATCGCGGCCGAGCTCGCTAACGGCGCGCGGGCAGAGGCGAAGGGCGGATCCAAGCGGCAGGCCGAACGCGCCGCCGCCGAGGCCCTGCTGGACAATCTGGAGACCACCGATGAGCGATGAACAAACCGCCACGACCGGAACGCGGGCGGGCTTCGTCGCCCTGATCGGCGAGCCGAATGCGGGCAAGTCCACGCTGCTGAACCGCATGGTGGGGGCCAAGGTCTCCATCGTCACCCACAAGGTGCAGACCACCCGGGCCCGCATCCGCGGCATCGCGATGGAGGGCGCCTCCCAGATCGTCTTCGTCGACACGCCCGGCCTCTTCCGCCCCCGTCGCAGGCTCGATCGTGCGATGGTCGCCGCGGCCTGGTCCGGCGCCGCGGATGCCGACGTCGTGGTCCTGCTCGTCGAGGCGCATCGCGGGCTGACGGAGGGCGTCCGCGCGATCGTCGAATCCCTGAACGACCGGAGCGGCACTGCCCCCGTGGCCCTTGCCATCAACAAGATCGATCGGGTGAAGGCCGAAACGCTGCTCGCGCTGACTCAGAAACTGAACGACGCCTATCCCTTCGCCAGGACATTCCTGATTTCTGCAGAAAAAGGGCATGGCGTGCAGGACCTGCGCGACTGGCTGGCCGCCGAAGTGCCGGAGAGCCCCTGGCTTTACCCCGAGGACCAGATCGCCGATCTGCCGATGCGCATGATCGCGGCAGAGATCACGCGGGAGAAGCTGACCCTGCGCCTCCACCAGGAACTGCCCTACCAGCTCACGGTGGAGACCGAGAATTGGGAAGAGCGCAAGGATGGCTCCGCCCGTATCGATCAGGTGATCTACGTCATGCGGGACGGTCACAAGGGCATCGTGCTCGGTCACAAGGGCGAGACGACGAAGGCCGTGGGCCTGGCCGCGCGAACGGAACTGGAAGAGTTCCTCGGTCGCCGCGTCCACCTTTTCCTGCAGGTGAAGGTCCGGCCGGACTGGCTGAACGAACGTGAGCGCTATTCCGAGATGGGCCTCGATTTCAGCGATGGCGATGGATGAGGCATCTTTTGAGGGTTTGGCGATAGTGTTGCCGCGAAGCCCTTCCGATGAACGATCCTTCAGCGAAGAATCGGACCGAATTTTCGCAGGAAATTCGTTCAGTTTCGCCCGTTTGCGCAGAGCCCCGGCATGAGCCCCCGTCTCGCGACGCATGTTTGGGTGGACGCCTATCTCACGCGTCTCCGTATCGAGGTCATCCCCGCCTTCATCGTCGCACGGGGGGACCCGACAGCGGGCGCCATCCTCGTCAAGCTGAACCCGCTCGACGGCACCGCCCGAGCCTTCCAGCGCATCACGGCGATGGACAACACGCGACCGTGGGATGTGATTGCGGAAGGGGCAGAGGCCGACGTGGACGCCGTCCTGTCCTCGCAGCGGCGGTTCGACCCCGATATCTGGGTGATCGAGGTGGAGGATCGCGCCGGGCGGCATATGCTTGACGCACCCGGCCTCGACTGACGACGGCCGCCTCACCGGACGGGTTCCATGATCGAGTGGCAGGACGAGGGAGCGCTTCTGAGCATACGGCGCCATGCCGAGGGCAACGCCATCGCGGAGATCTTCACCCCCTCCCGAGGCCGGCATGTCGGCGTTGTCCGGGGCGGTGGCTCCCGGCGTCTGGCTCCGATCCTCCAGCCCGGCGCGCAGCTGTCGGTGACATGGCGCGCACGGCTCGAGGATCACATGGGCAACTTTACCGTCGAGCCGGTGAAGAGCCGCTCCGCCGCCGTGATGTCCGACAGGGCGGCCCTGGCGGGCCTGAGTGCGGTGACCGCGCTCGCTGCCTTCGCCCTGCCCGAACGCGCCGCATATCCGAGGTTCTACGCCCAGACCATCACGGTGCTGGATCTGCTCGGAACCTCCCCCAGCTGGCCCTACGCCTACTTGCGATGGGAGCTGGCGCTGCTGGAGGAAATGGGCTTCGGCCTCGATTTCTCGACCTGCGCCGCCGGCGGCAACGCCAACGACCTCTCCTATGTCAGCCCGCGCACCGGCCGAGCCGTCAGCCGCATGGGCGCGGGCGAATGGGCGGACCGTCTGCTCCCGCTGCCGCCCGCCCTGATGGGGGAGCCGCCGCGGGATACGTCAGAAATCCTGGAAGGCCTGAGGACCACCGGCCATTTCCTCGAAACCCGCCTCCGCCCGTCCCTCGGCGAGCGCCCGCTGCCTCCGGCCCGGGCGCGTTTGATCGCGGCGCTCTCGCGACTCTAGTCCGCCCAGAAACACCCTCTCGTCGCCCGTGCCCGGGTTCGACTGCGTCAAGGTCCCCTCCGGGAACTCCGCGTTCGTCCGCGGCGCAGGCGGGTCGGTGCCGCCGGAAGGCCCTAGGCCGGCCGCTCCGTGAGATAGCGTGCGCTTTTCTCGATGGCGGCCTTGGCGGGTACGAACTCCCGCCCCAGCACCGCGTTCGCCGCACTCGTATCGACCTTGTAGTGATACCCCACGGTCGGCACGATCTGCCGAACGGTGGGGTCGAAGATCCCCATGATCCGCAGGGCGAAAGTGGGCGCACGGCGCTTCGGAATGCCGCGCTCGGGGAAAAGGCTGGCGAGATGCTGGGCGATGTCGATGAGAGACAGCCAGCGGGACGAGGCGATCAGGCGGTGTCCGATGGAGCTGTCATAGTCCAGCGCCCGGACATGGAGCCGCGCGACATCCTCCACGTCCACGACGGGCATTCCGACATCGGGGACCATCGGGTCTTTCCCGCTGAGGAACCGTTCCACGAGGCGCAGGGAGGTGCCGTAATGGTCGTCGAGCGGGATGCCGGCGACGAGGCCCGGATTGACCGTCGTCAGCTTCATCCCCGGCGTCTTGCCGACGAAATCCCAGGCGGCGCGCTCCGCAAGCGTCTTCGACTTGGCGTAGGCATTGGCGGTCGGGTGCTCCGGATCGGTCCAGTCCCCCTCCCCCAGGGTGCTGCCCGAATCCTTGCCGCAATACATGATCGCGACGCTGGAGGAGGTCATCACGACCCGTTCCACGCCCGCCGCATGCGCCGCCGACAGGGCCCGCATCGCACCATCTACCGCCGGACGTATCAGCTCCTCGGGATCACCCGGCTGGCTCATCGGGAAGGGGGATGCAGTGTGGATCAGCGCGTCGACCCCTTCCATCGCGGCAGCCCAGCCATCATCGCGGGTCAGATCGAGTTCGACGAAGGACAACCTGTCCAGGGCGTCTGGATCGTCGAGCACGGGACGCAGCGCCTCTCGAACTTCCTCGGCCCGGTTCGGACTGCGCAGGGAGCCGCGCACGGTATGACCGGCCATCAACAGCTCCTTCGCGACATGCTTGGCGATAAATCCGGTTATTCCGGTCAGAAGGACCGTCTTCGGCATGTCGGGGCTCCCCTTTGGATGCTGGCCGGGGCCTGTGCCCCCTTCCCCCAAACGTGGACTTTCACCGCCCGAGCGCAAGGGATCGACCGGCAGCGGCCGTCTCACGCGGCGGTGGATCGCCGGCGTCCCGGGCGAATGCCGCGCAGGTCGGGGTGGCGTCTACGCCCGGAAGGCGACCGGCACTCGGATCCGCTTGTGCGCCGCGTCTGCGCCTGGAACGCCGCGCAAAGAGCCTCCCCTTCGGGAGGGCGCCTTCCGCGTATCAGTCAAAGGCGGCCAGCCGCGGACCATGCGATCGGCCCTCCCCTCCCTCTCTCCCTTCCGGCCGGCCGCCGCCTCGTCTATGGGAGGCCGCATGACCGGTGCCGCCTTCTCCCTCCATCGCCTGAACGCCCTGTCCCTTGCCGGCAGCGGCCTCGCACGACGGGATGCCGTGGCGCCGGCGGCGCAAGGGGAGGGCTTCGCCGCGGCCTATGATCGGGAAACGCTCTGGTACGATGCGTTGACGGTCGGTCGCGAGACATGGCTCATCTGCCCGAAACTGCTCAACCTCTCGCCCCTGCTGAAGACCCTCGAACTCGACGGAACCCCGGTTCGCCTCAAGGGTATTCAGAGACACCGTCGCTACGATATCGCACGGCTTGGGCAGACGGGCCGGCGCCTTTCGGTGTCGCACGAAGGCTGGCATGCGGACTGCGCCGTCGGCCCCCTTCAGACGGATGCCTTCGAGGGGCTCGACGCCTCCGTCCACATCTCACGCAACAACCGTCTGGAATGGATCGCGGACTGGGCCCGATTTCACGTCGCCGAACAGGGGCTGGAGGCGATGCTGGTGATCGACAACGGCTCGGACGACTACCCCCCCGAGGCCATTCTCGACACGATGGAGCGCGCGGGGCTGAAGGCCGGAGCGGTTCTGCTCGCACCGCAGCCCTACGGACCGGTTCGGGCCAGACGCGGCGGGGGCGGGGCTAAGTTCCTGCAACCCGCGATGCTGAACCTCGCCCGGATCCGCTTTCTCGCCCGCGCCCGCGCCGTCCTGTCCGCGGATCTCGACGAGCTGGTCTGGACCGAAGGAAAGAGCATCTTCGACCATGCCGCCGCGGCCCGCACCGGTTGGGCGATGGTGGAGGGGCGCTGGCGGATGCCGCCCGATGGCGCGGCGGCGCCACTGCGTCACGCGGACCACACGCACCTGCGCAAGGGCGACCCCGCCTGCCCGCCCAAATGGTGCGCGCGTCCCGGCGCCGTCCTCTCCCGCCGCGGCTGGGAGGTGCATGGGCCGGAGATGCCCCTTCCCGCCCGCTGGCTGACAGTGCCGGATGGCGGTTACTGGCATTGCCGGGCCGTCACGACGAACTGGAAGGACTACGACCGGCTGAACACCCGCCATATCGGGCCCTTCGACCGGGCCACGGCGGAGAAACTGGCTCTCCGCCTGCCCTGACCCCGAACGCGCCGGACCGGATCCACGCTCGCCTGCCGGTCAGCTACGACAATCTTCGAACCATGAACAATTCGTCGACGTCCCGGCCGCCCTCGATCAGCGCACGGGGAACCCTGCCCGCTTGCTCGAACCCATGGCGCTCGTAGAAGCGAATAGCAGCGACATTGTCATCGTTGACGGTCAGCTCGAGCTGTCGAACACCGCTTCCCACGGCGAAGGCTGTCACCGCGCTCAGCAGCCTGTCCGCAAGTCCGGCTCCGCGCTCGCTTTCGCGCAGGTAGACCATGACGAGCGTTGCACGATGTGCCCTCTTTTCACCGGTCTGGAGCAACAGCCCCATGATCCCCACCGGCTCGTCGCCTTTCAACGCGGCATAGACAGGGGTCTTCAACCGGTTGAGCCATTCCGGGTCCGGAAGCCGCAACCAGTCCGCTTCCGTGTTGGCGAAAGACGAGGGAGAGCAACGCAGGGATTCCAGGCGGATCGCCTTGAACAGAGGCAGGTCTTTTGCGCCGAGCCTGACTATCTTCACGTCTTCCATGGATTTGTCCCGCTTCAGAATGGCTCTGCCACTTCCACGAAACGGGAAAGCGGGCAAGACACGTCGCGGCATGTCCGATCCGCCGGATACAGCGCATCCATGCCCTGCCGCGACGCAGTCTCCCGATCCTTTCGCAGGCGCCCCCACCATCCCGATGCGGCGATGGACGCGGCTGTCGGCCCTGCTGGCTCTCTTGTCATTCGCAAGGCAGGTGCGAGGAGAATTCGCTCAGGCCACGTCGGCTACTGATTGGGCGTCTCCGCTAAGAACTGCCTGATCCATAAAGTGCAGGATCTCTTGTACCGGAGCCTTACTGATATCCGGCTCGTAGCCAAACCTTGTTTGGACGGCGCGGAAGGACGAAATCTCTTCGTCAGTGAACGCCATATCCCATCCCGAGAAGCGCCGGACCGGGGTATGGCCCTCGCTCAACGAGCGAATATTTTCGTGGCGCCAGTCTTTGTTAATGAGAAGTTTCAGTTGATCCAAAGCGTTCTTAGGGCCTTCGACATACTGGGTGTAATATCCGTTTTCCCGGTGCAAATAGCCGGTGATCTCAAGATCGGCGTTCCGATTGCGAGCATGAAGGTAGATCATCACGTCCTCCGGGGAGCGCGGCAGAACTTTCGCTGTTGAGATGTAAAGCCAATGATACAACATTTTCTTCCTTTCATGACGCCCTTCCGTAGGGGTATGAAATGCGGAAATCCTTAAGGTTATCTAAATTTCCCCAGGCGCCGTACGCGTGGCAGAATGCATCATGAGGAACAGGCAGTGTGGTCTCGAAGCGGACCTTCGCTGCGCGGCCTCAGCGGCCGGCTTTCCGTGCGGTCTGCGATCCGGATGGCCGTTGGCATGAGGGTCGGCTCCGCCTTGCACCCTGTATCAGCGCTCCAAGGGGGATGTCTCACGGCTTTTCGGTGAGCGGGCGGTTGGGTCTGCTCGGCACGGCCCCGCAGGAGGGCGGGCGCGGCGGTGTCGAGAGGTGGTTTCGAGGGCGCGGGCGGTCCGTCTTGCCGGAAGGGCGCCTCGGGGCGCTTCAGGGCACGATCGCGCAGTCCTTCGAAACGCCGTGGCGCTCCAGGATCTCGCCCACGCGGCCGGACCTCGCCATCTCGGCCACGAAGGCGTCGAGATGTGCGGCGGCGTCGGGGCGGCCCGCCGGCAGACCCATGGCCTGCCGGATCTCCATGAAGGGTGGCTGGAGCACGCGGGTCCCCGGGCGGGTCTCGCTTCTCGTCTCCATCGCCTCCCTGATGCCGGCGATGGCGGCGACCTGTCCCTCGTCGAGCGCGACGAGCGCCGTTTCGAGGTTATCGTACTCCACAAGGTTCTCGGCCCCCTGCTGCCGCTTCAGATGCAGCGTGTAGGCACTTCCCTTCACGGTCCCGACCTTCAGGCCCTCGGCGATGAGCGCCTTCGAGTCCGCGACCTCCGTTTCCGTGCCGGCGAGGTAGCAGCCTTCGATACGGATATAGGGATGCGTGAAGTGGATCGTCTTCGCGCGGTCGGGATCGACGGCGAGAAAGCAGACGTCCCAGCGATCATCTTCCGCCGTGGAAGAGACCTCGACGGCGCGCTCATGGTCGAGGAAGACCGCCTGAAGCCCCAGACGGTCCGCCAGCGCGCGGGCCAGATCGACGCTGATGCCGTGCGCCGTGCCGCTCTCGTCGCGGGACACGAGAACCGCGTTGCCGTGGTTCAGCGCCACGCGCAGCCGCCCGGTCGGGGCATAGGCCCGGCGCAGGTCCTCGTCGGTCATAGAAGCGTCGCTCATCGGTCATTCCCCTCGGTCCGGTGGCGCGGAAACAGGCCGCGCGCAACTCTGCCGATCTGGCCCGATCCCGCCGCGGATGTCGAGACGCCTCGTCCCGATCAGGCGGGCTGAGCCGCCCCCTCCCGCTTCAGCACCCGCACGGAAGACCACCATGCCACCCCGATCAGGACGGCACCGCCGAGGCCCGTGATCACCTCCGGGATATGGACGAGCGACTGGGCGTACATCACCACCGACAACGCCGTGATCGCGTAGAAGGCGCCGTGTTCGAGGTAGCGGTACTCGCTGAGCGTACCCTTCTCGACAAGCATGATGGTCATCGAGCGGACATACATCGCGCCGATGCCGAGGCCGATGGCAATGACGAAGAGGTTCTGCGACAGCGCGAAGGCGCCGATCACGCCGTCGAAGGAGAAGGAGGCGTCCAGCACCTCGAGATAGAGGAACGCGCCCAAGCCCCCCGATGCCGCGGCGCGCCCCGTTTGCTGAGAGGCGTCGAGCGCGGCGCCCACGAGTTCGACGACGAGGAAGGTCGCGAGCCCCCAGATCGCCGAGGCCAGGAACACGTCCCGCATCCCCTCCCCCTGAAGGCGGGAGAAAATCAGCATGAGCGCGATGACGAGGGTGATCTCCACGCTCCGGATCGCCGCGATGCGCGACAGGCGCGATTCCAGCCAGCCGAACCAGTGCACGTCCTTCTCTTCGTCGAAGAAGAAGCTGAGGCCGACCATCATCAGGAAGGTGCCGCCGAAGGCCGCGATGGGAATATGTGCCTCGTGCATGATTTCGGCATAGGCGGCCGGCTCGGTCGCGGCGAGCGTCAGCGCGGCGAGCGGGCCGATATTGGCGGCGACCACGACGATCAGCAGCGGAAAGATCACCCGCATGCCGAAAACCGCGATCAGGATGCCCCAGGTCAGGAAGCGGCGTTGCCACTTCGGCGTCATCGTCTTGAGCTTGTTGGCGTTCACGATGGCATTGTCGAAGGAAAGGCTGATCTCGAGGACAGCCAAAACCGCGACGATGAAGAAGATCGAGAGGGTGCCGGGCAGCGTTCCCGTGCTCTCCCATCCGAGCCAGAGCCCGAGGCCGAGGCCTACGGCCGTGACCACGAAGGCCCACTTGAAATAATGGAAGATGGAAGTCGAACGGGCATCGCCCGGCGCGCCGGCGGCGCGGGTCTGTCGGTCGTCCATGTGAAGATCTGTCCAGGCGGCTGGAACAAGGGGCAGCGCCGACATCACGGAAGCACCGCCACTTCCGCCAGAGGGGCCCGGCCGCTGCGCGGGTCCGTCCGAGCGGCCCGCGAGAGCTTAGGTAACGCGCGGACGGCTCCGCGGCAAGGGTCGCGGAGGGTCGCGGAGGGGGCTCGTGTGCCGGGCGAATGGGGAGCGCTGGGAGTGCGGTGCAGGGCCGGTCCGCCGCTCAGGCCTCGGCCGGCGCCCCCGAAAAGAGCGCGCCCAGCCCACCGAAGTCGCTCTCGACTTCCAGCACGCAGAGCCGCTCGAAGAGCTCCTCGGCGCGGGCGGCCGGCAGGGCCCGCGTCGCGCAGGCCATGAACTTCGTCCGCACGTCCTCTGCACGGTCAGGCATCACACGGGGATCTCGCGTGATGTCGTCGATCCGGGCCGCGTGGCGGGCGCCACCCGCCATCTCCACGATCACCTCCGCCGACCATTGTCCGTCCGGGCCGTCGCCCATCTGCGGATGCGGGCGCGCGGACGTCTTCTCCAGAAGCGCGGCTATCCGGGGATCGGCAATGGCGGCCGCATCGAAATGGGCGAGAGTGACGTCCCCGTCCGCCAGCGCGCGGGCGGTGCAGTACTGGACGGAGAACTTCGCCTCGAGCGGCGTCTGCGGCCGGGGCGTGTCGGTATGCGCGAGGCGGCGGGGATGAGGCAGGATCTCGATCCGGGCGATCTTCTCCGCCTCGATCCCGTGAGCCTGCCGCAGGTCGAGGCCTGCGCCGATGGCGGCATGTGCGCTCCCGCAGCAGGGCCAGAGCTTGAGCGACAGCCCGTCATCCTCGAGCTCCCAGGGCGCGCCCCACCCCTCGAAGAGCTTCTCGGCGTCGTAATTGCCCGCCCCATTGAACACCTCGAAGAAGCCCTGGTCGTGCTCGAAGGCGCGCGCGCCGGCGGTATAGCCCCGCTCGGCGAGAAGCGCGGCGAGAAGGCCCGCCCGGCAGGAGCGACCGATATGGAGCGGTTTCGTCATCGACCCGAAATTGGCCTTGAGCCCGGCGCTATCGGATGCGGCGATGGACAGGGCCGTGGCGATCTGCGGCTCGGTGAGACCGAGGAGATGCGCCGACGCGGCTGCCGCGCCGATGGTGCCGAGCGTCGCGGTCGGGTGCCAGCCCTTGTCGTAGTGGTGCCAGTGGACGGCTCGGGCGAGGCGGATCTCGGTCTCCACCCCCGCGGCGTAGGCGGCGATGACGTCCCTGCCCCGCGCGGCTCTCGCCTCGGCCAGGGCAAGGAGCGGCGCGACGAGGGGCGCGGATTGATGGCCGCCGAACACGCTGGAGAAATCGTCGAAATCGAGCGCGTGGGACGCGGTGCCGTTCACCAGCGCCGCATCCAGCATCGAAACGCGCGCATCCGCGCCGATCACGGAGGCCGGCCCTGCCGCCTCGCAGATCCCCGGCGTCTCGCGCAGTATGCGGACGCAGTCCTCCGATGCTCCCGCAAGCGCGACGGCCAGCGTGTCGGCGACGCCGATCACCGCGCGGGTGCGAACCAGCTCGGGAAGCGCCTCGAAGCGGATGTCCGCGATGCGCCGGGCGAAGCCGCCCGCGATGGTCTCACGCGTCATTGTCGCTCTCCCCGTCCGTCACCCTGTAGCGCGCCTCGAGATCGTCCCAGCGGCCCTTGTCCACCACATCCTGCCGCTCCTCGAAGCCGGCAAGCCGACCCGATACGCCGGACAGATCGCCATGATCTGCGAGGCTCCTCGCCACATCGGAGGCCGCGCGGATGGAGGCCTGCAGGATCGCGTTGGCATAGAGCACACCGCCGAATCCCATCTCGGCGAGCCGTTCGCGCCCGACCTCCGGCGTCTTGCCGCCATGCACGATGTTCGCGATCTGCGGCACGAGCAGCTCCGCGGCGATCCGGGCCATCTCCTCCTCCGAGGTCGGCGCCTCGACGAAAGTGACATCCGCTCCCGCCTCGATGTAGGCGCGCGCGCGGTCGAGGGCCGCGTCCAGCCCGTGAATCGCCCGCGCATCGGTGCGCGCGACGATCTGCAGATCCCCGTCTTTGCGTGCATCGACGGCGGCGCGGATCTTGGCGACCATGTCGGCCTCGGGGATCACGTCCTTGCCGGCGAAGTGGCCGCAGCGCTTGGGGAAGACCTGATCTTCGAGTTGCAGTCCCGCCGCCCCGGCCCGCTCCAGAAGGCGCACCGTGCGCACGGTGTTCAGCGCGTTGCCGAAGCCGGTATCGGCATCCACCAGGAGCGGCATTTCCGTGGCGTCGGCGATCCGTGCGACGATATCCGCCACCTCCGTCACCGTTGTCAGACCGATGTCGGGCGCGCCCAGATGCATGTTCGCGATCCCCGCGCCGGTGACGTAGATCGCGCCGAAGCCCTGCCGCTCGATCACGCGGGCGAACATGGCGTTTGGAGCGCCGGGCAGGATCGCGGCCTCGCGCCGGGCCAGGAGGTCCCGCAATACCGTCGTCGGTTTCATCGTCGTACCTTCCTCAATGGTCCACGTGACCGATGGGAGCGTGATCGCCCGGCACCACGGGCTGGCGGGCCAGCTCGTAGTGCACCTCGGGGCGACCGCCTTCCCGATGCAGCTCGCGAAGCTCCTCGGCCACGCGGGCGCCGGCCACGGTGCGGCGCTGGTTGTGTCGCTGGGTCTCGATCCAGGTCGCTGTCTTGTAGCGCTCCACCCAGACCTCCGGGTCCTGCATGTCCCGCGACAGGACCCAGCGGCGGGCACCGTCCCGGAACCGGTGGCGGCGGCGTTCGGCCATGAGCCCGAGGAACCGCGGCACGTCCTGCTCGCGGATCCGGTAGCGGATCGTGGTGATCACCGGGCCGCTCTTGGGCAGCATGTCGAGGGAGATCTGCGGCGGCGTCCACGGCCTGTGCGGATCGAGCCCGTAGGTGTCGAGTTCCCGCAGCGCGAAGACGAAGCCGACCCCGATGCCGACGATGAGCACCGCAGCCGAGACATAGAGCGCCGCGGCAACGCCGAGATCGCCGGCGACGTAGCCCCAGAAGAGACTGCCGAACGCATTCCCGCCGAACGCCACGGTCATGTAGATGGACTGGCACCGGCTCAGCACCCAGCGCGGGGCGGAGAGCTGGACGGTGGTGTTGAAGGTCGACATCGTGACCAGCCAACTCGACCCCGCGAGCGCCGAGGCAAACAGGGTCAGCGGCATGGAGCGGCTGACGGCCATGAGCGCCGCCGCCACCGCGAAGACCGCGAACCCGGCCCGCACGACCGCTTCGAGGGACATCTTCGCGCGCAGCCCGCTCGCCGCGAAGGCGCTCACGATAGCCCCGACACCGAAGGCCCCGAGAAGAATGCCGTAGACCTGGGGGCCCCCGTCCAGAAGGTCCCTCGCAACGAGCGGCAGGAGCGCCATGACGGAGATGGCGGCGAAGTTGAACACCGTGCCGCGCAGCATCACCAGCAGGATGCCGGGGGACATGATGACATAGCGCAGGCCCGCGACCATCGCACTTCCGACCGGTTCCGGCGGCAATCGGTCCGCCGCGTTCATCTTCTCCCAGCGCAAGGCCACGAGGAGCACGCCGAGATTCGATATCGCGTTGACGAAGAAGGCCGCGAAGGCCCCCACCGTCGCCACGATCACGCCGCCGATGGCCGGACCGACGCTGCGGGTGATGTTGAAGCCGACGGAGTTGAGCGCGATCGCCTGCGGCAGCGTATCCTTTGCCACGATCTCCGAAACGCGGGTCTGCCAGCCCGGGTTGTTCAGGGCCTTCCCGGAGCCGATGAGGAAGGTGAAGACGAGCAGGAGCCACGGCGTCAGCATGCCCATGAAGGCCAGCACCGCGAGGATGGTGGACACGACGAGGGTGAAGGCCTGCGCCCAGATCACCGTCGTCCGCCGCCCCAGCGCATCGGCGATGGCGCCCGAGGGCAGCGAGAAGAGCATGATCGGCAGCGCGACGGAGGTCTGCACCAGCGCGACGAGCTGAGGCGTCCCGCCCAGCGTCGTCATCGCCCAGGAGGCCCCGACGAGCTGAATGTGCCAGCCGAAATTCGCCGCGAGACCGGTCAGCCAGTAACCTGAATATCCGGGCGTCCTGAAGGGGGCGAAGGATTTGGGGGGCGTCATGGGGCGGCCGTCTCGAAGGGTCCGTCCGTCCTAGCGCGCCCGCCGCGCAAGGGATAGTCCCCGGCTCTGCCCGCGCGCCCGGACGTCTCAGAGAACGCCAAGCGCACCCTTCGTGATCAGAACGATGGAGAGGCCGAAAAGCAGGACCTCGATGACGCGCAGGTAGAGCGCATCCGGCAGCACCTCCACGAGCCTGCGGCCAAGGATGGTCCCGACGATCCCCGTCGCGGCGAGAATCGCCGTCAGCGTCCAGTCCAGCCCGTCGAGCGCGCCCAGGGCCCAGTATCCCGGCAGCTTGGCCAGATTGCCGGCCGCGAAGGCGATGGCGATGGTTCCGGCGAACTGGAGTTTCGGCAGGCGCTGCGGCAGGAGAAAGGCCTGCGCCGGGGGCGCGCCCGAATGGGTGATGAAGGAGGTCACGCCGGTCAGCACCCCCCAGAAAAGACCTGGCGCCACCCGTGCCGCGGCAACCGGCCCCTCCGGGCCCCGCGCCAGCCATTTGCGCCCGACATACCAAAGACCGATCAGGCCGGTGATGATGAGCAGGAGCGGTTCCGGCGTGTAGGGCGTGATCACGGTGGCCAGAAGAACCCCCGCGAACATCGCCGGGATCAGGATGGCAAGGTTCCGCGCGCTGAAATCCCGGCGGTAGAGAAAGACGCCGATCCAGTCGGTCACGAGGAAGACCGGGAGCAAGACCGCCGCCGCCACCACCGGGTTCATCACAAGCGAACACAGCGGCACCGCGATCGCCCCCGCCGAGGCCAGCCCCCCTTTGGAGGCCCCGACGATCAGCGCCGCCACGAGCAGGATGTAGAGATGGTCCACCGCGCGTCCCTCGCCGTCCGGGTATCACCCGCCGTCTCTACCGGCGAAGGCCGCGAAGGGCGAGAGGATCGGTTGTCCATGCGCAGGCTCGGGGGCGGGACGGTCCGTCCCGTTCCTTCATCGGGACGGAGGACTTGCCCGGACATTCGGCACGCGCCTTCTCGGAGTCGTCCCGGAGGCGGGGGCTGCGCATACCGAACATTCCGGCAGCCCCCGCCCCTCGAGGTCAGCTCATCCCTAGCTTCGACCCGAATGATGCATCGGTCCGCCCGTGCGGCGGGGGAAGCCGTAGCCGTGGATCTCGACGAGGTCGATGTCCGCGGAGCGGGAAGCGATGCCTTCGGAGAGGATCGCCTCCCCCTCGCGGGCCATCGCGTCCACGAGACGCGCGGCGATGTCCTCGCGGGGAAGATCAGACGTGCCCCGGACGCGGGACGACAGAAGCTCGGACACCTTGCCCGAAGGCTGCGGCGTGCGGTCCCCCTCGGCGTAATCGTACCAGCCGCCGCGGCTCTTCTGACCCTTGCGGCCCGCTGCGACGAGGAGGTCACCGAGCGTCTCGGGTACATCCTCGCCCGCCTCGCGCGCGGCGTTTCTCTGGGCGGCGGCGATGTCGAGACCGCCGAGGTCCTGCGCTTCGAATGGCCCCATCTTCATGCCGAAGCCGCGCATCGCGGCGTCCACCTCGGCGATGGGGACGCCCTGCTCCACCAGCGCCTCCGCCTCGGCGCGGTACCGCTTGAGGATGCGATTGCCGATGAAACCGTCGCAGATCCCCGCCCGCACCGGCATCTTGCCGAGGCGCGCGCAGAGCTTGAAGGCCGCGGCTTCCGTTTCCGGCGTCGTCCCCGGCAGGGGCACGATCTCCACCAGCTTCATGACGTGGGCGGGGCTGAAGAAGTGCAGTCCGATGCAACGCCCCTGCCCCTCCAGCCCGGCGAAGATCTCCCGGGGGTCGAGATAGGAGGTGTTCGTGGCAAGGATGGTCCTATCACCGCACGCCGCCGCGAGGCGGGCGAAGACATCCCGCTTCACCTCGAGGTCCTCGAACACCGCCTCGACCACCAGATCGCAGCTCGAAAGGTCCGACACATCGGTTGTGACCTTGAGCGCGTCGCCGAGCCTCTCCCGCTCCGCAGCGTCGATCTTGCCGCGCTTCAGGGCGCCGTCGAAATTGCCGAGGATACGGGTTTTCGCGCGCTCGGCGCCCTCATCGCTCGTCTCCATGACCGTGACCGGCAGACCGGCGAGGCCGAGGGCGGTGGCGATGCCGGCCCCCATGGTGCCGCCGCCGACGACACCTGCCGAGGCGATGTCACTGGGCTCGACGCCCTTGAGATGCGCGGGCCGGGGCGCGGCACGTTCGGCGAAGAAGACATGGCGGAGTGCGGCGGCTTCGGGGGCGGAGCGAAGCTCCAGGAACGTCTCCCGCTCATGCGCCATCGCCTCGTCGAAGGAAGCTTCCGTGGCGCGGCGCAGGCAGTCCACCGCACGCACCGGCGCCTGGTGACCGGCCTTCGACGCCGTCTTGGCTGCATCCTGCCAGAAGCTGTCCGGCTGCGGCTCGACCTGTCGCTCCGACGTACGCGGCGGAAGCGGGCGCTCCAGCGCGCTCCGGGCGAAGACCAGCGCCTCCTCCTCGAGATCGCCGGCGACGACGGCATCGACGAGCCCCGCCTTCTCGGCCTTCGCAGCGGAGATGGGACGCCCGGACGTCACCAGCTCGACCGCGGCTTTCGCCCCCATCAGCCGCGGCGTGCGGACCGTGCCGGACGCCCCCGGGATGATGCCGAGATTGACTTCCGGCAGGCCGACTTTGGCGCTCTCATGGGCGATCCGGAACCGGCAGCCCATCGCGATCTCGAGACCGCCGCCGAGCGCTGAGCCGTGGATCGCGGCGATCCAGGGCGTCTCGGACGCTTCGATGCGAGCCACCAGATCCGGCAGATGCGGCGGCTCGGGAGGCTTGCCGAATTCCTTTACGTCGGCACCGGCGATGAAGGTGCGCCCGGCGCAGGCAAGAATGACGGCGCGCACGCCCGGATCTGCGTCCAGCTCCTCCACCGCGTCCCAGAGGGCCTGCCGGACCTCCAGCGAGAGCGCGTTCACGGGCGGATTGTCGAGCGTGGCGATGGCGATGTCGCCCTCGCGGCGGATCGTCAGGACGGACATGTCAGACCCCCAGATAAGCTTCGCGGATGCGGGGATCGGCCACCAGTTCGGCGGACGGCCCCGACATGGTGATGCGGCCGGTCTCCATGACATAGCCGCGATCGGAAATCTTGAGCGCGCCGTAGGCGTTCTGCTCCACGAGGAGAACCGTGACGCCGCGCGCCTTCAGTTCCTCTACGGTGTCGAAGATCTGCTTCTGCAGGAGCGGCGCGAGGCCCATCGACGGCTCGTCGAGAAGAAGACAGGCCGGGCGGGACATCAGCGCGCGGCCGATGGCGAGCATCTGCTGCTGCCCTCCCGAGAGCCCCCCCGCGGGGAGGTGGCGCTTTTCCCCCAGAATGGGGAACATCTCGTAGGCTTCGGCGATATCCTCACGCGTGGCGCCCTTCCGGCTGTATCCGCCGAGGCGCAGGTTTTCCTCGACCGAAAGATTGGTGAAGATCTGCCGTCCCTCGGGAGAATGGCCGAGACCGAGGCCGGTGCGCTTGTGCGGCGCGGCGGTCAACGGCTCCCCCCTGAACCGGATGCTGCCGCCCGAAAGGGGCTGCACGCCGGACAGGCAGCGCAGGAGCGTCGTCTTTCCGGCCCCGTTCGCGCCGATGACGCTCACGATCTCCCCCTCCGCGACGTCGAGGTCGATGCCGTGCAGGACCTCGATCCTGCCATAGCGGGTGGTCAGGTTCTCAACCTTGAGCATGGAGCGCCTCCTCACCGTCCGCGCCCAGGTAGGCGGCGATGACCTCGGGGTTCTGCGAGACCTGGTCCGGCGGCCCTTCGGCGATCTTGCGGCCCTGATCGAGAACGACGACGTGGTTCGAGATCTTCATCACCAGCTTCATGTCGTGTTCCACGAGGAGGATGGCGATGCCCTCCCCGGCCAGTTCGGCGATCAGCGCGTCGATCTCCTCCGTTTCCACCGCGTTGCAGCCGGCGGCGGGCTCGTCGAGGAGCAGGATCTTGGGATCGACGGCCAGCGCCCGGGCGATCTCCAGCCGCTTGAGCTGGCCGTAGGAGAGGTTCCCCGCCTCCTCCTCGGCCAGATCGCCCAGCCGCACCCGCTCCAGCAGTTTCATCGCCCCGTCCCTTGCGAAGGCCGCCCTGCGGCGGACGGACGGCAGGCCCAGGAGGTCGGCCCAGACGGAACCGCGCTCCCGGAGGTGGAAGCCTGCGACGGCGTTGTCGAGCACGGACATCTCGTGGAAGATCTGGAGGTTCTGGAACGTCCGGGCGAGGCCCATCGGAGCCAGCTTGTCCGGCGTCTGGTCAGTGATTTCGACCCCGTTCAGGTGAACCGTGCCGCGGCCGGGCAGGTAGACGCCGGAGATCATGTTGAACAGCGTCGTCTTGCCGGCGCCGTTCGGGCCGATGACGGAAACGATCTCCCCCGCCGGCACGGCGAAGGACACGTCGTCCACCGCCTTGAGACCGCCGAAGGTGATGCCGAGGCCGGAGACGTCGAGAAGGCTCATTTGCGGGTCCTCCTCAGGCGACGCGCGATGGAGGGCAGAAGGCCCTGCGGCATGAAGATCATCACCGTGACCATGATGGCCCCGAGGACGACCTGTTCGTAATCGGCAAGCACGGTCAGCACCTGCGGCAGGAGGGTCAGGATCGCGGCGCCGAAGATGCCGCCCATGACCGAGCCCGCGCCACCGAGGACCGCCATGGTGACGAGTTCGATGGAATGCATGAAGCCCGCCACGTCCGGCGTGATGTAGCGGTTCTGGAGCGCCAGCAGCGAGCCCGACACGGAGGCGAAGACCGCGGAGATGACGAACGCGACGAGCTTCTGCCGGGCGACGTCTATGCCGAGGGTGCGGGAGGCGATCTCGGAGCCGTGCAGCGCGCGCATCGCCCGCCCGGTCGGACTGTCCCGCAGGTTCAGCGCGATCCACGCACCGATCAGAAGCGCGATGCCGCAGACGCCGTACCAGAATTCACCGCCCGACACGCGCCAGCCGAGGTCGCGCAAGAGGTCGCGAAGGCCGAGCTCCTCCACCGCCATCCCGTCCGGACCGCCCGTCAGGGCGCGTTCGTTCTGGATGGTCATGGCGACGAGAATGCCGAAGCCGAGCGTCGCGACGGCGAGGTAATAGCCCTTGAGCCTGAGGATCGGCCGGCCGATCAGCGCGGCGATCCCGGCGGACAGCGCCGCTCCCAGAAGGAGCGCGAATGCCGGATGCAGGCCGAACTGCTCCGGAGCCAACGCGCAGGCATAGGCGCCGATCCCGGCAAAGCCCGCATGACCGAGGCTGATCTGCCCGGCGAAGCCGATCAGGATGACGAGACCAAGCACCGCGATCCCGTTGACGAAGACGAGCGCGCCGATCCGGTAATAGTACCCGGACGGAAAGAAGAACGGCAGGATCACGATGAGAGCGGCGAGGATCGCCAGCTGAATCCATTTGGACATGCGCTTACACCCTCTCCGCCGCGGTCTTGCCGAAGAGGCCCTGCGGCATGACGAACAGCACCCCGAGGATGACGATGAAGGCAACGGCGTCCTTGTATTGCGAACTGAGATATCCCGCTGTCAGCGCCTCGAGAAGGCCGAGCACCAGACCGCCGACGAGGGCCCCCTTGGGATTGCCCATGCCGCCGAGCATCGCGCCGGCGAAGCCCTTCAGCGCAAGGGCCACGCCCACGTCGTAGGAGACGAGCGTGATCGGTGTGACGAGGACGCCCGCGAGCGCACCGATGGCGGCGGAGAGCGCGAAGGAGAGCGTCATGATCCCGCCGGTGTTGATGCCGACAAGCTGCGCGGCGAGGCGGTTGTTCGCCGTCGCGAGGACGGCCTTGCCCATGAGCGTGCGGGTGAAGAAGAGCCAGAGCGCGACGAAAACCGCCAGCGCGCCCAGGATCACCCAGATCGACTGGGGCAGGATCGTCGCTCCCATGACCTCGATGGGGGCATCGCCGCTGAAGGCGGGGTAGCGATGGATCTGCTTGTCGAAGATGAGCTGCGCCGCGCCTTGGATCAGGATCGAGGCGCCGATGGTGATGATGATGATCGAGATCACCGGTGCGCCGCGGGCGGGCTCGATCGCCAGCTTGTTCAGCGCGACGCCGACGAGGGACGTCAGGGCGATGGCGATGAGCGCGGCGGCCGCGAGCGGCAGGCCGGCATCATGCGCGAACCACGTGATCATCCCGCCCAGCATGACGAATTCGCCCTGGGCGAAGTTCACCACGTCCGAGGCATTGTAGATGAGCGTGAACCCGAGCGCGACGAGCGCGTAGACCGCGCCGACCGTCAGGCCGGAAAAGACGAACTGCAGAAAGGCGTCCATGGACGTCTCCACTGAAGGTGGGATGTGGCGAAACCGGCGGAGCCCGGCGGGACGGGATGATGTCCCGCCGGGCGGATGTCGTTCCCGACAGAGTGTTACTCGACGGAGGACCAGCCGCCATCCGTGATCTCGAGCATCCGGAAGGCGGAGAGGTCGAGGCCCAGGTGGTCCTCTTCGCTCATCGTATAGGTGCCGGTGGTTCCGACAAGGCCGTCCGTCGCCTCGAGCGCGTCGCGGATCGCGTCGGGATCGTCCGATCCCGCCTCGCGGATGGCGTTCGTCATGAGCAGGAACGCGTCATGGGCATAGCCGCCGAAGGTGGAGGGCGCCTCACCGTACCGCTCGCGGTAGGCGTCGTTGTAGGATGTCACCACCTCCCGCTGCGCATCGCCCTCTTCGAGTAGGTCCGCGATCAGGAGCGCCGTGCCCGGCAGGCGCACGCCTTCGGATTCAGACGCACCGGCAAGCTCGATGAACGCATCCGAGGCGACGCCGTGGCTCTGGTAGAACGGCGTGTCGATGCCGAGCTGGCTGTAGTTCCGCGTCACGATGGCGGGACCCTGGCCGAAGCCGGGGTTGAGGATCGCGTCGATCCCGTCCGTGTTGCGGATGCGGGTGAGCTGCGGGGTCATGTCCGCATCCTGCGGCCCGTAGGTCTCGTCCGCCGCGATCTCGATGTCGTAGTCGCCGGCGACCTCCTTGCACTGCGCCTGCATCGACGCGCCGAAGCCGTCGGTCCCGGAGATCATGCCGATCGTGGTGAAGCCCCTCGCCTGCATGTCCTCGAAGATCTTCTCGCACGCCATGCGGTCGGTATGCGGCGTCTTGAAGACGTATTCGCGCACCGGATCGATGATCTGGATCGCGCCGGCGAGAGAGATGAACGGAATGCCCTCGTCCTCGGCAAGCGAGGCGATGGACATGGTGGTGCCCGTGGTCGAGCCACCGATGATGGCGACGACCTCGTCATCCTCGATCAGGCGGGTGGCGAAGGTGCGGGCCTGGTTCGGATCGCCGCCGTCGTCGTAGAGGATCAGCTCGACCTCCTCGCCGTCGATGCCGCCCTCCTCGTTCAATTGCTCGACGAGCATCTCGAGGGTCTTCGCCTCGGGATCGCCGAGAAAGGCCGCTCCCCCGGTGGCGGACAGGCTCGCGCCGAGCCGGATCTCGGCTCCCGCGGTGCCGGCCGCCGCGATGGCGGCACAGGTCAGCAGGGCTGTGGTTGTACGGATCGTCATGTCGTCTCCTCCCATGTCGGACAGTAGTGAGTCAGGCGTCGTAAGGTCAGGCGTCGTGCTCTCGGGTTTCCGGGGCCTCCGGCCACCGGACCATCGCGCGCCGGAAGCGCGGCGCGACGAAGGCCGTATCTGTCAGGCTTGCGTTGCCGGCCGGGTTCCCTCCGGTGACGTGAAAGTCGGAGAACGCCGCCGATTGGTTCACGTAGATCCCGCCGGTGAGATTGACCGAGAGATTGACCCCGGCGCGTGCGAAGGCGCGGGACGCGCGCTCGATTTCCCCCTCGTCCCGCGAATAGAGCGCGGCGGTGATCGCGCCTTTCGTGGCCGCGATGCCGGACGCCGCCGAAATCGCCGCTTCCCCGTCGTCGCAGGGAATGAGAAACGCGACGGGGCCGAAGCACTCGTCTTCCTGCGGGCCTGCGGGCCCGTCCACCGCCACGAGCCAGGGCGTCGCGCTCCTGCCATGCCCGGTCTCGCCGCCGGAGCGGATCACCCGCCCGGCACTGGCGGCCTCCGCGGCGCGCTCCGCGACTTCCGGGCGGACGATGGCGCCGCAGATCTGGGCGGCCGCATCGCTGTCCTCCAGAAGTGCGTCGATGGCCTCGGCGAGCCCTGCGCCCACCTCGTCGAATGTCTTCGGTCCCTCATCCGTCACGATCCCTCCGCGCGGGACGTAGACGTTCTGCGGCGAGGTACACATCTGGCCCGAGTAGAGCGACAGGCTGAAGGCGAGGTTCGCGCACATGCCCCGGAAATCGTCCGTGCCGAGGATCGTGACGGAATTCACCCCCGTCTCCTCGCTGAAGAAGAGCGCTTGCCCGGCATGCCGGCGGATCCAGGAGGCGAAGGTGCCGGAGCCGGTGTAATCCACGATCCGCGTCGCGGAATGCGTGACCAGGTCCTCGGTGATCTCCGCGCCCGGCTCGTCCGCCGCCAAGAGCACCGCATCGCGCGGCAGGTCCGCCTCGGCCAGGACGTCGCGCAGCACGCGAACGGTCAGCGCAAGCGGCAGGATCGCGCCCGGATGAGGCTTGACGATCACCGTGTTGCCGGTAGCGAGGCTGGCGAAAAGGCCGGGATAGCCATTCCAGTTCGGGAAGGTGTTGCAGCCGATGGTGAGGGCGACGCCGCGCGGCACGATGTGCCAACGCTTGCGGATGACGATGGGCGGGCGCTTGCCCTGCGGCTTTTCCCAGAGGGTCTCGGCGGCATGTCGGGTCAGCTCGTCATGGGCGGCGGCAACGGCTTCCAGGCCGCGATCCTGCGCATGCGGTCCGCCGGCCTGGAACGCCATCGGAAAGGCCTGTCCCGTCGTGTGCTCCGTGGCGTGGCCAAGAAGGAAACTCATCGCGTTCAGCCGTGTCAGCGCCTCGAGGCAGACGCCGATCCGCGCCTCGACGGGCGCTTCGGACCAGACGTCGAACGCCGATTCGGACGCTTCGATCAGGGTGTCCGGGCAGGCGGCGGGATAGGTGATGCCAAGCGCGCCGCCCCAGGGAGAGACTTCGCCACCGATGCGGCGCTCCTCGGGATGGCCGGCGATCTCGAACGGCGTATCCTTCAGGGCGGCGAAAGCCTCGGCCCCGTCCGTCCGCGCGGTCTCGCCGTAGATCTTGCCGCTCGGGATCTCCGGAAACGGAGTCCAGAACGCACGCGCCTTCGAGGCTTCGACCGCGCGTGACAGCAGATCGCGATGACGGCTCATGAAATCGGCCATGTCTCCTCCCTCTCCAATAACATTTATTGACCGATCGGTCGGTTTATGCAAGTTTCATTTTGGCCTTGCAGAGCGAGGTGGGAGGAGACCCATGACACCAGAAGATACCGTTCTCACGGCGGTCGAGGACGGCGTGCTGCGCCTGACCCTCAACCGTCCGGACAAGCTGAATTCGTTCAACGACGACATGCACCGCGCCCTTTACGCGGGCTTCGAACGGGCAAGGGACGACGATGAGATCCGCGCCGTCCTCCTGACCGGATCCGGCCGCGGCTTCTCCGCCGGGCAGGACCTCGGGGACCGCGATCCCCGCAACGGGCGCGCCGATCTCGGCCACACCATCGAGACCTTCTACAATCCGCTCCTGCGGCTGATCCGATCGCTCGAGAAACCGGTGATCTGCGCAGTGAACGGCGTTGCGGCCGGCGCCGGGGCGAACATCGCCTTCGCGTGCGACATCGTTCTCGCGGCAGGGTCGGCGAAGTTCATCGAAGCCTTCGCGAAGATCGGTCTCGTTCCCGATTCGGGCGGGACGTGGTGGCTGCCGCGGATCCTCGGCGAGCCGCGTGCGAAGGCGCTGGCGCTGACCGCTGAGCCGCTCATGGCGGATCAGGCCGCGGAGTGGGGCCTGATCTGGCGCGCCGTGCCGGACGAGACGCTGATGGATGAGGCGACCGCGCTGGCCCAAAAGCTCGCCGCCGGCCCGACCGTCGGCCTCGGCCTCACCAAGCGCCTGATCCAGGACGCCGCGACGAACGATCTGGACACCCAGCTCGATCTCGAACGGGACGCGCAGCGCGAGGCGGGCAACTCGGACGATTA
This sequence comes from Tropicimonas omnivorans, assembly GCF_031846565.1. Lineage (NCBI taxonomy): Bacteria > Pseudomonadati > Pseudomonadota > Alphaproteobacteria > Rhodobacterales > Roseobacteraceae > Tropicimonas > Tropicimonas omnivorans. The sequence continues at coordinate 124,974 of NZ_JAVRHL010000002.1, read as the reverse complement.
TGCCGAGGGCGTCACCGCCTTCCTCGAGAAGCGCGCGCCTGCGTTCAGGGGCCGCTGAGATGGCGGAGCACGAGACGGACCCCCAGGCCCTCGCCGAAGCCTGCGCCGCCGCGATGTGGCGGACAGATCCCGCATCGCAGGCCCTCGGGATGCAGATCGAGCGCATCGCGCCGGGCGAGGCGACCCTGTCGATGACCGCGACGGAGGTCATGGGCAACGGCCATGGCACGCTCCACGGCGGCTACATCTTCACGCTGGCGGACAGCGCCTTCGCATTTGCCTGCAACACCTACGACGTCAGAACCGTGGCGCAGCACTGCTCCGTCAGTTTCCTGCGTCCCGGCATCGTCGGCGAGCGGCTGACGGCGACGGCACGCGAGGTCGCCCGGACCGGGCGCACCGGCATCTACGACATCCGCGTCGCCCGCAGCGACGGGACGGTCGTGGCCGAGTTCCGCGGGCATTCCCGCAGCCTCGGCCAGCCCATTCTGGAGGAGGATGACACCATGACAGGGAGTCCGACATGATGGACCTGACCCCCGATCCCGGCCTGCTCGACCCGATCGAGACGGCGAGCCGCGACGAAATCGCCAACCTGCAGGAGAGCCGACTGCGCTGGTCGCTCTCACACGCCTACGAGAACTCGCCGTTCTTCCGGAAGCGGTTCGACGAGGCGGGCGTTCATCCGGACGATTTCCGGACGCTTGCGGATCTCGCGAAGTTCCCCTTCACCACCAAGCAGGACCTCAGGGACAACTACCCCTTCGGGATGTTCGCCGTCCCCCGGGAGAAGCTGTCGCGCATCCATGCCTCGTCGGGCACGACGGGCAAGCCGACCGTCGTCGGCTATACCCCAAAGGACATCGACAACTGGGCCGATCTCGTCGCCCGGTCGATCCGGGCCTCGGGCGGGCGCGCCGGCGACATCTGCCACATCGCCTACGGCTACGGTCTCTTCACCGGCGGCCTCGGCGCGCATTACGGCGCTGAGCGGCTCGGCTGCACCGTGGTCCCGATCTCGGGCGGCATGACGGAGCGGCAGGTCACCCTGATCCAGGACTTCAAGCCCCGGATCATCATGGTGACGCCGTCCTACATGCTCTCGATCCTCGACGAGTTCCGCCGGCAGGGTATCGATCCACGTGAAACCTCGCTCGAGGTCGGCATCTTCGGCGCCGAGCCCTGGACCAACGAGATGCGCAGCGAGATCGAGGACCTCTTCGACATGCATGCGGTCGACATCTACGGCCTCTCCGAGGTCATGGGCCCCGGCGTCGCCAACGAATGCGTCGAGACCAAGGACGGGCTGCACATCTGGGAAGATCACTTCTACCCGGAGATCATCGATCCCGAGACGGGAGAGGTCCTGCCGGACGGCGAGCTGGGGGAGCTGGTCTTCACGACGCTCACCAAGGAAGGCCTGCCGATGGTGCGCTACCGGACGCGGGACCTCACGCGCCTCCTGCCCGGGACCGCGCGCTCCATGCGCCGGATGGAGAAGGTCACCGGTCGTTCGGACGACATGATCATCCTGCGCGGCGTCAACGTCTTCCCCACGCAGATCGAGGAGCAGCTCTTCAAGTGCAAGGATCTCGCGCCGCACTTCCAGATCGAGCTGGTGAAGAAGGGGCGGATGGATGCGATGATCGTCCATGTCGAGTGCCTGCCCGAGAGCGCCCACGACGGCGCCCGCTCCGCATCCGCGCAGGAGCTGGCGCATCACATCAAGTCCGTCGTCGGCATCTCCACCGAGGTCCGCGTGCACGATCCCGAGGGCGTCGCACGGTCCCAGGGCAAGGCGCAGCGGGTCCTCGACTCCCGCAAAAGCTGATGCCGGACTGGCCTATCGCCGGCGCGGGGGATACCACACCCCGGCGCCGGCGCGACGAATGGAAAAACGGCTGATGGCACGAACGAGAGCGAGCGATTTCGAGGAGAAACAGCGCATCCTCCTCAAGGAGGCCGCACATGTCTTCGCGAGCCAGGGGATGGACAAGGCGTCCATGTCCCAGATCGCCAAGGAGGCGGGCGTTTCGAAATCGCTCCTCTATCACTACTATCCCTCCAAGGATGCCCTGATCTTCGCGATCATCCTCGATCACCTGGAGCGGATGGAGGCGACGCTGGCGTCGCTCACCGATCACGGGGAGGCGCCGAAAGCGCGCCTGCGCATGCTCATCGGCACGACGCTGGAGGTCTACCGGGGCGCCGACGACGAGCACAAGGTCCAGCTCAATGCCGGACAGGCGCTGACCGATGCGCAACAGGCGCAGATCAGGGCGCTCGAACGCAGGATCGTCGCCCATTTCTCCGCCGTGATCCTGCAGATCAATCCGGACCTCGTGACGCCCGAGCGGTCGCTGCTGATGCCGGTCACCATGTCCCTCTTCGGGATGATGAACTGGGTCTACATGTGGTTCCGGGAGGGCGGCGCGATCACCCGCGACGAATACGCGGACGTCGCGACGACGCTGATCCTCGAGGGCGTCAAGGCCGTTCGCTGAATCCCCGCCGCTCCAGAACCAGCGGATCGTAATCGGGGGCCTCGGCGCGCTTCCGCCCCGCCTCGACGGCGCTCAGGGGCTCGGCCACCGTCAGGCGATCCCGCGCTTCGAGGGCGAGTTGGCGATAGACGCCGGTCCCCTGCCGCTTCCACGCGATCTCCTCTTCGGTCAGCTCCCGCAGCACCTTCGCGGGCGACCCCACCGCCATGGTGCGGGGCGGAATGGTCTGTCCCGCCTTCACGAAGGCCTGCGCCCCGAGGATGGCGCTCTCGCCGAGCACGGCCTCGTCCATCACAACGGAATTCATGCCGACGAGCGCGTTCCGCCCGATGAGGCAGCCATGCAGGATCGCGCCGTGGCCGACATGCCCCTCCTCCTCGACCACCACGTCCTTGCCGGGAAAGGCATGGCAGACGCAGGTCTCCTGCAGGTTGGAGCCGGGCTTCAGCTCCACTCGCCCGAAATCGCCGCGCAGCACCGCGCCGGGGCCGACATAGCATTCGGCGCCCACGATCACGTCGCCGATCAGGATCGCGGCGGGATGGACGAAGGCGGCCGGGTCGATGACCGGCCTGATCCCGTCCCAGGCATAGACCTGCGGGGTCACGCCTCCTCCGGCATCGGCCAGGTCTTCGCCACCATCGTTAGGACGTCGTACTCCGCGACAGTCTCGCCATCTTGGTTGGTCACGAGACAATCCCAGCGAACCTCGCCATGTTCGGCATTCTCGCGCGGATTGATCGCCTTGCAGGTCAGGCGAACCCGGAGCGTGTCGCCGAAATAGACCGGCGTCATGAAGCGCAGGTTGTCGACGCCGTAATTGGCCAGAACCGGCCCGGGCTCCGGCGAGACGAAGAGGCCCGCCGCGAAGGAGGCGATGAGGTAGCCATGGGCCACGCGGTCGTCGAAGAACGGGTTCGCCTTCGCCGCGTCGCTGTCCATGTGGGCGTAGAACGTATCGCCGGTGAACTCGGCGAAGTGCTCTACGTCCCCTTGCGTGACTTCCCGCGCGTCCGTGAGGACCTGATCGCCGATCTCGAGCTCCGCAAGGGACTTGCGGAAGGGATGCACGTCCGCACGCGACGGTGCGCCCGAAACCCATTCGCCGGTGATCGCGGCAATCATCTCTGGCGTGCCCTGAACGGCCGTGCGCTGCATGAAGTGCTTCACGCCGCGCATGCCGCCCATCTCTTCGCCGCCGCCCGCGCGCCCCGGCCCGCCATGGATCAGCGGCGCAAGCGGTGAGCCGTGGCCCGTGGAGGTCTTCGCCGAGCCGCGATTGCCGACGAGGACGCGGCCATGCCAGGGCGCCATCCCGAGCGTGACGTCGCGCGCCACGTCCGCATCGTTGGTGAAGAGGGAGGAGACAAGGGAGCCCCTGCCCTTCCGGGCCAGCTGGATCGCGCCCTCCACGTCCTCGTAGGGAAGGATCGTCGCCACGGGGCCGAACGCTTCGACTTCGTGGACCGCCACGGCCTCCATCGGGGATGCGCAGCGCAGAAGGATCGGACCCAGGAACGCGCCCTTTTGCGGGTCTCCAGACGCGACCCGAACCTCGCCCGGATCGCCGAAGACGATCTCCGCCTCGGCCCTGAGCCGCTCGACCTGAGCCCGCACCGCGTCCCTCTCGCCGAGGCTGACGAGCGCCCCCATGCGCGCGCCGTCTGCATCGGGAAGGCCGGGCTGCGTCTTGCCGAGCCGCTCCTTCAGAGCGTCGATCACCGCATCCTCGAGCGCCGCCGGCACGATGACGCGGCGGATGGCGGTGCATTTCTGCCCGGCCTTCGCCGTCATCTCGTTCGACACCTCGCGGACGAAGAGCGCGAATTCCTCGCTGTCCGGCCCCGCATCCGGCCCGAGGATCGCGGCATTCAGGCTGTCCGCCTCCATCGTGAAGCGCACGGAATTCTCGACGATCGCGGGATGGGTCCGCAGCTTGCGCCCTGTCCCCGCGGAGCCGGTGAAGGTCACAGCGTCCTGCGGCATGACGTGATCCAGAAGATCGCCTGCCGAGCCGCACAGAAGCTGGAGCGCCCCGTCCGGCAGGATCTCCATGTCGAGTATGGCACGCACGACGCTTTCGGTGAGGAACGCCGTCTGCGAGCCGGGCTTCACGAGGCAGGGGACGCCCGCGATGAGCGCCGGCGCGATCTTCTCAAGCATCCCCCAGACGGGGAAGTTGAAGGCGTTGATGTGGATCGCGACGCCTTCCAGCGGGCTCAGGATATGCCGCGCGACGAAGGAGCCGTCCTTCGACAGCATCTCCACCGGCCCCTCGGGAAGGACATGCGCGTTCGGCCATTCGCGGCGCGCCCGCGATGCGAAGGTCAGTAGGGTGCCGATGCCGCCATCGATGTCGACGAACCCGTCCCGCCGGGTCGCGCCGGTCCGGAAGTTCTCCTGGTAGAAGTCTTCCTTCCGCTCCATCAGCTTCAGGCCGATTTCCTTGAGCATCAGCGCGCGCTCGTGGATCGTCAGGCGGCGGAGCGCCGGCCCGCCGACCTCGCGCCCCCACTGAAGCGCCGCGCCGCGATCCAGGCCCTCCGCGCCGATATAGGCGACGGTCTCTCCCGTTGCGGCGTCGGCGAGCGGCTTGCCCTCTCCGTCCCCGGCCGACCAGCGGCCGGACAGGTAGCTCTCCAGCCGGCGCGGGGCTGCGGATACGTCGAACATCTGATCTCTCCCTTAAATATCGAGGCCGAGCGCGGTCAGGCGGCTTTGCGCCTCGTCCCGCCACGCTCGGCGCAGCTCGCCGCCGGAGCGGTGCCGCAGGCCCATCTGGCGCAGCCGCTCGTAGCGATCCGACGCATCGGGCCCGAACGTCTCCTCCACGCGGGGATGCCAGTAGGCGACGGAGGCCCGGGCCGCCTCGCGGCCGGCATCCTCCGAGGCGATCCGCTCCAGCCCCTCGAGGCCGAGCTCCATGTGCCGACGCTCCCGCGGGGCGATGTTGCGGATCTGCTCGGCGAACGGTGCGTAGGACGCCCGTTCCATCTCCGAGAGATGCTGCATCGTGGCGAGGCCCATGAGCACGTTCATCACGACGGCGTCCGTCCAGCTCTCCAGCGGGTAGTTGAAGACGGACAGGCGCATGTCGAGGCCCTGACGCTCCGGATCGAGCCGGGTCTCTCGATCGGTCCGCGCCGCCCAGTCGTGAACGCTGTTGTAGCGCGACTTGTCGGTCCCGAACTCCTCCATCACGTCGAGCACACGCTCCGCGTGGTCGGCCTTCTCGAGAACGATGCGGGACGCCGCGATCCGCTCCTTGATGCCCGGCGCCCAGTTGATCGCGCCAGCGAAACCGGCGGAGCCGGCAAGCTCGCTGTCCACGAAGGACGACATCATGCGCAAAAGCTCGCCGCGGTAGCGCGGCGGCACGTTGTCCGGCGAGGTCAGCTTTCCCCCGCGGGCGAGGTAGTCGCCGAGGGGCGCGGTTTCGCCTGCGGGCTCGAACTCATTCGTCATAGCTGAGGACCACCTTTTCCGAGAGCGGTATGCACTGGCAGGAGAGAACGTAGCCCGCGCGGACCTCGTAATCCTCGAGCGCCTGGTTCTGCATCATCTCCACCTCGCCCTCGAGCACCTTGGCCCGGCAGGTGGAGCAGACGCCAGCCTTGCACGAATAAGGCGCGTCCATCGCGTTCTCGAGCGCGGCATCGAGGATCGCGGTGCCGTCCTTCGGCATCTCGAAACTCCGCGTCGTGCCGTCGAGGGTGACCGTGACGGCGCAGCTCTCCCCCGCCTTCGCCTCCTGCTTCGAGACCGCGCGCTCTTTGGCGCGGCCGGGCTGAGAGGAGGCGAACAGCTCGTACTTGATGCGGTCTTCCGAAATCCCGTGTGCCTTCAGCGCCTCGGCGATGGTCAGCATCATGCCCTCGGGGCCACAGATGAACGCCTGGTCCACCGTCTCCGCGTCGATCCAATGGCGGAAGAGCCCCTCCATCTTCTCCGAGTCGATCCGGCCGGAGAAGAGATCGATATCCTGGCTCTCCCCGCCGAGGACATGGAGCACGGAGAACCGCCCGAGATAGACATTCTTCAGATCGTCCAGTTCCTCGCGGAACATGATCGAGCTGATCTGGCTGTTGGAATAGACCAGCGTCACCCGCGCGCGAGGCTCCCGCGCCAGCACCGTCTTGACGATGGAGAGGACCGGCGTGATCCCGGATCCGCCAGCGAAGGCGAGGTAGTGGCGATCCGTCGAAGCGTCGAGCTCGGTGTGGAACTTGCCCATGGGGGGCATCGCCTCGAGCGTGTCGCCCGGCTTCAGCTCCTCGTTGACCCAGGTGGAGAAGGCACCGCCGTCCACCCGCTTGATCCCGACGCGCAGCTGCCCGTCATCGAGGCCGGAGCAGATGGAGTAGGAGCGGCGCAGCTCCTCTCCGTCGAAATCCCGGCGGAAGGTGAGGTACTGTCCCTGCACGAAGTCGAAGGCGCTTTGGGCCCCCTCCTGCGGCGCGAGGGTGAGGACGACGGCGTCGCGGGTCTCGCGGCGGATGTCGGTGACGGTCAGCGAATGAAAGCGGGGCATGGGCTCAGATGCACTTGAAATAGTCAAAGGGCTCGAGGCAGTCGCGGCATCGCCACGCGGCCTTGCAGGGCGTGGAGCCGAACTGGCTCACGCGCTCGGTATGGAGCGATCCGCAGCGCGGACAGGCGACGTCGAGGCTTGACCGCCCCTCCAGCCGCGCCACGCGCTGCGCGCGCTGATCGGGCGTTCCCGTGCCCTCGATGGGCGGGGCGATGCCGTAGTTGCGCAGTTTCTCGCGGCCCTCGTCCGACAGCCACTGCGTGGTCCAGGGCGGCGACAGGCGCCGTTCGAGGCGGATGCTCTCGACACCCTTTTCCCGCAGGTGGCTCTCGATGGCGAAGTTGATGACGGCGACGGCCGGACAACCCGAATAGGTCGGCGTGACGGCGACGACGAGCGTCTCCCCCTCCCACCGGACCTCACGGACGATGCCGAGATCGACGACGGAGATGACGGGGATCTCGGGATCCTCGACCTCCGACAGCCAGTCCCAGATCTCCGCCTCTGAGGGCAACGTGTCGAGCATTACCAGCTCGCTCCGGGATACGCCCGCTGGAGGAACTGCATCTCGGCCAGGAGGAAGCCCAGATGCTCGGTATGCCGGCCGCTGCGCCCGCCCGTATGGACGTGGCCCTTGGCCTCCGGCACCTCCAGCGTGGCCTCGCGCAGGACCTCGCCCACGGTCTCGTCCCAGGTCGCGCGCAGATCCTCGGGATCCGGCGCGATCCCTTCGGCGATGACGGCCTTGTCCACTCCGTCGCTCTCGAACAACTCGCCCGTATAGGGCCAGTAGAGCGCGAGGGCCGCGTCCATCCTGCGGTGGCTTTCCTCGCTCCCGTCGCCGAGACGGATCACCAAGTCCGAGGAGCGTTCAAGGTGGTAGTGCACTTCCTTCAGCGCCTTCGCCGCGATCTCCGCCACGCGGGGAGAGCTCGAGTCCGTCAGCCGCGAAAGCATCGCGTGGTGCCAGGCGTCGAACAGGAATTGCCGCATCAACGTCTCGCCGATGTCGCCGCGGGGCAGCTCGAGAAGCTGCACGTTCCGGAACCGCATCGCGTCCCTGAGATAGGCGAGCTTGTCCGCATCGCGGCTCTCGTCCTCCACCTCCGCGGCGAGGCCGAGCCACATCTGCGCATGACCGATGAGATCGAGCGCCGTGTTGGCCAGCGCGATGTCCTCCTCGAGCGCGGGCCCCTTTCCGCACCATTCGGACAGGCGGTGGCCGGCGATGAGGGCATTGTCCCCCATCCGGCAGAGCCAGTCGAAGAAGGCGGGCTTCAGATCGACATTCTGAACGTGTGGATCATGGTGCTGCTGCTCGGCGGCGCGCAGCGCGAGCTCCTCCACGTTCGTCGCGTTCATGTCGGGAAGGGATGGCATTACATGTGCCCCACTTCGTCGGGAATGTCATAGAAGGTCGGGTGGCGGTACACCTTGTCCTCCGCCGGATCGAAGAGCGGACCCTTCTCGGACGGGGAGGAGGCGGAGATCTCGGAGGATTTCACCACCCAGATCGACACGCCTTCCTTGCGGCGGGTGTAGACGTCACGCGCATTCGAGATCGCCATTTCCGCATCGGGCGCATGGAGGCTGCCCACGTGACGGTGGTTCAGCCCGTGCTGCCCGCGGATGAAGATCTCCCAGAGCGGCCATTCCTTGGACATGTCGTGTCTCCTCCTTTTGCGGCGTCAGGGGGCGTCCGGGCGCGGCAGCGGCCCGAGGACGTCCTCGATCGCGAGTCCGATTTCGATGAGCCGGCGGTCGCTGCCGGCCGGCCCGTCCAGTTCGATCCCGACCGGAAGGCCCGTCTCCGTACCGAGGGCGGCCGGAACGGACAGGCCCGGCAGCCCGGCATTCGAGCCGGGATCGGTGTTGCGGATGATGCGGTTGAACATCTCGGGGCTGCTCGCCTCCGGCCCCGCCATCCCTGCGACTTGCGGCACGGTGGGGAAGATCAGGGCGTCGATCCCGCCCTCGTCGAAGAGGCTCTCGTACTCCGCGATGAGCGCAGGGCGCCCTTCGGAGATGGCGGTCTCGTAGATCGGTCCGAGCTCCGCCATCGTGCCGTCCGGCATGGGGAGCTGACCGGGCAGGACGATCATCTCGTAGGTGCCCTTCACGTCCGGGCTCGCGATGTCGGACACCACGTCCTCGATGGTCAGCTCGGGCGCATAGGCCTCGAGATAGGCGACGAGGTCGCGCCTGCCCTCGTAAAAGGCGATGGGGAAGCTCAGCGTCGCGTTCAACTCGAAGATGCTCGATGCATCGACGTCCACCATCTCCACCCCGGCCTCTTCGAGCCGGGCGATGGTGTCGTCCCAGACGGCCTGCACGTCGCCATCGAGATCCGCCGTGAAGCCCGGCGCGATGCCGAGGCGAAGGCCATCCAGATCGGCGGCGCGGGCCTCATCGTCCCCGGTCACGACGCGGTCGAGAAGCTCGATATCCGCAACGGTCGCGGCGATGAAGCCCGGCGTGTCGCGGGTCGAGGAGATCGGCACGATCCCTTCGGCGGGGTAGCGCTCCATCGTCGGACGCAGCCCGGCGGCCCCGTTGATCGCGGCCGGCACGCGGACGGATCCGCCCGTATCCGTCCCAAGCCCGGCGAGAACGGCTCCCGCCCCCACGAGGGCGCCCGTTCCGCTGGAGGAGCCACCCGCGAAGCGCGACGTGTCATAAGGGTTGCGCACCCCGGGTTCGGACCCGGTCTGGTAGACGGGATTCCAGCCCGAAATACCGAAGGCGAGTTCGTGCATGTTGCTGGTCGCAACGACGATGGCCCCGGCAAGCGTCAGCCGCTCCACGATGGGCGCGCTCTCCTCGGAGAATACGCTGCGCAAGGCGGGCGTTCCGGCACTCGCCGGCAGGCCCTCCACCTGCGTGTTGTCCTTCACCACGATCGGCAGCCCGGCGAGAGGTCCGCTAACCTCCCCGGCATCGACGGCCTGCGCCCGTTCGAGAGCGCGCTCCCCGTCGAGAACGGCGACCGCGTTCAGCTCGGACCACGCCTCGAACGCGGCCAGCGCATCCTGCACCGCGGCGTCCGCCGACGTCTCGCCAGCGACGATCGCGTCCACGGTCCCGGCGACGCTCGCGCGCTCCTGAGCCGCGGTCGAACCGGCGCCGATCAGGAGCGCCGACGCGGACGCGCCCCCGATCATCGCAGAGCGGAGCCGCCTCATTCGGCGGCGACCTTGGCGGAGGCGCGGCGCGCGCTCGCCTTCTCGGCGTAGGCGTTGAGACCGTCGCGGAACCATTCGCCCTCTTCCCAGGCAGCCTTCCGGGTGCCGAGACGCTCCCGGTTGCAGGGACCGTTGCCCTTGATCACCTCGAAGAACTCGGACCAGTCGGGCTCGCTGAAATCGTAGCCTTCCTTCTCCTCGTTCCACTTCAGATCAGGATCGGGAACGGTCAGGCCGAGATACTCCGCCTGCGGCACCGTCTCGTCGACGAAGCGCTGACGCAACTCGTCATTGGTGTTGATCTTGATCTTCCACCGCATGGACTTCTCGGAGTGGACGGAATCCTTGTCCGACGGGCCGAACATCATCAGCGCGGGGTACCAGAAGCGGTTCAGGGCGTCCTGGGCCATCTCCTTCTGCTCCGGCGTGCCCTCGGCCATCTTCATCATGATGTGATAGCCCTGCCGCTGGTGGAAGCTCTCTTCCTTGCAGATGCGGATCATCGCCCGGCTGTAGGGGCCGTAGGACGTTCGCTGCAGCGGCACCTGGTTCATGATCGCCGCGCCGTCGACGAGCCAGCCGACAGCGCCCATGTCCGCCCATGTCAGCGTCGGGTAATTGAAGATCGAGGAATACTTCATCTCGCCGGAATGAAGCTTCTCCATCAACTCGTCCCGCGTCACGCCGAGCGTCTCGGCCGCGGAATAGAGGTAAAGGCCGTGGCCCGCCTCGTCCTGCACCTTGGCCAGAAGGATCGCCTTGCGTTCCAGCGTGGGTGCGCGGGTGATCCAGTTGCCCTCGGGAAGCTGGCCGACGATCTCGGAATGCGCGTGCTGACCGATCTGGCGGATCAGCGTCTTGCGGTAGCCGTCCGGCATCCATTCCTTGGGTTCGACCTTCTCGTCCCGGTCGATCCGTTCCTGGAACGCGATGTCCTGTTCGGTCGCCTCGGCGTCTCCGCCTTCGGATTTAACCATCTGTGCATACATGACGTGGTCCTCCTATCAGGGGGTCAAACGCGCTCGAGGATCATTGCGATCCCTTGGCCCACACCGACGCACATCGTGCACAGGGCGTAGCGCCCGCCGGTGCGGTGGAGCTGGTGGGTGGCATGGATGACGAGCCGCGCGCCGGACATGCCGAGCGGGTGGCCCATCGCGATGGCGCCCCCATTGGCATTGACGTGCGCCGCGTCGTCGGGGAGGCCGAGCTCCCGCAGGACCGCGAGGGACTGCGCGGCAAAGGCCTCGTTCAACTCGATCACGTCCATCTGCTCGATGGACAGGCCCGCAAGCTTCAGCACCTTGCGCGTGGCCGGGACCGGGCCCATCCCCATGATCCGGGGCGGAACGCCGGCCGCGGCCATGGCGACGACACGAGCGCGCGGGGTCAACCCTTGAGCCTTCGCCGCCTCCTCCGAGGCGACGATCGCCGCGGCAGCGCCGTCGTTCACGCCGGAGGCATTGCCTGCCGTGACGCTGAGATCGGGGCCGTTCACGCCCTTGAGCTTCGACAGCTTCTCCGCCGTCGTTCCCGGGCGCGGGTGCTCGTCGGTCTCGACAATGACCGGGTCACCCTTGCGCTGCGGCACGCTGACCGGAACGATTTCCTCAGCGAAGACGCCGGCCGCCTGCGCCGCGTCCCAGCGGGCCTGGCTCTCGGCGGCGAAGGCATCCTGATCCTCGCGGGAAATCCCGTAATCCGCGGCGACGTTGTCCGCCGTCTCGGGCATCGAGTGGGTCTCGAAGGCCTTCTTCAACTTGGGGTTCGGGAAGCGCCAGCCGATCGTCGTGTCGTACATCTCGGCATTGCGGGAGAAGCCGGAGGTCGCCTTGGCCACCACGAAGGGCGCGCGGCTCATGCTCTCGACGCCGCCGGCCATCATCCAGGCCGCATCGCCAGCGCGGATCGCGCGGGCGGCCATGCCGATCGCGTCCATCCCGGAGCCGCAGAGCCGGTTGATCGTCGTGCCGGGCACCTCGACCGGAAACCCTGCCAAGAGCGCAGCCATGCGCGCGACGTTGCGATTGTCCTCGCCAGCCTGATTGGCGCAGCCGAGGATCACGTCGTCGAGCGAAGCCCAGTCCGCACCCTCGTGCCGGGAGCGAATCGCCTCCATCGGAATCGCGGCGAGATCGTCCGCCCGAACGCTCGACAGGGCACCGCCGTAGCGGCCCACGGGTGTGCGGATACCATCGCAAACGAACGCTTCAGCCATACAATCCTCCCCTTCCGGCCGGGTAGCCGGACCGTTCCTTGAGGGAAAGATAGGGCGCAAAGCATCACACGTAAACGGCTATCTCATATTTTTTGTGATGCTTCGGCGCGGAGTCGTTCCATTCTCCAGCGCGACGCTTCCGTCTCCGCCAGCATCGGACAGGTGTCGTCGCCGAGGTTGAGGCCGATCTCGGCATCCGCCGCCCCTGCGAGGGCGAGGTAGGTCGAGACGAAGACTGCGCGTGCCCGATGCCCCGGCCAGTCCGGCGGCAGGGCGGATGCCGGCAGGCGCGGATCGGCGAGGGCGGCGCCGCGATACGCATCCACGAGCCTCAGACGAAGCGCCAGCGCTTCGGCCCCGTCCGGGGGCGCTCCCGGTTCCGTCCTGAGGGCGTCTTCCAGCGGCGCGAAGCCCTGCAGGAACGCCGTGAAGCGCTCCGCGACCTCACCCAGCGGCCAGAGGTCCGCGGCCGGTGCCGCGAGCGCTTCGGGGGCGAGATCGGGCGCCTCGAGGACGGACGCATCGGGCCGGGGCATGTCCGCCCTGTCCGGCGCGATCGCGGCCGAGGGGCCGAGGGAGGCCCAGCCGGGTGGACGGCTCCGCAGCCCGAGCGCCACGAGCCACCCTTTCGCGGCGGCGGGCGGCGCATAGAGGATGCCGGCCGCTTCGGAGAACTCCGCTCCGGCGTCAGGCGTCAGGCGATAGTAGCTCCGCCGACCGATCCGCTCCCCCTGAAGCCGGCCGGCCCCGACGAGACGTGAGACGGCGGTGCGCACGAGGCTCTCGGAGATGCCGTGCCGGGCGCAGCAATCGATCAGCGTTCCCATCCAGAGCGTTCCGCCCCGCGGCGCGGCGACGTCGCCGTAGATCGTCACGATGAGGGAGGCCGCGCGCGGTGCCGGTCCGGAGAGGATGTCCCGGGCGGCGATCCGCGCCGCCCCGTCCGAAATGTCCATCGCGCCCCGTCCCGCTCACAATGGGCGCTTGATGGCCGCCCGCGTCCGATCGCAAAGCTCCTAAGCCTCTGCCGGGGCGCGTTCAACATCTAGCGGGCGGCGCGGACCCTCACGCGGACAGCTTCAGGCGCGCCTCCCGGCGCTGGCGCTGCACCTCGGGATCGGGATCGAGGCCGGCGGCGAGGAGGCGCTGGGTGTAGCCTTCCCGCGGATCCTCGAAGATCCGGCGCACCGGGCCCTGCTCCATGATCTGCCCGCCCTTCATCACCAGGACGCGGTCCGCGAAATCCCGCACCACGGGGAGGTCGTGGGCGATGAACATGAAGGCGATGCCCAGCTCGTCCCGCAGCTTGCCCAGAAGCGCGATGACCTGCGCCTGGATGGAGACGTCGAGGGCGGAGACCGCCTCGTCGCAGATGATGAGCTCGGGCTCGAGCGCGAGGGCCCGCGCGATGGCGATGCGCTGGCGCTGGCCGCCGGAGAACTGGTGCGGGTAGCGCTGCGCGTGCTCGGCCTCGAGGCCCACCTGCTCCAGAAGCTCCGCCACCCGCTCCCGCCACCGGCGCTTCTCGACCACGCCGGGATGGATCACCCAGGGCTCGGAGACGATCTGGAAGACGGACATGCGCGGATTGAGCGACTGCGTCGGATCCTGGAAGACCATCTGGATCTGCCGCCGTGCCTTCGCCATCTCCTTCGGCGTCATCGCAAGGAGGTCTTCCCCGTGCCAGCGCGCCTCGCCGGCCGTGGCCTCCTCCAGCCGCAGGATCAGCTTGGCGGCGGTCGACTTGCCTGAGCCGCTTTCCCCCACCACCGCCAGGGTTTCCCCCCGCATCAGGTCGAAGCTGACGCCGTCGAGCGCGGTGAAGGCGCCGTAGACCTTGGTCAGTCCGCGGCAGGAGAGGATGGGCTCGGCGCCATCTTCGGGTCGCCGCATGTCCCCCCGGCCGGGCGCTGCCGCGATGAGCTTCCGGGTATAGGGATGCCGGGCGTTGTGGTAGAGATCGTGCGGCGTCCCGCTTTCGACGATGTGCCCGCCTTCCATCACCACCGCGCGGTCCGCCGCCTCGGCAACGACGCCCAGGTCGTGGGTGATGAGGACGAGCCCCATTCCCGTCTCCGCCTGCAGCTCCTCGAGGAGCGTCAGGATCTCCGCCTGCACCGTGACGTCGAGCGCCGTCGTCGGCTCGTCGGCGATCAGGATGTCCGGCTTGAGCCCCAGCGCCATGGCGATCATCAACCGTTGACGCTGGCCGCCCGAGAACTGGTGCGGGAACTTCTTCATCGCCGCATCGGGGTCCGGGATGCCGACACGGGACACGAGGTCGCGGGCCCGCGCAAGCGCCTCGGCGCCCGGCCGGCCATGGGCGGTCAGGGTTTCCGCGATCTGCCAGCCGACGGTGTAGACCGGATTGAGGTGGCTGAGCGGATCCTGGAAGATCATCGCGATGCGCTTGCCGTTGAGACGTCGGCGCTCCTCGGGGGACATGCGCAAGAGGTCCCTGCCCTCGAACAGGATCTCCCCGCTCGCGATTTCGCCCGGCGGGCAATCGATCAGGTTCATGATCGCCGAGGACGAGACGGACTTGCCCGACCCGCTTTCGCCGAGGATCGCGAGGGTCTCTCCCCGGTCGAGGTGCCACGACACGTCGTTCACGGCATTGACGACGCCTTGCGCGGTGTGGAACCGCACGGACAGCCCGCGCACCTCGAGAAGATGATCAGCCATTGACGCGGCCTCCGAGCTCGAGACGCCAGCGCTGCGTCGGATCGAGGGCGATCCGCATCCAGCTCGACAGCAGGTTGAGGGACATCGTGGTGAGGATGATCGCAAGGCCAGGCCAGAAGGCGAGCCACCACGCCGAGGTGAGGTATTGCCGCCCCTGGCTCACCATCAGCCCCCACGTGATCTCGGGCGGCTGGATGCCGATGCCGAGGAAGGAGAGAGCGCTTTCCGCGAGCATGACGAACGCGAAGTCGAGCGTGGCGATGGTCAGCAGCGTCGGCAGGATCACCGGCAGGATGTGCCGGAAGACGATGCGGAAGGTCGAGGCCCCGAGAACCTGCGCTGCCTGCACGAACATCCGCTCGCGGACCTCCAGAACCTCGGCGCGGGTCGTCCGCAGGTAGATCGGGATCCGGGTGATCGCGAGGACGAGGACGAGGTTCAGCACCGACGGCGCGAGGACATAGAGCACGATGACCGCGAGGAGCAGCGACGGGAAGGACATGATCACGTCCGCAAGCCGCATGATGACCTCGCTCCAGATCCGCCGCGAGTACCCTGCGATCAGCCCCAGGGCCGCGCCGATGACGAAGGACGCGGCGACGGCGCCGGCCGCGATCGCGATGGTGTTCTGCGCCGCCACCACGATCCGCGGCAGAAGCGGACGCCCCAAGGCATCGCCGCCGAGGATGTAGAGCCAGCCGCGCTCCAGCGAGAAGGGCGGTGCATTGCGGGCGCGGAGGTTCTGCGCGCCGGCCGCATCGCCGAGAACGAGTGGCCCGAAGATCGCGCAGAGAACGACGATGCCCAGGAAGACGACGGCGGCGGTCGCGAACTTGTCCGCCCAGAGCATCCGCAGAAGGGAGGACTTCGCGGGCGGCGCGGGATTGGGCGCCGCGGGCGCCGGTGCGGTGATGTCGGACATCGGTCGCGCCTCCTGTCTCAGGTGCGGATGCGCGGATCGAGCAGCGCGTATGCGAGGTCGATCAGCAGGTTCATGAGGAAGATCGCGAGCGCGGTGACCATGATCGCGGCGAGGATCACGTTGAAGTCGCGCTGCAGAATGGAGTCGATCATCAGCTTCCCGACGCCGGGAAAGCCGAAGATGCTCTCGACGACGACGGCCCCGTTCAGGAGCGCGGCGGCCTGGTCGCCGATCACCGTGATCACCGGAAGCATCGCGTTGCGGAGGGTGTGGACGAAGATGATCGGGCGGTTCTTCACCCCCTTCGCGCGCGCCGTCTTCACGTAGGCCGACCCGAGGGCGGACAGCATGGAGCCCCGCACCACCTGCAGGATCAGGCCGAACGGGCGGATGAACAGGACCGAGATCGGCAGGATCCAGTGCCAGACCGAGCCCGTTCCGGAGGTCGGCACCCAGCCCAGATTGACCGAGAAGAGCACGATGGCGACGATCGCGATCCAGAAATCGGGGGCCGACGCGCCGACGAGAGAGAGCATCGAGGCGAACCGGTCGAAGGCCGACCCCACGCGGAACGCCGCGATCGAGCCGACGACGATGGCCGCGACCGTCACCAGCGTCATCGTGATCACGGCGAGCTGCAACGTCCAGACGAAGGCTTCGAGCACGACGTCGAGCGCCGGGCGGGCCTTGCGCAGGCTCTCCCCGAAATCGCCGCGGACGAGATCGCCGAGGTAGTGGACAAACTGGATATGGACCGGGTCGTTCAGACCGTGGAGCTCGCGGAAATTCTGCCGCATCTGCTCGCTGGCATCGACCGGAAGGAAGAGCGCCGCAGGATCACCGGTGAGGCGCGAGAGAAAGAAGACGAGGATCACGAGTCCGAAAAGGGACAGCAGACTCGATATCGCGCGTTTTCCGACTGCTTTGTGCATGACGGGCGTCTCCGCTCCCTCGACGTTGACAGGCAAGGCCTGCGCGGAACCCATGTTCCGCGCAGGCCAGGTTTCGGCTCAGTTCAGGCCGATTTCGGCGAGCTGAAGCTGGCTGTTGGTGGCGATGGTCGGGGTATAGTCGATATCCTCGGCCACCCGTGCGAAGCCCACCATGTGGAACAGCAGCGCATCGGCGATCACCTCGTCGTGGAGGTAGGCGAAGAGCTCGGACCACAGCGCGCTGCGCTCGTCACCCGTCGCCGCGGACGCGTCGTCGATCAGCTGATCCACCCTCTCGTCCGCGATCCCGGACTGACGGCCCTCGCTGTCGTACTTCCAGAACATCGAGAAGACGGGGTCGCCGCGGGAATTGTCATGCTGGGCGCCGACGAGGATCGGGCGGTC
Source organism: Tropicimonas omnivorans (assembly GCF_031846565.1). Lineage (NCBI taxonomy): Bacteria > Pseudomonadati > Pseudomonadota > Alphaproteobacteria > Rhodobacterales > Roseobacteraceae > Tropicimonas > Tropicimonas omnivorans. The sequence goes on along the minus strand of NZ_JAVRHL010000002.1, from coordinate 107,595 downwards.
CTGCACGTAGGGCTTGGAGTAGTACTGCTCGTGCTCGGCCACCTCGACCATCTGGAGGGCGACATTGAAGCCGGCATCGTTCAGCATCCCGGCGATCGCCTCGTAGGTCTCGGTCGCGCCGGGGAAGTTCCCGGTCCGGCCGATGAGGGAGATCTCGGTATCGACCGGAACGCCGTCCGCGGCCGCTTCGTCCAGGAGCGTGCGCGCCTGCTCGGGATCGTAGGGCCACTGCTCGACATCGGCGTTCCAGCCGATCGTCGTCGGCGGAACGATGGCGGTGGCGACATCTGTGCCGTCGGCGAGGATGGTGCCGATGAACGCCTCGCGGTCGATGGCAAGGTTCAGCGCGCGGCGCACCCGCTCGTCATCCATCGGGGCGACCTCGTGGTCGATCCGCAGGTAGACGGTCTCGGAGTTGGGGTAGGACTTGTCGAGCGTGTCGCTAGTTGCCTCGAGGGCGGAGATGGAGGGCGCGATGTCCGCCTCGCCGGTCTCGACCATCGCCGCGCGAACGGCCGCATCGGAGCGGAAGACGTACTCGGCGGCGGACACCTCGGGCGCCTCGCCCCAGTAATCGTCCCGGCGCTCGAGACGGATGTTCTGCCCCGGATTCCACTCGGCCAGGGTGTAGGGGCCGGTCCCGATCGGATCGCGGGTGAACTCCATGCCGGTCTCGGAGGGAACGACCGTCAGGAGGCTCATCAGGAGCGGCATGATCGGCTGCGGATCCTCGGAGGTCACTTCGAGGGTGGTGTCGTCCACCGCGGTCATCTCGATGCCCATGCCCTCGTAGTAGCGGGAGATCTCGCAGGTGTTCTCGCCGCTCTGCGTGCGCTCGAAGGAGTGAACGACATCGCCGGCATCGAAGGCGGAGCCGTCGGAGAACATCACGCCCTCGCGAAGATCGAAGCGCCAGGTCGTGTCGTCCGTCTGCTCCCAGCTCGTGGCCAGGCGCGGCGTCACGCCGCCATCGCCGCGAACGTCGAGCTCGGTCAGCGTCTCGGAGATGTTCTGCAGGACGACGCGGCCGATATTGGACCGCGTGGCCATGCAGGGATCGATCAGGTCGAGCTCTTCGCCCAGAACGATGGTCACCTCGCCCTCCTGGGCCGAAGCGGCCCCGAGCGCAGCAGCCGAGACAAGAAGCGCCCCGCCCAGAATTCCCGTGAATCTCATGGTCTTCCTCCCTGTTGTTCGCGCTCGGGATACGGCTTCTCCGCGTCTTTCGCGCGCCCCATCTCCCTGCGGGGGCATGCGGCGGAAGCCATGGAAGCCGCCACCGAGTCCGCAGCATATTGGTAAAGTTGGCAAACCATGTCAAACGGGAATGATCGAGCTTCGAAAAATCATCTATTTCTATAAGTCTGCGCCTTCTTGGACGCTGGATTCTGGCAACTTTCAGCCAACGAGTTGACAAGTTGACCCCTTTTTGCACATGGTCGGCGAGACGAGAGACACGAGGGTCCGACCGATGACGCCCGAGGACATTGCAGAGCAGATGGATGGCCGCCTGAACGATGGCGCGGCGCTGCTACCCTCCCCTTGCGTGCAGAACCACGCCGCCTTCCTGGCCCGCCTGCCCGGCGGCGACCTCGCCTGCGCCTGGTTCGGCGGATCGCTCGAAGGCAAATCGGACATTTCGGTTCACGCCAGCATCCTGGCCGAGGGAGCCGATGCGTGGGGCCCGGTTGCCGTCCTGACGGATCTGCCGGATCGCTCCGAGCAGAACCCGGTGATCTTCGTCGCGCCCGATGGCGATATCCTGCTGTTCAACACGGCGCAGCCAGCCGGCAATCAGGACGAGTCCCGCGTCTGGATGCGCGCTCTCACCCGGGACGGTGACAAGCTCGTCGCGGGCGAAGGGCGCGAGACCGACCTGCCCGCCGGCACCTTCATTCGCGGCGCGCTCACGATCCGGGACGACGGAGCCTGGATGCTTCCCCTCTTCCTCTGCCACCCGCGCGAGGGGGCCCGCTGGACCGGTGCGCACGACACCGCCGCCATGGGGATCAGCCACGATGACGGGCAATCCTGGCAGGTGGAGGAGGTCCCGGGCAGCCTCGGCACCGTGCACATGACGCCGGTGGATCTCGGCGAGGGCCGGATGGCGGCGTTCTACAGGCGGCGCCAGGCCGATACCGTCCATCGCTCCGAAAGCGGCGACAACGGCCGCACGTGGTCCGCCCCCGCCCCCACCGACGTTCCGAACAACAACTCCTCGATCTGCGCCGCGCGGCTTCCGAGCGGGCGCATCGCCATGGTGTGCAACCCGGTCTCCGCGGCCCTGTCCGGCGCGCGCCGCGCCTCGCTCTACGATGAACTCGAGGGCGAGAACACGCGCCCGGACGCGACGGGAGGCTGCACGCCGATCTGGGGCGTCGAGCGCGCACCGCTCGCGCTTTGCCTCTCGGACGATGGCGGCAGAAGCTTCCCCGTCCGGCACATCGTCGAGGACGGCCCCGGCACCTGCCTGTCGAACAACTCTCTCGACGGAAACAACAAGGAACTCTCCTACCCCGCGCTTCTGCCGCGCGCGGATGGGGGGATCGACATCGCTTATACCTATCACCGTCGCGCGATCCGACATGTCCGGCTCAGCGCCGAAGACATGCGCCGCATCGCCGGCTGAGGAGGAGAATACCCATGTCCGGACTTGACCGGCCCATCACGCTGCACCAGCCGCGCCGGCTCGAAATCGGCGCCGGCTCCGCCCGGACCCTCGGGGACTGGGCAGCCGGCGCGCGGCGCCCCCTCGTCATCGCCAGCGGCCCGACCGAGCAATACGTGGCGCGGCTGAACCTGCCCGGCGACGTCCAGGTCATCGCGGACGTCCCTCCCGAGCCGGATCTTCCCGCCTTCGAGGCGGTTCTGGAGCGCGCGCGACAGATCGAACCCGACCTCGTGGTCGGTCTCGGCGGCGGATCCGTCCTCGACATCGCCAAGCTCGTCGCAGCGATGTGGGACGGCGACCAGACGCTCAGGGACGTGGCCGGGCCGAACAAGGTCGCCGGGCGCAGGACCCCGCTCGCGCAGGTCGCGACCACCGCCGGCACAGGCTCCGAGGCCGGCATTCGCGCGCTCGTGACCGATCCCGAGACCAAGTCGAAGATCGCGACCGAAAGCCCGCACCTTCTGGCCGATATCGCGATCCTCGACCCCGAGCTGACCTATTCCGTGCCGCCCGCGGTCACGGCGGCAACCGGCATCGACGCGATGGCCCATTGCGTCGAGGCCTTCACGAACATCCGCGCCCATGATCTGATCGACGGCTATGCCCGCATGGGGATCGACCTCGTCGGTCGCTACCTGAAGCGCGCCGTGGAGGACGGAACCGACACCGAGGCGCGCTCGGGCATGATGCTCGCGAGCTATTACGGCGGCATCTGCCTCGGCCCGGTGAACACCGCCGCGGGCCATGCGCTCTCCTACCCGCTCGGCACGCGCCTGTCCCTGCCGCACGGCCTCGCCAACGCGATCATCTTCCCGCATGTTCTGGCCTTCAACCAGTCCAGCCGCCCGGAGAAGACCGGTGAGATTGCCCGCGCGCTGTCCCTCGATGCCGGCGACCTGCTGACAAGTGCCCACGGCTTCTGCAGCGATCTCGGCGTGGAGATGCGGCTTGCCGCCCACGGCGCCGACCGTGAGACCCTCGGCGACTGGGCCGCAGAAGCCCATGCCATCCGCCGGCTGATGGACAACAATCCCCGCGACATGTCCGTGGACGACGTCGCCGCCATCTACCAGGCCGCCTACTGAGCAGGAGCTCCCATGCCATCCACCGCCTTTGTCGCACTCGTCTCCTGTTTCGACGAGGATGAACGCCTGAACCTCGACGCCACGCGCGCCCAGGTCCGCCGCCAGGTCGCTGCCGGGAACGGCATCATGGCCGCCGGCACCAATGGCGACTTTACGGCGCTGACCTTCGACGAACGCGTCGCGCTCGTGGAGGCCGTTGTCGACGAGGCGAACGGCGCCGTGCCGGTCATGGCCAATGCCGGGACCGCCGCGACCTACGAGACGACGCTTCTGGCGCGGGAATTCGACCGGATCGGCGTGACCGGAATTGCCGTCATCACGCCCTACTTCATCGCCTGCACGCAAGATGGCCTGCACCGCCACTTCAGCACAGTCGCGGATGCGGTGGAAACGCCGGTCTACCTCTACGACATCCCGGCCCGCACCCAGAACCACATCGAGCCGGAGACCGCCCGCGCCCTTGCCGCACACGGGAACATCCACGGCATCAAGGATTCGGGCGGCAGCCAGGATACCCTGTCCGCCTATCTGGAGATCGGGCGCGAAGCGGAGGGGTTCGACGTCTATTCCGGCCCGGATCACCTCGTTCTCTGGAGCCTTCGGAACGGTGCCGCTGGGTGCATCTCGGGCCTCGGCAACGCCATGCCCGAGACGCTGGCGGACATCGTGCGCGCCTTTGATGCCGGCGACGAGGCAGCCGCCGAGGCGGCGCAGGCCCGCTACGCGGACTTCCGCACCGATCTCTACGCGCTTGGCTATCCGCCGGCGCTGGTCAAGCGCGCGCTGTGGTGCATGGATCCGTCGGTCGGTGCGAGCCGCCAGCCCGCCCTCCTGCCCGATCCCGCGCAGGACGACGCCATCCGCGAGATCCTGCGCCGGTACGAGCTTCTCTAGAGCGACAGGTCCAGCAGGGAGCCGCCGAAGAGGCGCCCCTGGGAATGCCGGATATGTGCGCGCATCACCTCGCGCGCCTGTCCGGCCTGCCCGCCGGCGATCGCATCGTGGATCGCCCGGTGCTCCTCCAGAACAGCCTCCAGAGCCAGCGGCCCGTCCGACATCAGGCTCTCGCCGTGCAGCTTCATGCCGACGTAGATATGCTCGCGCAGCGCCCTCAGGGTCTCGACGTAGTAGGAATTGTTCGCCCCGCTCGCGACGGCGACGTGGAACGCGAAATCGGCGTCCTCCCGGTGCATCTTCGAGCCCGTCGCGTCGGCCAGCATGTCGAGCGAGGCGCGCATCTCACCCAGGATCTCCTCGTTCCGGCGCTCCGCGGCGAGCCCGGCGGCCTCGACCTCGACCGTGAGGCGGAACTCGTAGCAGCGCTGAATGTCGGCGATAGTCTCGACCCGGGCGAAGCCGAGCGGATTGGCCTTCTGCAATCGCACGAAATTGCCGGCGCCCTGCCGCGCATAGACCAGACCCTCCTCCCGCAGACGCTCCAGCGCGGCACGCAAGACGGGCCGGGACACTCCGAAATGCTGCGCCAGCTCCTTTTCCGCCGGGAGCTTCTCGTTGACGCCGTAATCGCCGCGGGTGATCCGCGTGTGCATCGCACGGTACACCTTTTCGGCCAGGGGGGGCCGGGCGCGCTGACCAGCGGTCTCGCTCATGTGGCGTGATCTCCAAACCGGCCCGAGACGCATCCGCGGGCGAGAGCTGCGAGGACGTCCGGCGCGCCGAAGCCCCCGGATTTCGTGACGAGTGCGAGCCTACCCCAAGGCAGTTCCACCTCGCAAACCGGCAGGCCAGGGAAGACCTCCGCAAGAAGGTCGAGCTGTCCGATGCCGAGCTCTGCGAGGATCGCGTTGGCCGTCTCGCCGCCGCAGCACAAGAGGCTCGCCGGGCGATACTGCCGGATGAGCGCCGCCATGCCGGCCGCGAACTCCGCCCCCGCGGGCGCACCATCGCGCCCCGCCCCGCCATCGGTCATGCGGACGACCTCGACGGAGCGGCCGAGCGCCGCGTCACCGACCTGCCCGTCCGGAGCCGCATGCACGGGAATGTCGCTGAGCGCCTCGATCTGGGCGGCCGTGATCGGATCGCGCGAGCCGATCACCATGAGAAGCGGGCCACGCAGCGTCGGCCGCTCGGGCGGACCGCCGGGAAAGAGCGTGCGCGCCAACCCGCCGGCCAGCCCGCTTGCACCGACCCAGAGAACGCCGTCCCGCTCCGCGACCACATGGTCGATCTGGTCATCGCCGGCGGCGTCGGGCGTCTCGACAGGGCCGGAGAACAGCGGCGCGATCTCGATCGGGCACTCCACCCCGTACCCCTCGATGCGGCCGCCCCGCTGCACGCGGCCCATCGCCGGGATCGCCGGCAGAACGACGCAGCGCGGACTGGCCATCGCCTGCGCGAGCACGTCCGTCTCGGCGCCCGGATGCCCCTTCAATCGCGAATCGATTTTCTTGAGGACGATATCGAAGCCGGACGGATCGACCGCCCGGCATAGCGCCTCCATCCGGGCGCGCGCCTCCGCCTCCGATCCGTCCCGCGTCCCGAGATTGACGGCGAGCACGTCCGGCCGCTCGGCGGCAAGGCTGGCGGCCGTCGCCGGCGTCCGCGCAACGGCCACGCGCCGCCCGGCGCCGGCAAAGGCGACGGCGGTATCGAGGGCGCCGGTCAGGTCATCGGCGATCAGCAGCAAACGAGGCAAGCGGCACTCCATGGATCATGTTGTAAACATCCTAATTTAGCCTGTTTTCGCACGCAACATGACAGTTGCACTGCAATGGATCGGTTCTATTGAAACGACTTTACCCATAGGTTAAACCGCGTCTGACCCAATCCGGAGGCCACCGTGAGCGCACCAATCGTCATTACCATGGGAGACCCCTCCGGCGTCGGCGCGGAGGTTTCGGTGAAAGCACTGGCCGAAAGCGGTGAGGCATTCCGCAAGCAGACCATCGTCATCGGCGACCGTGACACGATGGAGCGGGCCGTCGCGGCCTGCGGGGTGGACCTGCCCGTGATCGCGCCCGAGGCATCCGGCGACGGTCTCCGCGTGGATCACGTCGAGGTGGGCGGGCTTCCCGGCCGGTTCGGTGTGCTGGATCCCGCCTGCGGCGAGGCCGCCTTTCGCTACATCGACCGCGCGACGACCGCCTGCCTCGAGGGCCGCGCGGGGTGCATCGTGACCGCGCCGATCAACAAGGAAGCGTTGAATTCCGCCGGCCACCACTACGACGGCCATACCGGCATGCTGGCGCATCTCACCGGCTCCGGATCATCCTGGATGCTGCTCGCCTCGGACCGGCTGAACGTCATCCATACCTCGACCCATGTCTCGCTGAAGGACGCAATCGGCCGGGCCACCACCGAACGCGTTCTCGAGACGATCCGCATCGGTCATGCGCATTTCCGGCGGATGGGCGTCGAGACGCCGCGGATCGCAGTCGCCGGGATCAACCCGCATTGTGGCGAGAACGGCCTTTTCGGACGCGAGGATGACGAGCAGATCGCCCCCGCCGTGGAGGCCGCCCGCGCGGAGGGGATCGATGCGGCAGGTCCGATTTCCGCGGATACGGTCTACCACCGGGCCTATCAGGGCGCCTTCGACCTCGTCATCGCGCAGTACCATGACCAGGGACATATCCCGATCAAGCTGGTCGCCTTCGACACCGCGGTGAACGTCTCCCTCGGCCTGCCGATCCGCCGTTGCTCGGTCGATCATGGCACCGCGTTCGATATCGCGGGCACCGGCAAGGCGAACCACGTCAACATGCTCTCGGCCCTGTCCTACGCGAACCGGATGATGGACGCGGCAGGCTGATGCGGGCCCCGGGGGCCGGCGCCGGAGCGCCGCCCCCCTCGCGCCATCAGTGCGCCGTGTAGCCGCCATCGGCGAGGTGGTAGGAGCCGGTGATGAAGCTCGCCTTGTCGGACAGCAGGAACAGGGTGAGGTTCGCCACTTCCTCGGGCGTGCCCATGCGGTTCTGCGCCGCCTGCCCTTCGAGGAAGCTCTGCGTGGCATTGTCGAGATTGCCTTCGAGAAGCGGCGTCTTGATGAAGCCGGGCGCGAGGGCGTTGACGCGGATGTTGTCCTCGGCATGTTCGAGCGCCGCCGACTTGGTCAGCCCGACGACGGCATGCTTTGCCGCGACATAGGCGCCCGAGCTCGCGAAGCCGACCGAGCCGAGGATCGAGGCCATGTTGACGATGGATCCGCCGCCCGCGCGCTTCATCGCCGGGATGGCGTAGCGGCAGCCGTAGAAGACGCCGTTGAGGTTCACGTCGATCACGGATCTCCAGCCGTCCACCGGATACTCGCCCGTCTTCGCGGCGGGGCCGCTGATGCCCGCGTTGTTGACCAGCATGTGAAGTGCGCCGGTCTTCTCCTCGGCGAAGGCGACGAGCGCCTCGACGCTTTCAGGATCGGAGACGTCGCCGGCGAAGCCATGAGCCGTCCCTCCCGCCTCGGTGATCGCCTTGACCGTCTTGTCGGCATCCTCCTGCTTGAGGTCGGATGCGATGACCGTGGCCCCGGAGGCCGCAAGCGCCGTCGCGATTTCGTAGCCGATACCGGATGCAGCTCCCGTGACGATGGCGGTCTTGCCGTTGAACGAGATATCCATGGCGATCTCCTTTTCTCTTTCCGTTCGAAAGAGATGGGTGCTCGCCGCGACGTCTTCAAACGGACGAAACCGCGCACGCGGTCACGGAAGCGGACCGTCTCACTCCGCCGCAATCGCCTCCAGCCTGCGAAACTGCCCGGCGTGATGCAGAAGCGGCGCGGCCTCCGGGTCGTGATCGAGATGACGGACATGGCCGATGAACAGGGTGTGATCCCCTGCCTCGACCTCCTGCGCGACATCCGCGATCAGGATCGCGGCCGCGCTTTGCAGGACTGGAACGCCGCTCCGGTCCTCGATGAGCGAGGCAAGGGATGCGTCCGGCTTTCCTGCGAAATGGAGGGCATGGGGCCGCATGTGCTGGGCCAGGACGTTCACCGCGAATCTGCCGGACGTCCGGAGCCTGCCGAGCATGCGCGACGTCCGGCCGACCGAGATGGCGATGAGGGGCGGATCGAGTGACACCGACATGAAGGCACTGATCGTCATGCCGTGATCGCCCTCGTCCGTTCGCGTCGTCACGACGGTGACACCGCTGGCGAAGCGGCCGCAGCAATCGCGCAAGGCGCGCGGGTCTACCGCATCGTCGGTCAGGGTATGGGTCATCGAATCGTCCTGTCGCAAGTGGAGGATCGGCCGCCATGCTCCGCCCCCCCCCCGTCTCAACACGCGAGGGGGGCGGGACCGGGGCGGAGACGCTACTCTGCGGCCATGCTGGCGGGCAGTTCCCGCCGTACGAGTTCGGCTCCGGCGGCCAGGGCGGCGAGCTTGCCGCGGGCGACGGCGCGGCTCAGCGGCGTCATCCCGCAATTTGTGCAGGGGTAGAGCTTGTCCGCATCGACGAATTGCAGCGCCTTGCGCAGTGTGGCGGCAACCTCTTCGGGCGTCTCGACGGCGGTGTTGGCCACGTCGATCGCGCCCACCATCACCTTCTTGCCGCGCAGAAGCTCGATCAGGTCCATCGGAACGTGCGAGTTGTGACATTCGAGCGAGACGAGGTCGATATTCGACGCCTGGAGCTTTGGGAACGTCTGCTCGTACTGGCGCCATTCGGAGCCCAGCGTCTTCTTCCAGTCCGTGTTCGCCTTGATGCCGTAGCCATAGCAGATGTGCACAGCGGTCTGGCAGGCCAGACCTTCGATCGCCTTCTCGAGACAGGCGACGCCCCAGTCGTTCACCTCCTCGAAGAAGACGTTGAAGGCGGGCTCGTCGAACTGGACGATGTCGACCCCGGCGGCCTCGAGCTCCCGCGCCTCCTCGTTGAGGATCGTCGCGAACTCCCATGCGAGCTTCTCTCGGCTGCCGTAATGGGCATCGTGAAGCGTGTCGATCATCGTCATCGGCCCCGGCAGCGCCCACTTTATGGGGCAATCCGTCTGCGCGCGCAGGAACTTCGCATCCTCAACGAAGACCGGCTTCCGGCGGCTGACCGGCCCGACGACACTCGGGACGCTGGCATCGTAGCGGTCGCGGATCCTCACCGTCTCGCGCCTGTTGAAATCGACGCCGTCGAGGTGCTCGATGAAGGTCGTCACGAAATGCTGGCGCGTCTGTTCGCCGTCGCTGACGATGTCGATGCCGGCGCCCTCTTGCTCGGCCAGGGTCACGCGCAGCGCGTCGTGCTTGGCGGCAACGAGCTCGTCCCCCTCGAGCTTCCAGGGCGACCAGAGTTTCTCGGGCTCGGCGAGCCAGGAGGGTTTCGGCAGGCTGCCGGCAGTCGAGGTGGGCAGGAGCTTGGTCATGCGGTCGAGTCCTTCGTTGTCGTTCGGGCCGGCCATCAGGCGGCTTGCCGGGCGGACCATTCGGCCAGCCCCGCGCGATGGGGTTCGATCAGGTGATCCTTCGCGAATTGCCCCTGCTCGGTGGCCAGGCGGCTGCGCTCCTCGCGGTCGTAGACGATGCGCGTGAGCGAGTAGTCCGGGTTCTCGAGGCTCGGCGCGAAGATCTCCCCGGCGGCCGCGTTGGCGTTGTAGATCTCGGGGCGGTAGATCCGCTGGAACGTCTCCATCGTCGCGATGGTGCCGATCAGTTCGAGATTGGTATAATCGTTGAGCAGGTCGCCGACGTGATAGAAGGCCAGCGGCGCCGCGCTCCCTTCGGGCATGAAGTAGCGGACCTGCATTCCCATCTTGCCGAAATACTGCTCCGTGAGCGACGTCTCGTTCGGCACGTACTCGGCGCCGAGTACGGGGTGACGGTTCGCTGTACGGCGATATACCTTGTTGTGCGACACGCTGAGGCAGATCACCGGCGGCTTGCGGAACTCCGCGGCATAGGTATCCGACGCGAGGAAGCTTCTGAAGAGCTGGCCATGCAGGTCTCCGAAATCGTCCGGCACGCTGAAGCCCGCACGGCCCTGGTTGTGCTCGGGGATCCTGACGCTGAAGTCGTAATCCCGGACGTAGGACGAGAAGTTGTTTCCGACGAGCCCGTCGTGGCGGGTCCCCGTCCAGCGGTCGAGGATCGTCGTCTTGAGCATCTCGATGGCCGGGAAGGCCGGCCCGTCCGCGCCGATGGCGAGGTCGACCGAGACGATGTCCAGCTCCACGCCGTACCGGTCTCCCTCGGCATTGTCCCACGTCGCCAGCGCGTTGAAGCGGGATTCGATCATCCGCAGCGCGCCGCGCAGGTTCTCCTGCCGGCTCTCGCCCCGTGCGAGGTTGGCGAAGTTCGTGGTCAGCCGCGTGCTGTCCGCGGGCGTGTAGTCTTCGTCGAAACGAAGCGTCTTGATCGTGAAGGCGAAATCGTCGGTCATCTTCTCGTATCTCCTGGCTTTCCGAGCAAAGCCCGAGGTCCTTGCTGTCCTGCGGGACCCGGCGCGCGGGATAGCCGCGCTCGCCTTGATCCGCCCCCGCTATATGGCGAAGCCCGACCATGATGAAAAATGTTCATTTCTCAGGGATCGATGACCGGATGTCATGTCGCCTTTCCGGAGGATCGCGGCTCGGCGCGGTGCGTCAGACCCGGACGTTCGCGGCAATCGTCATGAAACCGTCGAGATAATTCGCGGACTGGCCAACGCGGTGACCGAGGTGGATGGACTTCGCGATCCCCTCGCCGATCCGCACGCCCGTCACCCCCTCGACGCCGCGCAGGAGCCAGTCCGGCGTGGCACTGACGGCGCGGCCGGACGAGACGAGACGCAGCATCAGGTCGGTCGTCTCCACCGTCCGGTGCCGCCGCGGGCGCGCATGGGCCGGAACGAGGAACCGGGTGTAGATGTCGAGCCGCTCGCGCGAGACGGGGTAGGTGATCAGCGTTTCGCCTGCCAGATCGCCGGGATCGACATGCGCCTTCCCCGCCAGGGGGTGCGTGTCGGCAACGGCGAGAACCAGCTCGTAGTCGAAGACCGGCGTGTATTCGAGGCCGGGGCGCTCAATCGGATCGGGCGTCACGAGGATGTCGATCTCGTGGCCCAGAAGCGCGGTGAGACCACCGAACTGGAACGCCGTGGTCACGTCGAGATCGACATCCGGCCATTCGGCGAGAAACGGATCGACGACGCGCATCAGCCAATCCTGGCAGGGGTGGCATTCCATTCCCACCATGATCGCCCCGCGCCGGCCGCGGGCGTAATCCTCGAGGATCGTCGCGCCGTTTTCCAGCTGCGGCAACACCCTCTGCGCCAGCCCCAGGAGATACTCTCCCGTCATGGTCAGCCGCAGCTTGTGGCCCTCGCGCTCCCACAGCTTGACGCCATGGCGCGCCTCGAACCGGCGGATCGCGTGGCTCACCGCCGATTGCGTGAGGTTCAGCCGATCGGCGGCCAGCGTCAGGCTCCCCGTCCGGTCGATCTCGCGCAGGATGGCCAGCGGTTGGATGTCGATCATCAGGCACGCCCTTCCCGTCGGTCTGCCGCGATTTTCGCATGAGCCGACAGGGCCGGGTGATACCACGTGCACGCCGGCAGGCCAGTACCGCCCCTGCCTTCCGTACGAAGCGCGGCGTGGCGACGCGCGGGCCCCGCCCCTTCGAACATTCCGGGTGGCTGCGCCCACGGGGCCATCATCCGGCTACGATACGACAGGGCCATATCAAACCCACTTCATTCCCCGGCAACACTGTGTAACTTTCACCGTCATGACCGCATATCCGGATAAAATCGATCTTCGGATCCTCGCCGAGCTTCAGCGCGACGCGTCGCAGTCCCAGCGGGCCATCGCCGAACAGGTGGGACTGTCCCAGAATGCCTGCTGGCGACGCCTCAAGGCGCTCGAAGCGTCAGGTGCGATCCAGCGGCATACCGTCGTGATCGATCGCACCGCCCTGAACGTCAGCCTCGTGGTGTTCGCGCTGATCAAGACCCGCCATCATTCGGCCGACTGGCTTCGCGAGTTCCGACAGCACGTGTCCGACATCCCCGAGATCATCGACTTCTTCCGGATCGGCGGGGAGTACGATTACCTGCTGAAGATCATAACACGGGACATGTCGACCTACGACGCGGTCTACAAGCGCCTGATCGAGAAGCTCGAGCTCGAAACGGTGACCTCGTACTTCGCCATGGAAGCGATCGAGGAACAACGTGCCATCCCCCTGACGTAGGTTCCCGACCGCAGACCGTCCGGACGGCGCGTCCGGACAGCCCGGTCGCCCGCGCCGGGCACGTACACATGGTCGACAACGGCGGCATCACCGACGAGGATGTCGAGGCAGGGTGCATCCTACCCTGCTGTTCCAACCCGTTCGGCCACCTGACCGTCGAGGGCTGATCCACCCCGTTCCAGAAGGCCGAGCATGACGAACGATCCGCTTCTCCAGCCCTACGCGCTCAAGCACCTGACGCTGAAGAACCGGCTGATGATCTCGTCGCACGAGCCGGCCTACCCCGAGGACGGGATGCCGAAGGACCGCTATCGCGCCTATCACGCCGAACGTGCGCGTGCGGGCGTCGGCCTGACCATGACCGCCGGCTCGGCCAGCGTCTCGCGCGACAGCCCGCCCGTGTTCAACAACATCCTCGCGTGGAAGGACGAGGTGGTCGGCTGGATGCGCGAGCTGACCGACGAATGCCACGATCACGGCTGCGCGGTGATGATCCAGCTGACCCATCTCGGCCGCCGCACCCGCTGGGACAAGGCCGACTGGCTGCCTGTCGTCTCGGCCGGGCACGAACGTGAAGCGTCGCACCGCGCCTTTCCCAAGATGGCCGAGGACTGGGACATCGCCCGCATCATCGAGGATTACGCCGATGCCGCGGAACGGATGCAGGCGGCAGGGCTCGACGGGATCGAACTTCAGGCCTACGGGCACCTGATGGACCAGTTCTGGTCGCCGCTGACCAACAGTCTGGACGGCGATTACGGCGGTCCGCTGGACAACCGCCTGCGCTTCACCTTCGACGTGCTCTCGGCGATCCGGGCCCGGGTCGGCGACGACTTCATCGTCGGCGTGCGCTACACCGGTGACGAGGGCCTTCCCGGCGGGCTCGACAAGGAAGACGGGCTGGAGATCTCCCGCCGCCTGAAGGCCTGCGGCATGGTCGACTTCCTGAACGTGGTGAAGGGGCACATCGATACCGATGCCGGCCTAACCGACGTGATCCCGGTCCAGGGCATGAGATCCGCCCCGCATCTCGACTTCGCAGGAGAGGTGCGCGCCGCAACTGAATTCCCCACCTTCCACGCCGCCAAGATCCAGGACGTCGCCACCGCGCGGCATGCCATCGCCTCGGGCAAGCTGGACCTCGTGGGCATGACCCGCGCGCACATGGCGGATCCTCATATCGTCGCGAAGATCATGCGCGGGGAGGAAGAGCGCATCCGCCCCTGCGTCGGCGCCAATTATTGCCTCGACCGGATCTACCAGGGCGGCATGGCGCTGTGCGTCCACAACCCCTCGACCGGGCGTGAACTGGAACAGCCGCACGAGATCGAGCCATCCGGCAGCCCGGGCCGTGTCGTCGTTATCGGTGCGGGGCCCGCCGGGCTGGAGGCGGCGCGTGTCGCCGCGCTGCGCGGCCACGAGGTGATCGTGCACGAGGCGGCCAACCACCCTGGTGGCCAGATCCGCCTGACCGCGCAGACCGAGCGGCGGCGCGAGATGATGCAGATCATCGACTGGCGCTTCGCGGAGTGCGAACGCTCCGGCGTGCGGTTCCATTTCAACAGCTTCGCCGGCGAGGACGAGGTGCTGGAAGACAGCCCCGACACGGTGATCGTCGCCACCGGCGGCCTGCCGCATTCCTCGGTGCTGACCGAGGGCGACGCGCTGGTCGTCTCGGCCTGGGATATCCTGTCGGGGGACGTGGCGCCGGGCGAGAACGTGCTGATCTACGACGATGCCGGGGACTACCCCGCCCTGCAGGCGGCCGAGAAGATCGCGCAGGCCGGCGGGCGGGTCGAGATCGTGACGCGCGACCGCACCATCGTGCCCGAGGTGATGGCGATGTCGCTGACACCATCGCTCCGGGTCCTGCAGGCGCTCGACGTGACCTTCACGCCGACATGGCGGCTGGACGCGGTTGCACGGGACGGGAACGCGCTTCGGGCCACCCTGGGGAGCGACTACGGCTCCATGACCCGGACGCGGCAGGTTGACCAGGTGATCGTCAACCACGGCACCCGGCCGCTCGATGAGGTCTATTTCGACCTGCGGCCCGGATCGTCGAACCTGGGCGAGGTCGATTACGAGGCGCTCGTCGCCGGGCAGAAACAGGCCGTCACGCGCAATCCGGACGGGCGGTATCGCCTCTACAGGATCGGCGATGCCGTCGCCGCGCGGAACGTTCATGCGGCCATCTACGACGCGTTGCGGCTGGTGCGCACCCTGTGAACGAAGAAAAGCCGGCCCGAAGGCCGGCTTTCCCAACTCGCTTGTCCGGCCCGTCTTACTGGGCGGCAGCGCGGGCTTCGTCCAGCCAGGCGTTCCAGCTATCCTGGTGCCCGGAGATCCACGCATCGGCGTGACGCTCGATGTCGGACTCGGAATCTTCGCCGTCACGCATCAGCAGGTTCTGGGCGCTGATGTCGTTGGCGGAGAGCTCCATAATCTCGAACAGTTTCGCGGCAGCCGGGTTGGCCTCGGCGAAATCGCGGTTCGCGACGATGCGCTGGTCGTTCGCCTGGAAGCCGTAGTTCGTGCCGTCGTCGAGCGCGGTGTCGACGTCCGAACGTTCGCCGGGCAACGAGGAATACGGCACCTCCAGCCAGACGACATCTTCGCCCGGGACCAGAACACCGGACACCCAGTAAGGCGTCCAAGTGTAGTACAGGATCGGCTCGCCGTTGTCGTAACGCGTGATCGTGTCGGCGATGATGGCCGAGTAGGAGCCCTGGTTGTGCGTGACCGTATCGCGCAGGCCGAAGGCGTCGAGCTGGTGCTCGATCACCTGCTCGCAGCCCCAGCCCGGGGTGCAGCCGGTCAGATCCGCCTTGCCGTCGCCGTCGTTGTCAAACAGCTGGGCGATCTCGGGATCCTCAAGCTGGCCGAGATTGGTGATGCCGTGCTCTTCCGCGGTCGCGCGGTCGATCAGGTAGCCCTGCAGCGCGCCCGGAGAATAGACGCCCTGGCGGTAGATATCCTCTTCGCCGCCGGCAGACTTGAAGAAGTCGGCGTGAAGCGGATCCCAGTGGTCCGCGAGGAACGTGCCGTCGCCATTGGCGATGGCCACGTGCGCGGCGGCATATTCCAGTTCGCTGATGTCATCGACGTCGTAGCCCAGCTCCTCGAGCGCCTTCATGACGAGGAGCGTCTGGAACGTCTCTTCGGCGATCGACGATTTCAGCGGCGTGACCGAGACGCCCTCGCCGGGCATGTCCTGAGCCAGCGCGGCGCCCGCGAATGCGACGCTGAAACCGCCGGCTGCAAGTGCGGCGCGGCTGGTGCGGGTGATGGTTCGAAACATGTCGTATTCCTTCTTGATGGTGTGGCGGCCGCATGGGCCGCTCACGTGGTTCGATGTCCGGCTCGCGTCACGGCGACCGGATCATCCGGCCGCTTCAGTCTTGCCCGTCGGCGCGCGGCGCCCCGATTTACCGAACAGAAGCCGCCGTGCGAGCCCGACCGGGCCCGCCTCGTACCAGGCGATGTTTCCGCGCTCGCGCTTGGAAACGCCCATTGCCTGGGTCATGCGGTCGATGATGATGGCCAGAAGAACGATGCCGAGCCCGCCAACGGTCGCAAGGCCCATGTCCAGACGGCCAATCCCGCGCAGAACCATCTGCCCGAGCCCGCCGACGGCGATCATCGAGGCGATGACCACCATCGACAGCGCCAGCATCAACGTCTGGTTCACGCCGGCCATGATCGTCGGCATAGCGACCGGCAGCTGCACCTTGCGCAGGAGTTGCCCGCGCGAGGCGCCGAAGCTGCGCGCCGCCTCGACCAGATCGGCCGGCACCTGCCGGATACCGAGATTCGTCAGGCGGATCAGCGGGGGCAGCGCGAAGATGATCGTGACGACGACGCCGGGGACGTTGCCGATGCCGAACAGCATCACGATCGGCACGAGGTAGACGAAGGCCGGCGTTGTCTGCATGGCGTCCAGAACGGGCCGCGTGATCGAGGCCGCGCGGTCGTTTCGCGCCAGCCAGATGCCGGTCGGAAGGCCGATGAGGATGCAGAAGAAGACCGAGGTGAACACGAGCGACAACGTGACCATTGCCTCGTCCCACGCCCCGATCAGGCCGACGAAGAGGAACGAGAGCACCGCACCGACGCCGAGCCGTGCACCAGCCGCCTGCCATGCGACCAGTCCGATCAGGATCAGCATGAACGGCGCAGGCACCGACAGAAGCGAGCCTTCGATCGCGTTCAGCACTCCGTCGACGGGCCAGCGGATCGCCTGGAAGACCGGGCGGAAATTGTCGACCACGAAGTCCAGAGCGCTTTCGACCCACGCTTCGAGCGGGATCAGCGCCTCCTGGAAGGGGTCCCAGAAATCGAAGGTCGTCTCTTCGGCGGGCGCGGCGCCCGCCAGCCAGTCCGGCGTGGCCGGCTCCGGCGCGGCGTCTCCGCGTTGACCCCACGGGTTCGACGCGCCGCCATCCCCGCCAGAGGGGGTGTCCTCGGCGCCGGACCCGCCGGATGGGGTGTCCGCGGGGTCAGACCCGCCCAACGACCATGGGTTGCCGGAGCCGTTCCCCTCTGCCTGAGCGAGTTCGTAGGTGCTGTCGATCTGTTGTTCAAACATCCTCGGTCTCCCTGGTCAGCGCGCCGAGCAGCACGGCACGTGACACGACGCCCAGGTAGCGCCCGTTTGCGTCGATGACGGGCAGGCCCGCCGGTGCGGCGTTGACCGGCCCGATCGCCTCGCCGATGCGCTGGTCCGCCCTCAGCGGCTCGATGCCCGGCAGGAACGCGCGCGCGATCTGCGGGTCGGCCGATTTCATCTCGCGCTCGAGACTTTCGGCGGACACGATCCCGAGGAACTTCTGCGACTTGTCGACGACATACGCAAAGTCGCGGTCGGCGCCGGCGATGCGTTCCCGCGCGGACCTCAGGTTGCCGTCCCGTTCGACGACCGTGACCTGGCGCTTCGTGGCGATGTCGGCGACGCTGATGACGGTGCTGACATCCACCCCGCGGAAGAAGGAGCGGACGTAGTCGTTGGCCGGGTTGTTCAGGATCTCGTCGGGCCGGCCGACCTGAACCACGACGCCGCCCTGCATGATCGCGATGCGGTCGCCGATCCGCATCGCCTCGTCGAGGTCATGCGAGATGAAGATGATCGTGCGCTTTTCCTTTGCCTGCAGCTCGAGCAGCTCGTCCTGCATTTCCGTCCGGATCAGCGGGTCGAGCGCGGAGAACGCTTCGTCCATCAGCAGGATAGTCGGGTCGTTCGCGAGGGCGCGGGCAAGGCCGACACGCTGTTGCATGCCCCCGGACAACTCGTTGGGATAGCTCTGTTCGTTCGCGGCAAGACCGACCTGCTCCAGCGCGACGCGGGCGCGCTCCTCGCGCTTGTCCTGGGGAATGCCGGACAGCTCCATGCCGAAGGCCGTGTTCTGCAGGACGGTCATGTGCGGCATCAGCGCGAAGGACTGGAACACCATCGAGATGTGGTCCCGGCGGAAGGTGTTCAGTTCCTTCTCGCTCATCCTGGCGATGTCGGCGCCCTTGACGATTATCTCGCCGGCGGACGGATCGATCAGGCGGTTCAGCATCCGCACCAGAGTGGATTTGCCGGAGCCGGACAGTCCCATGACGACGAAGATCTCGCCTTCCTGGACGTCAAAGCTCGCATCGCAGACGCCGATCGTCATCCCCGTGCGACTGAAGACCTCGTCCTTGTCGTGGCCCTCCCGATACAGGCTGATGGCCTTGTCCGGATGTTCCCCGAACACCTTGAAGAGCTGTCTCACCGAGAGAGCGGTATCTGTGTTCAAATCCTGTCACCTTCTTCTGGTTCGAGCGGATGCCCCGTTTCGGCGGACAGCGCAGATGCACGGACGCTCGGGCCAGACGCTGGATGAAGCGGCCGCGACTGCGTCGGCAGAGGAGTGGCATGCGCTCCACCCGGCGCTTCGCTGAGAGCGCGACGGGCGTCAGGCACCTTCGCTCCGCCTCGCATGGAGGCGGACCAAAGCCTTCGCTGCCAGGAACTGCTCGGCGGAATATGGGCTAACATCGTGGTTTCCGGGGTGCAACGCGATCGCGGACATTCCTCCGATCGCTCGGTTCGCCTTACCCGGGGGGAGATGCGGAGCGTCCGGGAACTGCGACGGAAGGCCCCTTTTGGTGCCCCCGAGAATCGCGTAAAGCCCCAGTTCTGGGGGATTGGCATGGCAGCTAGCGTACATCTGGTAAAGCTCTGCGTCGGAATCGACAAGATTTCCGCGCTCAAGGAGCGGCAGGCCCTGCCCCATGCCAGGACATCCGACGGGTTTCCCAGGCACGTCACCCGGATGTGGCCGAAACGGGAGGCCGACCTTCTGGACGGCGGCTCGATCTACTGGGTGATGAACGGGCTCCTCATGGCGCGGCAGGCCCTCGTTCGGTTGGAAGAGGTGCGGCGGGAGGACGGGATCCTCCGTTGCGGCATGGTCCTTTCCCCCGAGATCGTCCCCGTCGAGCCGCAGCGCAAACGCCCCTTCCAGGGCTGGCGTTACCTCAAGCCGGAGGATGCCCCGGCGGACCTGACCGGCCCGGCCGAAGAGGATGACGAGGACCTGCCTCCGTCTCTCCTCGCGGCCCTGGCGGATATCGGCGTGCGCCGCGGCTGACGCTCAGCGCTTGCGGAACGTGAGGTAGTGCGGCGTGCGGCCCTCCCGCAGCGCCTTCTGCTCGTAGCGGGTGGAGATCCAGTCCCCCCACGGCTCCCGCCAGTCCCGCGCGCTTTCGGCCAGCCACTCGAAGCCGTGGCGCGGCACCTCTTCGAGCGTCTGGCGGACGTAATCGGGAATATCCGTCGCCACGCGGAACTCCGCCCCCGGCTTCAGAACCGCCGCGAGGGGCTCCAGATGCTCCTCGGTCACGAAGCGGCGGCGGTGATGCCGCGCCTTCGGCCAGGGGTCGGGGTAGAGGAGGAACGCCTTCGACACCGACCCTTCCGAAAGGACGTCGAACAGGTCCCGCGCGTCTCCGGGATGGATGCGGAGGTTGTCGACGCCCGCCGCCTCGATCTTCCCCAGGAGCATGGCGACGCCGTTGATATACGGCTCCGCGCCGATGATCCCGGCCTGCGGGTTGTGCGCCGCCTGATGAACGAGATGCTCGCCCCCGCCGAAGCCGATCTCCAGCCAGATCTCCCGCTGCCCGAAGAGCGCCGGAAGATCGAGGGGCTCGCGGTCCGGGTTTTCCTCCCAGCCCACCTTGCCGGGCGACAGGGGCGCCAGCTCCGTCTCCAGCCGCCGCTCTTGGGAGGGCCTGAGATGCTTGCCCTTCCGCCGCCCGTAGAAGTTGCGCCAAGGCGCGCCGGAGGGGGCGGAACCGGGGGTATCTGTGTCGTCGTCGCTCATGGAGAGGGCGAATACATCACAGGCGGGGCAAAGGGCAATCGGGCGCGGATACGCGCGGGCGGCACCACCGGGCCGGGCCAACCGATGCATCCCGCCACCAATGTGAATGGAAGCGCCAGCGCGATGGGGCGCTTCCGTCCTGTCTCACTCCCCGTAGGGCACCCAGATGTTCTTCACCTGGGTCGCGCGGTGGAGGAAGCCCTTGTTCTGGCCGTGGGCGCCGGACCAGTCACGGGCCCCGTCGCCTTCCGTCCAGGTCTGCTTCAGGTTCCCGGCGCTTTCGGCCTCGACCATGCGGGCGCCCTCGGACCCGCCGATATACCAGATCCCGGCCACTTCGTCGTGCTGCGCCAGTGTCCGGGCGAGCTCGTCGCGCGGCCCTGTCACGATGTTGACGACGCCGGCGGGGACGTCGCTCGTCTCGATCACCTGGTAGAGATCGGTCGCGGCGAGCGCGCCCAGCTGGGAGGGCACGGCCACCACGCTGTTGCCCATAGCGATGGCGGGAAGAACAAGGGAGATGAACCCTAGGAGCGGCTGCGCGGTAGGGCAGACGATCCCGAGGACACCGAGCGGCTCGTGCATCGCGAGGGTGACATGGGCGCTCTTCGTCTGATGCACCTTCCCGTCGAACTTGTCGGCCTGCGCGGCGTACCAGAAACAGCGGCGGATGGCGGTCTCGACCTCGCCCCCGGCATCGGGCGCGCCGAGGCTCTCGAGCCGCGCGGTGAACTCGTCCGCCCGCGCCGAGAGATTCTCGCCGAGATAATAGAGCACCTGAGCGCGGTTGTGCCCGGTGGCCTTGCCCCAACTGCCAGCCTTCGCCGCCGCCTCGACGGCGTTGCGGATGTCCTTGCGATTACCGAGACCGACAAGGCCCACCGGACCCTTAGGCCCCTCGATGGTGTAGGAGTAGCCCGAATCCGGCCGCGCTTGCTTGCCGCCGATATAGAGCTTCGCGGTGCGGTCGATGCCGCCCGTTCCTCCGCCGCCATGGGGGGCTGAGGAAGGTTTCGGGAGATCGGCGCCCGGCCCGTCCGGCGTCTTGTGACGGAGGTAGGCCATCATGCCCTCGCTGCCGCCCTCCCGGCCGAACCCGCTTTCGCGGTAGCCGCCGAAGCCCGCCCCCGCATCGAAGACGTTGGTGCAGTTGATCCAGACGACGCCGGCCTTCACCTGCGCCGCGATATCGAGGCAGAGGTTCACGTTCTCCGACCAGATCGAGGCGGCGAGGCCGTAGCGGGTGTTGTTCGCGAGCGCGATCCCGTCCGCCGGGGTGCGGAAGGTGGTCAGGGTGACGACGGGGCCGAAGATTTCCTCGGTCGAGAGCACGGAGGCCGGTTCGACCCCGGTTGCGAGCGTCGGCGGGTAGAAGCAGCCCTCGGGCGCATGACCCTGATGGAGCGTCACGCCCTCCGCCTTGCCCTGCCCCACCAATTCCCTGATGCGCGCGAGCTGTACGGGATGGACGATGGCGCCGACATCGGTGGACTTGTCGAGCGGATCGCCGGTCCGCAGCGTTTCCATCCGGGCACGCAGCAGCGTCTCGAAGCGCCCGGCCACCGCCTCGGCCACGAGGATGCGGGCGCCGGCGCAGCAGACCTGCCCCTGGTTGAACCAGATCGCATCCACCACGCCCTCGACCGCCGCGTCCAGATCGGCATCGGCGAAGACGATGAAGGGGGACTTGCCGCCGAGTTCCAGCGTCAGGCCCTTGCCGCTCCCGGCGATCTGCCGGCGGATGGTCTTGCCGACTTCGGTGGAGCCGGTGAAGGCGACCTTGTCGATCCCCTCGTGCCCGACGATGGCCGCGCCCGTCTCCCCGTCGCCGGTGACGATGTTCACCACGCCCTCGGGCAGGCCCACCTCGGCGCAGATCTCGGCGAAGGCAATCGCCGTGAGCGGCGTGTATTCCGCGGGCTTCAGCACCACCGTGTTGCCCGCCGCGAGCGCCGGGGCGATCTTCCATGCCAGCATCAGGAGCGGGAAGTTCCACGGGATGACCTGCCCGCAGACGCCGTAGGGTTCGGTCCCGCCGAACTCGTCCCCGGCGATCTCAGCCCAGCCGGCATGGTGATAGAAATGGCGGGCGACGAGGGGCACATCGATGTCCCGGCTTTCCCGGATCGGCTTGCCGTTGTCGATGGTCTCCAGGACCGCGAGGAAGCGGGCATGCTGCTGGACATGGCGGGCGATGGCATAGAGGTGGCGGGCCCGCTCATGGCCCGAGAGCTTCGCCCAGGCCGGCTGCGCCTTGCGCGCCGCGGCCACGGCGGCGTCCACGTCGGACGCGGTGCCTTGGCTCACCCGGGCGATCGTCTCGCCCTTCGCCGGGTCCTGCACCTCGAAGGTCTCGCCGGGCGCCGTGAAGGCTCCGCCGATGAAATGGCCGAAGCCCTCCTCGTGGCGTGCAAGCCAGTCGCGGACGATGGTGCTGTCCTCGGGGGCGGGTCCGTAATCCATGGTCTGAAGAATGTCCTGAATGCTCATCTCGGGGCCCTTACGACGCGGCGTGGCGGTGGGAGGCGGCGTAGCGCCCGGTGACGTGATGCTCGAGCTGGCGTTCGATATCGCCCAGCATCGAGGAGGCGCCGAAGCGGAAGAGGTCCGGCTCCAGCCAGTCCCGGCCCAGCTCCTCCTTCATGAGGACCTGCCAGCCGATGGCCTCCTTGGCCGCCTTCATCCCGCCGGCGGGCTTGAAGCCGATGCGGTAGCCCGTCTCGGCGCCGTAATCGCGCAGCGCCCTGATCATCACGAGGGAGACGGGGAGCGTCGCGTTCACGCCCTCTTTGCCGGTGGAGGTCTTGATGAAATCCGCTCCCGCCTGCATCGCGACCATCGAGGCGGCGTAGACGTTGCGCAGGGTCTGGAGGTCCCCCGTCGCGAGGATCGCCTTCATGTGCGCCGCGCCGCAGGCCTCGCGCATGGCGCGGATCTCGTCGTGGAGCGCCTGCCAGTCCTGCCGAAGGACATGCTCGCGCGTGATGACGATGTCGATCTCGTGGGCGCCCTCCGCGACCGCCCATTCGATTTCCTTCAAGCGCAGGTCGAGGGGCATGAGGCCGGCCGGGAAGCCCGTCGCGACCGACGCGACGGGAATGCCCGTTCCCTCGAGCGCGGCGACGGCATGGGGGACCATCGTGGGATAGACGCAGACCGCGCCCACATGCAGGTCCATCCCGCCGAGGCCGAGGCCCTCCATGATGCGCGGCGCGATGGGCTGGCGTGCCTTGGCGCAGAGCCGGCGGACGCGGTCGCCCGTGTCGTCGCCCGCGAGCGTGGTGAGGTCCACGCAACGCACGGCGTTGACGAGCCAGGCCGCCTGGTAATCCTTCTTCACCGAGCGCCGCGCGCCCAGCGTCGCGGCCCGGCGCTCCGCGGCGGACCGGTTCACCGCGTGCCCCTCGAACATCGAGAGCGTCAGCGGCATCACCGGGTTGCGCCCCGCCTTCGGTGTCTCGAGTGCTGCCGGCAGGAGGCCGGCGGAAGAGCTGCCCGCTCCCGCGGTCCGGCTCTCAAGCATCTGATGGTCTGTCATCGTGGCCTCTCTCATCGGGTGGGCCGGAGGCGCGTCCTCCGGCTCGGGCGGCATCGGGATGCCTTCGGGTCGCGCTCTTGCGGAGGTCAGTCCTGCGGCAGCCCCGCGCAGAACCTTTCGAACCCCGCCGCGTCGGCATAGCTCGTCTGGGTGCCGCGCGCGGTGATCGACTGGGCCGCATAGCGCGCCGCGCGGGCCAGGGCCGCGTCCGGCGCCTCGCCGGCGCTCAGAAAGCGCGCGAAACTGCCGATGAAGGCATCTCCGGCGCCCGTAGTATCCACCGGCTCGACCTTAACGGGCGCGATGTCCGTCACGTCGTCCGCGGTCACGTGCCGCGCGCCGCGGCCGCCGAGCGTTACTACGACGTTGCGGATGCCCCTGGCGATCAGCGAGCGGGCCGCCGCGATCACCTCGTCATCCGTCCCCGTCGGCAACCCCGAGAGCAGCGCCAGTTCGCTCTCGTTCGGGCAGAACCAGTCGAGCCCGGACAGCCGCGAGATGTCGAGCTGGGGATCGGCCGGTGCGGGGTTCAGGATCGTCGGCACGCCATGCTTCGCGCCGAAGGCCACGGCATGATAGACCGTCTCGAGAGAGACCTCGAGCTGAAGCAGGATCGCGTCGCGATCCTTCAGCGTCTCCTCGGCGGCGTCGATGTCGGCCGGCGAGAGCGAGGCGTTGGCCCCCTTCACGATCAGGATCGCGTTCTCCCCGTCGGGCTCGACGAAGATCGGCGCGACTCCGGAGGCCGCCCCGTCCACCTTGCGGACATGGGTCACATCGATGCCGCTGTCGACGAGGTTCTGCCGGACCAGCGGGCCGAACATGTCGTCCCCGATGCAGGTCACCATCGCCACGTCAGCCCCGAGCCGCGCGGCCGCGACCGCTTGGTTCGCGCCCTTGCCGCCGAAGCCTTGGGCGAAATCCGGCGCCTCGACGGTTTCGCCGCGATCGGGCATCCGCTCCACGTAGGTGACCAGGTCGACCATGTTCGATCCAACCACGGCAATCCTGTCAGTCATTCGTCGTCTCCTTCTCCGCCGATGGCGGCGATCGTGTCGGCCAGCCGGGCGGCGTCGTCCTGCGTGACGTAACCGAACCGCGCGGCGAAGCTGCGCACCTCGCCCGGGGCGAGTGTCTTTACGTTGCCCTTCGCCTTCTCTGCCAGATAGCCCTCCGGCTCGCAGGTCGAGGGCAAGGCGAACGCCGCGACCGTCGCATCCGCACCGTGGAGGATCCAGCGGGCCATGTGGTCGAATTCGGCGGGGCGGAAGGACATGGCGAACCCGTCCCCCTCCGGGCGCTCCAGCATCGCATGTGTGAAGCCGTCCGCATCGGTTCCCGGACGGTCCACGTAGATCACCTGCTCCGGGTCCCAGCTTTGCGGCTCATCGAGGCGACGGCCCTTGCTCGGCGCCTCGGACAGCTCGCTGAGGAACGCGCGGTAGGCCTCCGTCGGGGTCACGTGCGCCGGGACGTCCGTTCGCACCCGCGTCCGCGAAGGCGAGAACGGCGCCGCCTGGTGGATCACGCCATCCGCCACGAAGGCGAAGTTGACGTGGCACATGTACATCAACTCCATCGGCAGGGCGGAGCGGTTCTCCACCTCCATCGCCATCTCGATCGTCGTTCCGCCCCTGAGCGTGATCGAGGGCCGCGCCCGGTAATGGGGGCCGAAGCCCAGGACGTGATCCGCATGGCCCGCGATCCGGGCGAAGGGGCCCTCCCCGTCCTCACCGATCTCGAGCCGCGCGCTTTCCATCGCCTTGCACGGCATCTCTCCGTGCAGGGGATGGGTATCATCCGGGCCGGGGCAGCCATTGGTCAGAAGCCCGCTATGGTAGGCAAGGCACCCATAGGTCTCCACGATCGAACTGGCCGGACGCGGCTCCGGGAAGGCGCTGTCCATCGTGAGGCGCACCCCGTCGAACACACCGTCCCAGAGCATCTGCCCCATGAACGGCAGCACGTCGACATGCCCCCGCCCGTTGGCGATCCGCAGAACGGCGATGCCGAGGCCGGTGCGCCAGCCGGCCACCGTGAACCCGTGGCCGCTGGCAAGCTCGCGCGGAGCCGGGCCGAAGGCTTCGGGAGCGAGGGGGATCGTCACGCACATCGTCATTTCCCCCGTCCACGGCGCAGCGAGTTGAGCGCGATCACCACGATCAGGAACGCCCCCCAGACGAAGTCGATCAGGTGGTTGGACACCCGCATCATCTGGAAGCCGGAGGACAGCAGCGTCAGGGAGATCACCGCCAGCGCGACACCGAGGACGTTGCCGCGACCGCCCGCAGGGTTCGTCCCGCCGAGGACCGCGATCAGGACGGCCTGAAGCAGGTACGATGCGCCGTAGTCGGACTTTGCCGCATTGGTCCTCGCCGACAGGAGTATGCCGGCCATCGCCGCGAGGCCGCCCGTCAGCATGTAGGACCACACGATCATCCGCCCCCGTTCGATCCCCGCGAAGAGGGACGCCTTGGGGTTGGTCCCGATCAGCTTGAGCCGCAGCCCGAAGGACGTGCGCGACAGGAGCAGCGATAGCCCGATGCAGACGATCACGAAGAGGATGAGCGGAACCGGGATCGCGGCGATCTTGCCGTTGCCGAGCCAGGTCCAGGGGTCCGGAAAGCCGACGATGGCCGGGCCGCCCGTCAGGACGAGACAAAGGCCGATGAAGACCTGCCCCGTGCCGAGCGTCGCAAGGATCGGCGTGATCCTGAGCCCCGAGATGAGCAGACCGTTGATCAGGCCGGCAAGGACGCCGACCAGGAGGCCGATCCCGACCCCGAGAACCACCGGCGCGACGCCGAGCGAGCCGGCGCCGGCTTCGCCGGCGACCCAGCCGAAGACCGTGCCCGCGGTGATCCCCGCAAGGTTGGCGACGCCGATGATCGACAGGTCGATCCCGCCGGTCAGCATCGCGATCATCATGGCGATGGCGAGGATGCCCAGCTCCGGCATGAAGAAGGCCATGGACTCGAAGTTGTAGGAGGAGAGGAACATGTTCGGCCGCATCACCGTCATGGCGACGAGGACGAGGATGCAGATCACCCCGAGCTGGACGTTGGTGTTGCCGCTGGCGCGGACGAGGGTTCCCCTGACATCGGAGCCGGACGCGGTGGTCTTGGTATCGCTCATGGTTTGGCTCTCCCTCAGACCAGCGCGCGGCGGTCGCGCAGAGCGGTGATTGCGACGGCGACGATCAGCATCCCGCCGACCACGACCCTCTGCCACGTCGTGTCGATCCCCATGAGGATCAGCGAGTTCTGGATCATCACGAGGATGAACACCCCCATGACCGTCCCGAGAACGCTCCCCCGTCCGCCGAAGATCGAGGCGCCGCCAAGCACCACGGCCGCGATCACGTCCAGCTCCAGCCCGACGAAGTCCCGCGGGTTGGCCAGCCAGATCATCGACGAGTGCAGGAGCCCCGCGAAGCCCGCGAGCGCTCCAGCCGTGCAGTAGACGAAGATCATCGTGCGGCCGGTGTTGAAGCCGACGCGCTTCGCCGCCTCTGCATCGGCGCCGTAGGCATAGACGGAGCGGCCGATCATCGTGCGGGTGAGAAGCAGGTGAATGACCAGCGCCGCGGCAATGTAGACGAGGATCATCGCGGTCAGGCCGAACGTCGTCCCGTTGGCCCGCTCCAGCGTCAGCACATCCGTGCGGCCGAAGGCGATGAGCGCATCGGGCATCTGGTTGATGTTCACGTTGGAGGTGCCGATCCCGCCGAGCACCAGACCGCGCACAACGGAGGCGGTGCCGAGGGTCACGATAAGCGGGATCATGTTGAACTTGTGGATGATCCCGGCATTCACGAGGCCGAGGAGCGCACCGATCACGGTCGCGAAGAGGAACGGGATGACGACGCCGTCATACTCGAACTCCACCATCCCGCGCACCACGATGTACATTCCCGCCACGGCGAAGGCCGGAAAGGACACGTCGATCCCGCCTGAAATCATCACCAGGAGGACCCCGAGCGCCATCAGGCCGATGACAACGTTGGCCTTCAGCAAGCTGAAGAGGTTCGCCATCTGCCAGAATGCGGGGTTCACGAGGCCGATGAAGACCATGGCGACCACGAGGATCAGCGCGATGAGCACGTCCGCGTTGTGAAAGAGTCTCATGCGGGCTCCCCTTCGGTTTCGGCGGACAGCGCGGTCTCGAGGGCGTCTTCGGTGAGCGCGTCGCCCGTCAGCTCCCCCGTCAGTCGCCCGTCCGCCATGGCCAGGACGCGGTTGCAGTTGGCCGCGAGCTCGGGAAGGTCGTCCGAGATCATGATGACGGCGAGGCCCTTGTCGCGGGTCAGGCCGTGGATGATCGAATGGATCTGCTCCTTGGAGCCGACATCGACGCCGACCGTCGGCCCGTTCAGGATCAGGACGCGGGCATCGGTCATCAGCCAGCGCCCGATGACGACGCGCTGCTGGTTGCCGCCCGACAGGGTCGAGACCGGAACTTCGGGTCCGGGCGCGGAAATCTGCATGTCATCGAACATCGCCCGGGTCTCGTCGCGGGCGCGCTTGCGGTCGATCCAGAGGCGGGGCGCGTAGCCGTCGAGCGCGGCGGAAATGGCGTTGTCCTGGATCGAACGGCTGAGGAAGAGCCCCTCCGACAGACGGTCCTCCGGAACATAGGCAATGCCCGCGTCGATCGCCTCGGTGACGGATGCCGGCCGGTAGGGCTTGCCGTCCACCAGAATGTCCCCGGTCACCTCCTGGCCGAGACCGAAGATCGCCTTGGCGAGGGCCGTACGCCCCGCTCCGATCCGGCCCGACAGGCCGACGACCTCGCCCGGCAGGATCTGAAGCGAGATGTCCCGCACGTCCTTGCCGATCCCGACGCCCCGAAGTTCGAGCCGCGGCGTCGTGCCGGGGCTGACCTCGGGCGCCGCGAACCGCCCGGTATTGAGATCCCGCCCGGTCATGGCGCGGGTGATCTTGCGTTCGTCGAACTCGGCGATCGGCCCTTCGGCGACCTTGCTGCCGTTGCGGAAGACGGTCAGACGCTCCGAGATTTCCAGCATTTCGCGCATCTTGTGGGAGACGAAGAGGATCGCGATCCCCTGGGCCTGTAGGTCCCTCACGATGCGGAACATCCGGGCCACCTCGCGGCCGGTCAGCGCGGTGGTCGGCTCGTCCATGATGATGAGCCGGGCATCGGCCAGAACCGCGCGCGCGATGGCCACGATCTGGCGCCCGGCGGCGGAGAGCGTCTCGACGCTCGCATCGAGGTCGAGGGAGACGTCGAGGCGCTCGAGCACCTCCTTCGCCATCTTTCGTCCGCGGCCCCAGTCGACGCCGCGGCGGCGCTCCCGCAGATAGGTATTCAGGAACAGGTTCTCGACGACCGTGAGGGTCGGAAAAAGCGACAGATCCTGGTAGATGACCTGAACGCCCCGCGCGATTGAGGCGGCGGGGTCAAGCTTGTCCACGACCTCCCCGTCGATCAGGATCTCCCCACCGTCCGGCTGATAGACCCCTGAAATGACCTTGATGAGCGTGGATTTGCCGGACCCGTTCTCTCCGGCGAGGCAGTGGATCTCGGCGGGCGCGAGGCTCATCGAAACGTCGTCGAGCGCGCGAACGCCGCCGAACCGCTTCGAGATGCCCCGAAGCTCGATCAGGGGGGGCGATGCCATGGGGTTATCTCCGCAAGTGGGTGGCGGCGCGGAGAGGACCGGAGCCCACCCCGCGCCGCCAGAGGGCGCGACGGATCAGAAGTTGTACTGATCCATGTTGTCCTTCGTGACGCCGACCCAGCCGGAGCCGTAGAGCACGTTGGACCGGTCCTCGCTGGCTTCGCCCAGGCTGTCGTAGCCTTCGAGACCGAGGTTCAGCCCCTCGGCGATCTGATCGTCACGCTCCTCGAGCGCGGCAACGGCAAGCATGTTCATCGCGTAGCCCGCGACCGCCGGATCCCAGAACTGGATATAGTTGATATCGCCGTTCTGGATGTACTCGCCCGCGACGGACGGCAGGCCCGTACCGGCGAAATGAAGCTGACCCTGAAGCCCGCTCTCGGCGATCAGGCGGCCGGCGCCGGCGGAAGTCGGCATCGGGCCGCCGACGATCCCGGTGATGTCCGGATGCGCGGTCAGCGCTTCCTTCAGCTTGGTGTAGTCGGTGTTGGCGTCGTCATAGGTCTCGAGACGGTCGGTCACCATCTCCATGTCGGGATAGGCTTCCTCCTGACGGGCGATGGCGCCGTCGATCCACTCGTTCTGGGACTTGGAGGTCAGGCTGCCGACCGTGGCGACGTACTGGCCGGTCTCGCCCATCTGCGCGGCCAGCTCATCCATCAGCTTGGCACCGTAGGCGAGGTTGTCGAACGCCTCGAGATCGTAGTCGACGTTCTCGATGCTGGACGCTTCGTGGCTGATCACGACGATGCCGCGATCGCGGGCCTTCTTCAGCACCGGCTCCACCGCCTCGACGGAGAACGGCACGATGGCGATGGCATCGACGCCCTGGGCGATGAGGTTCTCGACGAGCTGGACCTGCGCCGCGGCATCGGCCGAGCTGGGACCGACCATCCAGGTGTCGTGCCCGGTATCGGCGCCGAACTGCTGGACGCCTTCGCGCATCCGGTCGAACCACGCGATGCCGTCGACCTTCACCACCGTGGCGATGCTGTAGGTCTCGTCGGTCTGGATCAGGTCCTGGTTGATGGCGCTGGTATCGACGGCCTGGTCCTGTGCGGTCGCGGCGCTGGCGGCGACGACGGCCATCGCGGCGATCGTTGTGACGTGAAGTTTCATGATGTCCTCCCTGTGCGGCCCGAAGGCCGCGATTGTGCACCGCCCCTCCCGGGCGGCTCCTCCTCACCGCTGCGACCCGTTTCTGTTCGGATCGCAACATTACTCCCGAGGAGGATCAGGAAAGCACCGTCCCTGTCAACCGATTCCGGTAAAAACCCCGCTCTCGGTGACGAACCCGTCCAGATCGGAAACGCGGGCGAAGCCGGCTGGCCGGGTACGCCCGCGCTTGCTGTCGTCCATGACGACGAACGTCTTCGGCGCCTTCGCCAGCGCCGCCCGCTTCAGCGCAATTTCGTAGTCGTGGGAGCAGGACAGCAGGCCCTGCCCGTCCATCCCGCCGGCGGAGAGGAACGCCATGTCGATCTGGTAGGGCCTGAGTGCCGCCTCGGGATCGCCGGGGTGACAGGACCGCGTCGGCGCCTTAACCGACCCGCCGAGAAGCTCGACCTCGATACGTCCCTGCAGCAGATCCGCCAGCGTCAGGCAGTGGGTCACGATCCGCGCCGCCCGGCCCTGCGCCAGGAGCCGCGCCAGATGCGGCAGCGTCGTCCCGGTATCGAGAAAGACGGAGGCATCCTGCGGCACCAGCCCCAGCGCGCGCTCCGCCGCCTGTCGCTTGGCCTCGATCGCCCGCTGCATCTGCGCATCGAAATCGTACCGGTCGGGCACGATGTACCCGCCGCGGCAGGCAAACCCCGCCCCGGACGAGGCCGCATCCCGCCTGAGGGTCATTTCCGTCACGCCAAGCTGCTCGGCCACGTCCCGCAGCCGCAGCGACGGCGTCACGTCCAGAAGGGCGGTGATCAGTTCGATACGGTGGGTCAGACCGCTCGGACGGGTCATTCAGGCTCGATCCTCGGACGATTGCGTGGAACCACGAAACTGCGCGCTCCGGGGCCTTGCGTCAAATGCAACCTTCAGCTGTGCAAAACCGGGGAAGCCGGGTTGCAGGACTGCCCGGACGGAATGACGACGGCAAACGGACGGCCCCCGCCCGCCTCGGGACATCTGCCGCGTTTCACGTGAAAGCCTCGGCTCCCGGACCGCTCCGCCGCGAGGCAAGGGGTGCGCCCGGCGCGCGCAGCGGCGCTCCTCCCCCCCCGGTCATGTATACAGAACCAGACGGCTCTGCCCTTTGCGCCAAAAGCTTCGCCTCTGGTCAGCCGGCCGCCCCGAATGCGGCCCTTCGCTGCGCCAAGCCGGAAGGTCAGCAGTGCGGACCTTGCGGCCGGTCAGGTATGCCGTAATCCTCCGCTCACAGTGACTTGAAAGGACGCCAGTGAGCGACATGCTTGCGAAAGCTATTCGGACAGCAGCAAAAGGAAGCGGCTGGTCCGTGAAACGGGATGTGCTTTCAAAGCGCATGGATGACCACCTCCTCGCCGTGCATCCCCGAAGGGGATCGATAGGACGGATCGAGTTCCGGGCAAAGCCAGCCGCTTGGGACCACATGTTATGGCCAATCCTGCAGATTGAAGGAAATGATCTGCAGCCAGCGAGCTTTCATTTCACCGGAGCCTTCACCTGCGACAGTCCCGCACTACTTCAGCAAGATCTGGAACCACCTGCATCACATGAGCAATTTGCTCGCGAGATGGTCCAGCTTGCCGAGCGCATCCCGCGTATGGTCAGCCTGTGGCAAGAATATGATCTAGCCCGCGCTATTGCAGACGAAAGACCGCAGGAACCATATCGCTATCATATGACCCGTGTTTTGGAGCGGATCTGTTGCGGAGATCGGCAAACTGCCTGTGAAATATGTGAAGCCGCATTGCAGGGAGATCTGGACCTGCGCGGCTTTTTCTCTTCGACCGACAAGCTGACACCGTCGGACGCGAATGGACGCAGACAAAGCCTATCGTTTTTCGATCTGGCGCAGCTATGGATAAGCCGCCACTGACCGGTTTGGGCTCCTTCCAGACCTCCGCCGCACGCTGCCTGAACGGCAGCTTCGGCCGTCGAGAAGCGCACCATTTTACTTAAAGAGGCAGCTCCGGCTCAGGGCCGAGGTAGCCCCCCGTCTCGAAACGATATTGGTCTCCCGGAGGGCTGCGGCCGGCAGGTAGCGCCCCCCGGCCGCCGTCCCTTCGCGTCAGATCTCGGACGTCAATGTGCCGACGAGGTCCGTGCGTTCCCAGGAGAACCCGCCATCCGCCTCGGGGGCGCGGCCGAAATGGCCGTAGGCGGCCGTGCGTTCGTAGATCGGGCGGTTGAGTTCGAGATGCGTGCGGATGCCGAGGGGCGTCAGGTCCATCGAGGCGCGGATGGCCTTCTCGATGGCGACGTCGTCGACCTGGCCCGTTCCGTAGGTCTCGCAATAGATCGACAGCGGCTTGGCCACCCCGATGGCGTAGGAGAGCTGGATCGTGCAGCGCTTGGCGAGACCGGCCGCAACGACGTTCTTCGCGAGATACCGCGCGGCATAGGCTGCGGACCGGTCGACCTTCGTCGGATCCTTGCCGGAGAACGCCCCCCCGCCATGGGGAGCGGCGCCTCCATAGGTATCCACGATGATCTTGCGCCCGGTGAGACCGGCATCTCCGTCAGGTCCGCCGATGACGAACGTCCCTGTCGGGTTCACCCACCATTCGGTCGCCTCGGTCAGAAAGCCCGCGGGCAGCACTTCGCGGATGTAGGGCTCCACGATCTCGCGGATGTCGGCGCTGGTCTGGCCTTCATCGGCATGCTGGGTGGACAGCACGACGGAGGTCACCTCCACGGGCTTGCCGCCTGCATAGCGCAGCGACAGCTGGGTCTTCGCGTCCGGCCGGAGGGTCGGCTCCTGCCCCGCCTTGCGGACCTCCGCAAGTCGCCTGAGGATCGCGTGGGAATAGAGGATGGGCGCCGGCATGAGTTCGGGCGTCTCGTCCGTGGCATAGCCGAACATGATGCCCTGGTCGCCGGCGCCGTCCTTGTCCACGCCCTGCGCGATGTGGGAGGATTGTTCGTGCAGGCGGTTCTGGATCTCGCAGGTGTTCCAGTGGAACTTCTCCTGCTCATAACCGATGTCGCGGATGCAGCGGCGGGCGATGCCCTCCACGCTCTTCATCACGTCCTGAAGCCGGTCCTTGTCCGCAAGGCCGATCTCGCCGCCGATGACGACGCAGTTCGTCGTGGCGAAGGTCTCGCAGGCGACGCGGGCCTCCTTCTCCTCGGTAAGAAGCGCGTCGAGGATCGCATCGGAAATGCGGTCGCAGACCTTGTCGGGATGCCCTTCGGAAACGGACTCCGAGGTGAAGGTATAGTCTAGCCGGCTCATGTGCGGGGATGCTCCGTTGAGTTACGCCGCCACGCCAGGAAGCCGTTGTGACGGACCGAGACAGAGGGTTACGCCCGAGCCGGACCGCGGTCAACTCCGCTCGCGTTTTCGCGAGGACAAAAGAAGAAGCATGGTGAGCAAAAGGATAAGGCCGATCCGCACCGGCCAGTCCCCCACCTTGGCATAGGGCGTCGGCGGCAGGGGCGCCGGGAGCGCGGCATCGAGAAAGCCCGCCTCCCCCAGCCCCAGCGCGCCCGTGACGCGGCCGAACGGGTCGATCATCGCCGAGACGCCCGTATTCGCGGCACGCGCAAGTGGCAGGCCCTGCTCCACCGCGCGCAGGCGCGCCTGCGCCAGGTGCTGGTAGGGGCCGGAGATCTGGCCGAACCACGCATCGTTCGTGACCTGCATCAGCCAGTCCGGGCGGGAGGGCGCGGCGGCAACGTCGTTCGGAAAGATCGCCTCGTAGCAGATGAGCGGCAGCGCACGGCCGGCGCCGGGCAAGTCGATCAGCCGCGGGCCGGGACCGAAGGCGTAGCCCCCCGTCTCCCCGGCCGCGAGTCCGAAGAGGCCGACCCGAGCGGCAAGGGAGGCCATCGGCATGTACTCCCCGAACGGCACGAGGTGATGCTTGTCGTAGAGGTCCGTCACCCCGCCCTGCCCGTCCAGCACGACGAGGGAATTGTAGTAGACCGCGCCCTCGATCCGTTGGACGCCGAGCGCGACGGGCCGGCCGCCGGAGGCCTCCGCGATCATCTGAAGGGCCTCTCCTGCGTCCTCGAGAAGCCACGGGATCGAGGTCTCCGGCCAGAGGACGAGGTCGGGCGCGGGGCCCGGCGGGGCGGCGGCGGTCAGTTCGAGCTGCCGCTGGAAGAAGGCGCGGGCACGCTCCGGGATCCACTTCTCCTCCTGCCGCGCATTGGGCTGAACGAGGCGGACGGTGGCCTGCGGCTCCCCGACGGCCCCGGCAGGCACGCGCCAGATGCCGTAAGCCGCGGGCGCGGCGGCGAGGGCCGCGCCGGCGATGGCCCCGAGCGCGATGCGCGAGGGCCCGAGAAGCGCCGGAAGCGCGGCTGCGGCAAGGGTCAGGAGGGACAGGAGATGCGGCCCGCCAAGGGCTGCGATCTGCATCTGGGGCGCGCCGATCCAGATGTGACCGATGAGCGCCCAGGGAAAGCCCGTCCAGAGTACGGAGCGCAGCATCTCCGCCGCCGTAAGCCACAGCACGAGATGCGCGGCCCGGCCCGCCCGACCCGGGCCGAGGGCGCCGGCAAGGGCCCCTGCCCCGCCCCAGAAGAGCGCAAAGCCGATGGCGCAGAACAGCAGCGCGAACGGTGCCATCCATCCGTGCCGCGCGATGTCGATCAGGAACGGCTCCACGATCCAGTGGAGGGACGCGGCGAAGTAGCCGGTGCCGACGAGCCAGCCCCGGAACGCGGCGGACCGCCAGTGAGATGCGCCCGAGATCAACCAGATCGCGGCGGCGAAGGCCGCGAGCGACAGCCAGGGCCATGAGAGCGGTGCCTGCCCTGTTGCCGCGACGATGCCGACGGCAAGGCAGGCCAGGCGGGTCCGCCAGGGCCGCCCTGGCACGTCGCTCCGCACTGCTTCGTCCATGACACTCTCCGTCCTCGCGGCTCTACGGGGGAGGCCATGCCACAGCGGCCGGGCGGAGGGAACAGACCGCGCGAGAGGTGTCCCTGGCGGTCACGGCGCCGCGAGGCACGGAACCCGCTTCCGCAAACGGTGTTCGACGCGGTAACGCAGGGACAAGGATTTCCCAGATGCAGATCTTCCGGTGTCCCGCCTGTTCGGCACCGCTCTACTTCCGCAACTCGGTCTGCCGCTGCGGCGAGGCAGTGGCCTTCGATCCCGATGCGCAGGAAATGCGTGTCGGCGCTGAGTTCTGTGCGAACCGGGAGCGGATCGGCTGCAACTGGATCGCGGAAGAGGGAGACCTCTGCCGGTCCTGCGCCATGACCGAAGTCGTTCCCGATGTGCGCGAGCCGGACAACGTGCCTCTCTGGGCGCAGACCGAACTGTCGAAGCGCTGGATGCTCGCGAACCTCGCGCGCTGGGGCTGGTTCACCTCCTCCGATACAGGTCGGCGCCCGGTTTTCCGCCTGCTGTCAGAGCAGACGGCGACGGGTCAGGCGAGCGTCATCATGGGGCACGCCGACGGCACCATCACGATCAACGTCTCCGAGGCGAGCGAGGCGGTCCGCGCCGAGCGGAGGGAACAGCTGGGCGAGCTCTACCGCACCATGATCGGCCACATGCGGCACGAGATGGCGCACTTCCTGCAGCTCCGCCTCGCGGAGGATCCCGATTTCCTCGAAGGTTTCAGGGCTCTTTATGGCGACGAGCGCGCCGATTACGGCGAGGCGCTCAAACGGCATTATGCCGATCCAGGCGCTCCGGGGGAGGACCATATAACCTCCTACGCTACCTCGCATCCGCACGAAGACTGGGCGGAGACGATCGCGCACCTGTTGCACCTGACGGACCTTCTGGACAGCGCCGCGGCGGCCGGGCTGTCTCTCGGAACGGGCGGTCCGCCGCCGGGATACGATGCCTATGCCGAGACGTCCTGCGAGAGCCTGCTGAGCTACGCGATCCCGATCACCATCGCCGTCAACCACGTGAACCGCGCGGTGAACCTGCCCGATCTCTATCCGTTCGTCCTGCCGCAGGGCGTCCGGGACAAGCTTTCCTTCGCGCATGGGCACCTGCGGATCGCGCCGATGGTGTAGGATCTCCGGCGCGGGCCCGTTCAGCCCCGGAGCCCGTGTGGACCCACGCCCCGATCCCGAAATGAAGACGGCCGCCGGATCGCTCCGGCGGCCGTTTTGTCTCGCATGACCGGCGATCCGGGTCAGCCCGGCAGCCTGACCCTCAGACGCTTGATGCGGCGAGGGTCCGCGTCGATGACCTCGAGTTCGGCGCCGCTGTCATGCTGCAGGACCTCGCCGCGCGCGGGCACCCGGCCGGCCATCATGAAGGCGAGGCCACCGAGCGTATCGATCTCCTCGGCCTCCTCGGGATCGACGAAGGTCAGGCCCACATCGGCCTCGAAGTCCGATAGCGGCGTGCGCGCATAGGCGAGATAGACCCCCGGCTTCTCCTCGGACCAGAGCGCCGCCTCGTCGACGTCATGCTCATCCTCGATGGAGCCGATCACCTGCTCGATCACGTCCTCGATCGTCACGAGACCGTCGACGCCGCCGTACTCGTCGATCACGAGCGCCATGTGCCGCCGGTCCGTCTGCATCTTCTGCAGAAGGACGCCGATCGGCATCGAGGGCGGCGCGTAGAGCAGCGGGCGCACCAGCGACTGGATGTCGAAATCGTCCTCGCCATGACCGTTGAACCCGTAGCGAAGCGCGAAATCCTTCAGGTGGATGAGGCCCACCGGCGTATCGAGCGTGTTCTCGTAGACCGGCAGCCGGCTGTTGCCGCTCTCGCGGAACACGTCGACCAGCCCGTCACGGGTGATGTCGAGTGGCACGGAGGTGATCTCCACCCGCGGTATGGCAACGTCCTCGACGCGCATCCGCTTGAGGTTCGACAGGCCGGGAAGACCCGGCGCCACCATACGG
The DNA here is from genome assembly GCF_031846565.1 of Tropicimonas omnivorans. Classification (NCBI taxonomy): domain Bacteria; kingdom Pseudomonadati; phylum Pseudomonadota; class Alphaproteobacteria; order Rhodobacterales; family Roseobacteraceae; genus Tropicimonas; species Tropicimonas omnivorans. The sequence continues at coordinate 70,212 of NZ_JAVRHL010000002.1, read as the reverse complement.
CCGGCGGAGCGGCCGTCGGCGTCCCCCATCTCGTCACCTTCATCCTCACCGGGTCCGAACCAGTCGCCCAGCTTGTTCCAGAAGCCGCGCCTCTGGTCGTCCTCTTCGTCATCCTGCGCGCTCTGCGCCGCCGGAGACGATGCGTCGGTTGAGTCCGTCATCCTTCCCTATTCCAAATACCGCCCCGTGGGAGAGGCCGACTCCGATCCATATGGGTCCGGCTCACCCAGTTGTCCAAGTATCCGGACTTCCGTGGATTCCATCAAGACCGCATCCGAATCGGTAACATGGTCATACCCCAGCAAGTGCAGGATGCCATGCACAAGTAGATGCATCACGTGGGAGCCAAGCGGCTTGCCGCCCGCTTCCGCCTCCGCCGCGCAGGTTTCGAAGGCCAGGGCGATATCCCCGAGAAACGGAGGCTCGCCCGGAAAATCGGGCGGCGGGAGCGGCAAGGGGGGCTCTCCGGGCGTGTCCGGCGCGAGGTCCTCGGCGGGCCAGGAGAGCACATTGGTGGCTTTCGGCTTGTCCCGAAACTCGCCGTTGAGCACGGCGATCCGGTCGTCCGAGCAGGCCAGAAGGGAGATCTCGACATCTCCGGGCAGGCCCAGCTCCGCCGTGACGCCCGCGAGGGCGCGCTCCGCCAGCTCCTCCAGCGGCAGGACGGACCAGTCCTCCGCCTCGGTCACGAGATCGACGCCCATGCGCGATGCCGCCCGCCCTCAGGCCGGCGGCGCATCCTTGTCGTAGGCCTCGATGATCTTCGCGACGAGCGGGTGCCGCACCACGTCCTTCGACGTGAAGTAGTTGAACGAGATGCCCTCCACGTTCTTCAGGAGCCGTTCCGCCTCGGACAGGCCGGACACGACGCCGCGCGGCAGGTCCACCTGGGAGCGGTCCCCGGTGATCGCCATCCGGGAGCCTTCGCCGAGACGGGTGAGGAACATCTTCATCTGCATCGCCGTGGCGTTCTGCGCCTCGTCGAGGACGACGGCCGCGTTCGCCAGCGTCCGGCCCCGCATGAAGGCGAGCGGCGCGATCTCGATGCGCTTCTCCTCCATCAGTCGGGGCAGCTGCTTGGCCGGGAAGAAGTCGTTCAGCGCGTCGTAGAGCGGCTGCATGTAGGGATCGACCTTCTCCTTCATGTCGCCGGGCAGGAAGCCGAGCCGCTCCCCGGCCTCCACGGCGGGACGCGCGAGGATGATCCGGTCGACATGGCCGCCGATGAAGAGGTTCACCGCCACGGCGACGGCAAGGTAGGTCTTGCCGGTCCCGGCGGGCCCGATGCCGAAGGCCAGTTCGTTGCCCATCAGCGCGCGCACATAGGCCTTCTGCGCATCGGTGCGGGGCTCGACGATCTTCTTGCGGGTCTTGATCTCGATCCGGCCGCCCTGGAACATCTCGAGCTGGTCGGTCGGGCTGGCGGACGGCTCTCCGGGATCGGTGCCAAGGCGGAGGGCGCCGTCGATGTCGCCCGCCTCGACCGGGCGCCCGGCCTCGAGCCGCTCATAGAGCTGTTGCAGGATCACCTCCGCCCGCGCGCGCGCATCGGCCGGGCCGATCAGGCCGAGCACGTTGCCGCGTCGGGTGATCTGTATGCCGAGGCCTTTCTCGATCTGGGCAAGGTTGCGGTCGAACTCCCCGCACAGTTCGACGAGAAGGCGGTTGTCGGAGAACTCCAGCGAGGTCTCCATGACGTCGTCCGAGGGAGGGGTGACGAGGGGGCTTAGTCCCAAATGCGCGCTCCGGTGCTGCAATCCTTTATACCTGTTCCCATGCTGATCCTCGCGGCCCCTCCATGCAAGCCGCCCGGTGGCGATTTCACGAAAACGGCACAAAATAAGCCGCGGGCCCGGGGGTCCGCGGCGAAATATTGCAGGGCGATGCTGCCGGACGGCCCGTGCTGGGGCCGGGACCTACCGCGGGTCGGGGAACGAGGAGCCGCTCTTGAAGGGCCCGACGACGGTGTTGGGCGCGCCGGCGCCGGAGCAGACGGGCTTGCCGTAACGGTCGCGGCGGACATCCATGTAACCTTCGAGGCCATCATCGATGATCCAGTGGTCACAGCCGTTGGGATCGATCCAGATCCCCGCCTGAAGCTGGCTGAGATCCTTCGAATCGATCCCGCGGTCACGGCCCTTGTCGGCGGGCACGGCGCAGGCGGACAACGTGCCGAGTGCGGCGAGGATCGCGACGGTCCTGATCGTGTTCATCGTGGCATTCCTCACTTGATGCACTGCACTTCGACGCGGCGGTTCTGCGCCATGCCGGCGGCGGTGGCGTTCGAGGCGCGCGGCTGGCGCTCTCCGTAGCCGCGGACGGACAGGACCGGAACGCCGGCCTGCTGCGCCACCTGCGCCACGGCGCTCGCGCGGCGCTGCGACAGGTTCATGTTGTACTCGTCGCTCGCCCGGCTGTCCGTGTGGCCGGTGATCGCAAAGGCGCGGGCATCGGCGGAGCGAAAGAAGCTGACCAGGCTCTGGCGGGCACCGGGCCGGACCGTCGCGCTGTCCGTGGCGAAGAGCGTATCGGAATTCATCACGCCGCAGATCGCGCCCATGCGGCAGATCGGCAGGCCTTCGCTGTCGAGGTGGGAACTCATGTAGCCCTCGGCGCCATCATCCATGACCCAGTGCTCGCACCCGTCCGGGTCGACCCAGATCGTCGGAATGTACTTCTCCTGCGCGGTGGCGGAGGTGGCCATGGCGCCGAGCGCCAGTGCACACGCGGCCAGCGCCGGGATGAGGCCCCTCAGGCCCCGCTTCGGTGAAATCTTCACAACAGTCGCCCTTTACTACCCTCTGGAACAAGAGGTGCGACAGCCCCCCAGGGTCTGCGCATCGCCCTTGACACTAGAGCGGTCTCGCGTCGCTGTGAAGTCTGCGAAAGTCCGGTTTTTCAGTTTATTCGGCGACAGTTGGCGTGAGCGGAAGGGCATTGTAGCCCCGGCCGGACGCTCAGCCCCCGATCGCCTCGCCGCGAAGCGAATGCGAGCCGGCCTCGACAATGCGCACGCGCGCGATCTCGCCTTTCGGCAGATCCGCCTCGAAATGAACCGCGTGCAGGTGCTCCGACTTCCCGGCGAGCTGCCCCGGAAGGCGGCCGGCCTTCTCCACGAGCACGCGCGTCTCACGGCCCACCATTGCGGCCTGCGCTTCCGCCTGCTGCTCCGCCAGGAGCGCCTGCAGGGTCTGGAGCCGCGCATCGGCCACATCGGGCGCCACCGGGTCGCGTTCAGCGGCTGGCGTGCCGGGGCGGGCGGAGTACTTGAACGAATAGGCCTGCGCGTAATGCACGGCGCGCACGAGGCTCATCGTGTCCTCGAAATCCGCATCCGTCTCGCCGGGGAAGCCGACGATGAAGTCCCCCGAGAGGGCGAGGTCCGGCCGGGCCGCGCGCAACCGGCCGATCAGGGCAAGATAGCTTTCGGCGGTGTGGCGGCGGTTCATCGCCTTGAGCATCCGGTCGCTGCCCGATTGCACCGGCAGGTGCAGGTACGGCATCAGCTCGGGACAATCTCCATGGGCGGCGATCAGGTCGTCTTCCATGTCGTTCGGATGGCTCGTCGTGTACCGGATGCGCTCGATCCCCTCGATCCGCGCAAGGCGCCGGACCAGCCAGCCGAGGCTGCGCGTCGCGTCGCCGTCCGCGCCGTGGTAGGCATTGACGTTCTGACCGAGGAGCGTGATTTCCCGCACCCCCTGCCGCGCCAGCCCTTCAGCCTCGCCGATCACGCGGGCGACCGGGCGCGACACCTCGGCGCCGCGGGTGTAGGGCACGACGCAGAAGGCACAGAACTTGTCGCAGCCCTCCTGCACGGTGAGAAAGGCGGCCGGACCCCGCGTCGGGCTCGGCCGGGCGGGAAGATGGGCGAACTTGTCCTCGTCGAATTCCGTCAGCACCGCCGCGCGGCCGCCGGCGGCCAGCTCCGGCAGGCGGTGATAGCTCTGCGGACCGACGACCATGTCGACAATCGGTTGCCGGGCGAGGATCTCCTCCCCCTCCGCCTGCGCCACGCACCCCGCGACGCCGATCTTGAGGTCGGGATTCAGCGTCTTGAGGGGCTTCAGTCGACCGAGCTCGGAATAGACCTTCTCCGCTGCCTTCTCCCGGATGTGGCACGTGTTGAGCAGGATCATGTCCGCCCCCTCGGCCGTGTCCGTCCGCTCGTAGCCCGACCCGCCCATGGCCTCGGCCATGCGCTCGCTGTCGTAAACATTCATCTGACAGCCATAGGTCTTGATGAAGAGTTTCTTCTTCGGCTGTTCGGTCATGGGACATCACCTCGGAGCGGAACCCGGCACCGATACCGCTTCGGACGCCGTATCGCAACGGGCCCCGGGGTCCGGGCCCGGCGCGACGATTGTGGGCTTCGGCATGGGCGGGCGGCGGTCGCGATCGCCGGGCGTTGCCAAGGCCGGGTCACTCCGGTAAGCCCGAACAGTTATGTACTATCATAACGATATTTGAATTTTCGAGCCCCAGCACAGGAGCTTTCCATGCAGACCGCATTCTACAAGTATCTCGGCGTCCTCGCCGCCGGATCCGCGCTCGCCTTCTCCGCCCCCGCCTTCGCCCAGACGAGCGAAGATGCCGCCGGCCACGATCATTCCGGGGAGCATGCGCACGATCACGATCACGATGAGGACGTCCACAGCGGCTATTTCGACGACGATCAGATCGAAGCGCGGTCCCTCGCGGATTGGGAGGGCGACTGGCAGTCGGTCTTCCCGCTGCTGCAGGACGGCACGCTCGACCCGGTGATGGCCCACAAGGCCGATCATGGCGACATGACCGAGGACGAGTACAAGGCCTATTACGAGGTCGGCTACGAGACCGACGTCGAGCGCATCACCATGGACGGCGATACGGTGACCTTCTTCAGCGGCGGCGTGCCGCTTCAGGGGCGATACGAGGACGACGGCCACGAGGTGCTGACCTACGAGAAGGGCAATCGCGGTGTCCGCTACATCTTCGAGAAGAGCGAGGGCGACGCGGACGCTCCGGACTTCATCCAGTTCAGCGACCATGCCATCGCGCCGGAAGATGCCGGGCACTACCACCTTTACTGGGGCGACGACCGGGCCGCGCTTCTCGAGGAAGTCACCAACTGGCCGACCTATTATCCCGCGGATCTGAGCGGCGACGAGGTGGCCGGGAAGATGATGGCCCACTGATCCCGGGCCATGACGTGGGCGGCCCCGAGGGCCGTCCACGATCCCGGCGACCGGCCGGCAGGGCGTGCCGTGCCGCAGATCAACACTACGCCCGCCGACATCCGCGCGTCCGGCGCACCCTCCTCCATCTCGTCCTTCCCTGTCTTTCCGGCGACGGGACGCCGCATCGCCGGGCGCCCTTCGGCACCGCCCGGCATTGATAGGCCATGCGTCCCCGCCCTATGGTGGCGCCCGCAAGACAGCCGAAGGACTGAAGTCCCCCCGTGCCCTACCCCTCCCTGGATACCTTCCTCGCCTCGCCCGACGCCCGCACCGCGACAGGCCCCGTGGCGGTCGTGCTGCTGGAGGACAGCGTCGAAATCGCCTCCACCCTGCGGCACCTCTGCACGAGCGGCTTCCGGACAATCGTCGCGCTCGCACCGGAGGGAATCGAGGTGGAGACGGACGCCGAGGGGCGCATCCAACCCGTTGCCTTCGACACGTCCGCTGACTGGCCGCTCGTCGAAGCGGTGAACCGGATCTCGGCCGCGGTTCCCGAGGGGACATGGCTGCACTACTGCTACAACGCCGAATACCTCATCTATCCGTTCTGCGAGACGCGGACGGTCGGAGAGATGCTGGCCTTCCATGCCGAGGAACGGCGGGATGCGATGCTGACCTATGTGGTCGATCTCTACTCGGACGACCTCGCCGCCCATCCCGACGCCGTCTCGCTCGAGCGGGCGCATCTGGACAAGGCCGGGTATTTCGCGCTTGCCCGGCAGGGCGAGGACGGCCCGCTGGACAGGCAACTCGATTTTTATGGCGGCCTGCGCTGGCGGTTCGAGGAACACGTCCCGAAGGCACGGCGCCGGATCGATCGGGTCAGCCTCTTCCGCACGGCGCGAGGCCGGACACTCAGACCCGACTTCACCCTCTCGGAGGAAGAGCTGAACACCTATGCCTGCGCGTGGCACAACAACCTGACCGCGGCGGTCTGCTCGTTCCGCACCGCAAAGGCGCTGAAGCTCAACCCGGGGTCGACCTTCGATATCGAGAGCTTCACCTGGTATAATTCCATCCCGTTTTCCTGGACGTCGCGGGAACTTATGGACCTTGGATTGATGGAGCCCGGCCAGTGGGTCTGACGCGCTAAAGGGCGCGGCCTGCTCCATACGCGCTCCCTCAAACCTTCTGCGCCGGCGGAACCTTTAGGGCTTCCGTTCATTTGCCGCTCATGTCGAGACGAATTACATGACCGCGCCGCCCCCCGCCCCCGAACCGGCAGAGGAGGACGGCTCAAGCCGGGAGGCAGGGCGGATGGACGAGAGCACGCGGAACCGCGTGGCGCCTGTAGCCCTGATCGGTCTTTTCGTGATCGCGGCCTGCGCGTCGCTTGTCATAGCGCGGGCTTTTTTCCTGCCGGTGATCATGGGCTTCCTGCTCGCCCTGACCTTCAGCCCCGTCCGGCGCGGCATGTCGCGCCTCGGCGTACCGGCCGGCATCACGGCGGGCCTGATCGTCCTCATGCTTCTGGTGACCCTTGTCGCGGCCGTGGTCGGTCTCTCGGCCCCGATCCGGGACTATATCGACGACGCGCCGACCATCCTCAGCCAGGTCGAGCAGAAACTATCCGTGTTCTCGGAGGCGCTACGTACCGTCACCGAAGCGAACGAGCGCATGAGCAATCTCGCCAGTTCCGCGGGCGGCGATGGCGCCGCGGCAGACCCCGCCGCGGCGGCGGCGTCCGGCGGCGCCCCCACTGCGCAACCACAGCAGGTGGTGGTGAGCGACGAGCCGGGCATGCTCGCACGACTTGCCATGGTCGCACCGTACGTCCTTGGACAGGCGATCCTGACCCTCGTTCTGCTGTTCTTCCTGCTGAGCGTCGGAGATCTGTTCTACGAGAAGATCGTGCAGGCCGTACCGACCTTCCGCGACAAGAAGAACGCGATCCGCATCGCCTACGACATCGAGCGCAAGCTCAGCCGGTACTTTTTCACGATCTCGATCATCAACTTCGGACTGGGCGTCAGCATCGCGCTCGCGATGTGGGGCCTGGGCATGCCGAACCCGATCCTGTTCGGAGCGGTCGCGTTCATTTTCAACTTCGTGCCCTATATCGGCGCCATCGCGGGCGTGGCGCTCGCCACCGTGATCGGCATCGTCGCGCTACCCACCGTGGGCCAGGCCCTGATTGCGGGCGCGGTCTATTTCCTGCTGACGAGCTTCGAGGGACAGTTCGTAACGCCCTATGCCGTCGGCCGGAGCCTCAAGCTGAACCCCGTCGTGGTCTTCATCTCCGTCGCTTTCTGGGGATGGGCGTGGTCCGTCGTCGGGATGATCGTGGCCGTGCCGACGCTCATCGCCCTGCGCGCCTTCGCCGATCACGTCGCCGGAATGCGGGGAATTGCAATCTTCCTGTCCGGGCGGGACGACGAGCTGCCGAGGATCCACCAGACCACGACGCCTCCGGCGGACAAGGTCTATGCGGCAGCGCAGAAGGAAGCGGAAACGGACGCGCCTGCCCTGCCCCATGTCGAGCCCGATCTGTCGAATGCACAGAAGGAAGCGACGGCCACCTGAGGCGCCTCGGGACCCGCTTTCGCGCGCCCCGGTGGGAACGAAGGTCTCTCGGGAGTGCCGTCTGGACGGCTTGTCGCTGCCAAGGGGTGCGCTTCGATGGGAAGGACACCGCCGCCCGAACTGGCGGGAGACTAAGCGGTGATCTTTTCTACCTCGAGATCAGTCCCGGGAGAGACGGATCACGACATCCACCTTGGAGATGCGCGCGCCGCCCGGAGCCTTCGGAAGCCGGACGATCTCCAGCTCGTCCGCCGGCGCATCGAACAGCTCGGCGGTATCGTCCCAATAGAAATGGGGGTGATCGTCGATCCGTGTGTCGAAATAGCTCTTCGAGCCATCGACCGTGATCTCCTGCATCAGGCCCGCATCGCAAAACGCCTTCAGCGTATTGTACACCGTCGCGAGGGAGACCTTCTCCCCGGCGCTGCGGGATGCCTCGAACAGGCTTTCGGCCGTGACATGGCGGTCTTCGCCGTCGCCGACGAGAAGAGACGCCAGAGAGACCCGCTGGCGGGTGGGCCGAAGGCCGGCGCGAGAGAGCCAATTGCTGCCTCGCTCCACGGCCTTTTCCGAAAGGGTGTCGCTGGGTTTGGTCATTGCACGGTTTTATATGGCATCTTACCCCGTGTTTTCAATTGGATTTCGGGGCACCCACTTGATTGGGCCCAGGCCCGGCCGAGCTATTGCGCCGTGCTTCTTCGCAATGGTAGGAAGCGAAACCGACACGGGACCAACCCCAGGGGCAGGCTACATGGCGGATTTTCCGACCAGTTTCGACAAGGACGACCTTCTGCGCTGTGCGCGCGGTGAGCTGTTCGGGCCGGGCAATGCCCAGCTTCCCGAACCGCCGATGCTGATGATGGATCGGGTCACGGATATCAGCGGCGATGGCGGCGAGAACGGCAAGGGCCACGTCACGGCCGAGTTCGACATCACGCCCGACCTCTGGTTCTTTCCGTGCCACTTTCCGGGCAATCCGGTCATGCCGGGCTGTCTCATGGTGGACGCACTCTGGCAGCTGACCGGGTTCAACCTCGGGTGGCGCGGCTGGACCGGCCAGGGCTTCGCGCTCGGCGCCGGCGAGGTGAAGCTCTCGGGCATGATCCGCCCTGATCGCAAGCTCGTGACCTACCACATCACCTTCACTCGCGTGATCGAGCGGCGCCTGAAGATGGGCGTGGCCGATGGCCGGGTCGAAGCGGACGGCGAGACCGTTTGCGAAGTCCGCGACATGAAGGTCGGCCTGTCCGCCGCGAATGTCAGCAGCTGAGCCGAAAGGAGGCGCCATGCGCCGCGTCGTCATCACGGGACTGGGGATCGTCTCCCCCATCGGCAACAATCCGTCCGAAGTGGATGCCGCCCTCAGGGCCGGCCGCTCGGGCGTCGAACGCTCCGAAGAGATGGCCGAGCACGGCTTCCGCAGCCAGGTCGCCGGTACGCTGAAGATCGATCCCTCCGAGCATATCGACAAGCGCGCCCTGCGGTTCATGGGACCGGGCGCAGCCTATGCCCATATCGCGATGCAGCAGGCGATCGCCGATTCCGGTCTGACCGAGGCTGAAGTCTCCGATCCCAGGACCGGCCTCATCGCCGGGTCCGGCGGGCCCTCCACCTCCAACCTATTCGCGGCGCACCAGATCGTGCTCGAAAAAGGCAGCCCCAAGCGCATCGGGCCTCTCATGGTGCCGCGCGGCATGTCCTCCACGGTGAGCGCGAACCTGTCCACCGCCTTCAGCATCAAGGGCATCAACTACTCCATCACCTCGGCCTGCTCGACCTCGCTGCACTGCATCGGCGCGGCAGCGGAGCAGATCCAGATGGGCAAGCAGGACGTGATGTTCGCCGGTGGCGGGGAGGAGCTGGACTGGACGCTGTCCTGTCTCTTCGATGCGATGGGTGCAATGTCCTCGAAGTTCAACGACAGCCCGGAGAAGGCCAGCCGCGCTTTCGACAAGGACCGCGACGGTTTCGTCATCGCAGGCGGCGGCGGCATGGTCGTCCTCGAGGAGCTGGAGCGGGCGAAGGCCCGCGGCGCCAACATCCTCGCCGAAGTGACAGGGTTTGCCGCGACCTCGGACGGGCATGACATGGTCGCCCCGTCGGGCGAAGGCGGCGAACGGGCCATGCGCCTCGCGCTCGACACCCTGCCCGAGGGACGCAAGGTCAGCTACATCAACGCCCACGGCACCTCCACGCCGGTGGGCGATGTCGGCGAAGTGGAAGCGGTGCGCCGCGTTTTCGGCGAGGGCAGCACCCCACCGATCAGCTCCACCAAGTCGATGACGGGCCACAGCCAGGGCGCCACCGGCGCGCAGGAGGCGATCTATTGCCTCCTGATGATGAAGGGGGACTACATCGCCCCCTCGATCAACGTGGAGACCCTCGATCCCGCCCTGCACGAGGGCGAGATCGCGAGGGACCTGCGCGAGACGGCCGGGCTCGACACGGTCATGACAAACAGCTTCGGCTTCGGCGGCACGAACGGATCGATGCTGCTGTCCCGCTACGAGGAGTAGGCCCATGGCCGACCTGCTGACAGGCAAACGCGGTCTCATCATGGGCGTCGCGAACGAACGCTCCATCGCGTGGGGCATCGCCAAGGCAGTGGCCGCCGAGGGGGCCGAACTGGCATTTACCTACCAGGGCGAGAATTTCGGCCGCCGCGTCGAGCCCCTGGCCGCAAGCGTTGGCTCCGACTTCCTGATCGATGCGGACGTGATGGACGATGCCTCGATGGACGGCGCTTTCGAACAGATCGAGGAGCGCTGGGGCAAGCTCGATTTCCTGGTCCATGCCATTGCCTTCTCCGACAAGGCGGAACTCGCTGGCCGCTTCATCAACACCACGCGGGAGAATTTCCGCAACTCCCTCACCATCTCCACCTACTCCCTGATCGACGTCGCGCGCCGGGCGCGCCCGCTGATGACCGAGGGCGGGACGATCCTGACCCTGACCTACCAGGGCTCCAATCGCGTGACCCCGTATTACAACGTGATGGGCGTGGCGAAGGCGGCGCTGGAGAGCACCGTTCGCTACCTCGCCAACGATCTGGGACCGGAGAAGATCAGGGTGAACGCGATTTCGCCCGGTCCGATGAAGACGCTGGCCGGAGCCGCCATCGGCGGCGCGCGTCGCACCTTCCGGATGACCGAGATGAACGCGCCCCTGCGAGAAAATGCGACGCTCGACGCCATCGGTGGCACGGCGGTCTACCTTGCGTCCGATTACGGGTCCTGCACCACGGGCGAGATCATCATCGTCGACGGGGGCTTCCATGTCCTCGGCATGCCGCAGGCCGAGAACATCTGATCGCGCCGGAAGCTGTAGGCAGGGCGCACGACGCGTCCGGGGGACATGGGCATCGGCCACTGTGTGCCCCCGCCGAAACCACTTCCTGAATTCGAAATTTCTGCGAAATTTCGTGTTCGTCTAACCGTCCTTCCTTGGACGAGTTAACTCGGGTCGTCTGCCAGAGCGGGCCCGGCCCCGCGCTTCCGCTTGCGCCGCCCCAGAAGCCCCATCTGGCGAAACAGGATCAGCTGCCCGGCACAGGTCACGGCCAGGATCAGGCACACGATCCAGAACGCGGCGGGCGACTCCACCCCCGGCATTCCGCCGACATTGATCCCGAGCAGACCGGTAATGAAGCCGAGCGGCAGGAAGATCGCGGCCACCACGGACAGGACCAGCATCTGATGGTTCATCTGCTCGGAGCGGGCATCCATCAGTTGATCCTGTACGACCTGAGCCCTTTCCCGGATCGCGTCCAGCTCCTCGCCGAGACGGGTCACGCGCTCCGTCGCCTCCCGAAGGCGCACCCTGTCGGCCTTGGTAAGCCAGGTCAGATCCTCGATCTCGAAGGTGGAGAGCGCGTCCCGCTGAGGGAACATGTACCGCCGCATCTGGATCGACATGGCGCGGATGTCGCCGAGCTCGTGCCGCGAGACGTTCTCCGTGCCGCCGAACAGCATCTCCTCCTCGAGCGTATCGATCCGCTCGTTGAGATGGGTGACGATCGGCTCCGTCCGGTCCGCAAGCCGAAGGGCCAGCCTGGCGACGAGATCGCCCGGAGTGACCGGCCCCTGCCCCCGCGCGATTTCATCCCTGATGTCCAGCACCGCCGCGAGCGGATTGCGCACCACGCTGACCACGCGCGTCCCCTGGATCCACAGACGAATGGAGACCATGTCCTCCGGCTCGGCGCCGGGATTGAGGTTCACCCCGCGCAGGTTGAGGATCACGCCGCCATCGTGGACGGTGCAACGCGGGCGCGTCTCGTCTGCCGTGAGAGCGTTGAAGACCACCGGAACGAGGCTGGCACCGTGAAGCCAGCCCTGACCGGCCGGGCTGTCCCGGAACATGTGGATCCAGAGAAAACCGCCGCCCTCCTCGGGCGGCTCGCCCGGCGCTATGGGGCCGAGCGGTTCGCCCTTCCCGTTGCGGGCGAGGTGATAGGCGACAAGCGCCGGCGTGCTCTCGTCGGGCGGCAGCGCGGCCGGCGCGCTCTCCAGGTCAGGGGACTCCACAAGCGTCACAGGTCGATCGGCTCCCCGGCCCCGGCCGTCCCCTCGTCTTCGGGGCCAGGCTCCGGAGCGTCTCCATCCTCCTCCGGATCCTTGTAGCGCAGGATGATATCACCGTTCGGCAGTTTTTCCGGCGGCTCGTAATTGCTCACGTCCCCGATCATGTCCTGAAGCTCGCCGAGCATCGGCCCCATCTGCCGGGCGAAGCGGCGGAGGGAGGGCTCAAGGTCCTCGGCGAGGTCCCGCAGGTCGGGCTCGACCTCCTCCCGGAAGCCGTCGAAGAGGTCACGGGCTGTATCCCCGAGGGACTCGCCCTCGTTTTCCACGTCAGGCAGGGGAGCGATGGGCGGATCCTCATCCTGCGCGTGGAGGGGCGTGGCAATGGCGAGGATGAGGGCGTAGGCGGCAATCTGTTTCATGGCGTAGAGATTTAGCGGGCGAAGGTCGTTCGGAAAGATCATGCGCGCTCCCGTGATATTTGGTCCCAGGCGGCGTTCAGGTGAACCATCCGCGCCTCTGCCATCCGCACGGCCTCCTGCGGCACACCGCGGGCGATCATGCGATCGGGATGGCTTTCCTTGATCTGCCTGCGCCAGGCGCTGCGGATCTGGTCGAGCGGAATGTCCGGCGTGACGCCGAGGACCGCATAGGGATCCGGCGCGGCATCGCCGACGAAGCGCGCCCGGATCGCGGCGAACTGCGACCCCGGCAGGCCGAAGATATCGGCCACTCGTTCGAGGAACCTCGCTTCCGCCCGGTGATAGGCCCCATCCGCCACGGCCACGTGAAACAGGCCTTCCATCACGTCACCGAGCACGGGATCGCCGGTGGGAAACATCCGTGCGATCTTGCCAGCATATTCCTCGAACCCCGCCACGTCGGTGCGCGCGAGGTTGAAGACGCGGGCCGCGTTTGCCAGCTCCTCCTCGGGAATCTGGAAGACCTTGCGAAAGGCCGCCACCTCGTTGCGGCTCACGGACCCGTCCGCCTTCGCCATTTTCGCGCCGAGCGCGATCACGGCGATGGTGAAGCCGACCGAGCGCTCCGGCGGCGTGCCGAAGTCGAGCAGAGCGCCCAGGCCCTCGCCGTTGCGAAGCGCGGAGAGAGCGGATGTGATGCGGGTCCAGATCGACATGGTTGTATTCTACAGGAATGCCGCAACGCCGCACAGAGGGGTCGTTCGCCGGAAAAGGCTCGCAAGGTCCTCGTGATCGCCGCGCCCTACCCCTTCGGCGGGCCTGTGACATCAGAGGGCCGATTTATGGGACATCTGATCCCACGGGGGCGGTCGTTGTCTTGTCCTCTGCGCGACCGGACAGATCTGCCCCACCGTCAACCACGCGCCAGGTATTCCGGTGACGCCCCCTGAGGGAGCGGATCCTAGCAAAGACCCCCTCCGGCACCGGCCACTCCCTGCCGTTCACGCCGTGCGGTCGCCGCGCGCCTTTCGGATCAAATCAAGAATGCCGCGCGCGGCATCGGGAATGTTCGTGCCCGGGCCGAAGATCGCGGAGACCCCGGCGCCTTTCAGGAACTCGTAATCCTGGCTCGGGATCACGCCGCCGCAGACGACGAGGATATCGCCGGCATCCTCGACGCGCAGGGCCTCCACCAGTTTCGGAGCGAGGGCCTTGTGTCCGGCGGCCTGGCTGGAAATGCCGACGACATGAACGTCGTTGTCCACCGCGTCGCGTGCGGCTTCCTCGGGCGTCTGGAAGAGCGGCCCGACATCCACGTCGAAGCCGATATCGGCGAAGGCCGTCGCGATGACCTTGGCGCCGCGGTCATGGCCGTCCTGCCCCATCTTCACCACCATCATCCGCGGCCGACGCCCCTCCTCCTCGGCGAAGGCCGCGACGTCCCTCTGGATCGCCTCGAATTCCGCATCGCCGTCGTAGGCAGCGCCATAGACGCCGGCGAGCGTCTTCACTTCCGCCCTGTGACGGCCGAAGACCTTCTCCATGGCCATGCTGATCTCCCCCACCGTCGCGCGCGCCCGCGCCGCTTCCACCGCGGCCTCGAGGAGGTTGCCCCCCTCCAGGGCACGGCGCTCCACCTCCGAGAGCGCGGCCGCGGTTGCTCCCTCGTCCCGATCCGCCCGGATCCGCGCCAGCTTCTCGATCTGGCCCGCGCGGACCGTCTCTCCAGCGATGTCGAGGATGTCGATCGGATCCTCGGTCTCCTTGCGGTACCGGTTGACGCCGACGACCACGTCCTCCCCCCTGTCGATGTTCGCCTGTCTCCGGGCGGCGGTCTCCTCGATCCGGAGCTTGGGCATGCCGGAGGCGACGGCCCTCGTCATTCCGCCCATCTCCTCGACCTCCTCCATCAACGCCCAGGCGGCTTCGGCGAGGTCCCCGGTCAACCGCTCGACGTAGTAGGATCCGGCGAGCGGATCGACGACGCCGGTGACTCCGGTCTCCTCCTGCAGGATGAGCTGGGTGTTGCGGGCGATGCGGGCGGAGAAGTCGGTCGGCAGGGCTATGGCTTCGTCCAGGGCGTTGGTGTGCAGCGATTGCGTTCCGCCCAGAACCGCGCTCATCGCCTCGTAGGCCGTCCGGATGACGTTGTTGTAGGGATCCTGCTCGGCCAGCGAGACGCCGGAGGTCTGGCAATGGGTGCGCAGCATGGAGCTCTTCGGGTCCTGCGGCGTGAACTCCTCCATCACGCGGGACCACAGGAGCCGCGCGGCCCGCAGCTTTGCCGCTTCCATGAAGAAGTTCATGCCGATGGCGAAGAAGAACGACAGGCGCGGCGCGAAGCGGTCGACGTCCATCCCCCGCGCGATGGCGGCGCGCACGTATTCCCGCCCGTCCGCCAGGGTGAAGGCCAGCTCCTGGACGAGGTTCGCCCCGGCCTCCTGCATGTGGTAGCCGCTGATCGAGATCGAGTTGAACCGTGGCATCTCCCCCGCGGTGTACTCGATGATGTCCGCGACGATCCGCATCGAGGGCTCGGGCGGATAGATATACGTGTTGCGGACCATGAACTCCTTCAGGATGTCGTTCTGGATGGTCCCGGAGAGCTCGCTGCGCGGGACGCCCTGCTCCTCCCCCGCCACGATGAAGGAGGCGAGGATCGGGATCACCGCGCCGTTCATGGTCATGGAGACGGACACGTCCTGAAGGGGAATGCCTCCGAAGAGTACGTTCATGTCCTCCACGCTGTCGATGGCGACGCCGGCCTTTCCCACGTCCCCCTCGACGCGGGGGTGATCGCTGTCATAGCCGCGGTGGGTCGCAAGATCGAACGCGACGGAGACGCCCTGCTGCCCGGCGGCGAGCGCGCGGCGGTAGAAGGCGTTGCTCTCCTCGGCGGTGGAGAAGCCCGCATATTGCCGGATCGTCCAGGGCCGCCCGGTATACATCGTCGCACGCACGCCCCTCGCATAGGGTGCGAACCCCGGCAGGGAGCCGATATGCGCAAGCCCCTCGAGGTCCGCTTCGGTGTAGAGCGGCTTCACCGAAACCCCTTCCAGCGTGTGCCAGACGAGCTCGCCCGGGGTCCGTCCCTTCGTCTCCTTGCGCACGAGATCGGCCCAGTCGTTGAGGGAAGGCGGCGTCGATGGGCCGGTCTCATGCGTCATCGTGATCTCCTCGGGTCCGGGCATGTCTTCGCCTATGCCCCCCGATTGACTATATAACCCCCATGCATGTCCACGCGACCTTCCGTTTTCTTGCCCTCGCCGGCGCTCTCTTCCTCATCGGGGGGAGCGCTCTTTTCGCCCAGACGGATGCACCGGAGGGTGAGGATGCGCTTGCCGTCGGCGCGGATCCGTTGCCGGAGGATGCACCGGAGCCGCCGGATGCCGATCTTCCGCTGGAGATCCGCGATGCCGCCGAGGTCGATCTGGCCGATTACCTCTGGACGCGGCGGCCCATCGTCGTCTTCGCGGACACCCCGGCCGATCCCCGCTTCATCGAACAGGTGGAGCTTCTCTCCGCCCGTCCGGACGAGCTGATCTCGCGGGATGTCATCGTGGTGACCGACACAGACCCCGATGCCCGGTCCGGCGTCCGCTCCCAGCTCCGTCCGCGCGGCTTCGCGCTGGTGATCATGGGAAAGGACGGGCGGGTGGAGCTCCGCAAGCCGTTCCCGTGGGACGTGCGGGAGATCAGTCGCACCATCGACAAGATGCCCCTTCGGCAGAACGAGATGCGGGAGCAGCGCAGCGGCGGCGGCTCCTGAGCGGGGCAGAATTGCAAAATCAGGCGGGAAACGCTATATCAGGGGCATGGGAGCGCCCGGCGCTCCGCCGAGGGAAAGGACCGTCGATGGACCGCGAGACCCACACGCCTATTCCGACGACCGGTCGAACCGGGCCGCGCCCGGGGTATTGACCGCACGGCGCGGACGCGGCGGCACTAGGCCATCGCGGATCGCCCGCTCGTCCTGTCGTGCCGCCTCCGGCCCGTCTTCGGCATAGACCTCGATCAGCCGCAGCGCGATCAGCCCGTAGCGCAGGGCCTGCTTCTTCATCTCGATATAATCGCCGTACATGACCAGCCTCGAGGACGTCTCGGCGTTCGCGAAGGCGGTCGAGCGCATGTCCCGCGCGAGTGTCGCGATGGCGCGAAGCTGGCGGTAGAACAGCACCACGGCGTCGATCGAGGTGCGCGGCAGGATGTGTATCTCCCCCGTCACTGCACGGAAGATCATGTCATCCTGCTCGGTCGGAATGAGCGGAACGTGAGACGGCTCCGCCGCGAAGCGTTCTGCCATCTGCGCCTCGTGCCCGTCCAGAAGCGCCTCCGATCCGAGGTTGTGGACGTGGGCGCTGATCTCCGCGAAGAGGGCGCGGTGGATGTCGCGGATGCGCTCGGCGCGCTGCTCCCTGTCCCGCGCGATCCCTTCGAGATACCGCCGCTCGTCCGCCTTGCGGTTCTGCCAGCCGTTCACCATCCAGCCGATGGCGAGGAAGGCCCCGGCGATCACCGCCTGCCAGATCCGCGGGTCGATCGCCGCCCAGGTCATCTGCGCGTCATCGCGATACCACCGGTCACGAACAGCAGGACAAGCGCAGCGCCAGCGCCTTCCTTAAAGGTGACGTATCCGGCCAGCATGCCGTAGAGCGCCGCCCCCCAGATCAGCACGACGAGCGCGAACGCCCCGGCCCAGAACCGCCCCTTGAGAAGCCGCCCGGCAAGGATCATCCACGACCCGGCATAGCCCGCGAGGCCCCCGAACGCCGGCACAACCAGCGTTCCGATGAAGGCAGCCAGACGGCCGCTCGAAAGCACCACCCCGGCCAGCGCGGCGTTGACGGCCCACGCGACGGCAAGTCCGGCAACGAAGGCAAGGGCGTGGGTGGCCCAGGACGCGAGGCGGTTCATTCGAACTCCATGATGATCTCGTCCACGGCGAGGCTGTCCCCGCTGGAGACCTTCACGGCGGCGACGCGGGCCTTCCGCTCGGCGCGCAGGATGTTCTCCATCTTCATCGCCTCGACGGTGCAGAGCGGTTGCCCCTCCTCGACCTCTTGGCCCTCTTCGACGTGAAGCGCAACGACGAGCCCCGGCATCGGGCATAGCAGCAGCCGGGATGTATCCGGCGCGGCTCGCTCCGGCATCAGGGCGGCCAGCTCGGCCTGCCGCGGCGTCCAGACCTTCACGTCGAGATCCGCGCCGCGGTGCCGGATGCGGAATCCCGTCGCGCACGTCCGGACGTTCAGCGTCACGGCATCGCCATCTGCCTCGATGCGCGCGAGCGTCTGCCCCGGCGTCCAGTCGCTCACGACGTCATGAACCGCGCCATCGGCGAAGCGCACCTTTGCCCCGCCCTCCCGCGGCTCCACCTCCACGGCGAAACTCCGGCCGGCAAGCGCAACGACCCAGGACGCGCCGACACGCCGCTCGTGATTGTCCATCCGCCCCGAGATCCGCGCGCGCCGGATCTCGGCGACGCGAAACATCGCGGCGGCGGAAGCGGCGATGCGGCGCAGCGTGTCCTCCGGAAGTTCGGCACCGCTGAACCCCTCGGGGTATTCCTCGGCAATGAAGGCCGTCGTCAGCTCCCCGGCTGCGAAGCGGGGATGGTCCATCACCGCGCTGAGGAAGGGAAGGTTGTGCCCGATCCCCTCCACCTCGAACGCATCCAACGCCTCGCGCATCGCCTCGAGCGCAGCCTGTCGATCCGGCCCCCAGGTACAGAGCTTGGCGATCATCGGATCGTAGAACATCGAGATCTCACCGCCCTCGAAGACGCCGGTATCGTTCCGCACCGCCTTGTCCTCGCGCGCAAACTCGCGGGGCGGGCGGTAGCGGGTCAGACGCCCGATGGACGGCAGGAAGTTGCGATAGGGATCCTCGGCGTAGAGCCGGCTCTCGATGGCCCATCCAGACGTCTTCACATCCTCCTGCCGCAGCCGCAGGGGCTCGCCGGCCGCGATCCGGATCATCTCCTCGACAAGATCGATCCCGGTCACCAGCTCCGTCACCGGGTGCTCGACCTGAAGGCGGGTGTTCATTTCGAGAAAGTAGAAGTTCCGCTCGGCATCCACGATGAACTCGACCGTGCCCGCACTGCGATACCCCACCGCCTGCGCCAGCGAAACGGCCTCGCCCCCCATCGCGGCGCGCGTCGCCCCATCGAGGAAGGGTGAGGGGGCCTCCTCGATCACCTTCTGGTTCCGGCGCTGGATGGAGCATTCGCGCTCCCCGAGGTGGATGCAGTTCCCCTGCCCGTCCGCCAGAACCTGGATCTCGATATGGCGCGGGCTGGTGACGAACTTCTCGATGAAGATGCGGTCATCGCCGAAGCTGGAGCGCGCTTCGGACCGGGAGGAGCCGAAGCCCTCCCGTGCCTCCGCCTCGGTCCAGGCGACGCGCATGCCCTTGCCGCCGCCGCCGGCGCTGGCCTTTATCATCACCGGATAGCCGATCTCGCCGGAGATCCGGGCGGCATCGTCCTCGTTCGCGATCAGCCCCATATACCCCGGAACGGTGGAGACACCGGCCTCCGCGGCGATCTTCTTCGAGGCGATCTTGTCCCCCATCGCCTCGATGGCGTGGGCGCCGGGACCGATGAAGGCGACGCTCTCGGCCTCCAGCGCCTCGGCGAAGGCCTTGTTCTCCGACAGGAAGCCGTAGCCGGGATGGACCGCATCGGCGCCGCTTGCGCGAACCGCCTCCATGACGCGAGGTATGGAGATGTAGGACTGGTCCGCCGGCGCAGGACCGATCCGGATGGCCTCGTCCGCCATGCGGACGTGGAGCGCGACCCGGTCGGCATCGGAGTAGATGGCGACCGTCCTGATCCCCATCTTCCGCGCGGTGGCAATGACGCGGCAGGCGATCTCACCGCGGTTGGCGATCAGGATCTTGCCGAACATCGGCGCTCCTCCCTCAGGGACGCGCCGATACAACGAAAAAACGCCACCCCGGCGGCGCGGCCGAGGTGGCGTTCTTGAGTCCGGATCAGGCGGCGCGGTGCCGCCCGAGGCCGATCAGCGGCAGACGCCCGCGTCGTCGCAATAGACGCCAGCGAGGGCACCGACGGCCGCACCGGCCGCAACGTCGTTGTCGGTGGCAGACGCAGCCACGCCGCCAATGGCCGCGCCGGTGACGCCCCGCTCGAGATCGGTGTCGCACGCGGCGAGACCGGCAACGACGGAGAGGGCGAGAACGGGCTTGATGAGGGCTTGCATGAAAATCTTCCTGTTTTGTTGCTGCTCAATGGAACAGTGCTTCGCGCGGTACGCCGCAGCAACTCGCGGGTGCAGGAAATGTTCCAATTCGGCGCAATGCCGCCGAAGGCAGTCCTTGGGGCGCGCGCCCTCTCGCCTCGGGGAAGCGCGCTGCCGGAGCGCCGGGGCGCGCCCGGCACGAGACGATCCGGCACGGCACCACGGGCGGCCGATGTCGGCCGCCCGAGTGGAGCCATGCGCCGGATCACGCCCAATCCTCGTCGTCCTCCTCGGCGCCGCCTTCGGCCGCCTCCTCGTCCTCTCCCCATTCCCCGGCCTCAGACGGCACGGAATTGGGAAACGCGGCGTGTGCGGCAGCGACGTCGATCCTGAGAAGCTGGCTGTAATCCTTTGGATCGAACGGTTCGGACGCTGGCAGGACTTCGCGGCCGAGAAACCAGGAGAGCCGTCCGCCGTCGAGGTTGCCACGCTCGAACGGCTCGTCTCCGAACTGATCCCAAAGCGCCGCCATGAAGGCGGCATCGGCCGCGCGATCCGCCGGACGGCGATCGGCGAAACGCTTGCGCTCGATGAGGGGCGTGGGCCCCGCCTTGTTCGCGCGCCGGATCGTGAATGTGAAATCGGTGCCGGTCAGGCGGCTTGGGAATCCGCGATGCTTGATCATGCCGCACCCTCGACCGGACGGAGGAGCGGGAGCAGTGTGGCGGGCCTTTGACAAGCCCGCCACTGCGTCGGCTCAGTACTTGCTGTAGACCGGCTCGGCGACGATGGGCTCTTCGACGAAGACCACTTCTTCTTCCTGCGCACATGCCGCAGCGAAGGCAACGAGGCCGAGGGCGAAAATGACTTTAATGCTCGTGGACATCCCTGTCTCCTGTAAGGTGTATCGAAACCTCGAACGCACGTTGGCGTGATCGGGTTCCACTTGGGTGTTGCGGTCGCCCTGGGGCGTCCACCGCTGACGATAGCGTGAATTTCCGTCGGGAAATAGGTAGCGTGCATTCGGCCCGTGTCCTGTGACTTGGCTGCACCATCAAGGCGCAGGATATCGCGCATTCATTGCCAGACGCAGGCCCCCTGCTCCACCCGGTATGCGCCTATGAACATCGTCGCGTCGGTGTCCGAGGCACCGCGTTCGACCGGACGATCCAGCAGGATCACGGTGATATCTTGAGCTTTCTGCGCATCGACGCCCGAGACCTCTTCGGCGCAGAGCGCATCGAGATCGGCTTCGACCGCCATGTAGTCGAGATCGCCGCCTTTCGCCGCGATCCTGGGGGCAAGATAGCGAAGAATGAGCCATGTCTCGCCGCTCGCCTGGCGTTCGACGAAGCGGTCGAGCGGAATGACCTCCTGCCCCGAGGGGAGAGGGCCCGCGACGGCGGCCGATGCCAAAAGGAGCGAAAGTGAGAGGGAGATGGAACGCAATCCGCGCCGGCGCCTCCCAACACCGGCGCGGATTGACCGGGCTCTAATGCCCGGTAGCTGGCGCTCGCCGACAAACTGGTCGGCGCCTCCTTGGCCAGTGGTGTTCCGCGGCCCGGAACCGATTCGGTCCCGGATCATGGCGGGATGATGACGCATGTTATCCATTTTCCGCAAATGATTTATGCAAGTCTCGGCAATGACGGCGCAAACATCCCTCGAAAGTAAAACCAATGATGCCCGGAGGCGCCTCATAGCGGGATGTTGTCGTGCTTTTTCCACGGCAACTCGGCGTTCTTGCCCCTCAAAGCGGCAAGGGCCCGCGCCACGCGCCTCCGCGTCGCATGCGGCTGGATCACGTCATCGATGAAGCCGCGTTCCGCAGCGATGAACGGATTTGCGAATCGCTCCTCATAATCAGCCGTCCGCTCGGCGATCTTTTTCGGATCGCCAAGCTCCGAGCGATAGAGAATTTCCGCTGCCCCTTTCGCGCCCATTACGGCGATCCGGGCCGTCGGCCATGCGTAGTTGACGTCACCGCGCAAATGCTTGGAGCTCATCACGTCATATGCGCCGCCATAGGCCTTGCGGGTGATCACGGTCACCTTGGGCACCGTCGCTTCGCCGTAGGCGAAGAGCAGCTTGGCGCCATGCTTGATGACCCCGCCGAACTCCTGCCCCGTCCCCGGCAGGAACCCCGGAACGTCCACCAGCGTCAGGATCGGGATACCGAAGCAGTCGCAGAACCGCACGAACCGCGCAGCCTTGCGACTGGAATCGATATCGAGGCATCCGGCAAGCACCATCGGCTGATTGCCGACCACGCCGACCGTCCGCCCCTCGATGCGGATGAAGCCGGTGATGATGTTCTGGGCGAACTGCGCCTGCATCTCGTCGAAATCGCCCTCGTCGGCGATCTTCAGGATCAGCTCCCTCATGTCGTAGGGCATGGTCGGACTGGACGGGACAAGCGTGTCGAGGCTTTCGTCGATCCGCTCGGGGGCGTCGAAGAACGGGCGGACAGGGGCGTCGGAGCGGTTTGACAGCGGCAGGAAATCCACCAGTCGCCGCACTTCGGCCAACGTCTCCACGTCCCCCGCATAGGCCGCGTCCGCGACAGAGGAGCGGCGCGTATGCGTGGAGGCGCCGCCCAGCTCTTCGGCCGTCACGACCTCGTTCGTGACCGTCTTCACCACGTCGGGGCCGGTCACGAACATGTAGCTCGTGCCCTCCACCATGAAGATGAAATCCGTCATCGCCGGCGAATAGACCGCTCCGCCCGCGCAGGGGCCCATGATGACGGAGATCTGCGGCACGACGCCCGATGCCTCGATGTTGCGCCGGAACACCTCGGCATAGCCCGACAGGGAGGCGACCCCCTCCTGGATGCGCGCGCCGCCCGAATCGTTCAGCCCGATGATGGGGGCTCCGACACGCACGGCCATATCCATGATCTTGCAGATCTTCTGGGCGTGGGTCTCGCTCAGTGATCCGCCGAAGACAGTGAAATCCTGGCTGAAGACGCAGACCATCCGGCCGTTGATCGTGCCCCATCCGGTGATGACGCCGTCCCCCTCCGGACGCTGCTCATCCATGCCGAAATCGGTGCATCGGTGGCGGACGAACATGTCGAACTCCTCGAAGGAGCCCTCGTCCAGCAACAGGTCGAGCCGTTCCCGCGCGGTCAGCTTGCCCTTGGCATGCTGAGCCGCGATGCGCTTCTCGCCGCCGCCCTGCCTCGCATCCGCACGCCGCGCCTCCAGTTCCTCGACGATCTCCTTCATGCGCTTTGCATCCTCCCCCGCGCGCCCATTCGGCGCCGTCCATCCAAATGGCTGCCGGCCTGCATGGCAAGTGCGGGCATGCAAGATAGGCCGTTGGCATGCCCCTCGGGGTTGCCTATAGCGTCACTCATGGCCGGCTCCCCCAGCGTCCGTTTTCTAGACCGGACTACCCCGCCCCACATCGTCACGCTCGTCGCCCTGGCCAGCATCTCGGCGCTGAGCATGAACGTGTTCCTGCCGTCGCTGCCCTCGATGACGGAGCATTTCGGAACGCCCTACGCGGTGATGCAGCTGACGGTGACGGCGTATCTCGGCATCAACGCCGTCCTCCAGATCCTGATCGGTCCGATCTCGGACCGGTTCGGACGTCGCCCGGTCCTTCTCGGCGCGATGGCGATCTTCCTTCTCGCGACGCTCGGCACCCTCTTCGCCGCAAGCGCCGGCGGCTTTCTCTTCTGGCGAATGATGCAGGCGGCGGTGGTGACGGGGCTGGTGCTCTCCCGCGCCGTCGTGCGGGACATCTATCCCCCCGACCGCTCCGCCTCGATGATCGGATACGTCACGATGGGCATGGCTCTGGTCCCGATGATCAGTCCGATGATCGGCGGCGTTCTCGACGAGGTGTTCGGCTGGAAGGCCAATTTCTGGCTGCTGTTCGTCTGCGGCGCGGGCGTGGCCGCCCTCATCCACCTCGATCTCGGCGAGACGGCGACGGACACGGCAGCCACTTTCTCGGCTCAGTTCCGCGAATACCCCGAACTCGTCACGTCGCGCCGGTTCTGGGGCTACTGCCTCACCGCGATGCTGGCCTCGGGCGCGTTCTTCAGTTTCCTCGGCGGTGCGCCCTACGTCGCGACGGAAGTGTTCGACCTGTCGCCATCCCAGATGGGCGGGTTCTTCGGCTTTCCGGCGGTGGGCTACGCCTTGGGCAACTTTCTCACCGGGCGCTACTCGAGCCGCGTCGGCATCGACCGGATGGCGATCCTGGGCTGCGTGGTCTGCGCCGCTGGCCTGGCGTCGCTGGCGCTCTGGATGGCGACGGGTCCGGTCTCGCCCGTCGTCTATTTCGGCTCGTTCATCTGGGTCGGCATCGGCAACGGCCTCGTCCTGCCGAACGTCACCTCGGGGATGCTGTCGGTCCGTCCGCGGCTTGCAGGCACCGCGAGCGGCCTCGGCGGGGCCTGCATGATCGGCGGAGGCGCGGTGCTGTCGGCGATCGCGGGCGCTGCGCTGACCCCGTCCGCGGGCCACTGGATCCTCGCGGGGCTCATGCAGGCCTGCTCCGCGCTGGCCCTTCTGGTGATCCTCTGGGTCGCCTCGATCAACCGGCGCGAGGCAGCGGCCGGCCAGAGGCCCTGACTGCGCGACGCGACCGGGAGCGTCCGGACAGAGGTGCAGAATGACGGGCCGATCCTCACCTCGAAGACGGATGCGCCTCGACATGAACGGCCGTGCCCTCGCCCGGTGCCGCCCCCCCTTCATGGGACGGGAGTGACGCCGCGCAGGATCGTGGTACGGTCCGGCAAGGCCACATCCGCGCCTCGCCTTGCCCCTGGACCCGACAAGCTACCCCATGATCCTTCTCAGTCTCCTCTTCGCCTGCCTCTTCGCCGTCGTCCATCTCGGCATCGGCTGGCTGACCTTCCTCGGCCGGACGCCGCGCAGCCGCTGGCTCTCGGGCGCGGGAGGCGTGGCGGTGGCCTATGTCTTCCTGCACGTGCTGCCCGAACTCGCGGAGCACCGCAGCATCTTCGCCGAGGAGCTGGGCACCGACGAGGGCATGGCGGAGGGCGTCGTCTATTCCCTCGCCCTGATCGGCCTCGTGGTCTTCTACGGGCTGGAACGCGCCATCAAGACGTCCCGCAAGAGAGAGATGGCGACCGGGCAGGAAGAGGCGCATCCGGCCGGGACCTTCTGGCTGCATATCGGCTCCTTCGCCGCCTACAACGTCATCATCGGCTACCTGCTGCTGCACCGCGAGGAGGAGGGCATCTGGTCGCTCGTGATCTACGGGATCGCCATGGCCCTGCATTTCGTCACCAACGATTTCGGACTGCGGCAGGATCACAAGGCGCGTTACGATCACGTCGCCCGGTGGATCCTCGCCGGCGCCGTCCTCGGTGGGTGGGCCCTCGGCAGCTTCGCCGACCTGTCCGAGCTGTCCATCGGCTTCCTCTTCGCCTTCCTCGCAGGCGGGGTGGTGCTGAACGTCCTCAAGGAGGAACTGCCCGAGGAGCGCGAGAGCCGTCTCTGGCCCTTCGTCGGCGCGGCGGCGGTCTACGCGGTCCTGCTCCTGTCGATCTGAGAGGACGGGAAGACTGCCATCTTCGTCAGAAAGATCTGCCTCTCATGGGGCCGAGCGGTGCTCGCCATTGCCGATCGCTGCTGTTCAGGCAGCACGCGGCGAAAGTCTGTGAGGAGCCCACTGTCACCGTGTTTTGCAGCGCAGCCAATGTCTGTTACCGAATTGGTGGTGAGAGCGTTCAAAAAAGCAATGGAATTTTGAACTCGGGTTCAGGCAGCGTCAAATGAGGACTGTTTCCAGCTACCAGATAACATCGATAAGACGTCCATCGCTATGTTGACACACTCCGACACCGCCAGCTGTCGTGAAACCACTTGAGTCAGCATATTGCAGCTGACAGGACAGAGTTGATCCTTGATTGCCAATCAATGTGGCAACAGCGTCTCCAGTATAGCTGGACGCTACCAACGTAGACGCGCCAACATTACCAATCGTTGTGGAGCCTCCCGTCATGACAGCTTTGCCAGCGAACGCTTCTTGATCGATCGTTGCTGTTAAACTGTCACTCGACATGCCTTGTTCGTATGCAAACGTTACCGGTTCGCCTGTACCCCGGACCACACCCTGCATGTTACCGCTGCATCCCGAAAGCATGGAAACAGTAAGCGCGAGTGACGACGCAGCGATGAATGATTTTGACATAGAATCCCTCATTGTTTTTCTATGACTGTAAGGTAGCACGGGCAGTTGAGCAATTTGGACTTCTATAGAACGGGCTGATTTTTGAAATGGATTGTTTGTTGAACCATCTCAAAAGCAGCCGTAGCGAAGGCGCACTTTGCCCCGCACTGCCAATGCTCACGACCCTCTCAACGAAAGGCCGCTTCGACGCAGGTCGCCCGCGCGCAGCCAAAGCTAACGCCGAGAGGGGCAGAACGATGTCGTGCTGTACAAGAGGAAATGGTGGAGCCTAGGGGGGTCGAACCCCTGACCTCGTCATTGCGAACGACGCGCTCTCCCAACTGAGCTAAGGCCCCTTGACGCGGGTATTTGGAGAAAAGGGGCGCCGGTGTCAACGCCCCTTCGCATCATTCCGCCGCGTCGGCGTAGGCCTCCATCGGGGGGCAGGTGCAGACGAGGTTGCGGTCGCCGTAGGCGTTGTCCACGCGGCCGACGGGGGGCCAGTACTTGTCCACGTTGAAGGCGCCGGGCGGGAAAGCGCCCTCCTCCCGCGAATAGGGTCTGTTCCACTCGGCCACGAGATCCCGCGTCGTATGCGGCGCATGGCGGAGCGGCGAGTCCTCCGCCGCGATGTCCCCCCGCTCCACCGCCGCGATCTCCTCGCGGATGGAGAGCATGGCGGAGACGAAGCGGTCGAGCTCGGCCTTGGTCTCGCTCTCGGTCGGCTCGATCATCAGCGTACCGGCAACCGGCCAGCTCATCGTCGGCGCATGGAAGCCGCTGTCGATCAGCCGCTTGGCGATGTCGTCCACGGTGATGCCGGCCTCCTTGAAGGGCCGCGTGTCGATGATGCACTCGTGCGCCACCCGTCCGGACCGCCCGCGATAGAGCACCGGATAGGCCTCCCCCAGCCGCGCGGCGAGATAGTTGGCGGAGAGGATCGCGACCTCGGTCGCCCGGCGCAGCCCCTCCCCGCCCATCAGGAGGCAATAGGCCCAGGAGATCGGCAGGATGGACGCCGAGCCGAGCGGCGCGGCCGAGACGGCGCCGGAGCCGCGGCCCGGCAGGAACTCCGCCAGATGCGCCTTCACCCCGATCGGCCCCATGCCGGGACCGCCGCCGCCATGCGGGATACAGAACGTCTTGTGCAGGTTCAGGTGGCTGACATCGGCGCCGATCCGGCCGGGACGGACGAGGCCGACCATTGCGTTGAGGTTGGCACCGTCGAGGTAGACCTGGCCGCCGTGCTCGTGCGTGATCTCGCAGACCTCGCGAACCGTCGTCTCGAAGACGCCGTGGGTCGAGGGGTAGGTGATCATGCAGGCGGCGAGCCGGTCCCCGGCCTCCTCCGCCCGCGCGCGGAAATCCTCGATGTCGATATCACCGTTCCCGGCGGCCTTGACCGGGACCACCTTCATCCCGGCCATTTGAGCCGAGGCGGGGTTGGTCCCGTGCGCCGAGGTCGGGATCAGGCAGATGTCGCGCTCCTCCCCCCGGCTCTCGTGGTAGGCGGCAATCGTCATCAGGCCCGCATATTCGCCTTGCGCGCCGGAATTGGGCTGAAGGGACATCGCGTCGTAGCCGGTGATCTCGCAGAGCTTGGCGGACAGATCCTCCGCGAGCTCGGCATAGCCCTCCGCCTGATCGGCCGGCGCAAAGGGATGGAGAGCGGCGAAGCCGGGCCAGGAGATCGGCAGCATCTCCACCGCGGCATTCAGCTTCATCGTGCAGGAGCCGAGCGGGATCATGGTCCGGTCGAGGGCGAGATCGCGATCCGAGAGGCGCCGCATGTAGCGCATCATCTCCATCTCGGCCCGGTTCATGTGGAAGATCGGGTGGGTGAGATAGTCGGACGTGCGGAGAAGCTCCTCGGGCAGGGCCGCCTCGGTCGCCTCGAAGGGACGCATCATGCCGAAGGCGCGGGCCACGGCCTCGACGGTCTCCTCCCCCGTGGTCTCGTCGAGGGTGATGCCGACATGGTCCTCGCCCACGGCGCGCAGGTTCAGCCCCTCGCCGCGGGCGCGGGAGAGAAGGCCCGCCTGGTCCGCCGTTTTCACGCGAATGGTGTCGAAGGGCGTGGCGGGGAAGACCTCGTGACCGGCGCTCCGCAGAACCCGGGCAAGCGATGCCGTCCTCAGATGAACGCGCTCGGCGATGGCGCGCAGGCCCTTCGGCCCGTGGAACACCGCGTAGAAAGAGGCGATGACGGCGAGAAGCGCCTGCGCGGTGCAGACATTCGAGGTCGCCTTCTCCCGCCGGATATGCTGCTCCCGCGTCTGCAGCGACAGGCGGTAGGCGGGCGTGCCGTGTCCGTCCTTCGACACGCCGACGATCCGTCCCGGCATGGTCCGCTTGAGCGCGTCCGAACAGGACATGAATGCCGCATGCGGCCCGCCATAGCCCATCGGCACGCCGAAGCGCTGCGCCGATCCGACGGCGATGTCGGCGCCCATCGCGCCCGGTTCCTTTAGCAGAGTGAGCGCAAGAAGGTCGCAGCAGACGCAAGCGATCCCGCCCGCCTCGTGCAGCGCCGCGATGGGCTCCGACAGATCCCGCAGATCGCCCCAAGTCCCGGGATAGGCGTAAAGCGCGCCGAAGACGGCGCCCGGTTCCGGCTCCCCGCGCAGGATCTCGATCCCGAGCGGGCGGGCGCGGGTTTCGATCACGTCCACCACCTGCGGGTGCACGTCATCAGCCACGAGGAACGCGGTCGCCTTCGATTTCGACGCCCGCCGCGCCATCACCATCGCCTCCGCCGCGGCCGTCGCCTCATCGAGAAGGGAGGCATTGGCCACGGGAAGCCCGGTCAGGTCCGCCACCATTGTTTGGAAGTTCAGGAGGGCTTCCAGGCGGCCCTGAGCGATCTCGGGCTGGTAGGGCGTGTAGGCGGTGTACCAGGCCGGGTTCTCGAGGACGCAGCGCTGGATGACGGGCGGCATGTGGGTCCCGTGATACCCCTGCCCGATCAGCGAGGTCATCACGCGGTTCTTCGCGGCGACGCCCCTCAGCTTCGACAGAAGCGCAGCCTCGGTCATGGCCTCCCAGGACAGCGGTTCGGACTGGCGCAGATCGGGCGGCACGGTCTCGTCCACCAGCGCGTCCAGGGACGGCGTGCCGATCGCCTGCAGCATCGCCTCCATTTCCGCGGGCGACGGCCCGATATGGCGGCGGTTGGCGAAGTCGTCGGGATCGTACCCGGTGGGCGAGAAGGGCATCGGTGAGGTTCCGCAGCTTGGGGAGGGATCGGGGAAACGGCCGGGGAGCGTTTACTCCGTCAGCTCCTTGTACTCGTCCTCGTCCATGAGGTCGGCCCAGGCATCGGGATCCTCGAGCTTCATCTTGAAGAACCAAGCCGCGCCAAGCGGGTCCTCGTTCACGAGGCCGGGTCCGTCCACGAGCTTGTCGTTGACCTCGAGGATCTCCCCGTCGAGCGGCGCTGAGATGTCCGAGGCGGCCTTGACGCTTTCGATGACGACCACTTCGTCGCCCTTCGCCACGACCGTCTCGGGCTCCGGCAGCTCGACGAAGACGACGTCCCCGAGCTGCTTGGCGGCGTGCTCGGTGATGCCGATTGTGGCGATGTCTCCCTCGAGGGACACCCATTCGTGGTTTTCGGTGAATTTCATGCGGAAAGCTCCCTGATCAGCGGCGATAGGCGTGGGGATGGAAGGGCATCGGAACGATGCGGGCCGGGATGCGACGCCCGCGCACCTCGCCCCAGACAAGGCTGTCCGGCTGGGGCGGGTTCCGGGGCAGGTACGCCATGGCGACGGGCCCTTCGACGGAGGGGCCGTGACCGCCCGAGGTGACGTGGCCGAAGGGGGTCTCCGCCGTCTCGCCGGCAAAGATCGGCGTACCGGCGCGGAACGGGGCGCGGCCTTCGGGGCGCAGGCCCATGCGAAGACGCGCTGGCCCGTCCCCGGTCAGCTCGGCAAGGATGCGCGTGGCGCCGGGGAAGCCTCCCGCGCGCGCGCCGTCCCGCCTGCGGACCTTGGGAATGGCGAATTTCAGCCCCGCCTCGGCCGGGCTCGTCCCGGGTCCGATATCGGTGCCGGAGAGGCAGAGACCGGCTTCGAGGCGAAGCGAATCGCGGGCGCCGAGACCCGCCGGCTGAACCCCCGCCTCGACGAGGGCGGAGGCGAGGGCCTCGGCCTCCCCGGCGGGGATCGAGATTTCGAACCCGTCCTCCCCGGTATAGCCGGACCGGGTGATCCATAGGCTCCCCGAACGCACGGCATCCATGAAGCGCATCTGCCGCACCTCGGGGGCGTGGCCGGCCAGCGCGTCCTCCGCGTCCGGCCCCTGCACCGCGATCAGCGCGCGGGATGTGTCATGGCGGACCTCCGCCTCGGGCAGTCCCTGCCGCAGGACCTCGAGATCGGCCTCGGTGAAGGCGGCATTGACCACAAGGCGCAGAACGTCCCCCTCGCGGGAGACCATGAGATCGTCGAGGATGCCGCCGTCTTCGGTCGTGAGGAAGCCGTAGATCTGCCGGCCGTCCTTCAGGCCGACCACGTCCTGCGGCATCAGCCTCTCCAGCGCCTCGGCGGCGCCGTCCCCGGTGATCTCGACCTGCCCCATGTGGGAGACATCGAAGAGCGCGGCGCCGGAGCGGGCCGCCTTGTGCTCCGCGATGGTCCCGGCGGGATAGGACATGGGCAGGGCCCAGCCGGCGAATGCGGCCATGCTGGCCCCGAGCCGCTCGTGGAGCGGGTAGAGCGGTGTCTTGAGCGTATCGGGCACGGTGGTCTTCCCCTTGCGGCACAAAGCGGCGCGTCTCCCGCGCCGCCATGCCCCCTCTGTCCTTGCGCCTGAGATCGCTATCCCTTCGGCGGGCGCATCATCGGCGCCACTCTCCAGAGTGTATAGTCCCGTTCGGTTCTTTTGCCTGAGCGTTTCCGGGGCGGTTGCGCCTTCGGCCCCGGGCCTCGCGGCCCGGCGTCTCCCGAGTGGGTGTGATCATGGGTAACGTCAGGCGGACTGACCTGCAACCCTTGCGTTCGGGCCGCCAAGACTGCACCTGACGGGCATGACACCT
Source organism: Tropicimonas omnivorans (assembly GCF_031846565.1). Taxonomy (NCBI): domain Bacteria; kingdom Pseudomonadati; phylum Pseudomonadota; class Alphaproteobacteria; order Rhodobacterales; family Roseobacteraceae; genus Tropicimonas; species Tropicimonas omnivorans. The sequence continues at coordinate 39,129 of NZ_JAVRHL010000002.1, read as the reverse complement.
CGTTTCTTCGGTTACGGCTCGCTCGTGAACGCAGCCACCCATTCCTATCCGGACGCCCGCCCGGCCCGCCTCGGCGGGTGGCGGAGGGTCTGGCGGCATACCTCCCTGAGGCCGGCGGTCTTCCTGTCGGTCGAGGAGGCGGAGGGCAGCGCGATCCACGGTCTGACCGCCGATGTGCCGGGGGCGGACTGGACCGCGCTCGACATCCGAGAGGGCGCGTATCGCCGCCACAAGGTCAGCGTTACCGAGCTTCCGGGAGAGACGCAGATCCAGGCGCAGGTCTACGCCGTGCCCGAAGATGACGAGATCGCGGGCCTGCGCCATCCGATCCTGCTGTCCTACCTCGACGCTGTCGTGCAGGGCTTCGTGCGGGTCTTCGGGGAGGACGGCGCAGCCGGGTTCTTCGAGACCACGGCAGGCTGGGACATCCCCGTCCGCGACGACCGGGACGCCCCGATCTACCCCCGCGCCCAACTCCTCGAGACCCGCGAGCGGGAGATCGTCGATCATCACCTCCGGGCGCTCGGCTGCGAGATCATCGAGGGTGAGGTCCCGATCGGCAAGGCGACCGCGCCGGCCCCTTAGACCGCGCCACCGCGAAAGGCCCTTCGGCGCGCCGGCCCGCATTCGGCGCTGCCTCCCCGGCGAAGGGGCGCCGCCCCCTGCCCTTGGCCGGCGCCTTCATCATCGCGGGCCCGGCCTGAAATTCCCGCCTCTCCTGCCGCGCAGGGTCTTCAAAGCGCACCAATCTTCCCCTGCCCCTTCCCAACGGGGACGATTCCCGCTATAGGCCCGGCCTTCATGAAACCCGGGCATACACCCTTGGAGGATGCCCGACCTGGTAGGAGAATCATTATGGCCGGAGAGATCCCGGATCTCGTCGCGCAGGCCCGGACGGGGACAGGCAAGGGGGCCGCTCGTCAATCGCGCCGCAACAACATGGTGCCCGGTGTCGTCTATGGTGGCGGTGTCGATCCCGTTTCCATCGAGCTGCCCTACAACGAGCTGATCAAGCGTCTTCGTGCGGGCCGGTTCCGCGCAACGCTGTTCAACCTCAAGGTCGAAGGTCACGATGACGTTCGCGTCATCTGCCGCGCCGTGCAGCGTGACATCGTCAAGGACCTTCCCACGCATGTCGACTTCATGCGTCTGCGTCGGACCTCGAAGATCAACCTCTACATCCCCGTCGAGTTCGAGGGTGAAGAGGACTGCCCCGGCGTGAAGGCCGGCGGCGTGCTGACCGCGGTTCGTCCCGAGGTCGAGCTGGTCGTGACCGCGGGGGACATCCCCGAGAAGATCGTCGCCGACGTGTCGAAGATGAAGATCGGCGACACGCTGACGATCTCCTCGATCAACCTTCCGCAGGGCGCCAAGCCGACGATCGACCGCGACTTCGTCATCGCCAACATCCAGGCGCCGTCCGGCCTCGCCTCCCAGAAGGACGAGGACGAAGAGGACGAAGCTGCCGCGGACGAGGTTCCGGCGATGGAGCAGACCGACGACGCAGAGGCCGAATCCTGAGCGATCCGGTCCACTGTTGATGCGCATCGAGGGGGCGCGCCGCACCGAGCGGCGCGCCCCTTTTTTTCGTCCGGCCGGCGCGGCCCCGGCCGGTCCCGCCCTCAGCTCAATTCCTGGACGGTCTCGAAGATCTCCAGCTCCGGTGGGCCGAGATACATTTCCTTCGAGCCGCCCGCCCCGGCATGAGCCGCACGGAACGCCTCGGACTTGGTCCAGGCGATGAAATGCTCTTCGCTCTCCCACGCCGTATGGCTGGCGTAGAGACGATGATCGCCCTTCTCCGGCCCCTTCAGAAGGTGGAACGATCTGAAGCCCGGCACCTCCTTCAGGTGGCTGTCGCGCTTCGTCCAGACATCCTCGAACTCGGCCTCCTTGCCGAGAGCGACCTTGAAACGGTTCATGGTAAGATACATCGCGGTCCCCTTTCGTCTGAGCGCAGTTCGGGGCAGAAGGGGGGCGTCGTCAACCAGATGGCGGACAGGGGAGCGAACCCATGCTGCTGATCGTCGGGCTCGGCAATCCGGGCGCAAAGTACGAGAAGAACCGGCACAACATCGGCTTCATGGCCGTCGACCGGATCGCCGAGGATCACGCCTTCGCGCCGTGGCGGGGCAAGTTCCAGGGCTCCGTCGCCGAGGGTCTCCTTGGCGGAGGCAAGGTGCTGCTCCTGAAGCCCGAGACCTTCATGAACCGCTCCGGTCAGTCGGTGAACGAAGCGATGCGCTTCTACAAGCTGGCCCCGTCCGACGTGACCGTGATCCATGACGAGCTGGACCTCGCCCCCGGCAAGGTTCGCTGCAAGACGGGCGGCGGCCATGCGGGGCATAACGGCCTGCGCTCCATTCACCAGGCGATCGGCCCCGAGTACCACCGCGTCCGCCTCGGAATTGGGCATCCGGGGCACAAGGACGCGGTCTCGGGATACGTCCTGAAGGATTTCGCGAAGGCCGAGGCGGAGTGGCTGGACGACGTCCTGCGCGGCATTTCGGACGGTGCGGCGGACCTCGCCCGCGGCGATAGCGGCGCCTTCCAGAACAAGGTCGCGCTGCGGACCCGCCCGCAAAGGCCCGGCCCGGAGAAACGGTCAGAGACCTCGCCGGCCGGTGGGACCCCGGAGCCGAAGGCGGAGGAGCCGGCACCGGACGACCGTTCCCCCATGCAGAAACTCGTGGACCGCTTCCGGTAGGCGTCGTCGCCCGCGCCCGATGCGCCATTCACGACAGGCGCTTCCAGTAGACCGGTGTCACCGCCCGGCGACTGGACGGCCGCGGTCCTCCCGCTAGCTGCACTCCCATGGAACGCGACGCACCGATCAACGTGCTCGGCACCGAGCTTCGACCCTGCGGCATGGATCCCGTGACAGGTTTCTTCCGCGATGGCTCCTGCAACACCTGCGCCGAGGATAGCGGCAGTCACACCGTCTGCGCGGTCATGACGGACGAGTTTCTCGCGTTCTCGAAGTATGTCGGGAACGACCTCAGCACGCCCCGCCCCGAGTTCGGCTTTGCCGGGTTGAAGGCCGGAGACCGCTGGTGCCTCTGTGCAGCGCGGTTCTTCCAGGCCTGCGAGGAGGGCCTGGGACCCAAGGTCGACCTCTCCGCCACCCACCGCCGTGCGCTGGAGATCGTTCCCTTTGCGGTGATGGAAAAGCAGGCAAAGTAGACGCGCTCGCAGCTCCTGCCCTCCCAGCCATGAGCCAGCAGCGGACGCCCCTTACGTCTGACGCCTGAGCCCTGACGGGATCGCTCCGGCGCCTCGCCTGTCAGTCTTCCTGATCGCCGGACTCGTCCTCGGGCTCATCGCCGGGTCCGTTCTTCCCGAAGGCTGCATCGGTCCCGCTCTGCTCCGGTGCCTCGTCGCCCGCGCCCGCACCGGCATCGAAGAACAGCCGCACGACCTCGCCGTTGCGCATGGCATCAACGGTGATCTGACCGTTCTCGCCCTCGTGCATCTCGACCTCGGTGTAGCCCTCAGCCTCGAGTCGGCTTTCGAGCTCGGCGGGCATCGTCTGCGCGAACGTCGCCGAACCGGAAATGAGAGCGGCAGCGGTCAGTGCGGCGGCCTTGTACATGAAACGGATCCTCGTGGGTGTCAGACCTGCGTCGGAATGGGACGAACGATCAGAGATCGTTGTCCTCGCTGCCCGGATCCGTGACATTCCGCTCGGTGATCGTGAGATCGCCATCGCCGGCCTCGCCGGTGGCATTGGTCGAACACGCGGCCAGAAGGCCCGCGAGCGCGGCAGCAAGTGCAATCCGAATGATCATGGGGTCCCTTTCAACGCATGTCGAAAGGGGAAACCTCGGACCTCGCGAAAAGGTCCGAGAAACAAGATGCACGTCGTGAATGCGCGGATTGCCGCTACAGATCGACGCCCAGATGCTCGGCCACGGCGAAGATGTCCTTGTCGCCCCGGCCGCACATGTTCATCACGATGATATGGTCGGACGGCAGATCCGGCGCGATCTTCATCACATGGGCCAGCGCGTGGGACGGTTCCAGCGCAGGGATGATGCCTTCGAGCGCGCAGGACAGCTTGAACGCCTCCAGCGCCTCCCGGTCCGTAATCGAGACATATTCCGCCCGCTTGGTGTCGTGCAGCCAGGCGTGCTCCGGCCCGATGCCGGGATAGTCGAGGCCGGCGGAGATGGAGAACCCCTCGAGGATCTGCCCGTCATCGTCCTGGAGCAGGTAGGTCCTGTTGCCATGGAGAACGCCGGGCCGGCCGCCGGTCAGCGAGGCACAGTGCTCCATCTTGTCGTCGACGCCCTTGCCGCCCGCCTCGACACCGATGATCCGGACCGAGCGGTCATCGAGGAACGGGTGGAAGAGCCCCATGGCATTGGATCCGCCGCCGATCGCGGCGATGACGGTATCCGGCAGGCGCCCCTCGCCCTCCTGCTCGGCGAGCTGCCAGCGCACTTCCTTGCCGATGACGGACTGGAAGTCCCGGACCATGGCCGGATAGGGGTGCGGGCCGGCGACCGTGCCGATGCAGTAGAACGTGTCGCGCACGTTCGTCACCCAGTCGCGCAGGGCATCGTTCATGGCGTCCTTGAGCGTGCCGCGGCCGGACGTCACCGGCACGACCTCGGCGCCCAGGAGACGCATCCGGAACACGTTGGGCTTCTGCCGCTCCACGTCGTGCGCGCCCATGTAGACGACGCATTTCAGGCCGAACTTCGCGCAGACCGTCGCGGTGGCGACGCCGTGCTGCCCCGCGCCGGTCTCGGCGATGATGCGCTCCTTGCCCATGCGCCGCGCCAGGAGGATCTGGCCGAGCACGTTGTTGATCTTGTGGGCGCCCGTGTGGTTCAGCTCGTCGCGCTTGAGGTAGATCCTGGCACCGCCCAGATGCTCGGTCAGGCGATCGGCGCGGTAGAGCGGCGAGGGACGGCCGACATAGTGCTTCCACAGGTGGTCCATCTCGGCCCAGAAGCTCTCGTCCGTCTTCGCCCTGTCATACTCCGCCTCGAGCGAGAGGATCAGCGGCATCAGCGTTTCGGACACGAACCGTCCGCCGAAATCGCCGAAGCGGCCCTTCTCGTCGGGCACGTTGAGGAAGCTGTTGATGAGATCGTCGGGCATCGGGGATCCTCCCTCTGGCAGGCCGGTCTCGGTCTAGCGCGCGCGGGCTTCGGGGGAAAGCGCCGATCTCTGCCGCGCCCGGGCGCGCAGGTAGACCTCGATCATCCAGCCGAGCATTGCCGCATTGAGCAGATGCCAGAGCCAGTGGGTCCCGATCGGGATGGAGGCGCAGAGGGACGCATCGAGCGACCGCGCGACGAGAGAGAGCGTCAGGAGGGCAGCCCCGATCCCGAGCCCGCGCGCCAATTCCCGGTCCCGGCTGCGCAGGAGGATCGCGTAGCCGGCGATGAGGAGCGGAACAGGCCAGTACGGCGCCGAGATGGAGAAGAACGGGAGATGGTAGAACACCGAGGAAAAGAGCGCGGCGTAAGGCACGAACGCCGCGGTGCAGATCGAGGCTGCCCAGACCGGCATCCGCCAGAAATGCAGGTTCGCCGCGAAGACGTAGAGCAGGATGAAGACGAGGATGGGGGTGGTATCGGCCACGCTCGCCCACGGCGTCGCGAAAGTGTGGAAGAGCGCCGAGCCGATCCCGATGGCCAGAAGGACGAGTGACAGCATGAGCGCCAGCGGCGTCCCCCGCCCCGCCGAGCGGCGCCACATCACGAGGGCTGCGAGAATGAAGGCGGCGTTGGTGATCGCGTTCACCGGCTCGGCCCAGAGGCCCGGCTCCAGCCGCTCGCAATAGGCGTCGATCATGATCCCCCTCCCGAAAGGTGGCAGCGCCCCGCCCCGGCATGTGCGGAGCGGGGCGCGTCGCCCGATGAGACCTGCCTCACGTCCCTCTTCTTCTTGTTATTCCTTTACCGCCGCAGGAACGCGTCGGAGAAACCGGCACCGCGCGCGATCCCGAGGGCGCGGCTGGCGTCGGCAGATGATGAGAACGGCCCTGCGAGCACGACCTGAAGGCCCGACGAGGTCCGGCTCGTGGCAACCGGCAACCCGCTCTGCCTGAGCCGCGCCGCCGCGCCGCTAGCGTTCGATGGCTGACCGAAAGCGCCGACCTGAACGTAGGCGCGCGCGGACTGGGACGGAGCCTTCGTCGAGGCCCTCACCTCTGCCCGGGGCGCCTCCCGGCGAACGACGACGCGGCGTTTTCCCTGCCGCGGAACGTCATCCGTCCAGACCTGCCCCATCTGGGCCTCGCCGACAGCCGTGCGCGGCCCGCGGTTGGGGTTCAGGCGTCCGTCCGTCCATGCCTCGCGGTAGCCCGGCGGCGTCCTGACCTCGGCCGGTGCCGGCACGACCACCCGGCGACGGGTATCCGCGGGCGCCACGGCAGCGGCGGCTGCGGTGCGCGCCGTGCGGTTGGTCCGGACCTCTCCGGTCACCGGATCCTGAGCCTGCGGCCCGCAGCGGACGCCGGGCTGGGGATGGGTGTACTGGCGGCTGACGCCGGTGCGCTCGGGGCAGGCCGGAACGCCGGTGCGGACGGCAACCGTCCTGGCCGTCGCGGCAGGCCGCGCGCGTGTCTCGGCCTCGGCCCTCGCCTGCGCGGCCGCCCTGGCCTGCTTCTGAGCTTGTGCCTGAGCGGCGGCCCGGTCCCGCGCCGCCTGCTCCGCCGCGCGGGCATTGGCCTTGGCCTGCGCCTGCGCAGCCCGCCGCGCCCGCTCCGCCCCGGCTCTCGCCTGCGTGCCGACGCTTGCCTGCCGGGCGGTCGGGGCCGCTTGCCTTGGCTCGGGAGCGGCCGCGACGGCCGGGCTGCGCCGCGCCCCGAGGCTCGGCGTCGCACCGCAGACGGACTCGCGATCCCGCGTCAGCCGCGGCACCCACGTCACCTGTCCGCCGAAGCCCGCCCGCACGAAGACGCAGCCCTGACTGTCGACGTATTGCGTTCCCGAATAGCTGGCGGGCGGAAACTCGGCAGGCGCGGAGGATTGCGCCACCGCCTGTCCCGAAAAGGCACTCAAACTCAGACCGGCCGCCAGAGCGAGCACCGGGATGCCCCGGCAACGTCTCATATACATCCCCCACGGATTGCTACCCGTGATTCTGCCTCTGATTCGGTAACGAGTAAAGCGGCAATTGCGCTTATTTTGTGCCGAACATCCGGTCACCCGCATCCCCTAGCCCCGGCACGATGTAGCCCTTTTCGTTGAGGCTGTCGTCGAGGGAGGCCGTCACGATCGGCACGTCGGGATGCGCCTCCTTCATGCGTGCGACGCCTTCGGGCGCTGCGAGAAGGCACAGGAAGCGGATGTTCTTTGCTCCGGCCTGCTTCAGAAGGTCGATGGCCGCGACGCTGGAATTGCCCGTGGCGAGCATCGGATCGACGGCGATCACCAGCCGGTCCTCGAGCTCGGTCGGGACCTTGAAATAGTACTGCACCGGCTCGAGCGTCTCCTCGTCGCGGTAGAGGCCGACGAAGCCCACGCGGGCCGAGGGGATAAGCTCCAGAACGCCGTCCAGAAGGCCGTTCCCGGCCCGCAGGATGGAGATCAGCGCCAGTTTCTTTCCCGCCAGGACCGGCGCGTCCATCGGCTGGACCGGCGTCTCGATGCGCCGCGTGGTCAGCTCCATCTCCCGCGTGATCTCGTAGGCCAGAAGCTGCGAAATCTCCCGCAGGAGCTGCCGGAAGACCGCGGTGGAGGTCTCCTTCTCCCGCATCAGCGTCAGCTTGTGCTGCACCAGCGGATGGCGGACGACGGTCAGGTGGTCGGTCGCGGAAGTATCGGTCACGTGCGGCCCTCCAGGCGCGTCATCAGCTCTTTGCGGAATGTCTCGTCGCAGAACGCCGCCCGTGCCGCAACCCGGGCAAGCTCCGCGAAGTCCCCTTCGTCCCAGCCGAACACGTCCGCGAGGCGCTGGTACTCGTGCTCCATCGTGGTGTGGAAGAAGGGCGGATCGTCGGTCGAGACGCAGACCGGCACCCCCTTCGCGCGCAGGGTCTCGATCGGATGACTGGCCCAGGAGGGATAGACGCCGAGCGCCACGTTGGAGCCGGGGCAGACCTCGAGAACGATGCCGTCCTCCGCCAGCCTTTCCATCAGCGCGGGATCTTCGACGGCGCGCACCCCATGGCCCACGCGGGAGACGCCGAGGGAGAGCGCGTCGCGCACGCTGTCCGGCCCGCCCCATTCGCCGGCATGGGCCGTGAGGCCGAGCCCCGCCTCCCGCGCGCAATCGAAGGACCACGCGAAGTCCTGCAAACGGCCCATCCCCTCGTCGCCGCCGATGCCGAACCCGGTGATCCAGCCCCCGGCCGTCTCGGCAGCGCAGCGCGCGACCGCCCTGGCCTTTTCCGGCCCGAAATGGCGAATGCAGGTCACGATCCCGCGGGAAGTTATCCCGTCCTCCACCCGCGCCGCCTCGGCCGCCTCTTCCATCGCCCCGAGATAGTCCCGCCAGGCGCCCACGTCGCCGCCGCCGCAGAAGTCGGGAGAGACGAAGAACTCGGTATGGATCACGCCCTGCGCCGCGGTCTGCGACAGGACCTCCCGCGTCAGCCGCCGGTAATCCTCCGGCGTGGTCAGAACCGAGGTCGCCGCCTCGTAGACCTTCAGGAACTCGAGGAACCCGTCATAGGCGTAGGAGCCGTCCTCGGCGAAGATTTCGGACAGGTCGACCGATTTCTCCTTCGCGATCCCTCGAATGAAGGCCGCTGGCGCCGCCCCTTCGAGATGCAGGTGCAGTTCTATTTTCGGGATGTCGCGCATTTCGGACGCCTCCTTGGTCTCGCTCTAACGATTCCGGGGGGAAGGGCGGGCGACGGCAGCGCCCCCCTTTCCTCCTGGCTTCAACTCATGCCCGCGCGGGCAGGAAGCTCTTCCCCGGCCCCACCGGGTCGATCCCCAGATGCGCCGCCACGCTCGCGGCGACATCGGCGAATGCAACGAGACCCGCCTCCCCCGCTCCGATCCCGGCGCAGAGGACGGGGACGCGCTCGCGGGTATGGTCGGTGCCGAGATAGGTCGGATCGTTGCCATGGTCGGCGGTCAGGATCATCAGGTCACCCTCCCTCAGCCGTGACAGGACAGCGCCGATCTCCCGGTCGAACCATTCGAGCGCCCGCGCATAGCCCTCGGTATCCCGCCGATGACCGTAGAGGCTGTCGAACTCGACGAAATTGGCGAAGGTCAGGCTGCCGTTCTCCGCCTCGTCCACCAGCCGTCCGAGATGCGTCATCAGCTCGGCATCGCTGCCCTTGGCGACGTCGTCGATCCCGCGCATGGAGAAGATGTCGCCGATCTTGCCGACCGCATGGACACGGCGGCCGGCCTTCGAGGCGACATCGCAGAGCGTGTCGGAGGGCGGCAACATGGCGAAATCGCGCCGCCCCGCCGTGCGGGTGAACCCGGTATCGGCGGAGCCGACGAACGGCCGCGCGATGACTCGGCCGACCCGCATCTCGTGCAGCCTCGGCGCCACCGCCTCGCACAGCGCGATCAGGCGGTCATAGCCGAAGGTCTCCTCGTGCGCCGCGATCTGGAAGACGCTGTCCACCGAGGTGTAGCAGATCGGCCGGCCGCTCTGCATATGCGCCTCGCCCAGCTCCTCGATGATGTTGGTGCCGGAGGCATGACAATCGCCGAGTATGCCGTCCGTTCCGGCCTGGTCCGCCACGAAGCGGGACAGCTCCTCCGGAAAGGCCGACTCTCCTTTTGGAAAGTAGTGCCAGTCCCACGGCACGGGAACGCCAGCGAGTTCCCAATGTCCGGACGGGGTGTCCTTGCCGCGCGAGACCTCGGTCGCCGCGCCCCAGACGCCTTCGGGCTGGGCGCCGAGGCCGGGCGCGGTCGCACCGGAGGCGAGCTGGATCGCGCGCCCGAGTCCGAGGCGATCGAGGTTCGGCATCCGCAAGGGGCCGGAGCGTTGGCCGTTGGCGAGGCCCGCGGTGCAGCATTCGGCGATATGCGCCAGCGTGTTGGCTCCGGGATCGCCGAAGTCCTCGGCGTCGGGCGCACCGCCGCAGCCCACACTGTCCATCACCACAAGAAAGGCCCGCGTCATGTCCGTCCTCCGATCCGGGTCAGGATGAGGGGCCCCGGTGTCGCCCCTTCGCCAATGGTGACGAGCGCGCGCAGTTCCCCGGCGGCGCGTTCCGCCTGCTCCGGGCTCCGCGCATGGATACGCCCCAGAAGATGCCCCGGCCCCGCCGCATCACCGATCCGGGCAAGGGCCGTGACGCCGACGGAGGGGGCGATCTTGTCCCCGTCCCTCAGCCGGCCGCCGCCGAGCCCGATGACCGCGCGGCCGAGCGCTGTCCCGTCGATCGCCGTGACCACGCCGGCCTCCTCGGCGCTCACGTCCAGCATGACAGAGGCCTGCGGCAGGGTCTCGGCCCAGCGCTCCGCGAAATCCCCCGGCCCGCCCTGCGCCCTGACCATCCGGGACAGGCGCTCCATTGCCTGCCCGCCGTCGATCGCGGATCGGAGTGAGGCCGCGCCGTCCTCCAAAGATGCCGCGAGACCGCTCGATGCGAGAAGCGCGGCGCCGAGCGCGACCGTCAGCTCCTTCAGGCGCCGATCGCCCTTCCCCGACAGGACGGCCATCGCCTCGGCCACCTCGACCGCGTTTCCGGCCGCGGGGGCGAGGGGCTCGGACATGTCCGTCACCAGAGCCGTCGTCGGGCAGCCGGCGGCGTTGGCGGTGGAGACGAGGGCGTCGCCCAGCGCCTCGGCCGCCGCGCTGTCCTTCATGAACGCGCCCGAGCCGGTCTTCACATCGAGCACCAGACCCTCGAGGCCCGCGGCGAGCTTCTTCGACAGGATGGAGGCGGTGATGAGATCGAGACTGTCGACCGTCCCGGTCACGTCCCGGACCCCGTAGAGTCGCCGGTCCGCCGGAGCGATCCCGGCGCTGGCGGAGACGATGGCGCAGCCCGCCTCCCGAACGATCGCGTCCAGCCTCCGCGCGTCCGCTTCCACGTCGAAACCGGGGATCGCTTCCAGCTTGTCCAGTGTCCCGCCCGTATGCCCGAGCCCGCGCCCCGAGATCATCGGGACGAACGCGCCGCAGGCCGCGAGCGCGGGCGCGAGAACGAGGGAGACGCAATCCCCCACGCCGCCCGTCGAATGCTTGTCGAGGACCGGGCCCGGAAGATCCCAGCGCAGCACCTCGCCGCTGTCGCGCATGGCGAGCGTGAGCGCGGCCCGGGACGCGGCGTCGAGCGGGACGTGGCAGAGGCCCATGGCGAAGGCGCCCGCTTGCGCGTCCGATACGCTGCCATCGGCGAGGCCGGCCGCCATCCATTCGAGCGCCGCCGCCTCCGGCACGCGCCCGGCCCGGAGGCCGGCAAGGATCGAGGGCGCGTCCACGAGCTCTACTCCATGTGCCCCGGACCGAACGCGCCGGGCAACAGCTCGGCCACGCTGTTCTCCCGGATCGTCCCGTCCGTGGTTCCAAGCGTCACGCGCGCATCCTCCGCGGCGAACTCCGCCAGCTTCTGACGGCAGCCGCCGCAGGGCGGCACGGGATCGGGGCTGTCGGCGATCACGGCGACCTCGGCGATCTGGGTCTCCCCCGCCGCGATCATGGCGGCGATGGCGCCGGCCTCGGCGCAGGTGCCCTCGGGATAGGCGACGTTCTCGACGTTGCAGCCGACATGGGTGTTGCCGTGCACGGTCAGGATCGCCGCGCCCACCTTGAACCCCGAATAGGGCGCGTAGGCCTTCTCGCGCACCGTCCGCGCCGCCATCATCAATTCCGTCTCGGCCATGGTCCCTCCCGGGCGTGCTCTGCATTCTTCTTTCGGGGAACATGCGCCCTCCGGGCGCGGTTGTCACCTCGACCGCCACGTCAGAGGACTGCGTCCCATGCCGAAGACCCCGGACAGTTTCATGATGCCCAACCCCGCCGCCGCGCCGGACAGCACCGCGACCGGTCGGGACGATCCCATGACCGCCGAAACCTCAGCCACGTTGCGGGCGCTCTGCGACAAGGCGGGCGAACCTTTCGATGCCAGCCTGACCGAAGAGCAGGCGCTGCGCCGGAAGGCCGAGCTCGAGGGCGAGACGGGGCTCGACGCCGGGGGCTGAGTGCCCTCTCGCGCTCGTGATCTCCAAGTGCGGGAGGGGCGGAACATTGAGCGAACCTGCGGGGTTCCAGCTCCGAATGTTCCCTTCACGCGAGACAGACATCATGGACAAGACCACCGAACACCCCAAGGAAGACGCGCCCGGAAACGCCGAGAAGCCGGTGGACGACTGGGTTACGGGCGAAGAGCCGATGACCGGCGCACAGGCGAGCTACCTCCAGACCCTCAGCGAGGAGGCCGGGGAGGAGTTCGACCCGGACCTGTCCAAGGCCGACGCCAGCAAGCGGATCGACGCGCTTCAGGGAAAGACCGGCCGCGGCGACTGACTTTATCGCAACCCACGATGCGCGTCCGAGATGACGCGGCCAAGCGCCGGCTCCTGCCCCACGGAGCTGGCGCTTTTGTGTCGCACGTCCCCCTCGAGCATCTCGGCCCTCAACCAGCCACTCCGGCCCCCTCATTCGGCACCGCCTCCCGGCTGATCGCCCTGCTCCGCCCTCGATGCCCATTCCGGTTTGCCGAGCGCGGGGTTTCTAGTATCGGAGGCGCATGACCCCGCAAGGAGCGCGACCCAGGATGGGAACGGACAACGAGCCCCCCCGCACACAGAGCTTCGCTCTGAACTATCATGAGTTCCCGCGTCCAGGTAAGCTCGAGGTCCAGGCCACGAAGCCCCTGGCCAATGGCCGGGACCTGTCGCTCGCCTATTCGCCCGGTGTCGCCGAGGCCTCCTTGCGCATCGCCGAGGATCCGTCCACCGCCTCGCGCTACACGACCCGCGGCAACCTCGTCGCCGTGATCTCGAACGGCACCGCGGTTCTCGGTCTCGGCAATATCGGTGCGCTTGCCTCCAAGCCGGTGATGGAAGGCAAGGCGGTGCTGTTCAAGAAGTTTGCCGGAATCGACTGTTTCGACATCGAGGTGGACGTCTCCGACCCCGAGAAGCTGGCGGAGGTCGTCTGCGCGCTCGAGCCCACCTTCGGCGCGATCAATCTCGAGGACATCAAGGCCCCGGACTGTTTCGTGGTCGAGAAGATCTGCCGCGAGCGGATGAACATCCCGGTCTTCCACGACGACCAGCACGGCACGGCCATCGTCGTCGGCGCGGCGGCGCTGAACGCGCTGCGCGTGGCGAAGAAGAGCTTCGGCGAGATCAAGGTCGTTTCCACCGGCGGCGGCGCAGCGGGGATCGCCTGCCTCAACATGCTCCTCAGCCTCGGCGTGAAGCGCGAGAATGTCTGGCTCTGCGATCTCGACGGCCTCGTCCACGAGGGCCGCGAGGCGAACATGAACCCGCAGAAGGCCGCTTTCGCCCAACCGGGCGGGCCGCGGACGCTGGATGACGTGATCGACGGGGCGGACCTCTTCCTCGGCCTCTCCGGGCCCCGTGTCCTCGGCCCCGAATTGGTCGGCCGCATGGCGGACCGTCCGGTGATCTTCGCGCTGGCGAACCCGGAGCCGGAGATCCAGCCCGATCTCGCCCGCGAGGCCAAGCCGGACGCGCTGATCGCCACGGGCCGCTCGGATTATCCCAACCAGGTCAATAACGTCCTGTGCTTCCCCTACATCTTCCGCGGGGCGCTCGACGTCGGGGCGACTGAGATCAACGACGCGATGAAGGTGGCTTGCGTGGAGGGCATCGCCGCCCTTGCGCGCCGCACCACGAGCGCCGAGGCAGCCGCGGCCTACAAGGGCGAGCAGCTGACCTTCGGCCCCTCCTACCTGATCCCGAAGCCCTTCGATCCGCGGCTGATGGGCGTGGTCGCGCCCGCCGTCGCCCGCGCGGCGATGGAGAGCGGTGTCGCCTCCAAGCCGATCGCGGATCTCAACGCCTACAAGCGGACGCTCGACGGATCCGTCTTCCGCTCCGCGCTCCTGATGCGCCCGGTCTTCGAGGCCGCGTCCCGCGCCGAGCGCCGGATCGTCTTTGCCGAGGGCGAGGACGAGCGCATCCTGCGCGCGGCGAACGCGATCATCGAGGAGACCACGGACAAGCCGATCCTCATCGGCCGGCCCGAGGTCGTGGCCATGCGCGCGGACCGCGCCGGCCTCTCCATCCGTCCCGGCGTCGATTTCGATATCGTGAACCCCGAGGACGATCCGCGCTACCGCGCCTACTGGGAGACCTATCACGGCCTCGTCGCGCGCCGCGGCGTCACCCCCGACATCGCCCGCGCGATCATGCGCACCAACACCACCGCCATCGCCGCCGTCATGGTGCATCGCGGCGAGGCGGACAGCATGATCTGCGGCACGGTCGGCCAGTACCTCTGGCACCTGCAATACATCACGCAGGTCCTGGGCGGGCACGGCCTGCGGCCCACCGGGGCGCTCTCGCTGATGATCCTCCAGGATGGCCCGCTTTTCGTCGCCGACACGCAGGTCCATCCCGAGCCGACACCGGAGCAGATCGCGGAATCGGTGATCGGGGCGGCGCGCCATGTCCGCCGCTTCGGTCTGGAGCCTAACGTGGCGCTCTGCTCGCATTCTCAATTCGGCAACCTCGACTGCGATTCGGGTCGGCGGATGCGCGCGGCGCTCGATATCCTGGACCGCGCGCCCCGCGATTTTGCCTACGAGGGGGAAATGCACGTGGATGCGGCGCTCGATCCGGACCTGCGCGAGCGGATTTTCCCGGGCGGCCGCCTTTCCGGCGCCGCAAATGTCCTCGTCTTCGCCAACTCGGACGCGGCCTCCGGCGTGCGCAACATCCTGAAGTCGAAGGGCGGCGGCCTGGAGGTGGGTCCGATCCTGATGGGAATGGGCAATCGCGCCCATATCGTGACCCCGTCGATCTCCGCCCGCGGCCTGCTGAACATGAGCGCGATCGCAGGCACGCCGGTCAGCCACTACGCCTGATCACCGGCAGGACGGCCACCGTCCTGCCGCAATCCGTAACTCCTCCTTAACCCTATGATCTCATGGCATCTTCTCGCCCTGGGATTTAGTCGCTAGTAATGGGTTTACCGCAGGTGGGCTCCCGCCGTGCGGCACCGAGGAGAACCTCCCCCAGATCTTTAGTTGTTGCCATGTACGTGGCGCGCCTTTTCCCGGACGGAGTCCGGGCGGCGTGCACGTTACGAGGCCCTCGCGTGAAAGGACCCGACCCATGCGCATCCTAGCGACCGAAACCACCTGGGGCGCCGCCTCGACGATCACCGACCTGCGCGCCGCCGGCTTCGCGATGTCGACCGTCCAGACCGGCCAGGAACTGGTGGACTGGGCCGATCTCGGCCAGATCGACGCCGTCATCGTCGACGTGGACCTTCCGGACCTCGCCTGGCGCGAGGCGGTGAAGCTGATCCGCTCCTACCGTCCGCGCCTGCCGATCCTCGTCCTGATGCCCCCCGGATCCGATAGCGGCGCGCGCGCTGCCGCGTTCGGTCTCGGCGCGGACGACGTCCTGCTCGAATGCGCCGACGCGCGGGAATCGGCCGCCCGGATCGGCGCGGTGGTCCGCCGCCGCGCGGGCCTCGCCCATCCCGTCCTCGTCTCCGAGGGTCTCGCCTACGATCTCGTAACCTGCACCGCGACCGTGAGGGGCCAGCCCCTTCACCTGACGCCAACGGAATCGCGGCTCGTGGAAATGCTTGCCCTCCGCCACGGACGCACCGTGGAGAAGGAGGAGATGCTCGCCCATCTCTATGACGTGGAGGAGGGTCCCGAAGTGAAGACGATCGACGTGCATGTCTGCAAGATCCGCAAGAAGATCGCCGATCTGGGTGGCGGCTCGGGCGCCATTTCGACGGCGTGGGGGCGTGGCTACGGCTTCGGCCTCAACGCCCGGGACCAGGCCCGCCAGCTGACGGAGGCCGCGCTGCACTTCGTCGAGCGGCGCAGGCGCAAGGTCACGATCCGGGAGGATCGCCGCCAGCTCGCGTGACGGCGGCCCTCGTCAGGGAGGGCCGGTCCCCCGGCTCCTGCCCTGGCCTCGCCTACTTCAGCGCCGCGGCCTGAACCGCGCCACGATGGAGCAGGAGCTCGAGGTGCTGCGCGCTGTCTTGCGTCTCGTAGAGGCTGAGGAAGGCTGTATCCCGTGCCAGCGCATCCAGCTTCCGGCCCGTGCAGGGAGCTGGCGAACCTCCGCACCTAGCCGCGCGAAGCTGGGCATAGGTGGCATCGGTGGGGGCGCCCGCCGGCGCTCCGAGGCCGCCGAACTGCATCATCTCGTACAGTTCGAGGGAGCCGAACATCGCCACCGTCGCCCGGACGTGGATCGCGCAGTTGCCGTCCAGGCCGGTGACGAAGAAGGAGCGCGGTTGCGAGGATCCGTAGGCGCTGTCGTAGAGCACGAACTGCGTCCGACCGCTCTCGGGGCGCTTGTCCACCGGTGTGCCGAGCGCCTCGCCGGACACGCCGCACACCTTCGTCATCTCGCCGAACGGGGGCGGGTTGGCGACGACGGTGGCGATGGTGTTGGCCTTGACCTCGGCGGCCGGTGTCGTCTCGCTCGGCCCGCCGGCATGGGCGGGGATCGTCAGCCAGGCGAGGGCAAGGACGACGAGTGTGGCGCAATCGCGGACGCGCATCCGGAAAACCTCCGTTGAAGTCGCATGATCCTGGAGGTGCTACAGAGGGGGCCCGTGTCCGGCAAGCGGGTGGGGCGGGTCAAATCACAACCTGAGCGTGAAGTCGCGCGCCGATGGGCGGGGCCGCGCGCACAGGCGGGTCCAGCGCGCACGGAACCGCCGTTTTCACGCGGCTGCGTTCACGTTTTCTCAAGCGCGCCGCTGCCGGCGACTCAGCTCCGCAGCGCCACGGGCTCCGCATCCTCGACCAGCGCCACGCCGCGGAGGGACTTGATCGCCCCCCGGATCGTCGCGCTTACCGGAAGCCCGTCCCCGAGGACGAACTCCACTTCGGCAAAGCCCGGGGCGTTGATCTCCAGGAGGATCTGTCCCCGCTCCCGCGTCTGGGCGCCGTACCGCTCCAGGACGGTCGAGACCATTTCCACAGCGTCCGGCTCTTCGAGCACGACCCGCACCGCGCCGCCTTCCGCGCCCGCAACCGCCTGCTCGAGAGGGGTCGCGCCGCGGCAGAGGAGCTTGAGCTGGTCCGCCTCCGCCGTCGCCTCGGCGGTGATCACGACGTTGCTGCCGGGCTCCAGCGCATCCCGTGCCGCCTCGAGCGTGTCCGAAAAGACGGTGACCTCGTAGAGGCCGGTCGGATCCGACAGGGAGACGAACGCGAAGCGATTTCCGCGGGCGGACTTGCGCTCCTGCTTGGCGGAGACGGTGCCGGCCATCTTCACGATGGCGGGGCCATTGGCGCTTTCGGCCCGGACCCGCTCCAGCGTCTTGATGCCCTTCCGCTTGAGCGCGCCCATGAAATCGTCGAGCGGGTGGCCGGAGAGGTAGAACCCGACGGCGCGGTGCTCCTCCCCAAGCCGCTCGGCGGGCATCCAGTCCTCAGCGTTCGGCATCCTCGGCTCAGGCAGATCGTCCCCCGCCTCGCCGAAGAGCGAGACCTGGTTGGAGTGGCGCTGCTCGTGGATCGCGGCGGAATAGGCGACGAGGGCATCGAGGCCGTCCAGCACGCGGCGGCGGTTGCGGTCGAGCTCGTCGAAGGCGCCGGCGCGAACCAGCATTTCGAGCGGCCGCTTGCCGATGCGCTTGAGATCGACCCGGCGGGCGATGTCGTAGAGCGTGGCGTAGGACCGATCCCCGCGCCCGTCCACGATGAGCTGCATCGCGTCGGCCCCGACGTTCTTGAGCGCGCCGAGCGCGTAGAGGATCTTGCCATCCTTCACGCCGAAGGTCGCGAGGGAGCGGTTCACGCACGGCGGGATGATGTCGATCTTCAGGCCCCGGCGCACCTCCTCGGCGTAGATCGCGAGCTTGTCCGTCAGGTGGATATCACAGTTCATCACCGCGGCCATGAACTCGACCGGGTGGTTCGCCTTGAGCCAGGCCGTCTGGTAGCTGACCACGGCATAGGCGGCGGCGTGGGACTTGTTGAACCCGTAATTGGCGAACTTCTCGAGAAGGTCCCAGACCTCCTGGGCCTTGTCCTTGTCGACGCCGTTCTTCTCGGAACCATCCAGGAACTTCGGCCGCTCGGCGTCCATCGCCTCCTTGATCTTCTTGCCCATCGCGCGGCGGAGCAGGTCGGCGCCGCCGAGGGAGTATCCCGCCATCTCCTGCGCGATCTGCATCACCTGTTCCTGGTAGACGATGATGCCCTGCGTCTCGTCGAGGATATGGTCGATCAGGGGGTGCAGCCGGTCCCGCTCGGAGAGGCCGTTCTTGACCTCGCAATATTTCGGGATGTTCTCCATCGGACCGGGCCGGTAGAGCGCGACGAGGGCGACGATGTCCTCGATGCAGGTGGGCTTCATGCGCCGGAGCGCGTCCATCATGCCGGTGGATTCCACCTGGAACACGGCGACGGTCTTCGCGTCGGCGTAAAGCTTGTAGGAGGCCTCGTCGTCGAGGGGGATCGCGCCGATGTCGTTGAGGTGGCCCTCCGGCGGTTCGAACAGCGTCTCCCCGGCGGGAGAGACGTGGAGCGGACGCCCTCCGGCGACGATGAGATCGACCGCATTCTGGATGACGGTCAGGGTCTTGAGGCCGAGGAAGTCGAACTTCACCAGCCCGGCCTGCTCCACCCATTTCATGTTGAACTGCGTGGCCGGCATGTCCGACCGCGGGTCCTGATAGAGCGGAACGAGCGCATCGAGCGGCCTGTCCCCGATCACGACGCCGGCGGCGTGGGTGGAGGCGTTGCGCAGGAGCCCCTCGACCTGCTGGCCGTAGGTCAGGAGGCGGTCGACCACCTCCTCGGCCCGCGCCTCGGCGCGCAGCCGCTCCTCCTGCACCAGCGCCTGCTGGATGGAGACGGGCTTCACGCCCTCCACCGGAATCATCTTCGACAGCCGGTCCACCTGCCCGTAGGGCATCTGGAGGACCCGGCCGATATCGCGGACGGCGGCCTTCGACAGAAGCGCGCCGAAGGTGATGATCTGGCCGACCTTTTCCCGCCCGTACTTGCCCTGCACGTAGCGGATCACCTCTTCGCGGCGGTCCATGCAGAAGTCGATGTCGAAGTCGGGCATGGAGACCCGCTCGGGGTTGAGGAACCGCTCGAAGAGGAGGGAGTAGCGCAGTGGATCGAGATCCGTGATCGTCAGCGCATAGGCGACGAGTGAGCCCGCGCCCGACCCTCGCCCCGGCCCGACCGGGATGTTCTCATCCTTCGCCCACTTGATGAAGTCCGCGACGATCAGGAAGTAGCCGGGGAAGCCCATCCCCTCGATGATGCCGAGCTCGAATTCGAGGCGTTTCTCGTACTCCTCGACCGGCGCGGCGTGGGGGATCACGGCGAGACGGGCCACGAGGCCGTCCTTCGCCTGCCGCCGCAGCTCGGCCACCTCGTTGTCGGCAAAGCGCGGCAGGATCGGATCCCGCAACTCGGACACGACGTGGCAGCGCCGTGCGATCTCCACGGTATTCTCGATCGCCTCGGGCAGGTCGGCGAAGAGCGCGGCCATCTCCTCCGGGGTCTTGAGGTAATGCTGGGGGGTCAGACGCCGGCGCGGCTCCTGCTGGTCGACATAGGCGCCCTCCGCGATGCAGATCAGCGCGTCATGCGCTTCGTACATCGTGGGCTTGGGGAAGTAGGCGTCGTTGGTGGCGACGAGCGGCAGGCGCATGGCATAGGCCATCTCGATCATCGGCCGCTCGGTCAGCGCCTCCTCCTCGGGCAGGCCGTTCTCCCCCGGATGGCGCTGCAACTCCACGTAGAGGCGATGCGGGAACGCCGCGGCGAGGCGGGAGGCCAGCGCCTCCGCCGCCGGACGGCGCCCCTGCAGGATCAGCCGCCCGAGAGGCCCGAGCGGACCGCCGGTGAGACAGATGATGCCCTCGGCATGCTCCGTCAGCTCCTCCACCGTGACATGCGCCTCGCGCCCGTCGCCCCGGAGATAGAGAAAGCTGTTGATCTTCATCAGGTTGGCGTAGCCCGCCGCGTCTTGGGCGAGCAACACGACGGGCGCCGGCGGGATCGGCCGCGCGCCGGGTTCCGGCTCCTGGTATTCGAGGCTGACCTGACAGCCCATGATCGGCTGGATGCCCTGCCCTGCCGCCGTGACGGAAAATTCCAGCGCGGCGAACATGTTGTCCGTGTCGGTCACCGCGACCGCCGGCATCTTCATCTCGCGGCAAAGGCCGGGCAGCTTCTTGAGCCGGACCGCGCCCTCAAGGAGAGAGTACTCGGAATGGACGCGCAGGTGGATGAATCGGGGGGCTTTGGACATGGCGCCACCATAGGCGCAGGCGCCCCCTGGCGGAAGCGGCGAGAGGTGCGGCGTGGCGTCAGGCGTGCCCGGCTCCGAGGGCCCCCGAACGGGACGGAGAAGCGCCGCCAAACCGGGCATCTCCGGCGCGAAACCAGGCAGATGCCCCGCTTTACCCTCCGCTCCCCGATCCGCGAGGGCTTGCCAAGTGGCTTTCGTCCGGCTTTCCTTGCCCTCGGCGCGTTCTACGCCGCATCGAGCGCGCCACCGCCTGGACACACCGGTACCGCGGCCCTTGAGACCTTCATGCCCGTCACGTTCCTGCTGAACGGCGATCCCGTCTCCGTGGATGCCCCGCCGACCCGAACCCTGCTCGACTGGCTGCGCGAGACCCGCGGGCTGACCGGGACCAAGGAGGGCTGCAACGAGGGCGATTGCGGCGCCTGCACCGTGATGGTGACGGACGAACGCGGCGCCCGCGCGCTCAACGCCTGCATCCTCTTCCTGCCCCAGATCGACGGCAAGGCCATCCGGACCGTCGAAGGCATCGCCGGACCGGACGGCGTGCCCCATCCCGTGCAGCGCGCCATGGTGGACCAGCACGGCAGCCAGTGCGGCTTCTGCACGCCGGGCTTCGTGGTCTCTATGGCCGTCGGGCACAAGAACGGACGGCGGGATCATGACGACATCCTCGCCGGCAATCTCTGCCGCTGTACCGGATACGCCCCGATCATCCGCGCCGCCGAGGCCGCTGCGGAAGCGGAGATCCCTGAGTGGATGGAAGAGGATCTCTCGAAGCTCGGCCACTCCGCCGCCCCGGGAACGGACGACGCGGCGGCGAAGGGCGGGCGTCCGGGCGCCGACTGGGGGGAGCGCGATCCCGTCGCCGGAACCGGGGCCGCGACCGGTGCTGGGAATGCCATCCTCGATCACGGCTGGGTCCGCCCCGGCAGCGTGGACGAGATGGCCGCGTGGTACGAGGCGAACCCGGATGCCACCCTCGTCGCGGGGGCGACCGATGTCGGGCTCTGGGTGACGAAGGGCCTGCGCGACCTCGGCCCGGTCTGCTTCCTCGCAGGCGTGTCCGACCTGCGCGGCATCGAGATCGGGGACGAGGAGATCCTGATCCGCGCGATGACCCCGTGGGCCGATGTGCGGGAAGCGCTCGCCCCTCTCTTCCCCTCCTTCGGCGAGATGATACGCCGCTTTGCCTCGGAGCAGATCCGGGAGGCCGCGACGATCGGCGGCAACATCGCCAACGGCTCTCCCATCGGGGACGGCCCGCCCGCTCTCATCGCCCTCGGCGCGACGCTGCACCTCAGGAAGGGCGATGCGCGGCGGCAGATCCCGCTCGAGCGGTTCTTCATCGAGTACGGCAGGCAGGACCGCGAGCCGGGCGAGTTCGTCGAGGCGGTCTCCCTGCCCGCGCGGGCCAGGGCCCTGCGCTGCTACAAGCTCTCCAAGCGCTTCGATCAGGACATTTCCGCCGTCTGCGGCTGCTTCAACGTCATGCTGGAAGGCGATGAAGTGCGCTCCGCCCGGATTGCGTTCGGCGGAATGGCCGGCACCCCGAAGCGCGCCATCGCGGTGGAGGAAGCGCTTCTGGGCCGGGCCTGGAGCGAAGAGACCATCGCCGCCGCGCTGCCGGCCTTCGCCGAGGATTTCGCGCCGCTGTCGGACATGCGCGCCTCCGCCGAGTACCGCCTGGAGGCGGCCCGGGGGATGCTCAGGCGCTACCATGCCGACCTCACCGGCGCCGCCCCCTCCATCCTCGAGGTGACGTCATGAGTGTCGCGACCTCCCTTCCGCATGACAGCGCCTGGCTCCACGTCACCGGGCAGGCCCGCTATATCGACGACATCCCGGCCCCCGCCGGCGCGCTTCACCTCGCCTTCGGTCTCTCTGCCGTCGCCGCGGGCCGGATCGCGCGGATGGACCTGTCGGCGGTGCGCGCGGCGGACGGTGTCGTCGCCGTTCTGACCGCAGAGGACCTGCCCGCGGAGAACGACGTCTCCCCCTCTCCCGATTTCCACGAGGAGATACTGTCCTCCGGCGAAGTCCATTACATGGGCCAGCCGATCTTCATCGTCGCCGCGACGAGCCATCTGGCCGCGCGCCGCGCCGTGCGTCTCGCCGAGGTGGAGATCGAGGAGAGCGCCGCGATCCTGACCATCGAGGACGCCATCGCGGCGGAGCGCCGGTTCGAGGACGGGCCGGTGATCTGGACGAAGGGCGACCCCGCGCCCGCCATCGCTTCCGCCGCAGAGGTGATCGACGGCTCCATCAGGATCGGCGGGCAGGAGCATTTCTACCTCGAGGGGCAGGCCGCGCTCGCGCTGCCGGAGGAGGATGGCGGCGTCCTCGTTCATTCCTCCACCCAGCATCCGACCGAGATCCAGCACAAGGTGGCCGAGGCGCTCGGCCTGCCGATGTCCGACGTCCGCGTCGAGGTGCGGCGGATGGGCGGCGGCTTCGGCGGCAAGGAAAGCCAGGGCAACGCGCTCGCCGTCGCCTGCGCCGTCACCGCCCGCGCCACCGGCCGCCCCTGCCGGATGCGCTACGACCGGGACGACGACATGGTCATCACCGGAAAGCGCCACGATTTCCGTATCGACTATCGCGCCGGGATCGACGCGGACGGACGCATCCTCGGTCTCGAGGTGGAGCAGTTCTGCCGCTGCGGCTGGAGCCAGGACCTCTCGCTTCCCGTGGCGGACCGGGCCATGCTCCACGCGGACAACGCCTATAACCTGCCCGCCGCCCGCATCGTCTCCCACCGCCTGCGCACCAATACCCAGAGCGCGACCGCCTTCCGGGGCTTCGGCGGGCCGCAGGGAATGGTCGGGATCGAACGGGTTATGGACAAGATCGCCCACCGCCTCGGGCGTGACCCGATCGAGATCCGCCGCGCCAACTACTATGACGAAGCGGACGGGCACGACGCCGGCAGCGGCATCGCCGGCACCGCCGCTGCGGAGGACGCCGCCCGCGGCCACGCTCTCGATCACGCCGATCCCGCCAGCCGCGGCTCGGCCAGCGGCACGCGCGGCGCCGATATCCGCCCCGATCCCCGCGGCCACCAGACCACGCCCTACGCGATGCCGGTGGAGGATTTCATCCTGCACGCCATGACGGACAGGCTGGCCGAAACCTCCGACTACGCGGCCCGCCGGACCGCCATCGCCGAGTGGAACGCGGCAAGCCCCGTGCTGAAGAAGGGGATCGCGCTCACGCCGGTGAAGTTCGGCATCTCCTTCACGCTCACCCACCTCAACCAGGCCGGCGCGCTCGTCCATGTGTACACCGACGGTTCGGTGCGGATGAACCACGGCGGCACCGAGATGGGACAGGGCCTTTTCCGCAAGGTCGCGCAGGTCGCCGCGAGCCGCTTCGGGGTGGATGCGTCGCGGGTGAAGATCACCGCGACCGATACCGGCAAGGTCCCGAACACCTCGGCGACCGCCGCCTCATCCGGCGCCGATCTCAACGGCATGGCCGTCCGCGCCGCCTGCGACGCGATCAGGGAGCGGATGGCGGCCTTCGTCGCCGAGCGGCAGCAGGCGGATCCTGCCTCGGTGCGGTTCGAGGACGGCCACGTCCATGTCGGCGGCGAGGCCTACCCTTGGGAGGACGTCGTGCGGGACTGCTACCTCGCCCGCGCCAGCCTCTCCGCCACCGGCTTCTACAAGACGCCGAAGATCGTCTGGGACAGGGTCGCGGGCGAAGGCCGCCCGTTTTTCTACTTCGCCTACGGCGCGGCGGTGACCGAGGTCGTGATCGACACGCTCACGGGCGAGAACCGCATCCTCGGGACCGACATCCTGCACGATGCCGGCGCCTCGCTGAACCCGGCCATCGACATCGGCCAGATCGAGGGCGGTTTCGTCCAGGGCGCCGGCTGGCTCACAACCGAGGAGCTGGTCTGGGACGAGAAGGGCCGCCTGACGACCCACGCTCCCTCGACCTACAAGATCCCGGCCTGCTCGGACCGGCCCCGCCGCTTCAACGTCGCGCTCTGGGAGGCGCCGAACCGTGAGGAGACGATCTATCGCTCGAAGGCCGTGGGCGAGCCGCCGCTCATGCTGGGCATTTCCACGCTGATGGCGCTGTCCGACGCCTGCGCCGCCTGCGGACCGAACTATCCGAACCTCGACGCGCCGGCGACGCCGGAGCGCGTCCTCGCCGCCGTCGCCCGCGCCAGGGGGGCGGGATGAGCTTCGATGAGGCCTCCCTCCGCCGCGCCGTCGCGCGCCATGGCCGCGTCGCGCGGATCGCCGTGGCCGAGGCGAAGGGCTCGGCCCCGCGGGAGGCCGGCGCGTCGATGCTGGTCTGGCCCGGCGGACAGGAGGGCACGATCGGCGGCGGCACCCTCGAATGGCAGGCCACGGAGCGCGCCCTGGCCCGGCTCGCCGGGGGCGGCGCCGCGGTCGAGACCATCCCCCTCGGCCCCGGCATCGGCCAGTGCTGCGGCGGCGCGGTCAAGCTCCTGACGGAAGTCTGGGATGACGATGCCCTCACCCGGCTCAGGATCGAGCGCGGGCACGCCGTGCGCCCCCTGTCGCAAAATGCGGATGCGCCGCCCGCCGCCTTCCTCGGCCGCCTTGCACGGTCAGCGGTCCACCTCTCCGCCGGCTGGGCCGCCGAGCCGCTCGCCCGGTCCGGCCGACCGCTCTGGATCTGGGGCGCCGGCCATGTCGGCCGTGCGCTCGCCGCCGTCATGGCCCCCCTTCCCGGCTGGGACATCTCCCTGATCGACATCGCCCCCGAGCGGTTCCCGGCCGATCCCCCGGCGGTCCCAGTCATCGCCCCCGAGGTCGCGCCGGCCGCCGCGCGCGCCCCGGCGGAGGCGGCGCATCTCATCGTGACGCACTCCCACGCGCGGGACCTCGAGATCTGCCACCGCCTCCTTCTGCGCGATTTCGCCTTTGCCGGCCTCATCGGGTCGGAGACGAAGCGCGCCCGGTTCGGCGCAAGACTGAGGCAGATGGGTCATTCCGATGCCTCCGCAGGCCGCATCGCCTGCCCGATCGGCGATCCGGCCCTCGGCAAGCACCCCCAGGCCATTGCCCTCGGTGTCGCGACTTCGTTACTTCGCTTGACGAGCACCAGTCACGAAGGGAGCGCCACGGCGTGACGACCCTCTTTACCGCGGATGGATTGACCAAGGCCTATCCGGGCGTCGTCGCCAATGACGACGTGTCCTTCTCGGTGGCTCCGGGCGAGATCCACGCGCTTCTCGGCGAGAACGGCGCCGGCAAGTCCACCCTCGTGAAGACGATCTTCGGCCTCGTCAAACCCGACCGCGGCGCCATGACGCTGCACGGCGCGCCCTTCGCCCCGGCGGATCCCAGTGCCGCGCGACGGGCGGGCGTCGCGATGGTGTTCCAGCACTTCTCCCTCTTCGATGCGCT
Source organism: Tropicimonas omnivorans (assembly GCF_031846565.1). NCBI lineage: Bacteria > Pseudomonadati > Pseudomonadota > Alphaproteobacteria > Rhodobacterales > Roseobacteraceae > Tropicimonas > Tropicimonas omnivorans. The sequence continues at coordinate 13,400 of NZ_JAVRHL010000002.1, read as the reverse complement.
GAGCGTCGCCGAGAATGTCGGGCTCGGCATGGAAAACCCGCCGCCTCTCGGCCGGCTCGCCCGCCGCATCACCGAGGTCAGCCAGGAGTACGGCCTGCCCCTCGATCCCTCCCGCCGCGTCGGAGACCTCTCCGCCGGGGAGCGTCAGCGGGTGGAGATCGTGCGCTGCCTGCTGCAAGACCCGAAGCTCCTGATCATGGACGAGCCGACCAGCGTCCTCACCCCGCAGGAGGTGGAGATCCTCTTTCGCACGCTGAACCAGCTTGCGGACGAAGGCACGGCGATCCTCTACATCTCCCACAAGCTGGGTGAGATCCGCGCCCTCTGCGAGCGGGCGACGATCCTGCGCCGCGGCGCGGTCGTCGCAACCTGTCGCCCCTCGGAGACCTCCTCGGCCGAGCTTGCCGAGCTGATGGTGGGCTCAGCCCTCTCCCGGCCGGAGCGCCCCGCCGAAACCGCGGGCGACACGATCCTCGAGGTCAGGGGGCTGACCCTGCCTCCCGCCTCCGCCTTCGGAACGCGCCTTCAGGACGTGTCCTTCACGGTCGGCGAGGGTGAAATTCTCGGCCTAGGCGGTGTGGCCGGAAACGGTCAGGACGAGCTTCTGGCCGCGCTCTCCGGAGAGATGTCCTCCGCCGCGGACGCGATCCGACTGGAGGGTGCCGGGATCGGCCGGACCGGGCCCCGCGAGCGCCGCGCTCTCGGCCTTCTGACCGGCCCCGAGGAACGCCTCGGCCACGCCGCCGCGCCGGACATGAGCCTGACCGAGAACGCCGCCCTCACCGGCTGGCAGCGCGAGGAGCTGACCCGGAACGGCCTCATCCGCTGGGGACGCGCCCGGGACTTCGCCGAACGCATCATCGCCGAGTTCGACGTGCGCACCCCCGGCCCGGACGCCGCCGCGCGCGCCCTTTCGGGCGGCAACCTGCAGAAATTCGTCATCGGGCGGGAAATCCTGCAACGCCCCCGCGTCCTCGTGGTGAACCAGCCGACATGGGGCGTCGACGCCGCGGCCGCGGCCGCCATCCGGCAAGCCCTTCTCGACCTCGCGCGGGAGGGGAGCGCCGTCGTCGTCATCTCGCAGGACCTCGACGAGATCCTCGAGGTCGCCGGCCGCTTCGCCGCGCTGAATGGCGGACGCCTCAGCGAGCCGGTCCCGGCGGACGGGCTCACCATGGAGCGCATCGGCCTGATGCTCGGCGGCGCCCATGACATGGAGGCGGCCCATGCCGGCCCCCATCATGCCTGAGCCCGGCCTCCGCATTCATCTTTCTGGAAATACCCCCGCCGGAGGCGGTCCTGCCGCATCCGCAGCCGCGCCGGAGGCCACAGCTTGATCACGCTCGAAAAACGCCCCTCGCCATCCCGCGCCTGGGCCTGGGCCACGCCCGTCCTAGCCGTCGTGCTCACGATGATCGCCGGGGGGCTGATGTTCGCGCTGCTCGGCAAGGATCCCGCGGGTGCGATCCGCACGATCTTCTGGGCCCCGCTCTTCGATCCGCAATTCGCCTCCTATTCCCGCCCGCAGCTCCTGGTGAAGGCCGGCCCGCTGATCCTCATCGCCGTCGGGCTCGCGATGGGCTTCCGGGCGGGCATCTGGAACATCGGCGCCGAGGGGCAGTACATCATCGGCGCGCTCTTCGGGGCGGGCGTCGCGCTCGCGGCCTATCCCTCGGGCAGCCCGCTGATCTTTCCCGCGATGATCGTCGCCGGTGCGCTCGGAGGCTTTCTCTGGGCGATGATACCGGCGCTCCTGCGGGTCTTCTTCAACACCAACGAGATCCTCGTCTCGCTTCTTCTCGTCTACGTCGCGGAGCAGTTCCTCGCGGCCATGGCGCTCGGGCCGATGAAGAACCCCGAGGGCGGCGGCTTTCCCGGCTCCCGCAATCTCCAGCAATACGACGCGGCCTCCAATCTCGAGCTCCTTCCGGGCACCGGACTGCACTGGGGCGTCGCCGCCGCGATCGTCGCCGTGATCCTCGGGCATGTCATGCTGACGCGGCACCTGATGGGCTTCCACATCCGCCTGGCCGGGCAGGCCCCTCGCGCGGCGCGCTTCGGCGGGGTTCATCCCGGCCGGCTGGTGATCTTCTGCCTCGGCCTCTCGGGCGCGCTGGCGGGCCTTGCCGGCATGTTCGAGGTCTCCGGCCCCGCCGGCCAGGTCAGCATCGACTTCAATTCGGGCTATGGCTTCACCGCGATCATCGTGGCCTTCCTCGGCCGCCTGCATCCCGTCGGCATCCTCCTTGCCGGGCTCCTGATGGCGCTCACCTATATCGGCGGGGAGCTTGCGCAGTTCATGCTGGGCATTCCGGCCGCCGCCATCCAGGCGTTCCAGGGGATGCTCCTGTTCTTCCTCCTAGGCGTGGACGTGCTGACCAACTTCCGCATCCGGATCGGCGCGCGGGGGGCTGCCTGATGGACCTGTCCTCGATCAACTGGCTCCTGCTCATCGCGGCCCTCATGGTCGGCGCGACGCCGATCCTCCTCGCCGCCATCGGGGAACTCATCGTGGAGCGCTCTGGCGTTCTGAACCTCGGCGTCGAGGGGATGATGATCACCGGCGCGATCTGCGGCTTCGCCGTCGCCGTGGAAACCGGCAGCCCCGCCCTCGGCTTTCTCGGCGGGGCGCTCGGCGGCGCCGTCCTGTCGCTGGTCTTCGGCCTCCTGACGCAGGTCTTCCTGTCCAATCAGGTGGCGACGGGCCTTGCGCTCACGCTCTTCGGCCTCGGCCTCTCGGCGCTGATGGGACAATCCTATGTGGGCATCCGCCCGCCGGCCACGCCCAAGCTGGATCTCGGCCCCCTGTCGGACATCCCCGTCCTCGGACCGATCCTCTTCCGGCACGATCCGATGATCTACATCTCGATCCTGATCGTCGCCCTCGTCTGGGCCGTCCTCTTCCGCACCCGCGCCGGCCTCATCCTGCGCGCCACCGGAGAGAGCCCCGAGGCCGCCCATGCGCTGGGGTACCGCGTGATCCGCATCCGCCTTCTCGCGATTGCCTGTGGCGGCGCGTTGGCCGGGCTCGGCGGAGCCTACCTCTCGCTCGTGCGGGTGCCGCAATGGACCGAAGGGATGACCGCCGGCGCCGGCTGGATCGCCCTCGCCCTCGTCGTCTTCGCCAGCTGGCGGCCCTGGCGCGTCCTGATCGGCGCCTATCTTTTCGGCGGCCTGACCGTGCTGCAACTGAACCTGCAGGCGGCGGGCATGAAAATGCCGGTCGAATACTTGTCGATGTCGCCGTACATCATCACCATCCTCGTGCTCGTGCTCATCTCGTCCGGCCGCGGACGGATCTCGACGAGCGCGCCGGCCGCCCTCGGCCGGACGTTCCATGCCTCCACGTGAGGCCAATACGAATCCAACAGGGAGAGTGCATTTCATGCTCATCAGACATCTACTCGCCGGCGCCGCGATGGCGCTCACGGCCACAGGCGCGCTGGCACAGGACGACGGCGAGCCGCTCAAGGTCGGTTTCGTCTATGTCGGCCCGATCGGAGACGGCGGCTGGACCTACGAGCACGAGCAGGCCCGCCTCGCGCTCGTCGAGGAATACGGCGACCGGATCGAGACGGTCTATCAGGAGAGCGTCCCCGAGGGCGCCGATGCCGAGCGCGTGCTGACACAGATGGCACTGTCCGGCACGGATCTCATCTTCACCACGTCCTTCGGCTACATGGATCCGACGATCAACGTCGCGCAGAAATTCCCGGATGTGAACTTCGAGCACGCCACCGGCTACAAGCGCGCCGACAACGTCGCGACCTATTCCTCGCGCTTCTACGAGGGCCGGGCCGTCATCGGGCACGTCGCCGGCAAGATGACCGAGACCAACAAGATCGGGTACATCGCCTCCTTCCCGATCCCCGAGGTCATCCGCGGCATCAACGCCGCCTACATCGCCGCGAGCGAGGCCAATCCCGATGTCGAGTTCAACATCGTCTGGGCCTACACCTGGTTCGACCCGGCCAAGGAAGCGGATGCCGCGCAGGCCCTGATCGAGCAGGGCGCCGACGTGATCCTGCAGCATACCGATTCCACCGCCCCGCTTGCCGCCGCGGAGCAGGCCGGCGGCGTGGTCGGCTTCGGCCAGGCCTCGGACATGGCCGAGTACAAGCCCTCCCCGCGCGTCTCCTCCATCATCGACAACTGGGCGCCGTACTACATCGAGCGCGTCGGCGCGGCCATCGACGGAACCTGGGAGAGCAAGGACACCTGGGGCGGTATCGACACCGGCATGGTCGAGATCGGCGAGATGACGGACGCGATCCCCGAGGATGTCCGGCAGGAAGCGCAGGACCTCGCCGACAGCATCTCCTCGGGCGAGTACCACCCCTTCACCGGCCCCCTGAACTACGCCGACGGCACCGAGTGGCTTGCCGAGGGCGAGACGGCCGATGACGGGACGCTTCTCGGCATGGACTTCTACGTCGAAGGCATCGACGCCGAGATCCCCAACTGATCGGGGCGAGACAAGCAGATCGAGAAAGGCCCGCCTCGTTTGGCGGGCCTTTGCATTTGGTGGTGCACCTCGTGGCCGAACTCGATGTGGGCATCACGCCGTGTCCGACATAGTCTCCCCGTAGAGTTTCTCGGAGGCGGTGCAATGGTTCAGGGGCTAAGCCATATGACGTTCATCGTGAGCGATCTCGACAAGATGGAAGAGATGCTCACGACGGTCCTGGATGCCAAGAAGATCTACGACAGCGGCGACAGGACGTTCTCCATCTCCAGAGAACGCTTCTTCGATATCGCGGGCATCTGGGTCGCGACGATGGAAGGCGCCCCCCTCCCGGAAAAGACCTACAACCATGTCGCCTTCAGAATAAGACCGGACGACTACGACGAAAGACTTGAGCGCATAAAGGCGCTTGGTCTGGAGGTCCGGGAGGGCCGTTCACGCGTCGAGGGCGAGGGTCATTCGATCTACTTCTACGACTACGACAACCACATGTTCGAGCTGCACAGCGGCACTCTGGAAGAGCGGCTCGAGCGCTATGCGAAGACTTGACCCGGGCGTTCGCGGCAAGCCTTCGCTCCGGGAAACCCGCGACGCGCGCGGCCGTTCTGCCGGCGACGATCGCGTCCGCCCCGCCTTGCGGGGCAGGTTGCGTGGGCGGTCATGGCCGTTCCGGCCCGACCCCCACGCAACCCCGTTCGAAGGCGCCGTGACCGGCCTCAGCCGTCCTTCCGGATCGTCTCGTTCTTCGGATCGTACGGGCTGTCCTCGGTGACTTCGGCATCAAAGAGCTCGCCCAGCATCCGGACCTTGAGCTTCGTGCCCGGCGCGGCGTGATCGGGGTGGACGTAGCCCATGCCGATGGACTTGTCGAAGGCGGCCGACCAGCCTCCCGAAGTCAGGCGGCCAACCCGCTCCTCACCGGCATAGAGCGCCTCGCGGCCCCAGGGATCGGCATCGTCCGGACCGTCGATCAGCAGCGTGACGCAGGTCGAGCGGATGCCCTTCTCCTCCATCGCCGCCTTGCCGTGGAAGTCCTTGGAGAGGTCCACGAAGCGGTCGAGGCCGGCCTCGAGGGGGGTTGCGTCCCGGCCGAGTTCGTTGCCGAAGGCACGGTAGGACTTCTCCTGCCTGAGCCAGTTCTGCGCCCGCGCTCCGACGAGGGTCAGCCCGTGTTCGGCTCCGGCCTCCACCAGCTTGTCGAAGAGGTGGTTCTGCATCTCCATCGGGTGGTGCAATTCCCAGCCGAGTTCCCCGGTATAGGCGACGCGCAGCGCCATGACGGGCACCATGCCAAGCTCGATGTTGCGCATGGAGAGCCACGGGAAGCGCTTGTTGGACAGGACCGTCTCCGGCTCCGCGTCCCGCACAAGGCTCTTCAGCACGTCCCGCGCCTTCGGACCGGCGAGGGCGAACACGCCCCATTGCGTGGTGACGTCCTGGACGTCGATCCGGCCGAACTCGGCTTCCTTGTCCTCGACGGCCTTCCGCAGGAAGTCGCCGTCATAGGCGGACCAGGCGCCGGCGGAGACGAGGTAGAAGCTGTCCTCCGCGAGGCGCACGATGGTGTACTCGGTGCGGACGGTGCCGGCGGAGGTCAGCGCGTAGGTCAGGTTGATCCGGCCGGTCTTCGGCAGGCGGTTGCATGTGAACCAGTCGAGGAAGGCGGCGGCGCCGGGCCCCTTCACGGTGTGCTTCGTGAAGGCCGAGGCGTCGATCATGCCGACGTTCTCGCGGATCGCCTTCGCCTCGGCGCTGGCGTATTGCCACCAGCCACCGCGGCGGAAGGACCGGGCGCCGTGGTCGTCGAAGTCGATCCCCCCGAAGTAGTTCGGACGCTCCCAGCCGTTCACCACGCCGAACTGCGCGCCGCGGGCGGCCATGCGGTCGTAGCAGGGCGCCGTGCGCAGCGGCCGGCAGGCGGGGCGCTCCTCGTCGGGGTGATGGAGGATGTAGACGTGCTCGTAGGCCTCCTCGTTCTTCCGGGCGGCATACTCGGTCGTCATCCAGTCGCCGTAGCGCCGCGGATCGAGGGAGGCCATGTCGATCTCCGCCTCGCCCTCGGTCATCACCTGGGCGAGGTAGTGCCCGGCGCCGCCGGCGGCGGTGATGCCGAAGGAGAAGCCCTCCGCCAGCCACATGTTGCGCAGGCCCGGCGCGGGCCCGAGGAGCGGGTTGCCGTCCGGCGTGTAGCAGATCGGACCGTTGTAATCGTCCTTGAGGCCCACCGTCTCGGAGGACGGGATACGGTGGATCATGGACATGTATTCCTCCTCGATCCGCTCGAGGTCGAGCGGGAAGAGGTCGGCGCGGAAACTGTCCGGCACACCGTATTCGAAGCGCGCGGGGGCGTTCAGCTCGTAGGGGCCGAGGATCCAGCCTCCGCGCTCCTCGCGCACGTACCACTTGGCATCCGCGTCGCGCAGGACCGGGTGCTGCGGGTTGCCGGCGCTGCGGTACTCCACGAGCGCGGGATCAGGCTCGGTGACGATGTACTGGTGCTCGACAGGGATCGCCGGGATCTTGATGCCGAGGAGTTTCGCCGTGCGCTGCGCATGGTTGCCGGTGGCGGTGACGACGTGCTCGGCGGTGATCTCCGCGGTTTCGTCCGAGGGGACGAGGTTGCCCCCCTTCTCCACCATCTTCGTGACGGACACGATCCATTCGGAGCCGGTCCAGCGGTAGCCGTCCACCTGCCAGCGCCGCTCGATCGTGACGCCATGCTGCCGCGCGCCCTTCGCCATCGCCTGGGTGACGTCGGCGGGATTGATGTAGCCGTCGGTCGGATGGAAGATCGCGCCCTTGAGATCCTCGGTGTTCACGAGCGGCCAGCGCTCGCTGATCTGATCCGGGGTCATCCATTCGTAGGGAATGCCGACGGTCTCGGCGGTGGAGGCGTAGAGGCGGTACTCGTCCATCCGCGCGTCGGTCTGGGCCATGCGCAGGTTGCCGACGACGAAGAAGCCGGCATCCAGCCCCGTCTCCTCCTCCAGCGTCTTGTAGTAGCGGATGGAGTAGTCGTGGATGTGGCTCGTGGCGTAGCTCATGTTGAAATACGGCAGGAGGCCGGCGGCGTGCCATGTGGAGCCGGCGGTCAACTCGTCCCGCTCGAGGAGCATCGTGTCCCAGCCGGCTTTTCCGAGGTGATAGGCGATCGATGTCCCGACGGCGCCGCCGCCCACCACCAGTGCCCGAACATGCGTTTTCATCGCGCGGTACTCCGTCTCGTGACCATCACCGGAATGAGGCCAGCGGCGTCGCTCTGCCGCGAAAGGCGCGACGCCATGGGCGCTGTTTGCGACAAAGCGGTGAAGAGACGGCAGGGAGAGGACCGGTTCGGAAGCAGGGGACCTGCGCGGCGGGGCGCGAACGGCGCGCCGCGGCCCGGCCGCTTTGCCGCGGGGGGCGGGCCGGCGCGTGGCCCGGCCCCCCTTCAACCTATCGGCGGCGTTTCGGCGGCTCGGGCGGCGCGTCGGGATCGTCCGGGTCGTGCCGGCCGACGCCCTTGAATATGGCGCGGAACGGCAGCGCCCACACGATCCCGAGGATCACGTACACCGCCAGTTCGACCCAGATCGACGGACGGTCCAGCGCGTTCAGTATGGTAACGGCCACGACGACGTAGGCCGGAAGGCCGATCAGCAGGATCAGCAGCGAAAGCCGCTTCCGCGTCTTGTGACCGAGCGCCATCAGTCGGCGAAGGGGTCAGTGACGAGGATCGTGTCCTCCCGCTCGGGCGAGGTCGACAGAAGCGCGACGGGGCACTCGATCAGCTCTTCCACGCGGCGGACGTACTTGATCGCGGCGGCCGGAAGATCCGCCCAGCGGCGCGCGCCGGCGGTGCTTTCCGACCAGCCTTCCATCGTCTCGTAGATCGGCTCGACCCGGGTCTGCGCCTCGCTGGCGGTGGGCAGGTAGTCGATCCGCTCGCCGTCCAGCATGTAGCCGGTGCAGATGCGCAGTTCCTTGAAGCCGTCCAGCACGTCGAGCTTCGTCAGCGCGATGCCGGAAACGCCGGACGTGGCGCAGGTCTGGCGCACGAGGGCGGCGTCGAACCAGCCGCAGCGGCGCTGCCGGCCGGTGACGGTGCCGAACTCATGCCCCCGCTCGCCGAGGCGGCGGCCATTGTCGTCGATCAGCTCGGTCGGGAACGGGCCCTCTCCGACGCGGGTGGTGTAGGCCTTGACGATCCCGAGGACGAAATCGACGGCGCCCGGGCCGACGCCCGTCCCCGTCGCGGCCATGCCTGACATCGTGTTGGACGAGGTCACGAAGGGATACGTGCCAAAATCGATGTCGAGAAGCGCGCCCTGCGCCCCTTCGAAGAGGATGCGCTTGCCGGCGCGGCGGGCATCGGTCAGCTCCCGCCAGACCGGCTTGGCGAAGGGCAGGACCTTGGGGGCGACCTCGCGCAGCGCATCCATGAGCGCGGCGCGGTCCACCGGCTCCATCCCGAGGCCGCGGCGGAGCGCGTCGTGGTGGACGAGCAGGCGGTCGACCCGGCCTTCGAGCGTGGCCGCATCGGCCAGATCGGCGACACGGATGGTGCGGCGGCCCACCTTGTCCTCGTAGGCGGGGCCGATGCCGCGCCCGGTGGTCCCGATCTTGGAGTTGCCGGCGCCGGCTTCGCGAGCGCGGTCCAGCTCACCGTGGACGGGCAGGATCAGCGGCGTGTTCTCGGCGATCATCAGGCTGTCCGGGGTGACGTGCACGCCCTGCTTGGCCAGTCGCTCGATCTCCTCCAGCAGGGCCCAGGGATCGAGGACGACACCGTTGCCGATGACCGAGAGCTTGCCGGTGCGGACGATGCCCGAGGGAAGCAGCGAGAGCTTGTAGACCTCACCGTCGATGACGAGCGTGTGGCCGGCATTGTGGCCGCCCTGGAAGCGGGCGATCACATCCGCGCGCTCGCTCAGCCAGTCTACGATCTTGCCTTTTCCTTCGTCGCCCCACTGGGCGCCGACAACGACGACGTTAGCCATTTGATGCACCCTTTCTCGAGCCGGCGCCGGTATAGCCGCGCCGCCCGCCGGGCGAAACCGGCAATCGTCGAAGCGCCGCGATGTCGCGGGCAGCCCGCCCTTTCCCGCCGATCGCCGCCTCCGGCGGCAGCGCCGCCCCACTGGACAATCCCCCCCGCCCCGCCCCATGTCTGGTGCGACCTGACCTGCCCCGAAGGAGCGCCCCAATGAACATCGATCTTCTCAAGCGCCTGTGCGAGACCCCCGGCGTTCCGGGATGCGAGGACCGGGTGCGCGACCTGATCCGCGAAGAGGCCGAGGGTCTCTTCGACGCGATCGAGACGGACCCGATGGGCTCGCTGCTCTGCCGCCGGGATGCGCGCGGCGACACTGGCGGCGAGGCGCCCACCCGCGTCATGCTCCTGTGCCACATGGACGAGATCGGGTTTCTCGTCAGCCACGTGTCCGAGAAGGGCTTCGTCTACGTCCAGCCGGTCGGCGGCTTCGATCCGCGGACGCTGTTCTCCCGCCGCGTCCTCGTCTGCACCGACGACGGCGACATTCCCGGGATCATGAACCCCGCCGGCAAGGGCCTGCACATCTCCTCCCCCGAGGAGCGCAAGAAGGTCCCCGAGATCTCCGAGTTCTACATCGACACCGGCCTCGGCGAGGCGGCGGCAGAGCGTGTGCGCGTCGGCGACATGGTGGTGATGGACGCGCCCTTCGCGGAAATGGGTGACAAGATCGTCTCCAAGGCGCTCGACAACCGCATCGCCTGCTGGCTCGGCCTCGAGGCGATCCGGGCGCTGGGGGATGCCGCGAACTCGGCGGAGATCCATGTCGCCTTTACCTGCCAGGAGGAAGTCGGCCTTCGCGGCGCGAAGACGGCGGCCTACCGGATCAAGCCCGACATCGGTCTCGGCATCGACACGACGCTTGCCTGCGACACCCCCGGCGTGCCCGAGGCGGACCGCACGACGCAGCAGGGCAAGGGCTTCGGCCTGCACCTGCGGGACGGCTCCTTCATCGCCGATCGCGGCCTGGCCCGCGACGTCGAGGATCTGGCGAAGGAGAAGGGCATCCCCTTCCAGCGCACCATGCTTCGCGCCGGCGGGCAGGACGGTGCGGCGGCGCAGCAGGCGGCGGCGGGCGCGAAGGCGCTCGGGATCGTCGTCGGCACCCGCTACATCCACACGACCTGCGAGATGATCGACAAGACGGACCTGACCGCCGCGCGGGACATCCTCGCCGCCTATCTCGCCCGCTGACCGTCATCCTGACTGATCGCGCCCCGGCGCCGCGCCCCTGATGGGTTGCGGCGCCGACGCGCTTCCCATAGATACCCGCCAGTCCGATCTAGGGGCCTCCACGCCATGCAGAACGTCATTCTCATCGTCCACCTGGTCCTGGCCCTGTGCCTGATCGGCATCGTGCTGCTTCAGCGCTCCGAAGGCGGCGGCCTCGGAATGGGCGGCGGCGGTGGTGGCGGTGGCGGCGTCATGAGCGGTCGCGCGGCGGCCACGGCGCTCGGCAAGCTCACCTGGGCCTTCGCCATCGCGTTCATCGCGACGTCGATCACGCTGACGATCCTCGCGGCAGCCGATTCGTCCTCCAGCTCGGTGACCGAGCGCCTGACGGGCCGTCCCGCGGCGGAGACTCCGGCCGAGACGCCGGACAGTGACAGGCCGTCCGGCACGGATCTGCTCCCGCCGTCCGCGGATGGCGACGCACCGCTGGTGCCGCAAGCCGCCGACTAGTCGGGCCCGCGGCCGCCGGACCCACGGCAGACACAAGAATTCGCTGCCCCGAACGCGGGGCGCAACATCATATAGAGGGCGCCGGCCTTGTCCGGCTCCGCGGAATGACCTATAGGCTTGGGTCCCGTGGTGCCGCGCTATCGGCACGTCCGAATGACGGAATTTCCGGGCCCGAGGCGCCCGAATCACGCGGGGGGCCTTCATGGCGCGATTCATCTTCATCACAGGCGGTGTCGTGTCGTCCCTCGGCAAGGGCCTTGCGTCAGCGGCGCTCGGTTCGCTCCTGCAGGCCCGTGGCTTTACCGTCCGCCTGCGCAAGCTCGACCCCTATCTCAACGTCGATCCCGGCACGATGAGCCCGTTCGAGCATGGCGAGGTCTTCGTCACCGACGATGGCGCCGAGACCGATCTCGACCTTGGCCACTACGAGCGATTCACCGGCGTCGCCGCCCGCAAGACGGACAGCGTCTCCTCCGGCCGGATCTATTCCAACGTGCTGGAGAAGGAGCGCCGCGGCGACTACCTCGGCAAGACCATCCAGGTCATTCCTCACGTCACCAACGAAATCAAGGACTTCATCTCGATCGGCGAGGACGAGGTCGATTTCATGCTGTGCGAGATCGGCGGCACGGTGGGCGATATCGAGGGCCTTCCGTTCTTCGAGGCCATCCGCCAGTTCAGCCAGGACAAGCCGCGCGGGCAGTGCATCTTCATGCACCTCACGCTTCTGCCGTGGATCAAGGCGTCGGGCGAGCTCAAGACCAAGCCGACGCAGCACTCCGTCAAGGAACTGCGCTCCATCGGCATCGCGCCCGACATCCTGGTCTGCCGCTCCGAAGGGCCGATCCCGGCGAAGGAACGGGAGAAGCTGGCGCTGTTCTGCAACGTCCGTCCCGATGCCGTCGTCGCCGCGCAGGATCTGTCCACGATCTACGACGCGCCGCTCGCCTATCACCGCGAAGGTCTCGACCAGGCCGTGCTCGATGCGTTCCAGATCAGCCCCGCCCCGAAGCCGGACCTCTCTCGCTGGGAGGACGTCTCGGACCGTATCCACAATCCCGAGGGCGAAGTCCGGGTGGCCATCGTCGGCAAGTACACCCAGCTTGAGGACGCCTACAAATCCATCGCCGAGGCGCTGACCCATGGCGGCATGGCGAACCGCGTGAAGGTTCGGGCGGAGTGGATCGACGCGGAGCGGTTCGAGCGGGAGGACCCTGCGCCGCTCCTCGAGCGCTATCACGCGATCCTCGTCCCCGGCGGCTTCGGAGAGCGCGGCACGGAAGGCAAGATCCGCGCCGTCGAGTTCGCGCGAACCCGCAAGATCCCTTATCTCGGGATCTGCCTCGGGATGCAGATGGCGGTCATCGAAGGGGCACGGAACGTCGCCGGCCTGAGCACCGCCGGCAGCCAGGAATTCGACCATGAGGCGGGGGAGAAGCGGTTCGAGCCGGTGATCTTCCACCTCAAGGAATGGATCAAGGACAACGAAACCGTCGCCCGCTCCGTGCTTGACGACAAGGGCGGCACCATGCGCCTCGGCGCCTACGAGGCGCAGTTGAAGGACGAGTCCCTCGTCCGCGAGATCTACGGCGCCCCGACGATCTCCGAGCGCCACCGCCACCGCTACGAGGTGGACATCAAGTATCGCGAGAAGCTCGAAGAGGCGGGTCTGTGCTTCACCGGCCTGTCGCCGGACGGCCGCCTGCCCGAGATCGTCGAATGGAAGGACCATCCCTGGTTCGTCGGCGTCCAGTTCCACCCCGAACTGAAGTCCAAGCCCTTCGACCCCCACCCCCTCTTCCGCGATTTCGTACGCGCCGCGAAGGACGTCAGCCGACTGGTCTGATCAGAGCGAGGTCCGCACCGGCACCGGCGCCCTGCCCGGATCGTCACCCGTACGGCGGGACACGCTGCCGCCTCTCCTTGAAGGCAACGCAGGGCGTCCTGCCGCCGGCTCCCCGGCCTCCACTCTCTTAGGGTCGCGCCGTCCCCCCCCCCCCCCCCCCCCCCCCCCCCCCCCCCCCCCCCCCCTCTCCCCCCCCCCCCCCCCCCCCCCCCCGCCCCCCCCCCCCCCCCCGCCCCCCCCGCCCCCCCCCCCCCCCCCACCCCCGCCCCCACCCCCCCCCCCCCCCCCGCCGCCCCCCCCCCCCCCCCCCCCCCCCCCCCCCCCCCGCCGCCCCCCCCCCCCCCCCCCTCCCCCCCCCCCCCCCCGCCCCCCCC